>NZ_JBDFQT010000001.1:0-1199221 GCF_039675725.1 Erwinia sp. Eh17-17 | reverse complement strand
TGAGGGCAAAGACAATCTGCTCTTCGGTGAATCGTGACTTTTTCATCGGCACCACCTCCGTTCAGGGGAGTGTTTATCATGCCGGAATTCTGTTGCTGAATGGAGCAGGATTTTGGGTCAGGGTCAATGCATTAATTCAGCTTGGTATTTATGGCGGTACGATTATCGGCACTTCGCTTGGTGGGATCCTAATCAGTTCTGTCGGACCCGGTTGGGGACTGGCAATTGATGCGATAGGTTTCGCAGCCTCTGCACCGCTTTATTTCTTCATTCGTATTACATCAATCAAAGCATGCCCACCATCAGGTAATATCCTGCAGGACTTAAAAGAAGGATGGGAAGAATTCACAAGCCGAGCTTGGGTATGGGCAATTGTGATCCAATTCACCATTATCAATGCAGCATTTAGTGGCGTAATGATGGTACTTGGCCCTGTGATTGCTGATGCTTCTTTTGGGCGAGCTAATTGGGGAATTATGGTTGCTGCGCAAAGCGTTGGCCTTATGACAGGTTCGTTCTTCGCCCTAAGATGGCGTCCACGACGCGATCTTTTTATTGGTGTAATGCTAGTAACACTATGCTCAGTGCCAATTTTTATGCTTAGTCAACCTGCTTCTGCAACGTGGCTTATTGCAGCTTTTTTTATTGCTGGCGTAACGTTCGGTCTATTCGGAGTCTCCTGGGCTCATTCACTACAAACTCATATTCCTCAGGAAAAATTGGCTCGCGTGTACGCCTATGACGCTGTAGGTTCGTTTGTGGCCATTCCCTTAGGTGAACTGGTCGCTGGGCCGCTGGCAATTCATTATGGTAGTAGTAATGTGCTTCTTGTTTCAGCGATAGCAGTAGTCATAGCAACTTTAGGAACCTGCCTGGTCCCTGGGATTAGACAGCTCGACAATTTTTCACCGGTTAATTCTCAAAAGGCTACGAGCTCCTCATGACAATATTCAAAAAAATTACAAAATCTGAAAAGTAAATTATTGCTTGAGACTATATAAAACGATGGAAAATTCCTAATGGATTAGTATTCCCTGAACTCTTAAATCTCCGTTTTTGGCACACAACGGATGAGCTAACGAATCGGAAGGTCCGCTGTGAGCGAAGAGCAGACATTAATTTGAAGAGGAGAATATCGAAGTCAATACGTTGGATGTCAGTACCACGGTTATCGGTTAGAAACTAAGGATGATAAAAAAGCCCGGATATTATCCAGGCTATAGCAAAATCATTAATAAAATATTGCGGTAAGAATTACTCTACGACCACAACTATTTTGCCTACCTGGCCATTGGCCTCCATATAGCGCTGGGCGTCTGCAATCTCGTCGAGCGGGAACGTTTTATCGATGACTGGCTTCAGTTTGCCGACTCGTAAACCTTCTGTGACGAAGGATTTTGCGCGCGCCATTTTTTCAGAGTCCATCGTGATTTCAAACAGCTCATATCCACGCAGAGTGAGATGCTTACCGAGGATATCAAATACAGGTACAACCATGTCACGGCTATCGAGCGCGCCATACTGAAAGAACATGCCCTGCGGTGCCATCACCTGAGTCAGTTTTGCCACGTCCGGACCGCCGACGGGATCAAAAACAATATGGGCACCCGCACCATCTGTTGCACGATTGATTTCAGCAACCATATCCTGCTCCGCTGTAGCAATGACGGCGGCTGCACCGGCTTTCAGGAGCATTTCACTTTTTTCAGTGGTGCGCGTAAGCGCTATAGGTTTTGCACCCAGCATGTTAGCTATCTGTATGGCAGCCAGACCCACACTGCTTGATGCTGCGCGGATCACGACATTCTGACCAGCCTGAAGGTTTCCATATTCAACCAGCGCACCATAAGCGGTGACATACATCATCCAGCTTGCGGCGGCTTCCTCGAAGGAAAGGTTTTCCGGATGCTTCACAACAGCGTGCACCGGTGCGTTGACCAGTTCGCCGTACATGCCGTATTCATTAAACATAAATGAAGGGATCACACTTACCAGATCTCCACTGGCAAACTCTTCAACATTCTCACCTACGGCCTGAACAACGCCTGCTGCTTCATAACCAAGACGTGCCGGAAATTCCGGCTCAATAACATACTGACCGTTGCGGTACATGATTTCTGCACGGTTGAGACCAATAGCATGTACGCGAATCTGCACTTCGCCTGCGGCCGGCGCGGGCACTTCTATATCAACAACTTCCAGCACTTCCGGACCACCGGTGCGGTTAAAGGTAACAACTTTAGACATATTCAGCTCTCGTCAGTTAACGGTACATCTTCAGAATAATGCCGAAGAGGTGCCCGAATCATTTGTGAACAATCTACATTGTTATAAACGCACCAAAAATAGCCTACAGGGAACTTCAGTATTAATTATCCATTAACAATCCACCTGCTTCAGCGGATCTGTGTGGCCATAACGTCAGTGAACCAGTCGATAAAAACCCGTACTTTTGGAGACAGATAGCGCCTGTCCGGATACATCACTGATACGGGCTTCGACACCGAGGGGTATTGCGTCAGAACCTCTTCAAGAGCTCCGGAAGAGAGATGGGGGGCAAGGGCGTCAAAGGTGGCCTGGATAATACCCAGACCGGCCAGACCACAGGAAAGCAGAATATCAGAATTATCAACCAGCATACTGCTCGCTGGGCGCAGCGAAACGACACTCCCGTCCTCGATAAACTTCCATTCCATCACCTCGCGACTGTGATCGCTAAAAAAGTTAACCGCCTGATGCTGATCCAGATCCGCAAGTGTTTCCGGCCGACCGTGCTCTCGCAGGTAAGACGGGGCTGCGCAGGTTACCATCCTGATGTCACCAAGACGTCTGGAAACAAAACTTGAATCCTGAAGCGCGCCCAGGCGGACAAGGCAATCTACGCCTTCCGTAATCAAATCAGTTTTTTTATCCGATGAAACCAGCACGACTTCAATACCTGGATACAATGCCCGAAAATCTCTGAGATTAGGGATCAAGATGGCATGCGCCAGCGCCAGGGGTACATCAAGTCGCAGGCGTCCTCGCGGTGGAAGAGTCGGTGAAAAACTGGCCATCATGTCATTAACTTCAGCCAGAACATGCCTGGCATGATGATAGAACTCATCCCCTTCAGCAGTAACGCTCAGCTTTCGGGTTGTGCGATGAATGAGTTTTACACCCAGATCATTCTCTATCTGCTGTATAGCTTTGCTCACGGTGGGGCGATGGATCTGAAGTACATCAGCGGCTTTTGTGAAGCTACCCTGCTCAACAACCTGTATAAAAATATTAAGGTATTCAATCATGTTGGTATGCACGTGATCACCTGTTTTGTAGGCTGTTTAAAACTGGCATTGTAAAGTAAACCATCCCAACGACATTAATTCTTTTCGTTCAGATAAGAACTTCCAGGCTGTCACTATGTCCGCTCCTGGCACCAGGCAGTCCATGGCAACAACCTGGGGCTGCTATTAGCGAACTGCGGACGTCAAAGTCATTACGACAGGGTAGTTCTGCCAGATTAAACATAACAACTCGGCCGCAAAATAATCTCAGCGCTCTCCCCAGTGCATGTTTTGAATAACAACCCTGTATCCATCTATGTCCTCGAAGGTAACGCCATTGCGGTCCCAGTAAGGATTGAATGATTTAACACTGGTAAAGCCAGCATCATCCATATTTTCACAGGTAATTCGCCAGCTATCTTTTTCAGGAATGTACAGAACCAGGAGATCTTCATTTGAGGGCGAAGGTATCACCGGATGATCATGGTACTGGGTAAACTCAAGGTGCCAGGATAAGCCGTTCAGTCCTAACATGTATCCGCTGAATCCATCGTGGTCAGTAAAACTGCCGATTTTTTCTAACCCAAGCCCGTTACAATACATTTCACAGCTTTTGCTGAGTGCGCTGACAGGTCTGGCTATCCTCATGTGCTGCAATACCATAAACATCTCCCTTTCTTAACCTGACTTACCATAACACCCCTTGTGCACTCAGCATATACCGTCTATAAAACAGTAAAATAGCCACATTTAAATCTCTAAACAGGAGGTTGTTTTGCCGCAACAGCACTCAAGACTGTATCTTCGCCCTGTAAATGCATTAGATGCGGATGATCTCTTCAGAATTTATGGCGACCCTGCTACGAATACATTTAACCCCGCAGGACCGTATCCAGATATTGATCATGCACGTAATGTGTTGGCTCGCTGGCTCAGCCATTGGGAAACTTACGGTTTCGGGGGCTGGGCTATCTCGCTTAAGGATAATCCCGAAAGGATCATTGGCTTTGGCGGGCTGAGTATCAGCAGTTATGCCGATATCTCTATCAATAACTTGGGGTATCGTTTCGCCACTGAGTCATGGGGAAAAGGCCTGGCGACAGAGTTCGCTAACTATGCGGTCAGCTATGGGTTCGGAGAAATAAAACTGCCTGAGATATCTGCCGTAGTAAGAGCAAACCACATTGCATCACAGAAAGTCCTGAAGAATGCCGGACTCAGGTATATACGGGACATTCATGATGTGAAAAATGCACCCGCCAGCATGTTGTTTACACTGACCCATGCCGAATGGGACAAAAAGTCAGAATGAGGGGGCTACTCAATCCCTTTTAACATAACAGTGCTTTTGCTCACCCGTTTGTGTTGGCCCAAAACGGAGATGTCCGCTTCTGGCTGTGAGTGCAATAAGTTCTACTCGAATCCTGCTACCCATTTGTCCAGCATATCAGCCCATTCCTGCATCATCGCTTTCCGCTCATCAAGATAAGTAGCATGGTTGTATGTGCGACGAACATTATTGGTATCAGCGTGCGCAAGTTGAGCCTCAATAGCATCAGGTCGAAACGGGTACTCCCTGTGGTTCGGGTTGCATGTGGGCTATAAAGCGCCACTCCAGCCGAGGCTTTTAAGTAGCTGGCGCAGAGAGTGTGATGTCATTGGACCTGGCGGATTATCCCTTCCCGGAAAAAGGTGCTGCCGATGCCCGGTTAATCCCTTTAATGTTCTGAGCATTTTGACAGCTTGTGAGGGTAGGGGAATCACGTGTTCTCTTCGGGCTTCCATCCGCGCTGCCGGAATGGTCCACAGGGCGTTATCAAGATCGAACTCTGCCATTCCGCCTCGGTGGCTTCTGCAGGACGCGTCAATGCCCACCACATCAGCCACATGCAATAGTTAACCTGGTACGAGCCACGACTATTGTCAAAACAGCTTAATAACTTCCCGATTAGCTGAGGATTTCGTGCCTGTTTGTGCTGTGTCTTATTGGCCGGAAGGGCCTTACGCGCAGGCCAGGCTGGATCGTTATCTGCTCGGGGAGTGGCCACTGCCAGCTTCAGAACAGATGAAACAGTTAACCGGCTTAATGGCAACGGGTGGTGCGCCGCGTTTGGCGGTTGCCTGAAGTAGGGTGTGAAAATGAAAAACCCACGCCGTGGCGTGGGTTTGGTCGTCGTAGTCTGCCTTGATAAGGGGCTTTTCGCCCCATCATTCAGAATAACGGGTCAGACGTTAAACAGGAAGTTCATCACATCGCCATCTTTAACGATGTAATCTTTCCCTTCTGAACGCATTTTACCGGCTTCTTTCGCACCCTGTTCACCCTTGTAGGTGATGAAGTCATCAAAGGCGATAGTCTGAGCGCGAATAAAGCCTTTTTCGAAGTCGGTGTGGATCTTACCGGCTGCCTGCGGCGCAGTGGCACCAACAGGAATGGTCCAGGCGCGAACTTCTTTCACACCAGCGGTGAAGTAAGTTTGCAGGTTCAGCAGAGCATAACCGGCGCGGATCACACGGTTCAGGCCAGGCTCTTCAATGCCCAGTTCAGCCATAAACTCTTCACGGTCGCCGTCTTCCAGCTCGGCAATATCAGACTCAACGGCAGCACAAACCGGTACCACCACGGAACCTTCTTTTTCGGCAATCGCGCGCACGATATCGAGGTACGGGTTATTTTCAAAACCGTCTTCGTTAACGTTGGCGATATACATGGTAGGTTTCAGCGTCAGGAAGCTCAGGTAGCGGATGGCCGCTTTATCGTCATCGCTCAGATCCAGCGCACGCAGCATCCCGGCTTTTTCCAGGTGTGGCAGACACTTCTCCAGCGCAACCTGTTCGGCTTTCGCATCTTTGTCGCCGCCTTTGGCTTTCTTCTGCACGCGCTGTAAAGCACGCTCACAGGTGTCCAGGTCGGACAGGGCGAGTTCGGTATTGATGGTATCAATGTCGTCAGCCGGGTCGACTTTGTTGTTCACGTGAATGATGTTGTCATTCTCGAAGCAGCGCACCACGTGGCCGATGGCTTCGGTTTCACGAATGTTGGTCAGGAACTGGTTACCCAGGCCTTCCCCTTTAGAGGCGCCTTTAACCAGGCCCGCGATATCAACAAATTCCATCGTGGTGGGCAGGATACGCTGAGGTTTAACGATCTCCGCCAGCTGATCCAGGCGTGAGTCAGGCATGGGCACCACGCCAGTATTCGGCTCAATGGTACAGAACGGGAAGTTAGCTGCTTCGATGCCCGCTTTGGTTAACGCATTGAACAGGGTGGATTTCCCGACGTTTGGCAGGCCCACAATACCGCATTTGAATCCCATGTTTGAATCACCTTAATTTCTTGATAATCAACGCACTACTACGTGCCCTGATAGTGTCACAGACGGTTGTCTTAAAAGTTTCCGCGCATTATACACGTAATTTTAGCCCGGCGGCGGTTGATTTCTGGAACCGGGGTGAAGTTATTCCTTGAGATCGCGCTCACATTTTCTCATACTGACGTGTCTTTACAGAAACCGGAGAACCCCGCAGATGCATCGCTTGCTGCTTACGCCACCCTGAGATCCCCCTCCAGCGCAACGCCTGTTGCCGCCACTCGTCACTCTGACGAGCCAGCTGTGCCCGCTACCTGTGGCGCAGAAACACAGTCACATTAAAAATAATGGAAATACCATGTTTAACCTGAGCAACTTCAGGGCAGGTAACGTCAAAAATGACGTGCTGGCCGGTGCCGTGGTGTCTGTCGCGCTGATCCCGGAAGCGACCGCATTTTCTCTGCTGGCGGGGTTATCACCGACCATCGGTTTACATACGGCCTTTATTCTGGGCCTGGTAACGGCTTTCTTTGGCGGTAAACCGGGGATGATTTCGGGGGCGGCGGGGTCGATCATCGTGGTGCTTATTAGCCTGATAACCCAGCACGGTTATGAATATGTTCTGCTGGCCACTATCCTCGCCGGGCTGATCCAGCTGTCGATCGGTGTGCTGCGCCTCGGCAAGTTTATCCGGCTGGTGCCGCAACCGGCGATCTACGGCTTTGTTAACGGCCTGGCGATTGTCATCATGCTGGCGCAGTTCCCGATGATAAAAGGGCAGGGCCCGGTCATGTACGCGCTGGTGGCACTGGCGATGCTGATCGTCTGGTGGTTCCCTAAACTGACCAAAGCGATCCCCGGTTCACTGGCAGCGCTGATCGCCGTCAGCGCGCTGGCCATTGGCCTGGGGCTGGATACCAAACGCGTCGGAGACCTGGCGGATATCTCAGGTACACTGCCGCAGTTCCATCTGCCCACCGCGCCACTAAGCTGGGAAACGCTGAAAATCGTGCTGCCGTATGCGGTGGTCATTGCGCTGGTCGGGCTGATTGAGTCGCTGCTAACCCTGGCAGTACTGGACGAAATGGGCAGTAAAAAAGGGTCCGGCAATCAGGAGTGTGTGGCGCAGGGCATTGGCAACACCATCTGCGGCTTCTTCGGCAGCTTTGCCGGCTGCGCAATGATCGGCCAGTCGATTATTAACTTCACCTCCGGTGGACGCGGGCGCATCTCTAATCTGGTCGGCGCGCTGCTGCTGATCCTGTTTGTGATCAGTCTGTCTGACTATATTGCCCTGCTGCCGGTGGCGGCACTGGCCGGCATTATGTTTGTGGTATGTATTAACACCTTTGAGTGGAGCTCGCTGCGCCGCCTCAAACGTATGCCAAAAGCCGATGCGGTGATCATGGTGGCCGTCACCCTGGTGACGATCTTCACCGACCTGGCAATGGCGGTGATCTGCGGCGTGATTATCTCTGCGCTGGTCTTCGCCTGGCAGCACGCGCGCATTACCGTCATGGCGCAGTCTGAGCATGAAGGGCAGAAGACCTACCAGCTGGAAGGGCCGCTGTTCTTTGGTTCCACCGCCAGCTTCCAGGAGCTGTTCCATCCGGAGCAGGACCCGGAGCACGTAGTGATTGATTTTGCGCGAACCCGCGTCATGGACTCCAGCGGCGTTGAAGCCATCGACAAGCTGACGGCGCGCTATCTTGAAGCGGGGAAAAACCTGCGTCTGCGCCATCTCAGCGAGGACTGCATCAGCTTATTACAGCAGGCCGGACCGTTTTGCAGCCACGAGCTTGACGATCCTGATTATAAAGTTGCTAGCAAAGATGCCTGAACCATAAAGCTGGCGCGGGTCCTGCCGATAATCTAAAAAATCGCGGTCTTACGACGGCGAAAGCAGAATTTACTTCTATAGTTTATCTGTGCGGCGATTTTTTTCACTGGCAGGATGCCGTTAACTGGCCCGACGGCATGAAAAACGATTTTTTTTGTATTCCTGTACATACCCTGAGTGGTGAGTTGATCGCCATCGATCTGACCTACCGGCCGCAGCCTGTCTCTCAGGATGGGGCCGGGCTGGTGCCCGTACTTCCTTACGAACGGTTTCTCAACCAGCTGCTGATTATTGAAGAATCTGGTGATTATTTCCGCCAGCAGGGGCTGTTATGCAGCGTCGCCATTGATTTCCAGCTGGCGCGTGCGGTCACCGAATCGTCGTTTATTCAGCAGATCCTCAGTCAGCTGCCTTTCGTGCGGCTGAAGCTGTCGGAAGATTTTCCTAACCTGCACGACGGGATGAATAATCCTCTGTTACGGACCCTGATTGAGCAGCTGAATATTTTATGGCTGGATGACCTGGGGGCGGGGGATGCTAATCTGAACGCGCTTCAGTCGAACATGTTTGAAGCGGTAAAACTTGACCGTCAGTTCTATCTGGACAACGTGGATAAGCCGTATTTTACCGTGCTGATCAATCATATCCGGGAATACACTAACCGGGTGATTGTTGGTGGGGTAGCAGGGGACGGACAGCTCGAGCGACTGCGGCACAGCAAAATCTGGGGCGTTCAGGGCTATTTCAGCCCATCAGTGACGCTGCAAACCCTTGGACCTGCCGACGACCGGCGCTGCCAGAATCAGTAAACCCGCTGCGGAATTTGCCTCAGCGGGTTCGCCAGAACATCACCCTGCTAGCCCGCTTTGTAGCTGTGCAGGCGGTTCATGGCCTTCAGTCGATCTTCTTTCAACCAGACCTCGGTACACCGCGCAGCTTCATCAACGGCGTTGTCAATCAGCGTTTGTTCCGCCGCCTGCGGTTTCCCCAGCACAAATCCCACCACTTTATTGCGATCGCCGGGATGGCCAATGCCAATGCGCAGACGATGAAAGTCGAGGCTGTTGCCGAGCTTACTGATGATGTCTTTTAGCCCGTTGTGGCCACCGTGGCCGCCGCCCTGTTTGAATTTTGCCACGCCGGGTGGCAAATCCAGCTCGTCATGAGCGACCAGGATCTCTTCTGGTGTAATGCGATAAAACGTCGCCATCGCCGCCACGGCTTTGCCGCTGAGGTTCATAAACGTGGTGGGAACCAGCAGGCGCACATCTTCACCGCCGATGTTTAAGCGTGCCGTGTAACCGTAAAATTTGCTCTCTTCTTTCAACGACTGATTATGGCGTTCAGCCAGCAAGTCAACATACCAGGCACCGGCATTATGGCGCGTGGCGGCGTATTCAGCGCCGGGATTGGCAAGGCCAACAATCAGTTTGATGCTGCTCACGAGTAGATTTTCCTGAAGCGTGCGGGGTGAAAAGGCTAGTTTACTCAAGCAGGTGCGAGAACTCAAAGATCTGCCAGACAATGTGATGAAAATCACAATGATTCATCAAAGTGATAATACGATTTCTATATAAAAACAGGCTGTTAGACGTAAAGTTTTGTCAAAGAATTAGCGATAAATGTGATCGCCCACTCATCAGCATTGCTTAAGATTGCCTAGACTATCAGCACCCGGCAAAGGAGTTTGCCTGTTAATACTGTCTGGAGGTACGCAATGAAACGTAAACATTCACACTTGATGGGTAATGCCCTGATGGTTCTGGGCCTGGTGGTGATGATCGGCGGGGTAGGTTATTCCGTCGTCAACCAGATGCCGCAGCTCCACCTGCCGCAGTTTATGGTGCATGGGGCCATCTTCAGTATCTTCATTGGCGCGCTGCTGTGGCTGGTGGGTGCCAGGATCAGCGGCCGTGAGAAAATTGCCGATCGTTACTACTGGGTTCGTCACTGCGGTGAAAAACGCTGCCGTCACGGTTCCGGCCAGCAGCACCACCGCTAACGGTTGATTGGCAGGCACACCTGCAATCCGGGTGTGTTATGACTAACTTACCCCATTAACAGGCTCTTATGGGGGACCTGTGTCGGCTCACAGAATATTTTGACCTGGTTCCTTCCTGCCGCTTTCGCCTGATATAACGCTTCATCCGCTGCCGCCATCAGGTCGTCGATATCCTCACGATCGGGGCGGCAGCTCGCCACACCAATGCTGACGGTGTAGCTGACCTCCTCCGGACATGAGCTCTCCACCACCTTACGTACACGTTCCGCAAACTGAACGCTTTCACTCTCGGACCCCAGTACCACCGCGGCAAACTCCTCGCCTCCCAGGCGGGCGAAATAGCTTTCCGGCGGCAACAGGTGCATGACCTGCTGGCAGAAATCGGTCAGTACCCGATCGCCCTGAGAATGACCATAGCGATCGTTGATGGATTTAAAATGGTCAAGATCAAACAGCATCACCGACAGCGGGCGCTGGTTGCAGCTCCAGCCTGCGGTCAGTTGGCTGGTTTTTTCAAACAGCGCCCGCCGGTTCCATACCCCGGTGAGCGGGTCGAGCAGCGACGCCTGGCGGTAGATAATCTGCGTGCGCTCATTGACCATCGCCATCATGGTAAAACTCAGGCCGATGACGACCAGTATCGATTCCAGAATCACATAAACCGAGAAGGTTGAGCCGCCGATGGCCCCGTGCACCGGGCTGGGAATGCCGCCGTCGAGTAAGGCTCGCAGGATGTTAAAACCAAGGTGAATGCCCAGCAGCAGCTGCGCCGGCCACCACGTCACCGGCAGCAGAGCGCGTGCGCGCTTCAGTTCGTAAAGCATCGCGGAGGTGTAAATAATACACAGCAGGGAACTCGCGAGAATGCGGTGTGGCAGTGAAAAATAGAACCACGGAAACAGGCACAGCAGGCTCCACAGCACCATTCCCAGCGACCAGAAGCCGCCGCAGCGCTTGCCGCGCAGGGCGCGGAAGGCGTTAAACTGCAGCCCATAAGCACAAAGCACCAGCACATTCCCCACTACTACCGGCAGGAACAGCATTCCTGAACTGCGCAGGCTGCTCAGCCCGACGGCAACAATGCTCAACACCAGCGAGAGACAGCTGAATCCCAGTACCCGGTTATACTGCGCCCCGCGCCAGGCGAAGACCATAATGATACTGAGGAAGCCCAGTACATACAGTTCGCAGACAAACAGCGTGTAGACATCGAGTACCATTTGGGAAATTCCACGGGGGAGTAATCACAGCAAAATATCACTAAATAATACTCTCCGACAGGGGGCGCTGAACCGATCCAGTAAATATATTAATCATTTCCCGCAAGCTCCCGGCGCGCGGGCCGCAGGCAGTGCCAGATGGCGACAGCACACAGCAGGGTGAGGGCCATCAGCACCCACAGCAGCTGCTGAAAAGCCTGTTCAGCCAGTGGCAGAAGCGTCGCGCTGGAAAGATGGTAGCTGGCCAGCAGGCGCGCGCTGTCGGGCGATCCGCCGCTGGCGGCCAGCTGATGCACAAGCAGCTGGCTGAACAACATACTGACGCTGGCCAGCGCCACGCCTTCGCCTGCCACCCGCACCGTACTGAAGATACCGGTCGCCATCCCGGCGCGCTCTGGCGGGACCACGCTGAGCGAAAGATTATCCATCAGCCCCCAGGGAAGACCGCTGCCGGTGCCGGTAAGCAGCATTGCCAGCAGGGTCAGCAGCAGCGAACTGTGTGGCGTCACCAGGGACAGCAGGGCAATACCGCCAGCGGCCATTACCAGCCCCGCACAGCAGAGGGTAGCGGGCGGAATGCGCCGGGACAGCGTGACGGCAAGGGACGGCATAACCAGCATTGGCAGGGAGAGGGGCAGCATCAGCAGGCCCGTTGCCAGGGCGTCAAAGCCGTAATACCCCATAAAGCGCAGCGGCAGCAGCACCAGCAGGACAACAAAACAGTAGCAGGTGGCCACCGGCAGCAGCTGAACCCCGACAAAACGGCCATAGCGAAACAGGCTGAGATCGAGCATGGGCCTGGCGCTGCGCCGTTCAGTATGGATAAACAGCAGGCCAGCGGCCAGGGAGGTGAACAGTAAGCCAGGGGCCAGCCAACCGCTGCTGCCGTCAGCCAGCTGCAACATCCCCCAGGTGAACAGCGTCAGCATCGTGCTGAAGATGAGGATACCGGGCCAGTCCGGCGCAGCGGCATCGGGATCGCGTGACTCCGGCAGAGCACGCAGGCCGGTGACCAGAGCCAGCACCCCAAACAGGGCGCAGCAGAGGAAGACGCTGTGCCAGCCTGCCAGCGCCATCAGTCCGCCGGCAATGACCGGCCCGGCGGCCAGGCCAGTACCAAAGCTGGTGCCCAACAGGCTGAAGGCCCGTGCCCGTGACTCACCGTCAAACGCGCTGGCCAGCGCAGCACCGCCTCCGGCCAGTGCCGCAGCCGCGGCAGCCCCCTGCAGTGCCCGCAACCCGTCCAGCCAGATCAC
This sequence comes from Erwinia sp. Eh17-17, assembly GCF_039675725.1. NCBI lineage: Bacteria > Pseudomonadati > Pseudomonadota > Gammaproteobacteria > Enterobacterales > Erwiniaceae > Erwinia > Erwinia sp. Eh17-17. The sequence goes on along the minus strand of NZ_JBDFQT010000001.1, from coordinate 1,186,326 downwards.
GGACGGAACCCAGCCGCTCATCAGCGACAGCAGCGTAAAGAGGCTGACGCCGCTGATAAACACTCGCTTGCGGCCGTAGCGGTCGGCCAGGGTCCCCGCCGCCATCAGCAGGCTGCCAAAGCTGAGCAGGAAGGCATTGGTGATCCAGCTGAGTGCCAGAGGCGATGCCCCCGGCTGCAGGGCAATGGCCGGCGTGGCAATCACCCCGGCCGAAAAGCTCAGGGGCAGCATCAGCGCGGCGCTGCATACCGCCAGCAGACTCATGCGGCCACGTTTTGACGACAGCGTCAGGAAACTCATCGTACATACTCCTCTTTATTCAGACGGGTAAGCAGGATAAATTGGCATGATCCGTCGATAAACAGGCCAGATGGCCGCAGATAAAGGACAAAAAGTCGCTAATGAGCAGCGTGGAGAGTCTGAGTGGTCTGAATGCCTTTGTGAAAGCCGCCCAACTGGGCAGTTTTGTGGCGGCCGCCGACCGGCTGGGCGTTTCGCCGTCGGCGATTGGGAAAAGTATCGCCCGACTGGAGGGGAGCCTTGGCGTCAGCCTGTTTAACCGCAGCACGCGCAGCCTGAGTCTGACCGAAGAAGGGCAGCTGTTCTTTGAGCGCAGCCAGCGCATTGTCGCCGAGCTGGAAGAGGCGGAACAGGAGCTGTCGAAGCTGATGGCCGCGCCCCGTGGCCGGCTGCGGCTGAGCTTCCCGGCGATCGGCTATCATCTGCTGCTGCCGCTGCTGCCCGGTTTTACCCGGCAGTATCCCGAAATTGAGCTGGATCTCGATTTTAATGACCGGATGGTTGATGTGATCGGAGAGGGTTATGACGCGGTGCTGCGCAGCGGGGAATTTGCTGATTCCCGGCTGAAGGCGCGCAGGATGGGTGGTTTTCGCTTTCGTGTCGTCGGGTCCGTCAGCTATTTGCGCCAGCACGGCATGCCGCGTGTTCCCGCCGATCTCGCGCAGCACACCTGCCTGCTGTATCGTTTCTCCGGCAATGGACAGATCCAGCCCTGGCAGTTTGACGGCGGCAAAGAGGTCCCGCAGACGCCGTCAGGAAAACTGGTCTTCAATAACCTCGAAGCGCAGATTTCTGCCGCCCGGCGTGGACTGGGGCTGATTTACGTACCGGACTTTGCGGTTGCGGATGCCCTGCAAAGCGGCGAGTTGTGCAGCGTGCTGGACGACTGTATCGGGGCAGGAGGGCAGTTTTCGCTGCTGTGGCCGGGAAACCGCCACCTGCTCCCCAAGCTGCGGGTGCTGATTGATTACCTGGCAGAGCATATTGCGTTGAGTCAATAAAAAGGGGACAGGCGTTAACCTGTCCCCTTTTATACGGATTGACCTGGCGGGCCGACCACAACAAAGGGTCGGCCCCTGGGCGTAAATGGTAATCCCAGGACCGTCAGGTCGTACCGTGATTAATGCTCAAACATCGCAGAAATAGATTCTTCGTTACTGATACGACGGATCGCTTCAGCCAGCATGCCCGACAGCGTCAGGGTACGTACGTTAGGTAATGCCTTGATCTCTTCCGGCAGCGGAATGGTGTCGCACACCACAACTTCATCAATCACTGAGTTACGCAGGTTTTCGACCGCGTTGCCTGAGAAGATCGGGTGAGTTGCATAGGCGAACACGCGTTTTGCTCCGCGTTCTTTCAGCGCTTCCGCCGCTTTACACAGGGTGCCACCGGTATCGATCATATCATCGACCAGCACGCAGTCACGGCCTGCAACATCACCGATGATGTGCATCACCTGGGAAACGTTGGCGCGCGGACGACGCTTGTCAATGATCGCCATATCGGTGTCATTCAGCAGCTTAGCAATCGCACGTGCGCGCACCACACCGCCAATGTCCGGGGAAACGACAATCGGGTTCACCAGGCCAATCTGCAGCATATCTTCGAGCAGGATTGGGCTACCGAACACGTTATCAACCGGGACGTCAAAGAAACCCTGAATCTGTTCAGCATGCAGATCCACAGTCAGAACGCGGTCAACACCCACGCTGGAGAGGAAATCGGCCACAACTTTAGCGGTGATTGGAACACGGGCAGAGCGCACGCGGCGGTCCTGACGCGCATAGCCAAAGTAAGGGATAACCGCAGTAATACGACCGGCTGAAGCACGACGCAGGGCGTCAACCATCACAACCAGTTCCATCAGGTTGTCATTGGTGGGGGCACAGGTGGACTGGATGATGAAAATATCACCACCGCGTACATTTTCGTTAATTTGTACGCTCACTTCACCATCACTGAAACGACCGACGGCGGCGTCGCCCAGGCTGGTGTAAAGGCGGTTGGCAATACGTTGTGCTAGTTCGGGGGTGGCGTTACCAGCAAAAAGCTTCATATCAGGCACGAGAGGAACCTCAGGCTTTGCGTCCAGAGAATGAAATATCGTCAACAGCACTGGGCGGAATACTGGTGACGGTTTCATACGGGTGTGTGTCATTTAGAGCAGCTGTGCAGCATCCGGAACAGAGTGACACTGTCACATCAACTCAATTGCCCTGAAAGTCTGCGGTGCAGCGGCGAGATATTAACACCTCGCGCAACAAACCCCTGCAGATTTTTCGGGGCCAGCTCAAGCACCTGGCGTGCGGCATACTCGGTGTCGAATTCAGCAAACACGCAAGCACCCGTTCCAGTCAGGCGCGACGGCGCGTATTCTAGCAGCCAGGAAACAAGCTGTTCAACCTCGCGAAAACGATTTCTTACTACTGCCTCACAATCATTGCGGAATTCGGTCGCTAACAGCGCGTTTATTTCACGTTTTGGCGTATTTCTGGTCAGTTCAGGATCGTTAAAAACGCGCGGTGTGGCAATGCTGACGCCGGGATGCATCACCAGATACCATTTTTCCGCCGGGGAAACGGGGGTTAAGCGTTCACCTACGCCCTCGGCAAAAGCAGAAAAACCCTGCACAAATACCGGAACATCCGCGCCCAGTTGCAGACCCAAAGCTGCCAGCTGGGCAAAACTGAAGCCGGTTTTCCACAAATGATTCAGCGCCACCAGTACCGTCGCGGCGTTGGAAGAACCGCCGCCCAGCCCGCCGCCCATCGGTAGCCGCTTCTCAACGCTGAGAGTGGCACCCGCACTGGCCGCCAGCACACCGTGAGCCAGCGCCTGTTCACGCAGCAGCTGCGCCGCGCGGACAATCAGGTTTTGCTGGTCAGGAACGCCGTCAACCGGCGTCAGCAGACGCAGTTCGCCGCTGCTGTTGGCTTCAATCGTCAGCGTGTCGCCGTAATCAAGAAACTGAAACAGCGTTTGCAGATCGTGATAGCCGTCAGCGCGACGGCCCGTGATGTAGAGAAATAAATTCAGCTTTGCCGGAGCAGGCCAGGTTGTGATCATTTTACGGTCCAGCTGTCCATCTTCAGTTTGATTCTCTGGTCGCCCTGACGCAGTTCAAGATTTGACGGCAGCGGCGGCGTCTGCTTGCTGTCGTAGCCCTGATAGGTCACTTTCCACTGTTTTCCGTCCTTGCTGTAGTTCACTTCGCGCAGACGATACTGGTCGTCAAGGGCGAAATCGGTCGCATCCCCCGGCAGGCCGAGGATCCACTGACGCAGATTATCCAGCGGAATACTCATGCCGGTCAGCTTAGATATCATCTGCGCGGCGTCGTTGCTGACGTAGCGCTTACCTTTGTTGTCGACGATCTGTGCCACCTGGCCCTGCTGGTCAAGCTGCAGCTCGGTGCTGCCCAGCGGGTTGGTCAGCAGCAGGCGGTAGCGGTCCGCAGCGCTCTGCTGCCAGTTGAAGCGGGCGTAAACTTTTTGCTGGTCTGACAGGAAAGCAAAGGCACCCCGTGTCTGATACTGAGTGATTTTTTCCACCGCCTGCTGATGTTGTTGCCACTGCGGGGAGGTTGGGCTCTGGCCGGGTTTTTGCGTGGTTTCTTTCGTAACACATCCGGCCAGCAGCACAGCGGCAAGGGGAAGAAGCCGCAGCAGGCGGCGATTCGTCGATAACATAATCAGGTCAGCTCCTCAGACTCAGTTCGGCATGCTTGCCGTTGTTAACCGCCCACGCTAACCAGCTAAAACGGCGGCGTCAATGTGCAAATTGTCTCATTTGCACGGTAAGAGGTATATCTTGTTACAGGGATAGGCCAAGCATGGCTTTTATTGATCTCGCTCATCTTGTAGAATGCGCCTCACAAAACCCTATCAACTGTGGGATATCCCCTACCTGGTACCATGACGTTACTGGCTCTCGGCATCAATCATAAAACGGCACCTGTGGCTTTGCGTGAACGCGTGACGTTCTCGCCTGACACGCTGGAACAGGCGCTCAATAGCCTGCTGGCGCAGCCGCTGGTACAGGGCGGCGTTGTGCTGTCTACCTGTAACCGTACCGAGCTGTACCTGAGCGTCGAGCAGCAGGAAAACCTGCAAGAGCAACTGGTGGCCTGGCTGTGTGATTACCACAAACTGAGTGTCGATGAGGTTCGTAAAAGCCTCTACTGGCACCATGATAATGACGCCGTCAGTCATCTGATGCGCGTGGCCAGCGGCCTGGATTCGCTGGTACTGGGTGAACCGCAAATTCTCGGCCAGGTGAAAAAAGCCTTTGCTGACTCTCAGCGCGGCCACTCGCTTTCCAGCGAGCTGGAGCGCATGTTCCAGAAATCCTTCTCGGTTGCCAAGCGCGTGCGTACCGAAACGGAAATTGGTGCCAGTGCAGTATCGGTCGCGTTTGCCGCCTGTACGCTGGCGCGTCAGATTTTCGAATCACTCTCCACGGTTAACGTGCTGCTGGTCGGGGCAGGGGAAACCATTGAACTGGCCGCGCGACATCTGCATCAGCACAAGGTGAAAAAGCTGATGATTGCCAACCGCACCCGTGAACGTGCGCAGGCGCTGGCGGATGAAGTCGGGGCGGAAGTGATCAGCCTGCCGGAGATTGATTCGCGTCTGGCCGAAGCCGACATTATTATCAGTTCTACCGCCAGCCCGCTGCCGATTATCGGTAAAGGGATGGTGGAACGTGCGCTCAAGCAGCGCCGTAACCAGCCGATGCTGCTGGTGGATATTGCCGTACCGCGTGACGTGGAGCCGGAAGTGGGCAAATTGCCGAACGCCTACCTCTACAGCGTTGATGACCTGCAGGCGATTATTGAAAGCAATATGGCCCAGCGCCAGGCCGCAGCCGTGCAGGCTGAAACCATCGTGGTGCAGGAAAGCAGCGAATTTATGTCCTGGCTGCGGGCGCAGAGCGCCGTTGAAACTATCCGCGATTACCGCTCACAGGCGGAACAGGTGCGGGCTGAACTGGAAGCACGGGCCATTGCGGCTCTGCAACAGGGGGGCAACGCCGAAGAGGTGCTGCGCGACCTGGCCCATAAGCTCACCAACCGTCTGATCCACGCCCCAACCAAATCTCTTCAGCAGGCCGCGCGCGATGGCGATGGCGAACGTCTGCAAATTTTACGCGACAGCCTCGGGCTGGAATAGCGTTCAAGCCTCTTTTTTACAAGGTAAAATAATACGAATGAAGCCTTCTATTGTTGCCAAACTGGAAGCCTTGCAGGAGCGCCACGAAGAAGTGGAGGCGATGCTGGGCGATGCCGGCGTGATTGCCGATCAGGACCGTTTTCGTGCTTTGTCCCGCGAATATGCTCAGCTAACCGACGTCAGCCAGTGTTTCCGTCAGTGGCAACAGACCCAGGAAGATATTGAAACCGCCGAAATGATGCTCGACGATGCCGAAATGCGTGAGATGGCGCAGGAAGAGCTGAAAGAAGCGCGCAGCGCCAGTGAAGCGCTGGAACAGCAGCTACAGGTGCTGCTGCTGCCGAAAGACCCGGATGACGAGCGTAACTGCTATCTGGAGATCCGCGCCGGAACCGGCGGTGATGAGGCGGCGATTTTTGCCGGCGATCTGTTCCGCATGTACAGCCGTTACGCGGAATCACGCCGCTGGCGCGTGGAAGTCATGAGCGCCAACGACGGTGAACACGGCGGCTATAAAGAAGTGATTGCCAAAGTGATCGGCGAGGGCGCCTATGGCCGCCTGAAGTTTGAATCCGGCGGTCATCGCGTGCAGCGCGTACCGGAAACCGAATCTCAGGGGCGCATTCACACCTCGGCCTGTACCGTGGCGGTGCTGCCGGAAGTGCCGGAAGCGGAACTGCCGGAAATCAATCCGTCCGACCTGAAAATTGATACCTTCCGCTCGTCCGGGGCAGGGGGGCAGCACGTTAACACCACCGACTCCGCTATCCGTATTACCCACCTGCCAACCGGCATCGTAGTGGAGTGTCAGGACGAACGTTCCCAGCATAAAAACAAAGCCAAAGCGCTCGGCGTGCTCGGCTCGCGTATTCGCGCCGCTGAGATGGCGCGCCGTCAGGAACAGGAGTCATCGACGCGCCGCAACCTGCTGGGCAGCGGCGACCGTTCTGACCGTAACCGTACCTATAACTTCCCTCAGGGGCGGGTGACCGACCACCGTATCAACCTGACTATCTATCGTCTGGATGAAGCGATGGAAGGTAAGCTGGACGCACTGATTGAGCCGATCGTGCAGGAATATCAGGCCGATCAGCTGGCCGCGCTTGCCGGGAACGAGTAGTGCAGATCCGTGTCTGGCTGCGGCAGGCCATCGCTAAACTGTCCACCAGCGACAGCCCAAGACGCGATGCCGAGATTTTACTGGGAAATGTCACCGGTAAGTCCCGCTCCTGGCTGATCGCTTTTGACGATGCCGTGCTGGATGACGTGCAGCTCACGCAGCTGGACGCGTTAGTAGCCCGGCGGGCGGCAGGGGAACCGGTCGCGTATCTGACCGGTGAACGCGAGTTCTGGTCGCTGTCGCTGAGGGTGTCCCCGGACACGCTGATCCCCAGGCCCGACAGCGAAGTGCTGGTGGAGCAGGCGCTGGCGCATTTACCAGAGCAGCCTGGTTCTGTGCTGGATCTTGGCACCGGGACAGGAGCCATTGCGCTGGCGCTGGCCAGTGAGCGCCCGGACTGTCAGGTGACCGGGGTCGATCGTATCCCGGCTGCCGTGGCGCTGGCGCAGCACAACGGCGACAGGCACGGGCTGCATAATGTGACGTTCATGGAAAGCGACTGGTTCTCTGCCCTGGCCGGGAAAAAATATACCCTGATTGTCAGTAACCCCCCGTATATTGATGCCGACGATATTCATCTGGCGCAGGGGGACGTGCGTTTTGAACCTGCCAGTGCGCTGGTAGCTGACGATCATGGGCTGGCAGATATAAAAAGGATTGCTGCAGGAGCCAGGGATTATCTGCAGGATAATGGCTGGCTGCTGATTGAGCATGGCTGGCAGCAGGGTGAAGCGGTAAGACAGATTTTGCGTAAAAACAGCTTTCAGCAAGTAGAAACCTGTCAGGATTACGGTGGTAATGACCGCGTCACTTTTGCTCAATGGATACGATAACAGGGAATTTTATGGCTGACTGGTATGTTCCGCTTAAAAACTTACATCTTCTCACCGTGGCAATCACCGCTCTGATGTTTGTGCTGCGCTTTTATTGGTTACAGACCCATTCCCCGATGCTGCAGCGGCGTTGGGTGCGCATTGTTCCCCATCTGAATGACACGCTTTTGCTGTTGTCCGGAGCACTGCTGGTGGCGATCACGCATTTTTATCCCTTTAGCCCGCAGGGTAACTGGCTGACTGAGAAGCTGTTTGGCGTTATTATCTATATCACGCTGGGCTTTATTGCTTTAGGGCGTCGTCCACGTGCGCAAAAAGTGCGCTGGATAGCGTTCATTGTGGCGTTAATCGCTCTTGTGGTCATCATGAGACTGGCCACAACTAAAATGCCACTGCTGGGGTTTGTATGACGTCGATCGCTGATTTTGATTTTACCGTCTCGCCGCTGAGTGAGGCGGTAATTACTGCGTCGCTGGCTATTCGCGGCGATTTCCCGGCTGAAGATGTCAGAGAACAGTTATCGGTGCTGGTTGCCGAAGCACGTGCTGAAATTCCGTCCGATCTGGCCGCTGATTTACAGGTGGAGCAGCTCATCGAACTGTTCTGGGGCCGCTGGGGTTTCGGCGGTGCCAGCGGCGTGTATCGTCTTTCTGACACGCTGTGGCTGGATAACGTATTAAAGAGCCGTCAGGGCACAGCGGTATCGCTGGGCGTGATTTTTCTGCACATTGCAGGCCAGCTCGATCTGCCACTGTTTCCGGTGATATTCCCGACTCAGCTGATTTTACGGGCCGAATGGGTTGATGAAGATATGTGGCTGATCAATCCATTCGATGGGGAAACGCTGGACGAACACACGCTTGAAGTGTGGCTGAAAGGCAATATCGGTCCGATTGCTGAACTGTATGACGACGATCTGCAGGAAGCGGAACCGCTGCTGGTATTGCGTAAAATGCTGGATACCCTGAAGTCGGCACTGATGGATGAGAAACAGATGGAGCTGGCGCTGCACGTCAGCCAGGTGCTGGTGCAGATGGACCCGGAAGATCCCTATGAAATTCGCGATCGCGGGCTGATTTTCGCCCAGTTAGAGTGTGACCACGTGGCGCTGAGCGACTTAACCTACTTTGTTGAGCAGTGCCCGGAAGACCCGATTAGCGAAATGATCAAAGTGCAGATTCACTCAATCGAACAGAAACAGATTACCCTTCACTAATACAGTGAACTCTATAAAGGCGAAGATATGAAACAAAAAGTGGTTAGCATTGGCGATATCAAGGTCGCAAACGATCTGCCGTTCGTCCTGTTTGGTGGTATGAACGTGCTGGAATCGCGCGATCTGGCCATGCGTATCTGTGAGCACTATGTGACCGTGACCCAGAAGCTGGGTATTCCTTACGTGTTCAAAGCGTCATTTGATAAAGCCAACCGCTCCTCTATTCATTCATACCGTGGTCCTGGCCTGGAAGAGGGCATGAAGATCTTCCAGGAGATCAAACAGACCTTCGGGGTGAAAATTATCACTGACGTTCACGAGGCCAGCCAGGCGCAGACGGTTGCTGACGTGGTGGATGTGATTCAGTTACCGGCTTTCCTGGCGCGTCAGACCGACCTGGTTGAAGCCATGGCGAAAACCGGTGCAGTGATCAACGTGAAGAAACCGCAGTTCGTCAGTCCGGGCCAGATGGGTAACATCGTGGACAAGTTCGCGGAAGGCGGTAACGATAAAGTGATCCTGTGCGATCGCGGGGCTAACTTCGGTTACGACAACCTGGTGGTCGACATGCTGGGCTTCAACGTGATGAAGCAGGTGTCCGGTAACAGTCCGGTGATCTTCGATGTCACCCACGCCCTGCAGTGCCGCGATCCGATGGGCGCCGCTTCCAGCGGCCGTCGTGGCCAGGTTGCCGAGCTGGCTCGTGCCGGTATGGCTGTTGGTATTGCCGGCCTGTTTATTGAAGCGCACCCGGACCCGGCCAATGCAAAATGCGATGGCCCTTCGGCGCTGCCGCTGGATAAACTGGAGCCGTTCCTGGTTCAGATGAAGGCGATCGACGATCTGGTGAAGAGTTTCGCGGAGCTTGATACCAGCAACTGATTAAGCTATCCCCAACGGGTCAGTACAGCTGGCCCGTTAAATCCTCTGTTCTGGCCCGTCACCCGCCTCACCCTCTTGCATTTATCACCCGAAATGGAACATCACATTAAGGAGCCGTTATGAAGAAAACACTGCTATTACTCGTTGGCGCACTGGCGCTCAACGGCTGTAGTCATGCCATCCAGACGTCAGCAGAACAGCCGGATGCTGCCCAGCTGGCTAACCGCTTATTTGTGTTAAGCAGCGTTGATGGCCAGACGGTGACGCCACATCAGGGTATCAAACCGGGCATCAGCTTTGGTAACGATCTCAAGGTGAGCGGCGTGATGTGCAATCGCTTCTTTGGTCAGGGTGCGCTGCAGCAGGGGCGTCTGAGCGTACCGCAGCTGGCGTCAACGCGCATGATGTGCAGCGATCCGCAGCTTAACCAGTGGGAGCAGACGTTAACGCAGATGTTGATGAAAGGTGCCGCGCTGGAATTGGATCAGCAGACGCTGACGTTAACCGGCAGCGGGCATACGCTTCAGTATCAGGCGCAATAAAAACAAAAGGGCTGACCGGAAAAAGGGTCAGCCCGTGCTGCAGGGGACGACCTTTTTAAGGCCGTCCCTTTTTCGTTTTAAAGCATAATCGTCATCAGATAGGCAATAAACAGCGCCAGATGGGCAGCGCCGTTCAGCACATTGGTGCGTCCGGTCGAGAACGAAATCTGGCACAGCAGCAGCGCGGCGATCATCACCACCATCTGCGGAGGTTCAAGACCAAAGATCAGCTGCTGTCCGGTCAGCGTTGCGATCAGCGTGACCGCCGGAACCGTCAGGGAGATGGTCGCCAGCACGGAACCGAAGAACAGATTCATCGCACGCTGCACCTGGTTTGCCAGGACCGCCTTAATCGCCCCCAGTCCCTCTGGTGACAGGATCAGCAGCGCCACCAGGAAGCCGGTGAACTGCTCCGGTGCTTTCAGCTCGGTCAGCAGCGACTCCAGCGTATTGGCGTTCATTTTAGTTACGGCAATCACCGCAATCAGATGCACCAGCAGCCAAAGAGTGTGCCGGGTACTGGAGTGTGCAGAGGGTTTACCGTGGTGCGGATCGTCGCCTTCATCTTCATGTTCGTAAACAAACAGGCTCTGGTGCGTTTTGGTCTGGATCAGCAGGAAAACCCAGTACATTGCCGCTGAAATCCCGGAGACCAGCAGCGCCTGCATTACGCTGAAGTTACCGCCCGGCAGCGCGTTCGGAAACACCAGCACGATAATGCCCAGCGGAAAAATGGCAATCAGATACTGCTTAACCCCGGCCAGATTAACGTACTGCGTGGCGAATTTACGCCCGCCCAGCAGCAGGGCCGCGCCCACCAGTCCGCAGGTCACAATCATAATGATCGAGTACAGCGTGTCACGCATCAGCGCCGGAGCGGCGTCGCCGGTGGCCATCAGGGCGGAGATCAGGCTGACTTCAAGGATAACCACAGAAAGGCTGAGGATCAGCGAGCCGTAGGGTTCGCCCAGGCGATGTGCCAGCACGTCAGCATGGCGCACCACGCTAAAGGCACTGCTGAGAATGGCTACGAGGGCAATCAGGTTGATGCCGACAACCAGTGGAAACGAAGCGGTGTTACCCCAGAACCATAGGATGGTCAATGCGGCGACAGGTAAGATCAGGGAATACTCGGTGTGGCGGGTTTTACTGCTCTCTTGCGCACTCATAGGCTAACGCTCCTTATCTGTATCCTGTTGACCCGAAATTGGCTTAATGCGCCGCGGGTCCATTAAACATAGTCTGACAATATGAAAGACAAGTGGCGAAAGTATAACCTTTTTTTACCTTGCAAGGGGATCTGTTTACGATTTTTTACTGTGTTTAGGTTAAAGCAAGGTAAGGGGGGTATTTTTCAATGTTATCCTCCTATCCTTATGAATAGATATAGAGTTTATTTTTTCTTGGAAAATTTAGCTGATAATTTTTCCGCACAGATGCCGCGAATAATGACTTAAATAATGCGTGGAAGGGATTTAATCGCTGAAGCCCGGTAAATTATAACCTTAATTAAAACAGGGAAAAAACAGCGCCGCACAGGGAGGGTGAGGCGCATCGGCGGGGTCAGAGTGCGCTTGCCCGACGCCAGTTCAGGCGCGCAGGCAGCCAGCGCTGCGGGACTTCAGGCGTCTGCTCGTCAATGAGCTGCGTGACCATCTCAAAGCAGTTCCAGGCCAGCAGACGTTCGTCCTGGGCGACGGTATCAATACGGACTGACAGGGCGTCATACAGATAGTGGTCGTCAAAGCTGCACAGATGCATCGGCGTTCCGAGCAGGTCATGCTGGCTGAGATAGCGCAGCACGCCTTCCTGAAGACCACAGGCGGCGCAGAACAGCGCCTGCGGCACCCGGCCCAGCCGCGCATACAGTTCGGCAAACATCTCATAGCCTGAGCTGGCGTGATAGTGCCCGTGCATAATCCATTCCGGTCTGACTGCAACGCCGGCGCGCTCCAGTCCCTGGCGAAAACCGGCCAGCCGGTCGCGGGTCGGGGAGATACGCGGCTGGCCGCCAAAGAAATAAATTTCGTCATAGCCTTCACGCGCGACCGCTTCCATCAGGGTTGCTGTCGGTCCGGTGGCATCGGTGATCACCAGCGGCAGCGTGGAGTCACCCAGATGACGGTCGAACAGCACCACCGGCAGCTGCTGGTTAATTTTCTGGTATTCTGCATCGTTGAGCATACTGGAGGCGACGATCAGCCCGTCGATCTGGCGCTGAATCAGATTGTTGACGGCCAGCGTCTCCTGACTGGCATTTTCAGCGGTACAGGCGATCAGCAGCTGTAATCCGGCGTCGCGGCACAGCATCTCCAGTTCGTGAGAAAAGCGGGCAAAGCCCTGATTGGTCATTTCCGGCACCACCAGCCCGAGAGTGTGGCTGCGGGCGGAATTAAGTGCGCGGGCGTGAATGCTGGGTTGATAGTGCTGCTGGCGCGCAATGTCCAGAACGCGGGTGCGGGTGGTTTCCGCCACGCGCAGCTCTTTGCCACGGCCATTAAGCACCAGGCTGGCGGTCGATTTGGACACGCCCGCCAGCCGGGCAATATCGTTAATAGTGATACGTTTGTTTTTAGTCACAGTGGCTTAGGTGTGGTGGCTCATAGGCTCATTCTATCACGCATTGTCGCAAGCTCCAGTGACGCAGCCCGATCTGACCGGCGCCGTAAAAGCGCAGCTGTGGCTCTGCGGACGGGAAATAACGCGAAGACATCACGGCTTCTCCCTCATTGATGAAGATTTCAACGCTGGAGCGATCGCACAGGATCCGCAGCGTGCGAACGTCACCGGACCAGTAACGCTCTTCAGGCTCACCGCTGCGCAGATTGTTACGCCGCAGGGTCAGGCCCTCGGATTCCACCGTAAGCTGAAGTGTCCCGGCAAATTTAAGCTCGCAGGATCCGCTGACGGTAAGTTCAAGCTCCGCGCTGTCAATCACCAGCGCGGGCAGGCTCTGCGCCGAGCCGGTGAAATGCATCTCCTGTCGGCGTAACTGTTGCAGTTCGCGTGCAGGCTGCTGAACCAGCCGGCCGTCGCGCAGAGTCAGTTCGCGCGGGCAGGTCATGATGTGCATCCAGCCGTGGTCGCGGGTGGGCTGGAAGAACTCATCCCCGTCAGGGATCCCCATCCAGCCGATTAACAGACGGCGGCCATCGGCGCTGAGGCAGGTTTGCGGTGCATAAAACTCAAAGCCGTGATCGAGTTCGTGGAACTCGCCGTGACGGAACTGAAGTGCCGGGTAGTCCAGGGTGCCGCAGAAATAGCCACTCTGGAAGGTATTACGCCAGCGCCTGGCTTCTGCCGCCAGCCCCTGCGGACACACCACCAGTACGCTGCTGCCGTCCAGCTCGAACAGGTCAGGGCACTCCCACATATAACCAAATGCTTCCAGCCCGTTCAGGTGGCTGCCGGCAATCTCCCCCAGCGATGTCCACTGATGCAGGTCCGGTGAGCGGAACAGCAGCACTTTACCCTCTGACGCCAGGTTCTGCGCACCCAGAACCATGTACCACAGGCCATCATGCTGCCAGACTTTCGGGTCACGCACATGCCCGGTGTAGCCCTCCGGCAGAGCCAGTACCGGGCCATGCTTGTGGAATTCACCGTGTTCATCGCGGGTGGCGAGGCATTGCCAGGCGGTACGGCTGCCGTCGTCAAATTTGACATTGCCGGTATAGAGCACGGTCAGCTCGCCCTGATTATCTACCGCACAGCCTGAATAGCAGCCGTGGCTTTCATAAGGTTCCGACGGTGCCAGGGCCAGCGGCTCATGCCGCCAGTTGACCAGATCGTCAGAGCTCCACTGGCCCCAGAATTTAGCCCCGTGAGCGCAGGCCAGCGGGTTCCACTGGTAGCACAGCACGTAACGCTGGTTGAAGTGAATAAATCCGTTCGGGTCGTTCATCAGCCCGACGGGCGGAGCAAGATGCCACGCCGGACGGTGATGATCGGCGGCCGCACGCTGCTGGCCGGACAGCACCGCCCGCAGCGCCTGCCTGACCAGGTGGACTTCACTCATGCTTTCACCTCGAATTTAATTTTCAACAGCAGTGACAGGACAAAAGCGGTACCGAAGGCGATAACCATGCCGATCAGATAGTTGAGCATTGAACTGGCCTGCACAATCGCCATGCCTGGCAGGGCGGTCAGGCCGACGGCCGTCATATTGACGTGCATGGTTACCACCCAGGCCCCGCCGAGCGCACCGCCGACCAGACCGGCAATAAACGGTTTAATATAGCGCAGGTTAACGCCAAAAATGGCCGCCTCGGTAATACCGAGCATGGCGGAAAACGCTGAGGGCAGGACAATGCTGCGCACTTTGATATCACGGGTTTTGAACCATACCGCCAGGCAGGCGCCGCCCTGTGCCACATTCGCCATTGACCAGATCGGCAGCAGGAAGTTGACGCCAATCGACGGGTTACCCAGCAGCCCGGCTTCAATGGCATGGAAGCTGTGGTGAATACCGGTAATCACGATCACGGAATACAAACCACCAAACAGCAATCCAGCCAGCCAGCCTGCATGAGCAATCAGCGTGCTGAGCACCAGTGAAATACCGTCACCCAGCATACGTCCCGCCGGTCCGATGATCAGCAGGGCGATAAAGCCAGAGATAATCACCGTCAGGAACGGGGTGAGGATGATATCCAGCGCATCCGGTATCACCCGACGCAGGCGTTTCTCGCAGTGGCTCATAAACCACACCGCCAGCAGCACCGGGAACACCGTACCCTGATAGCCGATCATCGCGATTTCCAGACCAAAGAAATTCATGGTATGGAAACCGCTGGCCACGCCCCAGGCGTTCGTCAGCGCCGGGTGGGTCAGTATGCCGCCGAGCGTGGCACCAAGATAAGGGTTACCGCCAAATTCACGGGCGGCAGTGAAGCCGATCAGGATCGGCAGAATGATGAAGGCCGCCGAGCTGCACATGTCCAGCATGATAAACAGGGCGCTGCCGGAGTCCACCCAGCCGTAGGTTTTCACCATCCCCAGCAGGCCCATCAGCAGGCCGGAGGCGACAATGGCCGGGATGATCGGCACAAAGATATTGGATAACACCCTGGCGATGCGCTGGAACGGGTTTAGCTTCTGCGCGGCGATATCCGCCGCTTCGCTTTTGCTGGATTCATTAATCCCGGCTTCTTTGACGAAGGCCGCATGCACCTTGTTCACGATACCGCTGCCGAAAATCACCTGCATCTGTCCGGCATTGCGGAAGCAGCCTTTGACGCCCTCCAGCGCTTCAATGGCATCTTTCTGTACCAGATCATCGTTAACCATCACCAGACGCAGACGCGTGGCACAGTGCGCGGCGCTGGCAATATTTTCACGTCCACCGAGAAGTGGCAGGAGTTCCCGGGCTGTTTTTTCAAAATCCATCATCTCACCTTTTAATTATTGTACTGAATTCATCAGAACCAGGTTTCCATCTGAACACCGAAGTTCCATTCGCCGCCGGCGCTGAAGCCGCTGCTGCCGAAGGAGTCATCGCTGGCGTAGCGATCGAGCGAGCTGTCCCAGTCCATCCAGCTGGCGAAGAGGCGGATTTCCGGACGGGTAAAGAAGTCACCGATGTCGGCCACCTTAAAGGTCGGGGCGACGGTCAGCTTCCAGAAACCACCCGACACCGCCTGGCGATCTTTGTAACCCTGCGGATCGAGATCCATATACTGATAGCTGCCTTCATAAGCGAGCGCAAAGTTCGGGTTGATCTCCTGGATCAGCCTGGCGTTAAGGGTGGCCCAGCGGTAGTGGTCACCGGCGGCATAGCGGTCGGTACTGGTTTGTGCCAGCACTGCCGGGGCAAAGCTCCATGTCTTGTTCAGCGGTGTGACGCCATAGCTCGCCAGACGCCAGGTTTCTGCCTGCTGAGTCAGATTGCCGTCAGAGCCAACACCTTTTACCTCTGCACCCAGCCCGCGACCGTATAGCAGGGCGGTCTTCGCCGTGCCTTCGCGCAGGCCCCAGAAGCTGTCGTTGTGCAATGCCAGCATGGCGTGAACACCCGTATCACCCGCGTTGTCATTCTCACGGCTTGGGTTCAGGCGTTCATCGTTATCTTTGGCCCGCAGCCCGCTGACCATCAGCTGGAACGGACCGGCAAAGTTATTGCTGGTGACAATGTAGTTCTGAATGGTGTTATCAATCGACTCAATATCACCAAAATTGCGCCCGTAGAGGGAGAAGTTACTTTTCAGGCCGTCAGCCAGCTGTACGTCGTAGATCCCGCCGCCGGTTCCGGCCAGAAACACCACGTCGGAGTCAAGCCAGTGAATATCAAAATTATCGCGGTCGAAGCGTTTACCGGCCCACAGGGTGGTGTTGTCAAAGGCTCCGGTGAACGTCGGCAGATTTCCCAGCTCAACAAAAGCCTGACGGATATTCAGTTCACTGGTGCTGCCCGTCCAGTCGTTGTAGTCACGCTGTCCGTCGGCCAGCATGGCTTTGAAGCGCGTAGTGGCGCCGTTAGCCAGCTGCTGCTTGTGCTCAAAATTCAGCTCAACGTAGGTGTTGTTTTCATTACCAAGTCGGCCAACGGCCCCTCCGGTTTCTCCCGCGGGGGTCAGGTAGGGGCCACTCTGAGTACCCGCGGCAGAATCATTCATGATCAGTCCGGATCGCGCATAGCCATGGAACTCGAAGCCATCTGCAATCTTGCTGGTGCTGGCGGTCACCGGCGCGGCAGCAGCGGCCGGAGCGGTGCTGGCGGCGGTTTGTGCTGCCGTAGCGGGTGGCGTTTGCTGCTGCGAACGCGTTTCCAGCTGGACGATTTTGTTTTCCGCCGCTTCTGCGCGGTTTTCCGCGGTGGTGGCACGATCTTCCGCTTTTTGCAGACGCTGTTCCATCGCCATCAGGCGCTCTTCCAGGCTGGTAAGCGTGGGGGCAGCGAAGCTGACCGCAGGTGTTGCTAAGGCAAGGCTGATGGCGATCGCCAGATTACGGGGTTTGATCATTTGCACGGTTCCCAGAGTGATTGTTTTGTTTTTTTTTGCTAAACCGGTTCGATGCAGAGAGTAAGCTAACAGGAATGTGCTGTTCAATCAGATTTGCTAACCCGGTTTAGGAAGTGTGACCGGGTTGGCAGTTTCGCAGGGGAAAGGATCAGAAACGGGCGAGATCGGCGATCCGCGGCAGGGCGGTCATGGCCCCTTTTGCGGTGGTGGCGGCGGCACCGCTGCGCTGCGCCTGCTGGATGGCAAGAGGAAGATGCTCCGGTGCCAGCGGATCGGTTTCCGCGGCCAGCGCGGCCAGCAGCCCGGCAACGAACGCATCGCCCGCGCCTGTGGTATCAACCACCTCAACACGCGGGGCGGAAAAGTGCTGCACGGTGCCGGCCTGCCACAGGCTGACTCCGGCGCTGCCGCAGGTCACCAGCAGCAGCGACGGCTGAAAGCGCCGGGTAAAGTCAGCTATCCCGGCGGTAAGATCGCGACAGTCGGTCAGCGCGGCGAGTTCATCTTCCGACAGCTTGATAATATCCGCCAGCGCGAAGGCATCGGCCAGCGCGGCATCCATCTCTGCGGGGTCTGTCCACAAATCTTCACGCAGGTTGGGGTCAAAGCTGACCCAGCCACCAGCCTGTTTAATCGACCTCATCGCCTGCATTGCGGCACTGCGTGAAGGTTCAGCGCTGAGAGCGATAGAGCAGAGGTGCAGCCCCTCACCGGCCTGGAAAGAGGGCAGGCGGTCCTCAGTCAGGCTCAGGTCGGCGGCGGGGCGGACCATAAAGGTGAACTGGCGTTCGCCGCTGGCGTCCAGGCTGACCAGCACGGTGGACGTCCGCTGGCCCGCGGCCTGATACATCCAGTCGGTATTGACCTGCTCCTGCTGCAGCGTCTCCTGCAGAAAGGTGCCAAAGGGATCGTCACCGACGCAGCCAATGAAAGCGCTGCGGCCTCCGAGCCTGGCGATACCGACGGCCACATTAGCCGGTGCTCCGCCGGGGCATTTCAGCAGATGAGTGTCTCCTTCAGGCAGCAGATCCACCACGGCGTCGCCCAGTACCCAGATTGTTTTGTCCATCATCGTTATCCTTAAGTGATTATCTGCCAAAAGCTAAACTGGTTTAGCAAAAAAATCAAAGTTCTTTTTTCATCATGCTTCACGCAAATGCATCTGGTGGGTAAAGATTCCGCGGCGGCTGCCGATCAAGCTTAAGTGAAACTTTTTTTCTTTTGTGATCGCCTTCAAACTTGATTGCGTACGCATAAATGCATAAGGTCGTTAAAAGCATTCATTTTTTGCTGAAAACGGGACTCTACAGGGATTCAGTCAGACAGTCTGGACGTTAAGCAGTGGCGTGAGAGGTGGCAATGTTAACGAGAGATTTTTTACTACAGGCAGACTGTAAAACCGCTTTTGGTGATATCGAAGAGTCACTGCTGTGGAGCTGTGAACAACGTGCCGCCTCGCTGGCGGCGACGCTTGCCTGCCGTCCCGATCACAGCCCGGTGTGGATTTTCGGTTACGGCTCCCTGATGTGGAATCCGGTGTTTGAAGCCGATGAAGTGGCCGCCGGTACGCTGCACGGCTGGCATCGCGCCTTCTGTCTGCGGCTGACCGCAGGACGGGGAACCGCCAGCCAGCCGGGGCGTATGCTGGCTCTGAAAGAGGGGGGCGAGACCACCGGACTGGCCTTCTGTCTGCCGGAAACCCGGCTGCATGAAGAGCTGGAACTGCTGTGGAAGCGCGAGATGATCACCGGCTGCTATCTGCCCACATGGTGCGACCTGATGCTGGATGACGGGCGCACGGTAACGGCACTGGTGTTTGTCATGGACCCGCGCCATGCGCTGTATGAACCGGACTCCTGCCCGAAAACTATCGCCCCGCTGATTGCCCAGGCCAGAGGGCCGCTGGGCACTAACGCACAGTATCTGTTTTCACTGGAAACGGAGCTTAAACAGCGCGGGATGTATGATGACTGCCTGACCGATCTGGTTCAGCGGGTGCGTGAATTGCAGCAGTGCCATAACGGGCTGGCGGGATAAACTGGCGCAGGGGGCAGGCATATGCCCCCTGCGGTAAGCGGTTAAACGGCGTGCTATGCTACATCCCCGGATTGATCAGCCAGGTACCGGCACGGTCAATCTTCAGCTGCTGACTGAGCACGCCGTTAGCGCGGCGAACTTCCAGATGATAATCCCCGGCCGCCAGATTGAGTGACGCATAGCCATTGTTATTGGGTTTCACCTCCATCACGCTGCCGTTTAACAACAGAGATTCATCGCTGTTTAACTTCAGATAGACGGTTGCCATCACCGGTGCGCTGGCTGCGCCCGGCGTCCTGACGGTGGAAGCCGCACCGCTGCCGGAGGTATTGCTGGCGGCGGCCGACAGTTCCGGCGGCGTATCGCTGCTGCGGTTAAGCCCCCAGACTACTGCCGCCACGGCGATTGCCGCCACGCCGCTGAGCAGCAACAGCGGTCGCGACAGACGTTTTGCGACGCGCGGCGCCATCACCGGTTCGGCAGCCCCGGCGGCAGGGTTAACCGCCAGCACTACCGGCTCCGGGTCCGGCAACTGCACAGGCTCTTCCTGGGCTTCCACCACCTTGCTTACCAGCTCATCGATTTCGCTCACCGGCAGGTCAATCAGCGCGGCCAGTTCATCGACAGACTGCGGACGCTGCTGGTGATCCATCTGCAGCGCCTGGTCAATGGCGTACAGTAACGGCAGAGAATAGCCTTCCGGGCGCAGCGTACTCAGCGGCTGATAGTGGTCTTCAATACAGCGAACGACGCTCACCGGCGGCGGATTGCCAACGATCAGGGTATGCAGCACCGCGCCCAGCGCGTAAATATCGGTCCAGGGCCCCTGATCGCTGTCGCCTTCTTCACTGTACTGCTCAATCGGCGCGTAGCCGGGTTTCAGCATAATCTCTGTTTCATCAGAGAGATTGCCAATCTCTTTGCGCGCCGAACCAAAGTCGAGCAGAACCGGTAACTGGTTGTCCTGAATCTGGATATTATCCAGCGAGATATCACGATGCAGATAACCGGCGCGGTGGAGGGTGTTAATGGCACCAAACAGCGGCGGTAGCAGCTGGCGGATCCACGCTTCATTAATGGTTTCCGGGCTGGTCTGCTGCCACTCTTTCAGCGTCATACCGCTGTAGAACAGGGTCCCCATATAGGCCGTGCCATTCTCTTCCCAGAAACGCAGCACGTGCAGCAGGCCGGGATGATTAAACCGTGCCAGCAGGCGGGCTTCCTGGATAAAACTGTTCAGTCCGGCATTAAACAGGCGCTGATAGCGTTCCCCGCGCAGCGTGACCGACAGATCTTCGCTGCGGCTGGCCAGTGACACCGGCATATACTCTTTAACAGCAATGGTGCGCTCCAGCAGATTATCCCAGGCGCGATACACAATGCCGAAACCGCCACCGCCTATCACTTCCTTGATTTCAAACTCGTTAAAACGGTAGCCAGCCGGTAGGGCATTAGGAATATTTTTTTGTGATTCGTTTGCCGACATAGTGAAATTCTCCTGGCGTGCTGTTAAGCGGTAGTTAATTAACGGTGCGCCAGGCGCCAATCGCCGGGTCGGCCAGTTCGGCGTGCAGGTCATCCACCAACAGCACATTGACTTTTACGCCTGCGTCGATGATGCCTGACCAGGTGTTACGCACGGAATCGACCCGTGCTTTTAACGCAGCGCCGTCGCTGGCCTGCGCTTTATCCATTTTGACCAGCAGCGTGCCGTCGAAAGACCAGACGTGCAGACTGTGATTAAACGGCAGTACCAGCCAGCTGCCGGGCGCATCAGCGCGCGCCAGCACCAGGCGTTGATTATTGACGGCCACCACGTCGAGTGACTCCGGTGCCGGGTGCAGGTGGGTAAGCGGATACCCCTGGTAGAAGTTCACCGCCAGCGGCTCACTCTTATTACTGTGCGACAGCGTCAGCCGGGTACTTCCTTCCAGCCAGCCTTCGGTGGAACAGTTCATGGTTTTGTCATCAGGAATGAACAGCGACTGACCGTTGTCATCCCACCAGGTGCGGAAATGGCAGCCACCCGGCAGATCGAAATGTTGCAGCGGTGCGCTATTGGCAGGCTGCGAGATATCAAGGGGGGCGGCGTTGCTGGCCGTCGCCGTCGCGGTGGCATCCGCCGTGACGATCGGTCGCCAGCTCTGCTCTTTGGCCGCGGTGCCGGTCGCAAGTACAGCGCCCTGGCCGTTGGTCATCCGCCATGGAAGCTCCAGCAGCTTGCCGCACTGGTTCTGCAGCAGATTTCCCACGCGCGGCAGGAAGCTGGTCAGCACGCCAGATTCCTTACTTTTACCGGAGACAATGCGCAGATTCAGCGTTTCCTGGCACCACGCGGCGGGCGTGTTGCTGGTGACATCATCAATAAAGACCTCCAGCTCAAGGCTGGGGGAGTACACCACACGATAGTCTGCCGCCTGAGCTGCGGTGGCGCACAACAGAGTCAGAGTAGCGGGCAACCAAAATTTCATAACATTCCTTGGTGTTAATCGCGTGGCGGGAGAAAACGGGCAGAATCCGCCATTGAAAAGAGTAAGGTGGTTTCCTGTGGGGAACCAACCCACACGGCCACGGCGCTCAGATTATCTGTTTTTGCGCTGCGGTCGATGGCTTTTTGCATCAGTGCCAGCCATTCCTCAGGGGAATTGACCATGCGTAAAGCCTGTTCCATTTCCGTTGGCGTGAGATTGCTCCAGAAACCATCGGTGCAAATCAGGAATACGTCACCGTCTTCCAGTGCAGCGACCTCACTGAAGCCGTGCGGATGCGAGACATCGGCACCCAGCGCATTGTAAAGTAAGTTGCTGTTAATTCCCGTATTTTCATACCCTGCATCCTCTAACTGCTGGACCAGACTGTGGTCACGAGTCACGGTATGGATCGCCCCCCGGCGGAAGTGATAGACCCGGCTGTCCCCGGCGTGAACCCACCAGGCGCGCAGTGCGTCGCGGTCAATAAACAGCGCGGCCATCGTGGTGCTCATCTTGCTGAAATTCAGATTATTCCTTTGTGCATTAACAATCGCCTGCTCGGTATTCTCAATCAGCGTCGCGGTGTGCTGGGGAAGCAGCGGCTGATAGCCGTTGAGCTGGCCCAACAGCGTGTCTCTGGCAATCTGCGCGGCCAGTGCGCCACCGGCGCTGCCTGCCACGCCGTCGCAGACCATAAAACAGGCGCTGTGTGGCCCCAGCAGCGTGCCGGTGGTGTCCTGGTTACTCTCACGCGCACCGATCTGGCTGGTAGACGAAAATTGAATATTCATGCGTCTTCCGGGCGAATTTGTGAGTCTTTATATTGATTCACTTCCATGTCGTAGGCCTGCAAAAAGGCCTCGCCAAACAGGGTGTGGAAGTCATCCTCGATTTCACCAGCGGTACTCTGGTAGTGGCGCATAAAGTAGTCCCACAGCGCGGCTTTTCTGCCGCTGCTCAGAGCGAGTCGCGGCAGCACGCCATCGCGGCGGGCCAGCTCTTCAAGCCGCTGCGGATTAAAGGATTGCAGCATGGCGGCAATAATGGCGCGGATACCGGCAATCATGCCCAGCTGGTGGGCCTGTAAATCGACC
This sequence comes from Erwinia sp. Eh17-17, assembly GCF_039675725.1. NCBI lineage: Bacteria > Pseudomonadati > Pseudomonadota > Gammaproteobacteria > Enterobacterales > Erwiniaceae > Erwinia > Erwinia sp. Eh17-17. The sequence goes on along the minus strand of NZ_JBDFQT010000001.1, from coordinate 1,163,695 downwards.
AGTGCATCGCGCACCGCCTGCTCTGGCGGCATAAATCCGGGCATCTGGCTCTGATAAATCTGCATCAGGACGGTTTTACCCGAAGGTAAAATTTTAAAGGGGTTGTTCGCCTCGTTGAGGATCATAGTCATCTCTGCTTTCACCCCGCGTTTGAGGATCGAGCGCGACGAAAGTAATGCGACCGTTCCCTGCGAAAACAGGCTGAGCATTCGCCCGGTGGTGCGCATCTGCTCTTCGGTCAGCGGTGTTTTATCCAGCGTGTTATCCAGCCCCATTCCTTCCAGCAATGCTGCCAGTAACCGCTGCTCACGGGTGCCCTCGGCCTTGCTCTCCTGCAGACCCGCTGGAACCTCATGCCCGAGCGGATCGATTCCCAGGCGTGCCACGGTCTGGCGGGCGGAGCGCAGCCCCATCTCTTCTGCATTCTGCAGCTCATGGTGCAGGGGGGCAGACTCGTCCAGAGGGTGGCCCATACCCAGCGGATCGTCATGATTATCGCTATCGTCAGCAAACAGCGACAGCGGGTCAAGGTGCGCCTGGGGTTCGGCCGCAATCGCGCGTTGGGGATCGCTGACCTCAATCTGGTAAGGTCCAATCGCCAGCGTATCGCCGTGATCCAACAGCACCTGGCAGCCGCGCATCAGTTCGCGACCGTTGTGGATCACCGCAATCACGCTCCCCTGGTTTGTCAGACGGCAGTCGCCGTTGGCGGCCACGTGCACCAGCGCCTGCAGGCGGGAAATGGCACGATCGGGGTCAGGCAGCACCAGGTCATTGTCAACGCTACGGCCAATCGTGCCGCCCGGCGCTACAAAATCACAGGCCGTCACCGGAGCGTCGGTCTGATTCTGTAAAATGGTCAATCGCATGCATTTTTCCTGCAAAGAGGCTCGCTGGCCTGATTACTCTATTCGAACATCGGTGGATAGAGTCCGTGACGGCCCGGCTGCAAGCGGGCAGCCGGATGAAATAACTGCGAAAAAAGTTCTGCGGTCAGGTTACCGCTGTGCTTATGGCTGATCAGCGGGCATCCATCACTCTGATTCGTCCACCAGTAGCTGGTGTATTGCAGCGGATCAAAGCGTGTGGCGACCTCACGCCAGGCGAGCGAACAGGGCAGGTCCTGATAGCCAATAACATCCATGATATCCGAACGTCCGGTATCCGGCAGCGACAGTGGCGTCATACCCTGAAGAGCCTGCTCCAGCCAGTCAACCGAGTGTCGCTGTTGTACCGCCTGAAAGAGCGTTGCGCCCAGCTCCTGATACCAGTCGCCAGAAATCGCCAACTGTGCCGGATGCCAGCATTTCATTGGTACACTCTGCACCGCCAGCAACGGCCAGGCACGTCCGACACGGTCACGCGACGGCATCACACAGCCGATCTGCACGCGCTGCACACCTAAGGTCGCGGGAAGAACGAAATTCCACACCGGAGCCTGGGCAAACTGGTCGCTGTCGGCATCATAGCGATGGTGCCAGTGAATCAGTCCAGGCTGAAACCAGTTCGACCAGCTGTCAATCAGGGCTTCCGACATGCGCCGCTGAACAAAATCGCCTGTCGTAGGCAGTTTGCCATACCATCCCAGGTCATTTTTTGCTGCCATATCGATGACCTTAATCAGTTAGCTGCGGTCTGCCCTGCAACAGGCGTCAGGGCCGCAGCGGCGTCAGCGCTGTCAGCCTGACGTCCTGTATTGTCCAGATTAAACGCTAATTTCTTGATCATCAGCGCATTGTCTCGTGCGTAAGGTGAGCTGAGGATCTGTCGATCCAGTAGCTGACTTAAATGCCAGTCCAACTGCTGAAGCTGGCGGGGCGTCACGCTGGCGGGCAGGCTGCGTTGCAGATTCTGCATCACCCAGCCACGCAGAAATTCACCGTCGTAGCTGCGCGGCTGGTAGAGCATTTGGTAAGCGCGCAGGGCACTACGACTGAATTCTGCATCTTCCCCGTTATCACTGCGCAGAGTCCGGGTGATCGTCTGCGCGACTCGCGGCAGCAGCAGCGACTTCAGCGCCCCCTGATACAGCGCCCAGGTAGCCTCACTAATTTGATCGCCACGATACAGCCCACCGCGCACGGTCAGCGGCGGCGCGTCGAGAGCAAAACGGCTGCTCTGAGGTAAAGCGACCAGGCTGTTTAAGAAGGGTAGCAGATCCAGGATATCTCCGTTGTTATCTGCCGCCAGGCGTGTTGCCTGCTGGGTCACCGGCGGTAACCGGCCCGCGACCTCCTGCAGATAGCGCTGGTTCTTGCTGTAGCTGACCAGCCATAGCGTAGAAGTGAGGACCAGCGCGACCGCCAGCGTCAGATAGCCCGCGCGGTGCAGCAGGCGGTTGCGCGACTCCCAGGAGCGGTCGCTGCCTGCCAGGCGACTCTCTCTGAAAATGACATTGCGCATCAAGTCGTGGATGAAAAAACTTTGCCCTTTGTTCGCCGGGATCGGTGCGCTGCGATTAACGCTGTCCCAGCTGGCAATGGACTGCCCCTGTGCCTGAGGAAGCTGCAGTTTACGCGACAGTTCACCCATCACCCGATCGAACGGCAGACCTTCCTGGGTGCCGCTGGTGAAGAACATGCCACGTGCCGCCCACGGGGTCTGGTTGTTCTCCGGTGAGAAGACCACATCCAGATACTCGGCCAGCAGAGGGCGCAGCGCGCTGAACTCCTGCGGGAACTGGAAACATTCGGCACGCGCCGTGAGATCGCTTTCCTGTGACATCCTGCTGCTCAGCTCCCTCATCAGCCGTGAGGTGAGCTGTTCGAACTGTTGTTCAAAATGAGCATTGACGCGGCGTTCACTCTGCCGGTCAGCATCCCAGGGGAAGGTAATGCCCCACACCTGCTCACGCTGTGACTTATCCAGCCGGGAAAAATAGCTCAAAAACCCTTTCAGCAGGTCGGTTTTGGTCACCATAATATAGACCGGAAACTGAATTCCGGTTTGCTGATGGAGTTCGGCCATGCGGCTGCGCAGAGCGCTGGCCTGGGCGTGACGCACTTCTGCCGGGTCGCTGAGCAGGTCGGCAACGCTGAGAGTCATGATCACCCCGTTAATCGGCTGGCGGGGACGGTAGCGCTTTAACAGCGTGATAAACGTCTGCCATTCGCTGGCATCGCGCGCGCGCTGGCTTTCCTGCAGCGCGTAACGCCCGGCGGTGTCCAGCAGTACGGCCTGCTCGGTAAACCACCAGTCGCAGTGGCGGGTGCCACCAATACCGCGCAGCGGTGCCTTGCCCATCGTGTCCCCGAGCGGGAACTCCAGGCCGGAGTTAATCAGCGCCGTGGTTTTCCCCGCACCCGGTGCGCCCACAATCAGATACCAGGGAAGCTGATACAGATATTGCGCGCTGAAGCGCTGCAGCCAGCCTTTGCGCTTACCGAACTGATTTTTCTTCAGCCGCATGGCCGCTTCGCTGAAGCGGTTATCCAGCATTTCCCCGGTGGCCTGAAGTTCGGCCTGGTCACCGGCGCTCAGCTGCAGGCGGGTAAGCAGCTTGCTGTTGAACCAGGCGCGATACAGCTGCGGGATCAGCTGTAACAGGATCCACAGGAAATAGCAGAGCCCGATCAGCAGTTCGCGGTTTAGCGGATTGTCCAGGGTCTGGAAGCGTGTCAGAGAGAGCAGCGGTCCAATCATCCAGATCAGGGCTGACAGGGCGGTGACGCCAGTCAGCCCCCACAGCAGGCGGCTGGAGAGGAGAGAAAAGAAAGTCTTCAGCATCAGTTTTTACCCGTGGAGTGGTCGTCTGACTCAGGGGCGGCGAACAGAGTGATCTCGACGCGGCGATTTTGCGCGCGATTTTCCGGACTGTCGTTGGGTAACAGCGCACCGCTGTCACCGCGCCCCAGAGCACGAACGCTAATGCCCGGCTGGGAAATCAGCTGCATCATCATGGTGCTGATGGCCCGCGCCTGGGCAGAGGAGTATTCATAGTTTGACGGGAAGCGGCCGGAGCGCACCCGCTCGTTATCGGTATATGCACTGACCTGAATCGTCCCCTTTGCCGTCTCCATGGCTGTGGCAACGCGCGCAATCAGAGCGCGCCCTTCAGGAGAAAGGACCGTGGTGGTGTCGCTAAACAGCCGGTCGGAAGAGAGGATCACTTTACTGCCGTTGGCCGTGTCGGTGACATCCAGCTGGCGGTCAGCAATCAGATCGCTGAGGCGCTGGCGCAAATCCACCAGGGCCTGCGGTGCCGCGCCGCGCTGTCCGGCGACCACCTTTGGCAGTGGCGTTTGCCAGATTTGCCGCAGCAGCGGCTCGGCGGCATTCCCCAGGCGCCAGTTGAGCGTGGAGAAAATCACGCAGCCGATGAAGGTGGCAAGGGTAACGCACACCCAAAGCGGGACCGGGGGGCGCCACAGCGTGACGGGGCCAGCCACCTCAACGGTCTGCGGCAGAGGAAACTCCTGCTGGCCGCGCGTGTCATGAATAAGCTGTGCCAGCCGGCTGCGCACGTTGTCCCGCTGCAGACGACCATTGTCCATTCCGCGATAGCGGCCTTCATAGCCCAGCAGGAGACAATAGTGGATGACTTCCAGCAGCCACAGATGCTGGAACGGATTCTGAGAAATACGTGACAACAGCTGGAAGACCTTTTCACCACCCCAGCTTTCATTGTGGAACGACACCAGCAGACCGCTGCCGGACCAGACGCCACGGCTGCCCCACGGCGTCTGCGCCGCCGCTTCGTCCAGTACGGCGCACAGGCAGTAACGGGCACCGATGATCATTTCAAACGGCAAAGCCGCCTGTTTACAGCGCGTCTCGAACTGACGCATTTCATCAATCAGCTGGTGGCGTAGCCCGGCGGGATCGTCATGAGTGGCGGCCAGGCGAATTTGTACAATCGCATTCAGCAGCGGTGAAGCCGCCGCAAGCAGAGGATTATCTGGGCTGACCGGTGTGCTCGGGTCAGCGGGAAATTCCGACGTCATCAGGGTTTGTTATTCTCGGCTGTGTGCCAGCAGGCAGATAAGGTCATGCTTCACCTGACGGTTAATAACGCTGTGGCTGCCGTCCCTGGCAGCGTAAAGGCGCACGGTAAAGGCGATTATTCAAGGATCCAGGTGGCGGTATTATTATTGCGGCAGGCTTTACTCTTACCGCCAACATCAACGCACACCTTCTTGCTGTTTTTGCGCGGGCGGGGACGATCGCTGCGCAGGGTTGCTTCATACCGATCGCTTTTTACGCCGGCCTTCAGCGGTACATAACCGATGAGCTGCTGTTGTTCGGGGTCGGCGATGGCAAACCAGCGGTTTTCCACTTCGCCCAGCACCATGAATGGCTTACCGTTTTCCAGATATTGCACCACTTTACCGCTATAGTCCGGGCTGGTCATGACAGAGGCATTATACAGCGCCCGGTACTCTTCATTGACCGGTGTAAAGGATGCAGGGGCCTTTACCGCGTGACGATGCGTCAGGGTTACGCCATCAACCACGCTGGTGACCACCGTGTCATCATTGATCGGCGGAGGAGGGGCTTTGCATCCCGCTAAAGTGAGTACGGCCATCAGGGTAAACGCGATGCTAATTTTCACATTGATCCTCGTGAATATCATCAAAAAATCAGGTTCTTTCAGACACAACATCTGTGCTATGAACTCTCCCGGAAACGCGTAACAAAACGCAAACTCTCCTGCATGTTCCGGGTGGAAATTTTTACAGGTTTACATAAAGATATTTCTTACGTCAGTTTACCTGACGCTTTTGGGAATGGAAACCATTGCAGGAGCGAGGTGAACATGTTAGTGCCGGGTGACAGAGTCTGCCTGAAAGGGAACAAAACGGCAATTTGATTAGTATCAATAATCAGTATTTCGCTCTGCGCTATGGTAGACGCCTAAAAACCAAACGATAGCTAACTATCACGTAACTTAATGAATCAATCCGATTAATAAATTCCAAATCATTCCGGTGCTAGCGGGATGCGTAAATTTTCAGTTAAATGCCAGAACGGCTGCGACCTGAGGGCGATGTTTTGCCCGTTTCCCCGACGCGATAAAACACAGCGGAGTTAAGTTGATGAGGCATCACTATCCTTCTGCGCTGGCGTATTTGCTGGCTTCACGGCAGCGGGAACTCGCCACCCTTCGCCATCTTTTGCAGAGCGTAAGGCTCACCACCGGGGTGAGCCAGTTGGTTCATGAGATTCAGCGTGAACGCGGGGCCAGCATCCTGTGGCTCTGTTCTGCGGGTCAGGTGTTCAGTGAAGAGTTATTGCACTGCGGGCGCAATGTTACCGGAAGTATTGACGGCGTGATGGCGCGTCTGCCCGCCCTGTCAGAGGTCGGCAGTGACTGGCTGGTCTCCAGCCGCCTTTATAGCTGTATCGCCACCGGGCTGCATGCGCTGAGTGAACTGGACGCGCTGCGCCAGCAGGTGCGTCAACGCCAGTTGACCCATGGCGTGGCAATGGATCAGTTCAACCACATTATCCGCCAGTTACTCAACCTGGTGTTTGAAATGGTGGATACTGCCTCGGATCCGGGCGTCTCGCGCGCTCTGATCGCCATGTTCAGTTTTATGCAGGGGAAGGAGCAGGCCGGGCAGGAACGAGCCGTTGGCGCAGCAGGGTTTGCCGCCGGGCAATTTTCCCCGGCGTTGAGCCAACAAATGGTGGCGCTGATAGACGCCCAGGAGCGCAGTTTTCAGCATTTTACTGAGTTTGCCGACCCGGACAGCCTGCAGCGCTGGCAGCAAATGACGCACAGTGAAAGTGAAATAGAGCGGTTGAGGCGTATTGCCTGTACCGCGGCAAGAACGGATACGTCGGGCGCAGCAATGGCGCTGCGCTGGTATCAGTGCCTGTCACAGCGCATTGACCATCTGAAAACCATTGAGGATCGGCTGGCGTTTGCGCTGATGCAGCGTTGCCGACAGAGCATTGCCGAAGTCGAAGCCCAGGGGGATATTTGCCCGGAAGACCTGCAACAGCAGATTCAGCAAAGTGCGAATGAACCTGCGTGGAGCGTTTTTGTTGCCGGGCAGGACTGGCCGGAACCGGCGTCAGCGGAGCCGCTGCGGGCAGATGGCCTGACGCCACAGCTGGGGCGCTCGTTACTGACGCTAATCCAGCGGCAGTCAAAGCGCCTGCAGGACCAGGATGATGAGCTGGCAGCGCTGCGGGCCAGCCTTGAGGATCGTAAGCTGATTGACCGTGCCAGGGCGCTGCTGATGCAGCATCACGGTTACAGCGAAGAGCAGGCCTGGCAGGCGTTACGTAAGATGGCGATGAATCAAAACAAGCGTATGGCCGACATTGCCAGTGCGCTGCTGGCAGTGGCTTCCGCTTTCGCCAGACAGTAAAACCCCCGGCGGGTGCACAAAAAGTGGGCACCACTCGCTTCACAACAGCGCACAACGGCGTGCCTGGCAGAAGAAGCCGCGCGGGAGGTCAGCAGAAACCGGTCGCTAACGTATTGAAAGTATACCCGGTCGCAATCAGGCAGGGTTCTGGCACAGCACTTGCAGTGTTATCTGACAACATACAGGCATTTTTCCCGCCAACGATGGCGGGATGAGTGTTTTGGATAAAGGCGTCCAACCGTCTGCATTATGCAGAGGGAAGGACGCCTTTTTTTATGGTTTTTTTTTCAGGAAGTGACAACGATGAGCAATTCACAAAGCAGAGTCCCCGCCATCAGCGAGATGGCACAAAATCCGGATAAACCTACGCTGGTAGTGATTGGGCACGGCATGGTGGGCCAGCACTTCCTGGAGCAAATGGTCAGCAGGCAGCTACACCAGCAGTATCATATTGTGGTGTACGGCGAAGAGCGCTACGTCGCCTATGACCGTGTGCATTTGTCAGACTATTTTGCCGGGAAAGGGCATCCGGAGCTGTCGCTGGTGCCGCCGGGGTTTATTGAGCAACACGGCATTGAGCTGCGCACAGGGCGCATGGTGGTGGCTGTCGATCGTCAGCAGCGGCAGGTCCGTGAAGCTGACGGTCGCGTCCAGGGGTACGACCGTCTGGTACTGGCCAGCGGCTCCACGCCTTTTGTGCCACCGATTCCAGGCAGTGAACATGCCTCCTGTTTTGTCTATCGTACGCTCGACGATCTCGACGCGCTGGCCGCCAGAGCGGCCAAATCAACCCGCGGCGTGGTGATCGGCGGCGGTCTGCTGGGGCTGGAAGCGGCAAATGCGCTGAAGAAGCTGGGGCTGGAAACGTCGGTGGTTGAGCTTTCACCGCGCCTGATGGCAGTGCAGCTCGACGACGGCGGCGCGGCGATGCTGCGCCGTAAAATTGAAGCGCTGGGGGTTAACGTCCTTACCGGCAAGGCCAGTCAGAGCATTGAAGCGCAGAAAGACGGCACTCTGCGGCTGAATTTTGCCGATGGTAGTGAACTGGAAACCGACCTGGTGCTGTTTTCCGCCGGGATCCGTCCGCGCGATCGCCTGGCGGCAAAGGCCGGACTGACGCTGGGCCCACGCGGGGGCGTGGTGATTGATGACCGCTGTCAGACTTCCGACCCTGCTATCGGAGCCATCGGAGAGTGTGCCGTCTGGCAGGGGAATCTTTATGGCCTGGTGGCACCGGGCTATCAGATGGCGCGGGTGCTGGCCGCCACGCTGGCAGGGGAAGAGACCACATTCACCGGTGCCGATATGAGCACCAAACTGAAGCTGCTGGGGGTTGAAGTCGCCTCGATGGGGGATGCGCACGGAACCACTCCGGGCAGCCAGAGCTACTACTGGACCAATGAACCGCAAGAGATCTACAAAAAAATTGTGGTCTCTGCCGACGGCACAACCCTGCTCGGCGGCGTGCTGGTGGGCGACAGCAGCGAGTACAGCCTGCTGTTACAGATGATGCTTAACGGCATGGCGCTGCCGGAGGCGCCTGAAAGCCTGATCCTTCCGCAGAGCGCCGGGGCACCCTCTAAGGCACTCGGCGTTGCGGCGTTGCCGGATAGCGCACAGGTCTGCTCCTGTCACAACGTGACCAAAGGGGATATCTGTGCCGCCGTGAAAGCAGGAAGCAGCGATATGGCCGCGCTGAAAGCCAGTACCAAAGCGGCAACCGGCTGCGGCGGCTGTGCCGCGCTGGTAAAACAGGTGATGGAGTATCAACTGGCGGATCTGGGCGTAGAGGTGAAGAAAGATATCTGCGAGCACTTCCCGTGGTCGCGTCAGGAGCTTTATTCACTGATCCGCGTGGGCAATATTAAAAGCTTTGAACAGCTGCTGGCAAAACACGGCCACGGCAGCGGTTGTGAAATCTGCAAACCGCTGGTCGGCTCCATCCTCGCCTCCTGCTGGAATGAGTATCTGCTGACGCCCGCGCTGCTGCCGTTGCAGGAAACCAACGATCGCTACTTCGCCAACGTTCAGAAGGATGGCTCTTACTCGGTGGTGCCGCGCATGCCGGCCGGGGAGGTGAGCGCGCAAGGACTGATCGCCATCGGTGAGATTGCGCAGAAATACAGCCTGTACTGCAAAGTCACCGGCGGGCAGCGTATCGATCTGTTTGGGGCACAGCTGGAGCAGCTGCCGGCTATCTGGCAGGAGCTGGTTGCCGCAGGCTTTGAAACCGGCCATGCCTATGGTAAATCACTGCGCACCGTGAAGTCCTGCGTAGGGGCAAACTGGTGCCGCTACGGCGTACAGGATTCCACCGGCTTCGCCACTCTCCTGGAGAACCGCTATAAAGGGCTGCGCGCGCCACACAAGATCAAAATGGCGGTTTCCGGCTGTACGCGCGAGTGTTCTGAAGCCCAGAGCAAGGACATCGGGGTGATTGCCACCGACAAAGGCTGGAATCTCTACGTCTGCGGCAACGGTGGAATGAAGCCACGCCATGCCGACCTGTTCGCCAGCGATCTCGATGATGAGACCCTGGTGCGCTACGTTGACCGCCTGCTGATGTTTTATATCCGCACCGCCGACCGTCTGCAGCGCACCAGCGTCTGGATGGATAATCTGGAAGGGGGACTGGAGTATCTGCGTCAGGTGGTGATCGACGATGTCCTCGGCGTTGCCGCTGAGCTGGAGCAGGAAATGCAGCTGGTGGTTGACCGCTACCAGTGCGAATGGCAGACCACGCTGGCCAGCCCCGATCGCCTGGCGCTGTTCCGCCGCTCGGTAAACGAAGAGCAGCCAGTATCCCTGTGGAACGCGCTGTGTCAGCTGGATGACATCCCACCGCAGGCAGGTATTGGCGCCCGGCTCGGTACGCAGCCTGTTGCTCTGTTCCGCCTGGACGACAGGGTTTACGCTCTGGACGACCGGGAACCGGGCACCCAGGCGAATGTCCTGTCAAGGGGGCTGCTCGGGGACAGCGGCGGTGAACCGCTGGTGATCTCCCCGCTCTATAAACAGCGCTTCCGTCTGAGCAACGGGCAGAGCCTGGATAACCCGGCGCTGTTCCAGCGCTGCTGGCCGGTGAAAGTCGAGCAGGGGCAGGTCTGGGTTGCCAGCACGCCCTTGGCGCAGGCCGATAACGCCACAACGGCATGAGGTGAACGATGACGGCGAAAATGCCTTCTCTTGATAAGCTGCTGGCCGGGAATAGCGCCCCCGGCCAGCGGGGGACCGTATGGCTGGTCGGTGCCGGACCGGGCGCGGTCGATTTGCTGACGCTGCGCGCACTGCGTCTGATCGAACAGGCGGAAATTGTGGTGTATGACCGGCTGGTCGGGCCGGATATTCTGGCGCTGATCCCCGCCGGGGCACTGAGTATTGATGTGGGTAAAACACCGGGATTTCACGGCATGAAGCAGTCGCAGATCAGCCAGCTTTTAGTCGATCTGGCCCTCGCCGGGCGACAGGTCGTACGGCTGAAAGGCGGGGATCCTTTTATTTTTGGCCGCGGCGGAGAAGAGATGGTGTGCCTGCAACAGGCCGGTGTCACCTGCCACATTGTTCCCGGTATTACCGCAGCAACCGGTTGTGCAGCGGCCAGCGGTATCCCGCTGACCCACCGCGACCTGGCCCAGTCGGTGCGCTTTGTCACCGGGCATGGTCGTGACGGTAAGCCACAGCTTGACTGGGAAAGCCTGCGCGATGCGCGCCAGACGCTGGTGTTTTATATGGGACTGACGTGGTGTGATGCCTTAAGCGAGCAGCTTATCAGCTTCGGGCGGGATGCACAGACCCCGGTGGCGATCGTCGAGCGCGGCACGCGCGACGATCAGCGCACGCTGATCGCCCGCCTTGACCAGCTGGCAGAGACGGTCAGGACGTACCAGCCGCAGTCACCGAGCCTGTTAATTGTCGGTGACGTGGTGCGCCTGTACCGGCCCGATCTGCCTCAGGCGGCGGCGACCAGTACTCTGACGCCGAGAGCTTCAAAAGCGGCAATCGCTTCCTGAGTGATTCCGCTGTCGGTGATCAGATACTGGATTTTGCTCCACTCGCACGGCAGCGCAAACATCGATACCTTGTCGATTTTGCTGGAGTCAGCCACTACGTAAACCGTGCTGGCTGAACGGATCATCGCGCTTTTCACCTTGATGTCCGTTTCACTGGGGAAACTCAGGCCGAGCCGGGGTGAAATACAGGCGGTAGCGAGAAACAGCTTCTCTGCCAGCACGTTTTCAAAAAATCCGGCGGCCTTTTCGCCCGACGTGGACAGCGTCGGGAATTTAAACGTGCCGCCGGTCAGAAGAATGTTAATGCCTGGCTCCCCCCCGAGCTTCAGGGCGATATTGACCGCATTGGTCACCACCGACAGCCGGCGGATATGGTTCATATGATTGGCAATCGCGGTGGTAGTCGTGCCGGAATCGAAAATCACCGTATCACCATTTTCTATATGCTGGGCTGCCAGCCGCCCGATGGCATCTTTTGCATCGAGGTGGGTCTGCCTTTCCAGCAGTAGTGCGCCGGTATTCTGCTTCCCGGTCATCAGTGTTGCGCCACCGTGATAGCGCTGCACATGTCCCTCTTTCTGCAGCACACGCAGGTCAGTACGGATGGTCGCTTCCGTCAGACCGAACGCCTCCGTCAGCATTTTCACCGTTACCGTACCGTCCTCGCGGATCATCTCAAGGATTTTTTCCCGGCGCTGCTGCATATCCGCCAGTTGTTCATTTTTGTTTTTCAAGTCAGTCACTCCCTTTGCCTGAACGCTGGTCGCAGGGCGGCCAGCCGGGCTGCTGCGATGAATAGTAACCTCCGGGTGCGCAAATGGCGAGAGTGGCAATTAGCGTCTTTCATTTTCGAATGAAAGTCATTTTGCATCATTTTATTGATTTAACTCACTTTTAACAGTGCAGATATCGCCATGACAGTCTCTGTTCTGCACTATCTTCCTGTTTTTTCTCGCATTGATCTCTTTTTGTGCTTTTGTTTGAAATATGATCTGCCCCACAATATGATTATAAACGATAGCGTATATTTTTATTCGAAAATGAAATTGCCGCAGTTGACTGTCATATCAGCACGCTATCCAGCCCGCGGCGCCACAGATGAAGAGGTAATGATGGACTTTCAGGCAATCAAACAGACTGCGCGCCAGGCCCGGCGCTATGTACTGCAAATGAATCATCGGGCAGGCAAAGGTCACACCGGAGCCGACCTCTCAGAGGTGGATATCATCTGTACGCTGTTTATGGCGGTCATGGACCGCAGCAGCCCACGTCCGGATCAGGATCGTTTCATCCTGTCAAAAGGCCACGGTGCGGGCGGGCTGTATTGCAGCGCGGCGGCCATGGGGCTGATTGACCCGGCGATCCTCGATCAGTTTATGGGTGATGACACGCTGCTGGCGGGCCATCCGATCCATCAGAAGCTGCCTGAACTGGTGGAAATTAATTCCGGAGGCTTAGGCCACGGGCTGTCGATTGGTGTGGGTCTGGCGCTGGGGAACAAACTCTCCGGCCGCGCTAACCGCCGTGCTTTCGTGCTGCTGGGCGATGGCGAACTGGCGGAAGGATCGAACTGGGAAGCGGCGATGTCGGCCAGCAAGTTCAGACTGGAAAACCTGGTCGCGATTGTTGACCGTAACCGCCTGCAGCTGGCGGGTAAAACCGAAGACATCATGCCGCTGGAGCCACTGGCTGACAAATGGCTGGCGTTCGGTTTCGAGGTGCTGGAGTGCAACGGGCACGACCCCGAAGCGATTGCTGCCGCCGTCAATCAGCCCGGCATTGGCAAGCCGCGCGTCATTTTAGCCAATACCGAAAAAGGGCACGGTATCTCCTTTATGGCCAACGTCCCGGCCTGGCACCACGCCGTACCCGATGATGAGCAGCTGGCCCTTGGGCTGGCCGAGCTGGAGGATTAAATATGCAGGACTTACGTGACGCCGTGATTGCCACGCTGGTGGAAGCCCAGAACGCAGGTGCAGATCTCAGTGTGATGGTGGCTGATTCGACCTCCACGTCGAAAATCGCCCCGTTTGAAAAAGCGTTTCCTGACCGGGTGATTAACGTCGGTATTGCCGAACAGAACATGGTCGGCATGGCGGCCGGGGTGGCGCTGAGTGGCCGCACCGTGTTTACCGCCAACGCCGCACCGTTCCTGTTTGCCCGCTCTAACGAACAGCTGAAAAATGATGTTTGCTACTCCGAGACCAACGTCAAGATGCTCGGTCTGAATGCCGGTTTTGCTTACGGCCCGCTGGGGGCGACACATCACTGTACCAACGATATTGCCATCGCCCGTTCGATGGGCAATCTGCAAATTTTCGCTCCGGCGGATGCTATTCAGGCCAGCGCCATTGCCCGTCATGCCATCAGCCATAAAGGCCCGGTCTACATCCGTATGGACAGTGACAAAGTGCCGCTGCTGCACGATGCCGACTACCAGTTTGTACCCGGAAAGCCGGAAGTATTACAGCAGGGGAAAGACACCGTGGTGTTCTGCCTCGGCACGCTGGCCCATGAAGCGCTGGCAGCGAAAGACGACAGCATCACCATTGTGTCACTGCCCTCCCTGTGGCCGCTGGATGAAGCCGCAGTGATCGCGCTGATAGCGGCTCACCGCCAGGTGATCACCATGGAAGAGCATGTGCTGAGCGGCGGACTGAGCAGCATTATCGGTGAGCTGCTGCACCAGCACAGCCTGCGCCAGCGCTTTATTCCGCTGGGCATTCCCCCTTACGAATTTACCCACAGCAGCAGCCGCGTAGCCCTGCGTCGCCAGTTCCGCATCGATGCCGACGGCCTGCGCACCACGTTAGAAAATCTTGTTGCCGCTTGAGGAGAGCCAAAAATGAGTCACGAATATGACGTCAACCTACGCTACGGCGTGGATATTAACGGCAGCCTGAGCGGCAAGGTCGCGGTGGTCACCGGCGGGCTGGGCGGGATCGCCATGGCCAGCAACCAGATGCTGCTGGAAAAAGGCGCGAAGCTGGCGCTGCTCTACCCGGCGTTTGAGCAGAGCAAAGTCGCCGATGTTGCCGGGCAGTTTGCCGCCGATCGCGTGCAGTTTGTCCAGTGCGATGTCACCGATCCGGACTCCGTCGAGCAGGCGATTCGCCAGGTTGAGGCCCACTATGGCCAGATCGACATCCTGGTGAACTGCGCAGGCTACGTGATGTTACAGCCGGTGCTGGAAACCGATTTTGCCGAGTGGCAGAAGCAGGTGGCGGTCAATCTGACCGGGCCGTTCCTCTGCTCACAGGCGGTGGCAAAACGCATGGTGAAGGCGGGTAAAGGCGGAAAAATTATCAATATCGCCTCACAGGCGGCCTCGATAGCCATTGATAACCACGTGGCGTACACCTCGGCTAAAGCGGGCCTGCTGGGCATGACCAAAGTGATGGCGAAAGAGTTCGCCCCGCACAAAATTAACGTTAACACCCTGTCACCGACGGTGGTGCTGACGCCGATGGGCGAAAAAGCCTGGCGCGGTGAGAAAGGGGAAGCGATGAAGCAGCTGATCCCGATGGGCCGCTTTGCCTACACCGACGAAATCGCTGCCGCCGTGCTGTTCTTCGCCAGCAACGGCAGCGACATGATCACCGGTGCCGACCTGATGATCGACGGCGGTTTCACCATTTGGTAACACGTAATCCGCCCTGCGCCCACACCAGAGAACGTCAGTAATAAAGACTGTACCTACACATAACAACATAAGAGAACATCAATATGAAAATGCGTTTAACTCTGTTAGCTCTTGCGACCGCCTGCTCCTTCTCCCATGCCGCTACGGCGGCAGAGAAAGGCACCATCATGATCCTGGTGAACTCTCTGGATAACCCGTATTACGCCTCTGAAGCCAAAGGCGCCAATATGAAGGCCCAGGAGCTGGGATATAAAACCAGCGTGCTGTCGCACGGTGAAGATGTGAAAAAGCAAAGCGAACTGATTGATGCCGCCATCGGTAAAAAAGTGCAGGGCATTATTCTCGACAACGCCGACTCCACCGCCAGCGTGGCCGCGATTAAAAAAGCCAAAGATGCGGGGATCCCGGTGGTGCTGATTAACCGTGAAATTCCGGTGGATGACGTGGCGCTGGAGCAGATCACCCACAATAACTTCCAGGCAGGCTCTGATGTGGCCAACGTCTTCGTCGAGAAGATGGGCGAGAAAGGCACCTATGCCGAACTGACCTGCAACCTGGCCGATAACAACTGCGTCACCCGTTCTAAATCCTTCCATCAGGTGCTCGATCAGTATCCGGATATGAAAAGCGTCGCTAGGCAGGATGCCAAAGGCACCCTGATCGACGGTAAGCGCATTATGGACAGCATTCTGCAGGCGCACCCGGATGTGAAAGGGGTGATCTGCGGCAACGGTCCGGTGGCGCTGGGGGCGATAGCGGCACTGAAAGCTGCCGGTCGTAACGATGTGATCGTCGTCGGCATTGATGGCAGCAACGACGAGCGTGACGCGGTGAAAGCCGGGACGCTGAAAGCCACCGTGATGTTGCAGGCTCAGGCCATTGCCGCCCAGGGCGTGACCGACATCGATAACTACCTGCAGAAAGGCATCAAACCTGAAAAACAGCGCGTAATGTTCCGCGGCATCCTGATCAACCAGGGCAACGCAGACAAAGTGCAGGACTTTAATTTCAAATCCTGAGTTAACGTTTTTATCTGATGTTGCTGCGCCCCTGCGGGGGCGCAAAGGAGAGGATTATGTCCAGGCGACTCTGGCTGGTAATGGCCACTTTAGCCCTTGGCAGCTGCCGGATTGTGTCGCAGCAGGAGCTGGCTGATTTAAAAAATCCGCCTAACCCGGCGATGGCAAAAGTCAGTGCCACCTACCAGCAAAAAATCGTGCCACAGGTGGTCAGCGAGGCGAAACCGCTGGGTGAACTGATGGCGTCACTGACGGCGGCGAAAGATTTTGATTCAGCCTGTAAAGCGCTGGGTTACCGCAGTCAGGATGAAAACCCGTGCGTGTTCAGCGTGAAAATTCAGGGCGCGGTGACGGAGGTGAATACCACCTCGCGCAGCGGGAAAATGACGGTGAAAGATATCAGCGGTCAGGACGTGGTGGTGCAGGTTGGCCCGATCATTCGCGGTACCGCGCTGCGCGATGTCTATAAAGGTGCCAGCTATCAGGACTTCAACGACCAGGTGCTGTTTGGTGACTACGGCCGCGCTATCAACAACCTGGCCTCGGCTGAAGTGAAAAAGTTACAGCCGAAAGTGGGCGACAGCGTTGAGGTCGACGGGGTCTTCAGCAGTTGGGATGTACCGCAGACACCGCCGGATGTTACTCCGGCACGCGTGGTGCGTAAGTAGAGGGTTCATAATGGCTGAATATCAAATCGACCCGCTGTTGTCGCCGGAACAGCAGTCAGATGTCGCGATAGAGACACGCAATGTTTCGCGCCTCTATCCCGGCGTCACCGCGCTCGACCAGGTGAACTATCGCGTCTATCGCAATAAGGTCAATGTGCTGATCGGCGAGAACGGGGCCGGCAAATCCACCATGATGAAAATGCTGGCCGGGGTGGAAGTGCCGTCCTCGGGGCAGATTTTCCTCGACGGTAAAGCGGTATCCCTGCACTCCACCCAGCAGGCAGAAAAGCACGGCATCAGCATCATTTTTCAGGAGCTGAACCTGTTCCCGAATATGAATGTGATGGACAACATCTTTATCGGAAATGAATTTTTCCAGCGCGGCCGGATTAACGAAAAATATCAGTACCAGCTGGCGAAAGCCCTGCTGGAACGGCTGGAACTGGATGTGGATCCTTATGCGCCGCTTGGGGAACTGGGCATCGGCCACCAGCAGCTGGTGGAAATTGCGCGCGCGCTGTCGAAAGACACCAGAGTACTGATTATGGATGAACCGACCTCGGCACTCAGCCAGTCGGAAGTGAAAGTGCTGTTCAATGTCATCGCGGCGCTGAAGCGGCGCGGCGTCACCATTATCTATATCTCTCACCGTCTGGAAGAGCTGATGGAGATTGGCGATCACATCACCATTTTCCGCGACGGTCGCTTCATCAGCGAACGTGAGGTACGCGATGCCAGCGTGCCGTGGATCATCGCCCAGATGGTCGGCGATAAGAAAAAGCAGTTTGATTACGCCGCCGCAAAGCAGGGCGAGGTGGTACTGGAGGTCAGCGGCTTAACCGCGCTGCGCCAGGACGGCGGCTACAAGCTGAATGATGTCGGTTTCAGCCTGCGCAAGGGTGAAGTGGTCGGTATTTATGGCCTGTTGGGGGCCGGACGTACCGAGCTGTTCAAAGGGCTGATTGGCCTGATGGACTGCGAGCACGGCAGCATTGCGCTTAACGGAGAGTGCCTTGACAGGCGCGATTTTCAATACCGCCTGAAGCAGGGTATTGCGCTGGTGCCGGAAGATCGTAAAGGCGAGGGGATGGTGGGCATGATGTCGATTGCCAGCAACATGACCCTGAGCGATCTCAGTCTGCGCGGCTTTCGCCGCGCTCTGGGGCTGCTGCGCCCGCAGCAGGAGAGCGAAAAAGTCAACGATATGGTGCAACGGCTGGCGATCAAAGTCAGCGATACCGACCTGCCGATCACTTCGCTGAGCGGCGGAAATCAACAAAAAGTGGTGCTGGGTAAAGCGCTGATGACCGGACCGGAAGTGGTGCTGCTGGATGAACCGACGCGCGGTATTGACGTCGGTGCCAAAACCGACGTCTATCAGCTGATCGGCAAAATGGCGCAGCAGGGACTGGCCGTGATGTTTTCATCGTCGGAGCTGGATGAAGTCATGGCGCTGGCTGACCGCATCCTGGTGATGGCCGACGGGCGCATCACCGCCGATATTCTGCGTGCCGACGTCACGCGAGAAGCGTTAATCACGGCATCCACGCCGCATGAATAAGCTGGCCTGAGGAAGACAAAATGAATCAAAAATATCTGCTCTACATGTATCTGCTGAAGGCCAGAACCTTTATCGCACTGCTGATTGTGGTGGTTTTTTTCAGCGTGATGGTGCCGAACTTTCTGACGCTGTCTAACCTGCTGATCATGTCCCAGCACGTGGCGATCACCGGGCTGCTGGCGATAGGGATGACGCTGGTGATCCTCACCGGAGGCATTGACCTGTCGGTGGGTGCCGTCGCCGGTATCTGCGGCATGGTGGCCGGGGCGCTGCTGACCAGCGGCGTGCCGATCTGGGGCGGTCAGGTGCTGTTCCTCAACGTGCCGGAGGTGATCCTCGCGGTGGCGGTGTTTGGCATTCTGCTCGGCTTTATCAACGGCGCGGTGATCACCCGGCTGGGCGTTGCGCCCTTCATCTGTACCCTCGGCATGATGTATATCGCCCGCGGTGCCGCGCTGCTGTTTAACGATGGCAGCACCTACGCCAATCTGGTCGGCGTACCGCAGCTGGGCAATACCGGGTTTTCCCTGCTCGGCTCCGGCAGCTTCCTTGGCATCTATTTCCCGATATGGCTGATGGCAGGCTTCCTGCTCATTGGGCTGTACATCACCCGTAAAACGCCGCTCGGCCGCTATATCTATGCGGCGGGCGGGAACGAATCGGCGGCCCGTCTGGCAGGGGTGCCGGTGATTAAAGTGAAAGTGTTTGTTTACGCTTTTTCCGGCCTGTGTGCGGCGCTGGTCGGGCTGGTGGTGGCATCGCAGCTGCAAACGGCCCACCCGATGACCGGCAACATGTTTGAGATGGATGCCATCGGGGCCACGGTGTTGGGCGGTACTGCGCTGGCCGGGGGGCGTGGACGCGTCTCCGGGTCGATTATCGGCGCCTTTGTGATTGTCTTCCTGGCGGATGGCATGGTGATGATGGGCGTCAGCGACTTCTGGCAGATGGTGATTAAGGGGCTGGTGATTGTCACCGCCGTGGTGATCGACCAGTTCCAGCAGAAGCTGCAAAGCAAGGTGGTGTTGATGCGTCGCCATGAAAAAAAGCAGGCGGCCGCGCCGCTTTCTGAGGTCAGCCATGGCTAGAGAACTGATTGTTGCCCTGGATGAAGGCACCAGCAATGTCAAAGCGGTGGCGATTGATGCCCGTGGTCAGGTGGTGGCGAAAGCGTCCCGCCCGCTGACGGTGGCGACGCCGCAGCCGGGCTGGGTCGAACAGGATGGTCTTACCCTGCTGAATGCCTCACTGACTGTGCTGCGCTGCGTGCTCAATACCGTCGGTGAAAACCGGGTGGCGGCCCTGGCGATCAGTAATCAGCGTGAGACGGTTATCGGCTGGGATCGCCTCAGCGGGCAGCCGGTTGGCCCGGCGCTCACCTGGCAGTGCTCGCGCTCCGGGGCGTTCTGCGAACAGCTTAAACGCGACCATCAGGAGGGGCTGATCCGCTCCGTCACCGGGCTGCCGGTGGCACCGCTGTTCTCCGGGTCGAAAATGCGCTGGCTGCTGGATAACATCCCGGACGGTCATCAGCGGGCGGTCAGCGGAGAGCTGTGTCTGGGAACGATTGATGCGTGGCTGCTGTGGAATCTGAGCGGTGGACAGCAGTTCCGCTGTGATACCTCTAACGCAGCGCGTACCCAACTGCTCAACTTACGCAGCGGCGGCTGGGATGAGTCGATGCTGGCGCTGTTTGGCATTCCGCGCGTCGCTCTGCCGGAGATCTGTCCTTCCGGCAGCCTGTTTGGCGTGACCCGCGGGCTGCCAGGGATCCCCGACGGTCTGCCGGTCATGGCGATGGTCGGTGATTCCCATGCGGCGCTGTACGGTCACGGGCTGGGCGCACCGGGTGGGGTGAAAGCCACCTACGGCACCGGTTCATCGGTGATGGCCCCGCTGGATACGCCCGATACCAGCATGACGTCACTGGCTACCACGGTGGCCTGGCACGACGGGCAGCGGCTGGTTTACGCTCTGGAAGGCAATATTCCCCACACCGGGGACGGTGTCGCCTGGATGGCCCAGGCCACCGGTCTGACCGACGGTAAAGGCCTGGTGCTGAGCCGGGCGCTGCACGAGCTTCCCGCCAGCATTGACTCCACACTGGGGGTCTATTTTGTTCCTGCGCTTACCGGAACAGGCGCGCCCTGGTGGGATGACCAGGCGCGCGGGGTGATCTGTGGCCTGAGCCGGGGCGTGACGCCTGCGCATTTGATCCGCGCCGCGCTGGAAGCGATTGCCTACCAGATTGCCGATGTGATCGAGGCGATGCGCCAGCACCCCGGCTTTCACCTGGAGACGCTGATGGTGGACGGCGGGCCGACGCAGAACCCCTGGCTGATGCAGTTTCAGGCCGATCTGCTCGGCTGCCCGGTGGCCCGCAGCAGCACCCCGGAGCTGTCGGCGCTGGGGGCCGGACTGCTGGCCCGGCGCACGCTTGGACAGCTCAACGATGAGCAACTGCTGGCGCTGATGCCGGAACACGATCGCTGGCAGCCCGATCTGCAGCGCCACGACGTCTGTCAGCAGCGCTGGCAGGGCTGGCAGGAGGCGGTGAAACGCACCCTGTGGCAGCCCAAAGACCCACATTCAATGTGAAGGAGTAACCGATGAACCGAGATTTTAGCGGAAAAACCGTGGTGATCACCGGTGCCTGTCGCGGTATTGGTGCCGGTATTGCCGAGCGCTTTGCCCGCGACGGCGCGAACCTGGTACTGGTGTCGAACGACGGACGCGTGTTTGACACGGCTGAGCGGATCAAAGCGTCCTGGGGCTGCGATATTCTGGCCTTACAGGTGAATGTGACCGATGAGACGCAGGTCCAGGGGCTGTATCGTCAGGCGTCAGAGCGTTTCGGCAGCATTGATGTATCCATCCAGAATGCCGGGGTGATCACCATTGACACCTTCGACAAAATGCCCAAAGCCGACTTTGATAACATCCTCGCGGTGAACACCACCGGGGTCTGGCTGTGCTGCCGTGAAGCCGCGAGGTATATGGTAAAGCAACAGTCCGGCAGTTTGATCAATACCTCGTCGGGGCAGGGGCGTCAGGGCTTTATTTATACCCCGCACTATGCGGCCAGCAAGATGGGGGTGATCGGCATTACTCAGAGCCTGTCGCAGGAGCTGGCTCCGTGGAATATCACGGTGAATGCTTTTTGTCCCGGCATTATTGAGAGTGAGATGTGGGACTACAATGACCGGGTATGGGGTGAGATCCTCAGCACGGAGCAAAAAAAATATGGCAAAGGGCAGCTGATGGCGGAGTGGGTGCAGGGGATTCCGCTGAAGCGCGCCGGGCTGCCGGAAGATGTGGCCGGGCTGGTGGCCTTTCTGGCGTCTGATGATGCGCGCTACATTACCGGACAGACGATCAACGTCGATGGCGGCCTGATTATGTCCTGAATCCTGGTGGTGGGGCGCTTATGCCTTTCGTGCGCCCGCCATTCTGCCCGCTGCAAAAGTCTTTATACTCTCTCCTGTCGTGCACCTTCCGGTGAAAAGAGCGCTTCACTGCATGACACAGGCTGACATGATAATGGCGGGATCAGCGGAACGATCCCGGTCAACTGACGGGCAGAGTAAAATGAAACCCTTTTTATTGATAATTTTTATTATTACGGTGCTGTACGTGCACTGGCGGGGGAAAATCCGCTACGGTTTCTGGCGACAGCTGGGTGACCATTCAACGCTTCTCGCCCCCCTCAACTGCTTTATGTATCTTTTTTCCCGTATTCCGGTCACGCCCTTTCTGTCGGACACGCCGTTTCCTGAGCTGGCCGTTCTGCGCGAACACTGGCGCGCCATTCGTGATGAAGGGCAGGCGCTGCTGGCATTGCAACAGATTAAGACGCCGGACAGCGATAGCGACGCGGGGTTTAACGCTTTCTCCAACACCGACTGGAAGCGTTTTTATCTGACAGGATATGGCGAGGCGCCTCCTTCGGCGGCGCTCTGCCCCGCGACCACCGCGCTGCTGCGCAGTATCCCTTCGGTAAAATCTGCGATGTTTGCCCTGCTGCCGGACGGCAGCCGTCTGCCGCGCCACCGCGATCCTTATGCCGGATCGCTGCGTTACCATCTTGGCCTGATCGCACCGAATGACGGCCGCTGTTTTATTGAGGTTGACGGAGAGCGTTACCGCTGGCGCGACGGTCAGGGTGTCATCTTTGACGCAACCTATATCCATTATGCG
Source organism: Erwinia sp. Eh17-17 (assembly GCF_039675725.1). Taxonomy (NCBI): domain Bacteria; kingdom Pseudomonadati; phylum Pseudomonadota; class Gammaproteobacteria; order Enterobacterales; family Erwiniaceae; genus Erwinia; species Erwinia sp. Eh17-17. Next base: position 1,141,278 of record NZ_JBDFQT010000001.1, on the reverse strand, counting down.
GAGAATACCAGTGGCCGGCCGCGCCTGGTCCTGTGCTGTGATATTGAGCGCCCGATGTTGTACCGCTGGGCGCAGAGGGTGAATCACTGGTGCGGACGTCATCTGGTATCTGATTAAAGGGCTGTTGTCTGGTGCGCTTGCTGTGCTGATCTGGCGCGCTCTGTCGCTGCGGCCCGGATTTCTGTGCTAAGGTTAGCAGTATGATTCTGTGAGGAAACTCACACTCACAACGTTAAAAAATATTGCTTTTGAGGTTATGAACAGATTTAGTCGCTGGCTGTCCCCTTCATCATCCCTGGTTCTTGCTCTGGCCCTCAGCGGGCTGCCGCTGTGCCCGGCTATGGCGTACGACGAAAGTACGCGCGTGCCTGATGCGCCCTTTGAAGACCCCTCGCGTTTCCAGCAGATGCAGCAGCAACTGCCCGGCATGGAGATCACCGAAAGTAAAAGCGACCTGGCGGAAAAAATTGCTCAGGCGGCGAAAAGTATCGGTGAAGCGAGCATGAACAATGACAGTGATAAATCCCTGCGTGAAGAAGCGGGGCAGTGGGCGTTTACACAGTTCCGTGATGCTGCCACGGAACGAGCCGCCAGCGAAGGTGAGCAACTCCTCTCCCCCTATGGCCAGGCCAGCGTATCGATGGTCGTCGATGCGGAAGGGAGTTTTAACGGCACCTCGGCCCAGCTGTTCACGCCGTGGCAGGATAATTATCAGTATCTGACCTTCAGTCAGCTGGGTGTGCAACAGACCGAATACGGTACGGTGGGCAATGCCGGTCTGGGACAGCGCTGGATTGCCGGAAGCTGGCGCGTGGGGTACAACGCCTTTGTTGACGACCTGATAACGTCCCGCCAGCAGCGGGGTTCGCTGGGCGCGGAGGCCTGGAGTGAATACCTGCGTTTTTCTGCCAACTATTATCATCCACTATCCGGCTGGCGCAACCACAACAGCACCTCTCAGATGCGCATGGCGCGGGGCTACGACATCACCACCCAGGGCTATCTGCCGTTTTACCGCCAGCTGGGGGTAAGCCTGAGCTATGAGCAGTATCTGGGCAACCGCATTGACCTGTTTAACAGCGGCAACGAGATGAGTAATCCGGCGGCCGTCTCGCTGGGGGTGAACTATACGCCGGTGCCGCTGTTTACGCTTTCTGCCAGCCACAAAGAGGGCGATGGGGGGGAATCACAGGATCAGTTTGCGCTGAAAATGAACTACCGCATTGGCGTGGCGCTTAGTCAGCAGCTTTCGGCCAGCAATGTCGCGGCGGCGAAGTCGCTGAGCGGCAGCCGCTACGATCTGGTCAACCGCAGTAATTCGCCGGTGATGGAATTCCGTCAGCGTAAAACCCTGTCGGTATTCCTTGCCACGCCACCGTGGCAGGTCCAGCCGGGCGAAACGCTGGCGCTGAAACTTCAGGTGCGCAACAGTAATGCCATTAAAGCCGTCAGCTGGCAGGGGGATACCCAGGCCCTGAGCCTGACGCCACCGGCTGATAATGCCAGCATCAGCGGCTGGAGTATTATTATTCCCGCCTGGGACAGCAGTGAAGGTGCCAGCAATGAGTACCATCTGTCTGTGACGCTGGAAGACAGCAGGCAGCAGCGGGTCACCTCGAACTGGATCACCCTCACGCTGGCGCCACCGGTAACGCTACAGCCCTCTGATGCCGGGAGTTTCAACCTGATGGCCCCCTGAATTCAGGGGATTGTGCTATCTGCTGAATTGCTGATTTTTGTCAATATTCCGCCGGAAGATATATGTGATGAAAGTCACAAAAAATTGCTTCTCAGTCGGGGGGATTTTCTGCACAATCTGCGAAAATCCCACTTGTCAGCACATCATGATCATCCGTCCTCATAGTCACTGGTTTGTACGCCTGTTCGCCTGGCACGGTTCGGTATTACCCGGCATCTGGTTTCGCTTAACGCTTAATCTGCTGATGTCGCTGATCGCTATATTTTGTCTCGACTGGTATGAAACGCTGGGGATCAAACTGACCCTCGCGCCGTTCAGCCTGCTTGGCGTCTCCATTGCGGTGTTTCTCGGCTTTCGTAACAGCGTCTGTTTTGGCCGTTTTATTGAGGCACGCATGTTCTGGGGCAATCTGTTAATTGCCTGCCGCACGCTGCAGCGACTGGCGCTGGCCATCTCTCCGGCGGATGCGCCGCGGGTGACTTCACTGCTGCTGGCCTTCTCTTACAGTCTGAAGCATCAGCTGCGCCACAGCGATGCGCGTGAAGATCTGCGCCGCTACCTTGGGGATGAGGCGGATGAGGTGCTGAAGCGTCGATCGCCGACGAACTTCATTGAGCTGCAGCTGTCGCAGTGGCTGGCCGATCAGCGGCGGCGCGGTAATCTGTCCGATATCCTCTATCAGCATATGGACAGCAATATCAATCAGCTGTCGCAGGTGCTGGGCGGATGCGAAAGGCTGGCAAGTATGCCGGTACCGTTCGCCTACGGTCTGCTGTTGCACAGAACGGTGTATCTGTTTTGTACGCTGCTGCCTTTTGCGCTGGTGCCGGATTTACACTATATGACGCCGCTGGTGTCGGTGTTTATTGCCTACACCTTCCTGTCGCTGGATACGCTGGCGGAAGAGCTGGAGATGCCGTTTGGCCTGGCCAGTAACCATCTGCCGCTGGATGCGATGTGTACCAACATCGAGATCAACCTGCGTGAGATGAACCTGGAAGACGATCTGCCGGATACGCCACAACCGGACCGTCGCTATCGGCTGACATAACAGGGCGCCTGTTGCAGCCTGTAACGGGTCGACCGCAGAGAGGCCCGACCCGTGTCCCCGTCAGAACTTATAGCTCATCCCGACGCCCATGACGTCATCACTGGATATGCCCAACGGATTATTGTCCCCCAACAGGTTGAGTTTGTATTCGGCGCTCAGCGAGAAATTCTTATTGAAGCTGAAGCTGGCACCCGCCGAGGCATATCTGGCGATATACGCATCGCCAAGATCCTCAATATCTTTCGCGCGTGAGCTGATATAGGCCAGAGAAGGGCGAAGTCCGTTCAGCAACTGATATTGCGCCACCACTTCAAAATTCACTGCTTTATTGGCGAATCCCCCCTTAATGGGTGTGGAATTTCGCGTGTTGCCGTACAGGGTGGCCAGGTAGATCTGGTTAGCATCGTATTTTACGGCTGTTGCCCAGGATTCAGCGCGATCGCCTTTACCCAACAGCGCGCTGTTTTGCAGGCTGGTACGTCGCAGGCTGGCATAAGCCCCTGTCACGCCGAAGCCCGATTCACCGGTCCAGCTAACTGAGGCGGCATAGCCATCGCCGTTTGAAGCTTTGATGGCTTTGTCGCCGGTACGTTCGTTTTTCCCCTGGTACTGAAGAGCAACATCAAGGCCGTTCACCAGGCCGAAGAAATTGTTGTTACGCCATGTCGCCACCCCGGTTGCGCGGCTGGAGAGGAAAACATCAATGCTACTGGGTTCACCGCCAAATACTGGCAGCATATTGGTCAATGCCAGCGCATCGAAGTACAGGCCATAGTTACGCCCGTAATCAAACGAACCCCATCTGCCAAATTTCAGTCCGGCAAAACCAAGCTGGGTTTTATCTCCTTTCAGTGCATCCGGCCCTTCAGAATTGGTGAGCGAGAAGTTGTACTGCCACTGTCCATAGCCCGTTAACTGGTCCCCGATCTGCGTTTCACCCTTAAAGCCCAGACGAGCACAGGAGGTATCGCGATTCAGAGCGGGATCATCAGAGAACAGGCGCCCGAGGCTGACCTTGCCGTACAAATCGAGTTTATTACCGTCTTTGTTATAAATCCCGGCGGCCTGAACGGCGGCGGAAACCAATAAGACGGATAGCGTTAACGTCAGGAAAGAATATTTCATAATTAAAGTTATCCCTGTTTGTAAAATTCAGTTTATTTGTCATTTTGTGCGATATTGAAAATGACACAAATAAAACCGCCTTAAAAACAGAGTGCTTGTAAAAAAATATTTCAAAGGTTTTTTGTTGGTTATCTCGTCCGGAAGATATCACAGTATCGCTTGTGTTTTTTCATCTCCTATCATTTAAAATTGGATTTAATTTGAATTTATTTCATTAAAAAACAGTTGGTTAGTTTTTTTATTGTTGTTTATTTATAGATTTTTAATAAGGTTGCCTTATATTAATATTGGGGTTTTATTGTTTTTCTGGTTTTGTTTTTGTGCCTGTTGTTTATTAATTATTTATATTAAGCCGTATTTATTAATACTTAATTTCTATCTGTAAATAATGGGTATTATCCTAATTAAAATAAACCTAAGCAAAATATTTCATCAACGGGCTGTCAGTGGGAAATTGACGTCCGGCGTCTGAGCCCGGCTCATGCGCGCCTCATAACAGGGCGCAATTCGGGTGCAACCGCTCTTTTCAGGGGCATTAACTGACTCTTTTTAAAACCAAATTCCGCCTTCGATCACATATTCGATATTTTATTTTACCATTGCATAATTCCTCTTTTTTTTATGCTGCAAAGCCAGCTTGTTCAGATTGTTATTCACTTTCTATGCATTAACTGTGCATATGGAAAGTGTGTAACTCATTGATAGTTAGCGGTAGAGCATGTTTTATGCATTTTTTTCTGTGGATGGCACGCAGCGTGCAATCTACAGTAGAGCTGCAATGAATCATCTTATTAACATTTTTTAAACTTTTAATTCACCCTGCCTGCGCGGGGGATGTGATAAACGAGGCCGCTATGCAACCGTCAGTTACCCGTGAAAATTTTGATCAATGGATTGTTCCCACCTATGCCCCGGCCAGCTTCGTTCCGGTCAGAGCAGAGGGTTCGACGCTGTGGGATCAGGAAGGGAAGTCCTATATCGACTTTGCTGGTGGTATCGCGGTTAACGCTTTAGGGCATGCGCACCCCGATCTGCAGCTTGCGCTTCAGCAGCAGGCAGCCCTGCTCTGGCACACCGGTAATGGTTACACCAATGAACCGATTCTGCGCCTGGCGAAACAGCTGATTGATGCCACCTTTGCTGACCGGGCATTCTTCTGCAACTCCGGGGCGGAAGCTAACGAAGCGGCGCTGAAGCTGGCGCGTAAAGTGGCGATGGATAACGGGCAGGCCGGGAAAAACGGCATTGTGGCGTTCAAAAATGCCTTTCATGGCCGCACCCTGTTCACCGTTTCTGCGGGAGGGCAGCCTGCTTACTCAAAAGATTTCGCGCCCTTACCGCAGGGTATCCAGCATGCGGTGTATAACGATCTGGCCTCGGCGGCCGCGCTGATCGATGACCAGACCTGTGCGGTGATTGTCGAACCTATCCAGGGCGAAGGTGGCGTAGTCCCGGCTGAACCTGGCTTCCTGCGCGGGCTGCGCGAGCTGTGTGATAAACACGGCGCGCTGCTGATCTTCGACGAGGTGCAGAGTGGCGTCGGACGCACCGGTTCGCTGTACGCCTATATGCATTACGGCGTGACGCCGGATGTGCTGACCACGGCGAAAGCGCTGGGTGGCGGCTTCCCGATCGGAGCCATGCTGACCACAGAAATCTATGCCGCGCATCTTAACGTCGGCAGCCACGGCACCACCTACGGCGGTAACCCGCTGGCCGGGGCCGTCGGTGGCAAAGTGATGGAGCTGATCAACCGTCCGGACGTGCTGGCCGGGGTCGCTGAACGTCATCAGTGGTTTGTTGAAGGACTGAATGCCATCAACCAGCGGCTACAGCTGTTCAGCGAAATTCGCGGGCTGGGGCTGCTGATCGGCTGCGTACTGAATCAGGACTATCAGGGCAAAGCCAAACTGATTAACCAGGCGGCGGCGGCTGAAGGCTTAATGGTGTTAATTGCCGGTGCCAATGTTGTGCGCTTCGCGCCTTCACTGATTATCACCCCGCAGGAAGTTCAGGAGGGGCTGGCGCGCTTTGAACGTGCCTGCCGCGCCGTTACTGAAGGAGTCCGCGTATGATGTTCATTCGTCCCGTTGAACGAGACGATCTGGCGCAGTTGATGCACCTCGCCGGGAAAACCGGCGGGGGACTGACTTCACTGCCTGCTGACAGTGATACGTTGTCAGCACGTATCGAACGTTCGATTTTGACCTGGCAGGGTGAGCTGCCGCGTGCAGAACAGGGATACGTATTTGTGCTGGCAGACAGTGAAAGCGAAAAGGCCGTTGGCATCTGTGCTATTGAAGTGGCCGTTGGCCTGCAGGACCCGTGGTACAACTTTCGCGTTGGTAGCCAGGTACACGCATCGAAGGAACTGAACGTGTATAACATGCTGCCGACGCTGTCGCTCAGCAACGATCATACCGGCAGCAGCGAACTGTGTACGCTGTTCCTCGACCCGGACTACCGCAACGGTAAGAACGGCTATCTGCTGTCGAAATCGCGTTTTCTGTTTATGGCCGGCTTCCGCCAGCATTTTATGCAGAAAGTGGTGGCAGAGATGCGCGGCTGGATCGATGAAGAAGGGCGATCGCCTTTCTGGGACAGCGTTGGCAGCCGCTTCTTTTCCATGTCGTTTGCCGATGCTGACTATCTGTGCGGCACCGGGCAGAAAGCTTTTATCGCCGAGCTGATGCCGAAGCATCCGCTGTATATCGATTATCTGGCCGCCGATGCGCGGGAAGTGATTGGCAAAGTGCATCCGCAGACGGCACCGGCGCGTGCCGTGCTCGAAGCCGAGGGGTTCCAGTTCCAGAACTATGTCGATATTTTCGACGGTGGACCGACCCTGGAGTGCGATATTGACCGCGTGCGCGCCATTCGAAAGAGTCACCTGATGACGGTGGCCATCAACGACTATCAGGATGAACAGCTGCCGCTGTGCCTGGTTGGCAATGAAAACTATCCGCAGTTCCGCGCGATCCTGCTGCCTGCGGATGCGCAGGCGGAGACGATCAGCATCACGCCAGAACAGGCCGATATTCTGCTGTGCCAGCCGGGCGATAAGCTGCGGGTGGTGACACTTTTTCGTGAGGAGAAACAAGCATGACGCACTGTATTAATGGTCAGTGGCTGACCGGCGGTGGCGATAACATCAGCAAAACCGATCCGGTAGACGGTGAGCTGTTATGGCAGGGTAAAGCGGCAACGGCCGCTCAGGTGACGGCCGCCAGTGAGGCTGCCCGCGCCGCGTTCCCTGCCTGGGCGCGCCGTCCGTTCTCTGAACGCCAGGCTATTGCGGAAAAGTTTGCCGCGCTGCTGGAAAAAAACAAGGATGAACTGAGCGAAACGATCTCGCGTGAGACGGGTAAACCCCGCTGGGAAACGCAGACCGAAGTGCAGGCGATGATCAATAAAGTGGCGATCTCCCTGCGTGCATACCATGCGCGCACCGGCGAGCAGGCAGAAGGCGAAAGCTCCCTGCGCCACCGTCCGCACGGCGTCATGGCGGTGTTTGGTCCGTACAACTTTCCGGGCCACCTGCCGAACGGACACATCGTCCCGGCACTGCTGGCCGGTAACTGCGTGGTATTTAAACCGAGTGAGCTGACGCCGATGACGGCGGAACTGACCGTGCAGCTGTGGCTGAGCGCCGGCCTGCCGGGCGGCGTGCTCAATCTGGTGCAGGGCGCGCGTGAAACCGGTCAGGCGCTGGCACAGGAAACTCAGATCGATGGCGTGCTGTTTACCGGCAGCGCGGCAACGGGCTATCAGCTGCATCGTCAGCTCGCCGGGCAGCCGGAAAAAATGCTGGCGCTGGAGATGGGCGGCAATAATCCGCTGATTGTCGAAGATCCTGATGATATTGACGCCGCAGTGCATATCGCTATTCAGTCTGCCTTTATCAGCGCCGGACAGCGCTGTACCTGCGCGCGCCGCCTGCTGGTGAAACGCGGTGCCGCCGGGGACGCTTTCCTTGCCCGGCTGGTACAGGTCGCGGCCAATATCCGCAGTGGCCGCTGGAACGCTGAACCGCAGCCGTTTATGGGCAGCGTGATCTCGCTTCAGGTGGCAGAAAAAATCTTCAGTGAGTGGCAGGCGCGAGTGGACGCCGGGGGCAAAGTGTTGCTGCCAATGCAGTGGCCGGAACGCAGCAGCGCAATTCTGACGCCGGGCATCATCGACGTGACTGACGTGGCCAACCTGCCGGATGAAGAGGTGTTTGGTCCGCTGCTGACGGTCATCCGCTATGACGATTTTGACCGTGCCATCCGCATTGCCAATAACACCCGCTACGGGCTGGCCTGCGGGCTGATTTCGCCGCAGCGGGAAAAATTTGAGCGCCTGCTGATTGAAGCCCGCGCCGGGATCGTCAACTGGAACAAACCGCTGACCGGGGCCGCGAGCACCGCGCCGTTTGGCGGTATTGGCGCTTCCGGCAATCACCGTGCCAGCGCCTGGTATGCCGCCGACTACTGTGCCTGGCCGATGGCTTCTCTGGAATCACCGCAGCTGACGATGCCAGGCAGTCTGTCTCCGGGCCTGGATTTTAGCGCTGAAGGAGAGAGCCAATGAGCGCCCGTGAAGTCAATTTCGATGGCCTGCCGGGCCTGACGCACCACTATGCCGGGCTGTCATTTGGTAATGAAGCCTCAACCCGCAATCAGCACCAGCAGTCCAATCCGAAGCTGGCGGCGTTGCAGGGGTTGATGAAGATGAAAGCGCTGGCGGATATGGGCTTTGCCCAGGGGGTTATCCCGCCGCACGAGCGCCCGAACATTGAGGCACTGCGCCAGATCGGGTTTAGCGGTAGCGATGCTCAGGTGCTGGCGCAGGCGGCCAGGCAGGCTCCGCAGCTGCTCTCCGCCGCCAGTTCCGCCTCGGCGATGTGGGTGGCGAACGCCGCCACGGTGTCACCGTCAGCGGACAGCGCCGATGGTCGTGTGCATCTTACCGTGGCGAACCTGAATAATAAGTTTCACCGGGCGATGGAAGCACCGACCACAGCGGCGCTGCTGCGGGCGATTTTCCGCGATCGCAACCACTTCAGCGTTCATGATGCCCTGCCGCAGGTAGCGATGTTCGGTGATGAAGGGGCGGCAAACCATAACCGTTTCAGCCATGGCTATGGTGAACCCGGCGTGCAGCTGTTTGTGTATGGTCGCGCCGAACGTCACGGAGAAGTGGCGCCGGCGCGCTATCCGGCACGTCAGACGCTGGAAGCCAGCGAAGCCGTGGCGCGGCTGCATCAACTGGACGCGGCCCGAACCGTGTTTGCCCAGCAGAACCCGGCGGTGATCGACCAGGGGGTGTTCCATAACGACGTGATCGCCGTCAGCAATCAGCAGGCGCTGTTCTGCCACCAGCAGGCGTTTGTTAACCAGCCGCAGCTGCTGGCGCAGCTGCGCGCAAAAGTGCCGGGCTTCTGTGCCATCGAAGTGCCGGATAACCGCGTCAGCGTTGCGGATGCGGTCGCCACCTATCTGTTCAACAGCCAGCTGTTAAGCAAACCAGACGGTAAGATGCTGCTGGTCCTGCCGGAGGAAGCGCGTCGCCACGCGGGCGTCTGGGCCTATCTCAGCGAGCTGGTCAGCAGCGGCGGGCTGATTGACGAGCTGAAGGTCTTCGACCTGCGCGAAAGTATGTGCAACGGCGGCGGTCCGGCCTGCCTGCGTCTGCGCGTGGTGCTCAACGCGCAGCAGCAGGCGGCGGTTAATCCGGCGGTGATGATGAACGATAAGCTTTTTGCCACGCTCAGTGCGTGGGTTGAGCGGCACTACCGCGATCGTCTGTGCCAGGCGGACCTGGCGGACCCTAATTTGCTGCAGGAAGGACGTGAAGCTCTCGATGAACTCACTAAGCTGCTAAACTTAGGGAATGTTTACCGTTTTCAGCAGTAAAGCGATGATCGCAGGGCCGGAGACTCTCTCCGGCCTGTCAGGGCTGAACGGCGATTGATTAAAGGAGTACCGATGCAGGATTTCCTCACATTAACCCTCAACGGGCAGAACCCTGTGCATTCAGAAGGGAAGAATGCGCATCTGAGCTGGCGCTGGATTGACGTGGGTATTCTTGAATTAACCCCGCATGAAACGGTGCCGATGGCGCTGGTGGTTTCAGCGGGCGTGCACGGCAATGAAACTGCACCCGTCGAGATTCTTGAGCAGATAGTTGACGCTCTGCTGCGCGGTGAAAAGCCGCTGCTGACCCGGCTGCTGGTCATTTACGGTAATCCGGCCGCACTGAGAAAGAATCAGCGCTATCTGCATGGCGATATGAACCGCATGTTTGGCGGGCGCTGGCAGCAGTATGAAGACTGCCCGGAGGCGCGCCGTGCATGGCGGCTGGAGCAGGCGATGGAGAACTTCTGGCAGGCCGGTGAGTATGAAGAGGTGCGCTGGCATATTGACATGCACACGGCAATCCGTGGTTCTTATCACACGCGCTTTGGCGTCATGCCGCAGCGTGATACGCCGTGGCCAGAGACGTTTATTGAGTGGCTGGGCGCGGCCGGACTGGAAGCGCTGGTGTTCCATCGCGCACCTGGCGGCACCTTCACCCATTACAGCAGTCAGCATTTCCAGGCAGCCAGCTGTACGCTGGAGCTCGGCAAGGCCCTGCCGTTTGGTGGCAATGACCTCAGCCAGTTCAGTGCCGCAAAGCAGGCGCTGGAAGCGCTGATTAGCGGCGGACCGCTGCCCGCCGAGGCAGAGCCGCCACGGCGTTATCGCGTTTCGCAACAGATTACCCGGCTCTCTGACCGCTTTGTTCTGCATATGAGTAGCGACACTCTGAACTTCACTGCGTTCCCGCAGGGGGCTCTGCTGGCGGAAGACGGCGAAAAGCGCTACTACGTGCAGCAGGCGCAGGAATTTGTGCTGTTTCCCAATCCTGCCGTGGCCAGCGGGCTGCGTGCCGGGCTGATGCTGGTGGAAGACAATGCGCATAATGAAGCGCTGGGGTCGTTAGCGGAGTAGTGCGTTATATTGTGGCCGCACGTCGGCCACAACAGGCTTTACCGGTGTTGAACGACCGGCGCAGCATGCGGTAAAGAGGTTAACTTTTTCCTTCCGCTACGCTGACCGACGTATTACACTTCTCCACAGTTTCTGCACAAACTCCTCTAAATTCATACTCTTTTGCAATTCCTCACCAAATCCTGCGCATTCTCTCCATCATTGGCGTCATTTTGTCTTTTATGCTTTCAGGGCTTTACTCTGGTTCTGAGTACTTGACGTTCAGAGCCGTAGACTTGCTTTCGACATCACGACAACTGAATTGCCACAGACTGAAATAAAAGGACAATATTATGCGTAAATTAACTTCTATCGTTGTTGCCGCTACCCTGGCACTGGGCACTGCGGGTATTGTTCATGCCGCAGCCGATACCTTAACGCCACCGCCAGCGGGTGCTGACAAACCGATGATGCATAAGCCGCCGCGTCACGGTGGCATGAACGAGATGTTTAAAGGGCTGAATCTGACGGATGCGCAGAAACAACAGATGCGCACTATCATGAAAGAGTCACACAAAGAGATGAAGCGTCCGTCGCTGGAAGAGCGCCGCGCAGCCCATAGCATTATTGCCTCCGACAGCTTTGATAAGTCGAAGGCAGAAGCGCAGGCCGAACAGATGACGGCCCACAGCAAAGATCGTGCGCTGGCGATGCTGGAAACCCAGAACAAACTGTATAACGTGCTGACCCTTGAACAGAAAAAACAGTTTAATCAGAACTTTGAGAAACGTCTGACTGAAAAACCGCAGCATGAAGGTAAAATGCCTCCTGCAGAAGATTAATTGCCGTTGAACAGCGGGCCTTGCCCACTGGACCTGACGGAATTGTCGAGCGATATCTGAGACCGCCGACGTTGCCCACCTTGCCGGAATGGCGGTGGTCAGCGTCGGCGGTTTTGTTTATGCGCCGGGAACGGGCAGGGGGATCACCGGCAATTTGCCAGAAATGAGCGGCTTGCACAGAATCTTATAGCCGTCGCTGTCAAAACCCGGCGGCGTATTACACAGCGCCGCGGCATCTGCCATGTCACTGACTGACCCCAGGTAGAGCCAGTTATTGATGACGTGTATCTGCTTTTGCATCACCCCTTCCTCAACCACCGCCACGGCACCCGGCCACGGCCAGCACTGAAGCCGCACCGCCTCCAGCGCCGCCAGCAAACGCTGCTGATGATCTTCTACAGGTTCCTGACCGCAGCAGGCTCCGGCACAACGGCGCAGGCCAAAACGGAAGCACGCCCGCCCTTTACTCAGTGGCTCCAGACCCAGCAGGCCGTAACAGAGGCGCTGTTCATCCGCAATTTTCTGCAGGGTCGCCAGTGCCGCACGGCGATGCGCGTACAGCCCGAACAGATTTGGCGTATGAGAGAAATCGACCTCTTTGGCATACACCACCTCCGGGCGGTTATCGCGGATGCGCAGTGCGCACAGCTGACGGTTTTTGCGCAGACGCTTGTTAAACAGCGGCTGCTGGAGTTTGATCATCTGCGCTTCCAGCAGCAGGGCGCCCATTTCACCGGCGGTAGGGATAAAGCTAATGCGCCTGGCCTGATGCAGCATGCGCGCTTCGGCCGGAGTACGCAGGTGCGACAGGACGCGGCTGCGGATGTTTACGCTCTTGCCGATGTACAGCGGAAGGGTTTCGCTTTCGCCGTGAAAGACATATACGCCGGGAAGATTGGGCAGGCTGACCAGCCACGGGCGTAGCTGTTCAGGGTACTGGTAGATGGCTTCAACCTCAAATTCGAGGCGATGACTGGCTGCTTTCTTAATCACTCACAACTCCGCTTACTGGTCAGATGTACAGTATAGCAGGAGATTTCTGATGCGGAATCATTCAGGGGAAGGGGCCGACCGGAAAGCGATCGGCCCGCCGGGGTTACTTTTTCCAGAAGTCGTCGAAGACGGTGATCGGTGGGCGACGCTTATGTTCAGTTTTCAGATACCAGTTTTCAATGGTGCTGGCCGCTGCGGCATCAATCGTTTCTCCCTGCAGATAGCGGTCAATCATCTCATAGGTGACGCCGAGGGCCACTTCATCCTGCAGACCGGGACGGTCGTCTTCCAGGTCAGCGGTAGGGTGCTTCAGGTACAGGTGTTCCGGACAGCCCAGCGCTTTCAACAGCTGTTTTCCCTGGCCTTTATTCAGACGGAAAATAGGGTTGATGTCGGTGCCGCCATCGCCGTATTTGGTAAAGAACCCGGTAACGGCTTCGGCGGCGTGATCGGTGCCGACCACCACGCCAGAGGTCATACCGGCAATACTGTACTGCGCTTTCATCCGCTCACGCGCTTTCTCATTACCCCGGATAAAATCAGACAGGGTAATACCGGCATCGCGCAGTGCCTGCTCGCTGGCCTGTACGGCGGCTTTAATATTTACCGTAAGCACGCGGTCTGGCTGAATAAAGGTAATCGCATCCTGACAATCCTGTTCATCCGCCTGCACGCCGTGCGGCAGACGGACGGCAATAAACTGATAGTCACTATTGCCGGTTTCTTCGCGCAGTTCGCTGATGGCGATCTGACACAGTTTTCCCGTCAGCGTGGAATCCTGGCCGCCACTGATACCCAGCACCAGGGATTTCAGGAACGGATAGGTCTTCAGATAGGACTTGAGAAACTCGACGCTGGTGCGAACTTCTTCACGGGCATCAATCGTCGGTTTGACGCCCAGCGCTTTGATGATTTCCTGTTGCAGAGCCATTGACCTCTCCTAAGATTCAGCGCCGACAGACGGCGGCTGAGTGCATATTTGTCTGTTAAAGCTAACGTGCATGGCGTGAAACAACAACAATCAATCCAACTTTATTCACGCCATACGCTGATAAATCAGGCATTTTTAGGTTTCTGTGCCAGCACTGTAAACATCAGTATCGCCAGCATATAGCAACCGAAAATGGTAGCCGTCATCGTCAGGACCGAGGTGCCGCCGATGCCAGTGACCGGAACGCTAATTCCGCCCAGGGTAAACATGGTGACGCCAATGACCGCTGAGGCGCTGCCCGCACGGTGACCCTGGCTCTGCATCGCCAGGGACGATGCCGTCACCGAGATCACCCCATTGCTGGCCACGCTGAAGAACAGGGCCACCAGCACCAGCGGCAGGGCGGCACCGGTTAACCCCGTCAGCAGCAGGCTGCCGGATGAAACAAACGCCAGTATCAGACCCCCTTTCAACACCCGGTATTCCCCCCACAGCGGGCAGAGGCGGGCACTGACTTGTGATGCAATAATCAGGCCGACACCGTTAGCGGCGAAGCAAAAGCTAAATGCCTGCGGGGAGAGCTGGTAGATTTGCTGTAACACAAAGGGTGAAGCGCCAATGTAGGCAAACATGCCTGACATCATAAAGCCCTGCGTCAGGCAGAACCCCATAAACGGACGATGGGTCACCACCTGACCCAGCGCAGCCCAGGCAGAAAAGAGACTGCCCTGACTGCGTCGTTCCGCCGGGAGCGTCTCATGCAGCTTGACCCGCGCCAGAATAAACAGTAGCAGCGCGATCAGTGCAATCACCATAAACAGCCCACGCCAGTCGAGGAATGCCATCAGCGCGCCGCCCATTACCGGGGCCGCTATCGGGGCCAGCCCGTTGACCAGCATCAGCAGGGCGAAGAATTTCGTCAGTTCGTGACCGCTGTACATATCGCGGGCGATAGCGCGCGACAGCACCGCACCGCCGGCACCGGACAGCCCTTCAAACAGGCGCGCCAGCAGCAGCTGGTTAATATCCTGCGCCAGCGCACAGCCGACGGAAGCCACCAGCAGCAGCACCAGCGACAGCAGCAGAGGCCGGATGCGGCCGTATTTGTCGCTCAGCGGGCCAAAGAACAGCTGACCCAGCCCCAGCCCGAGCAGGCCGGCGGTGAGACTGAGCTGGGCCGTGGCGGTCGGAGTGTTAAGATCGCTGGCCAGTTCCGGCAGCGCCGGTAAATACAGGTCGATGCAGAGCGGGCCTAAAGCCGCCAGCAGTCCGAGCGTGATGGCATAGCCAAGACGTTTGGGGTGCGCAGGTGTCATGATTCCTCTGATTTGAAAAGATAGTCGTTAATTTGTTGATATAAGGTGTAAAGGCGTTCCGCTGACGCTTTCTGCGGCGTCAGTCGGCGGTAAGACGTCCCTTCCACCATAACGGCGAGAATTTCGACGCAGGCACGAATCCGCTCCGCGCTATACTCCGGATGCAGCTGGGAGACTTTGTCACAGGCGTGGCTGAACATGCGTTCGTCGGCCTCGACCATCATTCTGGCAACGCGGGAATTGCGGGTGGCTTCTGCCGCCACTTCCATCATCAGCGCGTCATCATCTTCATTTTTGACCACGCGCCAGGCCAGCATCTCTGCCAGATGAATGTTGCTGCTGGTGACCACCATCTCCTGTACGCGGGAGTCGATGATACGCCTGACGATCTCTTCGATGATGGCGTCTTTATTGGTAAAATAGCGATAAATCTGACCGACGCTCAGATCAGCTTCTGCCGCCAGCTGCGCCATGCTGGCACCGTGAAATCCGTGTTGGCGGAAGCAGCGGCGGGCAGCGGTAATAATTTCATCCTGACGCAGGCGATGGCGGGCATCGCGGGCTTCTGTCTGTAGGCTCATGGCATTCCGCCGCTGTCAGCTAATGTGACCTGTCAGTGCGGTGAGCAGGGGGACAGGAGTGGGGATGTGAATGTTCATTCTCAGCCTGTAGATTATAGGCATGGCGCGAATAAACTGATAATAATTTGACGCCATAAATTTGAAAAATCTGCATTTATGTTCCAGGCTTATCGCTACATGGAAAAAAAACAGAGGAAGAGTAAATGCGTAAATTGACGGGTTTGATTGGTGCCGCAGTGGCGCTGGCTGTGTTATCAGGCTGTACTGCCTATGACCGTGCTGAAAGCTATGCCACTAAGCCGGTAGTGCAGGATGTTAAAAAAGGGATGACCCGCCAGCAGGTTCGTGACATTGCCGGACCGCCTTCTACAGAAATTACCATGGTTCACGCGCGTGGCACCTGCCAGACTTATGTGCTGGGCGAGCGTGATGGCAAACAGCAGACTTACTTTGTCAGCTATGCCGATACCGGTCGTGTAATGAACTACGGTTTCCAGAGCTGCAAAGAGTACGATACCGATCCGCAGGTTAACCAGTAATCACTGGCATTACATTGAAAACGGCCACGCAAGTGGCCGTTTTTTTATGATTTGCTGATGCTCCCTTTTTTGAAATTATGCCGGAACGCTAAGGGCTTTCTGACTGCGTGACCAGATACGGTGTGCACTCATCGCATGCAGAAATTCACTCATCAATACCCCTTCGGCCTTATCTTCCATGATGACACCCTCTTCGCGCTCATCCTCCGACAGCCCGAACTGTGCGGCAAAACGCCGTGCCTCACCGCTCAAACCAATCACCTTCAGATGCTTGTACGCTTCCAGCAGGAAATAGCAGGCGTCGCCGCGCAGTAACAGTGCATCAATGTTGCCATCAGGGACTATCACAGCATCAAAGGCGAGAGAAGGCAGGGTGGTGAAGGTGCCATCAACCGGCAGGGATGAACCGTCGCTGGCCCTCACCTGGCCCATATGCGCCGCCAGCAGTTTGGCATGGACGCCCTGATTCTTCAGTTCCTGCAGGATGGCCAGCGTGTCGGCCGCATTTACGCCGTCGGCGATCGGTAACGCCACCTGCCGCCCTTTGATATTTCCGCTGGGCACCGCATACAGGCTCAGACTGGCATCCTTCTTCAGACCGTTGACGTCTTTAGGCGGGGCGGTCTGCATCTGCTCTTCTGACAGGGTGATCCCTAACTGCTCAGCCACACTGTTGGCCAGAGAAATATCGATATGCGTGAGCTCATCGACGACGCGTGCGCGGATCTCGCTGCGGCCGACTTTGCTTAATTCAAAGGCGAAAGCATCGATGATATGCTGCTGCTCCACCGGCGTCTGACTGTGCCAGAAAAGGCGCGGCTGGGAGTAATGCTCGCCGAATGACGGGCTGCGCTCGCGAACTTTGTGCCCCTCAATGCGTTCCTGGTAGCTTTCGAAACCGCCGCGCTGCGCAGCGGGCGGCGTTTCGCGCGGCCAGTTATCGTTGATTGAGTTAGGCTCGTAGTTGGCCGGATTGGTATCAATATCCATCCGGTGCATTCCCTGGCGCTGGAAGTTATGGTACGGGCAGACCGGGCGGTTGATAGGGATCTCATGGAAGTTTGGCCCGCCCAGCCGGCTGATCTGCGTGTCGGTGTAGGAGAACAGGCGGCCCTGGAGCAGCGGATCGTTGGTGAAATCCATTCCGGGCACGATATGGCCGGGATGGAAAGCAACCTGCTCGGTCTCGGCAAAGAAATTATCCGGGTTACGGTTGAGCACCATCTTACCAATCAGCTCTACCGGCACCAGCTCTTCGGGGATCAGCTTAGTGGCATCCAGCAGGTCAAAATCAAAGGCAAACTCATCGCTTTCTTCAATCAGCTGTACGCCGAGTTCAAATTCCGGGAAGTCCCCGGCCTCGATGGCTTCCCACAGATCGCGGCGATGAAAATCCGCATCGCGCCCGCTGAGTTTTTGCGCTTCGTCCCACAGCAGGGAGGCTTTACCTGCCACAGGCTTCCAGTGGAAACGTACAAAGGTCGCGTGCCCCGCGGCATTGATAAAGCGGAAGGTGTGGATGCCAAAGCCTTCCATGGTGCGGTAGCTGCGCGGGATGCCGCGATCGGACATTGCCCAGATGACGTTATGCAGGGTTTCGGGCTGAAGCGAGACGTAATCCCAGAAGGTGTCATGGGCGCTACCGCCCTGTGGCATTTCGTTGTGCGGCTCCGGTTTTACCGCATGGACAAAGTCCGGAAATTTGTGGGCATCCTGGATAAAGAACACCGGGGTGTTGTTGCCCACTAAATCGAATACCCCTTCATCGGTATAAAATTTAGTGGCAAAGCCGCGAATATCGCGCACGGTATCTGCCGACCCCGCTCCCCCCTGGACCGTTGAAAACCGGACAAATACCGGAGTGATGGTATCGGGGGACGCGAGAAAACCAGCTTTCGTCACGTGGCCCATCGCGCGGTAGGGCTGAAAATAGCCGTGCGCAGCTGAGCCGCGCGCATGTACCACGCGTTCAGGGATGCGTTCGTGATCAAAGTGGGTAATTTTCTCCCGCAGAATAAAGTCTTCCAGCAGAGTCGGTCCACGGGTTCCGGCACGCAGCGAGTTTTGATCGTCAGCAATACGCGTGCCCTGATTGGTCGTCAGAGGCTGATCTCTGCCACCCTTACGAAAGGGTTCTAGCGCATCAACTTTGGCATTCGTCGGGGGGGATAGAGGGGCATTCCCCTGGCGTTCATTTTCATTCGACATAGTACGGTGCTCCAGTTGCGGGCTTTAAGACACCAGTAACTATAGAACAGTGAGCAATATACGCTTGTGAAAAGGAGGGGCATGTCAGGGAAGGCAATCACGGGCCAGCAGAATACTGGCCCGCAAAGGGGATTAACGGTGGGCCAGTTCGGCTTCGTTATCGGCATCAGTGTTCATGATCTGCTTATCCGTCTGTTTCAGCCACTGGCTGGTCAGGGTACCGGCAGTCATTGAGCCATTTACGTTAAGAGCAGTACGACCCATGTCGATCAGCGGCTCGATAGAGATCAGCAGCGCCACCAGCGTAACGGGCAGGCCCATAGCCGGCAGGACAATCAGCGCGGCAAAGGTTGCGCCGCCGCCCACGCCCGCCACACCGGCAGAGCTGAGGGTCACAATACCGATCAGGGTGGCAATCCACATCGGTTCAAATGGGTTGATTCCCACCGTCGGGGCGACCATCACCGCCAGCATCGTCGGGTAGAGGCCTGCACAGCCGTTCTGACCGATAGTGGCACCGAATGACGCCGCGAAGCTGGCGATTGACTCAGGGATACCCAGGCGACGCGTCTGTGCTTCCACGCTGAGAGGAATGGTCGCGGCGCTGGAGCGGCTGGTGAAGGCAAAGGTAATCACCGGCCACACTTTACGGAAGAAGCGCAGCGGATTCACTCCGTTTACCGACAGCAGCAGGGCGTGGACGGCAAACATGATGGCCAGGCCGAGGTACGAGGCCAGCACGAAGCTGCCCAGCTTGATGATATCGCTGAGATTGGAGGTGGCGACCACTTTAGTCATCAGCGCCATCACGCCATACGGCGTCAGCTTCATGATCAGGCGGACCAGTTTCATTACCCACGCCTGCAGGGTGTCAATCGCTTTCAGTACGCGCTGACCTTTTTCAACGTCATCTTTGAGCAACTGCAGGGCAGCCACACCGAGGAAGGCGGCAAAAATAACCACGCTGATAATAGAGGTCGGGTTGGCGCCGGTTAAATCGGCAAACGGGTTCTTCGGCACGAACGACAGCAGCAGCTGTGGTGCGCTGAGGTCGGCCACTTTACCGACATAGTTGTTCTGAATGGCCGCCAGACGGGCCGATTCCTGCACACCCTGGACCAGGCCGCTGGCGTTCAGACCAAACAGCCAGGTGACGAACACACCCACTGCGGCGGCAATCGCCGTGGTGAAAAGCAGCACGCCAATGGTCAGCAGGCTGATTTTACCCAGCGATGAGGCATTATGCAGGCGGGCAACGGCACTGAGAATAGAGGCGAACACCAGCGGCATAACAATCATCTGCAGCAGCTGCACATAGCCGTTACCCACAAGGTTAAACCAGCTCACCGACTCTTTTATGACCGGGTTGTTTTCACCATAGATAGCGTGCAGTGCCAGACCGAACAGTACGCCGACCACCAGGCCAAACAGCACTTTCTTCGACAGGCTCCAGCCCGTGCGCCCCGTTTTTGCAATCAGTAGCAGCAGCGCGATAAACGCTGCAATGTTAATAATGAGTGGAAAATTCATTCCCATAGTCTCCAAAAAATACGGGCTACGGCGTAGCCATGCTGACGGCAGTTAATTTCTGTCGCACAGTAAGTAAACCAGTAGCGGAATGGTATCAGCTAGTCAGGGTGCAGCCTTATATCCAAACGGAATTATTTATTCCTTTTTGGCTGTATTTGGTGGGTTATTGCGCATCGTGGTGGTTAATTAAGCGCTCGATGTGATTTTGTGCAGAATTTACCACCTGGCTGGTCCAGTCTGATGCACCAAAAGGCAGCGCGCCGGGGGGAAACCAGATGGCATAGCCTACCAGGATCAGGCACAGCGCCCGCTCAAGCTGGTTACCTTTCTGACTTCTCAGCAGCGGCAGCCGGAAGCGCCAGCGGCACGGCCAGAGAAGGGGAACCCCGGCAGGCGTGAGCATATCGGCAACAATATGACTGAGGTAGCCCAGCACCATCCCCTGAAACGCATCTGCCGGGATGAGCCAGCCCGCCGGCAGTTTTAACTGCAGCAGGGCGACACCGCCGACGACGGCCAGCAGGCTGTGAGTAAAGCCCCGGTGCCCAAAGGCGCGCGCGATCGGATGCGAGAGCCATTTCAGGCGCTGGCCGAGAAATGATTTCGGGTGGTCGATATCCGGCAGCAGACAGGTCAGCAGCGTGGCCGGAATAATATGCCACCAGTCCGCGCTGGCCAGAACGGGAGTCAGTTCGGCACGCTTGGCAAAAATCGCACTGGCAATGGCAAAAATAAGATGGCCCTCGGCCGTCATGGGGATACCTGGCTGCATAACTGTCAATGCATCCAGTATAGGGAATATATACAGTAGAATAAATATGTGACGCTGTAACGAAAGATAAATAAGTCACGACTGATTAACCGGTGAACAGGCCGCGCCTGGCGGGAACCGGTTCACCGGGCGGCACTAGCGCGCCAGCCAGCCGCCATCCACCGCCAGCGTATAGCCGTTAACGTAATCGGCTGCGGCGGAGGCCAGGAAGACCACCGGGCCCATCATATCTTCGCTTTGGCCCCAGCGCGCGGCAGGGATGCGCTGCAGTATCTGCTGATTGCGATCCTCATCCTCCCGCAGCTGCTCGGTGTTATTCGTCGCCATATAGCCGGGAGCGATGGCGTTAACATTTATGTTGTGCTGCGCCCACTCATTGGCCATCAGGCGCGTCAGGCCCATGACTGCGCTTTTGGACGCGGTATAAGAGGGAACGCGAATGCCACCCTGATAGGAGAGCATTGAGGCGATGTTGATAATTTTCCCGCCGCGCCCCTGGCGGATAAACTGACGGGCAACGGCCTGCGAAAGGAAAAACAGCGTCTTGCTGTTGAGGTTCATCACATCATCCCAGTCGCGTTCGCTGAAATTAATCGCATCATCGCGGCGAATAATCCCGGCATTGTTCACCAGAATATCCAGCTGCGGGCAGGCCGCCAGAGCCTGCTCCATCACGCTGTCGATACAGTGGCTGTCTGCCAGATCGGCGGTGATGCTGATAAACCGCCGTCCGGTAGCGGTAATTTTGTGCGCCGTTTCGCTGGCTGATGAGCGGTTGACGCCAATGATATCGCATCCCGCCTGGGCCAGACCCAGCGCCATTCCCTGACCAAGCCCCGTATTACATCCGGTAATCATGGCCACTTTGCCTTCCAGGTTAAATGCATTGAGGATCATCGCGGCTTCCTTATAGAAAAGATGGCGCGCGCAGATTCAGTGATTTTAACGGGCGTTGCGCGAGCCGATAAGGGGAGCATAGGCAGAAGAGAGGATGAATTCAACAAAAATGAAACATTGTTTTAATTATTTTGTCGGAGTGGCTGAGAAAATGAACTGCCCGGCAACTCAGATACTGCCGGGCAGGATGGATTAGCGTCCGTGCAGATGCTGCGCCGTCAGCTCTTCCAGACTGTTCAGCCGGACATCTGCCAGAGACCAGCGCGGGTCTGCAGCGTGGCTGGCATCCGGTATGACGATGGAACGCATACGGCCTGCTTTGGTGGCAATCATGCCGTTGAACGAATCTTCCAGCGTCACGCAGTTCAAGGGATCGACCCCAAGGCCGGCAGCCGCATCAAGGTAGACCTGCGGGTGAGGTTTACTGTATGGCAGGGATTCGGCCGAGGCCAGCACGTCAAAGTAACCGCGCAGGTTGAACATCTCCAGCACCCTTTCCAGCATGAACAGCGGTGAGGCAGAGGCGAGACCGATCTTCAGCCCTTCGGACTGACAGAGCCGTAACGCCTGCTCTACGCCGGGCAGCAGCGGACGGGTTTCTTCAACCAGACTTAACGCCCGCGCGATCACCCTTTGTGTCACTTCCGCCTGAGACGGTCCTTCCCACGGCAGGGTTTCGTACCACATGCGTACCACCTGATCGATGCGCAGGCCCAGTGCATCGGGCATCTCGCCACGGCGGCTGAGGTCAACATCAAGGGTAGTGAGAATATCCAGTTCGGCTTGTTGCCATAGCGGTTCAGAATCGATCAGCAGGCCATCCATATCAAAAATGGCGGCGAGTACGGGGCGGTGATATGACATTCTGCGGCTCCATTTGACAGTTTGAGGCAGTTTATCATGAAGAGGGGATGAAAATTGATCATCGGGGCGGCCCGGATGCGGAAACCCGCTATTAAGTCCTCATTTTGCAGGCGCTTTTAGCGCACTACAGGTAAACTGACAGGCAGACATCTGATGGACAGGAGAAAGCATGACGTATCAACAGGCTGGCCGGGTAGCGATAGTGAAGCGCATCGCAGGCTGGATTATTTTTATTCCCGCGCTGATATCAACGCTGATCTCGCTGTTAGGTTTTCTGGAAAAAAGCCGTGAACAGCGTGACGGCATTAATGCCGTGATGCAGGATTTCGCTCATGTCATGATCGATATGATCCGTTTTAATACTGGCTTTCTCTCCGGGTTCTGGTCGCATTCGCCAGTACCGGATTTTAATCACCACAGCAATATCCTTTTCTGGGTTATCTATGCGCTGATATTTGTCGGGCTGGCTTTACAGGCTTCCGGCGCGCGCATGGCGCGGCAAACACGTTTTCTGCGTGAGAGCATCGAAGACCAGATGATTCTGGAGAATGCGCGCGGTGCAGAAGGTCAGAGCCGGGATCAGCTGGAAGCGAAAATTGTTGTGCCGCGCCACACCATTTTTCTGCAGTTCTTCCCGCTTTACATACTGCCGGTCATTATCGTCATCGCCGGATATTTCGTGCTGAAACTGGCCGGGTTTATCTACTAATCCCGCCGCTACGCGTTCCGGCTATCAGGCCGGGCGCGCCCGGCGCCTTCCCAGCTCATCTGCATCCAGCAGCGCACAGACCGCTCTCTGCGCTTCGCCCATCCAACTGCCGCCAAAGACATTAGCCCGGTTAAGCAGGTAGTAAAGCTGATAAACCGGCTGACGCTGCAGGTAATCGCCGGGCAGCGGCCACACGGACTGATAGCCGTCATAAATTTCTGGCGGCATGTCAGCAAACCACGTCAGCATCGCCAGATCGCACTCACGATCTCCCCAGTAACAGGCGGGGTCGAAAATCCACGGACCGCTGTCACTTCCGGCACAGTTCGCCGGCCACAGATCGCCGTGCAGCAGGGAAGGTTCAGGATGGTGAGATTCCAGCAGCGTCTTGGTACAGCGGATAATCAGCTCGCTGTCTCCATACTGAATGCCTTTCTCTGCCGCCAGCTGAAGCTGCCAGCCGATGCGCTGTTCAGCAAAAAATACACACCAGCGCCGCAGCCAGCTGTTCGGCTGCAGAGAGGTGGTGATGTTGTTGTCAAAGTCGAGACCAAACTGGGGCTGCTCACTCCACTGATGGAGATGGGCCAGCTGCTGGCCCAGTTGAAAGGCACTGTGAGCATCCAGCGGCCTGAGGGGGATATATTCCAGCAGTAAGAAACTGTTATCTCTGTCGCTGCCGACGCCGTAAACTGCCGGAACACGCACGGTCTGGCTGCGCGCCAGCAGCTGCAGCTGGTCTGCTTCCGATCTGAACAGATCCAGCATCTCACGCTGATTACATTTGACAAAGACGTCGTGCTCGCCATAGCGAATGTGCCAGGCGGGGTGCACATCACCACCCGGCAGCTCTCTGCGCCCGGTGATTTCTGCTGGCCCCAGTTGCTCACTCAACAGACGACTAATGGCTGACCACATAGGACACTCCTCTTTTTCGCTGTGATTTCACTATGGTAACGCTTAAAGAATAACCAAAAACTGCGTTTGCGCACGTTAAGTGTTCGTCTTTACAAAAACTCAGGCAGGGTTACGGCGGAATGCTTCCCAGGTCTGTATTTCAATCTCTGGTTTAACGCCCAGCACCCCCTCTCCGATACTTTCCACCTGCTGTTTTATCTCCTCCGGAGAGAGGGGGGTGATGATGCCGAAATTATTGGTTCCCAGTTCGTGCGGGTGGCCCTCTTTATCGTTCAACGTCGTACTGAACCCTCCGCTCAGCAGCGTGCTGCTGAGCTCCAGCAGATCGGATAATCCTTTCGCCTGGTAATCAAGTGTCACAACATACTGGTTTATTTCCTGGTTACTCATGATTCACCTCATTGTTAAAAAACGTATTTTTAGCGTAGCCCATAGCGCGTGGCGTGAATGTGAATTCAGAGTATAGGACGGGGTAACCGCGGATTAATGCTTTCGTGCGCGTTGCCATGTTGTGGGCGGCAAACGGGAAGAGGTGGGGGGAGGATATATTTTGGGTGTTAATTTTACATTTAGTCACATAGCCAGCAATTAAGCCGCAACAGACCTGCACGATTGAGGATATTTCTTATTTGCATCCAGGTGTTTTCTTAACAAATACCCTCTATAATGCGCCGCGTTAATGGGAATGTTCTCATTTCCGTGGTTGTTTTGTCATGATGCTTTGGTAAAAGAGCGAATTAACAAATTGTTACGATTGTTACCGTAAAATGCGTTGATCGTCCTTCAAAACGCTTCAGACTCACTCTTTTAAAAACTGTCGTACGGGTCACATTTAAATGAAAGCGCTCAATAAGTTGTCTGTAGTTCTGTTGCTCTCCGGGGGAGCACTGTGTCATCAAGCCCTGGCGGATAATAACGTCTTCACGGTTATGGATGACCCTTCAACGGCGAAGAAAGATTTTGAAGGTAACGCCGCAGCGGGTTACATGGCGCAGTCTGGTAACACCACCAGCTCTTCTGCGACAGCGAATACCAACCTGACATGGTATACGCCAAGCTTCGCCTACAGCCTTTGGGGCAATGCCAGCAACACCTCTTCCAATGATGAGCGCTCTTCTGAGACCTATCAGGTCGGTGGCCGTACGCGTTACAACATAAACAGTGCCGATTACCTGTTTGGCCAGGCCAGCTGGCTGAGTGACCGTTTCAACGGTTACGACGGTCGTTCTATTCTTGCTGCCGGTTATGGTCGCCAGCTGTTGAACGGCCCGGTGCACTCGCTGCGCGTGGAAGCCGGTCCTGGTGTGCGTTATGACGATTATCACGAAGGGGGCCATGAAACTCAGGCTCTGGCTTATGGCGCACTGAGCTACCAGTGGCAGCTGACGGATACTACCAAGTTCATCCAGGGTGTTTCTGTTCTGGGTAGCGACGATACCACCGTCAACTCAGAGACCGGCCTGCAGGTCGCGATCAACGAACATTTCGCGCTGAAAATGGCTTACAACGTCACCTGGAACCAGAATCCACCGCAGTCTGCGCCCGATCATACCGATACCAAAACGACGATCACGCTCTCCTACGCGATGTAATCCCGGACGAGCCGCGCCCTGCGGCTCGTTTTCCCTTTTGTTAAGCCTTCCCCAACTTGCCAGTGCGGTTTCTCTCTGATCCTAAAGCTGTTATTATGTGTGTCTGGTTTTTTACCAGCTCGGTTTTTCAACGGTGGCGGTCATTCGACAATGTGGGTCAGATAGCCTGCCAGCCGGAACTCTCAAACTAGGTTTGCATGTAATCTTACGTGTGGGTTACCACTGCAATTAAGGATGTTTCATGCCTGTTATTACTCTTCCTGATGGAAGTCAGCGTTCGTTTGACCACGCCGTAAGCGTGATGGATATTGCTCTGGACATCGGTCCTGGCCTGGCGAAAGCCTGTATTGCCGGCCGTGTGAATGGCGAACTGGTTGATGCGGTTGATCCGATCACCGAAGACGCGAACGTAGCCATCATCACCGCGAAAGACGAAGCGGGTCTGGAAATTATTCGTCACTCCTGCGCCCACCTGTTGGGGCACGCGATCAAGCAACTGTGGCCAGATACCAAAATGGCTATCGGTCCGGTTATCGACAACGGTTTTTACTACGACGTCGACCTTGACCGCACGCTGACGCAGGAAGATATTGAGCTGCTGGAAAAGCGTATGCACCAGTTAGCCGAGACGAATTACGACGTCATCAAGAAGAAAGTCAGCTGGCAGGAAGCGCGTGATGTTTTTGCTACGCGCGGTGAGAGCTATAAAACCACCATCCTTGATGAAAATATCAGTCATGACGATCGTCCTGGTCTGTATCATCATGAAGAATATGTGGATATGTGCCGCGGTCCGCACGTGCCTAACATGCGTTTCTGCCACCACTTTAAGCTGCAGAAAATTTCAGGCGCTTACTGGCGTGGTGACAGCAACAATAAAATGCTGCAACGCATCTACGGCACCGCGTGGGGCGATAAGAAGCAGTTAGCGGCTTACCTGCAACGTCTGGAAGAAGCGGCGAAGCGCGATCACCGTAAAATTGGTAAGCAGCTTGACCTGTATCATATGCAGGAAGAAGCACCGGGCATGGTGTTCTGGCACAATGACGGCTGGACGATTTTCCGCGAGCTGGAAGTGTTTGTTCGCACCAAGCTGAAAGAGTATGAGTACCAGGAAGTGAAAGGTCCATTCATGATGGACCGTGTGCTGTGGGAAAAAACCGGGCACTGGGAAAACTACAAAGAGGCGATGTTTACCACCTCTTCAGAAAATCGTGAATACTGCATCAAGCCAATGAACTGCCCTGGCCACGTGCAAATTTTCAATCAGGGCCTAAAATCTTACCGCGACCTGCCGTTACGTATGGCAGAGTTTGGTAGCTGCCACCGTAACGAACCGTCAGGTGCGTTACACGGTCTGATGCGCGTACGTGGCTTTACCCAGGATGATGCTCATATCTTCTGTACCGAAGATCAGGTGCGTGATGAGGTCAATGGCTGTATTAAGATGGTGTACGACATGTACAGCACCTTCGGCTTTGAAAAAATCGTGGTGAAACTCTCTACCCGTCCTGAAAAACGTATTGGTAGTGACGATCTCTGGGACCGTTCAGAGGCAGACCTTGCTGCGGCGCTGAAAGAGAACAACATTCCGTTTGATTATCAGCCGGGTGAGGGCGCATTCTACGGCCCTAAAATTGAATTTACTCTGCATGACTGTCTCGACCGTGCATGGCAGTGTGGTACCGTTCAGCTCGACTTCTCTCTGCCGAGCCGTCTGAGTGCCTCATATGTAGGTGAAAGTAATGAACGTCAGGTTCCGGTGATGATTCACCGCGCTATCCTGGGGTCCATGGAGCGCTTTATCGGGATTTTAACCGAAGAATATGCCGGTTTCTTCCCGACCTGGCTGGCTCCTGTACAAGTTGTGGTGATGAATATCACCGATGGTCAGTCCGAATATGTTGCAGAATTGACCCGAAAGCTGCAAAATGCGGGCATTCGTGCAAAAGCGGACTTGAGAAACGAGAAGATTGGCTTTAAAATCCGTGAGCATACTTTACGTCGTGTTCCTTATATGTTGGTCTGTGGTGATAAAGAGGTGGAAGCAGGCAAAGTTGCCGTTCGCACCCGCCGCGGTAAAGACCTTGGAAGCATCGATGTAAACGAAGTGATCGCTAAACTGCAGGGTGAAATCCGCAGTCGCAATCTTCATCAATTGGAGGAATAAAGTATTAAAGGCGGAAAACGAGTTCAACCGGCGCGTCCTAATCGCATAAATAGAGAAATTCGCGCCACTGAGGTTCGTCTGACTGGCGTCGATGGCGAACAGATTGGTATTGTCAGTCTGAATGAAGCTTTGGAAAAAGCTGAAGAAGCGGGCGTGGATCTGGTAGAGATCAGCCCCAACGCCGAGCCGCCCGTTTGTCGTATAATGGATTACGGCAAGTTCCTTTACGAAAAAAGCAAATCTTCTAAAGAACAGAAGAAAAAGCAAAAGATTATCCAGGTTAAGGAAATTAAATTCCGTCCTGGTACCGATGATGGCGACTATCAGGTAAAACTACGCAACCTGATTCGCTTTCTGGAAGATGGCGATAAAGCCAAGATCACACTGCGTTTTCGCGGTCGTGAGATGGCGCACCAGCAGATCGGTATGGAAGTGCTTAACCGCGTCCGTAAAGATCTGTGTGAAGATATTGATCTGGCAGTGGTCGAATCATTCCCTACAAGGATTGAAGGTCGTCAGATGATTATGGTGCTCGCTCCCAAGAAGAAACAGTAGGCCCTAAAGTAATCCTGCCGCGCGCTTCGGTGCGCGGTGAGATTCGCCTGTCTGGTTCATTTTATTAACAATGCGAAGTGGATATTTTTTAAATGCCAAAGATTAAAACTGTACGTGGCGCGGCCAAGCGCTTCAAGAAGACCGCCGGTGGCGGCTTCAAGCGTAAACACGCTAACCTGCGTCATATTCTGACTAAAAAATCTACTAAGCGTAAACGCCACCTGCGTCCTAAAGGTATGGTGTCTAAAGGCGATCTGGGTCTGGTTATTGCCTGCCTGCCGTACGCATAAGTTTTTTTTTAACTGCCCAACAGATTTCGTTTTATGGCAAGGCAGCTAACGCCGCCACAAGGCGAAAGATGAAGGGCAACATTCAGAATATACATAGGAGAGCTCAATGGCTCGTGTAAAACGTGGTGTAGTTGCTCGCGCACGTCACAAGAAAATCTTAAAACAAGCTAAAGGCTACTACGGTGCACGTTCACGTGTATACCGTGTTGCTTTCCAGGCTGTTATCAAAGCTGGTCAGTATGCTTACCGTGACCGTCGTCAGCGGAAGCGCCAGTTCCGTCAGCTGTGGATTGCGCGTATCAACGCAGCAGCCCGCACTAACGGTATGTCTTACAGCCGTTTCATCAATGGCCTGAAAAAGGCTTCGATTGAAATCGACCGTAAGATTCTGGCTGACATCGCAGTATTCGACAAAGCAGTATTTGCTGCTCTGGTAGAAAAAGCGAAATCAGCTCTGGCGTAAGCCGGATTGAAGAGGGAGCTTGTCTCCCTCTTTTTTATTGTCTGAAATGATTGACATTTTTATCCCCCGGCCTTTCAATAGAGCGGTCCGATACTGCAACTTAGGTCAGAAAATCATGAACACTGCCATTTTCCGTTTCTTTTTTTACTTTAGCGCCTGACTACCGGGGGCTTTAGCGCAAAGAGAAGAAACGAAAAATCGCGCTGAAAGCCTCCCTCGTGGAGGCTTTTTTCGTTTTAGTGCGCCTGAAACAACGATGACCGGGCGGCTATTCGTCCTGAAAAAAACAGACCAGTCACGATGACTGGAAGAAGAGGAAAGCATGTCACATCTCGCAGATCTGGTAGCAAGCGCGAAAGCCGCTATCAATGATGCTCAGGATGTCGCCACGTTAGATAACGTTCGCGTCGAATACCTGGGTAAAAAAGGACATCTTACGCTCCAGATGAGCTCCTTACGTGAACTGCCAGCGGAAGACCGGCCGGCAGCCGGTGCGGTGATCAATGAAGCTAAGCAACAGGTGCAGGAAGCGCTGAATGCGCAGAAGAATGCTCTCGAATCCGCCGTTATGAACGCGCGCCTGGCGCAGGAGACTATTGATGTCTCTCTGCCTGGCCGTCGCATCGAAAACGGCGGGCTGCATCCGGTGACCCGTACCATCGAACGTATTGAAACGTTCTTCGGTGAGCTTGGTTTCTCAGTAGAGACCGGCCCGGAAATCGAAGATGACTATCACAACTTTGATGCGCTGAACATTCCAGCTCATCACCCGGCCCGTGCCGATCACGATACCTTCTGGTTTGATGCTACCCGTCTGCTGCGTACTCAGACCTCTGGCGTGCAGATCCGCACCATGAAAGAGCAGCAGCCGCCGATCCGTATCATCGCCTCCGGCCGTGTTTATCGTAACGACTACGATCAGACTCACACCCCAATGTTTCACCAGATGGAAGGGTTGATTGTAGATAAGAACATCAGCTTCACCAATCTGAAGGGCACGCTGCACGACTTCCTGAACAACTTCTTTGAAGAAGATTTGCAGGTGCGTTTCCGTCCGTCTTACTTCCCGTTCACCGAGCCTTCGGCTGAGGTGGATGTAATGGGTAAAAACGGCAAGTGGCTGGAAGTGCTGGGCTGCGGCATGGTGCATCCCAATGTGCTGCGCAGCGTCGGTATTGACCCGGAAGTTTACTCAGGCTTCGCCTTCGGCATGGGGATGGAGCGTCTCACCATGCTGCGTTATGGCGTGACCGACCTGCGTGCCTTCTTCGAAAACGATTTACGTTTCCTCAAACAGTTTAAATAAGGACGGGTAAAACCAATGAAATTCAGTGAACTCTGGTTACGTGAATGGGTCAACCCGGCCATTGACAGTGCAGCCCTGTCCAATCAAATCACCATGGCCGGTCTGGAAGTTGACGGCGTGGATGCGGTAGCAGGTGCTTTTCATGGCGTGGTCGTGGGTGAAGTGGTTGAGTGCGGCCAGCATCCAAATGCCGACAAACTGCGTGTCACCAAAATTAACGTCGGCGGCGATCGCCTGCTGGATATCGTCTGTGGAGCACCGAACTGTCGTCAGGGGCTGAAAGTGGCCGTAGCGACGGTCGGTGCGGTCCTGCCGGGCGATTTCAAAATCAAGGCGGCTAAACTGCGCGGTGAGCCGTCAGAAGGAATGCTGTGCTCTTTCTCTGAGCTGGGTATTTCCGACGACCATGACGGTATTATTGAACTGCCGCTGGATGCGACTATCGGTACGGATATTCGTGACTATCTCAAGCTGGACGACAACACCATTGAGATCAGCGTGACGCCGAACCGTGCCGACTGCCTTGGCATTATCGGCGTCGCCCGTGATGTGGCGGTGCTGAACAAGCTGCCACTGACGCCGCCAGAGATGTCACCGGTTGCCGCAACCGTTCAGGACACTTTTCCGATTCGCGTGGAGGCCACAGACGCCTGCCCGCGTTATCTGGGCCGTGTGGTAAAAGGCATCAATGTTAAAGCGGCCACCCCGCTGTGGATGAAAGAAAAACTGCGCCGCTGCGGTATCCGCTCGATCGATCCGGTTGTCGACATCACCAACTACGTTTTACTTGAGCTGGGTCAGCCGATGCACGCCTTCGATCTCGATCGCCTTGAGGGCGGTATCGTGGTGCGTATGGCCGAAGAAGGGGAAACCCTGACTTTGCTGGACGGCAGCAAGGCCAAACTGAACAGCGATACGCTGGTGATTGCCGATCATCAGAAAGCGCTGGCGATGGGGGGCATTTTCGGCGGTGAGCACTCCGGTGTGAACGAAGAAACCCAAAACGTGCTGTTCGAGTGCGCCTTCTTCAGCCCGCTGTCGATTACCGGCCGTGCACGTCGTCATGGCCTGCATACCGATGCATCGCACCGCTATGAGCGTGGCGTTGACCCGTCAATGCAGCACACGGCGATTGAGCGAGCAACCCGCCTGCTGCTGGACATTTGCGGTGGTGAAGCCGGTCCGGTGATGGATGTCACTCACGAGGCCGCGCTGCCGGTACGTGCGACGATTACGCTGCGCCGTGAAAAACTTGACCGCCTGATCGGCCATGTGATTGCGGATGCTGAAGTGAGCGATATTCTGCGCCGTCTGGGCTGCGAAGTGACAGAAGGTCAGGGTGAATGGCAGGCCGTTGCACCAGCCTGGCGTTTCGATATCGAGATTGAAGAAGATCTGGTAGAAGAGGTCGCCCGCATTTACGGTTATGACAACATTCCTGACGTGCCGGTACAGGCGGGTCTGGTAATGACGAAACACCGTGAAGCCAGCCTGTCGCTGAAGCGTGTTAAAGCGCTGCTGGTGGATAAGGGCTATCAGGAAGCCATCACCTACAGCTTCGTTGACCCGAAAATTCAGGCGCTGCTGCATCCAGGCGAAGAGAATCTGGTCCTGCCAAGCCCGATCTCGGTGGAAATGTCGGCAATGCGTCTGTCGCTGTGGACGGGTCTGCTGGGCGCGGTGGTCTATAACCAGAACCGTCAGCAGTCCCGCGTGCGTCTGTTCGAGAGCGGCCTGCGCTTTGTTCCTGATACTCAGGCATACCTCGGTATCCGTCAGGACGTTATGCTGGCAGGTGTGATCAGCGGCCACCGCAATGAAGAACACTGGGATCTGGCGCGCAGTCCGGTAGACTTCTATGACTTAAAAGGGGATTTAGAGTCACTGCTGGAGTTAACTGGCAAACTCGATGAGATTCAGTTTGTGGCTGCCGCCAATCCGGCACTGCACCCAGGGCAGAGCGCGGCGATTTATTTGCGCGGTGAGCACGTCGGATTTATTGGCGTGGTGCACCCGGAACTTGAACGTAAACTGGATCTTAACGGTCGTACCGTGGTGTTTGAACTGCTGTGGGATAAGGTTGCAGACCGCGTCCTGCCTGATGCCAGCGGCATTTCGCGCTTCCCGGCGAACCGTCGTGACATCGCTGTTGTAGTAGCGGAAAACGTGCCGGCAGCAGATATTATCAGCGAGTGTAAGAAAGTTGGCGTAAATCAGGTAGTTGGCGTAAACTTGTTTGACGTGTACCGTGGTAAGGGCGTAAATGAGGGCTTTAAGAGCCTCGCTATCAGCCTGATTTTGCAAGATACCAGCCGGACACTCGAAGAAGAGGAGATTGCCGCTACCGTTGCAAAATGCGTAGAGGCACTGAAAGAGCGATTCCAAGCATCCTTGAGGGATTGAACCTATGGCGCTTACAAAAGCTGAAATGTCTGAATACCTGTTTGAGAAGCTTGGTCTTAGCAAACGGGATGCCAAAGAGCTGGTTGAACTGTTTTTCGAAGAAGTGCGTCGTGCTTTGGAAAATGGCGAGCAGGTCAAACTGTCAGGATTTGGCAACTTCGACCTTCGCGACAAGAATCAACGTCCGGGACGTAACCCCAAAACGGGTGAAGATATTCCCATTACGGCTCGCCGGGTTGTGACGTTTCGACCGGGTCAGAAACTGAAAAGCCGGGTTGAGAACGCTTCACCGAAAGAAGACTGATTTCTGCTGTTCAAAAAGGCCGCGCAAGCGGCCTTTTTCATTTGCGGCCTGCGGCAACGCTTAGCCCTGCAATCCCTTTCTTTTTGCTGATTTACCTCTACAATTAACCCTCTGTTTTCTTTTAAAAAACCTCTGCCATGACGCTGCTCTCACAACAGATTTCCGTCGCTCAACGTCGTTCAGGCTTCTGGCTGGGCGGGCTGCTGATGTTTTGTCTTTTGTTGCTGCTGGTCAGCCTCAGCGCAGGTGAGCGCTGGATCGCCCCCACTGAGTGGTTCAACCCCGATGCACAGCTTTTCGTCTGGCAGCTGCGCCTGCCGCGCAGCCTGGCGGTGATGCTGGTGGGTGCTTCGCTGGCGGTATCCGGCGCGGCCATGCAGGCCCTGTTCAACAACCCACTGGCGGAGCCGGGTCTGCTTGGCGTGTCCGGTGGTGCCGGGGTGGGGCTGGTGCTGTGCATCTTTGCGGGCATGACCGGAACCTGGCCGATGAGCCTGGGCGCTATTGTCGGAGCGCTGGTGGTGACCTTCATTCTGCTGCGCTTTGCCCGCCAGCATCTCTCCAGCAGCCGCCTGCTGCTGGCCGGCGTGGCGCTGGGGATCATCTGCAGCGCGTTAATGACCTGGGCGGTCTACTTCAGCAGCAGTATGGATCTGCGTCAGTTAATGTACTGGATGATGGGCGGTTTCAGCGGCGTTGACTGGCGTTACGGCTGGCTGATGCTGGCGCTGCTTCCGGCCCTGCTGTGGCTGAGTGGTCAGACTCGGGTTCTCAATCTGCTGGCGCTGGGCGAGATCTCTGCTCAGCAGCTGGGCCTGCCGCTGGTGCTGTGGCGCAACCTGCTGGTGATAGCGATCGGCTGGCTGGTGGGGGTGAGCGTGGCGCTGGCCGGGGCGATTGGCTTTGTCGGCCTGGTAATACCCCATCTTTTGCGTCTTAATGGTCTGAGCGATCATCGTATTTTATTACCGGGCTGTGCGCTGGCGGGGGCCGGTGTTCTGCTGGCGGCCGACATTATTGCCCGTATCGCGCTAACCTCAGCCGAACTGCCCATTGGTGTCGTGACGGCGACGCTGGGCGCGCCGGTATTTATCTGGCTATTATTGAGCAACCGCTGACAGCCTGCGGGCTGTTGTGTCTGACGTTAAAACAGGAAAAAACAATGACTATTTTCGATACAAAACTGGTGACGCTGGATGGTGAGAAAACAACGCTGGCGCAGTGGCAGGGCGATGTGCTGCTGGTGGTCAATGTGGCCTCTAAATGCGGCCTGACGCCGCAGTATGAAGCGCTGGAGAGTCTGCAGAAAGAGCTGCACGATAGCGGACTGACGGTACTGGGTTTCCCGTGCAATGCGTTTCTGGAGCAGGAGCCGGGCACCGAGGCAGAAATTAAAACCTTTTGCCGCACCACCTATGGCGTGACCTTCCCGATGTTCAGCAAAATCGAGGTAAACGGGCCGCAGCGTCACCCACTGTATGCCCAGCTGGTGGCGGCACAGCCTGAAGCCGTGGCCCCGGAAGGCAGTGGTTTCCTTGAGCGGATGACCAGCAAAGGCCGTGCGCCTAAGCAGGCGGGCGATATTCTGTGGAACTTTGAGAAGTTCCTGATTGGTCGCGACGGTCAGGTTATCGGGCGTTTCTCCCCGGATATGGCACCTGACGATGCGCAGTTAGTCGCACGAATCCATCAGGCCCTGGCGTAATTTATGCTGCTGGATCTGACAGGCGTTGCGCTTGAAGGGCGCCTGTATCCCTTTACGGCCCAGGTCGCGGCCGGGCAGGTTGTTCACCTGGTCGGGCCGAACGGGGCGGGCAAAAGTTCATTACTGGCAGCGATTGCGGGCCTGATCGCCTGCGAGGGTGACGTCCACTTCGCCGGGCGTGCGCTGGGTGACTGGCCCGGCGCAGCGCTGGCCCCACAGCGGGGTTATCTTGCGCAGCAGCAGATTCCGCCGGGGCTGATGCCGGTCTGGCACTATCTGCAGATGCATGCGCAGCCGCAAAGCACGGAACCTGCCGCGATGCTGCTGCCGCTGGCAAAGGCGCTACAGCTCGATGAAAAACTCGCCCGGCCGCTCACGCAGCTTTCAGGCGGTGAATGGCAGCGCGTGCGGCTGGCGGCGGTGTTACTGCAGGTCAGCCAGCCACAGGGCAAACTGTTACTGCTGGACGAGCCATTAACCGGTCTGGATATCGCCCAGCAGGCTGCCTTCGATCGCCTGTTGCCCGGACTGACAGAGAAGGGCATCAGCATCATTATGAGCAGCCATGACATGAATCATTCACTGCGCTATGCGGATTGCGTCTGGCTGATGCGGCCCGGTGAGCATGCGATAAAGGGCCGACCACACGAGGTACTGACGCCGGACCACCTCAGCGCGCTCTACAAGGTGCCGTTTCAACGACTTGATGTTAACGGGCAGGCGATACTGACCACGTTATGCTGAATGTACCACGCCGGCCGTTGCCGGTATCGTGGGCTTGCAACAGATTACAGACTGTGACTAGCGGGGAATTTGCTATGCGTTACTGGTTTATATTGATGGTGATTGTTCTGGCGGGCTGTAGCAGCCGAGCGCCGTTACCTGACGCCCGGCTCTCTGACTCTATTACCGTGATTGCCCAGCTCAACGATCGGCTCGGACAGTGGCGCGGTGCCCCTTATCGCTATGGCGGCATGAGTCGCGGCGGCGTGGACTGCTCTGGTTTTGTTTATCTGACCTTCCGCGATCTTTTTAACATGCAGCTACCGCGCACCACGAGTGCACAGACCGATATTGGCACGCGAATTGATAAATCTGAGCTGCTGCCGGGCGATCTGGTGTTCTTTAAAACGGGAAGCGGAGAAAATGGCCTGCATGTCGGGATTTATGATACCGATAACCAGTTTATCCATGCCTCGACCAGTCAGGGCGTAACCCGTTCGTCCCTGGATAATGTTTACTGGCGTAAGGTGTTCTGGCAGGCCCGCAGAATTTAATCGCCACGGCAGAAGCCAGACAGCGATGTTAAATTATGGCTGATGGATAGCGGCCTGATCGGTGCGCCCGAAATTGAAAATACATTTTTAATGCCTGTTTTCCCTAAGTCAATTTTTTGATGATGTCTGACCACTTTTTAAGTAAAAAATCGTCAACAAAATCGCCGCATCTAATTTACGTTTTGCATGATAGCGATATCGGTAAGCACGTTTATGTCAGTTTTATGTTAACTTAACGTTCTGGATTTAACGCAAAAGCACACTGCAGTTGAATTTCCGCAATGTGACCGTCTGTTGACGCTGTTGCTTGTCCTATTTTGTTGATATAGGATGCGGTGAGTGCCGCTTAATAATGGCGAATAAAATGAACATCTTTTTGGCAGCTGATTATAAAACTTACACAGCATTCTGCCCGGTTTACACTCCTGGCGGGCGGTTAACGTCCGTTGAGATGTCCACTCACTTTACGCACCCCAGTGCAAACGTCGCTATGGCGCAGGAGATCATGACGCCGTTATTAAATGACGAGCAGCGTGTCCTGTTTCTGCAGCAGCAAATAAATCTCATTGAGAAATATTGCGATTTTTTTAGCAGTCACGATCTTAATGTGGTTATGAATATTGATAAACCACTGGCAGAAACCCTGCTCGGAAGTGAGTTTATTCTGAAAAAAATGAGTCGCATTGCGTTTCTTAATCTGGAAATTAGCGAGAATTTTCCTGATTTAGAGTTGGGCAGAAATAATATTTTTCTCCGGGCGATGAGTGAAAAATTTAACTTAAGTCTGAATAATTATGGTGCAGGTAAGACAACATCGAAAGCTGTTTTTGACGATCTGTTTTACCGCATTAAGCTGGATAAAGGTTTTATTCAACACCATATTAAGCGGTTATCCTTTCAGCCGTTTATCAGCGCTATCCTCGATCATATCAAACCGCACTGCCAGGAAGTGGTGG
The DNA here is from genome assembly GCF_039675725.1 of Erwinia sp. Eh17-17. Classification (NCBI taxonomy): domain Bacteria; kingdom Pseudomonadati; phylum Pseudomonadota; class Gammaproteobacteria; order Enterobacterales; family Erwiniaceae; genus Erwinia; species Erwinia sp. Eh17-17. The sequence goes on along the minus strand of NZ_JBDFQT010000001.1, from coordinate 1,104,329 downwards.
TGCAGGGCGTAGATGAACTCAGTGCCCTGCAAACCATTCGTGACTTCGCTTTCGATGGCATTCAAAGTGCGTTGTTTCCTTCGGTCAGCGAAGAGGCATTAATTCATCTGGTGGAACCGCCTCAACACCTGCGTGAACGCTCACTGCAATAACCCTGTAAACGCTCCGTGTTTGACAGCGCCACTGCGCTTTACACTAGCGTGTCAGCGGGGATGTTCCCGGTGGCACTGACGGAGGCGACATGCAATTCAATAACACCTGGTATCACGAGCTGAGTGGTTTTTACACCGCGCTCGAACCGACGCCGCTAAAAAATCCCCGCCTGCTTTATCACAGTGCTCCCCTGGCACAGGAACTGGGACTGGATGAGAGCCTGTTTGGCCCACAGCACATCGGCATATGGAGCGGGACACAGCTGGCTGACGGCATGCAGCCTCTGGCACAGGTTTACAGCGGACATCAGTTTGGCGTCTGGGCCGGACAACTTGGTGATGGACGGGGTTTGCTGCTCGGTGAGCAGCAGTTGGCCGACGGTCGCAAGTTTGACTGGCATCTCAAAGGGGCCGGGCTGACGCCTTATTCACGTATGGGGGATGGGCGCGCAGTGCTGCGCTCGACGCTGCGCGAGTTTCTGGCCTCCGAAGCGATGCACGCGCTGGGTATTCCAACGTCGCGCGCGCTGACAGTGGTCACCAGCGATGAGCCGGTTTATCGCGAAACCACCGAATCCGGTGCCATGCTGCTGCGCGTGGCAGAAAGCCATATGCGTTTCGGCCACTTTGAACACTTCTATTATCAGGGCCAGCAGGAGAACGTGACGCAGCTGGCTGATTATGCGATCCGCCACCACTGGCCGCAGTGGCAGCAGGACGCGGATAAGTACCTGCTGTGGTTCAGCGATGTGGTGAAACGCACGGCAAGCCTGATCGCCGGCTGGCAGAGCGTGGGCTTCGCGCACGGCGTGATGAACACGGACAACATGTCGATTCTCGGCCTGACGCTGGATTACGGTCCTTACGGTTTTCTCGATGACTATCAGCCCGGTTTTATCTGCAACCATTCGGATCACCAGGGCCGCTACAGTTTCGAAAATCAGCCGATGATCGGGCTGTGGAACCTGAATCGTCTGGCGCACGCGCTGTCAGGGCTGATGAGTACGGAGCAGTTGAAGCAGGCGCTGGCGCTGTATGAACCGGAACTGATGCGCTGCTGGGGTGAAAAAATGCGCGCTAAACTGGGGCTGCTGACGGCGGGTAAAGATGATAATCATATCCTCACCGGGCTGCTGGCGCTGATGACCAAAGAGGGCAGCGACTATACGCGCACCTTCCGCCAGCTGAGTGACGTTGAGCAGCAGCAGTCCCGTTCGTCTCTGCGTGATGAATTTATCGATCGGGAAGCCTTCGACAGCTGGTACAACGTGTATCGTCAGCGTCTGTTGCAGGATGAACGCAGCGATGAGGAACGCCAGCGGCTGATGAAGCGGGCGAACCCGACGCGGGTCCTGCGCAATTATCTGGCACAGCAGGCGATTGAACAGGCAGAGCAGGATGATATCAGCGTACTGGCGCGTCTTCATCAGGCACTGTTGCGGCCGTTTGACGACGCGCCAGAGTTTGCTGACCTGGCGCGCCGGCCGCCGGACTGGGGAAAGAAACTGGAAGTGAGTTGTTCCAGCTAGCGGCGCAGCGCCACCTGAGGAACACCCTCGGTAAGATGGGGGTGAACCATCACATCGGCATGATACCAGCGGGTCAGCGTGGTCTCATCCAGCACGTCTGACGGCTGGCCTTCCGCCACCAGTCGCCCCTCTGCCAGCAGCATGACACGATCCGACCACAGCGAAGCGAGGTTGAGATCGTGCAGCACGCAGCAAACCGCAAGCGGAAACTGTTGCGTCAGCTGCGACAGCAGACGCAGCAGATGCTGCTGGTGATATAAATCGAGAGCAGAGGTCGGTTCATCGAGAAATAACCAGCCGCACGGGCCGTTCTGTTGCCACAGCTGCGCCAGCGCACGTGCCAGCTGCACCCGCTGCTGTTCGCCCCCGGAAAGCTGTAAATAGTCGCGGCTGGCCAGCCCGTCACAGCCGGTTAACGCCATTACCTTTTCCACCACCGGCTGCGCCGGGCCGGGCCACGGAGCGCGGCCCATCGCCACCACGTCATACACGCTGAGTGGGAACGCCATGCTGCTCTGCTGACGCATCACTGCGCGCTGCCGGGAGAGACGTGTGGCGGACCACTGCGCCAGCGGTTCGTCCTGTAATAAGCACTCCCCGCGCTGAGGCGTAATAAACCCGGTCAGCAGGCGCAGCAGCGTGGATTTACCTGCGCCATTCGGGCCAATCAGCGATACCAGTTCGCCTTGCCGCAGCGTCAGCGAAATATCATCAATAAGCCAGCGTTGCCCCAGCTGATAGCTCAGCCCGCGGGCAGTAAGAGAATCAGCCATTGAGACCTCCACGGCGACGCAGGATCAGCCACAGGAACCACGGACCGCCAATCAGGCTGGTCAGCAGTCCCACCGGCATTTCTGCCGGGGCAACCAGGGTCCGCGCCAGCGTATCGGCCAGCAGCAGCAGGATCGCCCCACTCAGCAGGGAGGCGGGAAGCAGCAGGCGATGGTCACCGCCGAGGCAGAAGCGCATCAGGTGCGGTACGACCAGGCCAATAAAGCCAATCACACCGCTGACGGCGACTGCCGATGCGACGAGAAATGCGCTCAGGACCAGCAGATAGCGCTGGGTTCGCGGCACATCCACGCCCAGATAGTGCGCTTCTTCCTCGCCCAGCTGTAGCAGATTCAGGCGCGCGGCCAGCCGCTGCACCAGCACCATACACGGCAGCACCACCGAGGCGCACACCAGTACCGTCGGCCACTGGGCCTGGCCCAGACTGCCCATGCCCCACAGTGATAACTGCCGCAGCTGCTGATCGTTGCTCAGCCACGACAGTACGCCAACCGCTGCGCCGCACAGGGCGTTGATAGCAATCCCCACCAGTAGCAGACGGCTGAGGCCCGTCAGCCCCTGGCGGCTGAGCAGGAAGATCACCAGCGTGACGGCCAGGCTGCCGAGGAAAGCAGCCAGCAGCGGCAGGTAAAGCATCAGTACGCCGGGCAGCGACAGAGAAAACACAATCGAGATCGCTACCGCCAGCGCGGCCCCGCTGCTGATACCCAGCAGGCCGGGGTCAGCCAGCGGGTTGCGAAACAGCCCCTGCATCACGCAGCCGGACAGCGCCAGCGCCCCCCCCACAATCACCGCCAGCAACACGCGCGGCAGGCGGATAGTGAACCAGATTTGCCACAGGGAGCTGTCGCTGCCGGACTGCCACAGCATCGGTAGCGACAGGTGCATCGCCCCGATGTTCGCCGCACTGACGCCCAGCACCAACAGCACCAGCAGCAGAGCGCCCAGCCAGCGCGGGGAGCGTGCAGACATCACGGCAGCGCTTCCGCAGCCTGACGTAATTTCAGGATGGCACCCGGCGTGTCGATTCCAAAGCCAAGCAGCGCCATATCATCCACCACCAGCAGCTGGTGGTTTTTGCCTGCCGGGGTCAGGGCGATACCGGGTAACTTCCACAGATTTTCTTCACCACCCAGGGTGCGGATACCGTCGCGGGTCGCCACGATCAGCTGGGGGGCACTGGCAACCACCCCTTCCTGTGACAGCGGCTGATAGCGCTGAATGCTGGCCATGGCATTTTGCAGACCGGCCGCCCGTATTGCCGCATCGGCGGAGGTGCCGCTGCCGCCCGCCATCGTCCCCATCCCCTGGTGGGCCAGAATAAACAGCACTTTGACCGGCAGCGTGGTTTTCGGCACGCTGGCCAGCTGCTTACGGACTTTTTCCTGCAGCGCTTGACCTGCCTCCTCACGATGCAGGGTGGCGGCGATGGTTTCAATCTTCTCACTGATGGCCGAGATGTCGGTCTTACCCGTCACATCCACCACTTTTACACCATTTTTCTCAACCTGTTGCAGCGCCAGCGCCGGTCTGGCCAGCTCGCTGGCAAGCACCAGCGTCGGTTTCAGGGCGAGGATCCCCTCAGCATTGAGCTGCCGCATATAGCCGACATCCGGCAGTTTTTTCACCACCGCCGGATGCAGGCTGGTGCTGTCACGCGCCACCAGATCCTGCTGGGCGTCCAGGGCATAAATAATCTGGGTAACGTCGCCGCCGATACTGACAATGCGCTCTGCGGCGGCGGTGCTGAATGCCAGCGGCAGGGTGAGCAGCGCCAATAAACAGGATTTCATACGGCGGCCCCTTCTGCGCTGAGAGCGGTCAGCTGCTCACGCCACTTCGCCTGCTCCGGCTGGCCCTCACTGCGCTGGCCGTACAGCTGCGCAATCTGAGTGCCGTCGGCAGCAAACAGCTCCAGGCTGGTGACAATGCCGTCTGCGGTCGGTTTACGGGTGATCCAGCTTTCGGCAATCTGCTGATCCTGCAGGTGCAGGGTAAAGGCCGGGTTAAAGATGTTCAGCCAGCCGTGCATTGGCATCAGTTTTTCGATCTGACCGGTAAAGATCTGAACGCAGGCGCGGTTGCCGACGAAGATCATGATCTCGTTACCGTCCTGACGGACATTTTCCAGCAGGGTTGCCAGCGACTGATTGCCGATCTGTTGTGCCAGATCGTCGCTGACGGCGTGGAAGGCCTGCGGGCGTGACACATCATGTTTTTTCAGCAGGCGGAAGAACTGGTGCACGTCGGTCATCGCACGCCATTCGGTTTCCAGGCGGGCGCTGTCGATTTCACTGGCGAAAGTCGCCGCAGTGGCCGTGATTACGCTGAATTCAGCCGCCGGTTCTGCGTGATATTCAGCTATCAGCTGCTGCCAGGCGGCCATATCGGTATTTTCGGTCGCATACACCTTCAGTACCGCATCACCGTGCTGGTCAAAGAACTGAATGCTCTGACGCTCGCCGTGCCCGGTCATCTCCTGCAGATGGAAGACGCTGGCCCACTGGTTAACAAAGACGCGTAAATCCAGCGCGCGCGGGTTAAGTACGATACCGGCATGGTCATTGATGTGGATGTTACTGAACACGCCCAGCTGCTCATGTACGGCGTACTCATTGCGGGTAATTGACTTGATTTCACCTACGGCTTCCAGCGCGTGCAGCAGTTCGCGCATTGCCGGGCGCAGCGGCTGCGCCTGGTGGCCGACGCGTGCAGCGGTCAGTTCCGCTTCGCTGATGCCCATCATTGCGGCCAGTTCGCGGGCGTATTTCTTCGGATGCTGTTGTTTTAATTCGTTATAGAGTGGGTAACGAGCAGTCATTGCTGTGGTCCTCGCAGAAGTCGCTAAAAAGGAAAAGGGACTTATTATCAGAATGATAATCATTATCAATGAAAGGCGGCAGTGTGCAAGCAAAATTAATGTTCAGCTAACCGTTTACGATCGGAGGGCGGCCAGCAGATAAAGGCCGACCCGTTGCGGGCCGGCCTGACGACTCAGAAGCGGCTGTCGATGGCCTCTGCCAGCTGCTGCAGCACGCTGACCGTATCGTCCCAGCCCAGACACGGGTCGGTGATGGACTGGCCGTATTTCAGCGCGCTATCCGGCCCGACTTTCTGCGTGCCTTCCTGCAGGAAGCTTTCGATCATCACACCGGCAATTGCCCGCGATCCGTCGCGGATCTGCTGCGAGACGCTGCTGGCAACCTCTTTCTGCAGGCGATGCTGCTTGAGGCAGTTGCCGTGGCTGAAGTCGATGACCAGCTGTTCAGGCAGGCTGAATTCGCGCAGCTGAGCAGCGGCCGCCGCAATGTCCGGCGCATGATAATTCGGTGCTTTTCCGCCGCGCATAATGATATGCCCGGACGGGTTACCGCTGGTCTGATAGATGGTCATCTGGCCGCGTTTATCGGGTGACAGGAACATATGGCTGACGCGGGCCGCACGGATGGCATCTACCGCGATGCGCGTATTGCCGTCCGTCCCGTTTTTAAAGCCCACCGGGCAGGAGAGGGCCGACGCCATCTCCCGGTGGATCTGGCTCTCGGTGGTGCGCGCGCCGATAGCACCCCAGCTAATCAGGTCGGCAATAAACTGCCCGATCACCATATCAAGGAACTCCGTCGCGGTTGGCATACCCAGCGCGTTGATATCCAGCAGCAGTTTGCGCGCAATGCCCAGGCCGTGATTGATGCGGAAACTGCCGTCGAGATCGGGGTCAGAAATCAGCCCTTTCCAGCCCACCACGGTGCGCGGTTTTTCGAAATAGGCGCGCATCACGATTTCCAGGCGTGAGTGATATTTTTCACGCAGCACAGAGAGACGCTCAGCGTATTCCAGCGCCGCCGCCGGATCATGCAGGGAGCAGGGGCCGACCACCACCAGCAGGCGGGGATCTTCGCCATTGAGGATGCGGGCAATACGCTTGCGTGACGTTGTCACGTTTTCAATAATGGCGGGAGTGATCGGTAACCTGTCCTGCAGTTCCGCAGGCGTAATCAGGCTGTCGATGCGCGCGGTTCGCAGTTCATCTGTTTTGTTCATGGCGATCTCTAAAATTTTGTCTTCACAGCGGCAGGAATACCGGGAAGTAATGGCGTTCACCTTAAACCAAACCGGGATGATTTCAACCGCAAAACTGCAGGGGAATAGCCTTTCCGGCACCTCTTCAGGCCGCCGGAAGCGGAAAAATTAATACATACGTCGCGTAAGACCCATGATATCGAGGATTTTAGTGGCGATCTCCTCAACGGAATAATTGGTGCTGTTGAGATAACGAATCTGGTGCGTGCGAAACAGCGCTTCCACTTCGCCGACTTCCAGCCGGCACTGGCGCATTGAGGCGTAGCGGGTGTTTTCCGCGCGTTCCTGTCGTATCGCCGCCAGACGCTCCGGGTCAATGGTTAATCCGAACAGCTTATTCTGAAAGGGCTTCAGCGCGGGGGGCAGTTTCAGGTTGTCCATATCATCGGCGATAAACGGATAGTTAGCGGCACGGATACCAAACTGCATCGCCAGATAGAGGCTGGTGGGCGTCTTACCGCAGCGGGAGACGCCCAGCAGGATCACCTGAGCATCTTCCAGACCGCGCAGAGAGATCCCGTCGTCATGGGCCAGGGTATAGTCAATAGCCGCGATACGCGCGTCATATTTGCCTAGGTTCCCGGCAGTCAGGCCGTGAGTACGGTTAGCAACGGGGGCCGGATCCACGCCCAGTTCCTGCTGCAGGGGGGCGACCAGCGACTGCACAATATCCTGGCAGAAACCATCGCTTTGCAAAATAATTTCGCGGATCTCCGGCGTGACAACGGAAATAAACACCAGCGGTCGAACTCCGCTCTGCTGGTACAGGGCGTTAATCTGCGCTTTCACCGCCTGGGCGCGCTGCACGTTTTCCACAAAGGGCAGGGTTACGCTCTGTGTCGCCACCGGAAACTGCGACAGAACGGCGTGGCCCAACACTTCAGCCGTAATGGCCGTGCCGTCTGAAATATAAAAAACACTACGTTCGGTGTTCACGTCCATTTTCTCTCCGTTTGCGGGGGACAGTGCAGACTAAATTAATCTGACCGCATAAAGCAAATCGTGATTCAGCCTGCAAAATAAAATAAAAAATTCATTAACTAATGATATGAACTTTTTATTTTTATAAAATCAGACGAATCGCATCTGAAGTAAGAAAATGAAATGATGTTTCTTTTCATTATTCATATTATCCGCGCTTTGATTTAAAAACATTCTGTTATGGCATCATTTTCTGTTGCGCAACCGCTATTGCGCTGATGGAAAAGCGCTTTATGTATCTAATTGAAAATTAACGATATTAAAAATAAATATCGTTGCGCAACAGTGTTTTTTAACGCGGAGTATTCTTAAAAAGAAAAATATCAGCTGCTTGAACGATTCAACACTTTAACAATTGCGCTCAACTGTGCCAGTCTCACAAAGCAATGCTGTATCCCTTTTATTCCTAATTAAATCTTACAAGGATTGCTTCAATGTCCAATAAAGGCGAACTGCCGCTTGTGCTCTGGTACAACCAGCTTGGCATGAACGATGTGGATCGGGTGGGGGGCAAAAATGCCTCTCTGGGTGAAATGATTACTAACTTGTCGTCGTCAGGCGTGTCCGTGCCTAATGGTTTTGCGACAACCTCAGAAGCGTTCAACCTGTTTCTCGATCAGAGCGGCGTCAATCAGCGTATCTACGATCTGCTGGACAAGACCAATATTGATGATGTTGATGAACTGGCGAAAGCAGGTAAACAGATCCGCCAGTGGATAGTCGAAACGCCGTTTACGCCTGAGCTTGAGCAGGCGATCCACGATGCGTACAACCAGCTTTCCGCCGATGACGCCGAAGCGTCATTTGCCGTCCGCTCTTCTGCTACTGCAGAAGACATGCCGGATGCCTCCTTTGCCGGTCAGCAGGAAACCTTCCTTAACGTGCAGGGCTATGATGCCGTGCTGGTCGCCGTGAAGCACGTTTATGCCTCACTGTTTAACGACCGTGCAATCTCCTACCGCGTCCATCAGGGTTACGACCACCGTGGTGTGGCGCTGTCTGCCGGGGTGCAGCGCATGGTGCGCTCTGACCTCGCGTCATCCGGCGTGATGTTTACCATTGATACCGAATCTGGCTTCGACCAGGTGGTCTTTATCACCTCGGCGTTGGGCCTGGGCGAGATGGTGGTGCAGGGTGCTGTAAACCCCGATGAGTTCTATGTACACAAACCGACGCTGGCCGCCGGTCGTCCGTCAATTGTGCGCCGTAATATGGGATCGAAAAAAATCCGCATGGTGTATGCCAACTCGCAGGAACACGGTGAGCAGGTGAGAATAGAGGACGTGCCGGAAGCCGAGCGCGATCGTTTCTCCCTGACGGACAGCGAAGTCGAAGCGCTGGCCGCTCAGGCAGTGCAGATTGAGAAACACTACCAGCGTCCGATGGATATCGAGTGGGCGAAGGATGGTCACACCGGCAAGCTGTATATCGTTCAGGCACGTCCGGAGACCGTGCGTTCTAACGGTTCGGTCATGGAGCGCTATACCCTGCAGGGTAAAGGCAGCGTCGTGGTCGAGGGCCGCGCCATTGGTCACCGTATCGGCGCGGGTGAAGTTAAGGTGATTCACGATATCAGCGAAATGAACCGCATTGAGAAAGGTGACGTGCTGGTGACCGACATGACCGACCCGGACTGGGAACCGATCATGAAAAAAGCCTCTGCCATAGTCACCAACCGTGGCGGGCGGACCTGCCATGCGGCCATCATTGCCCGCGAGCTGGGTATTCCGGCCGTGGTGGGCTGTGGCAACGCGACCGACATTCTGAAAGACGGTCATAAAGTCACTGTCTCGTGCGCGGAGGGCGACACCGGCTACGTCTATGACGACCTGCTGGACTTCGACGTGAAGAGCTCGCAGGTTGATGAAATGCCGTCGCTGCCGCTGAAGATCATGATGAACGTCGGTAACCCTGACCGTGCTTTCGACTTTGCCTGCCTGCCGAATGAAGGTGTTGGTCTGGCGCGTCTGGAGTTCATTATCAACCGGATGATCGGGGTACACCCAAAAGCACTGCTGGAGTTCGACCAGCAGACCCCGGAATTGCAGCAGCAAATTCGCAGCATGATGAAAGGGTTTGATGACCCGATCGAGTTCTACATTGGTCGCCTGACCGAAGGGATTGCCACTCTTGGAGCGGCATTTTCGCCGAAGCGGGTAATTGTGCGTCTCTCTGACTTTAAAACCAACGAGTACGCCAATCTGGTCGGCGGCGAGCGTTACGAACCGGAAGAAGAGAACCCGATGCTCGGCTTCCGCGGGGCCGGACGTTACGTTGCTGACAGCTTCCGCGACTGTTTCGCGCTGGAGTGTGCGGCAGTGAAGCGCGTGCGCAACGAGATGGGCCTGACCAACGTGGAGATCATGGTGCCGTTTGTGCGTACCGTGGCGCAGGCAAAAGCGGTGGTGGAGGAGCTCGAGCGCCAGGGACTGAAGCGCGGTGAGAACGGATTGAAGATCATCATGATGTGCGAGATCCCGTCTAATGCCCTGCTGGCCGATGAGTTCCTGCAGTATTTTGACGGCTTCTCGATTGGGTCCAACGATATGACTCAGCTGGCGCTGGGCCTGGATCGCGATTCCGGCGTGGTCTCCGAACTGTTTGATGAGCGCAACGATGCGGTTAAAGCGCTGCTGTCGATGGCGATCCGCGCGGCGAAAAAGCAGGGTAAATACGTTGGTATCTGTGGTCAGGGGCCGTCAGATCATGAGGACTTTGCCGCGTGGCTGATGGAAGAGGGCATTGACAGCCTGTCGCTGAACCCGGATACCGTGGTGCAGACCTGGCTGAGTCTGGCTGAACTGAAGAAGTAAACTCAAGGGGCTAGCGGTGGGTCAGACATGCCGCGCCTTTAGTTATGCAACAGGATAATCGCTTAGCGATTATCCTTTTTTTCGTCAATTTCAGACAAAAAAAAGCCCATCACAGGGGATGGGCAAAGACTACACACAGCAATTCTGTTACTCAGGGAAATAGATTGTTTAGAAATCGTGGGGTTGATTTCAAAGCTGGTATCAATACTATGCAACCGCGTTCCTGGAGTCTTTAAGAATCCTCTTATTAGTTTAAAAGTCATAATACTTTACCGCCGGAAAGACGTTTTTCGGGCAAAAAAGGTGAGCAAAATACCACCATTTTTGTTGGGCAGACGCTGAAACGCGTAAAATTTGCCTTTAAGTCATAAATAAACTTAATGAGAATGATGCTGGAGCGAAGGAAAATATTCCGGATACTAATGTTTGCAGCCAGCAGGCTGGCTGCAAAAGGAGGGGAAACTACGCTTTAGGCTGGTGCGATTCTGCTTCGATTTCTGCCAGTTCCTCTACCACCGCCAGCGGGTCTTCATCCGGTGCCGGCGCTTCATGAACCCAGACGGACACCAGGCGATAGGAAACTGCCAGCACCACCGGGCCAATGAACAGACCAATCATCCCAAAGGCGATCAGGCCGCCGATGACCCCGGAGAGGATTAAAATCAGCGGCAGGTCGGCGCCCATGCGGATGAGCATCGGGCGCAAAACGTTGTCCAGCGTGCCGACCACGCAGCTCCACACCAGCAGCACGGTGCCCCAGGTGGTATCACCGCTCCAGTAAAGCCAGATAATTGCCGGTACCAGCACAAGCAAGGGACCCAGCTGTACCAGGCAGGAGAAAATCATCAGTACTGTCAGAATAGCGGCATAAGGAATTCCGGAGATTGCCAGCCCGATCCCGCCCAGCACTCCCTGAACCAGGGCCGTGACCACTACCCCCAGCGCCACGGCACGAATCGCCTGACCGGCCAGCAGCACTGCGGCATCGCCGCGACGCGACGCCAGACGGAAGGCGAAGTGACGAATGCCCTGACCGACCTGCTCACCGCGCCAGTACAACAGCACGCTGAACAGCAGCATCAGGCCGATATGGATCATAAAGCGGCCAAAATGACCGGCCTGGGCGAAGAAGAACCCGGTGGTGCGACCAATATAAGGCTGTAGCTGAGCAATCAGTGCAGATGCCCCGCCCGCCACCAGATGGTGATAAGCCGAGTAGAGTTTTCTGCCAACCAGCGGAATACTGCGCAGCCAGTGTAAATCCGGCAGCTGGATATGGCCGGAGCTGAGCCAGGCAATCAGCGGTGCGCTGTTTTCGATCAGGCTGTTAACCAGCAGGGCGATAGGGATGATGAACACCAGAATGAGCAGCAGCGTCATGACCAGCACGGCCAGACCGCGCCGCCCCCACAGCCACTCCTGAAATTTAATCATCAGCGGCCAGGTGGCGATCACCACCATGCTGGCCCAGGCAAACCCGAGAATGAAGGGTTGAACCACCCAAAAACACGCAACAATCGTGAGGCTGATAAACAGCAGCAAAAACACAATTTGCGGTAAATCCCAACTTTTTTGCGCGTTCTTCATTAATTAACAGTGACCTCAGGTAACATGCGATTGCTCTCTTAACCTCCGGGCCGGCGTAGGGGTTACGCTGACCAGGATGTTTTCATCATGATGTATGAATTGATTTCGCGACAGAAGCAACAGGTTATTCTTTTGCTTCGGTTTTTGAAATAACGGCAGGTCATAAAAAAATGTGATAAAACGGATAACTGCGCAATCTGAGCAACGCAAACGATTCACATAACTTTTTGGTCACCCGATAATGATCCCACAGATTTCCCAGGCACCCGGCATTGTGCCGCTGGTGCTGAGTTTTTTGGATGCCTTAAAACAGGATGGTTTTGCCGGAGATACGGCGACCAGCTATGCCGACCGCCTGACGATGTCCACCGACAACAGCATCTATCAGCTGTTGCCTGATGCGGTGATTTTTCCCCGCTCCACGGCAGATGTGGCACTGATCGCCCGACTGGCCGCTGACCCACGCTTCACTTCTCTGGTCTTCACCCCGCGCGGCGGCGGCACCGGCACGAACGGGCAGTCGCTGAACCAGGGCATTGTGGTTGATCTGTCGCGCCATATGACGCGCATTCTCGATATTAATGTCGAAGAAGGTTGGGTCAAAGTTGAAGCTGGCGTAATCAAAGATCAGCTCAATGCTTACCTGAAACCTTTTGGCTATTTTTTCTCCCCGGAACTGTCCACCAGCAACCGCGCCACCCTGGGTGGGATGATCAACACAGATGCGTCCGGTCAGGGTTCACTGGTCTACGGAAAAACCTCCGATCACGTGCTGGGGCTGAAAGCGGTGCTGCTCGGTGGAGAGGTGCTGGACACCCAGGCTATGCCGGTCAGTGAGGCGGAACAGCGGGCAGCAGTGCCCGGCGCAGTAGGGGATATCTATCGCGTGGTGCTGGAGCGCTGCCGTGAACAGCGTGAGCTGATTGTTGATAAATTCCCTAAACTTAACCGCTTCCTGACCGGTTACGATCTGCGCCATGTGTTGAGTGATGACCTGCAACAGTTCGATCTGACGCGCATTTTATGTGGTGCCGAGGGCACACTGGCGTTTATCGCGGAGGCGACGCTGGATATCACCCCAATCCCGAAAGTGCGGCGGCTGGTGAATATCAAGTATGACTCGTTCGATTCCGCGCTGCGTAACGCGCCGTTTATGGTGGAAGCGAAAGCCCTGTCGGTGGAAACCGTTGACTCGAAAGTGCTTAACCTGGCGCGGGAGGATATTGTCTGGCACTCGGTCAGCGAGCTGATTACAGACGTTCCGGATAAAGAGATGCTCGGCCTGAATATGGTCGAATTCGCCGGTAATGACAAACCGCTGATCGACGGCCAGGTGGATGCCCTCTGCCAGCGCCTGGATAGTTTAATGGCGCAGCGGCAGGGTGGGGTGATTGGCTACCAGCTGTGCGACGATGTGGCGGGCATTGAGCGCATTTACGGCATGCGTAAAAAAGCAGTGGGGCTGCTGGGTAATGCCAAAGGGCGCGCCAAGCCGATCCCGTTTGTCGAGGACACCTGTGTACCGCCGCACAACCTCGCCGACTATATTGTCGAGTTTCGCGCGCTGCTTGACGGCCACAACCTCAGCTACGGTATGTTTGGCCACGTTGATGCCGGGGTACTGCACGTGCGTCCCGCCCTGGATATGTGTGACCCGCAGCAGGAGATGCTGATGAAACAGATCTCCGATGAAGTGGTCGCGCTGACGGCCCGCTACGGTGGGCTGCTGTGGGGCGAGCATGGTAAAGGCTTCCGCGCCGAATACAGCCCCGCGTTCTTCGGCGAGGTGTTGTATAACGAGCTGCGGCGGATTAAAGCCGCCTTTGACCCTGCTAACCGCCTCAATCCGGGAAAAATTTGCGCACCGATCGGCGTGGATGACCCGATGCTGCAGGTCGATGCGGTGAAGCGCGGGACCTACGATCGTCAGATCCCGGTTAACGTGAGTACCGACTGGCGCGGAGCCATGGAGTGTAACGGCAACGGCCTGTGCTTTAACTTTGATGTGAAAAGCCCGATGTGTCCGTCGATGAAGATCACCAGTAACCGCATGCACTCGCCCAAAGGTCGGGCCACCCTGACCCGTGAATGGCTGCGCCTGCTGGCGGAGCAGGGCGTTGATCCGCTGGTGCTGGAGCAGCAGCTTCCTGCCAGAGGCATCAGCCTGCGCGGTATGATCGAGCGCACCCGCAACAGCTGGCAGGCCAGGCGCGGTCAGTATGATTTTTCGCATGAAGTGAAAGAGGCGATGTCCGGCTGTCTGGCCTGCAAAGCCTGTTCGACCCAGTGCCCGATAAAAATCGACGTGCCGGGCTTCCGCTCGCGCTTCCTGCAGCTGTATCACACACGCTACCTGCGCCCCGCCAGTGATTATCTGGTGGCGACGGTGGAAAGCTATGCCCCGCTGATGGCGAAGGCGCCGAAAACCTTTAACTTCTTCCTGCGCCAGCCGTGGGTGAAGTCCCTCAGCAAGCAGCATATCGGCATGGTGGACCTGCCGCTGCTGTCTTCACCGACGCTGAAACAACAGCTGGCAGGGCACCGGGCGCTGGCCACGACGCTGGAAGATCTGGAACAGATGAGCGCAGAGCTGCGGGCGCAGTGCGTGCTGGTGGTGCAGGACCCGTTCACCAGCTACTACGAAGCGCAGCTGGTGACCGACTTTGTGCAGCTGATTGAAAAGCTCGGCTTTACGGCGGTGGTACTGCCGTTTTCACCCAACGGTAAGGCGCAGCATATTAAAGGTTTCCTGCAGCAGTTTGCGCGCACCGCGCAGAAAACGGCGGATTTCCTCAGCCGCGTGGCGGGGCTGAATATACCGCTGGTGGGGGTCGATCCGGCGCTGGTGCTCTGCTATCGCGACGAATATCATCAGGTGCTGGGCGCTAAACGCGGTGATTTCCATGTGCAGCTGGTCCATGAATGGTTGCAGACAGCGCTGGCGTCACGCGAGATACCACCGCTCTCTCAGGCAGAATCCTGGTATCTGTTCGGCCACTGTACGGAGGTCACCGCGCTGCCGGGTTCAACCAGACAGTGGGAAACCATTTTTGCCCGTTTCGGCGCGAAGCTGGAAAATGTCAGCGTCGGCTGCTGCGGTATGGCCGGTACCTACGGGCATGAGGCCAAAAATCTGGAGAATTCGCTGGGGATCTATGCGCTGTCCTGGCAGCAGGCCCTGCAAAACCTGCCGCGTCAGCGCTGTCTGGCGACCGGCTATTCCTGCCGCAGTCAGGTCAAGCGTATTGAAGGTAGCGGTATACGCCATCCTCTGCAGGCTCTACTGGAGATCGTGTAATGGCAATCTGGCAGCGTGAAGCCACGCTTGAGCAGTTAAACCTGCGCAGTAAAGAGACCATGGTGGACCATATCGGCATCCGTTTCACCGCGCTGGCGGAGGACTACATTGAAGCCGTAATGCCGGTTGACCGGCGTACCCGCCAGCCGTTTGGTCTGCTGCACGGCGGCGCATCGGTGGTGCTGGCCGAAACGCTGGGGTCGATGGCAGGCTATCTGTGTACGGAGGGTGAACAGCAGGTTGTCGGGCTGGAGATCAATGCGAACCATCTGCGTTCGGCGCGTGAAGGAGAAGTGCGGGGCATCTGCCGTGCGGTTCATATCGGGCGGCGGCATCAGGTATGGCAAATAGAAATTTTCGACGACCATAACCGCCTGTGCTGTACGTCCCGCCTCACCACCGCCGTGATTTAGCCGATAACCCCGTATTTTACGGGGTTTTTCGCATCAGCGGCACGCGGTATAATGCTCCAGGTTCACATTATCCACGACGCGTGCCTGACGAATTCGCTTTGCAGCAGGGCCGCTTTATCCCATTCGCCGTTGAGCGCCAGCTGGTGACACAGGCGACTGAGAGAGTGGCGTGCCAGCTGCCAGGCCTGCATCCGGTAGAGACGCTCGCGTGAGGTGTTGCTCAGTTCCACCACCAGTCGATGATGCAGTTTTCCCATGGCGTGCAGATAGCTCCGATCGTCGCCGTTTAACTGACAGAGTTCAGCCATATCCAGGCAGGTGTCATTGAACTGACGCAGTTGTTCAATGGTGCACTCAGGCCGGTTTAATTTTGCCTGTGCCATGTAAAAATCGACGGTGATATCACGTATGGAAAAGGTGTATTCATCCATTTTATGTTGCAGCCACGCACTCACTGACACATTCATTACGGGTCCTGGTCACGTTAATGATAATCATTATCATATTATAACTGCGGCATTATTCAATCGTTGCGTAAGATTTTTTATTAATACGCGCCGCCTTTCAGAAAAATTGGTGATAACGATAATCGCGGCGTGGGGAATAGCTAGAATTGAATAAGCAACGCGTGGGTTTTAGATAACAAAATATAAACATCTTATTTTCAAACGTTTATCTTTTAAGGTGCCGCCATTTTCGGGCACTGAGCAAACTGTTTCACAGGGTCTAAACTTAGAAAAGCGCCTCTAAAAAGCACCTTTAGGCCTTTATCCCTGCAAAACAAGAGGTTGAAGTGATTCTGGTAATCACTAACATAGGGGCACTAGCCCGAAGGGCTATCGTATCGCGAGGTAAATTATGCAATCAGCAAATCCTGCCACTTTTTCTCCAGAAGACTTTATCTGGAAAGGGCTGACGCTCACCGACAGCGCAGCTAAGCAAATTATCAACCTGGCCGAAGGTGACCCTGAAATTAAGGGACTGAAGCTGGGAGTGAAGACCTCCGGCTGCGCCGGGTTTGGCTACACCATGGACATGGCGAAAGAAGCAGCGGCGGATGATTTGGTGTTTAGCCATAACGGCGCATCACTGTTCGTGCCTCTACAGGCGATGCCCTACATCGACGGAACAGAAGTCGATTTCGTGCGCGAAGGCCTGAACCAGATTTTCAAATTTAATAACCCTAAAGCTCAACACGCCTGCGGCTGTGGTGAGAGCTTTGGCGTTGAGTAAACCCTATGTCTCGTAATACTGATGCATCTGATGATGTACAGGTTTGGGAAGGCAGCCCTCAGAACTACAAAGAAGGCTTCTTTACCCAACTGCAAACCGAAGAGTTTGAGCACGGCATCAACGAAGATGTGGTGCGTGCGATTTCGGCCAAACGTAATGAACCTGAGTGGATGCTGGAGTTCCGCCTGAAGGCTTTCGCCGCGTGGCTGGAAATGGAAGAGCCGCACTGGCTGAAAGCCAACTACAAAAAGCTGGATTATCAGGATTACAGCTACTACTCCGCGCCATCCTGCGGCAGCTGCGATGACAGCTGCGCCTCCGAACCGGGTGCCACTCAGGCCTCGGGCACGGAAGCACCCAACTATCTGACGCAGGAAGTCGAAGACGCGTTTAAACAGCTGGGTGTGCCGGTGCGTGAAGGTCAGGAAGTGGCCGTCGATGCCATCTTTGACTCCGTATCGGTATCAACCACCTATCGCGATAAGCTGGCGAAAGAGGGGATTATTTTCTGCTCTTTCGGTGAAGCTATTCATGAACACCCGGAACTGGTTCAACAGTATCTGGGTACGGTGGTTCCGGCCAACGACAATTTCTTCGCGGCCCTCAATTCCGCCGTGGCCTCTGACGGGACGTTTGTCTACATCCCGAAAGGCGTACGTTGCCCGATGGAGCTGTCCACCTATTTCCGCATTAACGCGGCCAAGACCGGCCAGTTCGAGCGTACTATCCTCATTGCTGATGAAGGCAGTTATGTCAGCTACATCGAGGGGTGTTCCGCGCCGGTGCGTGATACCTACCAGCTGCACGCTGCGGTGGTAGAGGTCATCATCCATAAAGATGCGGAAGTGAAATACTCTACGGTGCAGAACTGGTTCTCCGGCGGTGATTCAGAAGGCGGCATCCTCAACTTCGTGACCAAGCGCGCGCTGTGCGAAGGCGAGAACAGCAAGATGTCCTGGACGCAGTCTGAAACCGGATCGGCGATCACCTGGAAGTATCCAAGTGTGATCCTGCGCGGTGATAACTCCATTGGTGAGTTCTTCTCCGTGGCTCTGACCAGCGGACGCCAGCAGGCAGATACCGGCACCAAGATGATCCACATTGGTAAAAACACCAAGTCGACCATCATCTCGAAAGGGATTTCCGCCGGTACCAGCCAGAATACCTATCGCGGTCTGGTCAAAATCATGCCCACCGCGACCAATGCCCGTAACTTTACCCAGTGTGACTCGATGCTGATTGGTGCCGAGTGTGGCGCGCACACCTTCCCGTACGTGGAGGTGCGCAACAACACCGCTCAGCTGGAGCACGAAGCGACCACCTCCCGCATTGGTGAAGATCAGCTGTTCTACTGTTTACAGCGAGGCATCAGCGAAGACGATGCGATTTCAATGATCGTGAACGGTTTCTGCAAAGATGTCTTCACCGAGCTGCCGCTGGAATTTGCCGTGGAAGCGCAGAAATTGCTGGCCATCAGCCTTGAACACAGCGTGGGCTAAACCGCGCACAGAATTGTTATGGTGCCGGAAAGCACCGCGAAGGAAACCTTATGTTAAGCATCAAAGATTTACAGGTAAGCGTTGAAGACAAAGCTATCCTGCGTGGGTTGAATCTTGAAATCAAACCAGGGGAAGTGCACGCCATCATGGGGCCAAATGGCTCAGGGAAAAGTACCCTTTCTGCCACGCTGGCAGGGCGTGAAGACTATGAAGTGACCGGCGGCTCCGTTGAGTTTAAAGGTAAAGACCTGCTGGAACTGGCCCCGGAAGATCGTGCCGGTGAAGGTATCTTCATGGCGTTCCAGTACCCGGTAGAGATTCCCGGCGTAAGTAATCAGTTCTTCCTGCAAACCTCGGTGAATGCGGTACGTAAATACCGCGAGCAGGAAGCGCTGGACCGTTTTGATTTTCAGGACTTTATCGAAGATAAAATCCAGATGCTGAAGATGCCTGAAGATCTGCTGACCCGCTCCGTCAACGTCGGTTTCTCCGGCGGTGAGAAAAAGCGTAATGACATTCTGCAGATGGCGGCGCTGGAGCCGGATCTGTGCATCCTCGATGAGACCGACTCCGGTCTGGATATTGATGCCCTGAAAATCGTCTCCGATGGCGTGAACAGCCTGCGCGACGGCAAGCGTTCATTCATCATCGTGACCCACTATCAGCGCATCCTTGATTATATCAAGCCAGACTTTGTCCACGTTCTGTATCAGGGCAAGATTGTGAAATCAGGTGATTTCTCACTGGTTAAACAACTGGAGGAGCAAGGCTATGGCTGGCTTACCGACCAGGAGTGAAAACGCGCTGCAACAGTGGCACCACCTGTTTGAAACCGCAGGTGAGCGCCGCTCGTTGCAGGCACAACAGCACTGGCAGCAGCTGCTGCGCGTAGGTCTGCCGACGCGTAAGCAGGAAAACTGGAAATATACCCCGCTGGATACCCTGCTGGCGCACCAGTTTGTTCTGCCTCAGCCCGCTGAGCTGAGCGCTGACGCCATTAACAACGTGGCGCTGGCGATTGACGCGGTGCGTCTGGTGTTTATTGACGGTCGCTTTGTTGCGGGCCTGAGCGACAGCGAGCATGACCTGTTTACCATTCAGGTGACGCAGGCCGCTGAACGTCGCGAACTGGAAGCACCAATCCAGCCGGAAGTCTTCCTGCATCTGACCGAAAGTCTGGCTGAAGAAGTGACCACCATTCAGCTGGCGCGTGGCAAAGCTGCAACCCGTCCGCTGTATCTGCTTCACATCAGCAGCGGCAGTGCGACCGGAGAGATGAATACCTCGCACTACCGTCATCATCTGCAGCTGGAAGAAGCGGCGGAAGCCACGGTCATTGAGCACTACATTACGCTGAATGGCGCGCCGCATTTCACCGGCGCCCGCTTTACCGCTGATGTCGGCAACAATGCCGCGCTGACCCACTACAATCTCTGCTTCGAAGATCAGAGCAGCTATCACTTCTCGCACAACGACCTGACGCTGGGCCGTGACGTGCGCGTGCAGAGCCACAGCTTCCTGCTGGGTGCCGGTCTGACCCGTCACAACACCAGCAGCAAACTGGAAGGTGAGGGCAGCGATCTGGTCATCAACAGCCTGATGTTGCCGCTGGACAAGGAAATCTGTGACAGCCGCACCTATCTTGAGCACAACAAGGGTTACTGCCAGAGCCGCCAGCTGCACAAAACCATTGTGCGCGACCGCGCCCGTGCGGTGTTCAACGGCCATATCAAAGTGGCGAAATATGCCCTGAAGACCGACGGACAGATGAGCAACAACAATCTGCTGCTCGGCCGCCTGGCGGAAGTGGACACCAAGCCTCAGCTCGAAATCTATGCAGATGATGTGAAGTGCGGACACGGTGCCACTATTGGGCGCATTGATGAAGAGCAGATGTTCTACCTGCGCTCGCGCGGTATCGACGCAGCGGCAGCTCAGCGCATGATCATTTATGCCTTTGCCGCCGAGCTGACGGAAGCGATTAGCGACGAGACGCTGAAAGAAGCGGTGATGCAGCGCATCGCCCAGCGTTTTCCCGGAGGCCTGCAATGAGTTTTGACCTGGCCCGCGTTCGGGCGGAGTTCCCGCTGCTGGCGCGTGAGGTCAATGGGCAACCGCTGGCCTATCTCGACAGCGCGGCCAGCGCGCAAAAGCCGCAGGCGGTGATTGACGCGGAAAGTCGTTTCTACGAGCACGGCTATGCGGCCGTGCATCGTGGTATTCACACGTTAAGTGCTGAAGCAACCACCGAAATGGAAAATGTGCGCGTTCAGGCCGCACAGTTCATCAATGCAGCGTCGGCGGAAGAGATTGTCTTCGTCAAAGGCACCACCGAGGCGATCAACCTGGTCGCTAACAGCTGGGGTGGCAGTCAGCTGCAGCCGGGTGACAACATCATCATCACGGAGATGGAGCACCACGCTAACATCGTGCCGTGGCAGATGGTGGCAGAACGTACCGGGGCAGAGGTACGTTTTATTCCTCTTACCGACGAAGGCGAGCTGGATCTCACACGACTACCTGCGCTGCTCGACAGCCGTACCCGCCTGCTGGCCGTTACCCAGGTGTCCAACGTGCTGGGAACGGAAAACCCCGTCAAAGCGCTGGTAGCACAGGCCAGAGCGGCCGGGGTGGTGACGCTGATCGACGGGGCGCAGGCCGTGATGCATCACCAGGTCGATGTGCAGGATCTGGACTGTGACTTCTACGTGTTCTCCGGGCACAAACTGTACGGGCCGACCGGCATTGGCATCCTGTATGGCCGTAAGGCTCTGCTGGACCAGATGCCGCCGTGGGAAGGGGGTGGGGCGATGATCTCCACCGTCAGCCTGACGCAGGGGACCACCTATGCGGCGGCGCCGTGGCGCTTTGAGGCGGGTTCACCGAATACCGGGGCGATTATCGGACTGGGGGCGGCCATCAAATGGGTGACCGACCTGGGGCTGGATGTGATTGCACAGCGTGAACAGCAGCTGATGCGCTATGCGCTGGATAAACTGGCCGCGGTACCGGATCTGGTGATTTACGGTCCGCAGCAGCGCGCTGGCGTAATTGCCTTTAACCTGGGCAAACACCATGCGTTTGATGTCGGCAGCTTCCTTGACCAGTATGGTATCGCCATTCGTACCGGGCACCACTGTGCGATGCCGCTGATGCAGCGCTATCAGGTGCCGGCGATGTGTCGCGCTTCGTTTGTTCTGTATAATAGCGAAGAAGAAGCCGACCGCCTGGCGGCCGGGTTAATCCGTATTCACCGTTTGCTGGGTTAAGTTTCAACCCACAGCGACCCGCAGGGGCGAGGCATGCCTCGCCCTTTCGTTTTTTAAGTGAGGAAGCAATGGCAACTCTGCCAGATAAAGACAAGCTGGTACGCAACTTCAATCGTTGCGCTAATCAGGAAGAGAAGTATCTTTATATTATTGAGCTGGGCGGGCGTCTTGACGATGCTGGCGGCGCCCTTCAGCAGCCAGAAAATATCATTCCGGGCTGTCAGAGCCAGGTGTGGATTGTGGTGGGAACGGATGAAACAGGATGTATCACCCTGCAGGGCGACAGCGATGCTGCGCTGGTGAAAGGGCTGATCGCCATCGTCTTTACGCTTTATCAGAAGATGACCCCGCAGGAAATCGTGGATTTTGACGTGCGTCCCTGGTTTGCTGACCTCTCCCTGACCCAGCAGTTGACGCCGTCGCGTTCGCAGGGACTGGAAGCCATGATTCGTGCCATACGTAAGAAAGCGCTGATTCTTATTCAGGCTTGAGTTGCTACACTTCCCGGTAAGCCCCCCGCCGCGCTAAGGTGGGGTGTTCTTCACTCAAAACCGAGAAATGTGCATGAAAAATTTGTACCGCATCGCCGGGATTTCTGTAGTGACTTTTCTTGCCGGGATGCACTGCGCCAGCGCAACCGAGTATCCACTCCCCCCGGATAACAGCCGCCTGATTGGTGAAAATACCACCTGGGTGGTGCCCAATGACGGTAATCCTCTGGAGTCGGTAGCCGTAAAATATCAGGTGGGCCTGCTGGGTCTGCTGGAAGCTAACCCCGGAACCGATCCCTGGCTACCTAAAGCCGGCACCCAGTTAACCATCCCCACCCAGATGCTGCTGCCCGACACGAAACGTGAAGGGATTGTGGTTAACGTCGCGGAGCTGCGCCTTTACTACTACCCGAAAGGCGAGAACAAAGTGATCGTCTATCCCATCGGCATCGGCCAGCTTGGGGCCAACACCCCGGCGATGGTCACCAGCATCAGCCAGAAAATCCCCAATCCTACCTGGACTCCCACACCGAACATCCGCAAGCGCTATGCTGCGGAGGGTAAGTCACTGCCGGGAACGGTGCCTGCGGGACCGGATAACCCGATGGGGCTGTATGCACTGCGTCTGGCCTACGGGCAGCAGCACTACCTGATCCACGGCACCAATGCCGATTTCGGTATCGGTATGCGCGTCAGCTCCGGCTGTATCCGCCTGCGTCCCGATGATATCGAGGCGCTGTTCAACAGTGTGCCTAAAGGGACCCGCGTGCAGATCATCAACCAGCCGGTGAAGTATGCCGTAGAGCCGGACGGCAAACGCTATCTGGAAGTCCACCAGCCGCTGTCGCGCAACGACAGGGACGATCCGCAGACCATGCCGATTGCGCTGACCGCGGCCGCGAAGAAGTTTATGCATAGCCACGCCAGCGACCGTGAAGTGATCGATGCCGCTATTCAGCGACGCTCAGGTATGCCTGTACTGGTCAGCGAGGGTGAAAAAGTCGAGGGGAATACGGATATGCCTGCTGAAGCTCACCAGACGCCTTCTGCTGAACCGAAAGGCAAACATGCACCGGTTACGCAGATTGGTGCTGAAGGGGCTTAAAACTGATTGTGGTGGGTATCTGAGGGGGCCTGAAGAAGAAGTGAAGGTTCCTGAAACAGAGCAAAAAAAATGGCGCACAATGTGCGCCATTTTTAAAACCAGAACTCTTACTTACGGTAAGAGTGAGCCTGGTTGTCCAGACGCTGGTTAGCGCGTGCTGCGTCATCTTTAGCAGCCTGAACGTCAGAACGGATTGCGTTCACGTCGTTGCTCAGCTGGTCAACTTTAGCGTTCAGAGTCTGCACGTCGGTAGACAGCTGATCGATTTTAGCGTTGCTTGAGCAACCAGCCAGCATAGTTGAAGCCAGGATTACCGCGCCCAGTACCAGTTTAGTACGATTCATTATTAATACCCTCTAGATTAAGTTAATCTCCATGTAGCGTTACAAGTATTACACAAAGTATTTTCTAATGAGAATAATTTTTTGATGAGAACGTGCTTAAATTTGATCGTTCGCTCAAAGAAGCATCTTATTTCTGTTATTTTACAAAAAACGAAGCGAAAACAGGCGATTTTAATCGGAGCGGCGCTCACTTTTGCTGCAATTAAATCGTTAATTTCGATTGGACGCTTTGTGAAAAGCCTTTGCATAAGTTGTAAAAAAAGCGCCACTCAGGGCGCTTTTTCACTACAAGGCGTAATCTTAAATTACAGAACGTGCACTGACGCTGTATTGGTGGTTCCACTTGGTACCAGCGCACCAGAAACCATCACCACCACATCGCCTTTCAGCGCATAGCCGCTTGCCTCTGCCGCTTCTTTACCCAGACGATAGAAATCGTCGGTGGAAGCAATCTCTTTCACCACAGACGTGATGATCCCTTTGCTCAACAACAGCTGACGGGCAGTCTGCTCGTTAGTGGTCAGCGCAAGGATGGTCGCGTGTGGGAAATACTTACGGATAGACTTGGCTGATTTACCGCCTTCGGTAGCGACAACAATCAGTGGCGCTTCCAGTTTCTCGGCAGTTTCAACGGCACCACGGCACACGGCTTCGGTGATGCGCATTTTGCGGTTGTCGTGCTGAGAGTCGATGCGGCTTTTCATCACGCGGTCGGTACGCTCGCAGATGGTCGCCATGATAGTGACCGACTCCAGCGGGTATTTCCCTTTGGCGCTTTCACCGGACAGCATCACTGCATCAGTACCATCGAGGATGGCGTTAGCCACGTCACCGGCTTCTGCACGGGTAGGGCGTGGGTTTTTGATCATGGAATCGAGCATCTGCGTCGCGGTGATCACCACTTTGCGGGCACGGTTACATTTTTTGATCATCATCTTCTGCGCGAAGATGACCTCTTCAACCGGGATCTCAACGCCGAGGTCACCACGAGCGACCATGATACCGTCAGAGGCATCAAGGATTTCGTCGAAGTTGTTCAGGCCTTCCTGGTTTTCGATTTTAGAAATGATCTGGATATGCTCGCCGCCGTGGGCTTTCAGATGCTCACGAATTTCGATCACGTCTGAACGCTTGCGGATGAATGAAGCGGCAACGAAGTCAACGCCCTGTTCACAGCCGAAGATCAGGTCCCGCTTGTCTTTTTCAGCCAGAGCCGGCAGCTGAATGGAGACGCCCGGCAGGTTAACGCCTTTGTTCTCACCCAGATCGCCGTTGTTCAGCACTTTACATACCACGGTGCTTTCAGTGACTTCGATCACTTCCATGCCGATCAGGCCATCGTCAACCAGTACGGTGTTGCCGATCTTCAGGTCAGCGGCAAAACCAGCATAGGTCACCGCCACGGTATCAGCGTTGCCGATAATGGTCTGGTCAGTGGTGAAGGTGAACGTCTGGCCCGCTTTCAGGGAAGCGTCATTACCGCCTTCCAGTTTCATGGTGCGGATTTCAGGACCTTTGGTGTCGAGAAGAATCGCAGCCTGATGGCCGCTTTTGTTCATAACATTACGCAGGTTAGTGATGCGCTGGCCGTGTTCTTCATAGTTCCCGTGGGAAAAGTTCAGGCGCATCACGTTCATGCCGGCGTCAAGCAGGTTGGTCAGCATCTCTTCAGATTCGGTTTTTGGACCGATAGTACAAACGATTTTAGTCTTTTTCATGACGATTTATCTATTAAGTTGTGATGGATGATTAAAGATGTATCCCGGCGGTGAAACCCCCGGAGGAGAAAATTTTTATGATGAGAATGACGGTACAGGGTAAGGATAGGTGACAGAATTAAAGCGTGCAGGGTAAGTGAAGACGCGGTTTCGGCGCAGGCGCAGCAGAGTGTTGCGCAACAGGTACTCGTTTTATATTGAGAGGCAACCATACGCTGAAACCATTCAAGTGAAACAACGTCCGGTATTATAGTCGCTAAGTGTTCGAAAACCAATTAAAAAGCGTGAAATAGCGTGCAGGAATGATACGCATCAAATTTGTTGCGCAAACGGTGATAGCCTGAGGTTAATCTGAAAAGCTGGAAAGAGTGGGAAACAACAGGAGAGTGGTGCGTTCTAGAGGACTCGAACCTCCGACCCCCACCATGTCAAGGTGGTGCTCTAACCAACTGAGCTAAGAACGCTTTTCTTCATCTTTTACGCTATCGCTGCGTGGCTGCTTTAGCAAAAAAGTGGTGCGTCTGAATGGACTCGAACCATCGACCCCCACCATGTCAAGGTGGTGCTCTAACCAACTGAGCTACAGACGCACTGTGCTGTCTGGGTGACAGCGGGGACGAATATTAACGGCACTGCGCACGCCTGGCAAGGAGAAAAAATGATTTTTCCGTCTGATTGCTGCGCATCTGTGCGAAGCGCAGCAATTTTAATCATTTCAGGGCGAAATTTGCCGATAAATTAACGCGCTGCACGCGTCATGATGACCTCTGCTGACTGATGCTGCAGGCGACGCATACGCCAGATCATCATGATGGCTGAGGACGTCAGACCGATGATAAACCCGGTCCAGAAACCCGCCGGGCCCATTGCCGGTACCACCCAGTCGGTCATCGCCAGCACATAACCACTCGGCAAACCCAGTACCCAATAGGCGACAAAGGTGATGAAGAAGATTGAGCGCGTGTCTTTGTAACCGCGCAGAATCCCGCTGCCAATCACCTGAATCGAGTCAGAGAACTGGTAGACCGCCGCCAGGAACATCAGCTGAGCCGCCAGGATGATGACCTCCGGATTATCAGTATACAGCCGGGCAATTTCCTCACGGAAGGTAATGGTGAACAGGGCGGTCAGACAGGCCATACAAATCCCGACGCCCTGCGCCGTCCATGCTGCCACTCTTGCCCCTTCAACAGACCCCTGGCCCAGGCGGAAACCGACGCGGATAGTGGTTGCCACGCCGAGAGACAGCGGCAGAACGAACATCAGCGAGCTGAAATTAAGGGCAATCTGGTGTCCGGCGACTTTAACAATCCCCATTGGCGAGACCAGCAGCGCCACCACGGCAAACAGCGTGACTTCAAAGAACAGAGCCAGCGCAACCGGCAGACCGAGACCCGCGAGGCGACGCAGCGCTTTCCAGTCAGGCGGGCTGTAACGCTCTGGCAGGTGAATGTCGCGCATTGATTTAGCGCGCTTGACCCAGGCCTTCATGGCGATAAACATGACCCAGTAGACCGAAGCCGTAGCCACACCGCAGCCGATCCCGCCGAGCGCAGGCATCCCGAAATGGCCATAAATAAACACGTAGTTGACCGGAATATTCACCAGCAGCCCGAGGAAGCCCATTACCATGCCCGGCTTGGTTTTTGACAGACCTTCACACTGGTTACGTGCGACCTGGAAAAACAGATAGCCCGGAGCGCCCCACAGCAGCGCATGCAGGTAACCGATAGCTTTTCTTGCCAGTTCCGGGTCCACATTATGCATCGCGCCGATGAGATATCCGGCGTTATACAACACCACCATAATCAGCAGCGAAACCATCCCGGCCAGCCAGTAAGCCTGGCGAACCTGATGAGCAATACGTTCACGACGGCCTGACCCGTTAAGCTGGGCCACCACCGGCGTCAGGGCAAGGATCAGACCATGGCCAAAAAGAATGGAGGGTAACCAGATTGAGGTTCCCACGGCAACGGCGGCCATATCCGTGGCGCTGACGGCACCGGCCATTACTGTATCGACAAAGCCCATGGAGGTTTGCGCAACCTGCGCAAGGATCACCGGAATAGCCAGGGCTAATAACTGACGCGCCTCTGAGAGGTACTTCTGCACACATACACCTTTTTAGTTTTACCCGTTACCATACACACCGGCTTTTTGCAGCGTGTAGTCCGTGAGGGCAACAGAATTATCAATAGTCACTGCTGAAGAAAAAACGGCATTTCGCGATGACACCAGCAGAGCAGGCGCTCCAGTTTAGTGTTAGCTGAGGAAATAGCCAATGTTCTGATCAAAAGAATAGCTCTTTGTGTCACGCAATTATGTGGTGCTTTATTTGGCTTTGCCACGATGCCAGGGCAAACTAAGGCCAGAGAAAACACATTGATTGAGGCAACAGCTATGTTTACCGGTATTGTGCAGGGCACCGCAGAGGTGCTGGCAATTGACGAAAAACCTAATTTCCGTACCCACGTGATTAAAATGCCGGAAGGGCTATTGCCGGGGCTGGAGCTGGGCGCGTCGGTGTCTCATAACGGCTGCTGCCTGACGGTCACCGAGGTGGATGGCGATCGCGTCAGTTTTGATCTGGTCAAAGAAACCCTGCGTATTACCAATCTGGGCGATTTGAAAGTGGGCGATACCGTTAATGTCGAGCGCGCGGCAAAGTTTAGCGATGAAATTGGCGGGCATCTGATGTCGGGCCATATTATGACCACCGCTGAAATCAGTAAAATATTGACCTCAGAAAATAATCGCGAGATCTGGTTTAAACCGCAGGATGCCAGCCAGATGAAATATATTCTGCATAAAGGTTTCATTGGTATTGATGGCATCAGCCTGACCGTTGGCGAAGTGACGCGCAGCAAATTTTGCGTGCATTTGATTCCGGAAACGCTGATGCGCACCACATTAGGTAGCAAGCGAATCGGGCATCGCGTCAATATTGAAATCGACCCGCATACCCAGGCGATTGTTGAAACCGTTGAGCGCGTGCTGGCACAGCGTGAAGTGGCGTTAGTGGCGGCGGCCATCAGCGAGCAGCAGACGGAAAAACCTGAAGCGTAATGGATCAAACAGGGCGACATGATGTCGCCCTGTTTCGACGTGCGCTCTCAACGCGCTACGCGCAGCCCCCCCTGTTTTCCGTGTGTAAACACCACCTGCCAGAGCTGAATATCCCTGGCGCGAAAGGCGCCGGCACAGGCGTTCAGGTAGTAGGTAAACATTCGTTTGAAACGTTCGCCGTAGGTATCGGCCAGCTGCGGCCACGCGCTGAGAAATCGCTGATACCAGTGCATCAGCGTGACGTCATAATCGGCGCCAAAATTGTGCCAGTCTTCCATGACGAAATGAGGTTCGCTGGCTTCAGCAATATGGCGTACGGAGGGCACGCAGCCGTTAGGGAAGATGTATTTATCAATCCACGGGTCAACATTGCTGTCCGTTTTGTTGGCACCGATAGTATGCAGCAGGAAAATCCCGTCAGGCTTGAGATTCTCGTTTACCACTTCAAAATACTTGGCGTAATTCTTCGGTCCGACGTGTTCAAACATTCCCACGGAAACAATGCGATCGAACTGCTCAGAAAGGTCGCGATAATCCTGTAGCTGGATGCTGACATCCAGCCCGGTACAGCGCTCCTGAGCCAGTTTTTGCTGTTCGGCAGAGATGGTGACACCGACAACGCTGACGTTAAAGTTGCGCGCGGCGTATGCCGCCAGACCTCCCCAGCCGCAGCCAATATCCAGCAGCGACATGCCCGGTTCCAGCTGTAGCTTTTCACAGATCATCTGCAACTTCGCTTCCTGCGCCTGCTCCAGCGTTTGAGCCTGTTTCCAGTAGCCACAGGAGTACTGCATATAAGGGTCAAGCATCAGGGTAAAGAGATCATTGCCTAAATCGTAATGCTCTTTACCCACGATCCACGCGCGCTTGCGTGATTGCAGATTGGTCAGCCGGGCGGCCGCAACGCGCAGCGTGTCGCGGAAATGGTGGGGAAGTTGCTGGTCCAGTTTCGCCGTAAGCACGCGCTGGAAGAACACGTCCAGACGGTCGCATTCCCACCAGCCATCCATATAGCTTTCACCAAGACCCAGTGACCCTTCCTGCAGGACACGTTTGAAAAACTCAGGGTTGGTAAACCGGATATCCCAGGGGCGGGTGCCATTAATTTCAATATCTGCCTGACTCAACATTTCCTGGACGATTCGATACCACTGATTGTCCCCCAGGTTCACTTCTTCTATACACGATGAACTCATAGCTTCTCCATCACCCTGTGTGATTGAAACCTGAGAAACTGAACGGTCGTTTTCTGCAGGCCAGTGAGAGCACATGCGGCGAATGCCGCAGTCTGATATCCGACGTTAAAAGAGGATTGAATCGAAACTGCCAGAAGTCAAAAAATGTCACGCGGAACAACATCATGACAGCCCTGTCAGTATCAACAGCAGACAGTCGCCGGGAGGGATGCCTGCTTCAAAAATGTTGTTTACTTGTAGTTTTGGCGATGCATTGAAAATTATATGCTCACCCCGGTCAATATTCAACGGATTATCGTTAGGGTGCTAACTAACAGCCTGCTGGCACAGGCTGTCAGCAGGCTATCCGCTTAACCCTGCTCGTTTGCGGTCCGCCAGGCCTGCTTTTGCTCAGCGGCACGCTGTACAATATAGCCCACAATCGCGAGGAAAATGGTCGCCACCATCACCAGCGTGGTGGTGTAAAGCGCGGATTCAATCCAGGTGGATACCACCAGGCTGGCGAGGAAGCAGAGACCCAGCTGCAACATATTTTGCAGTGCAGCCGCTTTGCCCGTGGCATGAGGGAAGGGCAGTAGCGCGCTGGACACCACGATAGGATAGATCGCGCCATTGGCCATTGCCATGCCGCAGAACGGCAACAGCAGGGCAAACAGCGAAGGCTGAGGCTGCAATGCGGCCAGGTAGATGGCGGCAATACTCAGGCTGTAAAATGCCAGCAGCCACGGCAGCAGCTGACGCCCGGCAAAATGGTTGAGCAGCGCGCGGCAGCTGAACCCACCGATCAGGAAGGCGATAGTCTGTGGAACATAACTCAGACCGATATCAGCAGGTGACAGGCCTAAGCGCCCCAGAATAAACGGGGATCCCGTTAACCAGGCAAAGAAGCTGGCGGAGCAGGCGGCATAGATAGCCACGTTGCCGCTGTAAACCGGTGACTTGAGCAGCGAGAAAAAGCCCGGTGCCGGTGTTTTTACCGTCTCTTTTGTCTGCGGGGTACGTGAAGGCAGGCGCAGGGTCGGGATCAGCAGCATCACGCTGATCAGCAAAAGCGCGACGAAAATAGAACGCCAGGAGAAATGCTGCAGCAGCCAGGCACCCAGCAGCGGGGCCAGGGCCGGAGAAAGGGCGACCAGCGGCATAATCGTGGCAAAGACGCGGTTCGCCTGAGGACCGCTGTAGCGGTCAACGACCAGCGCCTGCCAGCTTACGGCAGCGGCACAGACGCCCACGGCCTGAACAAAGCGCAGGGCCAGCAGCCAGGGGGCTGACTCGACCCACAGCATCGCCGCGCAGCCAATGGCAAACAGGCTAAGGCCCATAACCAGCACCGGTTTACGCCCAATACGGTCGGAGAGCGGCCCCCAGACTAACTGGGCGCAGGCAAAACCGGCGAGAAAGATACTCAGGCTGGCGCTGATCGCCCCGGCTTCAGTCTGCAGGTCCTGTTGCATGACGCCAAATGCAGGAAGGTACATATCGGTAGCAAGGAAACCCAGCATGCTGAGTAGCGCCAGGTAAAGCATAAAACCTTTGGAACGCATGATTTTTAACTCTTATTAGACAATTTTTTCACCCGCGCAGTGTAATCGCGTGTTCACTGCGCTGTGAAACGCTATTATTCGTGTATTGCGTTGAAAAAATTTGAAGGCAGGTTATGTGGTCTGAATATTCTCTTGAAGTGGTCGATGCGGTCGCCAGAACCGGCAGTTTTACTGCGGCAGCTGCAGAGCTTCATCGCGTACCTTCCGCGGTGAGTTACACCGTACGCCAGCTGGAAGAGTGGCTGGCGGTCAGCCTCTTTGAGCGTCGTCACCGGGATGTGGTGCTGACGGAGGCTGGCCGCGTTTTCAGTGAAGAAGGGCGCGCTGTTATCAAAAAAATGCTTGCCACCCGTACGCGCTGTCAGCAGGTGGCCAATGGCTGGCGCGGGCAGATTAATATTGCGGTAGACAGGATCGTGCGGCCGGCACGTACCCGGCAGCTGGTGGTCGATTTTTACCGGCATTTTCCCGATATGGAACTCCATATCATGCCGGAAGTGTTCAACGGCGTGTGGGATGCGCTGGCCGATGGCCGTGTGGACGTGGCGATTGGCGCCACCCAGGCGATACCGGTGAGAGGGCGCTTTGCTTTTCGTGATATGGGTAGCCTGAACTGGCGCTGTGTGGTGCAGGCACAACATCCGCTGCTTGGTCACCGCGGTGCGCTGAGCGAAGCCCTGATCCGCGAATGGCCCTCGCTGGTGCTGGAAGATACGTCACGAGCACTGCCGAAGCGTACCACCTGGACGCTGGATAATCAGCGGCGGCTGGTGGTGCCTGACTGGGACAGCGCGTTTGACTGCCTGCGCGCCGGGCTCTGTGTCGGGATGGTGCCGGGCCATTACGCCCAGCCGGGATTACAACAGCAGGAACTGGCTGAGCTGACGCTGGCATCGCCTTTTCCCGACAGTCCCTGCTACCTGAGCTGGTCAGAGCAGAGCGCCTCTCCGGCGCTGAACTGGCTGCTGGAATACCTGGGCAGCACCGAGACGCTGAACGCCGAATGGCTGAGTGAGCAGCCCGACCCGCAGCCGGTCAGCGCTTAACGGCGATAGTCGCGGAAAGGACCATCTGCCACCGAGCGGCGTTCAATCAGTGAGGGATGAACCTCGATGGTCTGCTGCTCTTCGCGTTTACTGGTGATGCGGTCCAGCAGCATGTCAAAGGCGGTTTCACCCAGGCGCTCTTTCGGCTGATGTACCGTAGTCAGCGCCGGGGTGAAGTAACGGGCGTTGCGCACGTTATCATAACCGATCACCGAAATGTCCTGCGGGACGCGCAATCCCATCTCGTCGGCGGCGCAAATCGCCCCCATCGCCATAATATCGCCGCCGCAGAAGATCGCCGTTGGACGCTGTTTCTGCGACAAAATCTGCTGCATAGCGCGATAGCCTGACTCCGGTTCGAAGTCGCCCTGCACCAGCCACTCTTCGCGCAGAGTGATCCCGGCTTCTGCCAGCGCTTTCAGAAAGCCAGCGTGGCGGCCGCCGCCGGTATTGCGCTCCAGCTGACCGGGGATAGCACCGATATCCCGGTGCCCGCGTTCAATCAGATAGCGGCCAGCCAGATAGCCGCCTTCAAAGGCATTATCCAGCACGGTATCGGTAAAATCGCCGCGCGACTCATTCCAGTCCATCACCACCATCGGGATGTTGCGGTTCTCTTCCAGCATGGCTATCAAGGTGTCCGGATATTCAGAGCACATCACCAGCAGCCCATCAACGCGCTTCTGCGCCATCATTGACAGATATGCCTGCTGTTTTTGCAGGTCATTGTGCGCATTGCCCAGAATCAGCGTATAGCCTTGAGCGAAGCAGCGGTTTTCCACGGCTTCAATGATCTCGGCAAAGTAGGGCGCTTCACTGGAAGTTGCCAACAGGCCAATGGTTTTGGTGTGGTTGACCTTAAGACTGCGGGCCACGGCGCTGGGAGAATAATGCAATTCTTTGATGGCCACCCACACCGCTTCTCGCGTCTCTTCGGCCACAAAGCGCGTTTTATTGATCACGTGCGACACGGTGGTGGTGGACACGCCGGCGCGCTTTGCCACATCCTTAATTGTTGCCATTAAAATCGTACTCCTGGTGTTATCGTAACAACTTGATAACTAGTTGGTTAAACGTTTGCCTGGATACAGCTATTCCTGCCCGACAAGAGTCATTTTGGGTGCTGTCTCAAAGGGTCGGGAAGGGGATGAATCGTCCGTAGAGTGACATGCAGTGCTGACTAAAACGGTTTGCGCTGCCTGTTGCGCAACGCAAGGAGAGAATTCTAACAAGGCTGCGCGCAGAAAACGAGATTTTTACGGGTAACTGTGGGAAAATCTGTAGGCTTACTAATGACAAGGTTATTAAGGAGAGAAAATGAATACTGATATGAAAATGACAGCGCTGGCGGTGGTGGGTTCACTGCTATTGATTATGGCGTTCAGTTTTACGGCTGTCATGCATTAAGCATGTGCTGCACGGGAGGGGGTAACCCTTCCCGTTTAGCGAATGGTTTTAGGCGTCATTACCCTGCGCGCGCCAATGTAATGTTCCTGCCAGTAGTCTTCACTCAGCGCACTAACCTGAATATCTTTACCGGTGCGCGGTGACTGAATAAATTTCCCCCCGCCAAGATAAACACCCACGTGGTCTGCTGTGCCACGACCGTTAATTCTGAAGAATACCAGGTCGCCTTTCTCTAACTGGTCGCGCTTAATCGAAGCGGCATCGCGCAGGTGATACATTTCATTAGCTGTGCGTGGGATCTTAAATTTCACCAGATCTTTGTAGGCGTACCATACCAGGCCACTGCAGTCGAAGCCGGTTTTGGGTGAGGTTCCGCCCCACTGATAGGGCTTACCTAACTGACCCATTAACTTGTTCATCGCCGTTTCACGAGCTTTCTGATAACGCGCACGGTGCGCTTTGCTCAGCTTCAGCGGTGCTGTCAGCTCGTCATTCTCACGTACTGTGCCTTTGGCCGTTGCGCGCTGACGACCATAGTGTTTTTTCTCCGCTTTCTTACTGGCGGCGATTTTTTTGCTCAGTGATTTTTTGCTTAATTTCGCAGTGCGCAGGGGCTCGGCAGTGGTTTTCTTTTTTTCTTTAAGAAGGGTCTTTTTGGCCTGAGCCACACGTGCCGCTTTAGTCGATTCTCTTTTAACGGGCAGCGCCGCTTCCCTGGCTTTTTTAGTCGCCGGAGTTTTTACTTTTTTGGTGGCGGTGGTTTTTACCGGGCGGCGCTTACGGCGTTCATCTTCGCGTGCCGTGTTACCGTCAGCCTTTTGCTGATTGGCATTAATAGGGGTATGTGGCGATGCGTGCGCCATATTGAAGAACAACTGGGTGAAAGCCAGTATGCAGAGCGTGATGAGTAAACGCATTGTTCCCATTAACAGTTTGTGCGCTGCAAAACAGGGCAGCACATTCAGAAAAGAGATTTCTGCGCTCAGGCAGAAGGTTAGCTCGATTCTAATCTAACTTCTTAATAAACGGTTAGGTCTTTTTTGTTTCAATAATACAGATCAAGTAAACGATGTTAAATTGAACACAATCAGGTGGTTAACTCAGCAGCTCAATCCCTTTGGGAAATATCCGGTGCAGCGGCGACGACAAGAAAATGTTATTTTAGATTTATTGTCTGCGCGCAAGGTCCGTTGAGGTCATTTTTTCGTGTGAAAATGTCATTTTCATCGCAACCGCAGAATCGCTACAATAAGAGGCTGCGCCCAGCCTATACACGACGTTTCGTATTGAGGAAGAAGTTATGAGCACTGTTGAAAAAATTGAACGCCAGATCGCTGAAAATCCCATTCTGCTGTACATGAAAGGGTCACCGAAACTGCCAAGCTGCGGTTTCTCAGCTCAGGCAGTTCAGGCACTGTCGGCCTGTGGCGAGCGTTTCGCGTACGTTGATATTCTGCTGAATCCGGACATCCGTGCAGAAATGCCAAAATACGCCAACTGGCCAACCTTCCCACAGCTGTGGGTTGACGGTGAGCTGGTGGGCGGCTGCGATATCATCATTGAGATGTATCAGCGCGGCGAGCTCCAGCAGTTGATCAAAGAAACTGCCCAGAAGTATCCGACCGACGCCGCTGAATAACAGCGACGCAGCGGCATAAAAAAACCGGGGCCTGATGGCTCCGGTTTTTTTTATGCATGAGGATCAGTCTCCGGCATTATGAGGTTTCGCTGCTCTCGCTCTCGTCTGCGCTATCAGCAGGCAGTGGCCAGCCGCCAAGACGCTTCCAGCGGTTCACCAACTCACAGAACAGATCGGCAGTTTGCAGGGTATCGTAAAGTGCAGAGTGGGCCTGAGCATTATCAAAGGGCATTCCTGCGGCGGTACAGGCTTTTGCCAGTACGGTTTGCCCCAGCACCAGCCCGCTGAGTGCGGCAGTATCAAACGTGACAAACGGGTGGAAGGGATTGCGCTTCAGGCTGGCACGCTCGGCGGCAGCATTCATAAAATTCAAATCGAATGTGGCATTATGCGCCACCA
This sequence comes from Erwinia sp. Eh17-17, assembly GCF_039675725.1. Classification (NCBI taxonomy): domain Bacteria; kingdom Pseudomonadati; phylum Pseudomonadota; class Gammaproteobacteria; order Enterobacterales; family Erwiniaceae; genus Erwinia; species Erwinia sp. Eh17-17. The sequence continues at coordinate 1,068,728 of NZ_JBDFQT010000001.1, read as the reverse complement.
TTATCGCCCGGCTGCAGCCGCTCTCTTTGATCCCTTTGCGCACCAGCTTGAAGATCGCGTGCAGCGCTTCGTGCTCGCTGACCGCACCCCGCAGTGGGTTTTCCGGGTCGATACCGTTGAATGCCAGCGCCTCAGGTTGCAGAACCGAACCAACAAAAGGCTCTACGTGGAAGTGTATCGTTTCATCTTTCTCCAGCCAGCCATCATCATTCATTTTTAGCGTCACCGCTGCGATTTCCAGTAAGGCGTTAGTTTTGGCATCAAAACCGGCGGTTTCAACATCAATAACGACTGGATAAAAACCGCGAAAACGGCTGCTAAGGGTATTCAGTTCATTTGATTCAGACATCGGCATCTCACAGGAGAAAAAAGGCAGCGCGCATTATGGCAAATTTTGCAGGGGGATGCAGCAGGGAGGGGAAACGGGTGCCGAAAAGGCACCCGAAAGTATTACTGGCCGATGCCATTACCTGCATGTTTGTTTTCGATCAGCTCAATTTTATAGCCATCAGGATCTTCAACAAACGCAATCACTGTGGTGCCGCCTTTAACCGGGCCAGCCTCACGCGTGACGTTACCGCCATCGTTACGAATGCGGTCACAGGTCGCTGCGACGTCATCAACACCCAGGGCAATATGCCCGTATGCATTGCCCAGGTCGTAGCTGTCCACGCCCCAGTTGTATGTCAGCTCAATGACGGCACCTTCGCTCTCTTCGGTGTAGCCAACAAATGCGAGGGTGTATTTATACTCGGTATTTTCACTGGTACGCAGCAGGCGCATGCCCAGAACTTTGGTATAAAAATCAATAGAGCGTTGCAGATCGCCAACGCGCAGCATGGTGTGAAGTAAACGCATAACATCCTCTTTTATTGGCGTCATCAGAAGATGACGTAAAAAAACCAGTATAGCGGTTATGCCATCCGGTGCGAACCCTGATGGCCATTAACCCAGGAACGGATAATCGGTATAGCCCTGGGCTCCGCCGCCATAGAAGGTCTCTGGTTTTGGTTCGTTGAGTTCCGCACCCGTTTTCAGGCGCGCGACCAGATCCGGGTTAGCGATATAGCTGCGGCCAAACGCCACGGCGTCAATCAGCCCCTGCTCAATCAGGTTTTCTGCTTTTTCTGCGGTATAGCCACCAGCACCGACAATCACGCCCGGATAAACGGCACGAATCGCCTGGCGGAATTCGCTGGAGTAAGGCTTGCCACCGGCCCAGTCAGGCTCAGAAATGTGCAGATAGGCTAACTGACGTTTTGCCAGTTCGGCAATGAAGTACAGGGCCGCTTCTTCCTGATCTTCTCCGTTATCCAGACCGTTAAATGGCCCCAGTGGAGAAATACGAATACCGATGCGATCGGCACTCCACGCCGCGATGGCTGCATCAACCACTTCCAGTGCAAATCGGGTACGGTTTTCAATGCTGCCACCGTACTGATCATCACGCTGGTTGGAGGCCGGGGAGAGGAACTGATGGATCAGATAGCCATGGGCCGCGTGCAGTTCAACCAGGTCGAAATCTGCTTCACGGGCGTTGACCACGGCCTGACGGAAATCGCCTACAATGCCAGCGACTTCTTCCGTTGCCAGCGCACGCGGGGTAGAGGTGGCTTCACGCACCGCATGACCTTCGGCATCACGCAGCGAAGTGCGTGTGTCGGCATTAATGGCTGACGCTGAAACCGGCGCTTTGCCCTCCGGCTGTACGCTGGTGTGAGAAATACGGCCGGTGTGCCACAGTTGGACCGCGCTGTGGCCGCCTTCCTGGTGAATACCGTCGTTAATGGCTTTCCACACGCCAATCTGTTCTGAGGAGTGCAGGCCCGGCGCACCGGCATAGCCTTTTGCCTGGGCGCTGATCTGTGTGGCTTCGGTAATGATCAGCCCGGCCGTAGCGCGCTGGCGATAGTATTCGCCCATCAGAGGCGTAGGAATATCGCCCGGTTCAATGCTGCGCAGGCGCGTCAGCGGTGCCATAAAAATACGGTTCGGTACGGTGACGGCACCGGTTTTCAACGGGGTAAACAGCGTGTTCAGTTTCATAACTTACTCCTGGTAGACCGGTCGGCTAGTAAAGGTGTTTTTTTTATACTTGACGTAAGATACGTGTCATTTCATCACAGGCATTCTGCAGCGGGGTGTCGTCACGGCAGATTTTACTCTGCAGGCTGGCACCCAGCCACAAGGTGTACAGTATCTGCGCACAGGCCGCGCTGTTGATATCGCGGGACAGCGTTTCCTGCTGCTGCGCTTTATCCAGCGTGCTCTTCAGTGTAGCAATCAGCGCCACAGAACCCGCATGTAACGCACTGCGCATCGCCTCAGAGAGGTCGCAAACTTCAGCGGATAACTTCACTGACAGACAGCCGGCAAAGCTGCTCTCCTGGCAGTTCGACAGCGACTGCCGATAGTAGTCAAGCATGCGCTGGCGCGAGTTACCCTGATGATCGTCCAGATACGCCTGAAGCCGCTGGTGATAACGGGCAAAGTAACGCTCGAGCATCGTCACACCAAAGGCTTCTTTAGACGGGAAATAGTAGTAGAACGACCCTTTTGGCACTTCTGCCTGTTTCAGCAGCTCGATCAACCCCATCCCGTTAAAGCCGCGCTGCAGGCACAGCAGTTCGCCGGTATCGAGAAGATGTTCACGTGTGTCAAAGCGGGTCGTTTTATTCATCGCAGCAGAGTACTAGACCGAACGGTCGGTTTCAACCTTTAGCTGTTTTTACGACACGATCGGATCATATCCAGCGTCGGCTGGTACTCGCGGGTCTGTACATTCATCATGCCCAGCAGGGTGTGAAAAATGTTGTCCTGCGAGACGGCATCCCTCTGCGCCTGCTGGCGCAGACACTGCTGGTCGATGCCAAACGCCGTGGCGTAGTCCGGTGACATCCAGAGTAAAAAGGGAATATGTGTCTGCTGGCTTGGGGCGAAGAGATAAGGTGCGCCGTGCAGGTACATGCCATGTTCGCCCAGAGATTCACCGTGATCGGACAGATAAACCAGCGCCACATTGAATTTATCACTGTATGACTTCAGCAGGCTGATGGTGCTGTCCAGCATGCTGTCGGTATACAGGATAGTATTGTCATAGGTATTAACCAGCGCCTGATGATCGCAGTCCTGAATCTGATTGCTGTCACAGGTCGGAGTAAACTGGCGCATTTCTGCCGGGTAACGCAGGTAGTAAGCGGGACCATGGCTGCCCATCTGATGCAGAACGATTACCGTATCATCTTTCACACTGTCGATGTAGTGGTTAAGGCGATGCAGCAGCACGTCATCGAGGCAGTAATCACTTTTGCACAGCGCGCTGACATTCCATTTGGTCATGTCGGTATGGGGAACGCGGTCGCAGGCGCCTTTACAGCCGCCGTCATTCTCACGCCACAGAACATTCACCCCGGCATGAGCCATCACATCCAGCAGGCCTTCCTGATGATGCGCAAGGTTAGCGTTATACTGCTGGCGCGGCATATTGGAAAACATGCAGGGCACCGAGATTGCAGTTTCCGTTCCGCAGGAGGTGGCATTGCGATAATAAATGACGTTGTCGCGCTTCAGTTTCGGGTTGGTTTCACGGGCGTAGCCGCCGAGAGAGAAGTTCTCAGCGCGTCCGGTTTCTCCCAGTACGAAAATCACCAGCGTCTTCTTTTTCTCGTCTTTCAGCAGTGGGCCTTTGTGGGCATCTTCACCAATTTTTACCAGCGACTGATCCCCGGCAAACCAGCGATTATCCGCATAGTGGCCAATGCTGCTCACCACGTTAGGCGGGGTGACCATTTTCACCAGGCCTTTATTGTTACGGATCATCGAGGCGTAATCTTTATAGAACAACGAGGCAACCAGCAGCACCACCAGTATGGCAGCGAGAGACGTCGCGGCGCGCCAGGCGATACCCATCCACCATGGCCGGTTGTTTTCGATGCGGGTGAGGAACAGAATCGCCGCCGGCAGCACGCCCAGCAGCAGCATCCACAGCAGATATTTCACGCTGAACAGCGAGGCCGCTTCCTGCAGATCGGTTTCGAACACGTTCTGGATCATATTGGTATCGATCACTGTGCCGAAACTGAACATAAAATAGTTGGCGGCAGCGCTGGAGAGGATCAGCACCAGTAGCAGGGGCTTACGCAGCCACGGCAGCGCCAGCACGTTAAAGATCACTAAAAAGGCGCAGAACAGCACCAGGGGAAGCGTGCCCGCATAAAGATAGTCGTGCAGGCTGAGATAGGGGATGGTTTCCCATGCCCGAAGCAGGAAGATAGCGTTAAGGATCAGAGCGAAAAACAACGCAGCATAAATATTGAAGGCTATTTCGTTACAACGTAACTTGTTCAGGAATTTCATGGTTATCTACATTAAGAATTATCTTAATAAAGAGTAACCAGAAAACCTTAGAAAAACCTTAATCCTGGTAAAAATAAGTAGCAGGCCCGCCATCGACGGGCCATCAGATTAGTAACCAACGGTAAACTGTTGGCGAATATGCTGCGGATGTTCGATTTCATCAAGGATGGCCACGGCAAGGTCGGCCACGCTGACCGAGGCTGGTTTGTCACCATCCATCAGCAGCGACGTGGTTCCCAGGCGGAACTGCGCGGTACGCGGACCCGGTTCAAGAAATGCGGCAGGGGAAAGATAGGTCCAGTCCAGAGTTGGCTCTTCGGCCTGCAGCTGATTGCGCAGCGCCCGCGCGCCCAGCGCACCCGGTTTAATATTGGCCGGGAATTCAGCGGTATCCACCAGCTCAACACCCGGAGCCACTTCCAGGCTGCCCGCACCGCCAACCACTAACAGACGCTTCACGCCGCTGCTTTTTATTGCGTCGAGGATCTGCTGACTGCCCTGGGTAAATTTTGCAAACAGATCGCTCTCTGCCCAGCCGGGATTGTAGGCGCTGATCACCGCATCCTGACCTTTGATCGCGCCAGCCAGCCAGACGCTGTCATGAATGTCCCCGGTCGCCAGCGTCAGGTGTGGGTCGGAAGGAAGATTTTTTCCTGAGCGGGAGATGGCTGTTACTTCATGGCCACGTGCCAGGGCTTCTTTAACCACGTCAGGACCGACAAAACCGGTAGCACCAATAACGGTAATTTTCATCTGTTCATTCCTCTGTAAAGTGTGTATTAAACTTTACTGCTTAACAGTATGGTTGATAAGTGGCATATTCACGCTTTCATAATGAAGTGGAACTAACGAATAGTGGAAAACCTCAATCGCATGGCGGTGTTTGCCACCGTGGTCAGTGAAGGCTCTCTGGCGGCGGCTGCACGGCGTCTTAGCATCTCACCGTCGGCGGTCAGCCAGCATTTACGGGCGCTTGAGCAGGCCGTTGGCGTGCCGTTACTCCATCGTTCTACCCGCAGGCTCACGTTGTCCGAGGCCGGTGCCGCATTCTATCCGGGCTGTGAAGCGATGCTGATGCAGGCTCAGGCCGCGGAACGGCGGCTGGCTGAGATGCGCGATACCCTGACCGGCGAGTTGCGTATCAGCGCTACCGTGGGTATCGGCGGCCAGCCGCTATGCAGCGCGCTGTCACCGCTGTTGCAACAGCATCCCGGCCTGAAGCTGCGCATCATCGCCACCGATAACGTGCTGGATATGATTGAACACCGCATTGATATCGCGCTGCGCTTCAGCCGTCAGCTGAGCGATGCCAGTATTATTGCTCACCCGCTGGCGGAATGGCCGATGGTTATTTGTGCCGCTCCGGCCTATCTGAGCCGCTATGGCGTGCCGGAATCCCCGCAGGCTCTCTCTTCCCATCGCTGGATCCACGGACACGGCGCGCACCGGCACATCGATTTTCACCATCCGCGTGACGGTGCGCTGGCGCTGCGTCTGGCGGAAGGGCAGATCGTCAGCGACAGCATGAACGTGATGCGTGCCTTTACCGTAGCCGGGATGGGGTTATCGCTCCAGCCGCTGCAGGAGATCCAGGAAGAGCTGCGCAGCGGGCAGCTGATGGTGCTGCTGCCAGAATGGCGCGCCACGCCGTTAAAGCTGACGGCACTCACCCTGGAAAGAGTATTGCCGGAGAAAAGTCAGCAGGCTTTACGTGCGTTACGCGACTATTTTAGTAAAAATCACCGCTTCACGCTTGCAGACATGATGTGAGCCGTCTTCAATGAAGGCAGGGTGAACTGACAGGAGGAGCCGTGGCTGAACAATTAGAGTTTTTCCCGGTACCCAGCCCGTGCCGGGGGATCTGCCAGGTAAACGATCGCGGATACTGTCGCGGCTGCCTGCGCAGTCGTGACGAACGCTTCAACTGGATGAGTTTCAGCGATGCGCAAAAGCGTGAGGTCCTGCGCCTGTGCCGCCAGCGCTTTCTGCGTCAGCGACGTGAGGAGAGTCCGGATGTGCCGGATGCGCCAGAACAGCCGACGCTGTTTTAACCCGGTGTTTGACCCGACCCTGTTGTTGCCCGGAGATGATGGCGTATTATGCGCTCAGCTATTTTAACAACGGGAGTAATAAGAAGATGTTACAACGCGAACAGATCGCCCCACAGGGACCCCTTTTCTCGCCGCTGGTCATGGGGTACTGGCGGCTGATGGAGTGGGGGATGACTTCGCAGCAGCTGGTTGAATTCATCGAGCAGCACCTTGAACTGGGTATCTCTACCGTGGATCACGCGGATATTTACGGCGGTTACCTGTGTGAGGCGGAATTCGGCAAAGCGCTGCGCCTGCAACCCTCGCTGCGTCAGCGTCTGGAGCTGGTGACAAAATGCGGTATTGCCACCACGGCAAACCCGGAACATGCGCTGGGGCATTACATTACGGATGCTGCCCACATTATCCACAGCGCGGAGAACTCACTGCGCTACTTCAATACCGATTATCTCGATCTGCTGCTGATCCACCGCCCGGACCCGTTGATGGATGCTGATGAGGTCGCCAGCGCGTTTATTCAGCTGCATCAGAGTGGCAAGGTGAAACATTTCGGTGTTTCGAACTTCACCCCGATGCAGTATTCGCTGTTGCAGTCGCGCTTGCCGTTTACGCTGGTGACCAATCAGGTAGAGATTTCTCCGGTACACCAGCCTCTGCTGCTGGACGGGACGCTGGACCAGTGCCAGCAGATGCGGGTCAGGCCGATGGCGTGGTCATGTCTGGCAGGTGGACGCATGTTCACCGGGGAAGAATACCAGCCGCTGCGCGACGAACTGCTTCTGATCCAGCAGGAAGTTGGCGCAGAGAACATCGAACAGGTCATTTACGCCTGGATACGGCAACTGCCGTCGAAGCCGCTGCCGATTATTGGCAGCGGTAAAATTGACCGGGTGCGTGCAGCGGCTAACGCCGTCAATATCACGCTATCGCGCCAGCAGTGGTTCCGCATCCGTAAAGCGTCACTTGGGTTTGACGTGCCTTAACGTCAGGTAAAATGTCTTCACCAGCAGGCTTGAAATCAGGCTGGTGAAGACGCGGATACCGGTGCGGGTTTCAGCTGCGACAGCGAGCAGTTTAACCGCCAGATCATTCCCGCCAGTTCGATCTCCTCTCGCTGCCCTCCTTCACTGAGCAGGTCAATCCGCTGCTGTAACGTGCCTGACGTCTCGTTAAGAGAGACATGCTGAATGCCTCTCTCACTGATAATATTTTGCAGATCGTGCAGGACGGCATCGCGCATATCCACCAGCGCAGGCGAGGGTGTTTTCCATTCGCGCAGTCGCCAGGCAATATGCGAGCAGTTCAGCACCACCACACCCCAGCGCATCAGCCACAGGTGCGCCTGCTCGTCACGGCTGTTTTTCAGCTGATCGATGCGGTGATACACCAGTGATTCAAAGGTATTCAGACTGTGGCGCGGGTGTCTGCCCAGCTGGTCAATAAACTCGCGGCGCAGAGCGCGGATATGGCGTCTGCTGCGGCGTTTATCTGAACTGGGACGCAGGATCATATAGGCCAGCCAGACGAAGGTTACGCCAGTTATTTTGGCAAGATTATCATTGATAAAACTCTGGTAATCATAAGTGGGTGGATTGGTGACGGCGAGAAACGATCCCATAAAAACTATCAGCTGGCCCCACAGGGCTGCCCGCTTATTTTGCTGTAATTTGAAAAGCTGTAGCGTGATGAGAAGCGGAAACAGCACGATCAGGAACTGCCAGAGTACCGTGACCTGCACCATAACACCGAATTTCATCACAAAGGTGAACAGAGAGAGTAGCCCCAGCGTTTTCAGCAGCAGCGAAATGCTGCTCACCGGTGAGGGGGCGGATGAATAGATAACGCAGCTTATCGCGGCCAGCGTCAGCGCGGAGCTGCCGGCGTCCCACTGGGTGGTGATCCAGAAAGCAGACCCGATAACGATCACCGCAAAGGTGCGCAGCGCATTCCAGCCTGCCTCGGCGCCATCAGACTCACGTGCCAGCGCGGGCACGGCCGGCGGCACCAGCCAGCTATGACTATCAGCGCGCTCAAACAGCCGCAGCCAGCGGGTAATATTCAGGTAAAGCCAGCAGAAGTAATGCAGCTGTTGCCAGAAAGCGTGATGCCGGTAATCTGCCGGGTTTTTCGCTGCGGCACGTTGCAGGATACGTGCCAGTAAATATTTATCTGTCTCCCCCCGCGCCAGCGCGCTCAGCAACGCATTTATTGCCGTGAACAGCTCATCGGGGGGATTTTCCCAGTTGAGCAACATCCGCCGCAGGCTGGAGATAATGCTGGTCAGGCGCAGCTGCTGGTGCAGGACGTAATTAAGCACATTATTCTGGCGCCGAAAGCGATAATGGCTCCAGAATGCCTGAATACGCAGCAGGTTCATGGTGAGGATTTCACCAATCACATTTTCATGCGCACGGCGTACCGTGGCAGTCTCATCCTTTTGCAGTAACAGCATGGCGTGGTCGAGCAGCTTGCTGTGCAGCCCTTTCAGCGAATGAATCAGGGTGTCGCCGTCAGATGTGCTCGGCAGGATCATCATCATCAGCGCGCCACACAGAATGCCGGAGATCACTTCGCACACGCGCGCCTGAGCAATAGTCCAGATGCCGTCAATCTCGACCTGATTAACGCTGGTAAAGGCGATAATCGCCGCCGTGTAACCGGCCAGAGAAAAAGCGTAGGCGACGTTATTCTGATAATGATTCGACACCCAGGTACACAGCGCCAGCCAGCTGGCAATCGCCGTCACAAACAGCCAGGGTTCATCCAGCGTATGTCCGGCAATCATCAGCGCGGCCGTTGCACCCAGCATACTGCCGACGATGCGCCCGAGACTTTTGCTGATTACCCCACCGACCGTGGGGAAGCTGACGACTGCCGCAGAAGTCATCGCCCAGTAAGGCTCATCCAGTTGCAGACCATAGGCAATGCTCAGTGCCAGACACATGGCAATGCTATTACGCAACGCGTAGCGCCACTGTCCGGCGGTGGCTTTTACCCACGGCAGTTGCTGCCACTCCAGCCAGCTCAGGTTCATGCTGCCCTCACTGCCGGATTGAAATCGTGCAGGTTGTTCCGGCGACCAGGGTTGAATTGGGCGGCAGCCCGGTGAGACGAATACGCACCGGGACACGCTGAGCCAGTCTGACCCAGGGAACGTTGGGTTTGATATCCGGCACCAGCCCGCTGTCAGACTCAACGCTTTGATCGTAAATGGCACGACCAATGCTTTGCACCACACCCGTTAACGGACGGTTATCGCTGTACAGTGTGATGTCAGCACGCGCGCCGGTGTGGATATGGCGCAGTTTGGTCTCTTCAAAATAGCCCATCACATAGAAAGAGTGACTGTCGACCAGCACAAACAGCGGCGATCCGCTGGTGGCGTAGTTACCGATGCGGGTCTCAAGATTGTTAATCCAGCCGTCTGCCGGGGCGTAAACCTCGGTTTGCGACAGGTCCCAGCGCGCGCGGTCCAGCTCGGCTTTGGCCGCTTTCATTGTCGCGTCCATGGTTTTGACGGTCAGGTTAGCAACATCAAGATCCTCAGCTGAGATCACATTGCGCGGCAGATTCTGACGGCGTTTTGCCTCATGCTGTGCTTTTACCAGGTCCGACTGCGTTTTTGCCAGCTGGGCTTCGGCGTTCAGTATGGCAATACGGTAGGGTTCATCGTCCAGCGTGAACAGGCGTGTGCCTTTGGTCACGAACTGGTTATCTTCGACATCAAGGTGAACGATACGGCCGGAAACCTGCGGAGTGATATTGACCAGTTCGGCTCTGACCTTTCCGTCGCGAGTCCACGGAGACTGCATATAGAAGTTCCACAGCCACCAGCCCGCACACAGGGCGGCGGTGAAAAATATCAGCGTGGAAAAGTATTTTAATGAACTGAGTTTCATGACGTTACCCGATGATTAACAGCCCCAGCGAAGCGGCAATGCAGAGAATAAACAGGGAAAGATCCAGCAGCGTGGGGTGCCAGATCTCACCTGAGTACATCCAGTCGCGCAGTAGCGGATGAAGTAACAGCCAGAGGAAGAATCCGAGCAGAACGGCCTTAAACAGCGGTGGAAAAAACAGTGACGACCCCAACACCAGTTCGGTGATGGGGCTTGTCGCAGGCAATATTGAGGCGATCACACAACATCCTTCTGAACAATGCTTCGCAGGTGACGAGGAACGCAATACCTCCATCTCTGTGCCGGATTTGTATTTTGTTCTGTAAACTCGCAGAATAGTCTAAAATCATGCTTGATAGCTAGCAAGCTAATTATAAGGAGTTGAAATTGGATACGCCTTTGGGAACAGACCTGGCAAGATTAGTGCGCATCTGGCGCGCATTAATTGATCAGAGATTGAAACCGTTAGAGCTGACGCAGACTCACTGGGTGACGCTGCATAACATCCATCAACTGCCACCGGAACAGTCCCAGATTCAGCTGGCAAAAGCGATTGGCATTGAACAGCCTTCGCTGGTGCGCACGCTGGACCAGCTTGAAGAAAAGGGGTTGATCACGCGCAGTACCTGCTCCAGCGATCGCCGTGCGAAACGCATCGGCCTCACGGCCCAGGCAGAGCCGATCATCTCTCAGGTTGAGCATGTGATAGACGCCACGCGGGATGACATCCTGGCCGGCATTTCTCAGCCGGAAATCGACAAGATGGTCACGTTGATTGCCAGGCTGGAAAAAAACATCCTGGAACTTCAGGGAAGGGACGAATAAAAAAAACCGGCATATAAAGCCGGTTTTTTTTCAGGTTAACGCGGGTGATTAACGCGGAGAAACGGTCACTTCACGGCCGTTGGAGGCCATCGCTACACGCTGACCGGCAGCGAAACGACTGGCTGCCTGTTTCTGTACCACGATAATGCTGCTGCCATCATCTCTGCGGATTTCCAGCTCAACGCCCTGGCTCTTATTCAGAGAACCCTGAACGCCCTGACCTGCAACCCCACCGGCTACTGCACCTGCGGCTGTTGCCAGGCTGCGTCCCGTACCGCCACCAACGGTATTGCCGAGGAAACCACCCAGCACGGCACCGCCAATAGCACCGATAACGTTGGTGTCATCCCCACCCTGAATCTGCACCGGACGGACATGAACAACCGTACCGTAGGTGACAGTCTGCATCTGCTTAGCTTCGGAGGCAGTGTAAACGTCACCGGATAAGGTGTTGTCATTCACGCAACCTGCCAGCGTTATCCCGGCAAGCGCCACGACTAATAAACGCATCATTTTCATTAAAACTCCTATGTATAGCCAGTGCTGCAAGTTATCGGACAGCGGTTAACAACGCTATTATAAGATACAAGCCGAGCGTTTCTCACGAATAGTTTGTAAAGCAACACATAAAAATAACTTCCAGTGATTAAACGTGGATTCAATCACAATTAAAAAAAGTAAAGTGTTACCCGTAAGCGTAAAAAATGACTAAAGCGATAGAATTGCCACCGTTATTTTGTCAGGCTGGCAGCATGAAACTGACACCCCGCAGATGGGATAAGGCAAAGGCATGAAATCAGGGCGATTTATCGGTGTGATGTCCGGCACCAGTCTCGATGGTATCGACGTGGTGCTGGCGGTGATCGACGAACATATGGTGGCGCAGCAGGCCAGCTACAGCCATCCGATTCCACAGGCGCTGCGCCAGCAAATCCTGGCGATTTGTCAGGGGCAGTCGCTGACGCTGTCAGAGCTGGGGCAGTTGGACACCCGGCTGGGGCGTCTGTTTGCTGAAGCGGTGCTGGCTCTGCTTAAACAGCAGGGATTGTCTGCGGACGAAATTACGGCCATTGGCTGCCACGGCCAGACCGTGTGGCACGAACCGCAGGGCGATGCGCCGAATACGCTGCAAATCGGGGATAACAATCAGATCGCCGCGGCCACGGGGATCACCGTCGTCGGTGACTTCCGGCGGCGTGATATGGCGCTGGGCGGGCAGGGGGCACCGCTGGTTCCTGCCTTCCATCATGCCGTGCTGATGCATGCCACCGAGCGCCGTATGGTCCTGAATATTGGCGGTATTGCTAACCTCTCTCTGCTGCTGCCGGGTCAGATGCTGCGCGGTTATGATACCGGGCCTGGCAATATGCTGCTGGATGCCTGGGTCTGGCGGCAGCAGGGGAAACCCTATGATAAAGACGGAGCCTGGGGGGCCGGAGGCAGCGTAGTCTGGCCGCTGTTGCAGCAGATGCTCAGTGACCCGTACTTTGCTCTCAGCGCACCGAAAAGCACCGGCCGGGAATATTTCAATCTGAGCTGGCTGGAGCAACAGCTGTCATCCTGGCCAGGCCTGTCTGCGCAGGATGTGCAGGCCACGCTGGTGGAACTGACGGCGACCACGATTGCGCAGCAGGTGCTTCTGAGCGGAGGATGTGACCGGCTGCTGGTCTGCGGTGGTGGTGGGCATAACCCGCAGCTGATGGCGCGTCTGGCGGCACAGTTAGCCGGGACGGAAGTGATGAGCACCGACCAGGCGGGTATCAGCGGGGATGACATGGAGGCGCTGGCTTTTGCCTGGCTGGCATGGCGTACCCTGAGCGGTCTGCCGGGCAACCTGCCGTCGGTCACCGGTGCGCGAGAAGCCAGCGTGATCGGCGCAATATTCCCGGCAAATCGGTCTTTTCGCTGATTGCATCACCGGCGGGGACGTTCTAGCCTGTGCAGACGTCCCGCAACTCGCAAGGAATCAACCATGAAAAAAGGGTACATCGCAGCACTGGTGCTGACGCTCTCAGGATGCAGCTACTTTCAAACCGCGTCTCAGGAGCCGGTTAAAACGCTGCATTATACCTGCGGCACGCTGCCGTTAACGGTCAAACTGGATAACAGCAAGAGTGAAGTCAGCCTGATCCTCGACGGGCAACCGCTGGTGCTGAAGCAGCTGCCTGCGGCGTCAGGCACGCGCTACGGCGACGACCGCTACGTCTTCTGGTCGAAGGGCGATAGCGCCTTTATTGAACGTAACAACAAGATCATCATTAATGACTGTCAGCTGCAGCAGCCAGCCCGTTAAGCCATTGAACTATTATGGGGTGCGGCGCACAATGCCTTAACCCCAACCTTTAGAAGCCAGAGCGATGACCGATAGCGACCACCTGCAACAAATTGCCCATCTGCGGCGTGAATACACCCGTGGCGGCCTGCGCCGCAAGGACCTTCCAGCCGATCCCCTGACGCTGTTCGAACAGTGGCTGAATCAGGCGGTTGAGGCACAGCTGCCGGACCCGACGGCGATGAGCGTCGCCACGGTGGATGCACAGGGCCAGCCCTACCAGCGAATTGTGCTGTTAAAGCAGTTTGACCAGAAAGGCATGGTGTTTTACACCAACCTTGGCAGCCGCAAGGCACAGCAGCTGGAAAATAATCCGCGTATCAGCCTGCTGTTCCCTTGGCATATGCTGGAGCGCCAGGTCATGGTGCTGGGCAGCGTTGAGCGCCTTTCGACGCTGGAAGTGCTGAAATACTTCCACAGTCGTCCGCGCGACAGTCAGCTGGGCGCCTGGGTGTCGAAACAATCGAGTCGCATCTCTGCGCGCGGCATTCTTGAAGGCAAGTTCCTTGAACTGAAACAAAAGTTCCAGCAGGGCGAAATCCCACTGCCGAGTTTCTGGGGCGGCTTCCGGGTCAATATTGATTCAATGGAGTTCTGGCAGGGGGGCGCTCACCGCCTTCATGACCGTTTTTTCTACCAGCGTGAAGATGACGCGTGGAAAATTGACCGCCTGGCACCGTAAAAGCGCAAATAATGCCGCGATGTGCTGGATCGCAGCGGTCCGGCACTTTATCCTATACCCCTTATTTTTTCTCTCTCCGCGCTTCAGCGGAAAGCTGTGTACCAGCTTAGGTGCAGACTTTTTTACATGGAGTCTTAGATGGCCAGCAGTAACCTGATCAAACAATTGCAAGAGCGGGGCCTTGTCGCCCAGGTAACGGATGAAGCAGCGTTAGCAGAACGACTGGCACAGGGACCAATCGCGCTCTATTGCGGCTTCGATCCGACTGCCGACAGCTTGCATTTGGGGCATCTGGTGCCGTTGCTCTGCCTGAAGCGCTTTCAGGATGCCGGCCACAAGCCAGTGGCTTTAGTCGGTGGGGCAACTGGCCTGATCGGCGACCCGAGCTTCAAAGCTGCCGAGCGCAAGCTGAACACCAGCGATACCGTCAATGAGTGGGTGGAAAAAATCCGTCATCAGGTGGCACCGTTCCTCGACTTTGACTGTGGCAGCAACAGCGCCATTGCCGCTAACAACTACGACTGGTTCGGCAGCATGAACGTGCTGACCTTCCTGCGTGACATCGGTAAACACTTCTCTGTGAACCAGATGATCAACAAGGAAGCGGTTAAACAGCGTCTGAACCGTGACGATCAGGGCATCTCCTTTACTGAATTCTCCTATAACCTGCTGCAGGGTTATGACTTTGCCTGCCTGAACGAGCGTCACGGCGTAGCGCTGCAGATTGGCGGTTCCGATCAGTGGGGTAATATCACCTCCGGTATCGACCTGACGCGCCGTCTGCACCAGAACCAGGTCTTTGGCCTGACGGTGCCTTTGATCACTAAATCTGACGGTACCAAATTTGGTAAAACCGAAGGTGGCGCGGTGTGGCTGGATGCGAAAAAAACCAGCCCTTACAAATTCTACCAGTTCTGGATCAACACCGCCGATGCCGATGTCTATCGCTTCCTGAAGTTCTTTACCTTCCTGAGCCTTGACGAGATTAATGCGCTGGAAGAAGAAGATAAAAACAGCGGAAAAGCGCCGCGTGCTCAGTATGTGCTGGCCGAACTGGTGACGCGCCTGGTGCACGGTGACGAGGGCCTGGTGGCGGCGCAGCGCATCACCCAGAGTCTGTTCTCCGGCGCGCTGAGCGAGCTGACCGAGCAGGATCTGGCACAGCTGGCGCAGGACGGCATGCCGGGCGTAGAGTTGGAATCCGGCCAGGATCTTCAGCAGGCGCTGGTGGACGCGGAGCTGGCTCCTTCCCGTGGCCAGGCGCGTAAACTGATCGATGCCAAATCCGTCAGCATCAACGGTGAACTGCAAACCAATGCGGAATATACCTTTAGTGCCGACGATCGCCTGTACGGCAGGTACACGCTGCTGCGCCGTGGTAAAAAGAACTACAGCTTAATCAGCTGGAAATAAAAACAATCGGACGGGGTACAGCCCCACTCCTGAGCCGGTTAACGCCGGCTTTTTTAATGGCAAGAAAGGTCGATGAGTGCGATGAAAAATATTCTTTCTATCCAGTCCCATACCGTATTTGGCCATGCCGGCAACAGCGCCGCAGAATTTCCGATGCGTCGCCTGGGCGCCAACGTCTGGCCGCTGAATACCGTGCAGTTTTCAAATCATACCCAGTACGGAAACTGGGCCGGGACGGTGATGCCTGCCAGTCATTTAAGGGAGATTGCCTGTGGCATTGCGGATATCGACCGACTGAAAACCTGTGATGCGGTATTAAGCGGGTATCTTGGATCGGCGGAGCAGGGCGAAGCTATTCTTGAAATTGTGCGTATGGTCAAGGCCGCTAATCCGCAGGCCTGGTATTTCTGCGACCCGGTGATGGGTCACCCGGAAAAGGGCTGCATCGTGGCTCCGGGCGTGGCAGAGTTTCATGCCAACGCCTCATTACCGGCCAGCGATATTATTGCCCCCAACCTGCTGGAACTGGAGATGCTCAGCGGACAAACGGTGATGGATGTTGCTCAGGCCGTGGCGGCGGCGCGAGCGCTGATTGCCAGAGGGCCACGCGTGGTGCTGGTGAAACATCTGGCGCGGGCGGGCTACCGCAGCGATCGCTTCGAAATGCTGCTGATCACCGCGGATGAAGCCTGGCATATCGCCCGGCCGCTGATTGACTTTGGCGTGCGTCAGCCGGTGGGCGTGGGTGACCTGACCAGCGGCCTGCTGCTGGTGGACCTGCTACACGGCTTATCGCTGCAACAGGCGCTGGAGCACGTCACCGCCGCGGTCTATGAAGTGATGCTGAAAACCCACCAGATGGGCGAATACGAATTACAGCTGGTGGCGGCGCAACAGGCAATCGCCGAGCCGCAGCAGCATTTCGCAGCAGAGCGACTGTAACCGTCAGTTTTTTATCACGGGCAGGGAATGCGCCCTGCCCGTGAGTGTCAGCTCAGCCCTTCCGCCTTCAGCGCGGCAACAACTTCCGGGCGTGCGGCAACCCGCTCAAACCACTCGTTTAACGCCTCCAGCCCGCTGAGATTCAGCTTCAGCGCATGAGCCCAGCGCGTCACCGTAAACAGGTAGGCATCGGCCACGGTAAAACGCAGCCCCATCAGCCACTGCTTCTCTTTCAGCTCGGCATTCACATAGTGGAATTTCTGCTCCAGCTGCTCGCGCGCCAGCGTTTTAAACTCTTCCGGCGTGGTGGGACGAAACAGCGGGCTGAACCCTTTATGCAGTTCTGTGGCAATAAAGTTCAGCCACTCCAGCGTGTGGTAGCGGGTCAGGCTGCCTGAGGGCGCCAGCAGCTGGCGGTCGGGCTTCAGGTCGGCCAGATACTGAACAATGGCGACCCCTTCCGTCAGAACAGAGCCATCACCGAGCAGAAGGGCGGGAACCTGTCCTTTGGGATTAACCAACAGGTAGTCCTCACCCTGTTCAGTTTTCTTCGTTTTGGTATCGACAGTAACCAGGGTGAAATCCAGACCCAATTCGCGCAGCACAATATGGGGTGACAGTGAACAGGCACCCGGTTTACAGAACAGCTTCATGGCTCGCTCCTTTTATTGAATGACGACGAAGAATCAAGCTTACTGCTGAAGGACGAAAAAGTCAGCGAGGCAGATCGAATGTGACGGTTTATTTGCCGGTTATTTTATCCGGCGCGCACTCTGCGCACTCACGCTTTCCAGCGCGGACAGCTCGCTACGCGCCAGATCCCACAGCGCGCGCACCCGCGCAGGCATATATTTCACGTTTTGCGCGACCAGCTGCACCGGGACCGAAGGGGGACGACAGTCTGCCAGCACCTCGCGCAGCGTTCCGCGCTGCAGATCGTCATACGTCTGGTAGGAGAGCAGGCGGGCGATGCCCTTACCGGCGCGGGCGGCAATCAGCTGTGTTTCCACTTCATTGACGGTCAGCCGCGGCGTAATACGCACTCGCTCCTGACGGGCTTCATCACCAAAGCGCCACTCCCGCTGTGCAGAAGGGGCGGCACTGGCAATCAGGTGGTGATCGACCAGCCCTGCGGGCGTCAGCGGGCTGCCGTGCCGGGCGAGGTAGTCAGGGCTGGCGACCAGCACGCGATGGACCTGGCCCACTTCGGTCGCCACCAGTGAGGAGTCGCGCAGCTGGCCGATGCGTACCGCCATATCCAGCCCCTGTTCAATCAGGTCCTGATAGCGGTCACTGAGCACCAGATCGATCTGAATATCCGGGAACTGGTCGAGGAACGTCAGCACCAGCGGGGCGATATGCTGACGGCCAAACTGCACCGGCGCGGTCAGACGCACCCTGCCGCTGAGCTGGTGACGAGTGGTGTTCAGCAGCGCCTGCTGATACTCATCCAGCACGCTTTTTGCCCGCTCAAACAGCGCCAGGCCGGCAGGAGTGGGCGACAGACGACGGGTGGTGCGTTCAACCAGACTGACCCCAAAACGGCTTTCAAGGGCTGACAGGGCGCGGGTGATGGCAGGGGGGGAACGTTGCAGCGTGCGTGCTGCTGCCGCCAGGCTACCCTGTTGCACGACGGCGACAAACACCGTCAGCTCATCCAGCTTATCCATGATTATTCCACATTTCGTAATTATGAATTGCTATCTTTGCCCGTTTACTCCGTTTTCAGCAAGAGTAAGCTGAATAAAAAACAGGAGATAAAAAATGAGTTCATTAACACTGTATGGCACCGAACTGTCCGGGCACGTTCACCGCGTCAGGCTGTTACTCAGTATGCTGGGCCTTTCCGCTACGTGGATTGAAGCCGGAGCCGACCTCAGGAACAGCGCGGAATTCCGTGCGCTCAACCCGTACGGACAGGTGCCGGTGCTGGTTGATGACGGCACGGTGATTAGCGACAGCCATGCCATTCTGATCTGGCTGGTGAAACGCTATGCCCCGGACAGCGGCTGGCTGCCGCAGGCGCTGGCGGAAGAGGTGCAGGTGCACCAGTGGCTGGCGAAAGCGGCCGGAGAAATCCGTTACGGAGTGGCATCAGCACGTCTGATAAAACAGTTCAATACCCCGGAAAACTATGCCAGCGCCGTCGCGGTGGCGCAGAAGTTCCTGCCGCAGCTGGAGGCGCATCTCAGTGACCGTCAGTGGCTGGTGGGGCAGCGTGCGACCATTGCCGACCTGGCCTGCTATGCCTACGTCGCCTGTGCACCCGAAGGGGGGATCTCACTGCGCGCCTTTCCGGCAATTAACGGCTGGCTGGCGCGGGTGGCAGCGCTGCCGGGCTTTATCGCGCTGCCGGCGCTCCCTCTGCCAGCAGAAGCGTAGCGGTGTTCCATCAGGGGGAACAGCTGGCGCAGCAAAAAGCAGGCTACCAGCGGGTCCGCTTCGCCAGTAGCACGACGATGCCGGAACAACACCGGCATTTTTACCAGGCGTTACAGACCTTTTATCTCGCGCTGCCGGGGGAGAACGGTTATCCGGTGGCCGGTCTTATCCATGGCGCGGTCGGGTTAATTGACACTCCTGACGAGGGACATCTTTCCCTGCGGCAGTCTGCGCTGGACGCGTTAACTTATCTGCCCCCACTGCAGGCGGGCATGGCGTTCGGTGGCCTGGGAATCGACCTTTCCAACCGCCGCCGCAACCGGGTTAATGGCCTGATTGAGCGCTGCGATAGCGACCGGCTGTTGATCGCAGTTCAGGAGAGCTTTGGCAACTGTCCGCAGTATATCCAGCGTCGCTGGCTGCCGCAGCAGGACCAGCAGCGAACGCTGCAGGTGGAGCCGCTGGACGCCCTTGATGCCGATGCGCGTTACCTGATTACCGCGGCGGATACCTTTTTTGTCGCCAGCCACGCACAGCGCCAGCAGGAGAGCGGCGGGGCTGATATTTCACACCGTGGCGGTCTGCCGGGTTTTATCACCCTGCGTCAGGGGCGGCTATGCATCCCGGATTATACGGGAAATCGCTATATGAATACGCTGGGAAACCTGCTGCTCAACCCGCGCTGTGCCTTGTTGATTATGGATTTTCATCAGGGGGCGGCACTGCATATTCAGGGCCGTGCGGAGATTGACTGGGAAACGGCGGGAACAGGGCGAGTAGAGCGCTACTGGACGGTGACACCGCAGCATATACTGCGGCTGCGTCAGCTTTTACCCGCCGCCGGAAGAGAGGTGGAATACGCTGACTCGACGCGCGACACGCGGGAGGAATAAAAAAAGGGCGACAATGCTGTCGCCCTCTTGATTATGCCGTGAACAATCAGGCATTCGCTTTCTGTTGCACCGGCGACTCATCCTGCGTCATGCGGTTAAGCAGCGGCGCGGTCAGCATCATCAGCACCGCAATGACGCCAGTGACAATACCGATTTTCAGGAACACATCACCGTACACGTGCAGAGACTGCAGCGGGTCAGTAATGTTTTCCGGAACGGCCATCAGGTTAGCGACTTTACCCGCCACCATCGCCGCACCGGCGGTCGTCAGGAACCATGAACCCATAATAAAGCCCATCAGGCGCTGCGGCACCAGCTGTGCCACCATCGCCAGGCCCAGCCCGGAGATCATCAGTTCGCCTACGCTCTGCAACGCGTAGCTGAGGATCAGCCAGCTGACCGACACGATGCCCAGCTCATTGGCCAGCGAGGCACCCAGCGGCAGTACCAGGAAGGCTCCGGAACACAGCAGCATACCCAGCGCAAACTTGTGCGGCATCGGCATACGGTCGCCCATCTTGTTGTACAGCGCTGCCAGCAGCGGGCTGAAAATCATAATCCAGAACGGGTTCAGCGCCTGGAACTGCTCTGGCTGGAAGGTCACGCCGAGGATGCTGTGCTCAACGTTACGGATAGCGAAGAAGTTCAGCGAGGTTGGCATCTGCATGTACAGCACGAAGAAGACGATTGCCTGCACCATCAGGACGAAAGCCACAATCATCTTACGGCGCGCATGGCCCTGCAGTGCAAAGGTCTCTTTAGCGAACACCAGCACGATACCGATGGCGATGACGCCCAGGACCAGACGGGCAATGTCCTGATTGTGCAGCAGCCAGGTGGCCAGGGTAATCATCACGACAATCCCTACCAGCGTCGCCAGCAGCTTGCTGATATTCAGCGGCGCAAAGTCGGCTTTCGACCCGTGATTTTTCACCCACTTGCGGAAGAACATAAAGTTCACCAGGGTGATCAACATCCCGACGAATGACAGAGCAAACGCCGTGCTCCAGCCAAACTCTGCCGCCAGCCATGGAGTGGCCAGCATAGAGAAGAATGACCCGATATTGATCGCCATGTAATACATAGTGAACGCACCGTCGAGGCGGGGGTCGTCTTTTTCATAACAGGTTGACAGCAGAGAAGAG
Organism: Erwinia sp. Eh17-17; assembly: GCF_039675725.1. Classification (NCBI taxonomy): domain Bacteria; kingdom Pseudomonadati; phylum Pseudomonadota; class Gammaproteobacteria; order Enterobacterales; family Erwiniaceae; genus Erwinia; species Erwinia sp. Eh17-17. Next base: position 1,047,808 of record NZ_JBDFQT010000001.1, on the reverse strand, counting down.
GGGTTCGCCTTAAACAGGCCGTTACCCACGGCGATGGTCGCCATACCGATGTACACCAGACTGACGTCATGACCGGACCAGGCCACCAGGGCGTAGCCCAGCGCCAGCACCAGCGTACCCAGCACGATTACACGCTTGGTGCCGAGGATCTTATCCCCCAGCCAGCCGCCAACGGCGACCAGGCCATACACCAGCGCGCTGAAGGAGGCGAACAGCGTAATGGACTGTGCTTCGGACATCCCCAGCATTTTCACCAGGTAGACCGCCATAATCCCCTGCAGACCGTAATAACCGAAACGTTCCCATAATTCGATAGAGAAGATCAGATAAAACGAGCGGGGTTGCTTAAATGCATTGAGGCTTACTGCCTCTGGCTTGTTGTTTGCAGTTGACACTTGTACCTCTGAATTCATGACCTGTTTCGAGACAGGAAATAAGTCGGTGTAACGCGGGACGTGCGCTCACCTTATAGTTATAAGAAAGGGAAAATCGCGGAATAATCTCGCCGATTGTGCGCGCAGAGGCAAGCATTTTTTCAATATCGATTTTTGGGCAAATAGTAGCCTTATAGAGAGTGATACTGCTGGTTTGTGGTTTTAATGACTACTATCAACCTGGTATTCAGACTTAAATATTTAACATTGCGGGAAATTTATCCGGAGTAAGGAGAATCATCCTGAGATGAGTACGGGCAACGGTAAATTCTGACTTGTGGTAATTTGTTAGTGATATTTTCTGCACAAGGTGGAAATTACGGCGATAAATCATGTGATTAGGGGGCGTGAATGCCCGTAATCACAGTTAAAACGGCTTTGTGTGATTAAAGTCACAAAAAACGCGATAATTCACGTTAAAAAGAAACTGTTTCCAGGGTGAATTTTTTTATTGATTGAACGTTCAATATAAAACAACTACAATTACCCTCATTCGATAGCTAAAACCGATGAAGACATGCCAAAAATTGGAATGAAGGCGATTCGTCAGGCGCAGCTGATTAACGCGACGCTGACAGTGATTGACCGGGTAGGGCTGGCAGACGCCAGCCTGGCATTAATAGCGAAAGAGGCCGGAGTCTCAACCGGGATTGTCAGTCACTACTTTGGTGACAAAAACGGTCTGCTCGACGCCTGCATGCGGCAGATCCTGTCTGACCTGTATGTGGCCTTAGAGCATCATCGCCAGAAGGCAGCTCCCGACCCGGCTGCACAGATTCGTGCCATTATTGACGGTAATTTTGATGTCACGCAGATTGCCGCACCGGTGCTGAAAACCTGGCTGGTATTCTGGGCGAACAGCCTGCACCAGCCGGATCTGCACCGCCTGCAGCGCATGAACGACCGGCGCCTTTATTCCAACCTGACGGCGCATTTTCGTCGTGTTCTGCCAGAAACTGAGGCCCGTGCTGCCGGAGCCAGTCTGGCGGCGATGATCGACGGCGTGTGGCTGCGGATGACGCTGGCCCCTCAGCCGATGGAAAAGGGCCTGGAGCAGGCCCGCATGCTTTGTTATCAAAATCTTGCGCTGTGGCTAAACAGCGCACCTACCCCCTGAAAGGAGGAGACATGGCCGATATGAAACGCCAAGGTTTATACATCAACGGACGCGAAGTTGCCGGTAATGGCGAACTGTTCACTACCGTTAATCCTGCCAATGGCGAAGTGCTGGCCGAAATCACCGCCGCCAGCCAGCAGGATATTGATGACGCTGTCGCCTCCGCGCACGCCGGGCAAAAAATCTGGCGGAGTTATACGCCTGTGGAACGCAGCCGCGTCCTGCTGAAGGCTGTAGCGCTGCTGCGCGAACGCAATCAGACGCTGGCGGAGCTGGAAACGGCCGATACCGGTAAACCGATTAGCGAAACGTCTGCGGTCGATATTGTGACGGGCGCGGATGTACTCGAATATTACGCCGGGATGGCCGTAGCGGTAGAAGGGGAGTCTATCCCGCTGCGTGACAGTGCGCTGGTCTATACCCGCCGCGAACCGCTGGGCGTCTGCGCCGGTATTGGAGCCTGGAACTATCCTATCCAGATCGCCCTGTGGAAAAGCGCCCCCGCGCTGGCCACCGGCAATGCGATGATTTTCAAGCCGAGTGAAGTGACTCCGCTCAGCGCGCTGGCGCTGGCTAAAATCTTCAGCGAAGCCGGGCTGCCGGACGGCGTCTTCAACGTGGTGCAGGGTGCGGCTGCGGTCGGCCAGGGTCTGAGCCAGCACCACGGCATTGCCAAAGTCTCCTTTACCGGTGAAGTGAACACCGGTAAACGCGTGATGGCCGATGCAGCGCTGGCTAACCTGAAGTCAGTGACTATGGAGCTGGGCGGGAAATCACCGCTGGTGGTCTTTGACGATGCCGATCTGGAGCGTGCGGTTGATGGCGCCATGATGGCGAACTTCTACAGCAGCGGCCAGGTGTGTACCAACGGGACGCGGGTGTTTGTTCAGCGTTCGCTGCTGCCGGCCTTTGAAAAACGCCTGCAGGAGAAGATGGCCGGTATTCACTGCGGCGATCCGACTGACCCGGCGGTGAACTTTGGTCCGCTGGTCAGCGAAGAGCACTGTCAGAAAGTGGTTTCCTATCTGGAGATCGGCAAGCAGGAAGGGGCACGTCTGCTGGCAGGCGGTTCACGTATTACCTCGGGCGCACTGGCTAAAGGGTGTTACGTAGAGCCAACGGTATTCACCGACTGCACCGACGAAATGCGCATTGTGCGCGAAGAGATTTTTGGCCCGGTGATGAGCATCCTGGCGTTTGACGATGAAGAAGAAGTGATTCGTCGCGCCAATGATACCGAATACGGTCTGGCCGCAGGTATTTTCACCACCTCGCTCAACCGTGCCCACCGCGTGATCCATCAGATGGAAGCCGGGATCTGCTGGGTCAACAGCTGGGGTGAATCACCGGCACCGATGCCGGTCGGTGGCTACAAGCAGTCTGGTGTCGGGCGCGAAAACGGCCTGGAAACTCTGCACCATTACACCAGAACCAAATCTATTCTGATTGAGATGGGCGACTACCCGTCCGCATTCTGATTTTTCGCCGCGGCGTGCGCGTCGCGGCAGTCTTTCCGGAGGTTTAATGCAGAAATTTGACTATATCATTATTGGTGCGGGTTCAGCAGGCAACGTGCTGGCAACCCGTCTGACTGAGGATGCTGACGTATCGGTACTGTTACTGGAAGCAGGCGGCAAAGATCACCGCTGGGACTTCCGTACCCAAATGCCAGCCGCTTTGGCTTATCCGCTGCAGGGGAAGCGCTACAACTGGGCATTTGAAACCGATCCTGAGCCGCACATGGACAACCGCCGCATGGAGTGTGGTCGGGGTAAAGGCCTGGGTGGTTCATCACTGATCAACGGCATGTGCTACATCCGTGGCAACGCCATGGACTACGACAACTGGGCGAGCAAGCCGGGGCTGGAAAACTGGTCCTATCTCAACTGCCTGCCTTACTTCCGTCGTGCTGAAAAGCGCGATATTGGTGAAAACGACTGGCACGGTGGCGATGGCTACCTCAGCGTTACCACGCCGAAGAAGGGGAATAACCCGCTGTACCGCGCCTTTATTGATGCGGCAACGCAGGCCGGGCATCATGAGACGGATGACCTGAATGGTTACCGTCAGGACGGGTTTGGCCCGATGGACCGCACCGTCACGGCGCAGGGCCGTCGTTCCAGCACGGCACGCGGCTATCTGGACGTGGCGAAACAGCGCCCTAACCTGACGATTGTCACCCACGCTCAGACCGACCGTATTCTGTTTGACGGCAAAACCGCCAGCGGCGTCACCTGGCTGCGCAACGGCAAGCAGGAGCAGGCCGAAGCGCGCCGTGAAGTGCTGCTGTGTGCCGGTGCGATTAACTCACCGCAGATCCTGCAACGTTCCGGCGTCGGCCCTGAAGAGTGGCTGCGCGAACTGGATATCGAGGTTGTCCACGCGCTGCCGGGCGTGGGGCGTAACTTACAGGACCACCTGGAAGTCTATATGCAGTACGGCTGTAAGAAACCGGTCAGCCTTTACCCGGCGTTGCAGTGGTGGAATCAGCCGGCTATCGGTGCTGAATGGCTGTTCAACGGAACCGGCGTGGGTGCCAGCAACCAGTTCGAAGCGGGCGGTTTTATCCGCAGTGATGACCAGCCCGACTGGCCGGATCTGCAATACCATTTCCTGCCGGTGGCGATCAACTACAACGGCAGCAGCCCTGTGAAACAGCATGGCTTCCAGGCGCACGTCGGGCCGATGCGTTCGATGAGCCGGGGGCGCATTAAGCTGACGTCTAAACATCCGTATGCGGCACCGTCGATCTTCTTCAACTACATGTCTGAAGAGCGCGACTGGGTGGAATTCCGTAACGCGGTGCGTCTGACGCGAGAGATAATGCGCCAGCCAGCGCTGGCTGAGTACTGCGGTGAGGAGCTACAGCCGGGGATCCATGTGCAGAGTGATGAAGAGATCGATGCTTTCATCCGGGAGCATGCGGAAACCGCCTATCACCCGTGCGGCAGCTGCGCCATGGGAACCGATGAGATGGCCGTGGTGGATGCAGAAGGGCGAGTGCATGGTATCAACAACCTGCGCGTGGTGGATGCCTCCATCATGCCGCAGATCACCACCGGTAACCTGAATGCGCCGACGGTGATGATCGCGGAGAAAATTTCTGACGCCATCCGCGGCAAAGCGCCGCTGCCGTTGTCAGAAGCGGAATACTATAAGCTGACCCGTTAACGTATACGGGCCTGGCGGGGCGACCTTTCGGTCGCCCCGCTAACAGGGTTCTATTCGAAGCAGACGGTCGGATTTTCTGACAGCAGCACAAATTCTTTGCTGTCTTTATCCAGCGCCCGAATGGCTCCGCTTTCAATGTCATACACCCAGCCGTGCAGACGCAGCGCATTATTACGCAGGCCCACCGCAACGGAAGGGTGCGTTTTAATATTGTTCAACTGCGCAATGACATTTTCCTGCACCATCGCATTCACTTTTTCCTCTTCGCTGGCATAGGTCTTCTTCTCGACCACCGCTTTTGCTGCGTCAGAAAACTTCAGCCAGTGTCCGACCGCGGGCATCGCGTCCAGGCACTGACAGGTGGCGATAGCCTTCATCGCACCGCAGTTAGAGTGGCCGCAAATCACGATATCCGTCACGCCCAGTGCCATCACGGCATATTCGATAGTCGCCGATACGCCGCCCGGCTCAGGGCCGAAGGACGGGACGATGTTTCCGGCATTGCGGATCACGAAGAGCTGTCCCGGTTCCTGCTGGGTAACCAGTTCCGGCACCAGACGACTGTCGGAGCAGGAGATAAACAACGCTTTAGGATTCTGACTTGACGCAAGGCTGCGGAATAACTCTTTCTGGTGTGGGAAAATGTCTTTCTGGAAGTTTAGAAAACCTTCAATGATATGTTGCATAGCAAATTCTCTGTTCTGAATAATGGCGGCGACAGGCTGCCATTAAAAAGGATAAAAGTTATTGTTGTGGCAGGCGGCGTTTCCCCGCCTACTCATCTACTTTAGCATCAAATTCGCATAAATCTTCAATCAGACAGGAGCCGCAGCGCGGTTTACGCGCAATACAGGTGTAGCGGCCGTGCAGGATAAGCCAGTGGTGGCAGTCAACCTTAAACTCTTTTGGCACCACCTTCAGCAGTTTTTCCTCCACCTGCTCAACGTTTTTCCCCGGCGCAAAACGGGTACGGTTGCAGACGCGGAAAATATGCGTATCTACCGCAATGGTCGGCCAGCCAAAGGCGGTATTCAGCACCACATTGGCGGTTTTGCGCCCGACGCCCGGCAGGGCCTCCAGCGCTTCCCGGCTTTCCGGCACCTCGCCGCCGTGCTGCTCCAGCAGAATGCGGCAGGTCTTTATTACGTTCTCTGCCTTGCTGTTAAACAGGCCGATGGTCTTGATGTACTCTTTTACCCCATCCACGCCCAGTGCCAGGACAGCCGCAGGGGTATTGGCGACCGGATAGAGTTTTGCCGTGGCCTTATTGACGCTGACGTCGGTCGCCTGAGCAGAGAGCAGTACCGATATCAGCAGTTCAAATGGGGAGGTGAACATCAGTTCGGTGGTGGGGTGCGGATTGTTGTCGCGCAGCCGGGTCAAAATTTCCTGACGTTTGTCCTTATTCACAGCACACCTGCTTTCCCTTGCGGCAGCGCCTGCGCTTCAGTTTCGGCTTTCAGGGCGGCACGCTGTTTCATTTTATTATCAATCAGGTATTTCGCGGCCAGCAGCATGCCCAGGCCGATAAACGCCCCCGGCGGCAGCATCGCCAGCAGCATCGGGGAGTCAAAGTGGACGACTTCAATGCGCATAGCTTTGGCCCAGGGTCCGAGCAGCAGGTCAGCACCGTTGAAGATGGTGCCATTGCCGATAATTTCGCGTATCGCGCCCAGCACCACCATCACGCTGGTGGCCCCCAGCCCGATAGCCATGCCGTCCAGCGCCGACAGCGGGACGCTGCTTTTCGATGCTACCGCTTCGGCGCGCCCGACCACAATGCAGTTGGTGACGATCAGCGGGATAAAGATCCCCAGCGACTGATAAAGGCCGTAAGCGTAAGCATTGATCAGCATCTGCACGCAGCTCACCACGGCGGCGATGATCATCACGTAAATTGGGATACGAATCTCAGAGGGCACCCAGCGGCGCGACAGGGAAATCGCACTGTTAGTGCAGGTCAGCACCAGCGTGGTCGCAAGTCCGAGTCCGAGGGCATTGGTCGCGGTTGAGGTGACGGCCAGCAGCGGGCACAGCCCCAGCAGCTGGACCAGCGCCGAGTTATTCTTCCACAGCCCGCCGACCAGCAGGGTTTTTGCTTCACTCATTGGCATCTCCACAGGTGGGCAGCGAGGACAACTGCCCCGGTAAGGTTTCAATATACAGCGTTGTGCGTTTAACCGCATTCACCACGGCACGCGGCGTAATCGTGGCACCGGTAAACTGGTCAAACGTCCCGCCATCTTTTTTCACCGCAAACTGGCTGTCGTTAGGGCCGTTTACTTTTCTGCCGTTGAAGCTGTTGATCCAGTCAGAAATGCGCAGCTCGATCTTGTCGCCCAGCCCCGGCGTTTCATGATGCTCCACCACGCGCGTACCGTAAACTTTACCGTCAAAGCTGGCACCGACAATCATCTGAATATTCCCGGAGTAGCCGTCAGGAGCGGTGGTTTCAATCGCTACCGCGACCGGTTTATCCCCTTTGCGCGCCAGATAAAGATGGTGCGGGTTACCGTTGCCCAGCGCCGGATTGGTCACGATATAACACTCCTGCTGAATGTGATTGTCGTACAGCTCCGGGGGCACCACCTGGTCCAGCAGCACCTTTTGCTGTAGCGCGGTCTGATGAGCGATTGTCGGTTTGGTCACCGTATTGACCACCGCCGTCAGTCCGGTGGTGATGGCGGCGAAGACGGCCAGCGTGACGCCGTTTTTACGAATTGCATCCAGCATTATTTATCCTTCCGGTGGCCATAAACCCGTGGCTGCGTGTAGTAATCGATCAGCGGTACGCAGATATTGGCCAGCAGCACGGCAAACGCCACGCCGTCCGGGTAGCCGCCGAAACTGCGAATCAACCACACCAGCAGGCCAATCAGCGCGCCGTACAGCAGCCGCCCTTTGTTGGTGGTAGAGGCTGTAACCGGATCGGTGGCGATAAAGAAGGCCCCAAGCATGGTGGCGCCTGACAGCAGGTGAATCGTCGGCGAGACCAGGCTTTGCGGCGAAATCAGCCAGCCCAGCGTGGCGCAGAACGCCAGCGAGACCAGCATAGCGACCGGAATATGCCAGCGGATGCTGCGCGTAGAGAGCAGGAAGAGTCCGCCCAGCAGAAAACCGACATTAACCCACTGCCAGCCAGGGGCAGCCAGCACACCGCTGTAGATCGGCTGTGCCAGCAGCTGCTCTGCGCTGTGCCCGGCGCGTAGCCCGGTTTTAAAATTATCCAGCGGCGTCGCCTGGCTGATACCGTCAATGCCCACCTGCAACTGCTGCATGGTGTGACCGTCCAGCGTATGGAAATGGAAGATCATGCTCAGCGTATCGCCAAAGCCTGGGGTGATGCCCTGTAAACTGTCCGGCGGCAGCCAGCTGGTCATCTGTACCGGGAAGGAGATCAGCAGCACCACATAGCCGACCATCGCCGGGTTGAACGGATTCTGCCCCAGGCCTCCGTACAGGTGTTTGGAAATAATCACGGCAAACAGCGTACCGATAACGATCATCCACCACGGTGCCAGCGAAGGAATGCTGATGCCGAGCAACAGGGCGGTAAGCAGGGCGGAGTTATCTTTCAGCGTCTCTGCCAGCGGCAGCTTGCGCAGGCGCAGTATTGCCGCTTCGGCACCCAGCGCCGCCACGGCGGCAATCAGCACCTGAATCAGATTGCCCCAGCCAAAGTAGTACCACTGCGCCGCCATGCCGGGAACGGCAGCAAGCAGCACCAGCAGCATAATGGTGCTGGTGCTGCGGCGGTTATGGGTATAAGGCGAACTTGCTATGCGAAAAGCCATTTAATCCTCTTGCGTTGAAGGCTGCTGCGATTTACGCGCTTTCACGCGCGCAATGGCTGCTGCCACCGCCGCTTTACGTGCATCATCCGCAGCGTCAGGCGCTGCTGAACGGTCAGTCTGTTGTTCTGTCGCCTGGGCGGCTTTCTTCGCTTTCGCACGGGCGATGGCGGCGTCAATTGCGGCCTTACGTGCATCGACGGCCGGTTCAGCGGCAGCGGTTTCCTGCGGCTCAGGAACCGTGGCGGCGGCCTGAGCGGCTTTCTTCGCTTTCGCGCGGGCGATGGCGGCTTCAACGGCGGCCTTACGTGCATCGACGGCCGGTTCAGCGGCAGCGGTTTCCTGCGGCTCAGGAGCCGTGGCTGCGGCCTGGGCGGCTTTCTTCGCTTTCGCGCGGGCAATCGCCGCTTCGACGGCGGCTTTGCGCGGGTCCGGTGCGTCGGTAGAGGCAGGGGCTGGCGCCGCATCGCTGACCTGGGCTTTCTTCGCTTTAGCACGGGCAATGGCGGCTTCAACGGCGGCCTTGCGCGGATCGGCGCTCTGGCGGGTGACCGGTTCGCTGGCGGCCTGCTCTTCAGCCTGACGGGCGCGGGCTTCCGCCTGGCGGGCCTCACGCTGTGCCTGCTTCGTGGCCCGATCGGCGGCTTCCGGCGTTGTGGCGTCACTCTGTTTCGCTTTCACTCTCTCGCGTGCCGCCGCGATCGCGTCGGCATCACGGGTAGCCACGCTGCGTTTCGCCTGCTGGTGTTTCGCATCGCGCGCCGCTTTCTCGCGCTCAAGACGCTGCTGGCGCGCTTCAAAACGGGCCTTCGCCAGGGTATTGCGCTCAGCCTCCAGGTCAATAGCCTGGATCTCCGCTTTTTCCTGACGGTAGTACTGTACCAGTGGAATATTACTGGGGCAGACATAGGCACAGGCCCCGCACTCAATACAGTCGGCAATATTATGCTCACGCGCCTTATCGTGGTCGCCGCCCCGGCTGTACCAGTAGAGCTGCTGCGGCAACAGCGCGGCCGGACAGGCATCGGCACAGGCGCTGCAGCGGATGCAGTTTTGTTCCGCTTCGTTCTGACCCATTTCGCTGGCGGCAGGAGCCAGGATGCAGTTGGTGATCTTCACCACCGGCACATCCAGCGTCGGCAGGGTAAAGCCCATCAGCGGGCCGCCCATTACCACCATCTGCTGTGCGCCGGGCGTAAAACTGGCCTGCTGCAGCAGATGGCTGATCGGCGTACCCAGCCGTGCCCAGACGTTGCCGGGCCGGGCAACGGACTCTCCGGTGACGGTCACCACGCGTTCCGTCAGCGCTTCGCCATCGATAATCGCCCGCTTGACGGCAAACGCCGTACCCACGTTCTGCATCAGCACGCCGATATCGGTCGAACGACCGCCGTGCGGCACTTCCTTCCCGGTGAGAATTTTCGTCAGCTGTTTGGCACCGCCGGACGGATATTTAGTTGGAATAACGCGAATTTGCAGATCCGAGGCGCTGCCCAGCGCCGTTTTCAGCGCCGCAATCGCCTGCGGTTTGTTATCTTCAATGCCGATTAATACCCGGTCTGCCTGCAGGATAAAGGCCAGGATACGGCTGCCTTCCAGCACCTCGTCGGCACAGTCCTGCATCAGACGGTCATCGGCAGTAATATAGGGCTCACACTCGGCGGCGTTGATAATCAGGGTATTGACCCCGCGCAGCCCGCCCTGCAGTTTGGTCGCCGTCGGGAAACCGGCACCGCCAAGTCCGGCGACGCCAGCCTGATGAATAGCGGCCACCAGTTCGCCGCGCTCCACGCTGCGATACTCCTTCAGCGGGTGCTTCTCTACCCAGCGGTCTTCGCCGTCCGGGGTGATAAACAGGCACATTTCTGCCAGCGCCGAAGGGTGGGCTGTCATGTGTGGGGCAATTTTGGTCACGGTGCCGGAGGTGGGCGCGTGGATCGGCAGCATGCGGCCACGGCCAAAGGTCAGCGGCTGCCCGCGCAACACCTTATCGCCGGGGCGCACGGCCAGCTCACCCTCATGGCCGATATGCTGCTTCAGCGGCAGAATAAACTGCGCCGGTAAAGGCAGCTCGCGCAGGGGCGTGCCGTTAGACTGAGTTTTCATCTCCGGAGGATGAATCCCCCCGTCGAAATCCCAGAGCCGATCTTTTTTAAAATAACTAAGCAGATTAAACATGACTTTCTACAGGAATGACCCGGACCGGGATGGTATTCAGATCCCACTTCCAGTTGGCAGTGGTGGCAGCGACCGGACGCATTTCAATGCAGTCGGTCGGGCAGGGGGCGACGCAGAGGTCGCAGCCGGTACAGACATCGCTTAATACGGTGTGCATTGCCCGCGTGGCGCCGACAATGGCATCAACCGGACAGGCCTGAATGCATTTGGTGCAGCCGATGCAGTTAGCTTCGTCAATCCACGCCACTTTGCGCTCAGGCTCGGCAGGCATTTCATCGCCCAGCGGCTGAGGATCGACATTAAGCAGTGCCGCCAGCTTGAGCATTGTCTGCTCGCCGCCGGGCGCACATTTGTTGATCATCTCACCGTTGTTCCCCACCGCATCCGCATACGGGCGGCAGCCAGGGTAACCGCACTGGCCGCACTGGCTCTGTGGCAGGATCGCGTCTATCTGTTCAACAATCGGGTCTTCTTCCACCCTGAAGCGACGGGAGGCATAACCCAGCAGGCCACCAAAAATCAGGCTGAGGGCACTTAATACGGCAATTGCAATCCAGATGGCACTCATCAGAATTTGACCAACCCGGTAAAGCCCATAAAGGCCAGCGCCATCAGGCCCGCAGTCACCAGCGCAATCGAAGACCCTTTAAACGGTGCAGGGACGTCGGCCAGCACCAGGCGCTCACGGATACCGGCGAACAACACCATCACCAGCGAGAAACCCAGTGAAGCACTGAAGCCGTATAGCGCGGCCTGCAGGAAAGTATGGTTAAGATTGACGCTTAACAGCGGCACGCCAAGCACCGCGCAGTTGGTGGTGATCAGCGGCAGAAAAATGCCCAGCAGGCGATAAAGATCGGGGCTGGTTTTGCGCACCACCATCTCGGTGAACTGCACAACAACGGCGATCACCAGGATGTAAGCCATGGTGCGCAGATAGACGAGATCCAGCGGCAGCAGGATCAGGTGATTCACCAGCCAGGCGCAGATTGAGGCCAGGGTGATGACGAATGTGGTGGCGAGTCCCATGCCAATTGCCGTTTCCAGTTTTTTGGAAACGCCCATAAAGGGACAGAGGCCGAGAAACTTCACCAACACGAAGTTGTTCACCAGCACTGTGCCAATAAAAAGAAGCAGGTATTCGGTCATTGATACGCCTGAAAAATGAAAAAAAGCGGCCTATTATCAGGCATTGCGTGCCTGACCACAACCGCCCCGGCAGAGGCGGCGTTTAATAGCGCACTCAGGATTAAATTTTTGACGTTTTTTTCAGCATCAGGGGGCGATAAACGTGGTTTTAACCCGCTGAGAACGCTTGAAATAAGGCACCAGAATACTGGCCGCCAGCAGGGCGAACAGTAACGTGCGCAACGCCAGATTATCGGAAACCGGAGAGTAGACAAAAGTCTTCACTGCCAGTACCACATTCAGTAACAGCCAGAGAGTGTAATGGCGCGGCAGGCGCTGAGAGCGCTGGCAGAAAATCCACGTAATCCATGCCGTGTAGACCAGCATCAGCGCCGAGGTGGCCAGAGAGGCTCCCCACTGCAGCAGCACCGGCTGCGGGGCGCTCATCGGTACCGGGCGCAGAACTAACAGGGTAATGACCAGCGCCGAAGCCAGCAACGTGACAATCAGCCAGGCCAGCGGCACCATCAGCCAGCCGCCGAGGCGCGGTTTCGAATTAACAGTCACATAGTGTCCTTTTTTCAGCCCTGAATGGCAAAAGCGCAGCGCTTGCAAGCGACACGCGTGATGGAGCTGGATTATACGGAATATCGCGCGTCAGGTCATCAGGGCGATAACCTGCTGTCAGGTCAGACGACGTAGTGCCAAACCGTTTTCGGCACGCAGCCGAGGTCAAACAGACGCCCACCGGAGGCCAGTTCAGCGCGGCGATGATCGGCCGCACGGTACATCAGAATAATTTCAGCATCGTTATTCAGGGAATAGTTCAGATGATCGAAAAGTTTTTCCAGCGATTCCAGTGAATTAACTTTACGAAATTTTAACAGATAATCATGAACGGTCATTGTCGCCATCCAGCTACAGAACAGGAAATCACGTAGTATATTATTCTGTAAAAAAGAATCTACAACCATCCGTTGTGTCGCCATTAAAATCAGACAATTCAGCAGGTCACGTCAGAAAAGCACACATTTTTTAAGATTATTCTCTGTGCTGATGAGATATTGCCTGTTTAACTCCCTTTGGTCTTAAACATACTGCGCTGAGTTCCCTCGCTTTCGCGACAGAAAAGCGGAAGAGGACCGGCAAAGCCTCCAGATTAAACTGTGCCACAGCTCACAGTTATCATTTTTACTCCGGGCCAGTAAAAGGACGCGCAGTATGGCAGAACTTCACGCGGTGCTGTAATCGCTTCCAAATGCATCTGGCGCAAACGCTTCTGTTTATTACAGTTATTTAACCTTCTTTTGGCACCTTATGCGTGTTTTTTCCATATGACCTACCGGGTAAACGATCGGCTCTGATAGCGTAACCTCTTTGATTTGTTGAATTTTGTGAGCATTGTCGTAAATGTTTTTCGGTGAATAGGCCAGGCTTATGTGGCTCTTAACCCTATACGATAAAATCCCTTCAGAGGAATAATGATCATGTGGAAGCGTTTACTCTTATCCACCCTTATCGGCGCCAGCCTGTCTGCACCTGCGCTGGCCGAATCAATGACCGTCGGGTTCTCACAGGTTGGCTCTGAATCTGGCTGGCGCGCAGCAGAAACCAGCGTGGCAAAAAGTGAGGCACAGAAGCGCGGCATTACGCTAAAAATCGCCGATGGCCAGCAAAAACAGGAGAACCAGATCAAGGCGGTACGCTCCTTTATCGCCCAGGGCGTTGATGCGATCTTTATTGCGCCGGTCGTTCAGACGGGCTGGGAGCCGGTGCTCTCTGAAGCGAAAGATGCCAAAATTCCGGTGTTCCTGCTGGACCGCGCCATCGTAGTCAAAGACAAATCCCTCTATCAGGCAGTGGTGACGGCAGATAACGTCTATGAAGGCAAGCTGATCGGCGACTGGCTGGTGAAACATCAGGCGGGCAAGCCGTGTAACGTGGTTGAGCTGCAGGGCACCGTCGGTGCCAGCGTGGCCATTGACCGTAAAAAAGGCTTTGCTGAAGCTATTGCCAATACCCCGAATATTAAAGTCATCCGTTCGCAGTCCGGCGACTTTACCCGCAGCAAGGGTAAAGAAGTCATGGAAAGCTTCATCAAGGCAGAAAACAACGGCAAAAATATCTGCATGGTTTACGCGCACAACGATGATATGGCGATTGGTGCCATTCAGGCGATCAAAGAAGCGGGTCTCAAACCGGGTAAAGATATTTTAACCGGGTCGATTGATGGTGTGCCGGACATCTATAAAGCGATGCTGGCCGGTGAAGCTAACGCTAACGTCGAGCTGACGCCGAATATGGCCGGCCCGGCGTTTGATGCGCTGGAAAAACTGAAAAAAGACGGCACCATGCCGCCAAAAATCATCAAAACAGAAACCAGACTGTACCTGCCAGCCGATGCGCAGGCCCAGTTAGATACCAAAAAAGGAATGGGTTACTGATCCCCGCGCCGCCCCCCAGCGGGGCGGTTAAATTCTTGCCTGAGGCACGTGTATGACCATCGAAACCCCAACGCCTGCGTTGCTGAGTATCAGCAACGTCAGTAAATCCTTTCCCGGCGTCCGGGCGCTGGATAATGTCTCGTTTGACCTTCGCCCCGGCGAAATCATGGCGCTGCTGGGGGAAAACGGAGCGGGAAAATCTACGCTCATCAAGGTGCTTACCGGCGTTTACCAGCGCGATGCCGGTACACTGATGCTGGCCGGTCAGACGATTAATCCGCGCAACACCGCAGAAGCCCAGCGGTTGGGTATCGGCACGGTTTATCAGGAAGTGAACCTGCTGCCTAATATGTCGGTTGCCGACAACCTGTTTATTGGCCGTGAGCCAAAACGCTTCGGCCTGATCGACCGTAAAACCCTTAATCAGCGGGCGATAAAGCTGCTGGCTGACTATGGCTTCGAACTGGATGTCACCCGTCCGCTGGGGCAGTATTCAGTGGCGATGCAGCAGATTATCGCCATCTGCCGCGCCGTCGATCTGTCGGCTAAAGTGCTGATCCTCGATGAACCGACCGCCAGTCTGGATGCCAGTGAAGTGACCATGCTGTTTACCCTGATGGAACAGCTGAAGGCCAGAGGCATGAGCCTGGTGTTCGTCACTCACTTCCTCGACCAGGTTTACCGTATCACCGACCGCATAACCGTGCTGCGCAACGGGCAGTTTATTGCCACGCGTGACACCCGCACGCTGCCGCAGATTGAACTGATCAAACTGATGCTGGGGCGCGAGCTGCTGGAAACCGCGCTGCAACGGGCGGGCAGTACGCTGAAAAGCAACCAGCCGGTAGTGGAGTTTAAAGATTACGGCAAGAAGGGCACCATCGAACCCTTCAGCCTCAGCGTGCGTCCGGGGGAGGCCGTCGGGCTGGCGGGGCTGCTCGGTTCAGGACGGACAGAAACGGCGGAACTGCTGTTCGGCATTAAACGCGCCGACAGCGGCCGCGCCTTCATCAAGGGAAAACCTCAGACCATTCGCTCTCCGGCTCAGGCATCGCGCCTCGGCATGGGTTTCTGCCCGGAAGACCGTAAAACCGACGGCATTATCGGTGCCGCCTCGGTGCGCGAGAATATAATTCTGGCGCTCCAGGCTCAGCGCGGCTGGCTGCGACCCATTCCGAAGCGTGAACAGCAGCAGGTGGCCGACCGCTTTATCAAAAGCCTGGGCATCCGTACCCCGGATGCTGAACAGGCGGTTGAGCTGCTCTCCGGCGGCAATCAGCAGAAGGTGCTGCTGTCGCGCTGGCTGGTGACGAAACCGCAGTTCCTGATTCTGGATGAACCGACGCGCGGTATCGACGTCGGGGCGCACGCGGAGATCATTCGTCTGATTGAAACGCTGTGCGCCGACGGCCTGGCGCTGCTGGTGATCTCCTCAGAGCTGGAGGAGCTGGTCGGCTACGCCGATCGCGTGGTGATCCTGCGCGATCGTCAGCAGGTGGCCGAAATCCCACTCGAAGAGTTGTCCGTTGCCGCCATCGTTAACGCGATTGCGGCGGGAGGGGAGCAACATGCCTGAATCGCATTTGATGACGGGGAAACCACCGATGTTAAAACGAAAACTGCCGCCGGGGCTGCCCCAGATTGGCGCACTGCTGCTGGTGCTGCTGATTGACAGTCTGGTTGCCAACAACTTTTTTGCTGTTCACCTGCAGGACGGACGGCTGTTCGGCAGCCCGATTGATATTCTCAACCGCGCTGCGCCGGTGGCCATTCTGGCGATAGGCATGACGCTGGTGATTGCCACTGGCGGCATCGACCTGTCGGTCGGCGCGGTGATGGCGATTGCCGGGGCCACGGCGGCTACGATGACTGTCGCCGGGCACAGCCTGCCGGTGATTATTCTGGTGACGCTGGGCAGCGGTCTGCTCTGCGGGCTGTGGAACGGCGTGCTGGTGTCACTGCTGAAGATCCAGCCGTTTGTCGCCACCCTGATCCTGATGGTGGCGGGGCGCGGCATTGCCCAGCTGATTACCCAGGGGCAGATTGTGACCTTCGACAGCGATGCGCTGGCGCGGCTTGGCAGCGGCACGCTGCTCCTGCTGCCGGTTCCGGTGTGGATAACGGTCGCCCTGGCGCTGCTGGTCTGGCTGCTGACGCGAAAAACTGCACTCGGCATGTTTATTGAAGCGGTGGGCATTAATCTGCGCGCGGCGCGCAATGCGGGTGTTAACGGCTGGCTGGTGGTCATGAGTACCTATGTGCTCAGCGGGCTGTGTGCCGCCGTTGCCGGGCTGATTGTTGCTGCGGATATTCGCGGTGCCGATGCCAATAACGCCGGCCTGTGGCTGGAACTGGATGCTATCCTGGCGGTGGTGATCGGCGGGGCATCGCTGATGGGCGGTCGCTTTAATCTACTGCTGTCGCTGATTGGCGCGCTGATTATTCAGGCGATGAATACCGGGATCCTGCTGTCCGGTTTCCCACCTGAGCTGAATCAGGTCGTCAAAGCGGTGGTGGTGATGCTGGTACTGCTGCTGCAATCCCCGCGCTTTATCCAACTGTTTAAAAGAGGGCACCGCCGTGATTAAACGTCATCTGCCGTTAATGATCACCCTGCTGGTGTTTGTAGCGGGTTATCTGTTCTGCCTCAGCCAGTTTCCGGGGTTTGCCTCAACCAGGGTGATTGCCAATATCCTGACGGATAATGCGTTCCTCGGCATCATCGCCGTCGGCATGACCTTTGTTATCCTCTCCGGCGGTATCGACCTGTCGGTCGGGGCGGTGATTGCCTTTACCGGCGTGTTCCTCGCACGATTAATCGGCGACTTTCACGTTGATCCGTGGCTGGCCTTTGCGCTGGCGATGTCGCTGGGCACCGCATTCGGGGCATTTATGGGCTGGCTGATTGATGCCCTGAAGATCCCGGCATTTATCATTACCCTCGCCGGGATGTTTTTCCTGCGCGGCTGTAGCTATCTGGTAGCAGAAAGCTCGTTACCGATCGATCATACCCTGTACGCCACGCTGTCCTCAATGGCGTGGAAAATCCCCGGCGGCGGGCGTCTCAGCCTGCTGGCGGTGATTATGCTGGCGGTGGTGGCGCTGGGAATTTTACTTGCACACCGCAGCCGCTTTGGTAATCAGGTCTACGCTATTGGCGGCAATGCCACCTCGGCGCAGCTGATGGGGATTTCCACCCGCAGCACCACGGTGCGCATTTACATGCTGTCTTCCGGGCTGGCGACGCTGGCAGGCATCGTGTTCTCCATCTATACCTCTGCGGGCTATGCGCTGGCCGGGATGGGCGTGGAGCTGGATGCGATTGCATCCGTAGTGATTGGCGGTACGCTGCTGTCCGGTGGGGTTGGCACCGTACTGGGAACCCTGTTCGGCGTGCTGATACAGGGGCTGATCCAGACATGGATCAACTTCGATGGCACCCTGAGTTCGTGGTGGACCAAGATTGCGATTGGCATACTGCTGTTTGCCTTTATCGCGCTACAGCGCCTGCTGACGGTGATGTGGGACCGCCAGCAGAATGCGCCGGTGAAACGGTTGATATCATAAAAGTGTGACGCAAGGGGCGAGCCAACAAGGGTCGCCCTCTGCGCTAACCTGCCTGTGGCAGCGGGATTAAACATCATGCTGTTGCAGATAACGCCACGCGTACTCGCAAAATCCTCGCCGCCGGTGGTCGTCTTCTCGGCAAACAGCACCCCCATGCATCCGATAGTCACTACCGCTGGTTACAGCGCGGAGGTCTCGCAGGAGACAATGCTCTGCACATTATCATTCCCCAAAAATCACAGGGTTTTCAGCTATCGGCTTGAGTGGTCTCTATAACCTGGCCGGAGTGACCAGCAGATATTTAAACAGGGTGAGGGGGCGGCAGGAGGGAATCTGGCAGGCGGTAAGGCGGACCCTTTCCTGGTCCGCCCTTACTGTTCTCAGAATAAGGATATTAACGCTGATTCAGGCGATAGTACGCTTCATTCCAGCGCAGGGCGTCGCGGAAGCCGTGCAGGGTGGTCTCTTCATCGATAACCAGCACTTCAATTCCGTTCAGCTCGGCATACAGACGCATATCTTCCACCGTCAGCGCCTGGCTGAACACGGTGTGGTGAGCACCACCGCCGAGGATCCAGGCTTCGGATGCGGTAGCAAGCGATGGCTGGGCGCGCCACAGGGCGCGGGCCACCGGCAGCTTTGGCAGCGCCTGAGGCTGTTCAATGGCATCCACCACGTTAACCAGCAGGCGGAAACGGTCGCCCATATCAATCACGCTGGCATTCACCGCGCGTCCCGCCGGGGCGGAGAAGATCAGACGGGCCGGATCGGCTTTGCCGCCAATGCCCAGCGCCTGGACATCCAGCAGCGGTTTGGCTTCACGCGCAATGGTCGGGCACACTTCCAGCATGTGTGAGCCCAGCACCAGGTCGTTACCCGGTGCAAAATGGTAGGTGTAATCCTCCATAAACGAGGTGCCACCCGGTAAATCTCCCGCCATGACCTTAAATACGTGCAGCAGCGCGGCGGTTTTCCAGTCACCTTCACCGGCAAAACCATAGCCCTGCTGCATCAGGCGCTGTACCGCCAGGCCCGGCAGCTGCGTCATGCCGTGCAGGGTCTGGAAGTTAGTGGTGAAGGCCCGGCAGCCTTCGCCGTCGAGGAAACGCTTGATCCCCAGCTCAATACGGGCGGCATCCAGTACGTTCTGGCGTTTGTCGCCGTTGACGGCCGCCGCAGCGCTGAATTCGTAGCTGCTCTCATACTCATCGACCAGCGCGTTCACGTCGCCGTCGCTGACCTGGTTGATTACCTCCACCAGGTCACCCACGCCCCAGCCGTTAACGGCATAACCGAACTGAATTTGCGCCGCTACTTTATCGCCTTCGGTCACTGCCACCTCGCGCATGTTGTCGCCAAAGCGCGCGACCTTGAGCTGCTGGCTGGCCTGCAGGGCGGCGGCACCGCGCATCCACTGGCTGATGCGCTGCTGTGAGCGCTGATCCTGCCAGTGGCCGGTGATCACCTGATGCGGCAGACGCATGCGCGCGCCGATAAAGCCGAACTCACGGCCGCCGTGTGCGGTCTGATTCAGGTTCATAAAGTCCATATCCATGCTGTCCCACGGGATCTCCGCGTTGAACTGAGTATGGAACTGTAACAGTGGCTTATTCAGAATCGACAGGCCGCCGATCCACATTTTGGCCGGGGAGAAGGTGTGCAGCCAGGTGATGATGCCCAGACAGCTCTGGTCATGATTGGCCTCACGGCACAGCGACAGCGCTTCATCGGGCGTTTTCACCAGTGGCTTCAGGTGCAGCGGGAAGGGCAGAATGCCCGCACGGTTGAGGCCATCCACCACCTGCTGACCGTGCTGCTCGACCTGGCGCAGGGTTTCCGCACCGTACAGATGCTGTGTACCAATCACAAACCATACGCTGCGGGCGTTTAACTGTGTCATAAAACGATTCCTTAACTGACTGATGAGGGTTGTGGAGCAAACTGCGGTTCCGCCAGTTCACACCATTGAAGATAACGCTGATAAAGCTGCTGGAAGCGGGCGACGCGCGCCGGATCGGGTTGCAGGGTCTGGTCCAGCGGGCTGGCCATCTGCGCCTGCGCCGACGGAATATCGGCATAGACCCCAGCGGCAACGGCGGCAAAGATGGCAGCGCCCAGCGCACAGCACTCGTCGGAGGCGACGATATCCAGCGGACGATTCATCACGTCACAGCACACCTGCATAATCGCCGGTGATTTACGCGCAATACCGCCAAGCGCCAGCACCTGCTGTACCGGGATATCCTGTTGTTCGAAGCACTCCATAATGGCGCGGGCACCAAAGGCAGTGGCGGCGATAAAACCGCCGAACAGCGTCGGGGCGTCGGTGCCGAGGTTAAGGTCGGTGATCACCCCTTTCAGACGCTGGTTAGCAAACGGGGTGCGGCGGCCGTTAAACCAGTCAAGTACCACCGGAAGGTGGTCGAGCTGTGGATCGGCAGCCCATGAGGCCGTTAATTGTTCCAGTAATCCCTGCTGAATGGCTTCCAGCTGGGTTTTCAGTTCCGGCTGCTGCTGCGCCGCCTGCACCAGAGGCCAGCTCAGCAGGCGGCTGAACCAGGCATACATATCGCCAAAGGCTGACTGCCCGGCCTCCAGCCCAATCATTCCCGGCACCACGCTGCCGTCCACCTGACCGCAGATCCCTTTGATAGCGCGGTCAGCCACGCGGTCAGCGTCGGCAATCAGAATGTCGCAGGTGGACGTACCAATCACTTTCACCAGCGTATACGGCTGCGCTCCGGCACCGACGGCACCCATATGGCAGTCGAATGCACCGCCGGAAAGGGTCACCTGACCCGGCAGCCCCAGGCGCTGCGCCCATTCGGCACTCAGCTGGCCTACCGGCACATCGGCAGTCCAGGTGTCGCTGAACATCGGGTGGTCGAGGTCCGAGGTCAGCAGCGGATCGAGAGCATTAAGGAACTGCGCGTCGGGAAGCCCCTGCCACAGCGGGTGCCAGAGCGACTTATGACCCGCCGCACAGCGCCCGCGTTTCAGGTCGGCCGGGGCCGTAGTGCCGCTCAGCAGCGCCGGCACCCAGTCGCACAGCTCTACCCAGGAAACCGCCGCTTCACGCACCGCCGCATCGTTGCGGCTGATATGCAGAATTTTCGCCCAGAACCATTCTGAGGAGTAAATACCGCCGATAAAGCGCGAATAATCCTGGTACTCGCCGCTGTGGCACAGCCGGGTAATGGCTTCCGCCTCTTCAATGGCGGTATGGTCTTTCCACAGCACGAACATGGCATTCGGGTTGTCGGCAAATTCAGGCCGCAGCGCCAGCACCCGACCTTCGCGATCGATGGGCGCCGGGGTTGACCCGGTGGAATCCACCCCGATGCCGACCACGTTTTGGCGCTGCTCAGGCGTCATTTTAGTGACAACGTCACGAATAGCCTGCTCCAGCGCATCAATATAGTCCTGGGGATGATGGCGGAACTGGTTGTGGGACGGATCGCAGAAGCGTCCGGTTTTCCAGCGCGGATAAGCCACCACCTGCTTGTACAGCTCGCGACCGCTGGCGCACTCTACCGCCAGCGCCCGCACCGAGTCGCTGCCGAAATCCAGACCGAGGGTAATCGCACCCTTTTGCATAGTTGCTCTCCGTAATGTTCAGAACAGACTTTTTTAATGTTCCTCTATCCTGGAAACATGGCGGCGGAGTGGTTAGGTGCGGCTGGCTGCATATATGTACTTTCCTGTCATCAGGTACGGGAATGTGATGGGCTTCAAATGTTGCGTATCGGTTAAATTTGCTGAATAGATGGACAAAACGACTGTAATTTCAGGGTGTGATAGCGCTCTACAAATTTCCATTTACTTGCGGGTAAAACTAGCGCACTACCGCCACTGTTATGACGTCAGTGCTCAGGTAAGGTGTTGTTTAGAAGCTTTTAAATTTTCCTACAACCGATTGTTACCGTTTACATAATCCCGCCTCAGGCGGGCACTGAGCCGGAGAGCCTCATGCACAAATTCACTAAAGCGCTGGCCGCGATTGGCCTTGCTGCTGTTATGTCACAATCCGCTATGGCGGAATCCATGAAGCTGGGTTTCCTGGTGAAACAGCCGGAAGAGCCCTGGTTCCAGACGGAATGGAAATTCGCTGACAAGGCCGGTAAAGATCTCGGCTTTGAGGTAATTAAAATCGCCGTGCCGGACGGTGAGAAAACCCTGAATGCTATCGACAGTCTGGCCGCCAGCGGAGCAAAAGGCTTCGTCATCTGTACGCCCGATCCGAAACTCGGTTCGGCGATTGTGGCCAAAGCACGCAGCTACGGGCTGAAAGTGATCGCCGTTGACGACCAGTTCGTGACGGCAAAAGGAAAGCCGATGGACACCGTGCCGCTGGTGATGATGGCCGCCACCAAAATTGGCGAGCGTCAGGGGCAGGAGCTGTATAAAGAGATGCAGAAACGTGGCTGGGACGTGAAAACCACCGCCGTGATGGCGATTACGGCCAATGAGCTGGACACTGCCCGCCGCCGCACCGGTGGCTCCATTGAGGCGCTGAAAGCGGCCGGGTTCCCGGAAAAACAGATTTACCAGGTCCCGACGAAATCCAACGATATTCCCGGTGCATTTGACGCCGGTAACTCTCTGCTGGTTCAGCATCCTGAGGTGAAAAACTGGCTGATCGTCGGCATGAACGACAACACCGTGCTCGGCGGCGTGCGTGCCACCGAAGGTCAGGGCTTCAAGGCGGCTAACGTGGTAGGCATCGGTATTAACGGTGTGGATGCGGTCAGCGAGCTCTCCAAAGGCAAGGCGACCGGCTTCTATGGTTCTCTGCTGCCAAGCCCGGACGTTCACGGCTATCGCAGTATCCAGATGCTGCACGACTGGGTCACCAAAGGGGTTGAGCCTGCCAAATTCACCGAGGTCACCGATGTGGTACTGATTACCCGCGATAACTTCAAAGCTGAACTGGCGAAAAAAGGCCTGATGTAAGGCACTGGCGAAGGGGCGGACCTTTATCCGGTCCGCCCGAAACGGCATGCCCCGGTATTCGTAGGGGCGGACCTTTTTTTCCGGTCCACCCGAAACGGTATGCCCCGGTATTCGTAGGGGCGGACCTTTTTTTCGGTCCACCCGAAACGGCATGCCCCGGTATTCGTAGGGGCGGACCTTTTTTCCGGTCCACCCGAAACGGCATGCCCCGGTATTCGTAGGGGCGGACCTTTTTTTCCGGACCGCCCGAAACGGTATGCCCCGGTATTCGTAGGGGCGGACCTTTTTTTCCGGTCCGCCCGAAACGGTATGCCCTGATATTCGTAGGGGCGGACCTTTTTTTCCGGACCGCCCGAAACGGCATGCCCCGGTATTCGTAGGGGCGGACCTTTTTTCCGGTCCGCCCGTAACAGACGTCCCAAATGCAGGAGACACCATGACCTCGCAACCGCCGTATCTGAGTTTTCACGGTATCAGTAAAACCTTTCCCGGCGTCAAAGCGCTGCAGGACATCAGTTTTGACTGTTATGCAGGGGAAGTGCATGCCCTGATGGGCGAAAATGGCGCGGGCAAATCGACGCTGTTAAAAATTCTCAGCGGAAGCTACCAGGCGAGCGGCGGCGAAATCCGCCTGCAGGGCCAGCCGGTCAACTTCCAGAATACCACCGACGCGCTCAACGCCGGGGTGGCCATCATTTATCAGGAACTCCATCTGGTGCCGGAAATGTCGGTGGCAGAAAACATCTTCTTAGGTCAGCTACCGCAGCGCGGCGGGCTGGTCAACCGTTCCCGTCTGCGCAGCGAAGCCGCGCGTCAGCTGAAAACCCTGGGTATGGATGTTGACCCGGATCTTCCCCTGAAGTATCTCTCTCTCGGTCAGTGGCAGATGGTGGAGATCGCCAAAGCGCTGACGCGCAATGCTCAGGTGATCGCCTTTGATGAACCGACCAGCTCGCTGTCTGCGCGTGAAATCGATCAGCTGTTCCGGGTTATCCGCCAGCTGCGGGCTGACGGACGCGTGGTGCTGTATGTCTCTCACCGCATGGAGGAGATCTTTGCCCTCAGCGATGCCATCACGGTATTTAAAGATGGCCGCTATGTGCGCACCTTCACCGATATGACCACCACCGGCAATGATCAGCTGGTGCAGGCGATGGTCGGGAGAGATATCGGCGATATCTACGGCTACCGCCCGCGCGCGCAGGGTGAGGTTCGCCTGCAGCTGAACAACGTGCATGCCAGAGGGGTGCGCAGCCCGGTGTCATTCAGCGTGCGCGCCGGGGAAATTGTCGGGCTGTTTGGCCTGGTCGGGGCCGGGCGCAGTGAACTGATGAAAGGGCTGTTTGGTGCCACGCGCCTTATCAGCGGTGAGCTGAGTCTTGACGGCAAACCGCTCACCATCAGGGAGCCGATTGAAGCCATCCGTGCCGGGATCATGCTGTGCCCGGAGGACCGTAAAGCTGACGGTATCATCCCGGTGCACTCGGTGCGCGACAATATCAACATCAGCGCCCGCCGTAACAACCTGACGGCAGGCTGCCTGATTAATAAAGGCTGGGAAGCCAGCAACGCCGGAGTACACATCCGTTCGCTGAATATCAAAACCCCCTCGGCTGACCAGCTGATTATGAACCTGTCCGGCGGCAACCAGCAGAAGGCGATCCTCGGCCGCTGGCTGTCTGAAGAGATGAAAGTGATCCTGCTGGATGAACCGACGCGGGGCATTGACGTTGGGGCTAAAAACGAAATTTATCAGCTGATCTACGCGCTGGCAGAGCAGGGTATCGCCGTGCTGTTTGCCTCCAGCGATTTGCCCGAAGTCATGGGGCTGGCCGACCGCATCCTGGTGATGCGCGAAGGTGAAATCGCCGGAGAGCTGGATCATAACGACGCCACAGAAGCGCTGACGCTGAGCCTGGCGATGCCGAAAACCGCCAAACCTGCCACACACGTGGCCTGAATATGCAGGAGAAACCTATGTCTACGACCTCATCCGTAACACCCGCCGCGCCGTCGCGTTTCAGTCTGAGCCGCATCTGGGACAATTTTGGCATGCTGGTAGTGTTTGCCGCGCTGTTTATTGCCTGCCTGGTCTTTGTGCCTAACTTTGGTTCGCTGATCAACATGAAAGGCCTGGGTCTCGCTATGTCGATGTCCGGCATGGTGGCCTGCGGCATGCTGTTCTGCCTGGCGTCGGGGGATTTTGACCTGTCGGTGGCGTCGGTGATTGCCTGTGCCGGGGTAGTATGCGCGGTGGTGATCAACATGACGGAGAGCCTGTGGATTGGCGTGGCGGCCGGGCTGGTGCTCGGCGTTGCCTGCGGCTTTGTGAACGGGTTTGTGATTGCCAAACTGAAGATCAACGCGTTAATCACCACGCTGGCCACCATGCAGATCGTCCGCGGGCTGGCCTATATCTTCTCTGACGGTAAGGCGGTAGGGATTGAAGATGAGCGCTTTTTCGCCCTCGGTTACGCCAGCTGGCTTGGCGTGCCTGCGCCGGTGTGGCTGACGATAATTACGCTGGCCCTGTTTGCCTTCCTGCTGAATAAAACCACCTTTGGCCGCAATACGCTGGCGATTGGCGGCAATGAGGAAGCGGCGCGCCTCGCCGGAGTGCCGGTGGTACGTACGCGGATTATCATCTTTATTCTCTCCGGGCTGGTCTCAGCGGCGGCGGGTATTATTCTGGCTTCGCGTATGACCAGCGGCCAGCCGATGACCTCGCTGGGTTATGAGCTGATTGTTATCTCTGCCTGTGTGCTCGGCGGCGTGTCCCTCAAGGGCGGCATTGGTAAAATCTCTTATGTTATCGCCGGGGTATTGATCCTCGGAACGGTAGAGAATGCGATGAATTTACTGAATATATCGCCTTTCTCACAGTACGTGGTTCGCGGTCTGATATTGTTAGCAGCGGTGATTTTCGACCGCTACAAACAGAAAGCCAAAGCGGTCTGACAGGAGGCGTTATGTATCATCGTCTGGCGCCGGTGGCGCAGTCCAACCCGTTACTGCCAGGATATCCGTTCAGCGCCTGGCTGGTGGCCGGGTTGACGCCGATTAACGCGGCGGGGCCGCTCGATTTCTTTATCGATCGCCCGCACGGCATGAAAGGCTACATTCTTAATCTGACCATTAAAGGGCGCGGGCGGGTGTTTGACGGTGAAGCCGCCTTCGACTGCGAACCCGGCGATCTGCTGCTGTTCCAGCCGAAAACGCCGCACTACTATGGCCGCCAGCCCGACAGTGACTGCTGGTATCATCGCTGGGTCTATTTTCGCCCGCGCGCCTACTGGAGCGACTGGCTGGAGTGGCAGGATGAAGCTCAGGGCGTAGGGCGGCTGCGGCTGCCGGAGTCGCTGCGCGGCGAGTTTGACCGCCTGTTTGCCAACATTGAACACACCCATAACTCCGGGCGTCCCTTTGCCGAAGAGCTGGCGATGAACCTGCTGGAACGCCTGCTGCTGCGCGCGGTGCAGGAGGATCCGCGCAGCCAGCAGCAGGTGCGTGACGCCCGCGTGGTGGAAGCCTGCCAGTACGTGACCAACAATCTGGCGGCTGAAGTAAAAATAGAAGAGGTCGCCAGACACGTCTGCCTGTCGCCATCGCGGCTGGCACACCTGTTCCGCGAGCAGATGGGCGTTAACCTGCTACGCTGGCGTGAAGATCAGCGGGTGATCCGCGCCAAGCTGCTGTTGCAGACGACTCAGGAACCGATCGCCAGTATTGGCCGCGAAGTCGGGTATGACGACCAGCTCTACTTTTCGCGGGTGTTCCGTAAACGCGCCGGGGTCAGCCCCAGCGATTTCCGCCGCCGCAGTCTTGATGCCCACGACGCGCTGGTTGCCCAGGAAACCTGGCATTTGCCGCGCCGGGCCAACGAGTAGTTTTAGGGTTAATCCTCCTTGTGGTTGCCGCATCGATCGTCTTAAATCAACGGGTAACCACAAGAGGGATAATAATGAGTGATAAAATTCGTGTTGGTCTGGTCGGCTATGGCTTCGCCAGCAAAACTTTCCATGCGCCGCTGATCGCCGGTACTGCCGAAATGGAACTGGCTGCCGTTTCCAGCAGTGACGCCAGCAAAGTTCATGCAGACTGGCCCTCGGTGCAGGTGGTGTCTGACCCTCAGGCGCTGTTTGATGACCCCACGCTGCAGCTGATCGTCATTCCTACTCCTAACGATACCCACTTCCCACTGGCGAAAGCGGCACTTAACGCCGGAAAGCACGTCGTCGTCGATAAACCGTTTACCGTGACACTGTCACAGGCGCGGGAACTGGATGCGCTGGCAAAGTCTAAAGGGCTGTTGCTGTCGGTATTCCATAACCGCCGCTGGGACAGCGACTTCCTGACCGTGAAAGCCCTGCTGGCGGAAGGCACGCTGGGCGACGTCCGCTACTTTGAGTCGCACTTTGACCGGTTCCGCCCGCAGGTGCAGCAGCGCTGGCGCGAGCAGCAGGGTCCCGGCAGCGGCATCTGGTACGATCTGGGTCCGCATGTGATTGACCAGGCGCTTCAGCTGTTTGGCTCTCCGGTCGCCATCAACGTGGATACCGCCGACCTGCGTCCGGGCGCGGTGACTACCGACTATTTCCACGCAACCCTTATCTATCCCCAGCGCCGCGTGGTATTGCACGCCAGCATGCTGGTGGCCGCTGAGTCGCCGCGTTATCAGGTGCACGGCACCCTTGGCAGCTATGTGAAATACGGCCTGGACCCGCAGGAGGATCGTCTGAAATCCGGGGCGCGTCCGCCGCAGGAAGACTGGGGTTACGACATGCGTGACGGCGTGCTGACGCTGGCAGAAGGCGAGGGGTTGGTTGAAAAAACGCTGCTGACGATCCCTGGCAACTATCCTGCCTATTATGCGGCAATCCGCGATGCGGTGAACGGCGTGGGTGAAAACCCGGTGAAAGCAGAAGAGGCGATTCAGGTGATGGAACTGATCGAGCTGGGCTTGCAGTCCGCCGCGAAGCGTCAGACCCTGTCGTTGAAATAGAAAAACGGGCTGACCGCAACGCACGGCCAGCCCTGAATCAAACGGCTATCATGATTGATTACGCCGCAACGCGTGCCCGCACAGCAGCTCGCTCAGCATCACTCAGGAATGCAATTTTCAGTCCGTTCTCCTGCGCCACACGCATCTGCGCCAGGCTCAGGCCCGCTGCCGGGGCTGCCACGGCGTACTCATGGCCAATCTCAATCCCCTGAACCGCCGGGTCGTCAGTGTTAATGGTGGCAAGAATACCGTGCTCCAGGAAAGTCTTCAGCGGATGGCGCGCCAGGGAGGCCACGGTGCTGGTCTGAATATTCGACGTCAGGCACGACTCGACGCCAATACCGTGCTTCGCCATGAAATCCATCAGCGCCGGATCTTCTACCGCTTTCACGCCGTGGCCGATACGCTCGGCACCCAGTTCACGAATGGCCTGCCAGATGCTTTCCGCCCCTGCGGCTTCTCCGGCATGAACCGTGATGCGCAGTCCGGCATCGCGCGCGCGGGTGAAGTGGCTGAGGAACTGGCTGCCGGGGAAGCCCAGTTCGTCACCCGCCAGGTCCAGCGCGGTGATGCTGTCGCGGTGTGCCAGCAGGCCGTTAAGTTCGTTCAGGCAGGCTTCTTCACCAAAGGTACGGCTCATAATGCCAATCAGACGCACGTCAATATTGTGCTGACGACAGCCGGCTTTAATGCCGTCCACCACCGCTTCCACCACGCCCGCAATCGGCAGGTTGTGGGTCATGGCCATATAGCCCGGTGAAAAACGCAGCTCGGCATAGTGAATACCGGCACGTGCGGCATCTTCGACGTTTTCCTGCGCCACGCGGCGGCAGGCATCCAGTGAACCCAGCACTTTTACGCCCCAGTCCAGCTTGTTGAGGAAGCTGACCAGATCTGGCTCGGCCTCAATCACCTGCACGTGTGGACGCAGGGTATCCAGGGTGGTGGCAGGCAGCGCCAGGTTAAACTCGCGGCCTAAATCAAGGATGGTTTGCGCACGGATATTGCCGTCAAGATGGCGATGGATGTCTGTGAGGGGAAGCTGGGAATCGATCATGTCGGCACTCTCTGTTTTTTTAATAAAGTGCGGAGCATTATAAAAACTTATTGCGCAACTATGCCACTAAATTGCGCAACAAGCGTCTTTCGTGACGACCAACTGCTGCTTAATCACGCGGTGAAGAGGGCGGAAACGCCGCGATGGGGGGGTTCAGCCATCAACATCGCGCCTGCCAGGGCTAAAGGTTTCTGATGATTTGCCGACACTAACATCAGTAGGATCTTACTCACTGTGACGTCAGGGCATAAACAAGGGAACTGAAACAATGACGGTTATTCATTCTGTTGGAAACCTCTTAGCAAATACCTCGCTGCTTAACTCAACCCGTCTGAATACTGCTACGGTAGCTGAGACAGCAAAGGAGACCCCTCCCTCCTCTACCTCGGTGACGCTGGGGCAGGTGATAAGCGCCGCGCCGGTCTATTCGCTGGGCAGAATAGCCACGCCGGTGGCGCAGAGCGAGAGTCAGGGCACCCTCAGTGTGAAAACGGCCAGCGGCGCGCAGGTGGAGCTTTCTGAAGCCAGTGACGGATCCGGTATTCTGATCACCCTGAAAAAGGGGAGTCTCAGCGAGGCCGAGCGCGGAGCGCTGGAAACCTTGTCAGAAGGTTTCCGCAAAGCAATGGACGGCCTGACGGGTCTGCCGCCGCGTCTGGATCTCAGCGCACTGACCCAGTTTAACCGCGCCGTGCTGACTTCTGTCGATCTGAAAGCGAGAGTGGACGGCGATAATACGCTGACGCTGGATTTTCATGCGGACAGCAATACGCGATCGGTAAAAACGACGGGCACACTCGGCGCGGTGAATATCAGCGTGGATATGAGCAAGCGCGCGATCCAGGGTAGTGAAAGCCAGCAGCAGCGCGCGCTGAGTCAGTATCTGAAGCAGTTTGACCGTGCGCAGAATCGGGGTGAGGGTGACAGCACGCTGATGGCGATGTTCAGGGATGCCTTCACCGCGCTGAACAGCCACTACGGCGACAGCGCCACTCCGGCAAAAAGCAGTCAGCAAACGATTTATATTTCGCTGACGCGCTCCGATAAAAATATGCTCACCGGGCTGGCTGATTTTACCGCCTCGGTGACACAGACCCCGACAGCCATTAACCCGCTGCGCCTGAGTGAGGTCAATACTTTCTCATACCAGGTATCCCAGACCAGCACGCTGACGGGAACCAGCGATCAAAACCGGCATATCACCCAGAAACAGCAGTCACAATTGACTGCCAGTTTCCATAAGGCCCTGACCGCCGGATTGCCGCTCAATCTGACCAGCGACAGCAGCTCGCAAAACTATCTGTTTACCCGGATTGACGATCGGGCGCAAAGCACCACGGATGTGCAGTATCGCCAGGGGGCGCTGGTCTCTGCCATGCTCGACCAGTCGGCAACCACTTCAACACGGGTGCAGAAGTATCTGAAAGGCGCGCTGGAGTCTGACCTGACTACACCACAGCAGACGGCCAAATCAACGGACCTGCTCGGTAAGTTAATGTCGGACTGGAAGGCGGCAGATTCACGTCAGTCATTTGCCAACTATCTGCGTCAGCATACGCTGCCTGATTTCGGTGGGGATGTGCTGCTGCAGTCGGATCCGCTGGCGCTGTAAAGCAGAGGGGCCGCATCTGCGGCCCCTCTGTTCATCTGACTGCTTACTGTGGCATGCCTTCCGGTGCACCACCACCGCCCAGCATATAGCGGGAGAGGAACTGTTCCAGCGACATTTTTTCACCGTTCATGGTGATCTGCCCGGTGCTGTACTGCAGGCCGGTGGTGATGTTGTTATCCTGCTGCGTGGTCAGTTTAAACATCTGCCCCATCGCTGCCAGGCCTTTCACCTGCTGATCGGCCAGTTTGGTGGCCTCTTCCTGATTGTAACCTTCTGACATCGCCACGCGCGTCATCATCTCGGTCGCCATTGGCATCGAGATAGTCAGTTTGGTATCCAGCGTTTTCAGTACGCTGTCCACCTGCTGGTCCAGGCTCTGCGGTGGAGCCGCAGCGGTAGACGGATCTTTGAACTGGGCGTTGAGGGTAAAGCTGCTCTCGCCTTTGTCGTTTTTCCAGCTTAACGGTGCAATGCTGACGGAAGGATCGCCCTTCAGCAGCAGGGCAAGGTTGGCCGACAGCAGTTCGCTGGCGCGCTGCTGATACAGTTCAATGTTTTCCTGCAGCGCCGGATCGTTGCTTAACGCCTGAATCTGACGGTTATAGTTTTCTGAGAAGGTTTTAACTGATTTACCGTCAAAGCCGTCAAGCTTAATCGCCAGTTTGCCCTGGCCGAAGCCCTGACCCTGAAGTTTCAGGTTG
The DNA here is from genome assembly GCF_039675725.1 of Erwinia sp. Eh17-17. Classification (NCBI taxonomy): domain Bacteria; kingdom Pseudomonadati; phylum Pseudomonadota; class Gammaproteobacteria; order Enterobacterales; family Erwiniaceae; genus Erwinia; species Erwinia sp. Eh17-17. Next base: position 1,016,653 of record NZ_JBDFQT010000001.1, on the reverse strand, counting down.
TCGAGGGTGTAGTCAATCTGACCGGAAACGCGGTTGTTAGTGGAGTCAAAGGTAGACTTACCGTTGAAGCCTTCCGCGACCATCGCCTCTTTACCATCCACGGTACTCGTTATCTTCTTCAGATTGATGGTCTGATCGCCAATGCGCAGTCCTTCCGGGCTGAGGTGAGTGTTGGCATCTACTTTCAGATCGTTAACGGTAAACATCATCTGCATACCCAGCTCATTTTTGCCGGCCATAACCAGGCTACCGATGTCGCCGCTGAAGTTAACGTTGTCGCCTTTGTCGTCGGCACTCACTTTCAGCGTGCCGCCGTTGAAAGCAAAACGCTCACCGCTCGGCACATCCGTATAATCAGCCGGCACCAGGGTAATGTCGGAATCGGTGCTGCCGCCGTAGCCAATGCGGGTTTCAGCCTGCACGATTGACTGACCTTTAGCGATTTCAAACAGCTTCTTCACCGCCTCGGTATTTTCCAGCTCGGTGTGGACCGACGCCATGCTTGGCACCAGATTGAATTTTTTCAGCTGCGCCAGAGGGAAAGGGCCGTGATCAATGTTTTCACTGAAGACGATGCTCTGGCCTGGTTTCAGAATGGAGTTGTCTTCGGTTTGTGAACTTGACTGCAGAACAAAGCGCGCATGGCTGCTGAAGATACCGCGCTGAAAATCCTGATAGCTTAACTTCAGACGGCTTTCCGGGGCGGTATTCTGAATCTGCGCGTTAGCCTGCTGAACGACGTGATCCATGTTTTTTTCTATCTGCTTACCGGTAAACCAGGCACCCGCAGTCCAGACTACGCCCAGGGCAACAACCACACCCACAGCAATCTTTGTTTTTTTCATCGGTTATAGCGTCCTTTTAATGTTCACTCACTCAGGAAAACCTGTTCGGCTCCTGCAGGTTGCCCTTTGGCGATAAAAAACGCCTGACGGCGTTTTTTAGTAATTAATGGATAATCTTAGCAATTCTGGCCCGTGGCGTCAGCCGCAATTCAGAGTTCGTTGAATACCCTGGCCACACGGCCCTGGCCGGCGATCGTCAGCGGCGACTCGCTGGCGCTGATAAAGGCAGATTCCCCCGCCTCTAATGACAGCGTCTGCTCACCACAGTTCACGACGGCCTGACCCTCAATGCAGAACAAAATGGCAGCACTCTGCTGGCTGACGGTGAGCGGCCGGGCGTTGAGAGTATGTATGGCAAAGGAAAAATCCTCTACCGGGATCGGGAAATTAAGCGTGCTGCCCTGCTGGTGCGGTGTGGTCAGCAGGGTTTCTGCTGCGCGGGAATCAAAGCGCAGGTTGGCCAGCAGCTCCGGCACGTCGATATACTTTGGCGTCAGTCCGGCACGCAACACATTGTCGGAATTGGCCATCACCTCCAGCGCGACGCCGTGAAGATAGGCGTGCGGGGTTTCGGCAAACAGGAACATCGCCTGCGACGGCTGTAACACGATGACGTTGAGCAGCAGCGGGGCAAACAGGCCGCTGTCGTCGGGATAGACCTGTGCCGTCTCCGCGATAGTCAGCCAGGGTTCAGCCGACTGACGGGCAAGGGCAGCGCGCAGGATATCCAGCGCCAGCGCCTTCTCTTCACCCTGCATGGAGAGCAGGGCAGCAAACAGCGCAGAGAGCGTTGACTCGCCGGGATGATTGAGAAAATGAGCAATAGCCGGATGCGCGCCTGCCACGGGTTCCAGCAGTGAGACGATGTCAGACAGCGGGCGGAAACCGTTAATCGCTTTAAACGGCGTCAGGGCATAGACCAGTTCGGGCTTGTGGTTGGCGTCTTTGTAGTTGCGCGTGGCGGCATCAAGCGGGATCCCGGCTTGATTCTCACGCGCATAGCCTGCTTCTGCAGCAGACTTACTGGGGTGGACCTGAATCGATAAGGGCTGTTCGGCACACAGCACCTTAAACAGAAACGGCAGCTCACCAAAACGTTCGGCTACCGCCGCGCCGAGCAGGCCGGTTTTGTCGCCATCAATCAGTTCGCGCAGCGAGTGCGGCTCACCGTTAATCAGCACCTTCGACGGGCTTTTCGGGTGCGCTCCCATCCATAATTCAGCCATTGGCTGCTGCGACGGATTGGCAATGCCATACAGTTCCGTCAAAGCGGTTTTGCTGCCCCACGCATAATTCTGCAGCGAATTGATTAACTTTTGCATCCTGTCTCCCTGGTCACTCACTGGTTACTGGCAGTATTAAAACAGAAAACTACACTGGTAAAACAATCGGGATGCAATAAACGCGAATGAGTCGCATAATCGTAACCCTGTATATGTCAGACTACTGCCGCGCTTTTGCCCGCCTTGCCGGGCTAACCGCGCCATTAAATCATATGTTTGTACAAAGGAGACAGGAATGGCTGCCAACCGCGTTGAAAAAGACTCAATGGGACCGATTGATGTTCCAGCCGATAAACTTTGGGGGGCGCAGACGCAGCGCTCGCTGGAGCACTTTCGTATCTCCACGGAAAAGATGCCGGTTGAACTGGTGTACGCACTGGCGCTGACTAAACGTGCCGCTGCCAAAGTCAACAATGACCTTGGCCTGTTACCGGATGACCGCAGCGGTGCCATCATCAAAGCCGCTGATGAAGTGCTCGCCAACCAGCATCAGGGTGAGTTCCCGCTGGCCATCTGGCAGACCGGTTCCGGTACACAAACCAATATGAACATGAATGAGGTACTGGCTAACCGCGCCAGTGAAATTCTCGGCGGCGAGCGCGGCATGGCTCGTCTGGTACATCCGAATGATGACGTTAACAAGAGCCAGAGCTCCAATGACGTGTTCCCGACCGCCATGCATGTGGCGGCGGTGGTGGCGGTGCAGCAGCATCTGATCCCTCAGCTGAAAGTGCTGCAAAAAACGCTGAGCGACAAAGCCGAAGCCTTTAAAGATATCGTCAAGATTGGCCGTACTCACCTGCAGGATGCCACGCCGCTGACGCTGGGCCAGGAGATTTCCGGCTGGGTGGCGATGCTCAGCCACAACCTTAAACATATTGAGCAGAGTATTCCGCACGTCGCCGAGCTGGCGCTGGGTGGAACGGCGGTGGGGACCGGGCTGAACACCCATCCCGAGTACGCCGTGCGCGTCGCTAAGGAGCTGGCAGAACTGACGAAACAGCCCTTTGTCACTGCGCCGAACAAGTTTGAAGCGCTGGCGACCTGCGATGCGCTGGTGCATGCGCACGGCGCGCTGAAGGGGCTGGCGGCGTCGCTGATGAAAATCGCTAACGATGTGCGCTGGCTGTCATCCGGCCCGCGCTGCGGCATCGGTGAAATTGCCATTCCGGAAAATGAGCCGGGCAGCTCAATTATGCCGGGTAAAGTGAACCCGACGCAGTGTGAAGCAATGACCATGCTGTGCTGCCAGGTGATGGGTAACGATGTGGCGGTGAACATCGGCGGCGCGTCGGGTAACTTTGAGCTGAACGTTTATCGCCCGATGGTGATCCACAACTTCCTGCAGTCAGTGCGTCTGCTGGCGGACGGCATGGACAGCTTTAACCACCACTGTGCTATCGGGATTGAGCCTAACCGCGACCGTATCAGCCAGTTGCTGAACGAATCGCTGATGCTGGTGACGGCGCTGAACACCCATATCGGCTACGACAAGGCGGCTGAAATTGCCAAAAAGGCACATAAAGAAGGGCTGACGCTGAAAGGCTCGGCGCTGAAGCTGGGCTACCTGACGGAAGAGGAGTTTGACGCCTGGGTTCGTCCGGAAGAGATGGTGGGCAGCATGAAGGTTTAACGCCAGTTAACCTTTATGTCCGGGCCGGCCATTTTTGCGGTCGGCCCGTCTTTTATCTTTTATACCAGCCGGTCGGTATAGAGATGCAGACGCGGGATCAGCAAAAACAGCGGCTGAGCATCGGGTTTATAGCGATGCGTGACGCCCGCCGCATCGTAGTTCAGCAGTTCCCCCAGTTTCGGTACGCTGCTGGCATCCGGGCACAGCACCAGTAGCGGAGAAGGGCAGGCCAGCTGGGTCTGTTTTTGATCGCGACTGTTCCAGACGCGGGCAATAGGCTGCACCTTCACCGGGCGCTTGATCTTCAGCGCCGCTCCGTCAGGCAGTGATTTCACGGCTTCAATCTCATCGGCCACGCGTTCCGCCCACTGTTCACGCGTCCAGGGGGCCACGGCGCGCCCGGCTTTGAGGCTTTTTTGCAGCGTTGCCAGCATGTCGTCACGGCTGACATTCTTAATAATATGTTTGTTTGCCCAGCCGAAACGCACGGAATCCGGTGCATCCAGCAGGGTCAGCGAACGGTAAGCATTCAGGGTAATCAGCCCGCGCAGATGGCGATGCACAAACTCAAAACGTTCTTCACTCGGCAGGCCGGACTCAACGGTAATAATCTGTTCCAGGCGCTGTTTCAGCTGATTAATACCGGCTACCTGCTGGTGGAGCAGGGCAGACTGCGCGCCGTCCGCCTCTAAACAGACTGCGCCGGGCAGACGCACGGCGGCTTTGGTGCTGAGCTTTTCCGACTGGTGCTGCATAAACAGGCGGCGGTAATGTGCCAGCGCCCGCTCAAGCGCGCGGGACCCGGTAAGCTGCTCAACGGCGACCTGCGTCAGCGGGTCATGCTCCTTTCCTTTCTCTACTTCCGGTAGTTCAAAGACGCGTGCGGCCAGCAGACGCAGAGTCAGCAGCTGTTGCTGAAGGGCTGCCAGCGCCTGCTCCAGTTCGGCCACGCAGTGATGAAGTTGATCAACAGCATCATAACGGCTCATTACAGTCTCCATTAGTTACAACATACTAAAGACTATAGCAGCGAGAAACCGCGATGAACATCAGCAACGGTGATTTTTTCGTCATCAGGGCTGGTTGCGCATCTCGCCGCAATCTCCGAACGGGATAAAACAAGCGGGTAACAGCAGAATTCAGCTGTTACCCGGTGAGCTTCAGACGGTCAGTATTACGCTGCCCGTCGTGCGTCCAGACTCAAGGCTGGCATGCGCCTGCCAGGCTTCTGTCAGCGGGAATTCTGCACCGACGGGATTGATCAGCCCCTGCTGTAAGGCTGCCATCAGGTCCGTCGTTCCCTGACGGTAAAGCCCGGCATCGTCCGCATAGGCTAGTGAACTTGGCCGCATCAGTGCAATCGATCGCCTGAAACCTAAATCCTCCACCGGAACGGCAGGAATGGGGCCGGCCGGCTGCCCCATACTCGCAACCATACCAAATGGGCGGACCACGCCCAGTGTGGCTGAGAGCATGGTTCCGCCGATACCATCAATGGCGAAATGCACTCCGTGACCCTGCGTTATTTCACGAACCTTATCCTGCCACGATGGATCGGTATGAAGCAGTACCTCTGCCGCACCCGCAGCAGAAGCCAGCGCCATCCTTGCCGGAGAACTCGCGGTGCCGATCACTCTGGCCCCCTTCATGGTTGCCCAGCGCGTCACGAGTTGCCCGAGGCCGCCAGCCGCCGCATGGACCAGCAGCCATTCCCCCGGCTGCACGTTGCGGACTTTGTGAAGCAACATATGCGCCGTCAGTCCGCGCAGCATTGAGCTTCCCGCAGTACGGAAATCAATCCCCTCAGGGATTTTTATCAGACGGCTGGCAGGAATGTTTCGGCATTCGCAGTATGCGCCCTGCGGATTGCCAGTATAGGCAACGCGATCGCCGGGAGAAAAACAACGGACATGACTGCCAACGTCGATAACCACACCGGCACCTTCGAAGCCCGGCACGGCGGGTGAGGCCGGCAGTGGGTAAAGGCCTGAGCGGTAATAGATGTCAACAAAGTTAACGCCAATGACCGAGTGGCGAATCCGGACTTCATCCGGACCGGGTTCACCCGGGAAAAACGCGATGGTTTTTAAAACCTCCGGGCCTCCCGGTTTGCTGATGATGATGGCGACAGACATTTTCTCTTCCTCGTTGATTAACTGACAGGCAGTATAAAAATGTTTAAGAAGAGAAAATACGCGTATAAAAGACCTAAATACGTGAATTTTTGCACAAGGGGTAACGATGGACTGGCAGGACTTACGCTTTTTTCTGGTGCTTGCGCGCAGGGGATCGATGTCGGCGGCGGCAAAAGAGCTGAAGGTTGATCATGCGACGGTGAGTCGTCGTGTCGCCTCGCTGGAAACCACCCTCGGTCTGCGCCTGACGGAACGTTTGCCCCGCCGAACCACATTAACGGAACACGGGCTGATCATTGCGGCAATGGCAGAGGACATGGACAGGATTGCCGATCGGGTTCGGCTGCAGGCCCAGGCGCTCTCCGATACGCCCACCGCCGTGATTCGGATTAGCGCCTCGCCTGCGGTTGCGGCCCGGATTATTGCGCCAGGCGTTTGCGACTTCACCCGTGATAACCCCGGCGTGACGCTGTCGCTATCGGGCGTACCACACCATGCGCTGCTGGAGAAAGGGGAGGCCGACATAGCGGTACGCCTGACGCGGCCAGAGAACCCCGACCTGGTTACCATGCGCATCGGCACCATGCGTTTTGGGTTGTACGCGGCTGAGAGCTTCAGCACAATCCCCCCGCACCGCTGGACGTTCATCGCTTATGAACAGCAGCACGATTATCTTACCCAACAGCAGTGGCTCAACACGCTGTTGGCGGGCAGGCCGGTGGTGTTTCGCGCCAGCGACCTGATGGCTCAGCAGCAGGCTGCCCGCACCGGACTTGGAGCGGTGGTATTACCCAGTTTTATGGGCGATGCAGACCGTTCATTAATCCCACTGGCAACAGATATTCCTGCGCCGGTCAGGGATATCTGGCTGGTCACCTATCCTGAGTTAAAACGGCTGCCGGCGGCCGTGAAGGTGATGAACTTTTTAGCGCAGCTTGTCGGCCAGTCATGCCCTGGCGATCGGATACTCTGACAGGCTGAGCAGTACGGTCTCCGCACTTTGGCGCACCCGGCGCTGAGAATGCCGGGCACTCTACAGTTTTCTGCTGTACAAGCGGCTTCCCACCAGCAGTGCCATTACCAGCATTGCGGCAATAAATGCCGTAATGCCCTGCCAGCCAAAGTGATGCCAGAACACACCGCCGAGCGTACCGGCAACGCTGGAACCGAGATAATAGCTGAACAGATAGAGTGAAGAAGCCTGTCCCCTGGCGCGGCGGGCGCGTGGGCCAATCCAGCCGCTTGCTACCGCATGTGCGGCAAAGAATCCGGCGGTGAACAGCATCATTCCGGGCAGGATAAGCCAGAGTGAGCTGGAGAGGGTAATCAGCAGCCCGCTCAGCATCAGCAGGATGGCAAACAGCAGCACCGGGGCGCGACCATATTTCGCCGTCATTGCGCCTGCTTTCGGTGAACTCCATGACCCGGTCAGGTAAACGACAGACAGTAGCCCAACCACCGCCTGGTTCATGGAATAAGGCGGAGAGAGCAGACGATAACCAATGTAGTTAAACAGCGTGACGAAAGCCCCCATCAGCAGGAAGCCCTCAGCAAAAAGCAGCGGCAGCCCGCTGTCACGCCAGTGCAGGCGGAAGTTGATCATCAGGCTGCGCGGCTTTAATGAGGCCGGACGAAAATGCCGGGAGGCTGGCAGGATGCGCCAGAACATCACTGCCGCAGCCAGCGCGCAGCAGCCAATGACCATCACGGCAATGCGCCAGCTGGTGAAGTCGGTGATCACCCCGGTTAGCAGTCGCCCGCTCATGCCGCCGATAGAATTTCCGCTGATATACAGGCCCATCGAGAACGCGACCATGCCGGGATGGATCTCTTCACTCAGATAGGTCATACCGACGGCGGCCACGCCACTTAACGCCAGACCGGTCAGGCCGCGCATCAGCAAAATTCCGTGCCAGCTGGTCATCGTGGCAGAAAGCAGGGTAAAAATAGCGGCCAGCATCAGCGCGGTGACCATTACCGATTTACGACCCACTGCGTCCGAAAGCGGCCCGGTGATCAGCAGCCCAAGTGCCAGCATCCCGGTAGAGATCGACAGCGAAATACTGCTGGCCGCCGGGGAGATGCCGAACTCCTGTGATAAAACCGGCAGAATTGGCTGCACGCAGTAAAGCAGGGCAAAGGTCGCCAGCCCGGCGGAAAACAGCGCCAGAGTGACGCGCATAAACTGGGGAGTACCGCGTTTAATAAAGATCGCCTTGTCGGCGGGAGGCGTTTCATCAGCTACAGGAGATGCACGGTCAGCGGAATACGGCGTTCTGACGGCATGAGATGAGCGGTTCACAACAATTCCTTAGAATATTCAGGGGGTACGCTGTAAAGGGTAAGAAAATCAGATTATGATGTCTAATATATTAATAATCTGAAATGATATGTTTAAAATATGAATGTTGAGTTACGCCATCTGCGTTACTTTATCGCCGTTGCTGAAGAGTTACATTTTGGTCGCGCCGCTCAGCGTCTGAATATTTCGCAGCCTCCGCTGAGCCAGCAAATACAGCTGCTTGAGCAGGAAATAGGGGCACGGCTGCTGGCGCGCACCAATCGCAGTGTAAAACTCACGGCGGCCGGCCAGCAGTTTCTGCAGGATGCCCGTCTGGTATTACAACAGGTGGATCAGGCGGCCGATAAAGCCGCCCGCCTGCATCGCGGTGATGAAGGGGAGATCCGTATTGGTTTTACCTCTTCTGCGCCGTTTATCACCGCCGTCTCCGATGCGTTATTCACCTTCCGCCAGCGTTTTCCCGCCGTACATATTCAGATGCAGGAAATTAACACCCGACAGCAGCTGACACCGCTGGCCGACGGACGACTGGATCTCGGCGTGATGCGCAATACATTGCTGCCGGATACGCTCGACCATCAGCTGCTGCTGCGTGAACCGATGTATGCCCTGGTGCATCGCGCCCATCGGCTGGCGGGCCGGTCGCAGATTACGCTGAACGAACTGGCGCGTGAACCCTTTGTCTTCTTTGACCCGCAGGTGGGAACGGCGCTGTACGGCGAAATTCTCGACCTGCTGGGGCGATACGATATTCAACCCGATATCGCCCAGGAAGTCGGTGAGGCGATGACCATCATTGGCCTGGTCTCCACCGGGCTGGGGGTCTCTATTCTTCCCGCCTCGTTTCGCCGCGTTCGTCTGACTGACGTGGTGTGGATCCCCTTACACGAACAGGATGCTCGTTCAGAAGTGTGGCTGGTCTGGTCGAAGCAGCGTGAGATCCCGGCAGTAGTGGCGTCGATGATGGCCCTGTTATTACCGGCATCACAGCAGGAATAGTGGAAAACATGAGCGTTCAAACGCGGTTTATGTGCTGCAAATCACATATCGAATCAAATATTTGACGCCATCATTGAAGTGTTTCACCATGAGCCGGATGCTTTATTTTGAAGCGTGAAAATAAGACCGATCTGCTGGCCATCAACGTCAGTCTGCGACGATGTAATGGACAGTGAGTAAAGCTTCTCTAAACGGGTGATGAGTGGGAGTGGGGTGTGATTGCGGATAGTCAGCCTGGTCATATTGACCAGATTAAACAGACTAATGCCGGAGCGGTGTACAGACTGATCGATCGGTTTGGCCCCATCTCGCGTATTGAGCTGTCAAAAAAAGCTCAACTGGCGCCAGCCAGTATCACTAAAATCGTGCGGGAAATGCTGGAAGCTCATCTGGTGCAGGAAACAGAATTTCAGGAGCCGGGCAGCCGTGGTCGTCCCGCCGTCGGTCTGATACTGGATACTCAGGCCTGGCATTTCCTTTCGGCGCGTATTGGCACCGGCGATATCACGCTGGCGCTACGCGATCTCAGCAGCCAGATGGTCGTGGAACAGCAGTTTGAGCTGCCCGCCGATGGGGACCTGCCGCTGCTGACGCGTATCATCCAGCAAATCGATCAATTCTTTATCCATCACCAGAGTAAGCTCGAACGTCTGACCGCTATCGCCATCACTCTGCCAGGCATCATGAACAGCCAGTCAGGCATTGTGCACCGAATGCCTTATTACGATGTCGACGATATGCCGCTGGGGCCTTCGCTGGCCGCCCATACCGGGCTTCCAGTCTTTATCCAGCACGATATCTGCGCCTGGACCATGGCAGAGTCGCTGTTTGGTGCCTCGCGCGATGCGCGTGAAGTCCTGCAGGTGGTGATTGACCACAACGTCGGGGCCGGCGTCATCACCGGCGGCCGCCTGCTGCACGGTGGCAGCAGTACGCTGGTTGAAATAGGTCATACTCAGGTCGATCCGTGGGGCAAGCGTTGTTACTGCGGCAATCATGGCTGCCTGGAAACAGTGGCCAGCACGGACAGCATGCTGGAGTTAGCTGCCCGGCGAATGCAGGCCTCAATGAGTTCCACGTTGCACAATCAGCCGCTCACCATCGATACGCTTTGTGATGCCGCCCTGGCCGGCGATCAGCTTGCCTGCGATGTCATTTCCGGCGTGGGTAACAGCGTGGGGCGCATTGTGGCGATTATGGTTAACCTGTTCCATCCACAGAAGATTTTGATCGGGTCGCCGCTTAACCGGGCGCAAACCCTCCTTTTCCCGGCCATAATGACCTGTATTCGCCAGCAGTCTTTACCCAGCTACAGTAAAGACCTCAGCGTGCAGCCGACGGAGTTCCTTAACCTGGGCACGATGCCGGGTGCGGCACTGGTTAAGGATGCACTTTATAACGGCTCGTTGTTAATCAAACTGCTACAAGGCTGATAAATCCACTAAACATTGCGCTAACGCAATCTTCGACTCCTGGCGCTCCCCTACAATTTTCGCTCATTAATCAAGTACGAAAATTATCAATGAGGTCAGGCTGTGCCTGCCGGAGTCATCCCATGTTGAAACGTTTATTTGTTACCGGAACCGATACTGAAGTGGGCAAGACGGTGGTTTCGCGTGCGTTATTACAAAAGCTGGCGACAAACAGTAAACATGCCGTGGGCTATAAGCCTGTTGCCAAAAGCAGCCAGCAGACGGAAGAAGGTCCTCGCAATAAAGATGCGCTGGTTCTTCAGGCCTCCTCATCGGTGATGTTGCCCTATCAGGCGATTAATCCAGTAACGTTACTGGAAGATGAGGTCAGTACCAGCCGCACGTCGATCAGCTATGCCACATTAAGCAGTGGTCTGCATGCACTTGATGAACATGCTGATTATATTGTGGTGGAGGGAACAGGGGGCTGGCGTAGCCTGATGAACGACCTGCGCCCTCTGTCCGACTGGGTGGTTCAGGAGCAACTGCCGGTTGTGCTGGTGGTGGGTATTAAACTTGGGTGTATCAGCCACGCGCTGCTGACCGCACAGGCGATCGTCAACGACGGGCTGCCGCTGCTGGGATGGGTCGCTAACCGCATTAACCCCGGTCTTGCGCACTATGCGGAAATTATTAACGTGCTGGGCGATAAAATCCCGGCCCCCCTTCTGGGCGAACTGCCTTATCTGCCACGTGCCGAAAGCCGTGACCTGGCACATTATCTGGACCTGACGCCGCTGAACGTTTAGCGTGACAGGGGCGAGGCATGCCTCGCCCTGATGAACATACGTTTTTTTACCCTTAGTCGCTCTGCCGCAGGGTTACTTCAGTGATTCGCCGTGAGTTTTAATCACGTTTTGATACCAGAAGAAGCTCTTTTTCCGGCTGCGGGCGAGCGTACCGTTACCCTGATCGTCACGGTCGACATAGATAAAGCCGTAACGCTTAGAGAACTCGGCTTTAGAGGCACTCACCAGGTCAATCGGCCCCCAGCAGGTATAACCCAGCACTTCCACCCCGTCTTCAATCGCTTCGCGCACCTGTACCAGGTGATCGTTCAGATAGGCAATACGATAGTCATCATTGATGGACCCGTCGGCTTCAACGGTATCGCGCGCGCCCAGGCCGTTCTCAACGATAAACAGCGGTTTCTGATAGCGGTCATACAGTTCGTTCATCAGAAAACGCAGACCTTCCGGGTCGATCTGCCAGCCCCACTCGGAGCTTGCCAGATGCGGGTTTGGCACCATATTCAGAATATTGGCGCGGGCTTTGTGGTTCTGTTCTTCATTCGTTGTCACGCAGCCGGTCATGTAATAGCTGAACGAGATAAAGTCGATCGGCTCACGCAGATCCTGTTTGTCCTGTTCGCTAATCTCCAGCTGAATACCATTTTCTTTAAAATAGCGCGTCATATAGGCCGGATAATAGCCACGCGTCTGTACGTCCCCAAAGAACAGCCAGTCGCGGTTCTGCTTTTGCGTTTCCAGCAGGTCAGCCGGCAGCGGGCTGAGCGGGTAGAGCATGGCACCCAGCAGCATGTTGCCAATTTTGGCATCGGGGATAATCTGGTGGCAGGCTTTGACCGCCCGCGCACTGCCCACCAGCTGATGGTGGATCGCCTGATATACCGCCTGCTTATCGCTCTCTTCCGGCAATCCGACGCCGGTAAACGGAGCGTGCAGCGACATATTAATTTCGTTGAAGGTCAGCCAGTGTTTGACCTTATCTTTATAGCGGGCGAACACCGTTTCAGCATAGTGGACGAAGCAGTCGATGGTTTTACGGTTGCCCCAGCCGCCGAATTTTTTGATCAGGCCATAAGGCATCTCGTAGTGGGAGAGCGTCACCAGCGGAGCGATATTATATTTCGCCATTTCAGCAAACAGGCGATCGTAAAATGCCAGTCCGGCTTCGTTTGGCAGGGTTTCATCACCCTCCGGGAAGATACGCGTCCACGCAATCGAGGTGCGCAGCACGGTAAAGCCCATTTCGGCAAAGAGCTTAATGTCTTCCGGATAGCGGTGATAGAAATCAATCGCCACATCCTTGATACCAGAATCGCCTTCCTGACGCTCCACGCGCTGACCAAAAATGCCGTGAGGCTGTAAATCAGAGGTCGAAACACCTTTGCCATCTTCCTGCCATGCGCCTTCAACCTGGTTTGCGGCGACCGCGCCGCCCCAGAGGAAATGTTGTGGGAAACGTTGTGTCATCTTGATCTCCTTAATAAAGTTTATTTAATCAGCGTCAGCAGTGGCTCACCTGCGGCCACCTCGCGTTGCTGGCTGGCTGCCAGCACGTCGATATAGTCGTCGCTGTTACTGATCAGCACCGGGGTGGTGAGGTCATATCCCGCAGCGCGGATCGCCGGAATATCAAATTCAAGCAGCAGGTCACCGACGCGAACCTTATCGTCCTGGCTGACATGGGCGATAAAGTGCTGTCCGTCGAGCTTCACCGTATCGATACCGACGTGGATCAACACTTCTGAACCGTCTTCGGCTTCCAGTCCGATGGCATGCCGGGTGCGGAACAGCGAGGCGACGGTGCCGTTGACCGGAGACACCACGCGGCCTGTGGTGGGCTGAATGCCGATACCCTTACCCAGCAGGCCGCTGGCAAAGGTCTCATCCGCTATCTGCTCCAGGGCAACGAGGGTGCCGCTCATCGGGCTGACCAGCGTCTCTTTATGCAGCAGGTCAGGATTCGCCACGGCCATCGGTGCCGCTGGCGTCTCTTCCACGGTGGTTTTTGCGGCCGGCAGTCCAAACAGTGAGGTGGTGACGGCGGCGAAGACAAAGGCAATCAACGCACCGGCAATTGCCGCAATTACGCTGGCATCGAATCCGGTTTTTGGCACGACCTGGCTAAAGGTAAACACCGACGGCAGCCCAAAGGAGTAACTGGTGGTGTGATAGAGGCCAAGCACGGCAGCGCCCAGCGCACCACCGATACAGCCGAAGATAAACGGACGACGATTCGGCAGCGTCACGCCATACACCGCCGGTTCGGTAATGCCGAACAGGCTGGCGCTGAACGCCGAAGCGGCAATGCCTTTCAGTTTGAGGTCACGGGTACGCAGCAGAACGCCGAGCGTGGCACCGGCCTGGCCGAGCACCGCGGGCATCAGCAGCGGGAGCAGGGTATCTGCACCGTGTACCGCCAGGTTATTCAGCATAATCGGGACCAGGCCCCAGTGCAGGCCGAAGATCACGCAGACCTGCCAGAAGGCTCCCATAAAGGCCCCGGCAAAGGTCGGACTAAAGCTGTAGGCGTGAAGGTAGCCCGCCGCCAGCATCTGACTTACCCAGGTCGCCACCGGGCCAATCAGCATAAAGGTGACCGGAACGACGATCGCCAGGCAAATCAGCGGGGTGGTGAAATTGCGCACCGACCCCGGCAGGCGGTTATTCACCGTGCGCTCAATCAGGCAGGAGAACCACGCAGCGAAGATAATCGGGATAACCGACGAGCTGTAGTTAATCAGGATCATCGGGATGCCGAAAAAGTGCAGCGGGGGGCTGCCAGCCTGCGAAGCGGTAAAGGCCGCCATCATCATCGGGTGGACCAGGGCTGCGCCGATAATCATGGTAGTAAAGGCATTGCCGCCGAATTTCTTACCGGCCGTGTAACCGAGCAGAATCGGCAGAAAATAGAACACCGCATCACCGGCTGCGGAAAGCGTAATATAGGTGCCGCTGGTTTCGGCGATCGCACCACAGGCCAGCGCCAGGGACAGTAGCCCTTTGAGGATACCCGAAGCGGCCATGACGCCGACAAACGGGGTAAAAATGCCGGAGACAATGTCAATAAAGCGGGCAAACAGCGACCCTTTCTCTTCGCTGTGGCCGTCGCTGCTGTCATCCCCTAATCCTGCGGTGGACAACAGTGCCTGATAGACGTCACTGACATGGTTGCCAATCACGACCTGATACTGGCCGCCGCTTTCCACCACCATAATCACACCGGCGTTGGCTTTTAATGCCGCCGTATCGGCTTTGCGACTGTCTTTAAGCTTAAATCGCAGACGGGTGGCGCAGTGTATCACCGAGTTAATGTTCTCTTTACCGCCCACACCCTGCAGGATCTCTTCTGATAAAACCTGGTACTTCATCTTAATGCTCCTGGTTTTGACATCTGTGTCAACGGGCCGTTGCTGAATTCAGGCCAAAAAAAAACCTAAACCGCTTCTGCATCGCCAGTGTGGCGCGAAAAGCGGTTTAGGTTTTGCCTGAAAATCAGTAGCAATCCTGTTTTTGTTGTAGCGATATTTCCTTAGTCGCTGGCGCTTAGCAAGAGGGTAAGGGGGGAATAACTGGTTTTCGTGACCGCGATCGACTTTTATAGCGGGCGCGGGTTGCATATTGTTGCGATTTTTTATCCGCGCCAGAGCGGGGAGATTTTGCAACGGCGGGCGTTAAGGCTAGACTGCATCGTATTGATTAGGTTGAGGGCGACGCAAACGTGGATGTTATTGCTGGTAAATCATTACAGGTCTCTGACGCGATTATTTCCTGTCAGTTAGATGGCAAGGGCGGGTTAATCCCGATTGACGACAGCGATGTGCTGACGTGTGACAAGCCGTGCTGGCTGCATCTGAATTATACCCATCGCGAGAGTGCTGACTGGCTGGTATCTACCCCGCTGCTGCCGGATGCGGTCAGGGATGCACTGGGCGGGGACAGCATGCGCCCACGCGTTAATCGGCTGGGGGATGGCACCATGATCACCCTGCGCAGCGTCAATCTGAACAGCGAGTCCCGTCCCGACCAGCTGGTGGTGATCCGCGTGTTCATCAACGAAAAACTGATCGTCTCTACCCGTCAGCGAAAAGTCTTTGCCATTGATGAAGTGCTGACCGACCTGAAAAACGGCAACGGCCCGGTGGATGGCGGTAGCTGGCTGGTGGACGTCTGCGATGCGCTGACCGACCATACCAGCGAATTTATTGAAGAGCTGCACGACAAGATTATCGAGCTGGAGGATGCGGTGGTGGACCAGCAGGTGCCGCCGCGCGGTGAACTGGCGCTGATCCGTAAGCAGCTGATTATTATGCGCCGCTATATGGCACCGCAGCGCGATGTCTACTCACGCATTGCCAGCGAACGTCTGCCGTGGATGAGTGATGACGATCGCCGCCGTATGCAGGATATCTCCGACCGTCTGGGGCGCGGTCTGGACGATCTGGATGCCAGCGTGGCGCGCACCGGCGTGCTGGCAGATGAAATCAGCACCGTAATGGCTGAAGCGATGAACCGCAGAACGTACACCATGTCACTGCTGGCGATGGTTTTCCTGCCCACGACCTTCCTGACGGGGTTATTTGGCGTCAACCTGGGCGGCATTCCCGGCGGTGAATGGCGTTACGGATTTGCCACCTTCTGTCTGATGTTGATGATGCTGGTGCTCGGCGTTGCCTGGTGGTTAAGAAAACGTAAATGGTTGTGATCAATAAGGAATATAAGACCTGTGGCAGAGAAAAAGGGGGTAAAGCTGATCGACGTCAATAAACCACCGCGTCGATCAGGGCAAACTCTTTCCCGCAGGTGAATGCAACGTCAAGCGATGGGCGTTGCGCTCCATATTGTCTTACTTCCTATTTTGAATTAATGCATAGCACATTTGATTCGTACGACGCCGGCCTAACAGCCGGCTTTTTTTTGCCTGTTTGCCAGCGCGGTCAGATGTCCTAAGCTTAATATTCATACCCCGTTGAGGAGAAAGACATGTCAGCTGAACTTATTATCCCGATTCGCGCGTCTGAACCTTTAAGCGATCCGGCCCCGGTTCCTGGCCCGGTTCCCATCCCGCAACCTTTACCAGACCCGCCACCGGCCGACCCGCATCCGATTATTGACCCGCCTCCCTTCCGCTAATACGCATCGCCCGGCGCGAATGCAGCATAAAGGCGGACAGTGCTCATCTCTGCACACGGCAGCCGCCATTTATTTATCATGTTTCGCCTACCCATAAACTTCCGTATAATGCCCGCTTGAGCTGTCATCAGAATAACGTCGTTCTAAAGCCATCAGGGTCCAGAGAAGTATTTATGAATCAAGTAGATGTAAGAAAAGAAACCCTGGAGATCAATAAGCTCCAGAAACGTCTCAGAAGAAATGTTGGCACTGCCATTACTGATTACAACATGATCGAAGAGAATGACGTGGTGATGGCCTGCATGAGCGGCGGCAAAGATTCGTTCGCGATGCTGGATATATTGCTGAGCCTGCAAAAAGTGGCGCCGATCAAATTTGACGTTATCGCCGTGAATCTGGACCAAAAGCAGCCGGGCTTCCCTGAACATATTCTGCCAGCCTATCTCGACAGCCTTGATATCCCTTATTACATTGTGGATAAAGACACCTATTCCGTGGTTAAAGAGAAGATCCCGGAAGGTAAAACCACCTGTGGTTTATGTTCGCGCCTGCGTCGCGGTACACTTTATTCCTTTGCCGAGAAGATTGGGGCGACCAAAATTGCTCTGGGCCACCACATGGACGACATTGTTGAGACGTTATTCCTCAACATGTTCCACGGGGCTAAAATGAAGGCGATGCCGCCTAAGTTGCGTTCTGATGACGGTCGCAACGTGGTGATTCGTCCCCTCGCTTACTGCCGTGAAAAAGATCTGATTGCTTTTTCGGAATATAAAAATTTCCCGATTATTCCGTGTAATCTTTGTGGCTCTCAGGAAAACCTTCAGCGCCAGGCAGTTAAAGCCATGCTGGTGGACTGGGATAAAAAGACGCCGGGCCGCGTTGACAGCGTCTTCAAATCGATTCAGAACATCAGCCCGAGCCAGCTGGCCGACAGAAATCTGTTTGATTTTGAGGCATTACCGCTGGATCGTAGCGGTGACAGAGCCGAATACGCCTTCACCGAAGCGACCGTCTCGTCCACCAATATCGATAAATCACTGTATATCGACGTCGCCAACCTTTAGTCGCAAGCGGGGCGCACAGGCCCCTCTCTTTACATACGAATTGTTGAGAGTAGGGGGCTATCGACTACGCTTAAATAAACAAGCGAGTGGAGAGAGTGATGTCACAAGAGAAAACTAAACCGGAAAAAGAACCGCACCCGGCCAGGGACAATCCCAACGAGCATGGTGAAATCCCACGCACGCGGGACGACAGCGACGATGATAAAAAGGATCCCTACAACGACCGTTAATCCTCTGGGATCGTATCCTGCGACATAAACGGATGAGGCTCAGCGATCCGGGCCTCATAAATTAACAGAAATAACTGAAGTTTTTCCCCATCCTGCCGTTAACTCATCCAGTACTTATTGCCAATTTTATCGCTTCTGGTCCTCCTGCTTATTCCGGGGGGAACGCATGGCGCTGGTGTACCTTCTGAGCTCGCGGCTTGTAAAATAATAAACAGGCGACATCCGGGACCCAGCTTTACTATACTTGCCGCCGACAATTTCGTCTTATCCCGGCATCTTGCATCCAATGACGGCGAAAGAGCGAAAGTAAGGAGAAGGAATATCTATGAAATGGAACCGGAGAAACACCTGGATTGCGATGGTGGCCGCCTGTCTGATTTTCTGGCTGCTGATCGCGTTGGTTTTATCTTAGTCTGACTATGCTATACACAGCGCTGAGCGGGACGATCGCCAGCGCTTTTCTCCCCGACTGACATCTTATCTGCTACAATCAGCGCCATTATTCCTGTCCGTTTTGACCAGAGACCTCTTCCGTGACTGCTTTTTCTACCCTGACACAACTTCCCGCCAGCCAGATCGAAAACCTGAACGAACTGGGCTACCTTGAAATGACGCCTGTTCAGGCTGAATCTCTGCCCGCTATTCTTGCAGGGCGGGATGTTCGCGCTCAGGCGAAAACCGGCAGCGGAAAAACCGCCGCTTTTGGTCTCGGCGTGATGCACCGCGTGGACGCCAGCCAGTATGTGACTCAGGCGCTGGTGCTGTGCCCGACGCGTGAGCTGGCCGACCAGGTTGCAAAAGAGCTGCGTCGTCTGGCCCGCTTCACCGCCAATATCAAGATCCTTACCCTGTGCGGCGGCCAGCCGGTCGGTGCTCAGCGTGATTCACTGGTGCATGCACCGCAGATTGTGGTGGGAACGCCGGGACGCATTCTTGACCACCTGAAGCGTGAAACGCTGAAGCTGGACGGGATTAAAATGCTGGTGCTGGATGAAGCTGACCGCATGCTGGAGATGGGCTTTCGTGAAGACATCGACAGCATCATTCGCCACTGTCCGCCGCAGCGTCAGACGCTGTTGTTCTCCGCGACCTGGCCGCAGGGCATTGCCCAGATTAGCCAGAGCGTTCAGCGCGACCCGCTGACGGTAGAAACCGGAGACGTGTCTGATTTGCCCGCTATCGAACAAACCTTCTATGAAGCCGGTCCGCGCGAGAAACTGACGGCGCTGATTGGCCTGCTGAGCGATCGCCAGCCGTCCTCCTGCGTGGTGTTCTGTAACACCAAGCGTGAATGCGATGATATTGCCCATGCGCTCGAATCGGCGAACATCAGCGCCGTGGCGCTGCACGGTGACCTTGAGCAGCGTGACCGTGACCAGGTGCTGATCCGTTTTGCTAACGGCAGCTGCCGCGTGCTGGTCGCTACCGATGTGGCGGCGCGCGGGCTGGACATTAAATCGCTGGCGATGGTGGTGAACTATCAGCTCTCCTTTGACCCGGAAGTTCACGTACACCGCATTGGCCGTACCGCGCGCGCCGGGCAGGAAGGGTTCGCCGTAAGCCTGGTGGCTCAGGATGAGATGGTTCGCGCCCATGCGCTGGAAGACTATCTGCAGCAGAAGCTGACCTGGCGCAACGTCTCTGAATTGAAGTCCATCGCCGCTAAGCCGTTACCGGCAGAGATGGTGACGGTAAGCCTGGACGGCGGCCGTAAAGCGAAAATTCGCCCCGGCGATATTCTGGGGGCATTGACCGGAGACGGCGGTCTGACGGGGGATCAGGTCGGTAAAATCGATATCGGTCCGACGCAGGCCTATGTCGCTATCCGCCAGTCGCAGGCACGTCAGGTGATGGGGCAGTTGAAAGATGTGAAGATCAAAGGGAAGTCGTGCCGGGCGCGTTTACTGAAATAAACGGTTCTGAATCGGGGTCGATCGACAAACAAGATCGCCCCCGACGGGTCGGATTACACCTTAGTGATGACCGGTGGTTCAGCCAGCAGGCCTTTCACGCCGGCCAGTAGCGCCTGAAAATGGGGCTGCGCTTCATGTTTTTCGATAGCGGCAGCGCTTTTCCAGGTTTCGTGGAATAAAAACAGATCGCTGTTTTCAACGCTACGGTACAGATCGTAATGCACGTTATCTTCTTCCAGACGGCTGGGCGCAACGCAGCGGTTCAGCACTTCATACAGTTCATTGCCTTTGCCTGTCGCTGCGGCAAAGGTTGCCACGATCAGAATCGGTTTATCAGACATCTGTTTCTCCTTCAGTAACATCAAACTGTGGCGTGGTTGACGTTACGCCAGCCCGCCACTCAAATCTCAGGCCTGTAAGCCTGGCACGAAAACGCCTGCCTGGCATGGCCATTTCTGGCTTCAGTGCATTTCTACTGACTGTACGCCTTTGATCTCCAACAGGGTATCATAAAGTTGATGAGGTTCACGCTTGCGTGACAGTGTCACGTCAACCATCATTTCACAGAGTCCGCTTTCGGCGTCGCGATTAACAACGGAAATCTGACCGGTCCGTACCCGATGCTGTTGCAGGGCAATTAAAACCAGCGGAACGCTTTTGGCTTTCAGATGAAAGATGAACGTATGGTGGCGGCCGACAATCCAGTAGCTGAGACGGCGGAAGGTTTCCAGCACCAGCAGCGCCAGCAGCGTACCGTAAATCCCGATCTCATACATGCCGCTGCCGATCACCAGCCCGATGGCCGCAGTGACCCAGAGACCGGCAGCGGTGGTTAATCCTTTGACAATCTGTTTCTGAATAATGATGGTGCCGGCACCAAGAAAGCCCATCCCGCTGACCACCTGGGCGGCAATACGGCTGGGGTCCAGCCCGACGTGGCTTTGCGCCAGAATATCCCCGAAGCCATATTTTGAGACGATCATAAACATGGCACTGCCGATGCCCACCAGAATGTGAGTGCGTAAACCCGCTTCTTTTGCCCTTAGCTGACGCTCCAGGCCAATTAAACCGCCCAGCGCCCCCGCGAGCGCAATGCGTATTAACAGATCGACCGTCATCCACTCTCCTTATCCACCACTGCGGTAGTGCCTTAACTCGAACCGGTAGTTATAAAATAAGACGGCGGGCTATTGATATTTTCTTGCCGATGATTTTGTAAAATTACGTGACAGCTATCGACCTGCCTGGAAACCTAGCTTATGCTAACTGCCGCATTCCAGCGCACCTGACCCGGAGTTTACAGATGAAAGCAGCCTCATTCCTGCTGGCGGCAGCCGCATTATTATTGTCAGCCTGTAGCAGCGACAGTGACAATGAACCGCCACAGCAGGCAACAGCGGCCCACGCCCCGGCGCGGGTAGTGATGGCTGATATGGCTGAGAGCGCCTGTGCGAACGCCGGGGGTACGCTGGCATTATCGCGCCAGCTGGACGGCAGTTCCGTGGGAATGTGTCAGATGGCTAACGGGCGGCGCTGTGGAGAGAGTGCGTTGATGAACGGGAGCTGCGCACGCTGATTGCAGGGTCGGGGCATGCCCCGACCCTTATGCACGGGTTATCCTGCGTTCAGCACGTTCGCGCACGGCTCGCCTTTGTCCAGCAGACGCAAATTCTCCAGCGTCGTCTGTGAAATACTGGTCAGCGCCTCGGCGGTCAGAAAAGCCTGATGGCCGGTAAACAGCACGTTGTGGCAGGCCGACAGACGGCGGAAGATATCATCCTGAATCACGTCGTTCGATTTATCCTCAAAGAACAAATCACGTTCGTTTTCATATACATCCATACCCAGTGCGCCAATTTTTTGCTGCTTCAGCGCGTCTATTGCCGCCTGTGAGTCTATCAGCGCACCGCGGCTGGTGTTAATCACCATCACACCGTCTTTCATCTGAGCGAAGGCGCCGCTGTCCAGCAGATGATGGTTATCCTCCGTCAGCGGACAGTGCAGGGTGATCACGTCGGACTCGCGAAACAGCGTTTTTATATCGACGTACTCGGCACCCAGCTCCAGCGCCTGCGGGCTTGGATAAGGGTCGAAAGCCAGCAGTCGCATGCCGAAGCCTTTCAGAATACGGAGTGCTGCAATACCAATTTTTCCGGTGCCAATCACCCCGGCGGTCCGGCCGTGCATGTTAAAGCCAATCAGACCTTCCAGGGAGAAGTTAGCATCACGGGTGCGTTGATAGGCCCGGTGAATACGGCGGTTCAGGGTCATCATCATCCCCACCGCATGCTCAGCCACGGCTTCCGGTGAATAGGCCGGAACGCGCACCACCTGCAAGCCTAACTCACGGGCCGCGTCGAGGTCGACATTGTTAAAACCGGCACAGCGCAGGGCAATATACTTCACGCCTAATTCAGCCAGCTCTTCTAATACTTTACGGCTGCCGTCGTCGTTGACGAAAATGCAGACTCCCTCACAGCCTACGGCGTTTTTCGCCGTGGTTTCGTTTAACAGAAAGTCGAAAAACTCCAGTTCAAAGCCATAGTCTTCATTGACCTGCGTAAGGTATTTCCGGTCATACTGCTTAGTGCTATATACCGCAAGTTTCATCGCCTTTTTCCTTTAGCCGTGCGTAAGTCATCAGGCAGTGTAACAATTAATCTCCTGCGCGGCAGGGGGGAAGCGGTTTACCTGCGGAAAAAAGTAGCGAGTCGGTTGATTATTGGCGAAAAACTTCACCCTGCCGGCATTCCGTGCCATCATTTACGGGATAATCACGGACTGAACAGGATGTTCCATGAATCGGGGCTGGAAAGTCGCGCTTGCCGTACTGATGTCAGCTGTCCTGCTGCTGACCGGTATTTTTCTGACATTGACCCACTGGCTACCCCGACTGGCCGGCATCTGGCTGCCTGCAGAAACGGCGATCACGCTTGATGGCCGGCTTCACTGGCAGCAGGGCGCGCTGCGTTTGCCCGCAGCCCATTACTATGTGGGTGACTGTGAGCTGGCCAGTGTCAAAGGCGTCGCGCTTAGCTATCGCCAGGCGCGCTGGCAGCTTGTCGTCGATGTTGCTACCGTCGAGACCGCCTGTGCGGCCCGTCTCGCTACGGATGACAACCACACCGCGCCGCGCACGCTGGCTGACTGGCAGCAGATGCTGCCCAGTGCCAGCGTCACCGTTAAACAGTTAACCCTTAATCCCTGGCAGAACTGGGCGGGTCAGCTACAGCTGGAACTTGACGCCGGGCAACAGCATCTGCGTTATCAGGGAAAAAATCTGTCACTGGAAGCCCGGCTGAACGGGCAGCAGCTGGTGTTGCAGTCGTTTAGCGTGCAGGCACCCGGTGTGCCGGAACCCATCAGTCTCAGCGGTACGCTGACGCTGCCAGCGATCCCCGATACGGTTCCCGACCGGGGGGCATTACAGGGCGATCTGGCACTGGCTGGTGTACCCGAACCTCTCCATCTTCAACTGCAGTGGCAGCAGTTACAGGGGCGGCTGATGGTTACGGCTAAAAATCAGCCGCAGCCGCTGTTGACGGTTCCCTGGCAGATCACGCCTGAAACCTTTGCTGTACAGCAGGGCGAGTGGAGCTGGCCGTGGGCCGGGCAGCCGCTCTCCGGCGGATTTACGCTGACAGGAAAAGGCTGGCAGCAGGGATTGCAGGCGACCGAAATTGTCGGCCGTTTCAACCTGCTGACTCAG
Source organism: Erwinia sp. Eh17-17 (assembly GCF_039675725.1). Taxonomy (NCBI): domain Bacteria; kingdom Pseudomonadati; phylum Pseudomonadota; class Gammaproteobacteria; order Enterobacterales; family Erwiniaceae; genus Erwinia; species Erwinia sp. Eh17-17. The sequence continues at coordinate 993,186 of NZ_JBDFQT010000001.1, read as the reverse complement.
GGGCTGGGGGGGAAAGGTAACGTGGTCCTGACCCTCGGACCTGGTCGGCTTGACTGGCTCAACAGTCAGCTGCCGTTCCGGTTAACGGGTGACAGCAAACTCGACAGCCTGCAATTTTTTGCCGGCCTGCCGGGGGAACTGCGTGGGCCGCTAACCGACCCTCAGATTTTGATGCATCCCGGCGCGCTGCTGCGGATGAAAGGGCGCCTGTTGTCTACTCTGGAAGTCGATGAAGCGCGCTGGCCGCTGGCGGGCGTGTCCATTTCCTCCGCCGGTATCGACGGGCGCTTACAGGCCATTCTCAGCGCACACGATAGCGAAACGGGCCGTTTTCGCCTGCATCTTGACGGGCGTGCCAGTGATTTCTGGCCGGATAAAGGACAATGGCGCTGGCGTTACTGGGGCGATGGTTTCCTCAACCCGCTGGCGGCAAAATGGGACGTTAAAGGGCAGGGGCGCTGGCAGGATAGCCTGATTGAACTGACATCGCTCTCCACCGGTTTTGACCAGCTGGCTTACGGCAGCGTCACGATGCGTGCCCCCAGGCTGACGCTGGACGCCCCGGTTCGCTGGCAGCGTGACCCGCAAACACCGACCTTCGACGGGCAGCTAACGCTCAAGGCGCAGGAAACACGCTTCAGCAGCGGCGGATTCCTGCCGCCGTCCACCCTGAGATTAACGGTGAAAGGGCGCGATCCGGCAGGGTTCCAGCTTAAAGGCGACCTGCATGCGAAAAAAATTGGCCCGGTTCAGGTCAGTGGACGCTGGGACGGTGAGCGTTTGCGCGGCCAGATGTGGTGGCCGGAACAGCCGCTTAATGTGTTTCAGCCGCTGCTCAGCCCTGACCTGAAAATGGCGATTCAGGGCGGTACCCTGAAAGCGCTGGTCGCATTCTCTGCCGCCAGCGATCAGGGGCTGGAGGCAGGAGGGCACTGGCTGGTCAGCAACGGCAGCGTCCTGATGCCTGACAACGAATTTAACGGCATCGATTTTTCCCTGCCGTTCCGGCTTAAAGCCCATGAATGGCAGTTCGGCGTACACGGGCCGGTGTCGCTGCGTATCAAAGAAATTAAAAACCAGTTTGCCATGCAGAACGTTACCGCCGATCTTCAGGGCTGGTATCCGTGGAGCGAGAATCGCCCGCTGACGCTCAGTGATGTCAGTCTCGATGTGCTCGGTGGCACCCTGAGCATGGCCAGCTTACAGATGCCGCAAACCCAGGCGGCAACCGTTAAGCTCTCGCACCTCAGTCTCTCTGAACTGGTCAGCGCGATGAATCTCAAACAGATTGCGATGTCCGGTTATATTAACGGCGCGCTGCCGCTGTGGTTAAACAACACCCACTGGCTGGTGAAAGATGGCTGGGTGGCCAACAGCGGCCCGCTGACGGTGAGAATGGATAAAGATATGGCCGATGCCATCAGCAATAATAATATTGCTGCCGGTGCGGCCATCGACTGGCTGCGTTACATGGAGATCTCACGCAGCTGGGCAACGCTGGATCTCGATAATCTCGGCTGGCTGAAAATGACCGCTAAAGTCGATGGCACCAGCCGTTTCAGTAACCGTAACCAGCGGGTGGCGCTGAACTACAGCCAGCAGGAAAATCTGTTCCAGCTCTGGCGCAGCCTGCGCTTTGGCGATAACCTGCAATCCTGGGTGGAACAGAACGCCACCCTGCCATCGCAAAAGGAAAACAGTGATGAAAGCCCTGATTAACCTGTGGATCGTAAGCGGCATTTTGCTTCTCTGCGGGTGCATTCCGCGTATTGAAGTGGCCGCGCCAAAAGAGCCCATTACCATCAATATGAACGTCAAAATCGAGCATGAAATTCATATCAAGGTGGATAAGGACGTGGAAGCGTTATTAAAAAACCAGAGCGGCTTGTTCTGAGGTGCAGACAATGAAACGACTTTACTGCGGGTGGTTACTGGGCTGTTTGATGATGTCGCCAGCGGCGATGGCACTGACGCTGGATCAGGCCAGGGAGCAGGGGCTGGTCGGTGAAACGCTGAATGGCTACATTGCCGCTGTTCAGCAGAATGCCGAAACCCAGGCGCTGGTAAAACAAATTAACCAGGGGCGCAGTAAGGAGTATCAGCGACTGGCTGAGCAGAACAATCTCACCACGCGCGATGTGGCCGACATTGCCGGGAAGAAACTGGTTGAGAGAGCGAAACCAGGAGAGTACGTGCGGGGAATTAACGGTCAGTGGCTGAAGAAATAGCGGCGGCACCGACACAGTGCCACCGCACAGGTTGAGGAGGGTAAACTCAACCTGAAATTACGCGAATCAGGCGGTAACGATCTGCGAAATCACGTGTTTTGCATCACTGGCCGCCTTAGCCGCCACTTCCGGGCCGTAGCCAATGCCTTCCGCGAAGACGAACTGCACGTCGCTCATGCCCAGGAAGCCCAGGAGCAGGGTCAGGTAAGGGGTCAGCAGGTCGCTTGGGGTATCTTTATGAATGCCGCCACGGCTTGACAGTACAACCACTTTTTTCCCTTTGATCAGGCCTTCCGGACCCTGCTCGGTGTAGCGGAACGTAACGCCTGCACGGGCAACCAGGTCGAAGTAGTTTTTCAGCTGAGTTGGGATGTTGAAGTTGTACATCGGGGCGGTGATAACGATAGTATCATGCGCCTGCAGTTCAGCGATCAGTTCATTGGACAGGTCCAGTGCTTCCTGCTGACGTGGGGTCAGGGCAGCATCGGAAGGACGCAGAGCGCCAACCAGTTCGCCGTCCAGAACAGGAATCGGGTTGGCCGCCAGGTCACGTTCAGTGACTTCGTCGCCTGGGTGCGCTGCTTTCCACTCGGAAACCAGGTGATCGGCTAACTGACCAGACTGAGAATAACCGGCAAGAATGCTTGATTTCAGTACTAATACTTTGCTCATGGTTTTTTTCCTGTTGATGTCATGCGGAACGTTGCCCGCTCAATGAATGACACTCTACGGATAAAAAGCCGTGAGTGTAAGTGCGAGTTTTCGATATCAATGTTCGAAAATATTGAATAAGACGCGCCGGGCAATTAAAACGCTAAGTGCTTGTCTGTGTTACACTACGCCTAATTCTCAATCCATTTTCAATCCATGTTGCCTCTGTCATCGGCAACAAAGTGAGTTCTACTAACATGTCTGACACGCCACAATCTGCTCTGACCCCGCTGTTCTCACGGCTGGATTCGCTGATGCTGCGCGATCGCCAGCGCCTGCAGCGCCGTCTGCACGGGGCAAAAAAAATTAAAAACCCCGCGTCTCTCCAGGCGCTGATTGAGGAAATTAGCGGGGATATCACCACGGCGGAACGGCGTGTCGATGCCCGCCGCGCCGCCGCGCCTGCCATCCGCTATCCGGAAAACCTGCCGGTCAGCCAGAAGAAACAGGACATTGCCGATGCGATACGCGATCACCAGGTGGTGATTGTGGCCGGGGAAACCGGGTCAGGTAAAACCACGCAGCTGCCGAAAATCTGCATGGAGCTGGGGCGGGGGATCCGCGGGCTGATTGGTCATACTCAGCCGCGCCGTCTGGCAGCGCGAACCGTCGCTGAACGTATTGCGACAGAGCTTGAGACATCGCTCGGCGGCTGCGTGGGCTACAAAGTGCGTTTTAACGACCAGGTCGGAGAGACGACCCAGGTAAAACTGATGACCGACGGTATCCTGCTGGCTGAAATCCAGCAGGATCGCCTGCTGATGCAGTATGACACCATCATTATTGATGAAGCGCACGAACGCAGTCTGAATATCGATTTTCTGCTGGGCTACCTGCGCGAGCTGCTGCCCAAACGCCCCGATCTGAAGGTGATCATCACTTCAGCGACCATCGATCCTCAGCGTTTTTCACGTCATTTCCATAATGCACCGGTGATTGAAGTTTCCGGGCGCACTTACCCGGTCGAAGTGCGCTACCGTCCGGTGGTGGAAGACGCAGACGACACTGAGCGTGACCAGTTACAGGCTATTTTTGACGCCGTTGATGAACTGGGCCATGAGAGTCGGGGCGACATCCTGATCTTTATGAGCGGGGAGCGCGAAATTCGCGATACGGCGGATGCCCTGATGAAGCGCGACCTGCCGCATACGGAAGTGCTTCCGCTGTATGCGCGCCTGTCGAATGCCGAACAGAACCGCGTGTTTCAGTCTCACGTCGGGCGGCGCATTGTGCTGGCTACCAACGTGGCGGAAACCTCCCTGACCGTGCCCGGCATCAAATACGTCATTGACCCCGGTACGGCGCGCATCAGCCGCTACAGCTTCCGCACCAAAGTTCAGCGCCTGCCTATCGAGCCGATATCACAGGCGTCGGCCAACCAGCGTAAAGGGCGCTGCGGCCGCGTCTCTGAGGGGATCTGTATTCGTCTGTACGACGAGAATGATTTCCTCAGCCGCCCGGCCTTTACCGATCCGGAAATTTTGCGTACCAACCTCGCCTCGGTCATCTTACAGATGACCGCGCTGGGGCTGGGCGATATTGCCGCGTTCCCGTTTGTGGAAGCGCCAGACCAGCGCAATATTCAGGATGGCGTGCGCCTGCTGGAAGAGCTGGGCGCGATTACCCTGAAGGAGAATCAGCACTATCAGCTGACAACCTCCGGGCGGGCGCTGGCGCAGCTGCCGGTGGATCCGCGCCTGGCGAAGATGGTGCTGGAAGCGCAGAAATATGGTTGTGTGCGCGAAGTGATGATTATCACCGCAGCCCTGTCGATTCAGGACCCGCGTGAGCGACCTGCGGAGAAAAAGCAGGCATCTGACGAGAAACATCAGCGATTTGCCGATAAAGACTCTGATTTCATCGCCTTTGTTAATCTGTGGAATTACGTACAGGAGCAGCAGAAGGCGCTGTCATCCGGCCACTTCCGCCGCCTGTGTAAAACCGACTATCTCAACTACCTGCGGGTGCGTGAGTGGCAGGATATCTATACCCAGCTGCGCCAGGTGGTGCGGGAGCTGGGGCTGCCGGTGAACAGCGAACCGGCGGAAATACGCGAAATTCATACGGCACTGCTGACCGGCTTACTGTCGCACATAGGGCAAAAAGATACCGACAAGCAGGAGTTCACCGGCGCGCGTAATGCCCGCTTTGCGATTTTCCCCGGCTCCGGGCTGTTTAAAAAGCCGCCGAAGTGGACGATGGTCGCTGAACTGGTGGAAACCAGCCGGCTGTGGGGGCGCATTGCCGGCCGCATTGAGCCGGAGTGGATTGAACCGATCGCGCAGCATCTGCTGAAACGGAGCTACAGCGAACCGCACTGGGAAAAAGCCCAGGGTGCGGTAATGGCCAGTGAAAAAGTCACACTGTATGGCCTGCCCATTGTGGCGGCGCGCAAGGTGAACTATGGCCCGATCGATCCGGTCCTGTCGCGTGAGCTGTTTATCCGCCACGCGCTGGTTGAGGGCGACTGGCAGACGCGGCACGCCTTCTTTAAAGCTAACCTGAAGCTGCGTGCAGAAGTTGAGGAGCTGGAACACAAATCCCGCCGCCGCGATATTCTGGTGGATGACGAAACCCTGTTTGAGTTTTACGACCAGCGCATCAGTCCTGACGTCGTCTCGGCCCGTCATTTCGACAGCTGGTGGAAAACCGCCAGCCGCGAAGCGCCCGACCGGCTCAATTTTGCCCGCGAGATGCTGATTAAACAGGGGGCGGAGAACGTCAGTAAACTCGACTATCCCAACTTCTGGCATCAGGGCAACCTCAAGCTGCGCCTCAGCTACCAGTTTGAGCCCGGCACAGATGCGGATGGCGTCACGGTGTATGTGCCGCTGCCGCTGCTGAACCAGGTGGAGGAGAAAGGTTTCGAGTGGCAGATCCCCGGCGTGCGTCGTGAACTGGTGATAGCGCTGATTAAATCGCTGCCAAAACCGTTACGCCGTAACTTTGTCCCCGCGCCAAACTACGCCGATGCCTTCCTGGGGCGGGTCACCCCGCTGGAGCTGCCGCTGCTGGAGTCGCTGGAGCGTGAGTTTCGCCGTATGTCGGGGGTGACTCTCGATCGCGAAGCCTGGCAGTGGGAACAGGTGCCCGATCATCTTAAAATGACCTTCCGCGTCGTCGATGAAAATAACCGCAGGCTGGCGGAAGGCAAAGATTTGTCGGCGCTGAAGATACAGCTGAAAGGGAAAGTTCAGGAAACGCTGTCACAGGTGGCGGATGACGGTCTGGAGCAGAGCGGGCTGCATATCTGGAGCTTTGGCGACCTGCCGGACCATTTTGAACAAAAACGTGGAAATTACAGTGTTAAAGCCTGGCCCGCGCTGGTCGATGAGAAGGACAGCGTCGCGATCCGCCTGTTTGACTCGCAGCATGAGCAGCAAAAGGCGATGTGGCGCGGACAGCGGCGTTTGCTGTTGTTAAATATTCCCTCGCCGATTAAGTATCTGCATGAAAAATTACCCAACAAGGCCAAGCTGGGGCTCTATTTTAATCCTTACGGCAAGGTGCTCGACCTGATTGACGACTGCATTGCCTGCGGGGTGGATAAACTGATCGCTGAGTCTGGCGGTCCGACCTGGCAGGAGCAGGGTTACGCTCATCTGCACGATAAAGTGCGGGCCGAACTGAATGACACGGTGGTGGAGATAGCCAAAAAGGTCGAGCAGATCCTGACCTCGGTATTCAACATCAATAAGCGTCTGAAAGGGCGTGTGGATATGACCATGGCGCTGGCGCTTTCCGATATTAAAGCGCAGATGGGGGGCCTGGTGTATCGCGGGTTTGTTACCGGAAACGGCTGGAAACGGCTGGGCGATACGCTACGTTACCTGCAGGCAATTGAGCGCCGCATGGAGAAGCTGGCGGTCGATCCACACAGCGATCGGGCGCGTATGCTGAAGGTGGAGTCCGTGCAGCAGGCGTGGAATCAGTGGTTTAACAAACTGCCGCCGGAAAGAAAAGATGATGAAGAGGTGCAGAATATTCGCTGGATGATTGAGGAGCTGCGCGTCAGTTTCTTCGCGCAACAGCTGGGAACGCCTTATCCCATCTCTGAAAAGCGCATCCTTCAGGCCATGGAGCAGGTGGTAGTGTAACGGTGCCCGCCATTGACGGCGGGCAAGCGTATTTACTGCGCCAGCGCTTCCAGGCTGTCGCGGAATGCGGTAACGGCAATTGCCCGGTTATCGGCCAGATAGCGGTCTTTTGCTGCGGGTGCTGAACTCTGTACTGCAATCAGCTGCCATGCGCCGTCAACCTTCAGCAGCAGGGGGGAGCCGCTGTCGCCCGGCAGGGTATCGCACTGGTGAGACAGCACGGTTTTTTGCGCCCAGCCAGTGACCAGGCAGTCGCTGTGGGAGTAGAGCGTATCAAGATGATCTTCCGGATAGCCCGCCTGCGTGACGCGGCGACCGGCGGTTTTTAACGCGGCAGTCAGATCCTTACGTGACCCGTTAAACAACGGGATGGGAACAATACCCGATGGAGGATTACGTAACACAATCAGGCCAAAATCATAGGGTGCAGCCGAAGACGGGACAATCCAGCCGTCGCCATCTGCTTTCAGTTTTTTCCCCAGAGCAGGATCAACCCTTGCTTCAATATCGTGAATCTCATAGCGCCAGCCACTGTTTTCACTGGAAATAAAACGCAGCGCCACGGCTTTATCCGGTTTCCCCGGAGGAGAGAGCAGGCAGTGACCGGCGGTCAGGGCCAGATGAGGGGCAATCAGGGTGGCGCTGCACAGATTACCGCTTTCCGTTTCCAGCTGGCCGATGGCTTCCCACGGTGCCGAGGCGGTATTTTCAACCGGCTGGCGATCGTCTTTTCCGAAGAATAACGTTTGAGTATCGGCCTGGCTCCGCTCACCCTCATCGGCATGGGAATAGAACGAAATGGCCAGGCAACCTATCAATAACACAGCGGTCAGACGCATATTTTTCTCAGGCTGGAAAAACGTGGATATTAGTGGTTATGTTAGTGCAGTAACTATAGACGGATAGTGGCACAAAAGGGAGATTAATTTGGAATATCAGCACGCTACAGAAACAGATATTACAGGTAAAAGCTGGCAGCCACGACACCGCAAATAATCATCGTCACCAGAATGATTTCGAATAAATAGCGACGCACCATCATCCGAAACTCCTCAAAGAAACACCCGGTAAGACCGGGTGTTTGAGTTAATTCATGTGCGTGGAGTGGAGAACACCCCGGCCGTCGTTGTTACGCTTTAGGCGCGGTTTTCTTAACTGCTTTGTGGTGTTTTTTAGCGGCCTGAGCTTTCTGAGCGACAGGTTTTTTAGCCGCTTTGTGATGCTTTTTAGCCGCCTGCGCTTTCTGTGCTACAGGTTTGGTGGCTGCTTTGTGGTGCTTTTTAGCGGCCTGAGCTTTCTGTGCTACAGGTTTGGTTGCCGCTTTGTGATGCTTTTTAGCCGCCTGAGCTTTCTGAGCGACTGGCTTAGCTGCCGCTTTGTGGTGCTTCTTAGCGGCCTGAGCTTTCTGCGCTGGGGCTTTTTTCGCTTTGTGGTGTTTTTTAGCGGCCTGAGCTTTCTGTTCAGCGGCTTTCTTGTGTTTCTTAACGTGATGTTTGGCAGTGGCTTTCGCTGGTGCCGGTGCAGCCGTAGTGGAGGTTGCTACCGCTGGTGCAGCTGGAGCCGCAGTGGTTTCAGCAGCAAACGCAACAGAAGACAGACCCATAGTAGCAGCGACAACCAGAGCAAATAATTTTTTCATTGCAAAACCCTCAAGGTGTTTAGTTCAGGTGTCAGCCCACTCTGGGGCCGGTGAAAAGACTATAAGGGAATGAGAGAGGGCTTTCCGTGAGTGATTGGTATCGGCGTGTAACCGATTGTACGAACGGGGGGTTGGGCGTTTAAACACGGGCGGACATAACCCGCCCTTTGGCCTGTTGTCTGGGCAAACAGGGTCAGGCAAGCCTGACCCGCGTCCGCTTATTTCAAATAACGGCTTTCCAGATGCTGGCGGAAATACTGAGGATTCAGATCTTCTCCGGTCGCGTTTTCAATCAGCTGCCGCGTGCTGAAACGGCTGCCGTGCTGCCAGATGTTCTGCTGTAACCAATTAAATACCGGCTGCAGTTCACCCTGGCGGATCTGCTCGTTGACCTGAGGAATGGCGCGTTTCAGGGCCTGGAACAGCTGTGCGGCGTACATGGCACCCAGCGTGTAGGTCGGGAAGTAGCCAAATGCGCCGTCAGTCCAGTGGATATCCTGCATACAGCCATCACGGTAATTACCGCGCGTATCCAGCCCCAGCCACGACAGCATCTTTTCATCCCACAGCGCCGGGATATCGTCGACTTCAATCTCACCGGCGATCAGCGCACGTTCAATTTCATAGCGCAGGATCACATGCGCCGGGTAGCTGACTTCATCGGCATCAACGCGGATCAGGCCGGGCTTCACGCGCTGATTAAGCGCAATAAAATTGCTCTCTTCCATCTCAGGGCGATCGCCCAGCAGCTGTTGTACCTGCGGGCGGATAAGGCTGAGGAATTCCGGGCTGCGGCCCAGCTGTTTTTCAAAGAACAGGCTCTGGGATTCGTGGATCGCCGTTGAACGAGCCAGTGCCACAGGCTGATCGGCCCACTGTTTCGGCAGATTTTGCTCATAGCGGGCATGGCCGGTTTCATGAATCACCCCCATCATGGCGCTGATAAACTCCGCCTCGTTATAACGGGTGGTGATGCGCACGTCCTGGGGCACGCCGCCGCAGAACGGATGGGCGCTGATGTCCAGACGTCCGGCATTAAAATCAAAACCCAGCTGCTGCATAATCGCCAGCCCCAGCTGCTGTTGGGCCGCCTGCGGGAAGGGACCGGCAGGACGATCGACTTTCTCGTCAGCCTGCTGCGCCACGATTTTTTGTAACAGGTCAGGCAGCCACTGCTTCAGGTCGCCGAAGGTTTTATCGAGTTTAGCGCTGGTCATGCCGGGTTCGAACACATCGAGCAGAGCATCGTAACGTGAGTTGCCGCTGGCCTGAGCACGGATCTCCGCCTCTTCACGGCTCAGCTTTACTACCTCTTTGAGATTCGCGGCGAACCCTGCCCAGTCATTGGCCGGCCGCTGCTGGCGCCAGGCATGTTCACAGCGTGACCCGGCAATTGATTTGGCTTCTACCAGCGAGGCGGGCAGCAGTGATGCCTGCTGCCAGGCGCGCTGCATTTCGTACAGGTTAGCCTGCGCCACATCATCCAGGTCCTCCTGCTGCGCCTGTTGCAGCCAGACACCCACGTCTTTCGCCGTCAGGATTTCGTGGCGCAGTACACTCAGTTCGGCCAGCGCTTCACCGCGTGCCCGGCTGCCACCGGCAGGCATCATTGTCATCATGTCCCAGCCGGCAATGGCAGAAAGATGACCAAAACGGGAAAGGCGCTGGAAGGTACGGGTCAGATTCGCATAGGCAGAAGACATAGAGTTCCTTAATGAGTTCGTTAAGAGAGCAGTGTAGGGGAGATCGGCCAGCAGAAACGCACGCTGGCTCCTCCAAGCGGGCTACTGTCGATGGTGACATAACCACCAAACGCCTGAGCCACGGAATGTACGATAGCCAGACCCAACCCGCAGCCTCCGGTCGCGCGGTCGCGGCTTGGGTCAAGACGAACAAAGGGTTCGAATACGCGCTGACGCTCATCGGGCGGGATGCCCGGACCATCGTCTTCCACCTGCAGAAAAGCGGTATCACCGTCGAACCACAGACCGACGCGCAAACGCCGATCGGCGTAGCGCAGCGCGTTGTTCACCAGGTTATCGAGCACGCGCTCCATCAGGCGGGTATCGGCAACGCCAATATTTTCTCGCTGTGGGGTATCCAGCGTAATGTCAAACCCCGGATTGACCGAGCGGATATCATCCAGCCGCTCGTGTAACCACTCGGCAAGATCGAGGGTTTGCAGATTTAAATCGACCCGCGGACGGTCAAGGCGGGCATAGGTCAGCAGCTCTTCAATCAGCGATTCGAGCTGCCCGATATCCCGGTTAAGTGCGGCTGATTCTGCTTCTGTCAGATTGTCGCTCATTTCCAGACGATAGCGCAGCCGTACCAGCGGAGTGCGCAGCTCGTGCGCGATGCCGTCAATCAACCGCTTTTTACTGGCGACCAGGGTGTTGATATTGTCTGCCATCTGATTAAAGGCAACGCCGAGTCGCAGCAGGCTGGAGGCACTGTCAAAATGAATACGTTCATCCAGATGGCCCTGACCCAGGCGCTGCGCCGCATTTTCCAGTTTCAACATGTCCTGCCAGTGTGGCCGCATCCAGATAAAAACGGGCAGCGCCAGCGAGATGCCAATAAAGGCCAGTAACGCAATATCGAGAATGCGCATCTCATGCAGATAAAACAGATAGGGGATCGGCCCGACCGCCAGCACATAGTGGCTGCGGGGAATATGCTGTAAGAAGGTGTACTCATCGTCCAGCGCCACGATCTCGCCCTGGCGCAGGCGGTGTAACGTTCTCGGATCGAGCTGATATTTGCTCATCGGCTCAATGTGCAGCTTGAACGACAGATTAAGATCGAGGTTATCGATGGTTTTATTCCAGTCGCGCGGGGGGATCTCACGCAGTTCACTGCGCATCAGATACAGCGAGCTTTTCATCAGGTCGTCCATCGACTGACGCCCGGCGCGTTCGGCGGTAAATTTGTACACCAGCCCGACCAGCATCGCCATCACCAGAAAACAGACGAACAGCAGCAGATAAAACTGGATAAACAGCTTCTTCATTACTGCGCATCCCAGGCGTGTGGAGCGAACAAATAGCCTTTATTACGGATGGTTTTAATCCGGTAAGGTTCGGTGGCGCTGTCGAGCAGTTTTTTGCGCAGGCGCGAGATGGCGACATCAATACTGCGGTCCATCCCGTCATAGCTGACGCCGCGCAGGGTTTTCAGCAGCGCATCGCGGTTAAGAATCGACCCCGCATGGGTTGCCAGCTCCCACAGCAGGTCGAAGTCTGCCGTAGACAGGGCAACGATGTCACCAGACAGCATCACCTGGCGGTTAATCGGGTCGATGCTCAGGGTGCCAAAAAGCAGGGCCTTTTGCCCGGCAATACCCGGCGCGATCTCTTCATTCTGGCCGCTGACGCCGGCCTGACGCAAATGCAGACGCAGGCGCGCCAGCAGCACGGCCGGGGGCGTGGTTTTAAGGATATAGTCGTTTGCGCCCATCTCCAGCGACAGAATATGGTTCATATCGCTGTCGAGTGACGTCAGCAGTACGATGGGACCTGACCAGCCGCGGTTGCTGCGCAAATCGCGGCACAGCGTCATACCGTCTTTGCCGGGCAGCATAATGTCCAGCATCACCAGGTCGGGATTGGCCGCGGCAATGGTCTCTTCAGCGCGGTCTCCCCGGCTTTCCACAATCACATCAATGTCATGCCGCCCGAGATAGGCTGCAATCAGTTCACCGACGTCTTTATCATCTTCAACAAATACAATTTTGTTCATAGGGCCGAATATCAGGCGATGGAGAACGGTAGCTTATCCTTTCCTGACCGTAACGACCATTATCCACATTAAATATTGGGGGAGTGTAGTGCAATTCTGGACGAATATGTCATTATATCCCCCGCCTGAGAAGGTGTATTAACAAGACCCGGTTAGGGCAGTTCTTATGTCGAAATGGATAAGGAGAAGAAGAGTGTCAGAACAGAAGCTGGCTTCAGCTGAATACAGTGATCGCATCTGCCTCAACTATATCGATTTCCTTTCCGCCTCCTGTAAAAAGCGCTGGAGCTTTGTGGACGCTATCTACGGGGTGATCCCGTTTTTTGGCATGATCACCCGTAAGCCCGCGAACGCGCCGCGCTCCTCCAGCGAGCCGCTAAAAGATCTGGCACTGCAAATCATCTCCACTCAGGTCAGCGATGAAATTAACATCGCCCGGCTGATCACTCTTGCTCATCAGCAGCAGATTAAGCAGTTTGATATTCAACTGCCTTACCCGCTGTCAGAATCGCAGCTGGTCGCCATTCGCCAGGAGTACGCCCGTCCGCTCGACCTGAAGCAGCGCGACGAGCGTCTGAGCGTGATCATCCCGCTGGTGGCACACTGACCCTTAGTGGGCCAGCATCCAGGCCGCAGGCACTGCGGCAATAGCCAGTAACACCATCATCGATTTCTCTGCCATACACAGTGACCGTGCGCCACGGCCGCCGCGCCGCGCATACAGGAACAGCAGCATCCCCGGTGCGTAAAGCACCACCGACAGCAGCAGATGCATCGGACCTGATGCGTACAGCAGCCACAGCCCGTAAACGCTGGCCCCCAGCGCCACCAGCATGGCCCCCGGCTTGTTTAAGCTGCGTGCCACCTTAAACAGATAGGCGCCGACCAGCAGGTAGGGCACCAGAATCATCTCAGACGCAATCGTCAGCAGCGTATTGTAATCGGAACCCGTCAGCCAGATCAGGATCAGGCACACCTGCACACAGCCGTTGGTCAGCCAGAGCGAGGCGGCAGGGGCACCGCGTTTATTCTGCTGGCTGAGGCCGCGTGGGAAAGCGCCGTGCCGTGCGGCAATTAACGGCACTTCGGCCGCCATAATCGTCCAGCTCAGGTAGGCACCGCAGACGGAAACAATCAATCCGCTGACAATGACCAGGTTGCCCCACGGGCCAATCAGCGAGGTCATCAGCCCGGCCATAGAAGGGTTACGCATTTCCGCTAACTCAGCGCGCGGGACAATACCCAGGGACAGCAGCGTGACCAGCAGATAAATCGCCAGAGCGGCACTGACAGCCAGCAGCGTGGCGCGGCCAACATCGTGGCGGTGTCTGGCGCGGGATGACACCACCACCGCGCCTTCAATACCGATAAACACCCACAGGGTGATCAGCATGGTATCTTTCACCTGCTGCCAGACCGGTTTCCCCAGCGCAATGCCGGTGAAGTCAAAGCGAAAGCGATCGTAGTGGAAGGCGGCGATCGCCAGCAGGATAAACAGCCCCAGCGGCAGCAGTTTCCCCAGCGTCGCCACCAGATTAATACTGGCTGCTGTCTGAACGCCGCGCAGCACCAGCGCGTGTACCAGCCACAGCAGCAGAGAGGCCGCGAGGACCGCCTGCCAGGTATTGCCGTCACCAAAAATGACATGGCCAGGTGAGTCGGTGAAAAAACTCATCGCAGAGAAGACGATCACCAGATAGGAGACATTGGCGATCACCGCGCACAGCCAGTAGCCCCACGCCGAGCAGAAGCCAATCAGCTCGCCAAACCCCGCCTGCGCGTAGCTGAAAATCCCGCCATCCAGCTCGGGTTTTAAACGGCTTAACAGCAGCATCGCCAGCGCCAGCAGCACGATCCCTGCACCGGTGATCGCCCAGCCAATCAGCAGGGCGGCCGGGCTGGCGACGGCCGCCATGTTCTGCGGCAGGCTGAAGACGCCCGCGCCAAGCATTGAGCTGAGTACCAGCGCCGTCAGCGCGCTCAGACCTAACTTTTTGTCCAAAAATAACTCCGCTTACAGAATAAAAAACCAGTTGTCACGACCATGCTGGATTTAACTCAAGATATCAGGCCATAAAAGGCAACGAAATGCCTGAAAGTGGCGGGGGATTCTACGGACTGAGGCGACAGGATGCAATGACTTACTATGCAAAAACAGGCGGGGTTTATTCAGAATAGCGGGGCAGCGGGTAGCTGCCCACGCAGAAACGACTTATTTGAAGAGGTCAGCAGAGACGGTCAGGTTACCGCCGCTCTGATTAGACCACTGGCGGGTGACATGGTAGTACTTAGCACCCTTGGCAATCGCACGACGACCCACTTCTTCAGAGATCTCTGTGGGGGTGCTGAAGTGGCCGGTGAAGGTTACGCTGCCATACGGCTGCATTTGTGCAGCGGTAATCGCATTCACTTCCTGCACGCTTTTACCATCCGGCGTGGTCACGGTATAACGCTTGCCGTTTGAGCTCTGCGTTTCATAGAAACGGCCGACCTTGTTACTCGGGGTTTCACTAGAGGCAACGCCCGGCAGTTCAACGGTCTTCGCGGCTGCACCGCCAGTGGCCAGCGCAGCTTTACCGGCTTCGGAATCGGCCGGGATCAGGTTAGGGGACTGCACCTGACGCTTCGGCGCATCGGACTTATAGATATACGCGGTGATCATCTGATTGCCACCGCTGTTGGTGTCAATCTGGCGCACGATAAAGAACGAGGCAGCCCCTTTCTCTTTGGCCGAGCGGGTGATGGCATCATTGACGTCTGGCTGGCTGCGGAAGAAACCACTGGCACTGACCGTATCGTAAGGCTCAAGAGAGAACGCTTCTGCTTTGGTCAGCTCACGCACACCATTAATGATGCGATCTTTATTTTTTGGCGCGACGGGTGCATCGGCATGATACAGATCGGCGGTCACATTCCAGTTACCGCCGTTGCCGTTGGTATCGTTGATACCCTGAATATAGTAAGAGGCGGCACCCAGAGCGTCAGCACGTTTCGACACGGCGTCACTGGCTTCGTAGATGGCATTGAAACGGCCGCTTATGGTTATCCGATCGAACGGTTTCAGCGCTGCGGCTTTCTCCGGGGTCAGTTCCTGTGCCGCATGGGCGGACAATGCCGTGAGTGACAACAGGGCTGATGCCAGAATGGTATTCTTCAGCTTCATAAAAATTAATCCTTCGCCTTACGCAAATATGAGTACAAAAACGTGCTGGACTCTTGATGTGTAACAGATTAGCGGATGATTATTACATGTAATAATGTTCGCTGTCTCAGCCATTTTGTGTGGAATGAGAGGGCGGCCTTGTCCCGTTTTCAGAGTAATGCAGAATTCTGGCTGAATCGTGTCATTTTCACTGAATTTACCACTTAAGCAGGTAAATACTAACACTTATAACGTTAACGCATTGTTAATCAATGTCTTTTGATGCCCTTAATCTATAAGTGTGAAATTTTATCGTAGCACGTTATGCGCTCTCAACCGCTTAATTCAGGCTCAATATATCGTATCCAGGGGTAAGAACTGAATTTTTATAGCTTAGTCAGTGATTAGCACCCATTGAGTCTGGATCGGAACACGTATTTTCAGTAGGTTGTAACCAGTTTCATACAGGCTGAGCTTCGGTCATCAGGGCCGGAGCCAGGAGAACAAATCATCGTACTCTCTGAAGAAAGGGAAGATTATGCTTATTGGTATCACCAAAGAGCGGTTGCCCAATGAAGCCCGCGCGGCTGCCACACCGAAAACGGTAGAGCAGTTAATCGCACTGGGTTTCAGCGTTGCTGTAGAAAGCGGCGCGGGTAAACTGGCCAGTTTTGACGATGCGGCATTTGAGGCTGCCGGGGCGACCATTACCGATACGGTGAATGTCTGGCAGTCCGATATCGTGTTGAAGGTTAATGCGCCTGACGACGAGGAAATCGCACTGACCCGCGCAGGAAGTACGCTGGTGAGCTTTATCTGGCCCGCGCAGAACCCGGAATTACTGGCAAAGCTGGCGGCGCGCAACGTCACCGTGATGGCGATGGACGCCGTGCCGCGTATCTCACGCGCCCAGTCGCTGGATGCGCTGAGTTCCATGGCCAATATTGCCGGCTACCGGGCGATTGTTGAGGCGGCGCATGAATTTGGCCGCTTCTTTGCCGGGCAGATTACCGCTGCCGGTAAGGTTGCTCCGGCGAAAGTGATGGTGATCGGTGCAGGCGTTGCCGGTCTGGCCGCTATCGGTGCCGGCCGCAGCCTGGGTGCCATCGTGCGCGCGTTCGATACCCGCCCGGAAGTGAAAGAACAGGTGCAGAGTATGGGCGCCGAATTCCTTGAGCTGGACTATGAGGAAGAAGCCGGCAGCGGCGACGGCTATGCCAAAGTGATGTCAGAAGCCTTTATCAAGGCTGAAATGGCCCTGTTTGCCGCCCAGGCGGAAGAGGTCGATATTATTGTCACCACGGCGCTGATCCCCGGTAAACCGGCACCGAAGCTGATCACAGCGGAAATGGTGGCATCAATGAAACCGGGAAGCGTGATCGTCGATCTCGCCGCACAAAATGGCGGAAACTGTGAGCTGACCGTACCCGATACCATCGCCACCAGCCCGAACGGCGTGAAAATCATCGGTTACACCGACCTGCCAAGCCGTCTGCCAGGCCAGTCATCTCAGCTTTACGGCACCAACCTGGTGAACCTGATGAAGCTGCTGTGCAAAGAGAAGAATGGTGAAATTACCATCGACTTCGACGATGTGGTCGTGCGCGGCGTGACGGTGATCCGGGACGGCGATGTCACCTGGCCTGCGCCACCGATTCAGGTTTCTGCAGCGCCTAAAGCCGCAACAACGGCTGCACCGGTGGAAAAACCGGCAGAGAAACCGGCTTCGCCGCTGCGTAAATATGGTCCGATCGTGCTGGCCATTGTGCTGTTCGGCTGGCTGGCGAACGTAGCGCCTGCTGAGTTCCTCTCGCACTTTACCGTGTTCGCGCTCTCTTGTGTGGTCGGTTACTACGTGGTGTGGAACGTCAGCCACGCGCTGCACACGCCGCTGATGTCGGTGACCAATGCCATTTCCGGCATTATCGTGGTCGGCGCGGTGTTGCAGATCGGTCATGGTGGCTGGGTCAGCTTCCTGTCCTTCGTGGCGGTGCTGATTGCCAGCATCAATATCTTTGGTGGCTTTACCGTCACCCAGCGCATGCTGAAAATGTTCCGTAAAAACTGAGGGGTAGTCCATGTCTGGCGGATTAGTGACGGCAGCGTATATCATCGCTGCGATCCTGTTTATTTGCAGCCTTGCCGGGTTGTCTAAACATGAAACCTCGAAGCAGGGGAATATTTTTGGTGTCAGCGGAATGGCGCTGGCGCTGGTGGTGACCATCTTTGGGCCGGAGACCGGCAATGTTGCCTGGATCCTGCTGGCGATGGTGATCGGCGGCGCTATCGGTATCCGCCTGGCGAAGAAAGTCGAAATGACGGAAATGCCGGAGCTGGTGGCGATGCTGCACAGCTTTGTCGGGCTGGCGGCGGTGCTGGTGGGCTTTAACAGCTACCTTGACCACGGCCCGGGTCTGCTGCCGGTGATGGAAAATATCCATCTGACCGAGATCTTCATCGGTATCTTTATCGGCGCGGTCACCTTTACCGGTTCTATCGTGGCGTTTGGCAAGCTGTGCGGTAAGATCTCTTCCAAACCGCTGGCGCTGCCGCATCGTCACCGGCTGAACCTGTTGGCCCTGGTGGTTTCACTGGCGCTGCTGATTATCTTTGTGCGCACCGACAGCACAGGTACGCAGGGCTTCGCGCTGTTTGTCATGACGCTGATTGCGCTGGCCTTCGGCTGGCATCTGGTGGCCTCTATCGGCGGTGCCGATATGCCAGTGGTCGTGTCTATGCTGAACTCCTACTCTGGCTGGGCGGCGGCGGCGGCGGGCTTTATGCTCAGTAACGATCTGCTGATAGTGACCGGTGCTCTGGTCGGTTCAAGCGGGGCGATCCTCTCTTACATTATGTGTAAGGCGATGAACCGTTCATTCTTCAGCGTGATTGCCGGTGGTTTCGGTACCGACAGCAGCTCGACCGGTGACAGCGAAGAGATGGGCGACTATCGCGAAATTGATGCTGCCGGCACCGCAGAACTGCTGAAAAACTCCACCTCCGTGATCATCACCCCAGGCTACGGCATGGCGGTGGCGCAGGCGCAGTATCCGGTGGCGGATATCACCGCTAAACTGCGCGAACGCGGCATTAAGGTGCGTTTCGGGATTCACCCGGTGGCCGGGCGTCTGCCGGGCCATATGAACGTGCTGCTGGCGGAAGCCAAAGTGCCGTATGACATCGTGCTGGAAATGGATGAAATCAACGACGATTTCAGCGACACCGATACCGTGCTGGTGATCGGGGCAAATGACACCGTGAACCCGGCGGCGCAGGAGGATCCGCGCAGCCCGATCGCCGGAATGCCGGTGCTGGAAGTGTGGAAAGCCCAGAACGTGGTGGTGTTTAAGCGCTCGATGAATACCGGCTATGCCGGTGTACAGAATCCGCTGTTCTTCAAAGAGAACACCCAGATGCTGTTCGGCGATGCAAAAGCTACCGTGGAAGCAATACTGAAAGCGTTATAAACATCAGAGCGGCCGGGACAGGGCCGCAGAAAAAAAGAGCGACCGCAAACGGGTCGCCCTTCACAAGGCTGACCCTTTCTGGTCAGCCTTTTTTTACGGTTATTCAGCCTCTGCTGTTCGGATCCTTTTCGCCAATAAACCAGTACCACAGCGGGATGGACAGCAGCAGGGTAAACACCGAGCTGTAAATCAGGATCATAAAGAACTCAGAGATATACAGCTCGACCGGCCAGGTCGAGAGCGGCATGTTGTATTCATCGATAGCGCCACCGATGATGGCTTTGGTCATCACCATGGCGGCACAAACCCAGAGAATGGCCTGGGCGATGAAGAAGTTCCGGCGTTTTTTGCCGGGGGGGAATAATGACATGATATGTACTCCTGTACCGTTTCCTAGAATTTAACGTTAACTTTCGCCCACCAGGTGCGGCCTGGCTCATTAACCGGGGTATTCGCCGAATAGCCGAACGCGCTGTTTCCGGCCAGGTTAAGGTGTTCGCTGTAGTTCTGATTAAAAATGTTATCCAGCCCGGCGCTGAGTTTCAGCGACTTATTGATCTGCCAGGCCGTATTGGCCGAGAAGACAACAAAGCCCGGACTGCGCTCAAAGTCTTTACCCACGACGTTCCCCTCATTACGTGCGATGCGGCTCTGTGAGCTGACCATGCGCAGCAAACCGCCAGTGCTCCAGTCGCCCTGTTCCCAGCTCAGCCCGACGCGGCTTTCCAGCGGGGGCATCTGCGGCAGAGGCCGGTTATCAGAGGTATTTTCACCCCAGGACCACGCCAGGCTGCTATCCAGTTTGAGCTTTTCCGTCAGTTGATAACTGAAGCCCGTTTCTGCGCCCATAATTGTCGCATCGACGTTACCCGCCCGGCTGAAATAGGGATTGCTGGCGTCGTAGCTGAACAGTATAAAATCACTGACGTGCCCGACATAGCCCGACAGCCAGCCATCGAAACGATCGCCCGAATATTTTGCACCAAAATCCAGCTGGGTGGTCTTTTCCGGCTGCACGGAGTCAAACGCGCGGGAACGTCCGTCGGCTCCGGTCGTGGGGGAAAACAGCTCCCAGTAATCCGGGAAGCGCTCGGTATAACCCACCCCGGCGTACAGCATCAGCGGCAGATTTGCCAGCGTATGCTCAAGGCGCATAAATCCTGCGGGCATTGTAGCGTTTCTTGCCGCCCCGCCGGAAGCGGTGAAATTATCAACCCAGGCGCGATCGAGACGCGCACCGCTGACAATATTGTTACTTTCATCGGCTGCCCAGCTCAGTTCAGCAAAAACGCCCACGTCATGGAAGCGGGCATCCCTGACCCAGCCTTCATCTTCACGGTTACGATGGCTGCTGGTCTGCATATCCATACCGCTTTTCAGCGTGAAGTCAGACCAGAGCCAGGTTCCCATGGCGCGGCCCCCGACGGTACGGCGATCCAGCTGCATCGACATGGCAGAATCCATGCCCATTCCCATATCCGACGGGCTGCGCAGACTGTCATTATCCATAATATGGTTAGCGTAGCTGTAGGAAATCTGCGCCTCAAACTTGTCAAACACCTCGCTGATATGGTTTTTTTCAAACCGCACTCCCAGGCTTTCACGTTTAAACTGCGAGCCATCCATACTGCGTCCGGCGTAGCGAGCCTCCCCATTGCCGCGCCCGGCGGTCAGCTCCACCAGCGTGTCGCTATCCGGCGTCCAGCCCAGGGCGATATCGCTGTTCCACTTGTTCCAGCGCGAGGGCACGCGGTCACCGCTGCCATCTTTATAGTCGGCAGAAATGGAGTGATTACCGATTAACCGCAGATAGCCCCGGTCGCTGCCCATGCTCAGGTCGGCATTCTGATCGAAGCGATCGTTGGAGGCGGCCAGCAGGCTGGCATCCCCCTGCACGCCGGGTTTATCAAAGCGCGGTTTTTCACGTTCAAAGCGGATCGTTCCGGCGGAATTGCCCGGTCCCCACAGCACCGTCTGCGGTCCTTTGGTGATGGTCAGCAGGTCGAAACTCTCCGGTGAGATATAGGAACTTGGGGCGTCCATCCTGGCCGGGCAGGCGCCGGGCATTTCACTGCCGTCCGTCAGTATGCGCAGGCGCGAGCCAAACATGCCGCGAAATACCGGGTCTCCGTTGGTTCCGCCGTTGCGGATCTGAGAAAACCCTGGAATAGTTTTCAGATAATCGGAGCCGTCGCTGGCGGGAACGGGCTGGCGCGGCGTTTTAGGTGACGTGACAACTTCCAGCGGCGAACTCAGCGGAGCCGTCACCGTCATCACGGCTTCATCATAATGGCTGTTGTCGCCGGCCACTACCGGCTGGGAGGCAGCGATCAGCGCGACGCTTATCAGCGATAAGCGAAAGTGTGGGTGCTTCATATAATAATTCCTTGCCTGAAACGAAACAGTCCTGTTAATCAAAGTTCTTACGCGGAATGTCTGATATACATTCCGCGTCAGCAACGGCGAAATAAGCCTTATCGCCGCTGTTCAGATACTTTTATTTATTCGTGACGTATCCTGCGATATTCGCCTGTTTATTTCAGGCGAATATCGCTACTGAAAAAATCATCAGAAAAAATGGCACAGAAAGAGATTAACAGGCAGGCGGGGCGCGCGGCTGGCAAGTACCGGGAAAGAGGGGCGCAGGGAACCAGAGGGTCATGCGCGGCGGTGGGACACGCGATGCCAGGCGGAACAACAGCCACAATAGCGGGGTAAACAGGCACAGCAGCAGCGGGAAATGAACCAGCAGCTGACAGTAGCCGCAGGCAAAACCGTCCATCATGTCCGTGCCGTCTGGCATGGTGTGGTGCTGAACGTGGTCAGCCGGGGGAGCGTCGGTGGATGGCTCAGGCGGTGCGTGCATGGCGGACATATCATCCATGCTCATGCCACTCATATCCATGTTGTGCATTGCCCTGGGGGCTATTGAGGAATGATTTTCACTCGCGGAAGCCTGTGCAACGGATGAGCGCTGGTGTTCCAGTGACATGGAGACATCCGGGGCGATAAACAGCAGCAGGATCGCGATAATAGCGATCAGTGCAGGTATCCGGCACTGCGACAGGCGATATAAGGAAACCAAACAGAAACCTATAGCAGAGTGAAAAGGTGACGAGAGTGTAGCGATTTTTATTGCCGATGTTAATGGGGAATTTAATTAAACCTCTTATTTATCCTTTTCAGCCACCGGGATTAATTCGGATAATATCCCGGACAGCTTCAGATGTTATTTTATTGTTAGTAAATAAAGCGATAATTATTTCTGGTAGCAATCCCGGACTCTGCATCACGAAAAGGCGGACCCTGAATTCCGGTCCGCCTGAGCACTTCACCCTCCGCGGTGAGCGGTGGATTAATCGTCTGCGTCGTTATCCAGTTCGACCGGAGAGACAAAACCATCCGGTTTGATGGCCAGCAGGTCACAGCGCAAATGGTCAATTACCTGTTCAGCGGTATTGCCGAGGAATGCAGCCGACAGTCCGGTACGGCCGATGGTGCCCAGCACCACAACACCGGCATCAAGATGCGCAGCCAGCTCCGGGATCACCTCTTCCGGCAGGCCTTTTTCCACGTGCGTGAATTTTTCATCGATAGAGAACGACTGACGCAGCGCTTTCATTGCCACCAGGTGTTGCCCGCGGATGGCATCGTTGTAGACGCTGGGGTCAAAGTCCGGCAGTTCAATGGCAATATTGATCGGCGTGACCGGATAGGCGCCCACCAGATGGACTTCCGTATGATTGACCCGGTCCGCCAGCTCAAGGGCTTCTTTCACCAGCTTGCTGTTTAAAGGGTCGTGGTGCGGCTCTTCGCTGGCGAGGTTAACGGCAACCACCGCTTTGCCGCCTTCGGGCCAGGCCTGATCTTTCACCATCCACACCGGGCAGGGACATTTACGCAGCAGATGCCAGTCGGTTGGCGTAAACACCACGGCCTGCAGGCGGTCGTGCTGGTGTGCCATTTTAATCACCAGGTCATGTTTGCCGATCAGGACTTCCTGGATAATGGCTTCGAAAGGGCGGTTGTGCCAGATCACCTTAATATCAATCTGCACGCCGGCCGCAAGGTAGGCCTGCGCCTGTTCGCGGATCCATTCCGTGCGCTGACTGACGACCCCTTTACGCATGGTCGTCCGCTCATCGGGAGACAGCAGCGTGGTCATCTCGTAGGAGAAGTCGTAAATGGGAAGAAAACAGGTGATTTTTCCGCCAAGACGCTGATTGAGGTAGACAGCGCGGCGAAGTGCGGGCTGATCGTCCTGCTGGGGATCGATCGCCACCAGAATGTTTTGATATTGAGCCATAACGGTTTCTCCTTACACTGAGCGTGTCAGTTTAAAGATAGCCCAATCGTGGCAAAGGAAGAAGGGAAAAAGTCATTGCCGGATCAATAAAATACCAAATATTGACCCGGCAAACGGTCAGGCGACGGAATGACTCTGACCGGCCAGTTCTGAAAGAATTTCGTGATTTTCGATGGTGATGTACTTACCTTTTACCGCCAGCATGCCGCTTTTCTGAAAACGGCCGAGCAGTCGGCTGATGGTTTCCACCGTTAATCCAAGGTAGTTTCCAATGTCACCACGGGTCATGGTCAGACGGAACTCGCGCTGGGAAAACCCGCGCTGGCCGAAACGGCGTGACAGACCATAGATAAAGGCGGCAAGACGCTCTTCCGCATTTTTCTTAGACAGCAGCAGGATCATCTCCTGGTCGCCTTTAATTTCGCCGCTCATCAGACGCATCATCTGCTGGCGCAGGCTGGGCATTTTACCGGAGAGGTCGTCGAGGGTTTCAAAAGGGATCTCGCATACCATTGCGGTTTCTAACGCCTGAGCAAAGCTCGGATGCTGACTGCCGCTGATGGCATCGAAGCCCACCAGATCACCCGCAAGATGGAAACCAGTAATCTGTTCGTCACCCTGTTCGGTGATGGTGTAACTTTTAATGGTCCCGGAGCGAATCGCATAGAGGGAGCGCAACTCGTCGCCTGCTTTAAACAGGGTTTGTCCTTTTTGAATCGGCTTTTTACGCTCGATGATGTTATCAAGCTGGTCCAGCTCATGCTCATTGAGCGTGAAGGGGATACAAAGCTGACTGATGCTGCAATCCTGGCAGTGAATGGCGCAACCACCCGATTGTATGCGTCTAGTGATAATTCGCTTTTCCGGAATCATAATGTACGCTCGATGATAATTGACTGACATCAATTTACCATTTTTTGTGCGCTGAATGGAACTCATCTGAGCAGTTTTAGGCACAATAAAACTGTGGGTGTTATTAATGAATTAAATTGGTGTAAATTTCGTGTGAAAATTAACCGCCTGATAGGATGATTCGTAGGAATTAAAGGCCTCAATAACGTTTTTGCACTCTACTGATTTTCTGTTTCGATAAACTGCCTTAATGATCGGCATCAACTTTCGGGGGAAAAATGGCTATCAATCTTGAAGAGCAGATGCTGTTTCAACAAGCGATGGAAGACGTCAAGCGGCTAAAAAATGATGATATTGCGCTGAGGCTGAAAAAGCCCGCTGTCCGTACGCCGGATAGCGTGGATGCGCAGGCTGATAATCCGTTAACCAGCGGTCTGCTCGATATTGTGCCGCTGACCACGCCGCTTGAGTTCAAAGCCGACGGCATTCAGCAGGGCGTACTGGATAAACTGTATCAGGGAAAATACCCGCCGCAGGCCACGCTGAATCTGATTCGTCACTCCGTTGAGCAGTGTCGGCAGACGCTGTATCTGTTTATGTTACAGGCGACACGCGACGGGCTACGCAATCTGCTGATTGTCCACGGTAAAGGGCGCGATGACCGTTCCCATGCCAACATCGTGCGTAGTTATCTGATGCGCTGGCTGCCGCAGTTTGACGAGGTGCAGGCATTTTGCTGCGCCCGCGCAAAAGACGGAGGCGAGGGCGCGTGCTACGTTGCCCTGCGGAAAAACGATCAGGCGCGGCTGGAAAACCGCGAGCGGCACGCCAAACGCAGCCGCTGAGGGTTAGCCAGCATGTGATTTGCGGATGGTGGAGAGCAGGATCTCTGCACTCAGGCTCAGGGGCATTCCGGAACGGGTCATGATGCCGATAGGCTCACCGGGGCCGTGTGAGGCGATGGGCAGGGCCGCAAGCGAGTGGTGCAGCAGATCCTCTTTAATGGCTCCAGAGGGGACAAACCAGACGTAGTCATAACGCAGTGCCAGCTGGCGCGCCAGCGAGGTTGACGAGGTTTCCACCAGCGTACCGGGCAAGACGCATCCCTGTTCTTTCAGCATTGACTCGGCAATCCTGCGCGGGGCAGTGCCTTCCGGTGAGATGACCACCGGCCAGGATAATGCCTTTGAAAGCGTGACGTTGTCACTTAAAAGAGGGTGATCGGGCCTGACAACCAGCCGCAGTGACTCCAGAAACAGCAGTTCATAGGTCAGCCCGGTCATCAGAGACGGATCCGCCATGCGTCCAATCCCCACATCGAATTCACCGGCCTTGATGGCGGCAATCAGCACGTTATTGTGCAACGTCGCCACCTGCACGATGGCCTGCGGCTGTTGCTGATGGAAGCGGTCAAGAATGGACGGCAGCATGCCCAGCGCCACGGTGGTCAGCACGCCCAGGCGCATCACTTCGGGCGCGCGCTCCTGCGGCAGGTTGAACGACTGTCCGGCGTGATTGAGCGCGTCGAGAATGCGTACCGCATGGGTCAGAAACTGCTCCCCCATCGTGGTCAGCTGGGCACCCAGCCGCCCGCGTTCAAACAGGCGGACACCCGCCAGCTCCTCCAGCTCGTTAAGGGTTTTTGACAGGGCAGGCTGGCTGAGCGACAGCGTTTCAGCGGCGCGCCCCAGCGTCCCCTGTTGAGCAACGGCGACGAAGGTGTGCAGATGTCGCAGACGAATGCGCTGATTAAACTGATATTTTTTATCCATAGTGCAGAGTAATAACGGCGCAGAGTGGCTGGCAAGTATTCTCTGAGCGTTTTGTTAACCTTATTGCAAAATTTGATTAACATCTTTCCAGGCGTTCTTCGCCCCGACGATCGGCGAACGGGCGGCGGCGCTGATGCGGCGAAATAATGAATAATCCATTGAAAAAGTAGGCGATTCACGGCTCTCTGAGTGAGTGCGATCCCGCCCTCACTTCCGGAAATAACGCGGTTTTTTTTCAGGGAGTATTCCATAACAATCCGTTATGATAGCCAGCACTTTTCTTACAAACCCTGGTCACTGACGTTACAGGCCAGGGTTTATACAGCCTGTGATGGAGCGCGAAGTGGACAGTACCGCAGCGATCGATATCCGTACGTTGATTAATCAGGGCGCATTGAGTCGATATCAGAAACGCATTATCGCCATGAGTTTTGCTGTCGTGGCCATGGATGGCATGGATATCGCGCTGATGGGGTTTATTGCTCCGGCGCTGAAAAGTGCATGGGGTGTGACGAATCACCAGTTGGGTGCCGTGATCAGCGCCGCGCTGATTGGCCTGGCGCTGGGCGCCATGGTTGCCGGGCCGCTGGCAGACCGTTTTGGCCGCCGGGTGATTATTATCTCCAGCGTATTTTTCTTCGGACTGTGGACGCTGGCGACCGCATTTTCCCAGAATCTTGACCAGATGATGCTGTTCCGCTTTCTCACCGGGTTAGGGCTTGGGGCGGCGATGCCCAACGTCGGCACGCTGGTGGCGGAATACTCCCCCGAACGCAAACGCGCCTTTCTCATTACCGTGGTGTTCTGCGGCTTTACCTTTGGTGCCGCGACCGGTGGGTTTGCCGCCTCCTGGCTGATCCCTAATTTTGGCTGGCATGCGGTGCTGGTGATGGGCGGGATCCTGCCGCTGATCATGGTGCCGTTGTTACTGCGCTGGCTGCCGGAGTCCGTTCGCTTCATGATTTCCCGCCATGCACCGGCCGCAAAAATCCGTCAGATTGTCGCTAAGATGCACCCCGGCGTGGTGCATGAAACCACCACCTTTATCCGCAGTGAATCCCCTGCCGATGGCGGGGCGATAAAGGTGGTGCTGTCGCGCCACTACCTCTTCGGCAGCATGATGCTCTGGGGCAGCTACTTTATGGGGCTGTTCCTGGTCTACCTGATCGGTTCCTGGCTGCCGTCGCTGGTCAAAGATGCCGGTATGACGGTGACCCAGGCTGCGCTGGTGACGGCGATGTATCAGGCCGGGGGTACCGTCGGTTCGTTATTTGCAGGCTGGATGATGGACCGTTTCAATGCCAATCTGGCACTGGCAGGGATCTACTTTACCGGGGCGATAGCGACGGTCTGCATTGGCTATGCGCCAGCGGAGGTCTGGGTGCTGGGCGCGGTGGCCTGTTGCAGTGGGTTCTGCCTTAACGGTGCGAATACGGGAATGAATGCGCTGTCAGCCAGCTACTATCCTACTCATGCCCGCGCCACAGGCTCCAGTTGGATGCATGGCGTTGGGCGCATCGGTGCCATTCTCAGCGCGTTTGCGGGCGCACAGATGCTGTCACTGGGCTGGAATATCACGGATGTTTTCTCGTTCCTGGCCATCCCGGCGGTACTGACCACCCTGATGCTGGTGGCCAAATACCTCTACGGCTACCAGCGCACGGCGTGATACGGCACGGGACGACCGGAAAAAAAGGTCTTCATCACGGGTGGGGGCAATCTTTGGCACGGGACGACCGGAAAAAAAG
Source organism: Erwinia sp. Eh17-17 (assembly GCF_039675725.1). NCBI lineage: Bacteria > Pseudomonadati > Pseudomonadota > Gammaproteobacteria > Enterobacterales > Erwiniaceae > Erwinia > Erwinia sp. Eh17-17. The sequence continues at coordinate 965,483 of NZ_JBDFQT010000001.1, read as the reverse complement.
GTCGTCCCCTACGGGGCGGTGGCGGGGTGTTTTCCGTTGTAGGGGCTGACCTTTTTTTCCGTTGTAGGGGCTGACCTTTTTTTCCGGTGTAGGGGCTGACCTTTTTTTTCGGTGTAGGGGCTGACCTTTTTTTTCGGTCAGCCCGCCCTGGAGCCCTGGATCTATTGCAGACTACTATTGCTGACCAGGGTAAATCGACCTGCGCCGATAAACATTACGGCCAGCGCGCCGAAGAAGTAAAGTGCTTCACCTTCCAGCGCCCACGCTCCGACGCTGGTGCGGTCCCAGACCGCGCCTGTTTTCACCAGCAGCGTCGCCACCACCAGATTCACAGCAATCACAAACGCTGCCGGACGCGTCATCAGGCCGATAATCACCATCACCGGGGCGACCACCTCACCTATATAAGCCCCATAGGCGACAAAGCCGGGAATGCCGTGCGCATGCAGTAAGCGAGCGATCCAGCCGACCCCATGTTCGACCTTAAAGATGCCGTGAAACAGCAGCAGGACACCAAGGGAAACCCGCAGTACCAGCTTACCCAGGTCCGGATGGTCGCTGAGACGGGAAAAGCCATTATTGATTGCGCTAAACATAATCTGGTCCTTAAACGTAGCGGCGAAAGATTATCCACCTGCGGCGGGCGATCATCGCACTGAGTAAAATGCCCCTGATATCAGCATAATCTGCAAATCTCTCAGCGTGGTGGACTTTCTCCCCGGCGCTGCAAATAATAACGGCAGAGAGGATTGGAAAAGCCGATGAGAAACGAACGTACATTACGGATTATGACTGCAGAAGGTTGCCTGCGCGGGAGTGTCGAAGAGGAACTTGTCGTCTTTAAAGGGATCCCTTATGCCGCACCGCCGGTGGGCGCGAACCGCTGGAAAGCACCGCAGCCGGTCACGCCCTGGCGCGGTGACAGAGAGGCGACGGCATGGGGGGCCGCCAGCTGGCAGAGCCTGGAGTATTGCCAGGCGATGGGCGGCGGCGATCCCGGCAACCTCAGCGAGGACTGCCTCTATCTTAACGTCTGGACGCCGGACGCTGAACCCGCCACGCCGCTGCCTGTCATGGTGTGGATCCACGGCGGGGGGTTCGCCGTTGGCTCCGGCGGATTAACACCCTATCTCGGTGCGCCGCTGGCCCGGCGCGGCGCGGTAATTGTCACACTCAACTACCGCCTGGGTCATCTCGGATTCTTCGCTCACCCGGCGCTGGACCGCGAATATGCGGACGGCGAAGTGGTCAACAATTTTGCCCTGCTGGATCAAATTGCCGCTCTGCAGTGGGTACAGCGCAATATCCGTGCCTTCGGGGGTAACCCGAAAAACGTCACGTTGATGGGGGAGTCCTCCGGCGCGCGCAGCGTACTGTCACTGTACGCCTCACCGCTGGCGCGGGGTCTGTTCCACAAAGGGATTGTGCAGAGCGCCTACGGCGTACCGGATGTATCGCGTAGCGAGGCGCTGAAAAAAGGAGAGGCGCTGGCGCGCCATTTCGGTCTGAAAGAGGCCAGCGCGGAGCAGCTGCGCGCGTTACCCGCCGATTCCTTCTGGCCGCTGGCCCCTTCACAGGGCGTCGGGCCGGTGGCCATTTCCGGCGACCGGGTATTGCCAGAGCCGATGCTCAGCGTATTTTCTGCCGCCCGGCAGCAGCCGCTTCCGCTGATGATCGGGAGCAACAGCGATGAAGCCAGCGTGCTGGCCTACTTTGGCGTGGATGCGGCAAAAGTGATTGCCGGGATCCGTGATAAACATCCTCTGCTGTTGCGCCTGATTAAGCTGCTGTACAGCGGCGTCTGGGATGACGCTGAGCTGGGGAGGCAGGTGGCGCGCGACATGACCTTTACCACCGTGGGATATATGGCCGCGCTGGCCCAGCACCGGATTGGCAGTCCCGCCTGGCGCTACTACTTTGATTATGTCTCGGAAAACGCCCGCGATCTGTATCGTCATGGCACCTGGCATGGCAATGAAATACCCTACGTGCTCAACACGCTGGAGCAGCTCGATCCGGCGGATGCTGCGCGGCCATTCACCGGGGGGGATCGTGATTTTTCCCGGCGAGTCAGTGAATACTGGCTGCGTTTTGCCCGCGACGCGACTCCCTTCTCCCATCAGATCGCCGGTGAAACCGACTGGCCAGCCTGGCACCCCTGGGGGGATGTAACGCTGCGCTTTGGTCGAAAAGGGCTTGCCGACGTCGTCGTTGAAAAACGCTTTATGCGTCGCAGAATGCAGATTTTTCGTTTGTTGATGAGGGCATTTGTCCATCTCCGCCACGAATAAAGCGTCTGTAACAGCAGGATACTTAATTTATTCTGCTGTATCGAAAATAACCAGAGGTGCGTGAAATTTGCGTCATAGCAATAAGTTATGTTTTATCTCAGATGATTTGACAGGCCAAATCCAGCAATATAAATCGTGTGAATTTCTTTAGTTTTAACACGCTCCGTGCCGATAACTTAGGGTGATAGCCCCTGATAACAACACATTTAATCGGTATCACCAGGTTACGGAGTCACTATGAGATTTTTAAAAAATTATACTATCCGCGCAGTTTTGCTGTGGATTTTGGGCTTTTTCTGCCTGCTCTGGGGCGCTGTCGGTTTGTACAGCGTTTATTCACTGAATCAGCTGAGCGAGGGGAACGCTGTCGATCGACATCTGGTCGGTCAGATGAGCACCCTGAGTAAAGGGAACGACCAGTATTTCCGCGTGATTACCCGACTGTCCCGCGCCATCGATTCAAAAAAGCCGGAAGATATGGCCTCGGTGCAGAAAGCGCTGGATAACATGAGCGCGCTGCTGGCTGATTTTAAACAGCAGTCACCGGGCCCGCTGGATGAGCAGTACGCGACAGCCGCCATCACCAGCTGGCAGAAACTGCTGGATGAAGGCGTGGCACCGCAGGTACGCCTGGCACAGCAGGGGACCCTGGATGACTACCGCCGCCACGCCGCCAGCGTCACCCCTGCGCTCAGCCGTGACTTCGGTGCCAGCGTGGAGAAATTCAACACGGCTGCGGCAGACAAACTCGATGCTACCCGTGTCACCGTCGATCATCTGACCCACACCACCAAAGCCGTGCTGGTCGTGGCGGTGATCGTCGGTCTGCTGATTCTGCTGCTAACTGACCGTTATCTGGTGGTGATGCTGGTGCGTCCGCTGGATACCATTCGCGAGCACTTCCGGGTGATCGCCGATGGCGACCTGACCCAGCCCGTCAATGATTTTGGCCGTAACTGCGTCGGCAAACTGGTGCCGCTGCTGCGGGCGATGCAGGACAGCCTGCGTGAAGCCGTCAGTTCGATCCGCAGCGGTACGGAAAATATCCATCGCGGTGCGGCGGAGATCTCCTCCGGTAACAACGATCTCTCTTCACGGACGGAAGAGCAGGCTTCGGCGCTGGAGCAGACGGCAGCCAGCATGGAACAGCTGACGGCAACGGTGAAATTTAACGCCGACAATGCGCGCCAGGCCAGCTCGCTGGCGGATACCGCGTCAGTGACCGCCAGTAAAGGCGGCAAACTGGTGGGTGAGGTGGTCAGCACCATGCAGGGCATTGCCGGCAGCTCGAAGAAAATTGCCGAGATCACCAGCGTGATTAACAGCATTGCCTTCCAGACCAATATCCTGGCACTGAACGCCGCGGTGGAAGCCGCGCGTGCAGGTGAGCAGGGCCGTGGCTTTGCCGTGGTAGCCAGCGAAGTGCGCAACCTGGCGCAGCGCAGTGCGGCGGCGGCAAAGGAGATTGAAACGCTGATTGCCGATTCCGTTTCGCGCGTCGATACCGGATCAAAACTGGTCGGGGAAGCCGGCAGCACCATGGATGACATCCTGTCATCGGTGGCGGAAGTGACCGAAATTATGAAGCAGATTGCCTCGGCGTCGGAAGAGCAGAGTAAGGGCATTTCTCAGGTGGGGACTGCCATTTCAGAAATGGACAGCGTCACTCAGCAGAACGCCTCGCTGGTTGAGCAGGTTTCTGCCGCCGCCAGCGCGCTGGAGCGTCAGACTGAAGAACTGACCCTGTCGGTGGCGAAATTCCGCCTCTCCGCCAGCAGCGCACCTGCGGGTCATGCCGCTGCACAGCCAGCGAAGCTGAAAAGCCCGCTGAGAACGCCGGGCGCCCCTAAGGCCGGCGCGGCTGACGAGTGGGTGTCTTTCTAAGGCTGTTCACTTAACCACGCCACCAGCTCATCCAGCAGCGGGGGCGACACTAACGACGGGCGACGGATCAGACTATAGACCGCGCCCGTTTTCACACTGCCTGCAAACGGGGCCACCAGGCGCTGCATCGCCAGATCCTCCGCTATCAGCGTCACATCCGCCACCGTCACGCCAAAACCCTGTATCGCCGCGCTGATCGCCAGGTCCATGGTTGAAAAATGCTGATTGCGCTTCATCGGCAGCGTCTGCTGCTGCGCCTGTAACCACAGCTGCCAGTCGCGTTTATCGGCGGTGGGATGCAAAAAAGTCATCTCTGCCAGCGCGGCGACGTTGACCGGTTCGGGCGTACGCAGAGACAGAGCCATCACCGGGGTCAGCGCCTCCTCAAACAGCAGCACGCTGTTGCCCGGCCTGCTGCCGTAGAGGATTGCCGCATCAAAATTGTCCAGCTCGCTGCTGTGGTCAACGGTCGTGGTCAGCGAGACGTGCAGCTCCGGACGAGTCCTTTCCAGCGCCACCAGCTTCGGCACCAGCCAGCGCATGGCACAGGTCGGTGCCTTCAGGCGAATAGCCGCGTTCTGCCTGCTGGCCTGCTGCGCGGCATCAGCCATCTGCTGATAACCACTTTGCAGCGCGGGCAGCAGGCTGGCGCCCTGAGGGGTCAGATGCAGCCCGCGCGCGTGGCGGTCAAACAGCGTAAAGCCCAGCCAGGCCTCCAGTGCGGCGATTTTACGGCTTACTGCCCCCTGAGTAATACACAGTTCACCAGCGGCGCGCGTCAGGTTGAGGTGACGCGCGGTCACGATAAAAGCATGAATGGCATTTAACGGCAGCGGGCGCTGGGGCATGGGGGTCTCTGAGCTATGAGTAAACGTCATGGCTATTATGACAACAATTCGCTTGTCGCCTCAAGTGCCGCCACGTAGAACTGGCATTATCTGTTTTTCCCGACCGGAGTTCCCATGACCATCACCTCTGCGGTGCAGCAGCGCTCTAAATTACCCGATGTCGGCACCACCATCTTTTCGGTGATCGGCCAGCTCTCCGCACAGCACAATGCGATTAACCTGTCGCAGGGCGCACCAAACTTCCCGTGCGATCCTCTGCTGGTTAACGGCGTCACGCGCGCCATGCAGCAGGGGCATAACCAGTACGCACCGATGACCGGTCTGTCCGCGCTGCGGGAAGTGCTGGCGGCCAAAGTAGAGGGACTGTACGGGCAAAAATATGACGTCGCCAGCGAAGTGCTGATCACCGCCAGCGCCAGTGAAGGGCTCTACTCTGCCATAGCGGGTCTGGTCCATCCGGGGGATGAAGTGATCTTCTTTGAACCGGCGTTCGACAGCTATGCGCCGATTGTGCGCCTGCAGGGTGCGACCCCGGTAGGACTGAAACTGCAGGTGCCTGAGTTCGCTATTAACTGGGATGAAGTGTCGGCAGCCATCACCTCCAGAACGCGCATGATCATCATCAATACGCCGCACAATCCAAGTTCGCAGGTGCTGAGCGCGGAGGATCTCGACCGCCTGGCCGCGCTGACCCGCAACACCGATATTGTGGTGCTGTCAGATGAAGTCTATGAACATATTCTGTTTGACGGGCGCAAACATCACGGCATGGCCACTCACCCGGAGCTGGCGCAGCGCAGCGTGATTGTCTCGTCCTTCGGTAAAACCTTCCACGTCACCGGCTGGCGCGTTGGCTATCTGCTGGCCCCGGCTGAGCTGATGGAGGAGGTGGTCAAGGTCCACCAGTTTATGATGTTCTCTGCCGATACCCCGATGCAGGTGGCCTTTGCCGACTATCTGCATCAGCCGGCTAACTATCTGGGGCTGGGCGACTTTTACCAGCGCAAGCGTGACACCTTAGCCAGCCTGCTGCAGTCATCACCGTTTACGCTTTTGCCGTCGGCAGGGTCGTTCTTTATGCTAGCCAGTTATGCAGATTTCAGTGACGAGACTGACAGTGAAATGGTAAAACGTCTGATCGTCGATCACGGCGTAGCCACCATTCCGCTGTCGGCGTTTTACACCGATGGAACAGACAATAAATTGATCCGTCTCTCTTTCGCAAAAGACGAAGCCACTTTGCAGGCGGGCGCCCGCGCACTCTGCCAGGTCAAGCCTCGCTAACAGCATCACTTTGAGGGTAAATGAATGAAGAAACTGAATGCGCTGTTTGTGGCAGTAGGGTTGCTGACGTCGGTGTCAGCGCTGGCGCAGGAAACGCTGCGTTACGGGCTGGAGTCACAGTATCCCCCGTTTGAAAGCCGCAACGCTTCGGGCGAGCTGGAAGGGTTTGATATCGAGCTGGGCAAGGCGATCTGCCAGGTTGGCAATTTCAAATGTAGCTGGGTGGAAAGCAGCTTTGACGCGCTGATCCCGGCGCTGGCCGCGAAGAAGTTTGACGCCATTAACTCCGCGATGAATATCACTGAAGCGCGGATGAAAAGCATCGGCTTCACTAACCCGATTTACCGCATTCCCAGCATGCTGATTGTCAAAAAAGGTTCCGGCCTGCTGCCGACCGTGGACAGCCTGAAAGGCAAAACCATCGGCGTACTGCAGGGTTCCATTCAGGAAACTTTTGCCAGGAAACACTGGGAGCCGCAGGGGGTGACTGTCACGCCTTACCAGGACCAGAACCAGGTGTATAACGACATGATCGCAGGCCGCCTGGACGGTACGCTGGTGATGTCCGCCGCCGGTCAGTCAGGCTTCCTGGAAAAACCGCAGGGTAAAGAATTTAGCTTTGCCGGTAAAGCGGTAGAGGACCCGTTGGTGCTGGGCGTGGGCATCGGCTTTGGCCTGCGTAAAGACGACGCTAAACTGAAAGCAGCGCTGGATGCCGCAATCGTCAAAGTGCAGACCGATGGCACCGTGACCAGGCTGGCCGCGAAGTTCTTCCCCGGCATTGATGTTGCCGTGAAGTAGGCCTGATAACGCCGTGGCGAGGCAAGCCTCGCCACGGCCATTTTACTCCGCTGCCAGCAGGCAGATTTTCTCCGCCAGCTGATACGATTTAACAAACGACGGGATCGGCAGGAACTCGAATTTCGAGTGGAAGTTGTGTGCGCCGGTAAAGAAGTTTGGCGTTAATAACCCCTTCGCTGACAGTGCCGCACCGTCGGTGCCACCGCGCATCGGGATCACTTTAGGCGCAATATCCAGCGCTGCCATTGCGGCAAAGATCAGGTCGATCGGGCGGCGATCGTCGCCGATCGCATTGCTGATGTTGCTGTAGGTGTCGGAAATACTCACCTCGACTTTACCCGTCGGGTAAGCCTGACGAATCACCTCCGCGACCTGATGCATCTGCTGCTTACGCTGTTCAAAACTCACCAGATCGAAGTCACGGATCGAAGCTTTTAATCGAGCCTCGCTGGCGTTGGCCTGCATATCATTAAACCAGGTGTAGCCTTCACGTCCGGCGGTGTGCTCCGGCGTCTGCTGACGGTCAAAATGACCGATAAAGTCCCAGGCCATCAGCAGTGGATTCACCAGCACGCCTTTGCCCGACATCGGGTGGGCGGTCACGCCGGTCAGCGTAATCTCAGCGGCGGCGGCGTTAAAGTTCTCGTACACCACTTCGCCCAGTTCACAGCAGTCGATGGTATAGGCGAAATCGACGTCAAAACGCGTTTTCAGATCCAGCGCTTTCGCTCCGCGCAGGCCGATCTCCTCATCCGGGACAAATGCCACCACGATATCGCCGTGCGGTTGGGCATCGGTCAGATTTTCCATCAGCGTCATCACCACCGTGACGGCGGCTTTATTATCGGCACCCAGCACGCTGGTGCCGTCGCTGAAGATAATCTCCTGCCCGCGATAGGCGTCAATTTCCGGATGCTGCGCCCGGCGCAGCCAGATATCCTGCGCGGCATTCAGGCACAGATCTTCACCCTCGAAGCGCAGGGTCTGAGGGTGAATATGTGGGGAAAGACCGACGTCAACGGTGTCAATGTGGGTAATAAAACCAATGCGCGGCGCGTGAGGGCGGTTACCCGGTTTCACCGCTGTCACCGTCGCAAACTCGTCAATCACCACCTGTTCTAAACCAAGCTGGCGCAGCTCATCGGCCAGCAGCCGGGCCATCTCATGCTGTTCCGGGGTACTGGGCAGAACGGTGGCGGCCGCATCACTCTGGCTGGTCACGGCCAGATAGCGATAAAAACGTTGAGTGAGCTGGCGTGCCAGTGAATCTGTCATAAGCTTTCCTTATTTGTCTCAGGCGGCATGATTTCTGTAATGTGCAAAATCATGTTATTCATGAAAGAGTTATTTACAGGTTTACCCACCACCCCCTGACAATGTCAAATAAAAAGCGAGGATGGAGATGAAGAAAGTGGTATTGCGCACGGTACTGGCGGCTCTGGCGCTGACCGTGGCGTCAGCGGTTTCGGCGAAAACGCTGGTGTTCTGCTCTGAGGGATCGCCGGAAAACTTTAACCCGCAGCTGTACACTTCAGGCACCAGCGTGGATGCCAGCGCGGTGCCGATTTATAACCGCCTGGTGGACTTTACGCCCGGCACCACTCAGCTTATCCCCTCGCTGGCGGAAAGCTGGGATATCAGCCCGGACGGCACGGTTTACACCTTCCATCTGCGCAAGGGCGTGAAGTTCCACAGCAATAAAAACTACCAGCCCACGCGTGATTTTAACGCCGATGACGTGATCTTCTCGTTTATGCGTCAGAAAGATCCGGCCAACCCCTATCACAACGTCTCCAACGGCAGCTACACCAACTTTGAAAGCCTGGAGTTCGGCACGCTGCTGAAAGGCATTGATAAAGTTGATGACCACACCGTGCGCTTTACCCTGGCCCATGCGGAAGCACCGTTCCTGGCCGATCTCGGCTGGTACTTCGCCTCGATTCTGTCAGCCGAATACGCCGATGCGATGCTGAAAGCGGGCACCCCGGAGAAAGTGGACCGTGAACCGATTGGCACCGGGCCGTTTGAGCTGGCGCAGTACCAGAAAGACTCGCGCATCCTGTTCCGTGCGTTCCCCGGCTACTGGCAGGGCAAGGCAAAGCTTGACCGGCTGATTTTCACCATCACCCCGGATGCCTCGGTGCGCGCCGCCAAGCTGGAGAAAAATGAATGCCAGGTGATGCCGTTCCCGAATCCTGCCGACCTCAAGCGTCTGCAGGAGAATCCCGATATCACCATGATGCAGAAAGCCGGACTGAACACCGGTTTCCTCGCCTTCAATACGCAAAAAGCCCCGCTGAATAACGTTAAAGTGCGTCAGGCGCTGAGCATGGCGATTAATAAACCGGCGATTATCGAAGCGGTATTCCAGGGCACCGGCACGGCGGCGAAAAACCTGCTGCCACCGGGGGTGTGGAGCGCCGACCAGGATCTGAAAGATTATGATTATTCCCCGGAGCAGGCGAAAGCGCTGCTGAAAGAGGCGGGAATTGCCCCTGGCACCACCATCGACCTGTGGGCGATGCCGGTACAGCGTCCTTACAATCCGAATGCGCGACGCATGGCGGAGATGATCCAGGCCGACTGGGCGAAAGTCGGTATCAAAGCGAAGATTGTCAGCTTCGAATGGGGAGAATACCTGTCACGGGTGAAAAACGGCGAGCATCAGGCGGCTCTGATGGGCTGGACGACGGCAACAGGGGACCCGGATAACTTCTTCGGACCGCTGTTCAGCTGCACCTCCGCCAACGGCGGCTCCAACTCGTCGAAATGGTGCTATGCGCCGTTTGATAAGCTGATCACCCAGGCCCGCGCCGAGCAGGATCACGAGAAGCGGGTGGTGATGTACCGCGAAGCACAGCAGATCATGCACGATCAGGCCCCGGCGGTGATGATTGCGCATTCGACCATTTTCGAACCGGTACGCAAGTCAGTCACGGGTTATGAAGTGGATCCGTTTGGTAAGCATATTTTCTATCCGGTGGATGTGAAATAAAAAAACCGGGTTGCCCTCCGTGGGGGGGCGACCTTTTTTTCTGGCGCCGCGCAGCGTCTTAAAAATCAAATTTCGCCCTGATCGTGTCATCCTGCCGCTTTAACTCCTGACATACGAAGTCAACAAACAGCGACAGCGCCGCCGACGGCTTGCGGCCGATAGCGGTCTGCACCTGTAGCGATCGCTGGCTCAGCTGATCGGCACCCACCGACTTCAGCACCAGCCCGTGTTCAACCGCCTGATACATCACCGTGAACTGGCTGCAAATAGTGACTGCCAGCGGCGTCTGCAGCAGGAACGTATACAGCGTACTGAAGTTGTTGCAGGTCAGGGCCGGTTCGACAAAGGTGCCGCTCATGCGGCAGGAGAGGTCAAACAGCTGGCGCACCGTGGTCCCCGCATCCGGCAGCGCCAGAGGGTAGGTCAGCAGGTCACTGAGGTGTACCTGCTGCTGCGCCAGCGGATGGTTGTGCTTCATCACCAGCAGCACCGGCGCGGGCCAGGCTGCCACCACCTCCACGCCGCGCTCCGGGTAAAGGCTGAACTGAAACGCCACGTCACACTCGCCGCGCCGCACGATATCAGCCACTTCCAGCGCGCTGGCGACCGTCAGATGGAAGCTGACGCCGGGGTGTAACAGACGAAACTGCGTAAACAGCACCGGCAGCAGGCTGAACGCCATACCATCGGTACAGGCCACGCGCAGCGCCGTGCGTCTCACCGCTTTCAGGCCTTTGATCTCCGCAATGGCATGTTCCATATCCATCATGCTTTTACGCACGTGGTTCTCAAAAATCTGCCCGGCGTCATTCAGCACCATGCCGCGCGCGTGGCGCTCAAACAGCGGGGCGCCGACTTTGGCCTCCAGCCGCTGAATCTGACGGCTGATGGCAGAGACGGCGACAAACAGCTGCTGGCTGGCGGCGCTGAGTGAGCCGCTGTTAGCGACGGCGAGAAAATAGCGAATTTCACTGCTGTGCATCAGTTTGCCTCTTGCGGGTGCATGTTCACTTTTCGTGCATCGCTGCTTTGCCTTTAAAGCAATGCTTGTTTGATTATTTGATGATTGTGGCAAGGCTGAATTCTAGCTTAAAACGGAGTGGCAAACATAAAACAAACATCATAAAAACGGGCAGACACAATGACAGGTGAACAGGCGGTAGCGCAGGCCACGGCGTACTTTGACAGTGGCGAATTCAGACGGGTACTGGCACGCCGGGTGGCATTGCGCAGTGAAAGCCAGCGTGACGATCGTGATGACGTGATCCAGCGGTACCTCGATGAGGAGATGGTTCCGGCGATGCAGGCGCTGGGTTTCAGCACCGAACAGCTGGCGAACCCGCAGGCGCTGCAGCGTCCTTTTCTGCTGGCCACGCGCATTGAAGACCCCCAGCTGCCGACCGTGCTGTGTTACGGCCACGGTGACGTCGTGTTTGGCGACGATGAAAACTGGCGCAGCGGCCTGACGCCCTGGGAACTGGTGGAAGAGGGCGACCGCTGGTATGCCCGCGGCAGCGCCGACAACAAAGGCCAGCATTCGGTCAATATCGCCGCGCTGGAACAGGTGGCCGCCGCCCGTGGCGGCAGGCTGGGCTTTAACTGTAAATTCCTGTTTGAAATGGGCGAAGAGATCAGCTCGCCGGGTCTGAAGGAGCTGTGTCAGCGCCACGGCGAACGGCTGAAGGCCGATATTTTTATCGCCTCTGATGGCCCACGCCTGAACGCGGTGCGCCCGACGCTGTTTCTCGGCTCGCGCGGTGCGGTCAACTTCCGTCTCAGCATTCAGGCTCGCGATCGCGACTACCACTCCGGCAACTGGGGCGGGCTGCTGACTAATCCGGGTACCCAGCTGGCTAATGCGCTGGCCTGCCTGGTGAACCAGCACGGTCAGCTACAGGTAGCCGCCCTGAAGCCACCGGCCATCAGTGCGGCGGTAAAAGCGATCCTCAGTGATATTGAGGTGGGCGACGAAAACGGTCCGCAGATTAACCCGAACTGGGGCGAGAGCGGCCTGACGCCGACCGAACGCCTGTACGGCTGGAATACGCTGGAGGTGCTGTCTTTTCTGACGGGCAACCCGGCGCGTCCGATGAACGCCATCCCCGGCAGCGCCACGGCGGTGTGCCAGCTGCGTTTCGTGGTAGAGACTGACTGGAAAAACATTGGCACGCATCTGCGCCAGCACCTTGACGCCCACGGTTTTCACCAGGTTGAGGTCGAGGTATTACGCGGCTCTCCGGCCACCCGTCTCGATCCGGGCGATCCGCTGGTGGACTGGGCGCTGGGGATCATTGCCCGGACCAGCGGTAAAAAACCGGCGCTGTTGCCGAACCTTGGCGGTTCGCTGCCGAATGACGTTTTCGCCCAGACGCTGGGATTGCCCACGCTGTGGATCCCGCACTCCTATCCGGCCTGCGGCCAGCACGCCGTCGATGAACATATGCTGAAGTCGATAGCGCGAGAAGGTTTACAGATTATGACCGGTCTGTTCTGGGATTTAGGCGAGCAGGGCAACACGCTGCTCGCCCGTCATCGTGCGCACCGCGCACAGGGGGAAGGCCAGTGAGCACCATCGTTCAGCCACCGCAGGCGTTAACACCGAACCTGTATAAAACCCTGTTTGCCACCTGCGTCGGTAACGCGCTGGAGTGGTTTGATATTGCGGTATATGGTTTTTTTGCCAGCTATATCGCCCATGCTTTTTTCCCGACGCAGGACCCGTCGGTGTCACTGCTGCTGACCTTCGGCAGTTTTGGCGTCTCGTTCCTGATCCGCCCGCTGGGTGCGGTGGTGCTGGGGGCTTATGCTGACCGGGTGGGGCGCAAGAAAGCCCTGCTGATGTCGATTACCCTGATGATGCTGGGCGGTCTGATCATTACCGTGATGCCCTCGTATGAAAGCATCGGGCTGCTGGCACCGATCATGATCCTGCTGGCGCGTCTGATTCAGGGGTTCTCCGCCGGGGGCGAATTCGGCAGTTCAACGGCATTCCTCGTCGAACACTTCCCGGAGCGCCGGGCATTTATCGCCAGCTGGCAGTTTGCCACGCAGGGAGCCAGCACGCTGATGGCCTCGGCGTTTGGCCTGGGCCTGACGGCCTGGCTGACAGAAGCCCAGATCCAGGACTGGGGATGGCGCATTCCCTTCGCCTTTGGCCTGCTGATTGGCCCGGTCGGACTATATATTCGCCGCCACGTGCATGAACCCGCCAGCTTTGTGGCGCAGCCCAAATCCCATGCGCCGCTCAAGGACCTGATGGGCCGTCAGAAAACCCTGCTGCTGCTGGCAATGGGTCTGATGGTGATCTCCACCGGCGTTAACTACATGCTGAACTATGTGCCGACGTATGCCACCAAAACCCTGCACCTTCCCGGCTCGGCGGCCTTCACCGCCACGCTGGTGGCGGGCATTATTCTTACCGTTGTCACGCCGCTGATGGGGCTGTGGGCGGAAAAAGTCGGGCGCGTGCCGCTGATGTGGGGATCGCTGATCCTGCTGGCGCTGACCATTTATCCGGCCTTTAAAATGGTGGCGAATAACACCACGCCCACGACCCTGATCCTGCTGGTCGGCTGGATGGCACTGCTGAAATCGGTCTATTTCTCGACCGTGCCGTCAATGATGGCGGACCTGTTCCCGATGGCAACCCGCGCCAGCGGCATGGCCATCAGCTACAACGTGGCGGTCACGGTTTTTGGCGGGTTTGCTCCACTGATCTGTACTCTGCTGATCGCCATGACCGGATCCAGCCTGGCACCAAGTTACTACCTGATGCTGCTGGCGGTGTTCAGTGCCGTGGCGCTGTTCAACAGCCAGCGTCGGGTAGGGCGGTAATACTGACTGGCGCCGACGGATGCGGCGCCATCTCACAACGGACAGGCAGGGTGAGTGGAATGCATTAATTCACCGGCGAAAGAACAATAACAGACGCGTTTTGCCATCATCTGACACCCTTCTGGTGATTTTTGAGACGATTAAATGTGATGCTCATCACATTATTGGCTAAAAAAGTGCCCCTGCACGCCGAATCTCTTTTCTGGAATAAATTGATATTTATTAATGAGTTAACCTGGTTCTTGCGATATTTCCACTCCTTGTAAGGAACACGTAAGTAAAAATGTCTAATTATTCCGGTTGTTACCGTAAATGATAATGATAATAATCGCATTCGCATTTTCACTGGCACCGTCAGGTGCATTTAGCCTGCTCACAGGGCGGGTTTTCCCCAGGTAAAAGGATCGTGAGATGAAAGTCAGGGCGCTATATTCGCTGATGCCGCTGTTGATGGCAGGGCCACTTTATGCTGAAGAATCCGCCGACAGCGGCGGGGAGATGGTCGTCAGTGCCAGCCGAACTGCCAGCGAGAAGAAAGACTCGCCGCAGGTAGTGACAATTATTACCAAACAGCAGATTGAACAGCAGCGCCAGATCACCTCTGATACTTCGCAGATCCTCAGCAACCTGTTGCCGTCCTTCTCTCCCAGCCGCCAGAAAATGAGCGGCAGCGGTGAAACCCTGCGTGGCCGGATACCGCTGGTAATGATTGACGGCATCCCGCAGTCAAACCCGCTGCGGCCGACCGGGCGTGAAATGCACACCATTGATGCCTCGATGATTGAACGCATTGAGGTGATCCACGGCGCCAATGCCAGTAACGGCATCGGCGCGGCGGGGGGAGTGATTAACCTGATCACCAAACGCCCGGAACCCGGTTCGATGAATCAGCACTTCGGGGTGGAGGCCACATCGCCCACGTCGCAGCTGAAAGGCGACACCATGAGCTATAAAACCACCTATGCCGTAGACGGGCGCGAAGAGTATGTCGACTATCTGTTCTCGGCCAGCTATGAAGATCAGGGGCTGTACCTTGACGGCAACAACCGTCCGGTCGGAGTCGATAACACCCAGGGCGACCTGATGAACTCGCGCGCCTATGACCTGCTGGGGAAGGTGGGCTACTGGCTGGACGACGACCAGCGCATCCAGCTCAGCGCCAGCTATTACCAGCTGAAAGGTCAGAATGACTATCTGAGCGTCACCGGCGACCGCGACCGTGGTATTCCGACCACCTCCATCAAAGGCACCCCCGAAGGGGATGCCCCGCACAACAGCGTGTGGAACACGGCGGTCACCTACGACAACTACAACCTGGCCGGGATGAAACTGTCAGCCCTGGCTTACTATCAGCACTACGAAGCGCTGTTTGGTTCCACTCTGTCCGGTTCGTTCCAGGATGCGGCTATTGCACCGGTTGGCACCCTGTACGATCAGTCACGCGCCGTCACCACCAAATACGGCACGAAAATGGCGCTGACCAAAGACGACCTCTGGGACGACTACCTGAAGGTCACGCTGGGGTTCGATACGCTGTTCGACCAGTCGAAGCAGGATCTGTGGGGCACCAAACGTACCTACGTCCCGGAAATTAAATACACCGATCTGTCGCCGTTCTTACAGCTGGAAGTGTCTCCGGTGGAGTCACTCAAACTCTCCGGTGGCGTACGCTACGAATATGCCCGGCTGGATATCGACACCTATCAGACCATTGCCAGCGCAAACAGCGTGACGGTGGAAGGGGGCAAACCGAACTTCGACGAAACCCTGTATAACGTCGGCGCGGTCTGGACGCCGGTGGAGCCTCTCAGCCTGTTTGCTAACTATTCGCAGGGCTTCGCCATGCCGGACGTGGGCCGCGTACTGCGCGGTATTAATCAGCCCGGAATGAGCGCCGGAACGTTCCTCAACCTGCAACCCATCGTCACGGAAAATACCGAGTACGGCTTCCGCGTGCAGCATCAGCCGTTTGATTTTGAACTGAGCTACTACCAGTCGAGTTCGAAACTCGGCAGCCGCGTCGATCGCGTCGGCGATATGTACGTCACGCGCCGCGAGAAAACTGAGATTGACGGTTTTGAAGGCACGCTGGGTTACGCGGTCAATGACGACCACCGTCTGAAGTTAAGCTATTCCCACATGCGCGGCCGCTATGACAGTGATGATAACGGCAGCCTCGATGCCAAACTCGATGGCCTGAACGTGTCGCCGGACCGCATTATCGCCAGCTGGTCGGCTAACTGGTCACCGCAGTGGACCTCCTTTATCCAGGCTAACTGGGCGCTAAGCCGCGAGTTTGACGAAGAAGAGAAAGACTTCACCGGCTACGCGCTGGTGGATGCCGCCGTGGGCTACAAGCTGCCCCGTGGTCAGGTCAATCTGGCGGTCTCCAACCTGTTTGATAAACAGTACATCACTTACTATTCACAAAGTGCGCTGGTGGAGCCGGACCGCTACTTCTCCGGCCGTGGCCGTACGGTGACGCTGGGTTATAACGTTGATTTCTGAGGACATACACTGCCCCGACCGGCGACATCTGCTGCGGCTGGGCGCGGGCATTCTGGCTGCCTGCGTGCTGGCCCCGGCCAGGGCTGCGTCGGCAGTCAGAGTGATTACCCTGTTCCAGGGGGCGACGGATGCCGCTGTCGCGCTGGGGATCACGCCCTGCGCGGTGGTGGACTCCTGGAGTGAAAAACCCACCTACCGCTACCTGCGTGCGGCACTGGAGAAGGTGCCGCACGTCGGGCTGGAAACCCAGCCCAGCCTCGAAGACATTGTCCTGCTGCGCCCGGACGTGATTATTGCCTCGCGCTTTCGCCATCAGGCGCTGGCTCCGCTGTTAAAACAGATCGCGCCGCTGGTGATGCTGGACAACGTCTACCAGTTTAAAGAAACCGTTCAGGCCGTCGGCGTGGCGGTCAACCGTCAGCAGGGCGCGCGCGATCTGCTGGCACGCTGGCAGCAGCGCGTTATTCGCCTGCGCGGCCTGCTGGAGCAGCACTTTTCCCCGCACTGGCCACCGACCGTCTCGGTGCTGGATATTCGCGCTGACCACCTGCGCAGCTATCTGCCGCAGAGCTTTCCCGGTGCCATCCTCAGTGAGCTGGGTTTCGCCTGGAATGAGGCCGCCAGCCAGGCGCCGGGGGTTTCGATCAAACTCAGCGGGCGTGAAAGCCTGCCGGTCGTGAATGCCGATCTGTTCTTTGTGATGCTGCACGCGGAAAAAGCCGTGGTGCGGGATAACTATCGGTCGCTGGTGCAGCATCCGCTCTGGCGGCAGATGCAGGCGCCCCGGCAGCATCAGGTATGGCAGGTAGACAGCGTGACCTGGGTACTGTCGGGGGGCATCATCGCTGCCCTTGCCGTGCTGGATGATGTTGAACGTCTGCTGCTGAACGGGACGGCGGTATGAATCAGGCGCTTAAACTTAGCGTGCTGGCCCTGCTGTTGCTGGCGGCGGTGCTGCTCAGCCTGATGACCGGGGCCAGCTGGATTTCACTGCCGCAGGTTATTGCGGCAGTGACCCGGCACGACCCGATGAACCTGCAGCATATTCTGGTCACCACCTCCCGGCTGCCGCGCACTCTGATGGCGCTGGCCGTGGGGGCCAGCCTGGCGGTGGCGGGCGCGCTGATGCAGGCGCTGACGCGCAATCCGCTGGCGTCACCCGGCCTGTTTGGCATCAACGCCGGAGCGACCTTCTGTATTATTCTGTTCAGCTCGCTGCTGTCACTCTCTTCCCTTAACGCTTTACTGTGGTGCGCCTTTGCCGGGGCGGCGCTGGCGGGAGCGCTGGTGTGGGCCATCGGGACGGCAGGGCGCGGCAGTCTGAATCCGCTGCGTATTGTGCTGGCGGGCGCGTCAATCACCGCGCTGTTTACCGCCTTCAGCCAGGCAATGCTGGTGATCGACCAGCAGGGCCTGGATACGCTGCTGTTCTGGCTGGCGGGATCGCTGACCGAACGCGAACTGTCGGCGGCCTGGCCGGTACTGGCCTTCAGCAGCCTGGGGCTGGCCGTGGCGCTGCTGTTTGCCGGGCAGCTCAACGTGCTGAATGCCGGGGAAGATATTGCCACCGCGCTGGGGCAGAACGCCGGACGCATTCGTCTGCTGCTGGCCGGGTTGATTATCGTGCTGGCAGGCAGCGCCGTGGCGCTGGCCGGCAGTATCGGTTTTATCGGACTGGTCGTCCCGCATATGGTACGCCGGGGGCTGTCGGTGGATCATCGCTGGCTGCTGCCGGGCTGCGCGCTGGGCGGGGCGCTGCTGCTGCTGCTGGCCGATATCCTGGCGCGCGTGGTGATCCTGCCGCAGGAGGTTCCGGTCGGGGTGATGACCGCGCTGTTTGGTGCGCCGTTCTTTATCTGGCTGGCGCGGCGGGGAGGACGCTATGGATAAGATTATTACCCTGCGGCGCGGGCCATTCTCACGTCAGATCAATCTGACGACGCTGCGGCGCGTGCTGCTGGCGCTTGGCGCGCTGCTGCTGGTCATGATGCTGTCACTGAGTCAGGGAAAAGTGACGTTGTCACCTGTGGGCGTGCTGCGTTTACTGTTCAGCGATGACGCCGGTGGCCTGGCGTTTATCGTACAGCAGCTGCGTCTGCCGCGCATTGTTCTGGCGGGGCTGGTCGGGGCCGCGCTGGCGGTGTCGGGGCTGATCCTGCAAAGTATTATCCGCAATCCGCTGGCGTCACCCGACCTGCTCGGCATCACCAGCGGTGCCGGTACTGCCGCCGTGCTCTATCTGGCGTTTTTCAGCCTGACGCTGGGCGACAGTCTGCTGCCGCTGGCGGTGATGGCCGGTGCCGGGCTGGCAACGGGCAGCGTCTGGCTGCTGGCCTGGCAGCAGGGCGCTTCTCCGCTGCGGCTGGTGCTGATTGGCGTGGGGGTATCGGCCTTACTGGGGGCGGTGACCACGCTGGTACTGGTATTCAGCCCGCTGACCACCACGCTGTCGGCCTATGTCTGGCTGACCGGCAGTGTGTACGGTGCCACCTGGTCACAGGCGGTCTCACTGGCATCCTGGCTGCTGGCGATCCTGCCCGCGCTGATCTGGCTGGCGCGTCAGGTGATGGTGCAGCAGCTGGATGAGAGTCTGGCGGGAGGCATTGGCGTGCGCATACAGTGGCAGCGCGGCGGCCTGCTGCTGGTCAGCGTGGCGCTGGCGGGTGTGGCGATCGCCTGGGGCGGCGCGATGGCGTTTGTCGGGCTGATTGCCCCGCATATCGGCAAGCGGCTGGTCTCCGCCGGATTCACCGGGCAGGCGCTGATGAGCGCGCTGGTCGGCGCGATGGTGCTGATCCTCGCCGATCTTATTGGCCGGGTGCTGTTTTTGCCCGCCGATCTGCCCGCCGGGATTTTTGTCGCGGTACTCGGGACACCGTTCTTTTTATATCTGCTGATCAAACAACGTCATGAAGGAAGCTGAGCTATGACGGCTATCGCCGCCCGCAGTCTGACCCTGAGTTATCAGAATCAGACCATTATTGACGACCTGAACATCGACCTGCCGCTGGGAAAGATAACGGTGCTGATTGGCAGCAATGGCAGCGGCAAAAGCACGCTGCTGCGCTCGTTTGCCCGCCTGCTGCAACCAAAGAGCGGTACGGTAGAGGTCAACGGCGGCGATATTCAGCAAAAATCGACCGTTACGGTGGCGCGCGAACTGGCGATCCTGCCGCAAAATCCGCAGGCCCCGGAAGGGATTAATGTGCGCCAGCTGGTCAGTCTGGGGCGCTATCCCTGGCAGAACTGGTTACAGCAGTGGTCAGCACAGGATGAAGCCGAAGTGAATGCCGCCCTGCAGCGCACCGGAACGGCCGCGCTGGCCGACCGCCCGGTGGAAGCGCTGTCGGGCGGGCAGCGCCAGCGGGTATGGATCGCCATGACGCTGGCGCAGAACACCGCTATTTTGCTGCTGGATGAGCCGACGACCTTTCTCGATCTGGCCCATCAGATAGAGGTACTCGACCTGCTGCAGGAACTTAACCGCCAGCAGAATAAAACCATCGTGATGGTGCTGCACGACCTGAATCTCGCCTGTCGCTATGCCGACCATCTGGTGGCCGTCCACCAGCGCGGGGTGGTGGCCGCAGGTGCCCCGCAGGCGATCCTCACGGAAAGCCTGGTCAAAACCGTCTTTGACCTGAACTGCCGCATTATTGACGACCCGTTTTACGGCACCCCGCTGGTGATCCCGTTAAGCCGGCAGCATGCTTAAGGACGGCCACGGAACTCGCTGCGATAGCGGGCGGGTGACGTATTAAACTGCTTTTTAAAATGGCGTCGCAGCACGATGGCTGATGAAAAACCGCTGTGCTGTGCCACCAGCTCCACCGTGTTTTCAGGGGATTTTGTCTAATAGGATAATCTAAATGCGATACTGTGGGCAGGTCATGTCCAGTTTTAAATATTATGGGAAATTGTAAGTGAACAAACAGAACTAACGCGAAAAGATGTAAGCTAATCGGCAGGCTCGGCTTTTCAACGTTTCGAGCTGCGTGCTCCTCACTCCCATCTCCTTTTGGAAATCAATGATGTTGAATAAATGGAATTTTTCTTTACTGGTACTTTCAGCTTTCCTTATTACCTCTGTCGTGGCTGCCGATGAAGTGCCGCGCCCGCTTATTGGCAACAAAATGGATGCTTACATTGGTCCGCGAGGTATTGAAGTGCGCACGCTGCGGCTTGGCGAACTCACCGAACATCAGGCGTTGGTGCAGGTCAGCAACGTGGACAATGACTGGGACGGACGCATTCAGAAAATGGCTGTCCAGAAAACCTCCAAAGATGAACGCTACAGTACCATGGTCGACGGCAAACCTTATGTGGTCCTGATTCTGAACCAAGATCATGGTGAGTTATATTTGCCCGGAGAGAATAAAGAAATGTTTATCTCGTACAGCGATGGTCTCGCGAACGACACTCCCCCCCAGCATTTCCTGACTAAGTATCTGGAACAGTCTGACAAGCAGTAAACACTGTATGGGATTCCGGCGTAGAACCCCATTATACGGTACCATGCCTCATGAACCAGGCAGTCCAGGCTGAATGCCTGGTCCGCGTGCGAAAAAGCAGAAAGGCCGCCTGAGCGACCTTTCTGTCATGGGATGGTATCTGTGCAGCGATGGGAAGGCTATTTCCCCTGTCATCCTGGTAAATAAATAAAACCTGAAACTCGTACCGGTTTAAATCAATCGGGTTGGTGAAATGAGGCTGTAAAATCGGCACCCAGGTATTTAATTATTTGGGAAATATTCCATTTTTATAAGATGACCATAAGTAAGTGACCGACCAACAATTTTCTTTTCCGACAACGAGACTTTTGGAAATTAACTCAAGATCATCAGATATACGTGAGGATATCTCAGAATTATTAATCACTCTGAATGAGTTTTTAAATGCCTTTTCTCTTAAAGAATCAATAAATTCAATATCATCATTCTGAATCTTTTCATTTGCCAATGAATTAAATTCCTTCATCCAGCAATTATCAAAATCCGGTTTATCTCTTAAATTCAATGCGCTATCAGCATTTAATGATTTAAGGAAATCAAAAAATGATGGAGTGGATAAAAAATTATCAATTTCAATTAATTTATTATCAATCATCACATTAACCCTTGCCCTTTGAGCCAATCCTCTATTAAATCAACAGCCTTGGTTGCTGTCACATCAGTACCTAAAGTATAAGTCCCATTTGGAGATTTAACATCAACTTTGATGTCATCTAATTTCGAATACGCTTTCCAAATGGGGATCCTCTACCTGACAGACGAGCAGATAGAAACGCTGACAATTTAAGGATACGAATAGCATCCCGCCAGTGTGTTCTGTGTTTTAGGGGTCAGTTTGGATATCGAGAATTATTGTACGGTAAGGCCAGGTTTTGACCTGTTCTTCTCGTTCGCCGCTACGTGATAGTATGAGCCTCAGTAATCATCGGGGACAGGTAATGAGAGCAAGTATTCGGGCGAAGATAGTGAAGATATGTGAAGCCAAAATTGCGGCTAAAGGGGATGATGTTGGCGTGTCATTTTATGCTTTTTTTGCCAACAAGAATGATAACCCGGAATTACTTATGGAAGTAGCCCAATGGTGGATCATGGAGATGAAGCTGGACCACTTTGAAAAAGCCAGAAAAATCATATCCCTTGTATAGCGTAGTCACAACGTAGCTACTCTACCTCTGACTGGATATTTCGATACAGCGCCTGAATTCGACATATCTGGGAGGGACTGTAGCCTGTGGCGTCTGCGGTTTCGCGGATGCTGAGTTTTTTTACCTGCCGGTAGTACATGACTTTCTGGTGCCGTTCCTGATCGGCCTGTTTGCCCCGATATTTCCCCAGCGTGTGTGCGCGTTCAATTCCCTGTTTTTGCCGCTGGCGGCGGCTCAGCCAGTCTTTATGCGACATTGCGGCCATCAGGTCGATAAGCATATTCACGTCTGAATTCCACCCTGACCTGCTGCCGGTTGAAGGGGATTACGTGATCGCTAAAGCGACCCCAGCTCATTTGTCCGCCCTCATCCAGTCACGCTTTGTTACGTTCTTTGTTAAGGCTTCCTCTCCCTTTGCCGATATACACGGCAAAGCAGCGGGGCATGCTCTTCGCCTCAGTTCGCTTCATCTGTAATGGATTGCACAGACCAATCACCCATCTTTAGTCCTTAAGTAGGCAATAATGAGTCAATCTTCTTTCTGGAACACAGCCGCCCGGTTAAAACGGAGCGGCAGCCAGCCGCGTGCCGGTGTCTTCGACGCCAGCCACCCTCCGGTCACCATGAATGCGCTGGGCTTAAGCCGCCGCAGCACCGGACTGCTGTTAAGTTTTGTTCCACCTCAGGCTGAATTCAGCCGCGTCAGTCAGGCCTGGCAGAGTCTTAACGGTTCTCGCCGCAGCGTGCTGACCCTTTCTTCCAACGGTGCGCTGTGCAGCGGCCGTGGACAAAGTACCTACTGCGATGGGGCCAGCCAGCAGGGGAGCTGGCTATGGCTGCCGGAGAGCCTGATCGCCGATCATGAAGTGCATGAGGTTGACCTGCACGTACAGGATACGCAGACGGCGCAGCAGCGGGTCAGCGCCATCCAACGTGAGCTGGAGCGGATGGCGGTAAAAATGCCGCTGTCAGCCGACCGCACCTTCGCGCTGATCTTCTGCGATGGTTTATCGGCGTCGGAAGGGTTTCTGATGCAGGCCTGGTATGCCTCCGGGCGTTTTCCATGCCTGGCAATCGGCGGTTCCGCAGGCGGGACGCTGGATTTTGACGGCACCTGGATCGGCAACGGCGGGCGGATTTTGCAGGGCAAGGCGGTGATCGTCTTTTGCCAGATGGCGCAGGGGAAGTCATTTGCACCGTTCAAAAGTCAGAACTTCGAACCGACGCAGCAAAGCTGGCTGGTGGCTGAAGCCGACCCGGTGGCGCGCACGGTTTCCTCGCTGTTTGATGCTCAGGGGCGTCAGCACAATGTGATCGGCGCGCTGTGTGAACGGCTACAGTGCGCTCCCGCTGACCTGCAATCCCGCCTCGAGGGACTGACCTTCGCGGTAAAAGTCGGGGAGGAGTACTTTATTCGCTCTGTCGCCCGCTTCCTTCCTGACCGCATTCAGTTTTTCTGCGATCTGGAGTTCGGTGACCGCCTGCATCTGCTGAAAGAGACCGACTTTGCCGCGGCCACGCGTGCCGACTGGGAAAAATTCACCGCGCTCCACGGACAGCCTGCGGCCATGCTGCTGAACGACTGCGTGCTGCGGCGTGCAGGGAATCAGGCCCGGCTGCCGCAGGCGCACTTCTTTTCGGCGATTCCGTCAGCCGGATTCTCCAGCTTTGGCGAAATCCTTGGCGTGCCGATCAACCAGACGCTGTCGGCACTGGCGTTTTTCAACCGTCCCTCGGACGCGATGCGCCATTTCCCGGTGCAGTATGCCGCCTATGCCAGTCACTATGCCCAGCGTGCGCTGCGCCGCTGGGAGGCCCTTAACGCGCTGCAAACCCGCATCGTTAATCAGGTAGTGGAGTATCAGCAAAAGCTGGACCCGCTGATGCAGTCACTGCCGCTGCTGGAGAACGCCACCCGCAGTCAGAGCGAGGCGCTGAAAGCGGCAGAAAGCAATATTCGTTCGATCAGCGATGCGGCCCTCCACAGCCAGCAGGCGCAGCACCAGCTCAGCGCCGGGCTGGATCAGCTGGAGACCATATCGTCCGGCATCACCACCATTAACAGCGGCATCAGTAATATTGCTTTCCAGACCAATATCCTGGCGCTTAACGCGGCGGTCGAGGCCGCGCGTGCGGGCGAAGCGGGGCGCGGTTTTGCGGTGGTCGCCAGCGAGGTGCGCCGTCTGGCGCAGTCATCCAAAGAGCAGGCGGATGCCACGTCACACAGCATTCGCGATGCCGTCAGCACCATTCTGAATATCCGTAAAGTCGCGACTGATACTGTGGAAAGCGCTCGTCATATGGCGCAGGAAAGTATTGATGCCGCCAACGCCATCGCGGCCATGAGCAGCCAGACCGCGCAGGAACGGAAAAGCATCGGTGATAACCTGGATAAACTCAGCGAGATGACGACGGGCATTGATGCGATGCAGGAGGCGGTGGCACAGCTGAAAGTGTTGCAGAAGCTGGTGGTGTCAGGATAGTGACACTGTCACCTTTATCATAAAAAAAAAGCCCCGAAAGGGGCTTTTTTTATCGCTGAAAGTGACTTATTTGGTCAGTTCAGCCGTCATGTGTACGCCGTTATTAAAGTTGGCTTCGGTGATTTTGTAGCTGCTGCCCGCCTGCTGGGCCTGTTCGGCAATCTGCGCTTCAGCGGCAGACAGGGTAGAGGCCGTGGCGGTCACGGTCTGGGCAAAGCTACCGAAAGAGATCAGGGAGAGAGCGGCAACTGCAACGAAAGTTTTGATGGTTTTCATAATGTATTCCTCAGAGTATTTTTTGTCAGTCAGGCGTATCGCCTTGATGTGATAATACTACGCCTGCTAATAATTACTTAAAATCGGAATTTTTTGTCGCTGACGCTCAAATAAACTGAATAACTCCAGGCGTTAATACTGTAACAATTCACGCCCTGACGCCGCAGAATTCTCTGGCATAATCATCAGCTACCCGGCGGTCGCCGGGAGTAAAAATAATATTCATTATGCTGCCTGGCCCACGCTGGCCGGGGCACCTGCAGGTAGGGATAGTTAATGACGTCGAGTAATACCCCCCCGGACAGAAGCGAATCGCTACTGCGCCACCCTTCGTTTGTCGCTTTCTGGCTGGCGCGTACCTTTTCCTCTTTCGGTTTCCAGATGTTTTCTGTCGCCGTCAGCTGGCAGATCTATGCCATCACCAACAGCGCGCTGGCGCTGGGGATGATTGGACTGATGCAGTTCCTGCCTTCTGTTCTGCTGGCACTGCCGGCCGGGCATCTCGCGGATCAGTACGACCGTCGTCGTATTGTGCTGTGCGGGCAGGTGCTGGAGTGGGGAGCGCTGCTGGCACTGATCCTGCTGACCTTTTATCACTGGTCGGATAAAAACGCGCTGTGGGCGCTGGTGTTTCTGATCTCGGTAGCTAAAGCGATTGAAGGGCCGGCCATGCAGTCGATGCTGCCTTCGCTGGTGCCGCCTGCGATGCTGGCCCGCGCTACGGCCGCGGCCGCCGTCAGCGGTCAGAGCGCGGTGATCGTCGGGCCAACCCTGGGCGGCCTGCTGTATGTGGCCGGGCCGGACGTGGTGTACGGCGTGGCCGCCGCGTTCTACCTGCTGTCGATTATGATGATTGCCCGCATCCGCTTTATTCGTGCCGCGCAGCCGCGCCTGCCGGCCAGTATCAAGACGCTGTTTGCCGGGGTGAAGTTCATCCGCGAGCGGCGCGATGTACTGGGGGTCATCTCCCTCGACCTGTTTGCCGTGCTGCTGGGCGGAGCTACCGCGCTGCTGCCAATATTTGCTAAAGATATTCTGCACACCGGGCCGTGGGGGCTGGGCCTGCTGCGCGGTGCGCCATCGGTTGGCGCGCTGCTGGTCGGCGTCTGGCTCAGCCGCAATAAGCTGGAGAAAAATGTCGGCATGATCATGTTCGGGTCAGTGGCCGGATTTGGCGTGGCGACGCTGATTTTTGCCCTGTCGAATCAGCTGTGGCTGTCACTGCTGGCGCTGGCCGCGCTCGGCGGCTTTGATATGGTCAGTATGGTCATTCGCGGTGCGCTGGTGCAGCTGGATACCCCCGATGAGATGCGCGGGCGGGTCAATGCGGTGAACAGTATCTTTATTAACACCTCAAATCAGCTGGGCGAATTTGAGTCCGGTATGCTCGCGGCGCTGATGGGCGCGGTGCCGGCGGCCGTGCTGGGCGGTGTCGGGACGCTGGTGGTGGTCGGCATATGGATGACGCTGTTCCCCCACCTGCGGCGCAGGCAGAAGCTGGAATCGGACCCGGATGCGCACCACCGCTAACGGTATTGGTTAAAAATTCACATCAGAATGAAATATAAAGTTAAATAATTGACAGCTTATGCTCATTTCTCATAACGTGAATTCCAGCCCAATATCATTGAAGAGAATACGGAATATGACCACGCGTTACGCTGACAGAATGGAGGGCGTGAAGCCTTCGGCAATCAGGCAACTGCTGCAGTTCGGAGCAGACCCGACGATCATTTCATTCGGTGGCGGTTATCCGGATTCCAGCCTGTTCCCGGCAAAGGCACTGCAGGACATCTTTGCAGAACTGCTGTCAGGTCCGGGCGAAGTTTCTCTGCAGTATACTCACTCCACCGGGATGCCAAAGCTGCGCCAGCAGATCGCCCAGCGCATGGCGGCAGACGGCATCCACTGTGAAGAAGATCATGTTCTGATCCTCCAGGGCAGTCAGCAGGGGCTGGACCTGGCTGCCAGGCTGCTGATCAATCCCGGCGACCTGATTGCGACGGAAGCCCCGACGTTCCTCGGCGCACTGATCGCCTTTAATACCTGTCAGCCGGGTTACCTGGCGATCCCGATGGATGAGCAGGGTCTGATGACCGACGTGCTGGAAGAGAAGCTGAAAGCCGGGCAGCGCATTAAACTGCTGTACACCGTGCCGGACTTCCATAACCCGACCGGAATTACCCTGTCGCTGGCACGCCGCCGCCACCTGATCCAGCTGGCAAACCAGTACGATTTTATTATCCTTGAAGACTCGCCGTACCGTGAAGTGCGCTACCAGGGCGATAAAGTCGCCACCCTGAAAAGTATGGATACCGAAGGGCGGGTGATTTACTTCGGCAGTTTCTCCAAGATCCTCGCACCGGGGCTGCGTCTCGGCTGGTCCGTGGCGTCGGCTGAAATCACCGAGAAGCTGGGCCTGCTGAAGCTGGCGGCGGATACCCAGTGCAGCACGCTGAATATGGCGGCGGTGTCGATGTATCTGGAGCGTCACAATATTGACGAGCATATCCAGACCATCAAGGCGCAGTATCTGCGTAAAAAGGAGACCATGCTGTCGGTCGTCAGAAGCGAATTCCCGCAGGGCATCAGCTGGACCGATCCTGACGGCGGCCTGTTTACCTGGATGGAGTTCCCGGAAGGGTTTGATACCGCGAAATTTATGCTGGAACATGCGGTGCCGGAGGCGAAAGTCGTGTGGGTGCCGGGGGCCACGTTCTTCCCGACCGTGCAGCGCAATAATTTTGCCCGCTTCAGCTATTCCACCCACAATGATGAGAAAATCATTAAGGGCATGACGGCGCTGGCTGAGCTGCTGAAGAAACATCTGTGATCCCATCGGGTCGACCGTAACAGAAGGTCGACCCCTACGGGGCACCGGAGCCGTGGGTGTTATGGCGGTCGGGCCGACCGTAACAGAAGGTCGACCCCTGCGGGGGCAGCGGAGTCTGGCTGTATGCCCGTTACGCCAGCGGCCCGCCCTGAATGGTTTCACACATCCCGCTGATAATCCGCTCCCCGGTTTCCTGCTTCAGCCCGGCGTACCACTCTGCGGTGACGGCAGGTTCCCTGGCATGGGTGACATCGCAGCGCTTACGCGCCTTCAGCACCAGCTCTTTCACGCGGTCGGCGCGCTTTTGCTGATAGCGGAACAGGGCATCTTCAATCCCCAGCGAGTTACTCTGCAACGCCATCGCCAGCACTACCGCATCTTCCATCGCCGCGCAGCCGCCCTGACCAATGTCCGGCGTGGTGCTGTGGGCGGCGTCGCCCAGCAGCGCGATACGGCCTTTTACCAGACGGGTAAACGGTTCAATATCGTGGATCTCCACGCGGTTGGTGGTTTCCGGATTGATCTGTGCGATCAGCTGCTGTACCGGGGCGGCCCAGCCTGCGAAATAGCGGGTTAAATCATCGCGCAGGCTGCTGCGGTCTTCGGGCAGGCCCTTTGGCAGCGGAACGTCAAAAAAGAAGTAAAAACGATGGCCGGCAACCGGCATCAGCGAGACGCGCTTGCCTTCCCCGACGAAGGTAGTCCACTGATCGGCGGGTGCCAGCGATTCATCAATCTCAACCAGCCCGTTCCAGTTCACATATCCGGCGTAACGCCGTTCGGCAGCATAGCCCAGCACCTCCTGACGCACCACCGAGTGGGTGCCGTCACAGGCGATCAGCAAATCGCCGTGCGCTTCACTGCCATCCTCGAAATAGGCGGTGACACCGTCACTTCTCTGTTCCACGCGGCTGACTCGTTTACCGAACTGCACCCTGTCGCGCCCCCAGCTATCCAGCAGCATCGCCTGGAGTTCCGCACGCGCCACCGGATAGGGGCGCTCCCCGGAGTCCTGCACCAGCGGATCCAGGCTGAACTGCGTCAGGGTCTGCGCGCTCTGATAATCTTTATAAGCCATGTAATGCATCGGGCCGCCAATGGCGCGCAGCGCCTCTTTCATCCCAAGATAATTGAGACACTTGACGCCGTTAGGCCAGATAGAGATGGCAGCCCCCACCGGTTTGATCTCTTTCACCGCTTCGAACACGTCGCTGTCAATCCCGCCGCGCTTCAGCGCAATCGCGGCGCACATACCGCCAATTCCGGCACCAATGATAATTGCTTTCATCTGTTTCTCCTTATCTCTCTCCGGAAGTATCAAGCAATTTCCATACCAGCCTCCTGTGACGTGAAACCCGCCGTGCGGCAGGGCATCAGCCAGCGATGAAACAAAGGTTGCAGTATCTGGCCGGGCGATAATGATGCAATGCACCAAAAGAGGGCTTTCAGTGTGAAACATTTGTTCGGAGTGTGACGATCGGACTGGCAATTTCTGCCATTTTTGCCAAAGTAATCCTCTTCCTCCCTTACAGAGATATGGATATGACCACTATTGCCTGCCTGCACGCAGCCAGAAGTAATATCGAGGTATTCGAACAGGCGTTAACCACGCTGGATTACGAGAACGTTCAGCTGCTGCACCGGGTGGAGAGCGACCTGTTTGCGCAGACACAGGGGGAGAATGGGGTCACGCCGGAGATTATCGCCAGCACACGCCAGGCGATTGAAGCGCTGTGTCAGCAGGCAGATGTGGTGATCGTCACCTGCACCACGCTGGGCGTTGCGGTGTGGGAGGGGGAATTCAGCAAGCCGGTGCTGCGCGTGGATGCCACGCTGGCAAAAATCGCCTCACGCTATCACGGTACTATTCTGGTGCTGTGTACCGCCCAGTCCACGCTGGAGTCCACCACGCAGCTTTTCAGCGCCTTTATCCCCGGCGACCGGCTGTACGTCGAGCTGGTTCCTCGTGCCTGGGCCTGGTTCAACCAGGGCGATATCGACGGCTATCATCAGCAAATTGCTGACTATATTCAGCAACGACCGGAATGCGCCCTTGGCTGCATCGTGCTGGCGCAGGCGTCAATGAGCGGGGCGGAAAAACGGGTCAACAGTACGCTGGCGGTACTGAGCGGCCCGCAGGTTAGTTTGCAGGCGGCGCTGGATGCCCTGCAATAAGGTGAGAATGCCCCTCCGGGCATCGTGCCAGGACGATAGTCGGAAAAAACAGTAGAGTCGGCTCAGAAAATGCTTATGCTGTTAGCTCAAAATGTTATGCCATTGTTAAATCAGGAAGATGAAAATGTTCGATCTGTCCCTCGCCATACTGCTGTTCCTCGCTGCTCTCAGCTATTTCAGCCACAACATGACGGTCACCATTGCGCTGCTGGTGCTGATCGTCATCCGCATGACTCCGCTCCAACAGACGTTCCCGTGGATTGAAAAGCAGGGGGTGACGGTAGGGATTATCATTCTGACCATTGGCGTGATGGCGCCAATCGCCAGCGGCACGCTGCCCGCCACCACTCTTATGCACTCGTTCTTAAACTGGAAATCGCTGCTGGCCATTGCCGTAGGTATTTTTGTTTCCTGGGTGGGTGGGCGTGGCGTAACGTTAATGAGCAGTCAGCCTACCGTGGTCGGTGGCCTGCTGATAGGGACCATTATTGGCGTATCGTTATTCCGCGGCGTACCGGTAGGGCCGCTGATTGCCGCAGGCCTCGTCTCGCTGATGATCGGGAAATCCTGAACAGATATGTTATCCTGCCGCCAAATTTTATCTGACAGAGAAACTTGTGAGCACAAAACAGGACAAACGTAACAAACGCGCCAAACTAAAGCAGAAGCAGGCCAATAAAACCCGCGCCCACGGTCGCCAGATGGATGCCATCGGCCGCCAGAACTATGAGGCGACCCCGGAGATGGTGGAACTGTTCACCACGCTGCCGGACCTGGACGACAGCGGCGATATGCCGTTTGTCGGGCCGGTGTATCACTGGTCGCTGGCGGAGTATCAGTTTGATGGCAGCAACGATGAAGGTGACAAATTACAGGTCGCCGCGCTGTGCGTGATGTACATCCATTGGAAGACCAGCGCAGGATCGACCACGCTGGTACAGAACGAGCTGATTGAAGCGGCACTGCGTCTGGTAGAAGACAACGAGGCCTTTAAGCAGCGTTATCAGCAGGCGGAAGTGGAAGCCGGCGTGAAAGAAGCTTAAAAAAACGGCAGGTACCCTCACGGTGCCTGCCAGTCATCCTGCCAACCCTACTTCAATTCTTCGCTATCCCATTCACTCATTGCTATCAGCCCATCATGATATAAAACTATCATTTTGCAGTATCTGCTGCGCGCAAAATGGGGGTTTTAACGCTAGCGTATGGGCGGAGACTAAGTTAAAAGGAATTTAAATTCCATTTATTAAGCAATTGAAACATAAATTCTTTGAAGTGGGTCATACTTATCAGGGAGATCGCATCGTGGATGATAGATTTGATAAAAGCTATCACGTACTGAAAGGGGGCAGAGCGGGCAGTCTCATTCAAGGGTATCGGGGAGGGATAACGGGGTGGAAAGCACCACCCCGTTGAGGCATTAGCCTGGGTAGATACCGCGATCTTTACGCGCCATCAGGATGCGTTCACAGGCCACAATATAGGCGGCCGTGCGCAGGCTGCACGACTTCTCGCGCGACTTATCCCAGACGTGCACCATCGCTTCGGTCATGATCTTATCCATGCGTTCGTTGATCTCGCCTTCGCTCCAGAAGAAGCTGGCCATATCCTGAACCCATTCGAAGTAGCTGACGGTGACACCGCCGGCGTTACAGACCACGTCCGGCACCACGGTCACCCCGCGAGAGGTCAGCACGTCGTCAGCTTCCGGGAACGTCGGGCCGTTGGCGCCTTCCAGCACCAGGCGGCAGTGCAGTTTTTCCGCACGCTGACGGGTAATCTGACCTTCCAGTGCGGCCGGGATAAGAATGTCCATTTCGACGTCCCAGAACGCTTCCTCGTCAATCACCTGTGCGCCGCTGAATCCGGCAATCTTTTTGTTCGCCAGCTGCCATTCGCTCAGCGCCACCAGGTCAATACCTGCCGGGTTGAACAGCGTTGCGGTGTGGTCCTGAATGGCCACGACGCGCGCACCGGCGTCGTTAAACAGGCGGGCGGCTTCGCTACCAACGTTACCAAAGCCCTGAACCGCTACTTTAGCCCCTTCGATTTCGATGCCGCTGCGGCGTGCCACTTCACGGCCAGTAATAAACACGCCGCGTCCGGTGGCTTTTTCGCGCCCCAGTGAGCCGCCGAGGTGAATCGGTTTACCGGTGACGACGCCGGTAATAGTGGTGCCGTGGTTCATGGAGTAGGTGTCCATCATCCAGGCCATCACTTTGGCGTTGGTGCCGACATCAGGTGCGGGGATATCTTTCTGCGGGCCAATAATCAGGCCAATCTCGCTGGTGTAGCGGCGAGTCAGGCGCTCCAGCTCACCTTCTGACAGGGCAAACGGGTCGACGCGGATACCGCCTTTGGCACCACCGTAAGGCAGGTTAACCGCCGCACATTTGATGGTCATCCAGGCGGAAAGCGCCATGACTTCGTTCAGATCGACGTTAGGGTGGTAGCGCACACCGCCTTTACCCGGACCGCGTGACAGGTTGTGCTGTACGCGGAATCCTTCGAAGTGGCGAATGCTGCCATCGTCCATTTGTAACGGGATATCGACAATCAGAGCACGTTTAGGGTGACGCAGGGTATCCACCCAGCGCGACAGGTCACCGAGATACGGTGCGACGCGATCGATCTGTTGCAGGTAGGTTGACCAGGCCGTTTTGCTGCCTTCAGAAACGTAAGAGAGCTTTTCCATAACAAACCTTTTTGTTTAGCGCCTGTCCGTCTGGCGATTGAACTGTCCGGCGGGTGGCGCTTAGTTATAAATACTGTAATACCGTGGATGGCTCAGTGCTTCTCACTGAGCTGCGGATAATTTAACATCAAAAAAAGGTTTCTAAGTTTTTAAAATATTGTGAAATCCTGTGTGTTCCGGGCTTTTTTGCGGGGAAGATTGCATAGTTAGCATCTCACCGTGCAGGGATCTGTTACGGCGGCAGT
Organism: Erwinia sp. Eh17-17; assembly: GCF_039675725.1. Classification (NCBI taxonomy): domain Bacteria; kingdom Pseudomonadati; phylum Pseudomonadota; class Gammaproteobacteria; order Enterobacterales; family Erwiniaceae; genus Erwinia; species Erwinia sp. Eh17-17. The sequence continues at coordinate 932,678 of NZ_JBDFQT010000001.1, read as the reverse complement.
TGGCAGGCGTTAATTATGCAGATAAAATGCATATTGGAATTTTTCTTATATTTTTCAGAAATTTGAATGCGATCAAACTTTGACTTTTACGGGTTATTTTTTCGGCACTGGTCCGATGATGGCTTTATTACGATCGCGCGACAGGAGAAGTCACCATGTTAATGGATACCGAACGGCTCAGGCAGGATTTTCCACTACTTAACGCGCTGTGTGCCTTACAACCGGTCACCTGGTTTAATCCAAAAACCACGTCGTTACAGGAGGGCTATCCCCACGTCGGCCTGACGCGTGAGCAGGTGGCGGACGCCAGCGCGCGGCTTCAGCGTTTCGCACCGTGGCTGATGGAGGCGTTTGCGGAAACCCGCACCCGCCAGGGCATTATCGAGTCGGATCTCTGCCCGCTTCCCCAATTACAGGTGGCGCTGGATGCGCGTTACGGGTTGCCGCTGCCCGGCACGCTGTGGTTGAAAAAAGACAGTCATCTGCCGGTTTCCGGGTCGATCAAAGCACGCGGCGGCATTTATGAAGTGCTGGCTCATGCAGAAAAGCTGGCCATTGCCGCCGGACTGTTAACCCCCGACAGCGACTACCGCTGTCTGTCCTCTCCAGCCTGCCGTCAGCTGTTCAGCCAGCAGCGTATTGCCGTGGGCTCGACCGGTAATCTCGGTCTGTCGATTGGGATTATCAGCGCCGCGCTGGGCTTCGATGTCACGGTGCATATGTCTGCCGATGCACGGGCGTGGAAGAAGCAAAAACTGCGCGAACACGGCGTTAACGTCGTCGAATATCAGCAGGATTACGGCGTGGCGGTGGCGGAAGGCCGTCGTCAGGCGGCGTCCGATCCACACTGTTTCTTTATTGATGATGAAAACTCACACAATCTGTTTCTCGGCTATGCGGTCGCCGGGGAGCGGCTGAAGCAGCAGTTCGCCGCGCAAAACATCCCTGTGGATGCCGACCACCCGCTGCTGGTTTATCTGCCGTGCGGCGTGGGCGGCGGCCCCGGTGGCGTGGCGTTTGGCCTCAAGCTGGCTTTTGGTGACCATGTTCACTGCGTGTTTGCAGAACCCACGCACTCACCGTGCATGCTGCTGGGCGTCCACACCGGGCTGCACGATGAGATTTCAGTGCAGGATCTGGGAATTGATAACCGCACCGCGGCTGACGGTCTGGCCGTGGGGCGCGCCTCCGGTTTTGTCGGACGCGCCATGGAGCGATTGCTCAGCGCCTTTTATACTCTCAGCGACGACGAGATGTATGCGCTGCTGGGGTTACTGCATCAGCACGAGTTGCTGGCGCTGGAGCCTTCGGCGCTGGCCGGAATGTGCGGGCCGTGGCGCATCTGCGCTCAGCCACAGGCGCTGGCTCAGCAGGGCATCAGCAGCACCGCGCTTGCCGCCGCCACTCATCTGGTGTGGGCTACCGGCGGCGGCATGGTGCCGGAAGAGGAAAGGGCGGCCTATCTTGAACAGGCGCGAAAAGTGCTTAATCCCTGAGCAAAGAGGCTTCCTGAGATTCGCAGCATAGCGATAAGCGTGTTTCCGTGCTTTGCCTGAACCGAGAGAAACGGTATTCTAGCGCGCTTATTTCATGAAAATCATAATATCCTGAATAGTCAGCGCTGCCGCCAACGTAGCCTGAAGTATGAAGGGTAATACTGAGGTCAATATGATTATTAAACCACGCATCCGTGGCTTCATCTGTGTGACAGCACACCCGGAAGGCTGCAAAGCTAACGTAAAAAAACAGATCGACTACGTCACCGCTCAGGGCGCGATTGCCTCCGGCCCGAAAAAAGTGCTGGTGATTGGCGCATCCACGGGCTATGGCCTGGCAGCGCGTATCTCTGCGGCGTTTGGCTGCGGCGCTGACACGCTGGGCGTGTTCTTCGAGCGTCCAGGTGAAGAAAGCAAACCTGCCACGGCTGGCTGGTACAACTCTGCGGCATTCGAAGAGTTTGCTACCGAAAAAGGCCTGTACGCGAAAAGCATCAACGGTGATGCTTACTCAGACGCGGTTAAGCAGAAAACCATCGAAATGATCAAAGAAGATCTGGGTCAGGTTGACCTGGTGGTTTACAGCCTGGCCGCGCCGCGCCGTACTCACCCGAAAACCGGGGAAGTGTTCAACTCCACCCTGAAGCCTGTCGGTAAATCGCTGGTAACGCGCGGCCTGAACACCGATAAAGAAACCCTGACAGAAGTTGCGCTTGAGCCTGCTTCTCAGGAAGAGATTGACGGAACCGTGGCGGTAATGGGTGGGGAAGACTGGCAGATGTGGATCGACGCACTGCTGGAAGCCGGTGTGCTGGCTGACGGTGCCAAAACCACCGCCTTCACCTACCTGGGCGAGAAAATCACCCACGATATCTACTGGAACGGCTCAATCGGTGAAGCGAAGAAGGATCTGGACAAGCGTGTTCTGACCATCCGCGACACCCTGGCCGCACACGGCAACGGTGACGCGCGCGTCTCTGTGCTGAAAGCGGTGGTTACCCAGGCCAGCTCAGCCATCCCGGTGATGCCGCTGTATCTGTCACTGCTGTTTAAGGTGATGAAAGAGAAAGGCACCCACGAAGGCTGCATCGAGCAGGTGTTCGGTCTGTTTAAAGACAGTCTGTACAATGCCTCACCGATTCTGGATGACACTGGCCGTCTGCGCGCCGACTATAAAGAGCTGAAGCCGGAAGTGCAGGATGAAGTCGCCCGGCTGTGGCAGAGCGTCACCGACGAGACGCTGAACGAGGTGTCTGATTTTGCCGGTTATAAAGCCGAGTTTATGCACCTGTTCGGTTTCGGTCTGGAAGGCGTAGACTACGCGGCGGATGTGAACCCCGACGTGAAAATCAAAAACCTGGTACAGATGTAATTCTGCCAGGGTTTAATAATCAGGGCGGCCTTCGGGTCGCCTTTTTTTATGGCAAATTCGGGAGAATATAATAGACTCAGACATCTGATTCAGGGTGGTACGGTATTTAAGGCAAATTTTATGATGATATGGAGTGGCGTCGGGTTTTTTATCGCAGTCTTTATTTCTTTAGCCTATCTTTTTTGCAAATGGTTATTCGATACGTTCTGGGCGGTTGGTTATTATTCCGCCCACTCATGGACGCTGGGTGTGACGTTCATCCTTGCGGCGGTACTGTCACTGGCCTTTGTCTATGCTCTTAAAAAAGAAGCAGTTTTACTGTTTATCGCCAGAGTCACTGACAGCCGCCCGATGTATCAAGCAGAAATAAGTCATAAATTCTTTTTTGTTCCGGTGCGTTACTGGCCGTTAATTTTATTCTTAACCGGTGCTGGTTTCTGCATCCGTGAAGTCTCGGGCTATTAAGGCCAGTGTTTTAGAGAGTATTCCGATAGTTTGCTTACCGATAATATCAATATACTGAAGCTTAATTTGAAGATGGAAGGTCGAATAATGAAACTGAATAAATCAATGACTCTGGTGGGTTCACTGTGTATGGCTGTTGCTTTTGGGGGTGTTGCCAATATCGCTGTGGCCGCTGAGGCGAAAACCGCACCGGCAGACGCCGCGGCATCTCAGAAAATTTCCCTGCTGGGTGACCATCTGGCGTTTAACGTCAAAGGTTATGTCGCGCAGGCTGTTCCCGGCGGCGGTCCAGGCACCATGTACGTCAACAAGGCTGAAAAGCGCGTAATGTTGATTGGTGAAGATGCCATTCCGGTTGTTGCCCGCGGCGCTTCGGATTCCGATTTCATTAACGGTATGAAATCCATCAAAGATAAGCAGAAACAGGCTTCTCCGGACTACAACGTCATCAGCGAAAAGACCGAAAACGTGAAGGGTCTGGAAGTTTATCACATTGAAGCGACCGACAAGATGGACGGCAATAACGTACAGCAGGCAACCCTGCTGTCTGCGGCTGACAACAAGTTCACCGTTATTCAGGTGATCTCTAACGCCAAAGATAAAACGGGTCATGCTGCGGCAGTGAACAATATTCTTGCTAAGTAAGCGCTAGTATTTGCAGCACCGGGCGGCCGCCACGGCCGCCCGGTGAGGGTACTCTTCCCCCATCCTCCGAACATCCATGACCTGACTGATATTGCTCATCAGTTTACCATCGTGATCCCACGCCTTTTTTCCTTAAAAAAAATCAACGTTTACTGACTGTTCTCCTGGGTATACAGCATAAATTCCACCTTGCCGTCCTCATAATCGTCAGGGATCTGCTGATGCTCCAGCCGGTTGAGCATCAGCGTCAGCGATCGCCTGGCGTGCTCGCGGGTATTCTGGTCGAGGGTCAGCACTACCGCATCCTCTGCCAGCAGCCGGCGGGTAGTCGGGTAAAGTTCGTGGGTGATAAACAGCGAGGTTTTCAGCAGGCGATGGCGGGCCAGCACATCAGCGATCTCCTGGTTGCCCAGCCCGGTATTGTAGATCCCGTGGATCGCCGGACGGTGGTAAAGCTGCTGTTCCAGCTGGCGGCCGATCTGCTGCCGATCGTCCAGCGCGCCGAGAACTTTATGCACATGCAGATGAGGGAATTTACTGGCGATCACCTCACTGAAGCCTTCCACCCGCTGACGATGCGCCAGATAGTCAAAACGCCCGCTGATGATGATGATATCGCCGGGAGTATTCAGCATTTTTCCCATCAGTAGCCCGGCAGTGCGGCCCGCCTGGCGTTGATTGATGCCCACGTGGCAGAGGCGCGCCGCGCCAGGCAGGTCGGTCACCAGCGTGATCACCGGCACCTGCTGCAGGCGGCACTGCTCCAGAGCGGCAAAAATAGCCGGATGCTCGTGGGCAAAGACGATGATACCGTCGCGTTCGGCGGCGGCTCTCAGGATCTGAGCGGCGAGTTTTTCCGGTTCCGCCTCGGCAATCAGGGTGCGGTGCAGGGTGACATGCCCATAGCCCAGCTGCCCGGCGAGCTGGCTGAAATCCTGAGAAAGCTGGCTGAAGAAAAAGGCATCGCTGCTGCTGAGCAGCAGTTCAATCTGCCACGGCTGGCGGTGCTCGTCCGGCAGCAGGCGCTTCAGTCCGGCCTGCTGCGCCGCCTGTAACACCCTTCGCACGGTGGCAGGAGAAACGCCACCGCGTTCATTGATAACCCGGTCAACCGTCGCCACGCCGACACCGGCCTGCCTGGCTACCGCTTCCAGCGTGATCTTCTTCACCCTTCACTCCGTATGATGGCTTTCCATCAAAATGTCGTTTCAGCAAGTATATCGACCAGCGCTATCCTGGCAACGAAACGTTAACATTTAACCGGAACAGGCGTCGCGATCATGGTACAGAAACGTAAGTTTGCCCTGCTGGGCACAGGATTTATTGGTCAGGTGCATGCAAAAAATCTGGCCTCTCACCCGGATATCGAGCTGGTGATGGTCGCGGATCAGGACCGCGATCGCGCTGATGCGATGGCTACCCGCTACGGCGCACGGGTGGGCAGCGTGCTGGAGGCGATAAACAGCGACGCCATCGACAGCGTGCTGATCGCCACCTCTACGCCCTCGCACGCGGAGTTTCTGATCGCGGCCGCCGCCGCGGGCAAAGCGGTTTACTGCGAAAAGCCGATTGACCTGTCGCTGGATAAAGCGCGCCGGGTGGTGGATGAAGTGTCGCGTCATCCGGTGCCGGTCACCGTGGGTTTTAACCGCCGTTTTGACCCGAGCCACAACCAGCTGAAGCAGCATTTTCAGCAGGGGTTGCTGGGTAAGGCAGAGCTGATACAGATGGTGTGCCGCGCCTCCGAACTGCCGTCGCTGAGTTACCTGCAAACGTCCGGCGGGCAGATGCGCGATCAGGCGATCCATTTCTTCGACCTGCTGCGCTGGTTAACGGAGGATGAAGTTGACACCATTGGCGCGCTCGGCTCGGCGCTGGCGATGCCGGAAATCACCGCGTTTGGCGATGTTGATACCTCGGTGCTGATCATGAAGATGAACAGCGGGGCGCTGGCACAGCTCGATAATACCCGGCGAACCGGCTATGGCTACGAGGAGCGTATCACGCTGCTGGGCGCGAAGGGGATGTCAGAGTCTGGCGCGCAAAGCCCGCAGGGGGCGACGCTGTACACTACCGCCGGGATTACGCGCCCGGCGCTGTATGCCGACTGGTTTAACCGGGTCAGAGAGACCTGGTATCTGCATCTGGATGCGTTTGTTCGCTCGCTGAACGGTGAAGCGGTCGCGGTGCCGGGGCTGCACGACGGGTTGCAGGCGCAGGCGATTGCCGAAGCCGCTGTCAAATCGCTGGAGACCGGGAGTTTCTGCAAGGTGCAGGGCGTGTAACGTCTGTTGCAGGGGCGAGGCTGGCCTCGCCCGTTGCCATTGCCGCTATTTTTCCTCGTTAAACACCTGGCCGATCTGACGGCGCACTTCATCCATCGCGGTCAGCGTGGCCAGCGATGCTGAAAGTGGACGCACCGACGATTCTGTTTTCCCCTGACCGACGCACCAGGCAAAATGCACCGCCTCGTGGAACAGCTGGTCGTAACGGTTACGCGCTTCGTCAAAATGCAGCACTCTTCCGCCCTGGCTGGCGGTCAGAGTAAACGGTCCTGGCGCATAAAAGGAGCCGGCGATATTCAACGAGGCGTCGCGCCCGGCAATCACCGCACCGCCCGGAGTGTTACTGAACAGGGTGGTATGCAGAACGGAATGCATGCCGTTGTGATGCGTTAACAGCATTGATGTCTGACCGTTCACCCCGCCCGGCACCTGCTGCCCGGTGGCATAAACCGAGGCAGGCGCGCCCGCTACCTTAACGCTGAAGCCAATCAGATAGCTGCCGAGATCCAGCATCGGCCCGCCGGCCAGATCGGCGTTGAAAATACGGTGATCGGGGGTGAAAAACTCGCCGTGATCGGCCAGCAGTGTGTGCAGGTCGCCCAGCGCGCCATCTTCCAGCAGCTGGCTGATAATGTCGTATTTAGGCAGGAAGTCACACCACATCGCCTCCATACATAACAGACCTTTTTCCTGCGCCAGCACGGCCAGCGCCTGGCCTTCACGGGCATTGAGGGCCAGCGGTTTCTCAATCAGCACATGCTTACCCGCCTGTAGCGCCTGCAAGCCGTCCGGGTAGTGATGATTGTGTGGGGTGGCGATATACACCGCGTCAATATCCGGCTGCGCCAGTAGTGCTTCCGCGCTGCCAAACGCCTGTGGGATCCCCATTTTGCTGGCGAAGGCGTCTGCGCGTTCCTGCGAACGTGAGGCGATGGCGACCAGCTGCTGCGTGGTGCCCTGTTTTAGCGCCCTGGCAAAACGTTCGGCGATCCAGCCGGGGCCGATAATGCCCCAGCGCAGGGCAGGTACGGCTCTGGGATCAACGGTGCGGGGTTGGGGTAACTGGGACGGAAACATGAACACTCCTGATTATAATGAGTAGGGCAATCATTTCACTATAGTCAGCAGCAGGAACACGCGGAATGGCTTTAATGATGGGTTTCCATCAACGCTAAAGCCCTGCCGGGACGAACCCTTTACAGGGCTCACCCGCCGGCAGTCAGGTCAGATTAAACTTCGCATCGGGACGATGGGCTGCCGGCAGCGGCGACAGGTCGTTCATCTCGCTGAGAATGCGTTCGATGTTATTACAGATGGCATCCAGCGGCAGGTCGTTAGCGGCAGTGCCGAACGGGTCTTCCAGCTCTTCGGCCAGCGACTCCAGCGACAGAAAGGTGTACGAGATAAACACCGACACCAGCGGCGTCATAGCGTGCAGGTCAGCGACCAGCGCGAACGGCAGCAGCGTACAGAACAGATAGACGGTGCGATGGACTATCAGGCTGTAGGCAAACGGAATCGGGGTGCTGCTGATGCGCTCGCAGCCGCTGAGAATATGCGCCAGTTCGTTCAGATTATTATCCATGCCGTTATACAGCAGGTCAGAGATCGCCCCTTCTTCGCGGCGGTCTGCCAGCCAGCTTCCCATGCACAGCAGCAGCCTGTTGGCGCGAAACGGACTGGCCAGCACCTCGTCCCGCACGCTTTGCGGAGCCAGACGGCGGATATCGTCACTGGCATCGGTGCCGCGCAGCTGATGCTTCAGGCTCCAGCTGAATGCCATCAGCAGTGCGCCAAACTCACGGACTGCCGCCGGGTCGCGCCGCAGCGCGCCTCTGGCCTGGCGCAGCAGCGAGCGCTGTGCCACCAGCAGTCCGCCCCACAGGGTGCGCGCCTCAACAAAACGCGCATAGCTGGCGCTGTTGCGAAAGCCAAGGAAGATAGCAATCGCCACGCCCAGCAGGCTGAAAGGCGCGGTCGTCAGACGGATCCCCAGGGTTTCATACCACTGATAACAGATCACCGCGAAAACGGCCATCATCAGGTTAAGGCTCAGGCGGAAAAGGATTTTTGATAACACTGCGCCGTGCCAGGAGAAGAGGCGCGGGAACCAGTGCTGATGCGGACGAACGATCATAGTGCATGATATCCAGAGTAATAGCAGGCAGACAACATTTGTATCACTAAAGCGCCACATCATACCCGCCCGGCGTGGGCAGGAAAACGATAACCTTCAGCTACGGCACCTCATTGCAGCAGACGCTGCCGCCGGGTTAGCCGCAATGCGGCATTACAAAGCGGATATTGGTATTTAAATCCGCCGCGTTTTTATGAAAATCTGGCGTCATATTCACCACAACAGGGAGGAGAACCATGAGCCAGAAAACCCCACAGCGAATTAAACTCGGCCTGATGCTACAGGGTGCAGGCGGTTTTATGAATGCGTGGCGTCACCGCAGCGTGCCGGCCGATGCCAGCGTTAACGTTAACTGGTATCACCAGTTAGCCCGTCAGGCCGAAGAGGCCGGGCTGGATTTTCTGTTCGTTGCCGACGGCCTGCACATCAATGAAAAATCTCTGCCGCACTTTCTTAACCGCTTCGAACCGATTGCGCTGCTGTCGTCGCTGGCGGCGGTCACACAGCGTATCGGTCTGGCGGGCACCATTTCGACCTCGTACAGCGACCCGTTCACCGTGGCACGCCAGCTGGCGTCCCTCGACCTGCTGAGTAACGGCCGTGCGGGCTGGAACGTGGTGACCTCGCCGCTGGCGGGTTCGGCGCGTAACTTTGGTAAGGATCATCCTGAACACGGCCAGCGCTACCAGATCGCCCGCGAATATATTGAGGTGGTGCAGGGGCTGTGGGATTCGTGGGAAGAGGATGCGTTTATCCGCGACCAGCAGAGCGGCGAGTTTTTTGACGCCAGCAAGCTGCACAAGCTGAACCATCAGGGGGAACACTTCTCGGTGGAAGGACCGCTGAATATTCAGCGCTCGTCACAGGGCCAGCCGGTGATCTTCCAGGCCGGCGCCTCGGAGTCCGGTATCCGCCTTGCCGCCGCCTCTGCCGATGCGGTATTTACCAATGCGCGCACGCTGGAAGAAGCGCAAACCTATGCCGCACAGCTAAACCAGCAGGTGCAGCAGCAGGGGCGCGAGCCGGTGGGGATTTTCCCCGGTATCAATCCGATTGTCGGTGCTACAGAAGCAGAGGCAGAGGAAAAATACCGCTACCTGCTGTCACTGCTGTCGCTTGAGCAGGCGCTGAACTATCTCGGCCGCTTCTTCGACCATCATGACTTCAGCCAGTACGATCCGGATGGCCCGTTCCCGCAGCTGGGCAGCCTGGGGGAAAACAGCTTCCGCTCGACCACCGATCAGATAAAACGTCTGGCCGCAGAAGAGCAGCTGACGCTGCGTGAAGTCGCTTTCCGCACCACATTGCCGAAAGGCGAATTCTTCGGCACGCCGGAGCAGGTAGCGGACACCTTTATCCGCTGGGTGGAGCAGGGCGGGGCCAGCGGTTTTATTATCTGCGGCCCGGTACTGAATGAAGCGCTGGAGGATGTCGTACGCTACGTGCTGCCAGTGCTGGAGGCGCGCGGCTGGTGGCATCAGGAGGAGAACCACACCACGCTGCGCGACCGTCTTGCCATTCCGGCGCGGCCTAACCGCTACAGCCAGGCGAGATCGAACCTGCGCGAGGCAGGTTAGCTGATGGCAGCCAGCCGCAGGTCGTGCGCTGGCTGCTGTCCCCTCATCAGCTCGTCAGTTCTCTGCGCACGATTGCGGCCCCTGCACTTAACGCATTGAGCTTGCCTCTGGCGACCCGGCGAGATAATGGGGTCATGCCACAGTTAGTCGATGGATAGAGCTTGTCGGCATCGACAAACTGTAAGGCTTTTCGCAGCGTATCCGCGACTTCCTCTGGTGTCTCAATGGTATTGGTTGCCACGTCGATGGCACCCACCATCACTTTTTTTCCGCGAATCAGTTCAATCAGATCCATTGGAACGCGTGAGTTCTGGCATTCCAGCGAGATGATATCGATATTAGAGGTTTGCAGTTTAGGGAAAATTTCTTCATATTGCCGCCACTCCGACCCCAGTGTCTTTTTCCAGTCTGTGTTTGCTTTGATGCCGTATCCATAGCAAATATGTACTGCCGTTTCGCATTTGAGCCCCTCAATGGCCCTTTCTAACGCGGCGATACCCCAGTCATTCACCTCATCAAAGAAAACATTAAATGCCGGCTCGTCAAACTGGATAATATCCACCCCAGCCGCTTCTAATTCTCTGGCTTCCTGATTAAGAATTTTGGCAAATTCCCAGGCGAGTTTTTCGCGGCTTTTATAATGGCTGTCGTAAAGGGTATCGATCATCGTCATTGGACCGGGCAACGCCCATTTAATCGGTTGCTGAGTCTGCTGACGTAAAAACCGGGCATCATCGACAAAAACGGGCTTCTGGCGCGACACCGGGCCGACGACCGTCGGTACACTGGCATCATAGCGATTGCGAATTTTAACAATCTCACGTTTTTCAAAATCAACGCCGGTCAGGTGCTCAATAAACGTGGTGACAAAATGCTGGCGCGTCTGTTCGCCATCGCTGACAATATCAATCCCGGCCTGCAGCTGATCGTTCAGGCATAAACGCAGCGCATCCTGCTTACCGTCAGTTAATTCTTCACCCTCTAATTTCCACGGTGACCACAGCGTTTCAGGCTGTGCCAGCCAGGAGGGTTTAGGTAAACTGCCGGAAGTCGAAGTGGGTAATAATATTTTCATAATAGATGACCTTATTTTTTTAGTTAATCAGAGAGCGTAATTAGCAGACCATTGCTCGATGGTGGTCCGGTATGGTTTGATGAAGTGCTCTTCAGTAAACCGTCCCTGCTCAATCGCCAGATGGCTGCGCTCTTCCCGATCGTAAACAATCTGTGTTAATGCATAATCCTGATGATTCAGGTTGGGTTGATAGTCCTGACCTGCTGCAGCGTTTGCATTGTAAATCTCAGGTCGGTAGATCTTCTGAAACGTCTCCATCGTGCTGATGGTCCCGGTCAGCTCAAGATCCGTATAATCGTTAACTAAATCCCCAACAAAATAGAAAGCTAACGGAGCAACGCTGTCCGGCGGCATAAAGTAACGCGCCTGCAGCCCCATTTTTCTGAAATAGTGATCGGTCATGGATAACTCATTCTGCCGGTATTCAACACCTAAAACAGGATGCTGATATGCCGTCCGGTGATAGGTGTTTTTGCTGGAAACACTGAGGCAGATAACCGGTGGTTTAGCAAAGTTGTCTTTGTAAGTGTCCGAGTTAACGAAGCATTTGAATATTTTCCCGTGCAGATCGCCAAAGTTATCTGGCGTACTGAATTCGGTTTTATTTTTGTTATGGTCTAACAGCAATACGCTAAAGTCATAGTCGCGAACATAGGATGAGAAATTATTACCGACAATGCCGTCAATACGTTCGTTGGTTTTATGATCAATAATATTGGTTTTCAGTACTTCGATCACCGGGAAGGTATTGCCATCACCTGCCACATCCATCTCGACGGAGATAATTTTCAGCTCGACGGAATAACGGTCGCCGTTGGGGTTATCCCGCTGCGCCAGCGTATTGAAGCGGTCGTCAATCATCTTCAGAGCATTGCGCAGGTTTTCCTGACGTTTATTGCCTCTGGCCAGATTGGCAAAGTTGGTGGTAATGCGCGTATTTTCAGAGGGGTTATAATTTTCATCGAAAGAAATGCTTTTCAGCGTAAAAGTACATTCTTTATTCATCGTGATTCGACCCTAATTTCTGATATAAAAACCGAATTAACTTTGCAGTTTTATTCAGTATTTAAAAATTTATCTTCTCTGGCTTTCTTATTCAGCCTTCTTCATAATGCCCAGAGCTATTCGCAGAGCTTATTTATGCCAGAGTAGTGGATTGAGTAAAAGTGATATAATTTCACCGCAGCATGAGTCATCTTCATGATCGCGTCAGGGACGGCATGGTTGCAGCATAGAGATGACGATAATGCACTTCAATCAGCAGCCCTGAGCCGTTATGCCCGGCTCATCAACCGTCAGCACCAGGAAGTCACTATGAATGTTGTTATCCGCCGCGCCGGACGTCAGGACGCTAAACTGATCCTCGCGATGATTGCCGAACTGGCCGAATATGAAAAAGCGCTGCACGAAGTGGTTGCCAGCCAGCAGGACATCGAAAGCTCACTGTTTGCTGAGGACTCCACCTCTGAGGCGCTGATCTGTGAAGTGGAGGGGGAGGCCGCGGGGTATGCGGTGTTCTTTACCAGCTACTCCACCTGGCTGGGAAAGAACGGTATCTATCTGGAAGATCTCTACGTCAGCCCGCGTTTTCGCGGACAGCAGGCCGGTAAAAAGCTGCTGCGCCATATCGCGCAGCTGGCAGTGGCCCGTGGCTGCGGCCGCCTGGAGTGGAGCGTACTGGACTGGAACCAGCCGGCCATCGACTTCTATAAAAGCCTGGGAGCCACCCCGCAGGATGAGTGGGTGCGATACCGTATGGAAGGTCAGGTGCTGAGCGATTTCGCTGAGTCCTGAGTGGGCCGCTCTGTATCAAGGCACCTGAGAGGTGCCTTTTTTTATGCAGTCATTTTCACAGACGGTAACATTATCATTGATAATGATTATCATTTGTATATTATGTCGCAAATTATAATGTAGTCTGCCCGGTCATCAGGGCCTTGTTAGTTGCTATTTCTGAAGCCGTTGTTGAGCGAATACCCATAATAACATCGCAGGTATTTCGCATGCTCAAGTTGACTTCCCGTCAGGGATTACTGCACACCTCGCTCATGGTCGGGACACTGTTTAGCGCCGCCGTCTCTACCGCTAATGCGGCGGAACAGACCGATGATGCGGTCACCGCCAGAACCAGTCCAAAACCGAACGCGGCCAAAGCGCCGGATGACGACGCGGTAATGACCGTGCTGTCGCCCGCAGTGAAAAATGTCGCCGGCAGCTCGGTCACCCTCAGCGCCGCAGAGATGCAGCAGCGCGGCGGCAACGATTTCGGCACCATCATGCGCTATCAGCCGCTGATTGGCGCTGTCGGCAGCAGCGGCGGCTCCTCCAACGGCAAAAGCGGCTTCGACCGTGGCGGCTACACCGGCTATAACATCCGCGGCCTGGAAGGCAACCGGGTGGCGCTGGACGTTGACGGTATTCCACAGCCAGAGGCCACCGGGCGCAGCTACGCCAGCCGTGCCGGGGTCAACACCTTTGGTATCGGACGCGACTATATTGACCCGTACCTGTACGGCCGCGTTGAGATTGAATCCGGCGCGACAGCCACGCAGCGTGCCAATACCGCACTGGGGGGCACCGTCTCCTTCCTGCCGAAATCCGCCGATGACTACCTGAGGCCGGGCAAACATACCGCTTTTGGTTTCCAGAGCGATTACGACTCCTCCAGCCGCAGCTGGCACAACGGCATCACCGCCGCCGCCGGGGATGAAACCCTGCGGGGGATTATGGTCTACAGCCGCCGGGACGGTCAGCAAACCCGTAACAACAGCGATGAGTTAGCGGCCTATCCGGCAAACTGGCACTCCGACGCGTTGCTGACTTCCGCTATCTGGCAGCCAGACGACGAGCACAAGCTGACGGGTACGGTCGATTTCTACAGCAAGGTCAACCATACCCACTATGACAGCTGGGATACCAGCGGTAATACCATCGAAGGGGTGGCGAACCAGCAGAGCAACACCCGCCGCTGGGGGCTGAGCCTGAAAGATGAGTGGACCCCGGTCAATGCCTGGGTCGACAGCCTGAGCAATAAACTCTACTACCAGCACACGGAAGCACATGACAATACCCTGATGCCGTCAGGCACCACGGGCGCGATGCAGCGCGTTTACTCTGATTACAACGTGGACACCTGGGGATACGAAGCACAGCTGGCGAAAACCCTGGGACGGCATGAGCTGCTGGCCGGAATGAACGGACGTCTTTCCGAAACCGAGCGTCCGTTCAGCCAGTCTCCGGCGCAGAGCGGCACCGGCATGACCACCAAACCCGAAGGCGACAGCCGCACCGTGGTGCTGGGCGCGTTCGTGCAGGACAGCATCCTGTTTGACCTGGACGGCCATGCGTTTACCGTGGTGCCTGGCGTGCGCGTCGCCCATCAGGAAACGAAACCGCAGAACCTTGAAAATATGGCTGCCGGTACCGACGTGCTGACTCCGGACGATGCTGAAAAACTCTACGGTAAAACCAACAGCGACACGCAGGTACTGCCGTCCATCAGCTTTAACTACGACATTACCCCGCAGCTGATGACCTATGTACAGTACCGCCGTGGCGCACAGTTCCCGAATGCCAGCCAGCTGTACGGCTCGTGGAACCTGGGCTCCAGCTACCTGGGTAACCGCCAGTATGCCCTGCTGGGCAATACCGATCTGGATACCGAAACCAGCAATAACGTTGAATGGGGCATTAAAGGGCAGGCAACCGACGGCGTGACGCTGCACGGGGCGATGTTCTATAACACCTATAAAAACTTTATTGCCTCTACCCGCTACACTCGCGCTGGCGCAGCGGATAAGTTCGTGAATGTTCCGGCCAATATTGCCACGATTTATCAGGCAGAAAACCGCGATAAAGCCTATATCTGGGGCGGTGAAGTCAGTACCCGCATCAACTACGGCACCTGGTTTGAAGAGGTGAACGGCCTGAGCACCACCCTTGCGCTGGGCTACAGCAAAGGTCAGGCGAAATCCCGCTATGACGGCGATAAATATGTTGACCTCGACAGCGTGGCGCCAGTGAAAGCGGTGGTAGGTGTGGCGTGGGACGACCCGGCGCAGCGCTTCGGTACCGCGCTGACCGCCACCTTTGTAAAAGGCAAGCAGGCGCAGAGCACCAACCGCAACAGCTACCAGAACAGCGGAGCGGCGCTCACCGGGGGGGCAGCGGAATATACCCGCGTGCCGGGCTACGGCATGCTGGATATGACGGCGTGGGTGAAAGTGAGCAAAAATGTCAAGCTGAGCGGTGGGGTATATAACCTGACGGATCGTCAATACCGGGATTATCTCAGCAACCGCGATCTGACCAGCGTGACCGCTCAGGATGCCAGCGACCGCGCGCTGGCCGTGATGCCGGGGCGTAACTTCCAGCTGGGCGTTAACGTCGATTTCTAAGCGTTGACCAGCGGCAGGGGGCGACCGGAAACGGCCGCCCTTTTTTTATTGCGCCGGTTTCCCATGCTGGTCGATATGACCGAGGTCGCGCTCCGGGAAACAGACGGCGCGCAGACGGCGTTTGATTTCGGCCGCATCCGGGAAACCCTCATCCACTTTACGGTTCCAGATCACCTGTTGATTAACGGTGATTTCATACACCCCGCCGGTGCCGGGGATCAGCGTGACCGCGCCGAGATCGGTGCTGAAAGTGTGCAGCAGTTCCTGCGCCATCCAGCTGGCGCGCAGCATCCAGTTACACTGGGAACAGTATTGGATCGTGACAACAGGTAATGGATTCACAGCCGGTAACCTCACAATTTCGCAGACAGACCCGGAGGTTATCTGTCAGGGGGATAATGATCAACTGTTGCAGGCCAGGGGAGGAAAATACGTGCCCGCCCCCCTCCGTCCCGGTGCAGATTCAGGCGCGTTTTGCGGCTAAATGCCTTTTCCCGCTGACCATTTCCCGATTTCTTCTTTGTTCTGTCTCTGCGTGTTTGTTATTGCTGTCGCCTACTTCAGGCAAAAAGAAGGATCGCGGATGGCCTTACGTATTGGCAGTCACCCGAATCATCTCTCACTGTTTATTCTGCATCATCGGGGCGTGCTGGAAACGGCGCTGGCCCCCTGGGGCGGCGTGATATGGACCAATAACCTGCACGGTAGCGAAAGCGCCGCGTGGCTGGCAGAAGGGCGGCTGGATGTGGTCGGGACCGGTTCAACGCTGCCGCTGCTGGCGCAGGAAAGCGGGCTGGATGTCGCCTATCTCGCGGCCTCGCCCGACCACACGGCAAACTGTGCGCTGCTGGCGTTGAAAGACGGGGAGCGCAAGAGCACGCAGGATCTGCGTGGGGCGCGCATTGCAGTGATGAAAGGAACGTTTGCCGATCGCTTCCTGGCCCGGCTGCTGGTGCAGCACGGACTGACCCTTGACGATATCACCCTGATTGACCTTAACGGCAGCGATGCTGCCCGTGCGCTGCGCGAGGGGCGGGTCGATCTGTGGGCGGCCATCGACCCCTGGCTCAGTGCCGCACAGGATGCCAAAAAGATACGCTGCCTTACCCAGGCCGACGGGGTCATCCGTCACCGCTCGCTGGTCTGGTGCCGTGAATCGTGGCTGCATCAGTCGGCGCAGCAGGCTGAGATCCTGCTGAACGTGCTGACAGAGAACGATCGCTGGATCGCCAGCCACAGCCAGCAGGCCGCAGAGCTTATCCACCGGCATCAGCCGGGTTCCTTGAGCGTTACCCGCTGGCAGTCGGCGATCCGCGCGCGTCCCTGGGGCATGCACCGCATCACGCCGCAGCTGCTGGCGGAGCAGCAGCTGCAGGCCGATGACCTGCTGGCCGCCCGGTTTATCCGCCAGCCGTTAACCACGGACTTCGTCAGACGGGATGAAGGCGTTATTTTCTGAGCGGAAAAAATGCTCAAACCCCACTAGTATTACAGGACGCACGATTTCCTGCTGCATCCCCCCTGACGGAGCCTGGCTGATGACACGTATGACGGCGAAAGATTTTCCTCCCGAACTGCTCGAATATTTCGATTTCTACGTCCACGGTAAAATCAGTAAACGTGAGTTCCTGGATAGGGCAGCAAAATTTGTCGTCGGCGGGCTGTCGGCGGCGGCGCTGGGGACGTTACTGACGCCGAATTATGCCTGGGCAGAGCAGGTGGAGTTTACCGACCCTGATATTCTGGCCGAATATATTCACTATCCGTCACCACAGGGGCATGAGCGCGTCAAAGGCTATCTGGTGCGCCCGGCGAAGGTCAGCGGTAAAGTGCCCGCGGTGGTGGTGGTGCATGAAAACCGCGGGCTCAATCCGTACATCGAGGATGTGGCACGGCGCGTGGCAAAGGCCGGGTTTATCGCCCTGGCCCCGGACGGCCTCACTTCAGTGGGGGGCTACCCCGGTAATGATGAAAAGGGGCGCGAACTGCAACAGCAGATCGACCCGACAAAGCTGATGAATGACTTTTTTGCCGCCATCGAATTTATGATGAAGCATGACGCCGCCAGCGGCAAAGTGGGCATCACCGGTTTCTGCTACGGCGGCGGCGTTGCCAATGCCGCTGCGGTGGCATATCCGGAGCTGGGGGCCGCCGTTCCGTTCTATGGCCGCCAGCCACAGGCTGAAGACGTGGCGAAGATCCAGGCACCGCTGCTGCTGCACTATGCCGGGCGCGATACGCGTATTAACGAAGGCTGGCCAGCTTATGAAGCCGCGCTGAAAGAGCACCACAAGGTGTATCAGGGCTATGTCTATCCCGACGTGAACCACGGCTTTCACAATGATTCGACGCCGCGCTATGACAAAGCGGCGGCGGATCTGGCCTGGGACAGGACCATCGCATGGTTTAAACAGTATCTGCTCGCGTAGTGGCCGGACGCTCAGCCCTGCCGCCGTAAGGGAGTTGGCCTGCTGTTCCGGCCAACCCGCGACGGCAGGGTGATATTACTGATATTGCAGATATGCGACGTGCGTTTGCAGATACTCTTCCAGACCGTGACGGCCGTCGGCACCGCCAATACCCGACTTTCGCCATCCCGCATGGAAACCCTGCATCGCTTCGAAATGTTCGCGGTTAATGTAGGTTTCCCCAAATTTAAGCTGCTTCAGCGCCAGCATCGCCGTGTTGATATTCTGAGTGAAAATAGAGGAGGTGAGGCCATATTCACTGTCATTGGCCAGCGCAATTGCCTCGTCCAGCGTGCTGAACTTCATGACCGGCAGCACCGGGCCAAACGTCTCTTCCTGCATAATATTCATCTGCTGCTCAACGTCAGTCAGCAGCGTGGGTTCGAAGAAGAAGCCCGTCTCCCCGGCGCGTCTGCCGCCGGTGACAATCTTCGCCCCCGCCGCCACGGCATCCGCCACTTTCTGCTCAACACGCTGTAAAGCCGCGGCCGTAATCAGAGGCCCCATATCCAGCCCTTTCTGCGTTGCCGGATCGCCCCAGGTGACTTTTTTGAAGGCCGCGCTCAGGCGTTCAACCACCTCGTCATAGACGCCATCCTGCACGTACAGGCGCTCCGCACAGTTACACACCTGCCCGGTATTGATCATGCGCGAGGCAACCACGGCTTTTACCGCCAGGTCGAGGTCCGCATCATTCATAATGATGGCGGGCGCTTTGCCGCCTAACTCCAGCGAGACTTTAGTGATATTTTTCGCCGCCGCCTGCATGGTGGCCACTCCGGCACCCACGCTGCCGGTCAGGCTGACCAGACCAACTTTTGGGTTAGCGGCGAGTTCATGGCCCACCACCGGGCCATAGCCGGTGACCAGGTTAAACACCCCGGCCGGCAGGCCGATGTCGTGCACAATCTCAGCGAAAATAATCGCATTATTCGGCGTCAGCTCGCTCGGTTTGATCACGATAGTATTGCCGGTCAGCAGGGCGGGAGCGGCCTTACGCGCAATCAGGAAGAACGGGAAGTTCCACGGCAAAATCCCCGTCGTGACGCCAATCGCTTTTTTAAACACCAGGATGTTTTCCTGCGGGCGGTCACTCTGCACGATCTCCCCTTCGTAGCGGCGCGCCCATTCGGCCATATAGTCCAGATAGTCAGCGGTAAACAACACTTCCGTTTCCGCCAGCTCCTGGGTTTTCCCCCCTTCCGCGACGATAGTAGCCGTCAGCTCTGCGGCACGCTGGCGCACGCCCGCGGCAATTTTATGCAGCCAGCGGCCGCGTTCCACCGCGGGTAAGGCTTCCCATCCGGACTGCGCCGCGGCCGCGGCATCGATGGCACGCTGCGCATCTTCCGCACTGCCTTCAGGAATACGCGACAGCAGCGCCTCCGTAGCCGGGTTGATCACCTCGATCCAGCGATCGGCGCGGTTTTCAACAAATTCACCGTTGATATACATCTGTTGCTGAACAGGATTCATGGGCAGGTTCTCCGTGACACACTTTTTATAGGGTTGTTAACAGACAGCGTTTTTACTGTTGCAGGCTTTGGAAGATGCATCAGCGGGCAGGGAATCACCTTGATCTGGCTGCCATCAATGAGAGCTGGCTGGCAAAAACGGCAAGAACCCGCTGTCGGCTCTGGCATTTTTTATATTTAGTGATGAATATGAGCAGCTTAGAGAAAAACGCTGTTTAAACAGATGGCTAGAGCTGAGATCGTTGATTTGTGACAGCGGTCGGTGGAAGGCGCTGGATTTTGCCAGTTTTGGCCTCAGTGGGGCAGCCAGCGTAAGGTTGAACAGGTCGCATTCTCCGTAGACTCCTTCGTCATACAGGGCAAACAACAACGAAGGATAAGCAAAAAATGAATGAAGCCATCGTCTCCGGCATTATGTGGCACCTGGTAGGGGCCGCCAGCGCCGCCTGCTTTTATGCACCTTTTAAGAAAGTCCGTCACTGGTCATGGGAAACCATGTGGTCCGTTGGTGGGATCATGTCATGGATCGTTCTTCCCTGGGCGGTCAGCGCTATTTTGCTGCCGAACTTCTGGGCCTACTACAGCTCCTTTTCCCTTGCTCAGCTGATGCCGGTGTTCCTGTTTGGCGCCATGTGGGGCGTGGGTAACATCAACTACGGTCTGACCATGCGCTACCTGGGCATGTCGATGGGCATCGGGATTGCCATCGGGATTACCCTGGTGGTGGGCACGTTAATGACGCCGCTGTTACAGGGCCGGTTTGTTGAGCTGTTCAGCTCTGCCGGGGGGCGGATGACGCTGCTGGGGGTGCTGGTGGCGCTTATCGGCGTGGCTATTGTCTCACGTGCCGGTCTGTTAAAAGAACGTGCGATGGGAATTACCGCCGAAGAGTTCAACCTGAAAAAAGGGCTGGTGCTGGCGGTGATGTGCGGCATCTTCTCCGCCGGAATGTCCTTTGCCATGGACGCCGCCAAGCCGATGCACGACGCGGCGGCCGCGCTGGGCATCGACCCGCTGTACGTGGCGCTGCCAAGCTATGTGGTGATCATGGGCGGCGGGGCGCTGGTGAACCTCGGTTTCTGCTTTGTGCGCCTGGCAACCCGTTCTGACCTGTCGGTGAAAGCGGATTTCTCCGTGGTGAAATCGGTGCTGATCGCCAACGTTGCGCTGTCGCTGTTGGGCGGCACTATGTGGTATCTGCAGTTCTTCTTCTACGCCTGGGGTCACGCCAGCATCCCGGTCCAGTACGACTTCGTGAGCTGGATGCTGCATATGAGCTTCTACGTGCTGTGCGGCGGTCTGGTGGGGCTGTTACTTAAAGAGTGGAAAAACGTCGGGCGCACACCGGTACGCGTGCTGAGCGTCGGCTGTTTTGTGATTATCCTGGCGGCAAATATTGTCGGGCTGGGCATGGTCTCGTAACCGTGAAGGGGCCGGAAGACCGGCCCCTAATTGTACAGGCCAGGACAGGAAAAAAATTTAAGCGAGATGGCGGGAGTGAGCTGAAGGAACAAACCGCTGGCGCCAGGCGCTCGGCGTCAGGCCCGTTTCACGGGTAAAGACCACGGAAAAGTAGTTACTGTCATCAAAGCCGCAGCGCGCGGCGACTTCGCCAATCAGGCTGTCACTGGTGCGCAACAGATGTTTGGCCTGGCACAGCTGTAGCTGGCGCAGATAGTGGCCGACGGTCATCCCGGTTTGCTGGCGAAACAGCTGCTTGAGAGCACGCTCTGACAGCTGGTGCTGCGCGCAGAACGTGGCGAGATCAAAGGGCGCGGCAATCTGCCCCTGAATAGCGGCCATCAGCAGATCCAGCTGTTCCCCTTCGGGCATCTGCCAGGCGCGATCGGAGGCATAGCGGTGGCGTTGCAGCACCAGCGCCAGCTGCAAAAACAGCGCTTCCGTCAGCTGACGCGACAGCAGGTCACTTTTGCGGCTCTCCTGCTCCAGCTGCTTTATCACCCCCCTGGCCAGTGCCATACCGCGCGTGGTTAAACGCCAGGCGGCTGCGTCACGCGGCGGCAACAGCTGCTGCCAGTCCAGGCTCAGCTGGAAACGCTCCGGGCAGTAGATGATGTTGTCCAGCGCCAGTTCATTAACCGACTCATAGCTGTGACAGTCGTCAGCGTGCAGATAGAAGATATCCCCGCAGGTGACCAGCCACGGACGATCATTCATCACGTGCAGGCCGTTACCACGCCACACCAGTACGATTTCATTGAACTCATGCACATGAGGCGGGAAAGAGGGCTGGGAGGTGCGTTCAGCAACGGCTACCGGCATCTGTTCAGACGGCAGATAGTCAGCTTTTGCCAGGCGCAGGAGAGCGGTCACGGGTCACCTCATCAGTCATTTTGTCGCAGTGTACGCGGAGAGCAGCCAAATTCACGCTTAAACAGCGTAGAAAAGTGATTGCTGTCACCAAAACCGCACTGAAAAGCGATATCCGTGACGCGCAGTTCGCTGTGGCGCAGCAGGTGGCGCGCCTCCAGCAGGCGCAGACGGTTGAGATAGCGCTGCGGCGTGCTGCCGGTCTGATGTTTTAACTGACGGTGCAGCGTGCGCAGCGACAGCGAGAAACGGTCTGCCAGAGCCTCCCAGTCAACGTCTTCGCTGTAGTGATCCGCCAGCCAGTCCAGCAGCGCCCGCAGGCGTCCATCCTGATCGTCCGTCGTTTCCGCGCTACAGCCCTGGCGCAGCAGCACCAGCAGGCGCAGAAAATGCATCTCCTGCTCGGCCTGGCTGGCCAGGCTGTGGCTGGCGTGCGGCGCCTCCAGCTGATCGATGAGCTGCCGCGCCTGTGCCAGCACCTTATTACCAATGCGCCAGTGCGACGGATAATGGCCTTCCTGCTCCTGGGGCAGCAGGTGTTGCAGCCCGGCGAGAAAGCGAAACGATTCTGGCCCACGGTACAGCACGTTGGTCAGACACAGATTCTCGGTTTGTTCATATAAGTGCCGGTCGTGGCTGCGCACAAAGCAGACGCAGCCGCTGCACAATGGCTGTGACTGGCCGTTAAACACGTGAATGCCGGCACCCTGTTCGACGATAACAATCTCGTGAAAATCGTCATGATAGTGTTCAGGGAACACGCCCTGCGGCGCACGAGGCTCAATGGCGACCGGGAAGTGCCCTGACGGGAAAAAATCAACGCTGTGTAACACGGTCATGATGGCTTCCTCTTTAACAGTTCAGTAACAGAGTCTACGCAGCACGGTATTCCGGCACCTTGAATTTTTGACACGGAAAAACGGTATCCCGGTGATTTTTTTAAGAAAGGCGTGGGCAAGTGTGAGAAATGCGGGGGGCATCACACCCCGACAGAAAAGGAGCAAGCCACCGAACTGTGAACCACTTCACGTTCATCTTTGCCGTTTTGCCAGCGCTCACACCTGGCTGGCAGTGGCAAGAAGGTAGCAAACCCCGGCTCTTTTACACTGGTGGCATCGAATCATCAGGAAGCTATCACATGAGCCTTCGTCATTTTGTCGCTATCGATCTGGGCGCCTCCAGCGGCCGCGTTATGCTGGCCAGCCACGACGACCGGACCGGTGCCATTACGCTCAATGAAGTCAGCCGCTGCGTAAACCAGCTGGTGACGATGGATAACCGCCAGTGCTGGGATCTCGACGCGCTGGAAAACTTCATTCTTGCCGGGCTGGAAACCATTGACCGTCAGGGCATTGTGCCGGAAAGCATCGGCATTGATACCTGGGCAGTTGACTATGTGCTGCTGGATGCAGAGGGCAGGCGTATCGGGCTGCCGGTTGCCTATCGCGATGACCGCACCCACGGGGTGATGGCTGAGGCCTGCCGTGAACTGGGCCACAAGGCCATTTATCAGCGTACCGGCATCCAGTTTCTGCCGTTTAACACGCTGTATCAGATGAAAGCGCTGTGCCGCGACAGTGCGCCAGAACTGGCGCAGGTGGCCCACGCGCTGATGATCCCGGACTATCTGCACTATCGCCTGACCGGGGAGCTCAACTGGGAGTATACCAACGCCACCACCACGCAGATGCTGAATATCACCAGCGGGCAGTGGGACACAGAGCTGCTGCGCTGGAGCGGGGCTAACCCGGCCTGGTTCGGTCAGCCTTCCCAGCCGGGTAAGCGGGTAGGGGCGTGGACCAGCCCGTCAGGCAACGCCATCCCGGTGGTGGCGGTGGCCACTCATGATACTGCCAGTGCGGTGCTGGCGACACCGCTGTCCGGCGGCAGCGCCGCTTATCTCAGCTCCGGGACCTGGTCACTGATGGGCTTTGAAAGCCTTCAGCCTTTCACCAGCCAGGCCGCACAGGATGCCAACATCACCAATGAAGGCGGGGCCGAAGGGCGCTTTCGCGTGCTGAAAAATATTATGGGCCTGTGGCTGCTGCAGCGGGTGAAGGACGAGCTGGCAATTAACGACCTCTGCCAGCTGATCTCCGATGCCGGACAGCAGCCCGCCTGTCAGTGGCTGATTAACCCGAATGACGACCGCTTTATTAACCCGTCCAGCATGGTGCGTGAAATTCAGGATGCCTGCGCGGAGCAGCGTATGCCGGTGCCGTCCACCCCGGCGCAGCTGGCGCGCTGCATCTTTGACAGTCTGGCGTTCTGTTACCGCCAGGTGTTGCAGGAGCTGGAGCACCTGTGCGGTGAGCGTTTCAGCCAGCTGCATATTGTGGGCGGCGGCAGCCAGAATGCGTTTTTAAACCAGCTGTGTGCGGATGCCTGTGGCATTCCGGTGTTTGCCGGTCCGGTTGAGGCATCCACCCTCGGCAACATCGGCAGTCAGCTGATTGCTGCCGGGGCCGTGAAGGACGTCAGCGCCTTCCGCCAGCAGCTGGCCGGCCATTTCCCCCTTATTCGTTTTGACTCTCACGGTAGTGATGTGTTTCGCCGCCATCAGGCGCGTTTCCTGTCACTGACCTCTTCAGCAAAGGAGCTTTGTATATGACACAGGCCATTGAACAGGCTTTCGCCCTGGCGAAACAGCGCTTCGCCGATATCGGCGTAGACGTAGAAGCTGCACTGGTACAGCTCGACCAGATGCCCGTCTCCATGCACTGCTGGCAGGGCGACGACGTGCGGGGCTTTGAAAACCCGCAGGGCGCACTGACCGGCGGCATTCAGGCGACCGGTAACTATCCCGGCCGGGCGCGTAACGTGGAGGAGCTGCGTTCTGACCTCGATCAGGCGATGGCGCTGATCCCCGGCCCGAAACGTCTCAATCTCCATGCGATCTATCTGGAGAGTGAACAGGCGGTTGCGCGTAATGAAATCAAACCACAGCACTTCGCGGGCTGGGTGGCCTGGGCGCGTGACCGTCAGCTGGGGCTGGATTTTAACCCCAGCTGCTTCTCGCACGAACTGAGCGCCGATGGCTTTACCCTCGCGCACGTTAACGCAGAGATCCGCCAGTTCTGGATTGAGCACTGCCAGGCGAGCCGCAGGGTGTCGGCGTATTTTGGTGAGCAGCTCGGCTCCGCCTCGGTGATGAATATCTGGGTGCCGGACGGTATGAAAGACCTGACCGTCGATCGTCTGGCTCCGCGCCAGCGCCTGATGGCCTCGCTGGATGAAGTCATTAGCGAAAAGCTGAACCCTGCCCATCATATTGATGCGGTAGAGAGCAAACTGTTCGGGATTGGTGCCGAAAGCTACACCGTCGGGTCGAATGAGTTCTGCCTCGGCTATGCCGCCAGCCGCCAGACGGCGCTGACGCTGGATGCCGGTCACTTCCATCCCACAGAGGTGATCTCCGACAAGATCTCCACCGCCATGCTGTATGTTCCGCGCCTGCTGCTGCACGTCAGCCGCCCGGTACGCTGGGACAGCGACCACGTAGTGCTGCTGGATGATGAAACCCAGGCGATCGCCAGTGAAATCGTGCGTCAGCGTCTGTTCGACAAAGTGCATATCGGCCTGGATTTCTTTGATGCCTCTATCAACCGCATCGCGGCCTGGGTGATCGGCACGCGTAACGCCAAGAAGGCGCTGCTGCGCGCGCTGCTGGAGCCGGTCGATATGCTGAAAAAGCTGGAAAACGACGGCGACTATACGGCGCGCCTGGCGCTGCTGGAAGAGCAAAAATCCCTGCCATGGCAGGCGGTGTGGGAAGCCTGGTGTCTGCGCCACGACGTTCCGGCCGGTGCCAGCTGGTTAGGCGATGTCCGCCATTACGAACAACAGATTCTCAGCCAACGTTAAGGGTAAACACATGCAACAGATTCTCAACTCCTGGTTTGTCCAGGGAATGGTGAAAGCGACCACGGATATGTGGCTGAAGGGCTGGGACGAACGCAACGGCGGTAACGTTTCGCTGCGCCTGCTGGACGAAGAAGTCCAGCCGTTTGCCGCCGATTTTGACCGCGAACCGCGCACGCTGGAACTGAGCCAGCCAGCCCCCCTGCTGGCTAACGACTGGTTCCTGGTCACCGGTTCCGGTAAGTTTTTCCGCAACGTACAGCTTGACCCGGCGGACTGTCTGGTGCTGCTGCGCGTCAGTGCCGACGGGCGCGCTTTTACCATTTACTGGGGCCTGACCCATGGTGGCGTTCCGACCTCCGAGCTGGCTTCCCACTTCCAGTCGCACAGCGTGCGTAAAACCGTCACCAACGGCGCTGACTGCGTGATTATGCACTGCCACGCCACGAACTTTATGGCGCTGAGCTATGTGGTGGATCTCGACTCTGCCAGCTTTACCCGCCTGCTGTGGGAAGGCAGCACCGAGTGCCTGGTGGTGTTCCCGGACGGCGTTGGTATTGTGCCGTGGATGGTGCCGGGCACCGACGGCATCGGCAGTGCGACGGCGAAAAAAATGGAGTCGCACACGCTGGTGATGTGGCCGTTCCACGGGATATTCGGTGCCGGACCGACGCTCGACGAAACTTTCGGCCTGATTGATACCGCCGAGAAGTCATCCGAAGTGGTGGTGAAAGTGCTGTCGATGGGCGGCATGAGGCAGAGTATTACCACCGACGAACTGATGGCGCTGGGCGAACGTTTTGGCGTGAAACCCTGGCGCGCAGCGCTGGATGCGAAGCACCATCATGTTTCGTAAGGCGTTTGTCATGCAGGTGCATCCTGATAAACATCAGGAATACGAGCAGCGGCATAATCCCATATGGCCGGAGCTGGCGCAGACGCTGAAGGAGCACGGAGCGCACCATTACAGTATTTTCCTCGACGCGCCGCGCAATCTGCTGTTTGCCGTGGTGGATATTGAGTCAGAGGAGCGCTGGAATGCGGTGGCACAAACGGAGGTATGTCAGCGCTGGTGGCAGTCGATGTCTGAGTTGATGCCCTCGAATGCGGACCACAGCCCGGTGAGCGCCGAGCTGACACCGGTGTTTTATCTCGCTTAAACAAGGGCGGCTGAGGCCGCCTTTACATCATCAGCGCCAGGCGCGACTTCTTTCTCTCCCCCTGACCCTTTCCTTTAAGAATGACCTGAAGTGCGAGGCGCTTCACCATCAATACGCTAAGATTGAAGCTGGTTCATGTTCAGGAGATAGCGATGAGTAAGGTATTTATTATTGGTGCTGCAGGTAACATTGGCCGCCGTCTGGTGAGCCAGCTGGCAGAACGCGGGCACCAGCCGGTGGGGCTTCATCGTCACAGTGAACAGGCTGAACAGTTGAAAAATCTCGGCGCGACGAC
The DNA here is from genome assembly GCF_039675725.1 of Erwinia sp. Eh17-17. NCBI lineage: Bacteria > Pseudomonadati > Pseudomonadota > Gammaproteobacteria > Enterobacterales > Erwiniaceae > Erwinia > Erwinia sp. Eh17-17. Next base: position 905,639 of record NZ_JBDFQT010000001.1, on the reverse strand, counting down.
GGTACAGGGTGACCTGACGGCACTCAGCGCAGGCGATTTTGCCGCACTGATGCGCGGCTGCGACAGCGTGATTTTTACCGCCGGCGCGGGCGGCAAAGGCGGTAAAGAAACCACCAATGCGATTGATGGCAAAGGACTGGAGCTGGCGGTCGCCGCCGCAGAGCAGGCCGGGGTGACACGTTTTCTGCTGGTCTCGGCGTTTCCGGAAGCCGGGCGCGGAAAAACCGGGTCCGACACCTTTGAGAACTATATGGCGGTGAAAAAGCAGGCCGATGTGCATCTGGCTGCCAGCGATCTCGACTGGGTGATTTTACGGCCCGGTACGCTGGTGGATGACGCAGGCAGCGGTAAGGTGAGCGCCGGGCTGGCTATTCCTTACGGCAACGTTGCGCGTGATAACGTGGCTGCCGCCCTGGTTGCCCTGGTGGAACAGCCGCAGGTGACGCACAGGATCATTGAGCTGACCGACGGCACCACGCCGGTGGAGCAGGCGATTGCTCGGCTGGGCGGGAAAGCCTGAGATGAAATTATTGCTGGCCGGAGCCAGCGGACTGGTGGGCGGACACGTCCTGCGCCTGGCGCTGGCCGATGCGCGGGTGACCTCGGTAGTGGCTCCGGTAAGGCGCGCGCTGCCGGCACACCCCCGGCTGCTGGCCCCGATAGTGGATTTCGACAATCTGCCCCAGGGAGAAGCCTGGTGGCAGGCCGATGCGATGATCTGCACGCTCGGCACCACCATGAAGCAGGCCGGCACCCGCGAGGCGTTTAAACGCGTGGACTACCACTACCCGCTGGCGTTCGCCCGGCGGGTTAAAGAGCAGGGGGCCGCCACCTGCGTGCTCAACTCGGCGGCCGGAGCTGACACGGACTCACGCTTTTTCTATAACCGGGTTAAGGGCGAGCTGGAGCGCGATCTGGCGCGGCTGGCGTTTGCTTCCCTGACGCTGGTGCGGCCGGGGTTGATTGGCGGACAGCGGCAGGAGGTGCGCCCCCTGGAATCGCTGATGATGCGCGTGCTGCGCGTGGCAGGGCCACTGTTACCAAAAAGAATGCGCCTCAACCCGGCGGAAAATATTGCCAGGGCGCTGCTGGAGGCGGCCCTGAGTCCACAACCCGGCGTGCATAGTGTTCCGCCAGCGGCGTTAATCTGAATGATGGCTGTTATCGAATCTGGCAGTTTGCTGGCAAATTTAACTACAAAAAGCGAGTTTTGCTTAAGTCATACAATGTAAGATCCCGGTTGATCAAAACCATTTTTTTGCCAGGGGTATTAAGTGACCCTGTCTGTCAGGTTTTATGATTAGGGATGCAGTCCAGGACTGTTGAAACTTGAAATGGAGCAGTATAAGGAGTCGGTGATGGATAACCGGAATACCCTTGTTGAAATGTGCGCCTGCTACGCGCTAGATATCACGGGAAGCACTTTGCGACCGGACGTGCTGAGGTTCAAAGGCCGTGAGGCGCTAAGCGAACCATTCCGCTGGACGATAGAGTTCACCGCACCACCGGGGGATGTGCGGCCTGAACAGGTGCTGATGCGCTTCGCCAGCTTCCACATGCGCGACGGCAAAGCGGTGCACGGCATCATCAGCCACTTTGAGCGCCTGTCCACCTCCGCTGACGAAACCCGCTACGCTGCAACGCTTGAACCCCGCCTCTCACTGCTGTCCCGCACCCGCCAGTGTGCCGTATTCCAGAACCAGTCGGTGCCGGAGGTGGTGGAGCAGGTGCTGCGCCAGCACGGGCTGGAGGGGCCGGACTTTGAGTTCCGCCTGTCCCGCGAGTACCCGGACCGCGAGGTCATCACCCAGTGGCGCGAGACCGGCCTGGAATTCATTCAGCGTATTCTGGCGGAGGTCGGCATCTGGTTCCGCTTTGAGATGAACCAGAAGACGGAGCTGGAGGTGGTGATTTTCGGCGACAGCCAGCTGCAGTACGTGTTTGACGTCACGCTGCCGTATCAGGAGCCGTCCTGGCTGCTGGCGCAGGCGTCGGTGTGGGGCGTGCGCACCTGGAACGAGGTGGTCAGCGGCATGGTGCAGACGAAGCACTACAACTACCGCGAGGCCGGCACGCCGCAGGAGGCCAGAGTGGCCGCGCGCAGCGGGGCGGTGACCACCGGGCAGCAGTATTGCTACGCCGGGCCGCCGTACCGCGAAGCCGGGGACGATACCGACCCGGAGCCGGAAACCGAAAGCGGTGCCTTCTATGCGCGCATCGCTCACGAGCGCGAGCTGAACAAGTCGGCGCGCATTCACCTGTTCAGCAACGCCTCACATCTTGCCCCCGGCCAGGTGCTGGAGCCGCAGGGCGATATCATCAGGGCGCTGCAGGAGGGCGTCATCATCACGCTGGCGACCTTTACCGGCTCACGGGACTCGCGGCTGCACGTCTCGGTGTGGGGCCAGCCTTACACCGAACGCTACTGCTTCCGGCCCGCCTGCCCGGCGCGCCCGGAAATTCACGGCGCGCTGCCCGCCCGGATTGAAAGCCGCGAGAAGGGCGATATCTACGCGCACCTGGACGGGCACGGGCGCTACCGGGTGCGGCTGGACTTCGACCGGGCAGACAGCGGGCAGGGCTACGCGTCCCTGTGGCTGCGCATGGCGAAGCCGTATGCCGGAAGTGACTACGGCTGGCACGCCCCGCTTATCGACGGCACCGAGGTCGCCATTGCTTACGGCAACGGCGACATCGACCTGCCGTATATTTCCCACGCCCTGCACGACTCTGAGCACCCGGACCCCGTGGCGCGGGACAACCACACGCGCAACGTGCTGCGCACCCCGGCCAACAACAAGCTGCGCATGGAGGATAAGCGCGGGGAAGAGCATATCAAGCTGGCGACCGAATATGGCAAAACCCAGCTCAGCGCCGGGCATATCGTCGACGCACGGGAGAAGCCGCGCGGCAGCGGGGTGGAGCTGCGCACCGACGAGCACGGCACGCTGCGCGCGGGCGGTGGGCTGTTCATCAGCGCCGACGCGCAGCCGGAGGGCAAGGGTCAGGTGCTGGATATGGAGGCGGCGCTGAAGGAGATTGAGCAGCTTGAGCGGCAGCTTGAACAGCTCCAGGCAGCGGCACAGCAGGCCGAAGCGCTGAAGGCGGACACCGAGGCGCAGATAGCGATGTTTGAGCAGCGGCTGAAGCCGCTGAATGAAATCCTGCACTTCTCGGCCCCGGAAGGCATGGCGTTTACCAGCGGCGAGGATATGCAGCTGGCCGCCGCGGACAACGTGGTTATCAACGCCGGGGGCGACATCAGCGCCGGGGTGATGGGCAATATGACGGCGCTGGCGGGGGAGAAAATCGGGCTGTTTGCCAGAACGGGGCAGCTGAGCCTGAAGTCGGGTGAAGGGCCGGTGGAGATGCAGGCGCAGAATGGCGGGCTGGAATTCTTTGCGCAGAAGAAGTTCACGCTCACCTCAACCGAAGACATCCTGTTCGCCGGGAAGAAGCGCATCACGCTGATGGGCGGCGGCAGCTACCTGAGGATAGACGGGTGCAGGATAGAATATGGCACGACGGGGGTGTACCAGCGCAGGGTGAAAAGAACGTCGAAGCGGCCCGCGCAGAATATGCCGCTGACGATGCCGCGGATGGGCACTGCTTATATCTACTCGGCGCTTTACCAGCTACAGGATAAAAACGGCAGCATTCTAGTGAATGCACCTTATCGTCTTACCACCCCGTCCGGGCAGACGGCAGCGGGCTACAGTGATGGTGAAGGACGAACCGTGCCGGTTTATACCCGCGCGGCGGAAGATGTGGATCTGCACGTGCTGGTGAAACCCGCACAGCCAGAAGAAACTATGTGGTTTATCGGCGAAACCGATGCGCAGCAACTGGAAACTGAACTCAGGGAGAGGGAATCATAATGGAACTGCCCGATTCACCAACAGCTACACCCGATATTCTCACCGGGAAAAATAACCAGCCGTGGGACTGTACCACCACAGGCATCGAAATGGTTGAGAAGCAGTCGCGCCTGCCAACTGCGGGAAACCGTCAGTACCTGCATATCAAAGTCGAGTATGCAATGCGTTTTCCCGACCTGTCGGCGGAGGTTCGCCGCAAAGGACAGACCAGAAGTTACCGGATGAACCTGAAGCAAATCTTGATGAGCAGTCTGATCAGGCTTGACGAAATCGCCCGTGATTTTTACTGGAATTACAAAGCCGAGGTGTCATTTGACATGCGCACCACGCCGCCGCGCCCGTTTCTCAGCAGTACCTTGCTGGAAAAAGACGGTCCCGGCAGGCGTCATACTACCAACAGGTTCCCGGTGCCGGGGAAAGGGATTTACCGCCGCCCGGATGTGATTATTGTGAAGAACAGGCAGGATCGCTGGCCGGGGCTGGCGGGGCCGGATACTGAAGGTCAGATGCACGCTGATAACCTGGCCCGCCTGGTGGAGGTGAAGTTTCCGGGAGATGAACTTTATGAAGATCAATACGATGAATATATGCAGATTGTTGGCAGGGAAAGGAGCCGGATGACCATACTGGAAATCCACGACTGCCGTCCGGAAGAGCAGCAGTGGGTGGATCAGGTGGTCAACGTGACGATGAAGGCCTGGAAAACCAGCGGGGCAAAATACTGGCCGCTGTTTCTCTACCCGCCGATTTTTATTCCCCGCCCGCCCGCCACCCCAGCTGCGGCGCGGGTCGAACCCTGGACCTGGACCGGTAAAGCGGTGGCCGACCTGAGCGAAGGCGCGATACGCGGCGTGGCCGAAGGCTGGAATGCGCTGTCAAAAGAGACGCGCCGGGCGCTGAAAAAAACGGCGGGCTGGCTGAACGACAGCGGCGAGTGGGTTTACCGGCAGGGGAAGGAAAGCTGGATCTGGTTCAGCCGCACGGGTAAATACGTGGCCGAGTGGAGCAATGAGCAGATCCGCTCGGCGTGGGCAACGGTTCAGCAGGCGACCGATATGACGCTGGAGATGCTGAAGCAGGTGGACTGGGTGCAGGTGCTGGCGGACGTGGGCAAAACGGTGGGCGTTATCGTGGTGGTGGTCGGTATTGCGGCGGCGGTGATTTATCTGGGGATACCGGCAGCCGTTATCGAAATATTTTTGCTTATTGTGCGACTGGCGATAACTGCCTGGGACAAGCTGGCGCTAATCCTCGGTTCAGGGGCAGCCGCAGGTTTACTGGCGTATTAAGGAGCGGTAATGGGAATGGAAGGTTTTGAACTGAACTACATCGAAAAATGGCTACCGGAAGCATCGGTAAAGTACAAAGACGGCAGCCCGGCAATTAATCTTGGCCTGATAATTACGGTGTTCTTTAAAGACGGACATACGCCAGAGGTTCGCCGCAGGATGGTGGAGTGTGTGGATAAGTATTATGCGGAGTTTAAGCCCCATCTGAAGAAACATCTAACCAGAAACTGGGTGGGTATTACTGCTAATAATTACGCTAAAAAACGTCAGGAAATCCTCGACTCAACCCCGGAAGAGATTTTCTCCTGGTATCTGGGAAGTACAGATAAAGATTTTCTGGCTCCTGATTATAGTATTCTCATCATGGGGAAGCGTATCTACCACAACGATAATGATCGCTCAGTCATTAAGTTAACGCTTCCGTTATCATTGCTGAAAACACCGGGCGGTAAAAAGTGTTATGAAGCATGGATTAGGTGGCTATGTAACACTTTCGCGGTGGAAAGTGGCTATGCGGGGCTGTCCTTTGTTCTCCCCTATGCTCGTGAAAGAATGTTCCCCTATGAGTTTGCTCTGGCGCAGCGGTTTTCCGGCGTCATGGTCGATTCTCTTGGCACACTGGAAGGCGGTGAAGCCGCTGAGTGGCTGAAAGGTGCCTGCTGGTATACCATCATCGGCACACCCTGGCTGGAAAAACTGGGTGGTGCAGAAAAGCTAAAGCACCGCCTGGCTAAAACGCCCGAGATCAGCCTGCTTCCCTACAGTAGCGGTATCATTCTCAAAGCGGGTGACCTGCCACCCGCACTGGGCGAAATGAAAGCCGAAGGGTTACCGCCGCTGCTGGTAAAAGTGAATCAGATAATACGTCCTGTTCGCTACGATGGTCACAGAGGTTTGCACTTCTATTCCGAATACGAAAACCTGCAGTTTGATAAAGAGTCCTCGATGAAATGGTTTGCCCGCTTCGACGAAGCCAGCGACCTGCTGGATAAAGAGGAGAGCGGGAAATCATACGACCCGGTACGTATTACCTGCTGGACCGGTAAAGTTGCCCCCCATGCCGGAGAGTGGGCGGCGATTGTTAACGGTGCCACCGAATATATCCAGACGCGTGAAGGGCAGAAGATGCCGGAGTATGAGGATAAATACGGTAAGAAGCACCGCGCCTGCTGGAAGCTGCTGAAGCGTGACGACGAAGGCAGCGTGTTTATTATTCCTGATTAAGCCCCCACTGAAAAACTATTTTCAGGCGCATCTTTTACAGAATGCCTTTCAGCCGGCACGTCGGGGACGTTAGGCTGGCCACGGCAAAGAACGTGAACATCAGCACCGGGCAGCTTAGCCTGAGGTTTTCAGGGGCAGCTGCAGGTTCACTAAGGAGCGATAATGGAAATGGAAGGTTTTGAACTGAACTACATCGAAAAATGGCTACCGGAAGCATCGGTAAAGTACAAAGACGGCAGCCCGGCAATTAATCTTGGCCTGATAATTACGGTGTTCTTTAAAGACGGACATACGCCAGAGGTTCGCCGCAGGATGGTGGAGTGTGTGGATAAGTATTATGCGGAGTTTAAGCCCCATCTGAAGAAACATCTAACCAGAAACTGGGTGGGTATTACTGCTAATAATTACGCTAAAAAACGTCAGGAAATCCTCGACTCAACCCCGGAAGAGATTTTCTCCTGGTATCTGGGAAGTGCAGATAAAGATTTTCTGGCTCCTGATTATAGTATTTTGATTATGGGGGAACGGATTTTTCAAAATGACAATGACCGCTCCGTGATTAAGTTAACGTTTCCGCTATCACTGTTGAAAGAACCTGATGGAAAAATGCGATATGAAGCATGGATTAGGTGGCTATGTAACACTTTCGCGGTGGAAAATGGTTATGCGGGGCTGTCCTTTGTTCTCCCCTATGCTCGTGAAAGAATGTTCCCCTATGAGTTTGCTCTGGCGCAGCGGTTTTCCGGCGTCATGGTCGATTCTATTGGTACTCTTGAGGGAGGGGGTGCAGCCCTTAGTCTGAAAGGTGCCTGCTGGTATACCATTCTTGGTACACCGTGGCTGGAGAAACTGGGTGGTGCAGAAAAGCTAAAGCACCGTCTGGCTAAAACGTCCGAGATCAGCCTGCTTCCCTACAGTAGCGGTATCATTCTCAAAGCGGGTGACCTGCCACCCGCACTGGGCGAAATGAAAGCCGAGGGTTTACCTCCGCTGCTGGTGAAGGTCAATCAGATTATCCAACCTGTACGCTTCAATGGGTCACGCTCTCTTCATTTCTATTCCGAATACGAAAACCTGCAGTTTGATAAAGAGTCCACCATGAAGTGGTACAGGCGCTTCGACGAAGCCAGCGACCTGCTGGAAGCAGCTGTTAAAGCGTGATGATAAAGGTAGCGTGACTATTATTCCTGACTGAATCCCCCATGAATCAAGTTGTCTCTACATTACTGCACTCCATACCGATGTTTTACTCAGTGGGAGGCATATAATTCCGCATCTAAAATGGGCATTGCCACGGAGCTGGAGCTGGTTATTTTGAGCCGGGGGACCAGATTCACCTGCACCGGCCTTACAGAACGTTTTCGGTTTTGTTTAACGGACCGGCAGGGTGAGCATGAGTGCCGCTCAGTATTGTTTAATGGCATGGCACCGCGTGACAGGAGCCAGAAGTCTGATAAAATCCCGCCATACGTCGCTTATCGCTCTGCTTTCGGAATAGTTTGAACAATGAATTATGGGATTAAAAGTAACGCCATCAGAGTAGCGATTTTTATGGTTTGTGCGGTGCTGATGGTTGTCGGCTATCAGACATTACATGAGTGGTATGCGAAACATTATCAGATAGTCTCCCACCGCAGTGTGGGATTGAGGTTTGTCGCTTTTTATTTTTATTACCTTGCCTTACCCGCGTTATTCATCATTGCCTTTATTCCCTGGCGCTGGGGGAGTGTTGTCTATTTATCCGTCATGGGTGTTCTGCTGTTCCTGTGGTTTCCCTATCATCCGCTGCGTGTGACAGGGATGGCCGCCTGCACCACCGGCAGTTACCTGCTGTTAAATGCGCTCAAATGGAAGTGCAGGGTGTGATGACGTTACCCTCCGCCAGATCCCAACCTGTTAAAGGCGGTCGTTCATCATATCGGGGACAGGACCTGTCCCCGTGGCCGCTAACCGGTTCACCGGTTCAGTCATCCAGCGCCCGGCGGTGATCGTCGGCCCGCAGCGTCATCAGCGCGGCGATGCTGACAACGGCGGTCGCCATGACGTAAAACGCCGGAATATCATTATTGCCGGTTTGCTTTATCAGCCCGCTGATAATCAACCCCGCGCAGCCGGAGAACAGGGCGTTGGACAGCGAATAAGCCAGCCCCAGCCCGGTGTAACGCACGTGGGTGGGAAACATCTCCGACAGCATGGCGGGTCCCGGACCGGCCAGCAGACCCACCAGCCCCCCGGCAAACAGCACCACCAGGCATTTCACCACCATGCCGACCTCCGGCATCTGTAAAACCTTCAGCAGTGGCCAGGCAAAAATCAGCAGCATCACGCTGGCAAACACCATCACGTTGCGGCGTCCCAGGCGGTCGCTGAGCATCCCGGCAGGCAGGATGGTCAGGGCAAAACCAATATTGGAAAGCACGGCAATCACCAGCGCCTGGTTCAGCCCGGTATGCAGCACCGACTGTAAATAGGTGGGCATCACCACCAGATAGGTATAACCCGCCGCTGACCAGACCATCACGCGGCCAATGCCCAGCAGGATCACCCGGAACACCAGTCCCCCCTGCGGGGCATCAGGTAACATTTTTGCCTGACTGAAGGTCGGCGTCTCTTCCAGCTGCATGCGCAGCCACAGGGCAACCAGCCCCAGCGGCAGCGCCGTCAGAAACGGAATGCGCCAGCCCCAGCTGTGCAGCGCCTCGCTGCTCAAGGTTGCCGTCAGCACGGCAACCATCGCGGCCCCGGCCAGCAGGCCAAAGGCGACGGTCAGCGACTGCCACGCGCCGTACAGGCCGCGTTTTCCTTTCGGCGCGAACTCGGTCATCAGGGAGACGGCACCGCCGTACTCGCCCCCGGCAAACAGGCCCTGAAGGATCCGCAGCAGCGTAAGGATCAGCGGGGCGGCCAGGCCGATGGAGGCATAGACCGGCACCAGACCGATGGCGGCGGTGGCCAGGGTCATCAGGATCAGCACTGCCACCAGCGTCGGCTTGCGGCCGATCCTGTCGCCAATGCGGCCAAATACCATCGCACCCAGCGGACGGAAGAAGAAGGCAATGGCGAAGGAGGCCCAGGTGAGAATAATCCCCGTCAGCTCGGACTCCCCCTGCAGGGTGAAAAAGTTGCGGGCGATCACCGTGGCGAGAAAACCATAAACCGCAAACTCATACCACTCAATAAAGTTGCCGACGGCACCGGCGATCAGCGCTTTTTTACGTAACTGTTCAGACTGTGTCATGATTCTCCGGCCTGTAGATAAGATGAGACGGGCGTTTACTCCACACTGCACACTTCTGAGGCACTCTGCCAGAAAATGATGCCCCATCTGCGATCGTTATGCGTAAAGCGTTAACGATAACCCACTGTTTTATCGTAAAAACCATTCTGGCATAACTCTTGCTCTGTTATTCACAGCAGCAGCGTTACACAGATAACCGATCACAATAGCAGGCTAGGGTTCCGGTCCACGCAGTGGATGACTGGTCCGAGAGCTGGCGACCTCGGTAGGGGTTACACGGCGGGATAAAAGCCCGGGAGACAGCAACACCACCGGTGTCGCGCTGCCCCGTATATTCCGCCAACACCGAGGTTACAATGAAATTATCCCACATCCTCAGCATCTGCCTTCTCAGCGTCAGCGCGCTGGTCAGCGTGCCAGCCCAGGCCGCCGCGAAAAAAGAGTTTAACGTCTGCTGGACCATCTATGCCGGATGGATGCCGTGGGGCCAGATTGCCAGCTCCGGGATCATCGACAAATGGGCGGCCAGATACGGCATTAAAATCCACGTTACCCAGCTCAACGACTACATCGAATCCATCAACCAGTACACCGCCGGTCAGTTTGACGGCTGCACCATGACCAACATGGATGCGCTGACCATTCCGGCCGCCGGGGGCGTGGACTCGACCGCGCTGATCCTCGGCAGCTACTCCGAAGGCAACGACGGCGTGGTGCTGAAAGGGAAAGGCAAAACCCTGAAAGACCTGAAAGGGATGAAGGTCTATCTGCCTGAGCTGTCGGTGTCCCATTACCTGCTGGTGCGCGGGCTGGAAAAAGCCGGATTACAGGAAAAAGACGTCACGGTGGTTAATACCTCGGATGCCGACATTGTCTCCGCCTTTGCCACCAGCGGCGTGCAGGCCGCCGTGGCGTGGAATCCGCAGCTGTCGGCGATCAAAAACACGCCCGACACCACGGAAGTCTTCGAGTCCTCACAGGTGCCCGGCGAGCTAATCGACATGATGGTGGTCAACAGCGCGGTGCTGAAAGACAACCCGGCGCTTGGCAAAGCCCTGACCGGGGCCTGGTATGAAATGATGGCGCAGATGAAAGCGGGCGATAAAGCCGCGCTCAGCGCGATGGCGCAGGCCTCCGGTACCGATCTGCCCGGCTACCAGGCCCAGCTGAAAACCACCCACCTGTTTTACACCCCGGCCGACAATCTGAAATTTGTCAGCGATGCCGAGCTGGCGAAAACCATGCAGCGCGTAGCGAACTTCTCCTTTGAGAAAGGGCTGCTCGGCGACGGCGCGCAGAGCGCCGACTTTATCGGCATGAGCTTCCCCGGCAACGTTACGCAGGGCGACAGCAGCAATATCAAACTGCACTTTGACGACAGCTACCTGAAAATGGCCGTCGCCGGCACGCTGTAACCCATACCCTGAGGAGCCTGCACCATGCGGCAAATTAATCGACACCCCGACCGGGGCATGCACCTGATGCTGGTTGTGCTGCCGTTTGTGCTGGTCATCGCCGCGTATTTTATCGGTTCGGCGCTACGGCTGGAGGCGAACCCCCATGACAAACTGCTGCCGGGACTGGGGCAGATGATCGACGCAGTGCAGCGCATGGCGTTCACCCCGGATAAACGCAGCGGTGACTATCTGTTATGGATGGATACCGCCGTCAGCCTGGGCCGGCTGCTGATCGGGCTGGGCATTGCCAGTCTGCTGGGGCTGTGCTTTGGCATCGCGTCCGGGGTATTCCCGATGTGGCGCTCGCCGCTGTCGTCATTTATGACGGTGGTGTCGATGGTGCCGCCGCTGGCCATTCTTCCGGTGCTGTTTATCGTTTTCGGGCTGGATGAACTGTCAAAAATCATGCTGATTGTCATCGGCATCACGCCGATGCTGGCGCGTGATCTGGAGCAGCGGGCGCGGGAAATTCCGGCAGAGATCCTGATCAAAGCCCAGACCCTGGGAGCCAGCAGCTGGACGGTGGTGCTGCGGGTGGTGCTACCGCAGCTGCTGACCCGGCTGCTGACCTCGCTGCGCCTGCTGCTCGGCTCGGCCTGGCTGTTCCTGATCTCCGCTGAAGCCATTTCGTCCACCGCCGGTCTGGGTTACCGCATCTTCCTGGTGCGCCGCTATATGGCGATGGACGTGATCCTGCCTTATGTCATCTGGATTACGCTGCTGGCCTGGCTGATGGACCTTGGGCTGCGTCGCCTTAACCGGCTGTGTTTCCCCTGGGCTCAGGGAGATAAATCATGAGTTTTATCACGATCAAACAGCTCTGGCAGGAGTACGGCCGTCACGTGGTGCTGGAAAACCTCAATCTGAGCATTAATGAAGGGGAGTTCTGCACCCTGGTCGGGGCTTCCGGCTGCGGAAAATCGACCTTTCTGCGCCTGCTGCTGGGTCAGGAAAAACCAAGCCGCGGCCGCATTCTGCTGGAGGGGCAACCGCTGAAGGCCGAGCCGGACGCCAGCCGTGGCGTGGTGTTCCAGCGTTACTCGGTGTTTCCCCACCTCAACGTGCTGGATAACGTCGCCATCGGGCTGGAGCTGTCGCAGGCCCCGCTGACCGGACGCCTGTTTGGCCGCCGAAAAAAAGCGGCACGCGAGCAGGCGGCAGAGATGCTGACGCGGGTGGGATTAGCCCATGCGCTGCAGAAATATCCCGCGCAGCTGTCGGGCGGGATGCAGCAGCGTCTGGCAATTGCCCAGGCCTTCATCATGCGTCCGCGCATCCTGCTGCTCGATGAACCGTTTGGCGCGCTTGACCCCGGCATCCGCAAGGATATGCACAGCCTGCTGCTGTCGCTGTGGCAGGAAACCCGGCTGACCGTGTTTATGGTCACCCACGATCTGTCCGAAGGCTTCAACCTCGGCACCCGACTGCTGGTGTTCGACAAAGTCCGCATTGATCCCCACGAACCCAACGCCTGGGGGGCGCGCATTACCTACGATCTGCCGCTGAATGAAACCCGTCTGCGGCAGCGTCAGCAGCCCGGTCTGGTGATCCCGCACCCGGCGCTGGCGGCCACATTATTTAATAAGGAGATTGCTGATGAATCACCCCTGTGAAGAGACGTTACCCGGCGGCGGTCACACCTCGCTGGTCGTGAAAAAAGGGCAGATCCTGCGCCTGACCGACAGCGAAGGCGGGGCCAACGTCAGCCTGATGCTGTTTAACGCCAGTGAAAAAAGCGAACGGCTGAACCTGCCGGACACGCTGAAAGGGCAGCACACTGCAAAACTGACCGCCGGGCACTGCCTTTACTCCGATATGGGCCGCGTACTGGCCGCGATCGTGACGGACACCTGCGGCTGGCACGACAGCTTTGGCGGCGTGCTGAACGCTGCCGAAGTCGCTGAAAAGTACGGCCAGGGGCGCTATCAGGAGCTGCGCAACGGCTTCCACCGCAACGGGCTGGATAACCTGCTGGTAGAGATGGGCAAGTGGAACCTTGGCCTTGAAGACCTGCATATGGTGCTCAACCTGTTCAGCAAAGTCACGGTGGATGAGCAGGGCGCGTTCACCTTCCATGCGCAGCACGCTGCGCCGGGTAGTGTGGTGGAGCTGTACGCGCCGATGGACGTACTGGTGGTGCTGACCGCGCTGCCACATCCGATGGATCCTAACCCGGAATACCACCCGCGCCCGGTGCAGCTGAGCCTGCGCAATGCCAGCGATGAACACCTGCTGGAGGGATGCAAAACCTCGCGCCCGGAAAACCTGCGCGCCTTCCAGAATATTGAGCGCTTTGCCGTTTAAGGAGCCACCTGATGACATTGACTGCCAGTGACAGACAGCCCGCCGACGCGGTGTACCGCCATACCATCCCGGCCGGAGAACCCTTCCTGTTTGAGGTGAAAAAAGGCCAGACCCTGCGCCTGCACGATATCGACGGTAACCAGGCGGTCGATACGCTGTTCTACAGCGCGGCCAGCCCGCGTGAGCGCTACGATGCCCAGCGCACGCTGCGCCGTCAGAACAATGCCTATCTGACGGTCGGCAGCGTGCTCTACTCCAACCTTGGCAGCCCGCTGCTGACCCTCGTGGCGGATACCTGTGGGCGTCACGATACGCTGGGCGGGGCCTGTTCCCAGGAGAGTAACACCGTGCGTTATCACGCTGACACCCGCCACATGCACAGCTGCCGCGATAACTTTCTCTGCGCCTGCCTGCACGACGGAAGGCTGAACAAACGCGATATCGCCGCCAACATCAATTTCTTTATGAACGTGCCGGTGACGCCGCAGGGCGGACTGACCTTTGCCGACGGTATCTCCGCCGCCGGGAAGTACGTGGAGCTGCGCGCAGAATGCGACGTGATTGTGCTGATCTCCAACTGTCCGCAGCTCAATAATCCCTGCAACGGCTGGAACCCGACGGCTGCCGAAGTGCTGGTGTGGAACTGACCGGCTGAAAATACGCGATTTTCCCCTGGGGACGACCTCAGGCGGCCATGATTCTGGCGGGACGGCCCGCCCTGGTGTGAGTCTTCCTGATGTTCAAAAAACTGCTGATTGCTAACCGGGGCGCGATTGCGTGCCGTATCTTACGTACGCTGCGCACCATGGAAGTGAGCGGCGTGGCGGTATTTTCTGAAGCGGATGCCGGCAGCCTGCATATCCGCGAGGCCGATCGGGCCATCAGCCTGGGCGACGGCCCGGCGGCGCAGACCTATCTGGCGGTGGAAAAAATCATTGCGGCGGCGCGGGAAAGCGGCGCAGAGGCGATCCACCCCGGCTACGGTTTTCTCTCGGAAAACGCGGCGTTTGCCGAGGCCTGTGAAACGGCAGGGATTGTTTTTGTCGGCCCGACGGCAGAGCAGCTGCGCCTGTTCGGGCTGAAGCATACCGCGCGCGCGCTGGCAAAAGCCCATCAGGTGCCGCTGCTGGAAGGCACGGATCTGCTGGAGAACGTGGACGCCGCGCTGACGGCGGCGCGTGCGGTAGGCTATCCGGTGATGCTGAAAAGCACCGCTGGCGGCGGGGGGATCGGCATGCGCGTCTGCCACGACGCCGACGAGCTGGCGCAGGCCTTTGACGCGGTAAAGCGCCTGGGCCAGAACAACTTCAGCGACGCCGGGGTGTTTATTGAGAAATACATCGCCCGCGCGCGCCATCTGGAAGTACAGATTTTCGGCGACGGTCAGGGTGAAGCGATCGCCCTGGGCGTGCGCGACTGTTCGGTACAGCGCCGCAACCAGAAGGTGATTGAAGAGACGCCAGCCCCTAATCTGCCCGTCGGGATAGCCGACGCCCTGTGTGCCGCAGCGATTACCCTGGCAAAAGCGGTCAACTACCGCAGCGCGGGCACGGTGGAATTCGTATATGACGCCGCCGCAGAGCAGTTCTGGTTCCTTGAGGTTAATACCCGGTTACAGGTAGAGCACGGCGTTACCGAACAGGTCTGGGGGGTGGATCTGGTACGCTGGATGATAGCCCTGGCGGCAGGCGACCTGCCGCCGCTGGCGCAGCTTGCCGTGACGTTGTCACCTCAGGGCCATGCGATCCAGGCCCGTGTTTATGCCGAAGACCCCGGTCGTCAGTTTCAGCCCTCGCCGGGACTGCTGACCGACGTGAGCTTCCCGCCCGCTGACGGCCAGCGGCTGCGCATCGATACCTGGGTGGAGTCCGGCTGCGATATCCCGCCGTTCTTTGACCCGCTGCTGGCGAAGATCATCACCTGCTGTGCCACGCGGGAACAGGCAATTGCCGCGTTGGACACGGCCCTGAACGAGACGCGGCTTTACGGCGTGGAGGTCAACCGTCAGTATCTGCAGCAGATCCTGCGCTCGGCACCGTTTGCCAGCGGTGAGCCCTGGACGCGCTATCTCGACTCCCTGAGCTATCACGCCACCACCGTCGAGGTGCTGAGCGCCGGAACGCAGACCACGGTGCAGGATTATCCCGGCCGCCTCGGCTACTGGGCCGTCGGTGTGCCGCCGTCCGGTCCGATGGATGACCGCGCGCTGCGCCTCGGTAACCGCCTGCTGAACAACGCTCCCGATGCGGCAGCGCTGGAGATCACGCTGAGTGGCCCGACGCTGCGCTTCAATACCGCCAGCGTGGCGGTGGTGTGCGGCGCGGCGTTGGCGCTGACGCTGGACGGTGTCCCGCTGCCGATGAATCAGACGTTCCACATCCCGGGGGGGGCCACCTTAACCCTGGGCACCCCTGAAGGGGCCGGGGTGCGCAGCTATCTGTGCCTGCGCGGCGGGATTGCGGTGCCGGACTATCTGGGCAGTAAAAGCACCTTCACCCTCGGCCAGTTTGGCGGCCACGCGGGCCGTGCGCTGCGTACCGGAGACGTACTGCATCTGACGGCGCTTACGGACTTTTCGGCCGGAGAGAGGCTGCCTGCGGCACTGGTTCCTGACCTGCCCGCGGTCAGAACCTTACGGGTGATCTACGGCCCTCATGCGGCGCCGGAATACTTCACCCCCGGCTATATCGACACCTTCTTTGCGACCGACTGGGAGGTGCACTTTAACTCCAGCCGCACCGGGGTACGCCTGATCGGTCCGAAGCCGCAGTGGGTGCGCGAGAGCGGCGGCGAGGCCGGGCTGCATCCGTCCAATATTCATGACAACCCGTATGCCGTGGGGGCGGTGGATTTTACCGGGGATATGCCGGTGATCCTCGGTCCCGACGGGCCAAGCCTGGGCGGTTTTGTCTGCCCGGTCACGGTGATTGAAGCGGACCTGTGGCAGGTGGGCCAGCTGAAAGCGGGGGATCGTCTGCGCTTTGTGCCGGTGAGTATCACCACGGCACGGCAGCTTAACGCCGGGCGTCAGGCTGAACTGGCACAGCTCAGCCCGGCAGAACCGGCCTGGCAGGCGGCGGCCTTAACTTCGCCGGTGGTGCTGGATACAGGCCATGACGATCGTCGCCTGGTGGCGCGCCTGTCCGGGGATACGCATCTGCTGCTGGAGATTGGCGCACCGGAGCTGGACCTGGTGCTGCGTTTTCGCGGTCATGCGCTGATGCAGGCGCTGGAGGCGCTGCACCATCCGGCGATAATCGATCTGACGCCGGGTATCCGCTCGCTGCAAATTCACTACCAGCCGGACCGGCTATCGCAGTGTGAGCTGCTGGCCATCATCAGCGAACAGTGGCAGTCGGTTATCAGCCTGGACGATCTGCGCGTGCCGTCGCGGGTGGTTTATCTGCCGCTCTCCTGGGATGACCCGGCCTGTCAGCTGGCGATTGATAAGTATATGACCACGGTGCGCCGCGACGCGCCCTGGTGCCCGAGCAACCTGGAATTTATCCGCCGTATTAACGATCTGCCGGATATTGAGGCGGTATTTAATACGGTGTTTGCCGCCAACTATCTGGTGATGGGGCTGGGAGATGTTTACCTCGGTGCGCCGGTTGCCACGCCGCTCGATCCGCGCCACCGTCTGGTGACCACCAAATACAACCCGGCGCGCACCTGGACTGCGGAAAACTCGGTGGGTATTGGCGGTGCTTACCTGTGCGTGTACGGCATGGAGGGGCCGGGGGGCTATCAGTTTGTCGGGCGTACATTGCAGATGTGGAACCGCTACCGGGAGGTGGCCGACTTTGGCGGTAAGCCCTGGCTACTGCGCTTCTTTGACCAGATCCGGTTTTACCCGGTGTCGGCGCAAGAGCTGTTGCGCATCCGTCGTGATTTCCCACTGGGACGCTATCCGCTACGCATTGAGCACACCGAACTGGCGCTGTCAGACTATCAGCAGTTCCTGGCGGAAGAGGCCAGCGGCATCAGCGGTTATCGACAGCATCAGCAGTCAGCGTTTAACGCCGAGCGTGAACGCTGGATAGCCAGCGGCCAGGCGCATTTTGACAGTCAGGAAGTTGTGGCGGAGTTGAGCGAAGATGCGCCATTAGCCGCCGGGCTGTTGGCCGTTGAGAGTGCCATCACCGGTAATCTCTGGCAGGTGAAGAAGGCAGTGGGTGACAGTGTCACGCAGGGGGAGGTGCTGGTGATCGTTGAGGCAATGAAAATGGAGATCCCGCTGCTGGCGCCGTGCGATGGTGTCATTCATCAGGTGCGCGTTCAGCCGGGGTCGGCAGTGCGCGCCGGGCAGTGCGTGGTGGTGATCGCGGTATAATCGTGAACCCGGTTCGACCGGAATGAGGGTTGAACGTGATGGCAGATTGTAGGGGCGGACCTTTTTTTCCGGTCCGCCCTTAACATCCGGTTCGACCGGAAAAGAAGGTCGAACCCTACAACGGAAACCTGGCCGACCGGAATGATGGTTGAATCCTACAACGGTCACCTGACCGACCGGAATGATGGTTGAATCCTACAACGGTCACCTGACCGACCGGAATGATGGTTGAATCCTACAACGGTCACCTGACCGACCGGAATGATGGTTGGATCCCACGACGGTCCCCTGGCCGACCGGGATGATGGTTGAACGTGATGGCAGATTGTAGGGGCGGACCTTTTTTTCCTGTCCGCCCTTAACATCCGGTTCGACCGGAAAAGAAGGTCGAACCCTACAACGGTCACCTGACCGACCGGAATGATGGTTGGATCCTACGACGGTCACCTGGCCGACCGGAATGATGGTTGAATGTGATGGCAGATTGTAGGGGCGGACCTTTTTTTCCGGTCCGCCCTTAACATCCGGTTCGACCGAAAAAGAAGGTTGAACCCTGCAACGATCGCCTCACCCGCCAAAGACTAGCGGATACTCTCTGTCAGCCACTGCTCCAGCTCTGTCAGCTCGGCAGCCTGCTGCGGAAATGCTACCTTCAGCAGCGCCACCTGCGCGGCCATTGCCTCCGGGCGATACTGCGTCCCCGGTAGCTGCTCAGCCAGCTGTTCCAGCGGGGCCAGGTTCAGGCTGTCGCTGAAAATCTGACAGCGGCTGATACTCCCGCGCTCGACGTCCACGTGGATCTCCACGCCGCCCCAGCTGAAGCGGTGATCCAGCAGATGCTGAAACTGGGGTGCCTGACCAAAATTCCACTGCCAGCTGCTCTGCTTAGCAAACTGCGCCTCAAAGCCCGGCAGGTCGGGCAGTGCCGTCGGGGAAATATGCTCCGGCTGACACGTTTCCCCAAAATGTTCAAAAAATGCCGCCGTCACCGCGCGGCTGATGGCCTCAAAGCTGATGCCGGGCACCAGCTCAGCCAGATTGGCGACGCGGGAGCGTACCGAGGTAATGCCTTTCGCCTGCAACTTCTTCACGTCCGGGTTGAGATAGTCGGCCAGGCGCGAGAGGTCCGCATCCAGCAGGACGGTACCGTGATGGAAGCCGCGATCGTGCGTTTCATGGTAGGCCGAACCGGAAATTTTGCGCACGCCGTCGGAGGTATTCACCACCAGATCGTTACGCCCGGAGGCTTCAGCCGCAACGCCAAGCGAGGCGAGGGCGCGCAAAATAATGCCGGTCGATACGCTCTTATCGTATTCCGGTTTCCCGGCCATAAAGGTAAAGCAGACGTTACCGAGGTCATGAAACACTGCACCGCCGCCGCTGCTGCGCCGGGCCAGCCGGATGCCGTCATCGTCCATACGCCGCGTGTTGCACTCTTTCCACGGGTTCTGTGAACGCCCAATCACGACGGTTTCCGCATTACGCCACAGGAACAGCACGCGCTGGGTGGCCGGCATCTGACGAAATATGCACTCCTCCACGGCCAGATTGAACCAGGGGTCGTACGAATCAGATAACAGTAAACGCAGTGTGGACATGCTTGACTCCATTGAAGTTTTAGCGGCGAGAGATGATACCATCCCCGCCGCAAACATCCAGACGGCGTTCATGCTCCCCTTATGCTCTCCGTCAGGAAAGGCTCATCAGCGGCATCAGTGGCTGAATTTCACCCTGCGAATGATGTTTTTTCAGCTGAAACTCGTCGCTGTTAACCACCAGTACCGGGGTGGTGAGGTCGTAACCGGCGGCTTCAATTTCAGCCTTATCAAACGCCAGCAGCGGCGTTCCGGCGCTCACCCGGTCGCCTTCTTTTACCAGCGGACGGAAGTGCTTACCCTGAAGCTCAACGGTGTTCAGCCCGACGTGGATCAGCAGCTCGGCACCGTTATCGCAGATCAAGCCAACGGCGTGATGGGAGTCAATCAGCGTGGCCACCACGGCATCACACGGGGCGGTCACCAGGCCTTCACTGGGGCGAATGGCGATGCCGTCTCCGAGCAGTTTGCCTGCAAAGGTTTCATCCGCAACGCTTTCCAGCGCGATCACCGTCCCTGTCAGCGGGCTGAGCAGGTTCAGACTGCGCACCTGCAGCGGTGCGCCGGCGCTGACCGGCGTGGCGGCGGGTGCCCGCGGAGCCGTCTGCGTCTCTTCATTGAGGGTTTCGGCGGCCACCGGATCTTCAAAGCCGACGAACTGCACCATCACAATGGTCAGAATAATGGCCGTGGCGCTGCCGGCCAGCTCACCGATAAACGACATCGGTGCCTCAGGGCTGATGGCATTCACCAGGGTAAACAGGCCGGGTAACGCGGCGTAAGCGTAATAAAGCGAACCGAACAGGCTGGCGACCACGGCCCCGACAGCACCACCGATACAGCCGCAGATAAACGGTTTTTTAAAGCGCAGGGTGACGCCGTAAATGGCAGGCTCTGTGATGCCGAAAATCGCGGTTACGCCCGCCGACAGAGAGGTGGCTTTCAGCTCCCGGTTGCGGGTTTTCAGGAACACGCCAAACACCGCCGCCATCTGACCGATCACCGCTATCGTCTGGTAGGCCTGGAAAGAGTCATAACCCTGGGTATCGAAGTTCGCCATAATCACCGGCGTAATGCCCCAGTGTACGCCGAAAATCACCACAATCTGCCATACGCCGCCGATCACGGCAGCGGCGACCGCAGGCGCAAAGGCAAACAGGGCGTTATAGCCGCTGGCGACGCCCATGGCCGCCCAGGTAGTGATCGGGCCAATCACAATCAGCGTCAGCGGCACAATCACCACGAAGCAAATCAGCGGTGTGAACAGCGCGCTGACCACCTCCGGCAGGCTTCTTTCCACGCGCTTTTCAAGCCACGAGAGCGCCCAGACGAGGAACAGCGGCGGTAACACTGACGAGGTATAAACCGTTTTCGCCAGCGGAATAAACAGGAAGCTGATGGTTTCGCCCCCGGCAATGCGGCCTGCCATCGCGGTCAATTCCGGGTTGATCAGGGCACAGCAGCAGAGCACGGCAATAAACGGATTACATTTAAAGTGCCGGGCCGCCGTAATGGCAATAAATACCGGCAGAAAAGCAAACGGCGTCCACGACATAAAGTTGAAGATGGCGTAGGTGCCGCTGGTTTTAATATCGGCATCAATCAGTCCGACGACAATTAATATCCCCTGAAGGATCCCGGCTGCCGCCAGAATATAAACGATGGGGGCAAACACCGCTGACATGGTGCCAATCACGGCATCCAGCCAGCGCGTTTTTTGCTTAGCCTTTCCGCCGCTGTGCTGATCGCCCAGTACGGACGACAGCGCATTAAAGACATCGGCCACGTGGGTGCCAATCACCACCTGGAACTGGCCTCCGCTCTCGACGACGGCAATTACGCCCGGCAGGCCCTGGACTTTTTCTTTGGCTCCGGCAGGGGTTTCGTTCAACACCAGCCGCAACCGGGTCGCACAGCGGGAGAAGGTATCGATGTTCTTTTCGCCGCCAACTTCGTGAAGTATATCAGTCGCTAACTTATTGTAATCCCTGATGACCGCCATTTTTATCGACCTTTTTTTATGGGTGAAGAGAGAGGTAACAGAAGGTGAAACCGATTTCATGCTAACAGTGGTCCCGATTTCTGCAACCGGTTTCATATGATAGCGTGAGCTGTTTCACAGCGATTGATGGCAGGGGG
Organism: Erwinia sp. Eh17-17; assembly: GCF_039675725.1. Lineage (NCBI taxonomy): Bacteria > Pseudomonadati > Pseudomonadota > Gammaproteobacteria > Enterobacterales > Erwiniaceae > Erwinia > Erwinia sp. Eh17-17. Next base: position 884,182 of record NZ_JBDFQT010000001.1, on the reverse strand, counting down.
TTAACGTCGTCCGGCCGTACAGGGCAGTATGGCCCAATTTCATCGGGTATTGTCTTTATGCCGTCTCACGCTGATCTCTCTGACTGCTTATAGTGAGGGTCATTCACCCCGCCGGAAAATATCCCCGGCGGGGATAGCCTGTTAATGAAGAGAAAAACCGGAGAGTCAGATGAAATTAACCCAGATTCGTAATGCGACCATGGTGCTGGAATATGCCGGGAAAAAGTTTCTTATCGACCCGATGCTGGCGCCTAAACATACCTTTGACAGTTTTCAGGGATTTGCCCGGCCTGAGCTGCGTAATCCGATGGTAGACCTGCCGGTTACCCTTGCTGAATTGATCGACGTGGATGCGGTATTTGTCACGCATACTCATATCGATCACTGGGACGAGGAAGCGCAGAAGCAGCTGCCGAAAGCGATCCCGATTTATACGCAGAATGCAGCCGATGCTGATCTGATCCGCTCGCAGGGCTTTAACTGTGTTTTCGTCCTGCAGGCCGAAAACCGCTTTCTCGACGGCATCACCGTGTGTAAAACCGATGGCCAGCACGGCAGCAACGAGCTGTATGCAGACCCGGTACTGGCAGAGATGCTGGGCGATGCCTGCGGGCTGGTATTCACGCATCCCGCTGAAAAGAAACTGTATCTGGCGGGCGACACAGTGTGGGTGAAGCCCTATATCAAAAACCTGCTCCACCATAAGCCCGATGTGGTGGTGTTAAATATCGGCTATGCGGTCAGTGATATTTACGGTCCGATCATCATGGGCAAAGACGATGCGCTGCGTACACTCCGGGTGTTACCGGAAACCATTGTCGTTGCCTCTCATATGGAAGCGGTCAATCACTGCATTCTGAGCCGTGATGAATTGCGCCAGTTTTCGCTTGAGAATAACATTGCCGGTAGCGTAATGATCCCTGAAGACGGAGAATCACTGGTTTTCTGAACGTTGTGAATCCCTTCGCAGGCGAGGGGAAACGCTATCCGCCAGATAAGGAACAGTATGCCAGGACGTAAAGTCGCCGTGATTGCCACCCAGGGGGTGAGCGCCTTTCATTTTTCGGTGCCGTGTATTCTCTTCGGCACCGTGATGGCCGGGCAGGATCTGTTTGAGGTTAAGATCTGCGCTGAGCAGGCGGGAAGGGTGCAGTCCGATCACGGACTTTCCATCCACGCTGAACACGGGCTGGACGCCGTGGCCGCGGCGGATATCGTTGTCGTTCCTTACTGGAGCCATCCGGAGGAAAGGCCTTCCGGGCCGTTGCTTGATGCATTAAGACGCGCATGGGAAAACGGTGCGGAGGTGGTCGGGCTTTGCCTGGGGACCTATGTTCTGGCCTATGCCGGGCTGCTGGATCACCGCCGGGCTGCAACGCACTGGGAGTATGAACATGACTTCAGCGCCCGGTTTCCCGACATCAGGCTGGACACCAACGCGCTCTATACCAGCGATGAGCGTCTGATCACCTCTGCCGGTACGGCGGCGGGCATCGACTGCTGCCTGAATATTATCCGGGAACACTACGGCGTGGCCGTGACGAACCGGGTTGCCAGGCGGATGGTTATTCCGCCATATCGCGAGGGCGGCCAGGCTCAGTATATTGAGCGGCCCGTTCCGGTCAGCTCGCGCGACAGTAAAATGAATGAGCTAATGGACTATCTGCGCAGTCATATCGACACTCCCCACAGCGTCGATTCACTTGCCCGCTTTGTCAGCATGAGCCGCAGAACGTTTACCCGTCATTTTATTAAGGCGACCGGAATGAGCGTCAGTGACTGGATGACTGCCGAACGGTTGCAGCGCAGTCAGGAACTGCTTGAAACTACCGACCACAGCATAGAGAAAATAGCCGGACTGTCAGGCTTTAATTCACCGGTTTCATTCCGGCAAAGTTTTCGCTCCCGGTTTAACGTCAGCCCCAGCGAATGGCGTAAAACGTTTCGCGGCCCTTCACCGCAGAACCCGGAGTGCTAAGTCATGCCGTACGGGTCAAAAAATAGCGCTATTTTATAAGAATTTTTACCTGCCGCAGGGCCAGAACAAAGCTTATATTCTGCGACGAAGGAAGCACGGAGTTGCCAAAGGAAGTGGTCAAAAACCAATAAGATTAACTTTTTTGCATGCCATTATTCTGATGGCGGTGAGGTTTGTAATGCTTTTAAAACGCAGCGGTACCATTGCAGTGGTGTTATTAATTACGCTTTCAGTCTCGGCCTGTGGCATGTCTCACCGTGGCAGAAACACCGCGATTGGTGCGGGTGTCGGTGCCGTAGGGGGCGCGGTGCTCACCGGTGGCAGCACCTGGGGAACCCTGGGCGGCGCGGCCATCGGTGGCGTGATTGGGCATCAGGTCAGCCGCTAAGCTGACCTGCGCTTCACGCATTACGGTCTTCGGTACAGGGCAAAACTACGGCCTTCCAGCTCAACATTCTTCTCTTTAGTGATGATCTGGCCCGGTTTTGCTCTGTCCGACGTGCAGAGCTCCAGCACCCAGCCTCCCTCACCAAACTGGGGGATCAGGAAGGGCACATTCCCTTCGAAAGGATTGAACAGCATCAGCACGTCGTGCCAGACCCCGTCCTGTTCTGCCAGATCGGCGCGGCCAATATATACCCCAAGGGTTGAGCCTTCGTCCCACTGCTCCGGCTGCTGAAAACCCCCTCCGGCATTAAACCATTTGATTTCCATATCATCACGCCAGCTTTCACGCCGCAGCAGCGGCTGCGCAGCGCGCAGCGCGATCAGCTGCCGGGTAAACTGGCGCAGCGCCTCGCCGCTTTCCGGCAGGCTGTCCCAGTCAATCCAGGAGATTTCGTTGTCCTGACAGTAACCGTTGTTGTTGCCGCGCTGGCTGCGGCCAAACTCATCGCCAGCCAGCAGCATCGGTGTTCCGTGAGAAAACAGCAGGGTGGCGAGGAAATTACGTTTCTGACGTTCACGCACGGCGTTGATGCCTTCATCGTCCGTGGGGCCTTCAACACCGTAATGACAGGAACGGTTATCGTTGTGACCGTCGTTATTGTCTTCGCCGTTGGCCTCGTTGTGCTTGTCGTTGTAGGACACCAGGTCATTCAGCGTGAAGCCGTCGTGAGCGGTGATAAAGTTGACGCTCTCCCACGGACGACGACCGCGCTGGTCATAGAGGTCGCCGGATCCGAGCAGGCGGGCGGCAAAGTCGGTGGAGACGTTGTCTCCCTTCCAGTATTCGCGCACCGTGTCACGATACTTGTCGTTCCACTCCGCCCAGCCCGGTGGAAACCCGCCCACCTGATAACCTCCGGGGCCAATGTCCCAGGGCTCTCCAATCAGCTTCAGGCGCGAGAGCACCGGGTCCTGCATGATGGCATCGAAAAAGCCGCCGCGCGGATCGAACCCTTCCGGTTCCCGGCCAAGAATGGTGCCCAGATCGAAACGGAAACCGTCGATGTGCATCGATTCTGCCCAGTAGCGCAGGGAGTCCATAATCATCTGCAACACGCGCGGGTGCGAGGTGTTGACGGTGTTACCGGTGCCGGTATCGTTGATGTAATAACGGTGCCGATCCGGCAGGGTGCGGTAGTAAGAGTAGTTATCAATGCCCTTGAAGGAGAGCGTTGGCCCCAGCTCGTTGCCCTCCGCCGTGTGGTTGTAGACCACGTCGAGGATCACCTCGATGCCGGCGTCGTGGAAGGCGCGCACCATGTCGCGAAAGCCCTGAATACCGCGCGGGCCGAAGTAGCGCGAAGCGGGCGCGAAAAAGCCCAGCGTGTTGTAACCCCAGAAATTCTTCAGCCCCTTGTCCAGCAGGTGCTGATCGTCCGGGAACCAGTGCACCGGCAGCAGTTCCACCGTGGTGACGCCAAGGCTTTTGATGTACTCCACGCAGGCTGGATGCGCCATGCCCTCATAGGTACCGCGCAGCGCCTCGGGCACGGCGCTGTTGAGCTGGGTAAAGCCTTTGACATGCGTTTCGTAGATGACCGTTTTTGCCCACGGCACCACCGGGCGGTTTTCATCACGCCAGTTGAATTCGTCAGGGTCGATTACGCGGCATTTGGCGGTGAACGGTCCGCTGTCGCGCGTATCGAAGGTCAGATCCTTATCCTCATGCCAGAGATCGTAGGCAAAGTGCGCCTCATCCCACTCGATGTCTCCCGCCAGCTCACGCGCATAGGGGTCAATCAGCAGTTTATTCGGATTAAAGCGGTGACCGTTTTCCGGGTCATAGGGGCCATAGACGCGGTAGCCGTATAGCGCGCCGGGTTGCAGATCGGGCACATAGCCATGCCAGACTTCATGGGTGTATTCCGGCAGCGTCAGACGGGCGATCTCATTCTTCCCGCTGGCGTCGTACAGACACAGCTCCACGCGTTCGGCATGGGCGGAAAACAGGGCGAAGTTCACCCCTCTGCCGTCGAAATTAGCGCCGAGCTGGTGGTTTGACCCTGGTGTTATTGCAAAAGGCTTGCCGTTTGTCATTATTTTCTCTTCTTCCGTAGCCGATCGACAGGCCATTTACCCTCAAATGGCCTCTGTTCTTTCACTTCGTTATTCACTGATCAGTATCAGCGGCAGGTGACGGTTATCCGCAGGCGGCGTGACCGCATCGGTAATAAAGGTCACCTCTCCGCTAAGAATATTACGGTAGCGACGGTGGGCCAGCGGTGCAGACAGAGCGAGGGTCGTTGCACCTGCCTGAGCCGCGCCATCTGCCAGCTCCAGCACCAGGCGCGGCAGGATCACCAGCAGCGCATCCGTGCGGTCATAGCGGGCAAAGGCGATAATATGTTCATCGCCCTGACCGTCAGCCTGCAGCGGCAGATAGTCGCCCCGGCGAAACAGCGGCGGTCTGGCCTGGCGGACAGCCAGCAGGCTGGCAATGATGTGCAGGTTCAGCTCGCCGCTCAGCCAGTGCGCCTGCGAGCTGTCTACCGGAGTCTGACGCTCTGCCAGCATCCGTGCCAGCGCGCTGAAGTCCGGTTCGCGGCGGTTATCGGGGTCGATCAGGCTGAAATCCAGCGTCTCGCTGCCCTGGTAAATATCCGGCACGCCCGGCGCGGTCAGCTTCACCACGGTCTGCGTCAGGCTGTTGACTAGCCCGGCGCGGATAAACGGCTGGAGCGAGGCGCTGAAGTCCTGCAAAAAGCCCGGATTAGCCGGGGAAAGCAGGTGGCGGGCATAGTCGAGCACCGCATTCTCATAGTCGTCATTGACGGCCGTCCAGTTGGTGCGCTGCTTGGCTTCGCGCAGGGCTTTTTGCACATAGGCCAGGAAGCGTTCTTCCAGCGCCGCCAGCCCGGCCACATCGTCCGGCTGCAGGGTGGCAGGCCAGACGCCCGCCAGCGCCTGATAGAGCATCCACTGTACCGGAGGTTTCGGTGCCGGGCCGTCGTCGAGCCTTGCCACGTGCTGCTGGTTCATCGAGCTCCAGCGTGAGACGCAGGCAGCCCAGTGCTCCGGGGCTTCCGACAGGGTGTACAGCCGGGCTCTGGCATCTTCCCCGCGTTTGGTATCGTGCGTGGTGGTGCCGGACAGCGCATCCGGCTGCTGTTGCAGGCGGTCGATCATCTCTTTGTGAAAACGGCCGGGGGAGAAGGCGCGCGGCAGTGGCTCTGCGCCGACTTCGTTGAGCGCCAGCGCCATATGCTGACGGAAGAACAGCGTATCCTCGACGGATTTCGCCATCAGCGGCCCGGTCAGCTGCTGAAAGCGCGTGCGGAAGCGGCTGGCGCTGGCGCTGTCAGCCACCTCGCCTTTGAGGATGCGCAGCAGATGATCCAGCGCGGCAGGCTGCGGTGCCGTGCTGCTGCGGCTGACGCTCTCCGCCACGTTTTGCAGGCGTTCAGCGTCGGCGGCGGGCAGTCCGTCCTGCGTACCGTAAGTACGATAGACCGGGAAGGCGACCAGCAGCTCGCGCAGCGCCTGGCGCAGGGCGTCCTCATCCAGCGCGGCGTTTTCTGACCCGGCGATCTCAACGGCCAGCTTCAGCAGGGTGGTAAACTCTCCGGCGAAGTTCTTATCGGCCATCAGCAGCTTGGCGGCGCGCAGCTCTGCCGCCATATTCACCGGTTTATCAACCACATCATTATAGATTTTGCGCAGCGCCGCGATCTGAGTGCCGTCGACCAGCGCGTCGGAAAGTGCCGCCATAAACTCGTAGCCGGTGGTGCCGGACACCGGCCAGTCCTCCGGCAGGCGTTCATCTTTACCGAGGATTTTTTCCACGGTGATGTAGCAGTTCTCTCCGGCCTGCTGGCGCAGTTGTGCAAGATAGGCCTGCGGATCGGCGAGCCCGTCAACGTGATCGACCCGCAGGCCGTCAACCGCGCCAGAGTGAACCAGTTCCAGGATCAGCCGGTGGGTATCATCAAACACGGTGCTGTCCTCAACCCGCATGCCGACCAGCCCGGTAATTTCAAAAAAACGGCGGTAAGAGAGGTTGCTGGCGGCTTCGCGCCAGTCCGTCAGCTGCCAGGGCTGCTGCTGGTGTAGCCCGGCGATCTGCGCCTTATCGGTCAGCGCCAGCAGCTCCGCCTCGCGGCCGCGCCAGCTGTCAGGATGCAGCGGGTAAAAGTTATCAAAGTAGGCCAGGGCCGGCCTGCCGCTGGCGGGGTCGGCTTTAACGGCGATTTCGCCGTTCTCCAGCGCCGTTTCAAAGGTGTCACCGAGAAACGGCAGGGTCAGGCGGCGCGACCAGTCGATATCAAAATGGTGCGCGTAGCGGCTTTTTTCCCCGTGCTCAATCACGTCACGCCACCAGGCATTCTCCAGCGACGCGGCCATATGGTTCGGCACGATATCGAGGATCAGGCCCAGCCCGGCATCTTTCAGCGCCCTGACCATGCGGTCAAAGCCGGCGCGTCCGCCGATCGCCGGTTCGATCTCATTGGCGTTGGTAACGTCATAGCCATGGGTGGACCCGGAGGTCGCGGTGAACACCGGTGAAGCATAAAGATGCGTGATGCCAAGCTCCAGCAGGTAGGGAACCAGAGCCGCCGCGCGGTCAAACGTCATGCCGTTACGAAACTGAATGCGGTACGTGGCGCCAGGAATGGTCATTGGCTGTCTCCCGGTAAAAGGCGAACGACAATCGCGTTCGGGGTCAGAAGCGCGGTTTCATCTGGCCAGGCAAAGATCGTCGCACCCGGCTGGGCGGGCAGCGGCTGTGCATCGGGGCCGAGATTGACGGCGACAGACAGCGTGCCCTGCGGGAAGGTCCAGCTGACGGCCAGCAACCCCGGCGCGGTTTTCACTATCCGGCCCGCATGGCCGCCCGCCGTGGCCAGCAGCGGCACAACATGCTGCTGACGCAGGGTTAACAGCCGTCGGGTCAGTGCCAGCCAGCTTTTTCCTTCCGGGGTTTCCGGCTTGTTCCAGTCAAGCCTGGAGGCGGCGAAAGTGGATTCTGCGTTCGGGTCAGGCACCGTTTCGCCCTCGTGTCCGGCGTGCCCGGCAAACTCTCGCGCCCGACCCTCGCGCACCGCGCGGGCAAGGTCACCGTGAAAGTCAGTGAAGAACAGGAAGGGGTTTGTTTCGCCGTACTCTTCGCCCATAAACAGCAGCGGAATATGGGGCGACAGCAGCAGCAGTGCCAGCAGCACCTTAGTGCGCTCCGCGCCGGCCAGGGAAATCAGCCTTTCTCCCTGCGCCCGGTTACCGACCTGATCGTGGTTCTGGATAAAGTCGACAAAGGCGGCAGGCGGCTGCCCGCGGCTGTCCACCCCGCGAGGTTCACCGGACTGCGGCGAGACTTCACCCTGATAGATAAACCCTTCGGCCAGCGCGCGCGCCACGCCCAGTTCCGGGTCAGTGGCAAAATCCTGGTAATAGGCGTGGGTTTCCCCGGTCGCCAGAACGTGAACCGCGTTGTGGAAGTCATCATTCCATTCGCCGGTAAACAGCGGCGCGCTGCCGTCTGCGTCACGCGGGTGCAGGAAGATCACATTGCGACAGTCTTCGGTGGTCAGATGCACGGGGCGCTGCGGGATTTCCGCACGAATGCGGCGGGCAATCTCCGTCAGCACGTGCGGCTGCTGAGGGTCCTCAATCTGGTCGATGGCGTCGAAGCGCAGACCGTCAAGCCGGTACTCCTGCAGCCAGAAAAGTGGGGCACCGATAATATACTGGCGCACCGCCGGAACGTCGTAGGCAATGCCCGCGCCCCAGGGCGTGGCGCGCTCCTGATGGAAAAAGTCGGGTGACAGCAGCGGCAGGTAGTTACCTTCCGGGCCAAAGTGGTTAAGGACGATATCCAGCACCACGGAAATACCGTAGCCGTGTGCCGCATCGACAAAGGCTTTAAAGTCATCCGGGGTGCCGTAGGCGGCATGGGGTGCATACAGCAGCACGCCGTCATAGCCCCAGCCGCGCTGGCCGCCAAAATGCGCCAGCGGCAGCACTTCGATCATGGTGATGCCCAGCGCGGCAAGCCCGGCCAGTTTTTCCGCTGCGGCGCGGAACGTCCCCTGCGGCGTGAAGGTGCCGATATGCAGTTCGTAGACCACGCTCTCTTCCCACGGACGGCCAGCCCACTGCGGGTTTTGCCAGGCGTAGCTATCCGGGGCAACGACCAGCGACGGCCCGTTCACGTCCTTCTGCTGTGCGCGGGAGGCCGGGTCCGGTACGGTCATCCCGTCGGCCAGTACGAACTGATACTCCGCGCCGGGTGAGACGCCAGCGACGTTGATTTCAAACCAGCCGTCGCCGCTGGCGGCCATCTCCGTGTCGGTGCCGGAGAGCCTGAGCGTGACTTTTTTCTGGCCGGTGGCCCAGAGACGAAAACAAACGGTGTCGGCAGCCACGAATTCGGCTCCCCATTTTTTGGAGAATGATCGGGATTCCATTGCGTGTCCTCGTTGTCATGCGCCAAACAATCATAGACTAAGTTGGTGTGACTGGTGGGAATGAGAAAAAAGGGGATAAAGAAAGCGCTGGCCGGGCCGATAACCGCAAAGAGATCAACGCCCAGGGATTTGCCATCGTTAACCATAAGGATGATGTCATCATGTCTATTAATATTCATACGCTAAAAAATCTTCGCTCCGCTTTAGTTTCAGCGCTCCACCTGTCGATACAGCATGGCGAAGGCCAGCAGGGTCAGGAAGATACTGACCGTATTATTGACGTGCTGCGCCAGGTGGAACTGACGACCCTGCTGCAGGGCACGGCGATTTATGCCATCGCCGGGACGCAGGGCGCGGGTAAAACCACGCTGGCCAAAGAGATCCTCGGCATTGACGATCTGTTGCTGGAGGGCAATCCGGGGCGGGGCGAGCAGGTGCCGCTGTTTATTGAACAGTGTGACAAAGTGGCTGCCGGTCAGCCGGACATCATCTTTGTCTGTCTTAACCGCGACAGCGGAGAAATTGATCGAAACTATCGGGCAACCCCGGAAGAACTGAAAAGAGTACTGCGCGACTGGAGCGCCGTGCAGAGCTTTGAGAAGGACAGTCTCAGGCTGCTTTATCCGCTGATCCGGATTAATCAGCAGCAGTCGTTTATTGATGAGAATATCACCTGGGCGCTACTGCCGGGCTATGAGCTGGTCAACAGCCGTAACCATCAGTGGCAGGAGATGATGCGTCATGTGATGGTCAATGCGCGCGGTGTGCTGTTCGTCACCGACCAGACGCAGCTGGCTAATGACAGCAGAACCACCGTGCTCGACGATTTACGTGAAAACTTCAGCCAGCGCTCCCCGGTGATTGTGGTGTCGAAAACCGAAGCACTTAATGAGCAGGAGCGGGAAGAGGTGAAAGCCAGTGCGATGGCTCGCTTCGCCAGCGACCCGGCAACGGGCAGGGATAGCGTGGTGACCACCGGGGTCGGCAATCGTGAAAGCTGGATAGATGCGCTTCGGGAGACGGTAAAAGATAACCTCACCAGCAGCTATGCCTCCGAAGCCGTGGCGCTCGATCGCTTTATGAGCCTGATTAAAGGTGATGTGGGCGAAATCATCGATAGCCTGAAAATGCTGTGCGATACCCGCCAGCAAAACGAATCCGTCATTGACGATATTCTTGGCGAATATGACAAATCAGTCGCAGCCTATGAAACCCAGCTGCGTAAGGCGATAAAAAATCAGACGCAGCAGCATCTCATTCAGGCTGTTGCGGTCTGTAAAGATCGCTACAAAGCAGAAGAGGTGGGGTTCATCAACAACGCGAAGATTCTGGGACGCCGTTTAGCCTTCCAGGGGCTTGAGGTGGACGACGATCGTCACGCCAGAGTGATGCAGGCCTGGCAAGCGCAGTATGAAGGTCAGGACATCAGCGAGCGCAACATCTCGGCGCTAACCACACTGAACCGTAAGACGCTGGCGAAAAGCGGACTGCTGCCGGACGCGAATATGCCGTCACCGCAGGCGATATCGCTGGCGCAAAAAATGGGTTATCAGGTTCAGCCACACCAGTCAGGCACGGGCATCGTTAATCCGGGGTTGCTGGACGGGTTGCAGACGCTGCTGCGCGGCAAAGAGGTGTCGCAGTTCGAACAGCTGAGTGCGGCGCTGAAAGTGCTACCGGCGCTGTCGCTGGAGTTCGGTCTGGCAGAGATCGCTCTGCGCCAGGACCCGGCCTGCACCATTCCGCTGGCCGACGAGATACTGCCGCAAACCATCTTCGAGACGTTATTTTCAGGCAGTGACAATTACCACCCGATTAAAACGGCGCTGATGGCTTTTGTCGGAGCTGATGCCGCTGACGGCACGCTGGATGGCAAAACCACCACCGATAATCCGGGCGGGGCCTTTACGCCGCTGGCGCTGGTGGGCAAAGCGGCGCTGGTGGCGAGTATTGCCTACGGTCTGTATCAGCTGACCGGGGTGATCCGCGACAGCGATAAAGCGCAAATTTATTATATTAACCAGCTGATGAGCGAACTGGCCTTCCAGAATGAACAGTTCATCATCGGTCACTACCACGAGATGATGGACGGGGTTCGCCAGCATATCGAAGGGAATTTGCACCGTATCTATGGCACTCAGGATGCGCTGAGTAACAAAAGTACCATCATGCTTACCGTGAAAAAACTGGTAGCCGTGCAGAAAGAAGCCAGATTATATGAAGCTAACGTCCAGCAAGTCCTGGCCTGACCTCTGCCAGCAGCGCTATGACTGGGCCGAGCAGAGCTATACCACCTTTCTGGGCCAGTTTGATACCGCAAGGCTGATCCAGACGGCAAACGGCGCCTCCCGTCAGGTTTCGGTGATTGTCTACGGCCCGGCACAGGTGGGGAAAACCTCGTTTATCCTCACCCTGCTGGGCGTACGGGAAGAGCGTTTCACCGAGCTGAACAAACTGCTGCGCGGGGGGCAGACGCTGGGCAATATGTCTACGGCAAGGTCATACCGCTACCGCATCGCTGAAGATAACGGCTGGTACTTCAGCCATGTTAATCACGGCCAGCAAAGTCTGGATGACGACGCGGCGGTTGCGGTGTTTGCCAGCCTGCGTCAGGAGGTGGAGCAGGGTCGCCGCGTCTATGACAGCATTGACGTGTTTATCCCGCAGCGCTTTTTTAACCTGGAGAACCAGGCCAGCCACCATTTTTTGATCCGCGACCTGCCGGGCACGCATTCAAAAAACAAGAATGAACAGCATTACGTGAATCACCTTGCCAGCCGCCATCTCTCTTCGGCGGATGTGGTGCTGCTGATCGGGCGGGTGGATGCGCTGTCATTTCTTCAACAGGAAGAGCTGGGGAACCCGCTGTTGTCCGACTGGTACTGGCATCCGCACCGCTACAAGGTTGTGCTGACCAGAGCCTGTTCGAATGCCACGCTGCGCGGCATGCTGGAGAAGAGCGCACCGGGCAAAGCGGAACTGCAAAAGTACCTGCTGAAACAGATCAATACCATGGAGCAGGATCTGCCTGATAGCGTCAGTCAGCTGATTTACCCGGTGGAGTGCGGGCATTCGTGGCAGGCGATAGTGGCGGCTGATGACGACTATAGCAGGCAGTGCAGGGCACTGCGCGATGAGGTATTAGCCGACCTGACGGTCACCCTGCATCAGGCGGCCAATCCGCTGTCAAGACTGCGAACCGGCTATGCGCTGCCGCAGATGATTCAGCAGAAGATCGTCGCAGAGCAAGAAGACTGGGGGGCAGAAAAAGCGCGGATCCGGCGTCAGCTTCAGCGACATCACGCCGTTCGCTCACGCTATCGGCATCTGAATGACAGCACTCAGTCCGCAACTGAAAAGCTCAGCATTCAGCTGAATGAATGCCGCGATCGATGGCCGGGGGAAAGTGCAGACGATCTGTATCAGGCGTTTGAGCAGCGACTGGCATTACTTTCAGAGACGGAGACGCTGGCATATCTCAACGCGATTATTGCTGACTTCCGGATCTTCTCTTCATCCGTCTGGCGCGAGGCGTGTATTCATCATCAGCTCCCGATCGGTGCGGCACCGGATGGCGGCCATATTCGCGCGCTGGAGAAACATCTGAAGAGTTACTGGGTTGAGACCTATCTCTTCTCAAGCACGTTCAGGGAGGATTTATCTGCGCTGCTCAGAGCCTGTCGTGCTGATGCCGGTGTTCTGCAGGAAAAAATCGCCCATCTACTGCTGGTTGAAAAAGAACGAAAAATCAAGGATCTGGAAAAACTTCAGCGTCGGCTCAGGCATCGTGCAAGACGCATTTCCCTCGTGTTAACAGCGTCAGAAGGTAAAATTGCCGCTCTGCGACAGCAGGAAGAACGGCTAACGGACGATCATGATGAACGGATTTCACTTTATTCAGATCAGCTTGGTAAAAGCAAAGAGTTCCGCAGCGTGATTTCTTCCGCCATGCAAAAACGGACGCGGGAAATTACGGCGCGCATATCAGACCCCGGAATCAATAACAGCGAACGCCTGGCCTGGCTGTTAATGCAGAGAATGTTAAATAACGATTTTAAATTTGTGCAATCACTCGGTGAAGAGAATGATTAGGCTGAAAACGATTATTGCGTCCCCCCAAAAAGCCAGTGAAGAGCAGATGCTGGATACCTTAGTTCAGGAGCTTTTTCTTAGCACGCTGCGCAGTGAGCTTGATAAACAGAAAGCCAGCCAGGCGCAGGCGCTGGACGACGCCTTATTTACCCTGGATAAGGCCCGGACCAAATCCCTGCAGAATATCACCTCTGAGTTTTCCACCCTCAGGGAAAATCTGGAGGGACAGCAGCAGGAAATTGGCGAATTAAGCGGGGATGCGCAAAGGTTCTACCAGCAGGTTAATCTCAGCATCAGGGAGAGCCGGGAGGAGGTTGACGTCCTTTCACAGCGCCTGAGTCAGCTCCGGCAGGACATTGCCCGCCAGGATGAAAGGCAGAGTGAACATCATAGCGGGCTGGTGCAGCAGCATCAGGCGCTGAGCGAACAGCTTAGCAGCCTGCATAGTCACGCCACGGCGGCCGCGCGCAAAACTCACCGCCTTCTCTACTGCGGGCTGGCTGTTATCGGGCTTAGCACCGTGGCGCTGGTGGGGCTGGGGCTGATGGTGTGGTTGATCAGATGAATGGCGTACCCCCTTGCCGGACACGCGGCAAGGGAGTTTCGTTATTAGTCTACTCAGGCTGTGCATCAAAAATAACATAAAGTTTGCGCATCGGCGTTTCGACCACCCAGGTGCCCTCGGTATGCGCCGCAAAGAATAGGGTGTCTCCGCCTTTAAAGGTTAGCGTGGCTTCGCCGTCCGGGGTGAAGGATCCCGAACCGCTGAGAAAATGCATCACCTCTGCCTGCTTCACGCCGCGACGATAGCTGCCCGCGCCGCATTCAAAAATACCGGTATCAATGTCTTCCTTACCGGGGATCGCTATCTGAATCCCTGATAAAGGGATCGCGCCCGTACCCGGCAGGCCCGCTACCGTTCCCCAGGATTCCATCGTTTCAATGGCGGCAGGCTGTTCAATTTTTTGCACTTTCATTGCAGTGATTCCCGTTGGTGAATGTGTTCCGGCTGCCTTCCAGATTAAGACGTTTACCAAACACATAACGCAACGTTTACGCCGTCTGTTAACACATTTGCATGCATTCAGTACGGAGTCTGGTAGAAAATTTCGAGGGGAAGAGAGCAGGGAAGGCAGGACCCGCAGGGTGTACCCCGGCGGGTCATGGGCATGAGGTTAATGCGTGCTGGTGGCATCACCCCAGCGGTTTTTCAGGTAGCGCACCGCTTCCTGGGTCTGCGGCCGGTTGAGGTAGTCCTCGCGGAACAGGATCGTACCGCTGACTCCCGGCAGTGACTCGTTCAGGTCCAGCTGTTTTTTCAGCTCCGGTACGCCGCCCTGTATCGTCCAGTCAGGCTCGTTCTTCGACGGTTCGCCCACTTTATACAGCGCAATACCAATGTAGAGGCGGGTTTTAGTCGGCTTCACCACGTCGGCCCACCACTTTGCCAGCACGTCATAGCGCGCGGCCTGGCGTGAAAATGGCCAGTACACCTGTGGGGCAATGTAGTCCAGCAGACCCTGCTGCACCCAGAGACGGGTGTCGGCAAATGACTCATCATATGCTGCGGCGCCGCGCGTGTCTGAACCGGCCGGATCGTGCGAGAGGTTACGCCAGACGCCAGCGGGGCTGACGCCAAATTCGACGCCGGGTTTTAACTGTCTGACGGTGCGCGATACCTGCTCAATCAGCTGCCGCGTGTTGTGCCGCCGCCAGTCTGCTTTGCTGCTGAAGCCCTGGCCATACTGTCTGAACGTCTGGCTGTCGTCGAGCATTGAAGCGGGGGATTCCGTATAGAAATAATCATCGAACTGCACGCCGTCGACGGGATAGTTCGCCACGACTTCGGCCACGATGCTGGTGATCCAGTCGCGAGCCTGTGGGATACCGGGGTCGAGCACCAGGCGGTCGCCGGAGGTGCGGATCCAGTCGCGATGCAGCACATAGACGCTGGCGGGCTGCTGCGACAGCGTGCGGTTCAGCTCTGCAACCGTGGAGGCCCTGGTATTGACGGAGACACGGTAGGGATTGAACCAGGCATGGACTTTCATGCCGCGCTTATGCGCTTCATCCAGTATAAACCGCAGCGGGTCGTAACCCGGATCCTGACCGATTTTCCCCGTCAGCATATCCGACCACGGCAAAATTTTTGACGGCCACAGCGCGGTGCCGTCAGGTTTTACCTGAAAGAACACGGTGTTAATACCGAGGCTTTTCAGTTTATCCAGTTTGTCCGTCAGGGCTTTCTGCTGCTGGCTGATGCGCAGCGCCGCACTGCTGACATTCACCGAGGATACCGGCGGCCAGTCGAGGCGCGATACCGTCGCCAGCCAGACTCCGCGCATCGGCTGCTGGCTGTGTGCGGGCTGCGTCGGCAACGGCGGTTTTGTCACCGGGGGAAACGGTGTGACCAGCGATTTTGGCGGCCCGGAAGAGCAGCTGACCAGTAACAGCGCGGCGGCGACCAGGCACGCGCCCGCTTTTTTAACCCTCACGGCAGAGGAAAGATAACGACAACGGGCGATGATAAACTCCGGTTTTTTCTGATGGTTATAAGAAAAGGATCATTCTCAACCTATCCGGGACAAAGTCAATGGATGGGGGCAGGGTGCTCTTGATTTTAGCGGGCCGCGTAATGAAATATGAACGGTTTCATCTGACGTTGCCCCTGGCTATCTGTTAAACGGTTATATTCATCAATAATTTAAAAGGGGTATTATTTCTTTACGTAAGTTAATTGATTATATTATTGATAAGTATAGTTTATCTATCATGCTGTTTTGTATGTTATATTCAGACGTAATTCCAGGGAATATTGCTGTTTTTACACTACATCGGGCAGCAGATCGGCAGCGTGAGGTTCAGTTGATCCAACATTATAAGCAGGTACAACAAGTTTTCCCTTTCTGGAGAGCCGTTGAGGCTTTAACTCCACAGCAACTCGATAAAGACAATCCTGATGACCCGTTAAATCCGGCATATAAGATTAGCCCAGGAGGTTATCTTCCCTGGCATGATGCGAAACATATGCATAAACCACTGCCTTATAATAAAGTCTGGCGCTATACGGCTCAATGCACTGTTTACGATCTCTCTTTACTTTCCCGGCTGCTTGAAAAAAAAATAGGCACGCATGAAAAAGTCTTCGAAGACAGAGACAAAGGTAGCAGCCGGCTTTTCGATATCAGCTTTAATGAACTTGGCATCCCGCAGTTTGAGTCATTCATGCTGTCACTTCCCGTATGGTCTGCCGGGCAGATTTTACATCATGAGCACGGCGTTCATACTCTGGAAGAGAGTATTTCCGCGGACTTATCTGACCTGACGCCTGCCGGCGATTTTATTCCTTTTATTGATAGTGGTTTTACAGATTTCGATCTGTTAACCCAGCATCTTATGCAATGGATAGCGGATGAAGCAGTTGGCTTGCAGCAACAAAAATTAGCAGCCGATCCCGCCTGGATATTAAAGCTGGCTGACCTGGTGATTGAAAAAACCTATTTCCCACGCGCAGTCATCAACAGCAGAGTCACCTGTCTTGTAAAATGCAGCCAGGTTAAAGCACCTGTACCGGATAAGAATATTGAAAAACTCAACGGAACAAGTGCTGTCCGGCATCTGAATAAAACAGAACAAAAAGAAAATCAGGCTATTGCCGTCCCTGACGACTTATTAAACAGTTTCTTCATCAAGGAATTACGCCACCTCGGGCAGATATGGCAACGTCAAGATTTTGGACCCGGGTTCGCTGAGTATATGAGTGCTATCTCAGAGCCTGAGAGACCGCGAGTTGATATCCGTTCCGCAGAGGGGTTAAGCCTGGCCTTTAAAAGACTGTTGCCAACACAGCCCCCGGCCGGCGCATGGCCCTCACAACACCCACTGGCATTCAGCCAACAGTTAGCCGTCAACGAAATCTGGCGGCGTCATGCCGACCAGTCAGGCCTGTTCGCGGTTAATGGCCCTCCGGGAACAGGGAAAACCACTTTACTTCGTGATGTGGTTGCCGCTGTCGTTACCGAACGGGCAATTAAATTGATCGATCACGTAGATGATGTATTTTTTGAAAAAAAATCCATCAAGCTCGGTGACCGCTGGATCCCGTATTATCCACTTCATGCAGCGATAAAGAAATCGGCTATTGTTGTTGCCTCAGCTAATAATGGCGCGGTGGAGAATATCTCTCTTGAACTGCCCGGTGAAGAAGCAGTACCAAAAAATGTTGCTGGCAAAAGTGACTATTTTGCAGATCTGGTTTCTGAGCTGATTGGTAAGCCTGGTTGGGGGCTACTGGCTGCCAGACTTGGTAACAAAGGGAATCGGGACGAATTTATGAACGTTTTCTGGTGGCGCAAACCAGAGGACGATAAGAATGAGAATTCACCGCCACCGGATATATTTAGCCCTCATTTAGGTGAAGGGCTTTTTTATCATCTCAGAATGATTCGTGATGGGAAAAGGGCACCTGTCATGCAATTTTCTGATGCAGTCTCACGCTTTAAAAAATCACAGGAAAGGGAAATAAAATATCGCCAGAAGCTGATCGGATACTCACGACTGTATGAACAGATCAATGCACTGCGCAGCGAAATTAATAAAACCATAGAGCTGCAAGGTTTGATTAATACCCGGCTTGTACAGGCTCGCAGGGTTCTGTCTGCATTAGAGGCAGAGATTCTGCAACTGGAAGATATTTGCAGAGACCAGTTTGGTCAACTCAATGCGGCTGAAAAAAGACTGGAACAGCATGAGTCAAATAAGCCTGGCCTGCTGGCAGGTCTTGCAAGCCTGGGGCGTTCCCATCGGGAATGGTGGGATCGGTATCATCGATTGACGCTGGAATGTGATGCTATCCGGCATGATGTTAGTCCACGGCAGTCAGCATTAGCGACATTAAAAATGAAGCAGGTTGATGCTTCTAAAACCATCTTTGCACTGGGGCTGGAGTTACAACAGGCTGATAGTGCATACGTTACCAGCAGCGAAAGTTTTAAATCAGCAGAGGCCCAGGTTGAACAGGTTAAATCAGCGACGCAAGGGTTCTGGCCAATCACTGATGCGCCTGATGATGTCAGGGAAAAATCAGCACCATGGGCCCAGGAAGACTGGCGTCTTGCCAGGGAAGATCTCTTTCTGGCCGCATTGGATGTTCACCGATCGTTTATTGAAAACCATCCGAAACAGATCATTAGCAATATTCACATGGCAAGTAACTGGCTACAGGGAAAACATTTACCAGAAGAACAGGCTGAACTAGCACTCGATTCTCTGTCTCTAATCGTTCCGGTAATTTCCACGACGTTTGCCTCTATTCCCCGCATGTTTAAGAATATTAGTCGGGAAGCGATAGGGTGGCTGCTGATCGATGAGGCTGGTCAGGCGCTGCCTCAGCAGGCTGCCGGTGCTATCTGGCGTGCGGCCAGAACAGTGGTAGTCGGTGACCCTAAACAGTTGGAACCTGTCAGTGGAATTCCTTCGATTGTTGAGGGCGCTCTTGCCAGGCATTATGGTGTGCCATCCGCCTGGTGGCCAGGTCAAGTATCGGCGCAGGTTCTGGCTGACCAGAGTATGAACTTAGGAACCCTTCTCCCGGATCAGAATAAAGGGTCTGTCTGGGTTGGCTGCCCGTTACGGGTTCACCGACGCTGTGATGACCCCATGTTTACCGTCAGCAACAGAGTCGCTTACGATGGCTTAATGGTGCAGGGAAAGAAGGAGACTGCCACATTATTACCCGAAAGTTGCTGGATAGACGTTGTGGGTAAGAACTGTGAGGGAAACTGGATTGTAGAAGAAGGCCAGGCAGTTAAGAAGCTTTTACTCGAGCTGAGGGATGCCCATCAGGTTCAATCGGAGAATATTTTCCTGATCTCCCCGTTCAGGGATTGTGCCGTTAAACTACGCCGTCTTGCTGCTGAACTGGGATTCGATACCAGGAAAACGGGCACGGTGCATACCACTCAGGGCAAAGAGGCCAGCGTGGTGATATTTGTTTTGGGTGGCAATATACAGAAACCCGAAGCCAGACAATGGGCTGCCAGCCGACCTAATTTGCTCAATGTCGCAGTGAGTAGAGCAAAGGAACGCTTGTATGTCATAGGTGACCGGGCACAATGGCAAAAGCAGACCTATTTCACCACGCTTGCGAAAAACTTACCTGAAAATCACTTTCAGTCAGAATTTAAATCACTTTCCACCCGCCCGACAGAGCCGGTGAGTGATGTTGATTCGCCTTTAACAGTTTCGTTTTCATCAGCAACCGATCATTGAGGTTATCAGTGAAGATTCATCGTGCGGGTAAAATAAAAATGCTCTATCGCAAAGTGAATACCACCACATGGGGTCAGGTACAAAATCACTTCGGCGGCGAGTATCGGTGGGAACGACATAAAAAGCAGGCTGTAGATGAGGAGTTGCCAATGCGTGAAGGAATGCATGGCAAACTTGAACGCGGGCGCGACTATACGCCGCTGTATAAATTCCTGCTGAGTAAAGTTGGTCAGCGCTGGGATGATGTATATAAGGAAGCAGTAAGTCGACTTGACACGCCTGAACCGATTTTCTATATGGTAAAGCGGCATCGTAAAGACTGGACCAGCTATGTACGCTACGGAGAATCAAGTTATTTCAGTGGGTTATGCATTGATGATGATGGCTTGCTGCAAAAGATAAATCCGGAATTTACAGCAGAAGATGTCCCAGTGCATTGCCGCTGTTGCACGCATACGTTTAACGGCGAAGTGGTTCCGGTGACATAGGATGTTCAGCGGGATAACGCTACGTGAATTTTTGTGTATCACACCCCTGATAAGTGCGTAGAATTCACGTAGCGTCACCAAAAAAAACGTGTGATCTAATGGGATTGGGAACAATTAATGAGATATCAGGCCAGATTGATTGATCGGGGCATCACTGACGTTGAGGCTGACGATATTGATACTGTGAACATCAATCCATTTGCCCATTTAGGTGAAAAAGACAGAAGGGTGCTCATCAGTGAAAACGGTGAGCCGGTTATGGTTCTGCAATTATTTATCCGCGCCGATGAAGACGGCTTTTTGATCTCCAGCGCATTCTGCGGCTTGCTGTGCAACGATCGACACATCGCCATCATCTGCGGCGACCATCTTCATATTTTTGAACTGGCCACAGGCAACGTCAGGAGTCTGCCACTCAGTGACTGGGTTGGTCATATTTACTCTGTACCTGATATTACTTCGGACAGGCTGCATGACCAGTTTCTCGTGGCGACTTACTGCTACGTTTTCCTGGTGGATATCACAGAAGGGATTGTCTGGAAATCCTGTCGATGTGCGATTGATGGCGTCGTCATTCACGCGATTGAAGACGGGATCATTTACGGTGATGGCGAGTGGGATCCGCCAGGAGGCTGGGAACCGTTTGAACTGTCATTGATAAACGGTGAAATGATACGTATGGGACGTAGCCGGTGAGGTGCAATCAGTGGGTGAGGAGAGCCATTGATTGCCGGGTTATGGGGGACTTATTGACCAGTCCGTAACCTGATATCTAATTTAACATAATATACATTATGCGCATCTAAGTGCCCGTAGCTCAATTCTGCTGTTGCTATCTGTCCACTTATGGCCGATACACCGCTAACGTCATCTGTTGCCATCTTCTTCACTTTTCCACATCTTGATACATACTGATTCATGCCCCACGCTCAGAGAGCGGCTCTCTTTTTACTGCAAGGTTTGATGAATGAATAACACCCGCCGGTTGTGTCTGGTACTGGGCGATCAGCTGTCGTTTGACCTGGCTTCGTTGACGGCGCTGGACGCTCAGCGTGATGCCATTCTTATGGTTGAAGTGATGGAGGAAGCGCGCCACGTACCGCATCATCCGCAAAAAATTGCGCTGATCTTCAGTGCGATGCGCCACTTTGCCAGCGCGCTCAAGCTGCGGGGTTTTTGCGTACATTATGTCAGCCTTGATGACCCGCAGAATGCCGGTTCAGTGCCGGAGGAACTGCTACGCTGGCAGTCGCTGTTGAAGCCTGATGAGTTGCATATCACGGAATGTGGCGACTGGCGTCTGGAGCACTCCCTTAAAACGTGTGGCCTGTTGATACAGTGGCATTCAGATACGCGCTTTCTTTGCTCTCGTGAGGCGTTCGCCAACTGGGCAAAAGAAAAGAAACAGCTGCGTATGGAGTTTTTCTATCGGGAGATGCGCCAGAAAAGCGGATTGCTGATGAACAGCGACGGCACTCCGGTGGGCGGCAGCTGGAATTTTGACGCAGACAATCGCAAGGCTCTGCCGAAGAAAGGCGTTGCCGCGCCCTATCCTGCCCGCTTCAGTGCAGATGCTATTACCCAGGATGTACTTCAGCTGGTACGCAAACATTTTGCCAGCCACTACGGATCCATCGATGTCTTCGATTATCCGGTAACCCACGCTGATGCACAGTCGCTGTGGGAGTATTTTCTTGATTATGGTCTTGCCGGGTTTGGCGACTATCAGGATGCGATGGCCACTGATGAGCCCTTTTTATTTCACGCGCGCATCAGCGCCGCGCTCAATATCGGTCTGCTGGACTTCAGGAAACTGTGCCGCGATGTTGAGTCCGCCTGGCAGTCTGGCCGAATCAGGCTCAATGCGGCCGAGGGTTTTATCCGCCAGCTGATCGGATGGCGTGAGTATGTTCACGGCGTCTACTGGCTGAAGATGCCTGATTATGCCGGCTACAACGCGTTTGCTAACAGCCGGTCGCTGCCGGAGTTCTACTGGACCGGCAAAACGCAGATGAACTGCATGCGCCAGGCCATCGGCCAGAGCCTTGAATATGCCTATGCTCACCACATTCAGCGGCTGATGGTGACAGGCAACTTTGCGCTGCTGGCGGGCATCGCCCCGGAGGAGATATGCGAATGGTATCTTGCCATTTATATGGACGCTTTCGACTGGGTTGAGTTACCCAATACCCTCGGTATGGTAATGCATGCCGACGGCGGCTTCCTGGGGTCTAAACCCTACTGTGCCAGCGGCCAGTACATAAACCGCATGTCTGACTACTGCAGTAGCTGCGCGTATAACGTCCGTGAAAGCACCTCAGATGATGCCTGTCCTTTCAACGCCCTTTACTGGCATTTCATTATGCGGCACGGCGAGCTGCTGCGCACAAATCACCGCATGGCGATGACGTATAAAAACCTCGACCGCCAGACGGAGTCTAAGCGCCAGGCGCTGTGGGAACGTGGTCAGAGGCTACTGAATAAACTTGATTGCGGAGAGTCATTTTGAAAAAAAGCGAACTTCCGACAAAGATCTGTACCGTGTGCGGACGCCCTTTTAGCTGGCGGAAAAAGTGGGAAAAGAACTGGGATGAGGTGCGTAAATGCTCAGAGCGCTGTCGGCGTAAACAGTAATGGCGTCTGCAAGACTTCAGCAACGACGCCATCATGCTTTTAACTCAGTTTACTCATTGCCCCACTGATTCAGGAACGTCGCGATCTCATCAATCCGCTGCTCGTCAATCCCCGCTTCGCTGGCAATCTCTTTCTGGGTATCTTCACTGATCTCTTCGTTATTCATTAAACGGGTGATCAGCAGCTGGAAATAACGCGCCAGCGGTTCACGGTCTGACTCGTTGACCGGCGTGGCGGCTTCCGTCGAGTACTCATCGGCGATGTCGTAAAATTTAATCGGTACTTCATTACTCATAGGTCGCTCTCCAGGGTTAATCTTTATCTCATTCAGGAGTGTACTGTGTAATGGTATCCGATCTGATACCTTTTTCGTAATTTACCGGGCCACCCGGTCAGTGCAGTTTTTTCTAAAGGGAAAATCGACAATGTTTCACCTTATTTTCAGCCTGCCGGGCTGGTATGTTATTGCCCGCTTTATTGTTCCGCTCTCCCTGCCGTTAGCATTAAAAATAGTCCTGTCGCTGCTTGCTCTGCTCGCCACTCAGTATCTGTTAGTCAGCCGCTTCACCTCTGGCAGTATATTTTCGCCGGAGATGCCGAGAACGGCGATTATCCTGTTCAACTGGGCGTTCTGCGTCGTTCTTTTTCTTGCCTTCGCGCAGCTGATGATCGACGCAGTTACGCTGATTTCGCTGCTTTTAAGACACCCAGTCACGATTATTCCCGGCGTTCGCTACCTGGCGGCGTTGCTGGCCATCGGTTTTGCCACCTATGGCGTTCAGCAGGCCATCCGCGTTCCTGCGCTGAAAGACGTGACGCTTGAGGTTGCCGGTTTACCTCAGGCGTTCGAAGGTTACCAGCTTCTTCAGCTCACCGACTTACACATTACCCGGCTGTTTAACGCCCGCTGGACGGCAGAGCTGGTCAGACAGGCCAACGCGCTGAACGTGGATCTCATTGTGGTGACCGGAGATGTGATTGACGGCACGCTGGCAAATCGCAGGAAGGACGTCGAACCGCTGCGCGGGCTGCATGCACGGGATGGGATACTGGCCATCACCGGCAATCATGAGTATTTCTTTGAACAGCAAGCCTGGACGGAGTATCTGGCCTCGCTGGGGCTGAATCCCCTGCTCAACCGCCACGCTGTTATCGCACGCGGCCCGGCCAATCTGGTGATTGCCGGGCTGACCGACGCTTCCGCGTCAGCGCGCGGTGCGGATGGCCCGGACCTGGCGCAGGCACTGAAAGGCGCACCTGAAAACGCGCCGGTGGTGTTACTCGATCATCAGCCGCGAAACGCACGTAAAAACGCCACGCACGGCGTCGATATTCAGCTGTCCGGCCACACGCACGGCGGCCTGATCGCCGGATTTGACCGCCTGTTTGCCAGACCTAACGGTGGCTTCGTGTCCGGTCTGTACGATGTCGACGGTATGCAGCTCTACGTTAACAACGGCACCGGGCTGTGGCCAGGAATGGCGGTGAGGTTAGGACGACCGTCAGAGCTGACCCGCATCACACTGACGCGTAAAAAATAATACTATTCCCTGCTTTCGCCATGCAAAAACGTGAGCAGGGATCCTGCCTGACGGCAGTCGCCCTATTCCCCACTGAAATAAGATATTTCTGTAGCGTTTTCTCTGTCTTACACTCAGATGTTGTGTACCTTAACGATACAAAAAATCCTCAATAAAAGAGTAAAGTAAGGGCTCTGGTTGTTAATAATTTGATGGATGAATGTGATCTAAATGAAAGGAATGCCGCCCATTATTCTTGCCCTGCTTGCTGGCTCACTGGTGCTGACTATCGGCCGTGGCGTCACCCTGCCGTTTCTGACAATTTACCTGACCGGGCACTATCACCTGCTGCCTGAAAGTGTCGGCATTATCATGGGGGCGAGTGTCGCTATTGGTATTTTCAGCAGCCTTTACGGCGGCTATCTGGTTGACCGCTTCAGCCACCGCACGTTAATTGGTGTCTCTATCAGTCTGTTCGCGCTCAGTTTTTTCCTGCTGCCGCTGTTGCCGGAAGTCAGCAGCGTGGTGATTGTCATTGCCCTGCTCAACGCGTCCTATGCCCTGCTGAGTATCACCATTAAGGCCTGCATTGCCGCCTGGCTGCCGGTGGAAAAGCGCGTTAAAGCCTTTTCAATGAACTACACGCTGATCAACGTAGGCTGGGCCGTCGGTTCATCCCTGGGCGTCTGGCTGGCGGGCTTTGACCCGAAGCTGCCGTTTATTATTTCCGGTAGTCTGGCGCTGGTCACGGTCATCGCGCTGATGGTGGGATTACGCCATATCCCCAACAGCCCGCCGCGTCACGATGTCGAACTTAAACCGCTGGCAAAACCTGACCTGCGTCAGACGTTAGGCATCCTGCTACGCGATCGCTGCCTGGTCTATTTCACCCTTGGCAGTACCTTCGGCTCGATTGTGTTCGGGCAGTTCACCGGCTATCTGTCGCAGTATCTGATTATCATCGCTGATGCTGCTTACGCTTATAAAGTGATCGGCGCCATCATGATCACCAACGCGACGATTGTTATCGCCTTTCAGTACGTGATGAGCAGCCGAATGAAGCAGGATAATCTGCTGAGGTGGCTGTTTTTCGGAACGCTGTTCTTCATTATCGGCCTGGCCGGATTTATGCTCGCGGGCCCTTCGGTGCTGCTGTGGATGATAGCGATGGTGATTTTCAGTTTTGGCGAGCTGATTGTGATCCCGGTCGAATATATGTTTATCGACTTCATCGCACCGGAAAATATGAAAGGCAGCTACTACGGTATGCAGAATCTGAGCAATATCGGGGGGGCGATTAACCCGGTACTGTGTGGATTCCTGCTCAGCTATACCCCACCGCCGGTGATGTTTATTGCCCTGATCGGCTTTTCTGTTGCCGGCCTGGTGTTCTTCCGCATGGGGCACCGGATGGCGATGAAAAGAATGATGGTCTGAGCAACCTTCGGGTAGACGGAATCAGAGGCGGGATCTGCGTCCTGCCTCATGTCTGACAGTTATCGGGTTCTATCCAGAGCTCATGCTTCATTATTGCCCTTCAGACTGAAAAGGATAAGCTACCTGTTCACGGGTCTCTACCGTCGCGGAGGACCGCTCGGTAAACGACGGCCAGTCGGATGATTTGGTGATGAACTTCCACGTGTAATACGCTTTGCCTTCATCGATAAATTTCAGGCTCAGGGTACTCCAGCTCTCATCGTGGCAGTGTGATTTTTTGGCGTAGTCCTCTTCAGAAAAACAGGCCCTGATCATTTCACTCGAGAAGAAAGAAATATTCTTAAATGCGGTGCGATAAGAACCATCATCGTTCAGCATCAGGAAATCAGCGTACTCTGCTGAACGTCCGCCGCCGGAATATCCCGTAGACCATTTTGTTACCAGGGCCACCGCCTGCCGGGTCTTATTTAAGGGATATAACGCAGGGTAAATATAAACATCTTCTTTAGTGAGCTCATCGTCAGGGCTGCTGCCATTATCATGGTATTCACTGAAATCCCACTGCCCCTGTTTGATATAGGCACCCTGCACCGAGCGTATTTTTATCAGCTCAAGCGATGGCCCCGTCAGATAGAAAACGTCCTCTGCCCCTTTCTCTTTCCATATCTTTGTTTTATCAGTGCATTCCACTCCGTTCGCCCGGCAGATGCTGGCATACTGTTCGCTGTTATTTTTCAACGAAATAAAAGGTACGGGCTTAATGACGCTGTCATTCGCCTGCGCCATAACAGTAAAAGAGGTCACTGCTAATAATAAAATCACAACCTTATTCATTCTATATTCCGTTATTTTTGCAGAAAAAACGCTTTTATCCGTTGCTGGTCGGGTCAGGAAAGATTGTTACGCTTGGCGAAATCAATCAGGTCAAGCGTTTTGCTTAACCCCAGCTTGGTCATGATGCGACGTTTATAGGTGCTTACCGACTTATTGCTGACGTGCAGCTTCTCTGCAATCTCGACCAGCATCTCCCCTCTGGCCAGATAGCCCAGCACTTCCAGTTCGCGGTTTGATAACGTGCCAACCGCCATCTCCTCAGAGACCTGCGGGGCGGGGCGGGGCTGTGCTCTGCTGATGCCCGCCTCGGGAAAAACTCATACCCGCTGTGAATCGCTTTGAAAGCGTCCACCAGCTGGTCAAGATCGTTATTTTTGCTGATGTAGCCGTTGGCTCCCGCACTGCGGGCCCGGTCAATAAAGTGCTGTTCGCTGTGAACGGAAAGGACCAGTATCCCGCCGGGGAAATTCTCCGCACGCAGACGCTTGATGACATCAAGCCCGTTGGGCGGCGGAATATCAATATCAATCACCACCAGGTCGGGATGGCACTGCTTCAGTTCTTTCAGTGCATCCCGCCCGTTATTGCAGGTACCGATCACCTCATGCCCGTTGGACGTGGCCATGACTTTTACCGCCAGCTGTGAGACAGGATGATCGTCAACAATAAAAATCTTTGCCATATAAGGAGAACCTGAATGCAGAGAGTAATGAGTTAACTGCCTGTATATCAGATACAAGCACCAAAGAAAATGTAATCACAACGCCTGGTTTATCACTTCTGTCTGCGCAGCGTCTGCTCCAGCCCGACCTCCAGGATATCAATCTCTGCGATACAGGCCTCTGCCAGGGTTGCTATCCGCTCGGGGTCACCGGCGGCGGCGGCCTGCTCAAGCTGCTGGCACACCTCTGCCAGCGGCAGACAATGAATCAGCCGCGCACCGCCGAGCAGACTGTGCGCGGTCTGCTTAACCTGCGGGTAGTCATGCCGTGCCAGTGCGGCCAGTAAGGCCTGCCGATCCTGCTGGTTCTGACTCAGCATCAGCGCGATAAGTTGATTAAAGGTCTCTGGCTGCGACTGCGCCAGCTTATCCAGCGTCAGAACAATATCCGGGTCAATCGCGGCGTCAGGCCTGTCGCTCAGCGGCATCTGATTAATGCTCGCCAGCAGCGCCGCCAGCCCGACCGGTTTGAACAGACACGCGGTCATACCCGCCTGTTTCGCCCTGGCCAGCACTTCCTGCTCGGCCATCGCGGTTAAACCCAGCATCGGTTGCGGATCGCGGCCAAGTGCCCTTTCCTTCTCCCGCAGCAGGGTTACCAGCTCAAAGCCATTCATCACCGGCATATTACAGTCGGTGATCACCAGGTCAAACGGAGGCTGAGCCTGTAGCCATGCTTGCAGCGCCTGTTCACCATTTTCTACCGCAATGCAGTGGTGACCGGCAAAGGCCAGCTGCTGACTGAGCAGCAGACGGTTAGGCGCATGGTCGTCGACAATCAGAACAGAGCGCGCCGGGCCAGTGACGGGCGTAAATGGCAGAGCCGCCTGTTGCTCCCTGTGCCAGTAAGGCGCGGAAAAACGGAAGATAAAGCTGGTGCCCTCTCCCGGCGTGCTTTCCACGTCCAGCGTACCGCCCAGCAGCCCGGAGAGCTGACGGCAGATACTCAACCCCAGCCCGGTGCCCCTTTGCGTCGCCCGGCTGCTTTCCACCTGAACAAACGGTTCGAAAATTGCCTGCTGCTGCTGTGCCGTTAAACCCACGCCAGTATCACAGACTTCCAGCACATAGTCGCCGCGATCGCCGGGCTGCTTAGCCGCCTGGTAAATCGCGACTTCCACCTCACCCTGTGAGGTAAATTTAATGGCGTTACTCAGCAGGTTAGAGAGGATCTGTTTCAGCATCACCGGGTCGAAGAGAATGGTATCGTCGGTCACTTCCAGCGTTGTCACCAGCTGAATGCCTTTCTCATCGGCACTGTAGCGAAACAACGTGCTGATACTGTTAAGGATCTCCGACAGCGAAACCGGCAGGCTGCGCACGTTGACGGTGCCTGACTCAATTTTCGCCATATCGAGGATATCCCCCAGCAGCATCAGCAGGGAGCGCGCGGATTCGCAGGCGACGGCAATATTATTTTTACGCTGTTCCGGGGTGGATCTACCCTGGTTTTCCAGCTCCAGCAGGCCAATCAGGGCATTCATCGGCGTACGTATTTCATGGCTCATCTGCGAGAGAAAAACGCTCTTCGATTCGCTGATCTTATCCACGCGCGATTTTGCTTCCTGCAGGCTGTGGCGCAGCGCCCGCTGTACGGCCAGGTTGTTTTTCAGCAGTCGGTTACGCCAGAAAAAGAAGCCCAGCATCAGGGCAATGACAATCAGTGAGGCCACCGAGGCAACAATCAGAGTCTGATAGCGTCCCCAGGCATTCAGACGCTCAAGGGTAAAGCGCAGCTGCCAGCCGCTGAGCTGGGCGTCCATGGTCTGCGGGGAAATGTCCAGCAGCCCGCTGTCAATAATCGACAGCAGCACGCGGTTCTGCTCGCTGGTGGCCATTGCCATTTTAAGCGGCGGGATCGGTAAAATATTGGCGATTTTAAAGCGGTCAGCCAGGTAGCTTTTCAGGAAAAAGCTGGCGGCATTCTGAACTGTGATGCCGCCACCAACGTTAAAATGACCATCAGCCCCGGCAGTGCCGGCGCAGAGAATGCCGCCAACGGCGTACTGAAACTGGATAACCCGGGGCCGGACAGCGCCAGCGGCGTGGGCGTACAGCTGCTGTATAATAGTGCTCCGGTACCTCTCGGCACCCGCATGACGATTGCCACCACCAGCGCAGACGGGGCTTATGACATTCCCCTCAAGGCGCGCTATATCCAGACGGCCGCGCAGATAGTGCCGGGTAAGGCAGATGCCAACGCCACCTTTACCATGACCTATCAGTGATCGTCCGGCGGCGTGGGGGTATAGGAGAGCGTCCCCGCCACGCCGCCTGCCCCGCCATCTTTTGGATGGTTAATACCGTCCGTCACCTTAAGCTCGGCGAAATCGAACGGCGACACGCCCTCAAGACAGGCGGCATTGACGGCGTACTGCTGCGGATTTGAACGGCTCTGGTGGAAAGTATAGATGCCGCATACGGCGCAGAAGTAGTGCGCCACCGCCCGGCTGTTAAACCGGTACTCCGTCAGCGCTGACTTGCCTTTACTCACATCAAGATCTGAAGCAAAGACCACCACGGCACCGCGCATACGGCAAAAAGAGCAGTTGCAGCGGCGGGCGCTGTTCAGTCCGTCGATCAGCTTAACGTTAAAATTTACCGCACCGCAGTGACAGCGGGCAGGCATAATTTCCGGCATAGCCATCTCCTCATTGATAAGCGAACATCAACAGCCATATTTTCTTAGCGTATTGTGGCAGAATATCACCACCTTCGCAGCGATCATTGCGCTGAGTACAGCTACCCGGCGGCTGTCAGAAAAGAAAAATGCCGTTAACCGGAAGCGGAAAAAATTTTATGTCTGTCCAGATAAGAAGCGCTATGCCCGCTGATGTCAGCGGATTATTTACGGTGCGAACCTCAGTACGGGAAAATATTCTCACGCGCGAGGAAATGATGGATCTGGGGATCACCGAAGCGTCGGTCTCTGCGATGATTCAGGCGTCCTGCTGCGCCTGGGTTGCCTCGGACGAGGGGCAGATCGTTGGGTTTTCGATGATTATTCCGCAGGAGGCCTGCCTGTTTGCCGCGTTTGTCCTTCCGGAATGGGAAGGCATGGGGATTGGCAAACAGCTGGTCGGTATGGCGGAAGAAGCGCTGTTCAGCCAGCATCAAACCCTGTGGCTGGAGACGGGTAAACACACCCGTGCCGCGGCTTTTTACCGTCATCTGGGGTGGCGGAATGAAACGAATGTTGGCAACGGTGATATCCGCCTGGAGAAGCACCGTGCCTGATGGCTTACTTCACCGCACCCTCCGTTACGCCGCTGATAAATTTACGCTGGAAGAGTAAGAACACCGCCATCAGCGGCAGGATGACGATCATCGCGCCCGCCATCAGCACCGGAATATCAATGGTATTGCGGTTCTGGAACAGCATCATGCCAATCGGCAGCGTGCGCAGCTCGTCTTTGTTGACCAGAATCAGCGGCATTAAAAACTCATTCCACGTCCAGATAAACAGCAGCAGCGCCAGGGTGGAGAGCGTCTGCCCGATGGCGGGCACCAGCAGCCCCCACAGGATTTTCACCCGCGAGGCGCCGTCCATGACTGCCGCTTCCACAAGCTCTTTCGGTACCTGCTGGAAGGCGCTGGCAATCATCAGCGTGGTAAACGGCAGCGACAGCGCAATCTGCGGGATAATCAGCGCCAGATAGGTATTGGTCAGCCCCATCCAGCGCAGCTCGTGATAAAGCGGAATGATAAACGCCTCACCCGGCAGCACCATACCGAGCGCAAACATGGCTGCAATCACCTTTTTCCCTGGGATCTTCAGCCAGGCGAAACCAAACCCTGCCAGAATGCCGAGAAAAATACTGCACGCCACAACCGGGATCACCACCAGCACGGAGTTAAGGAAGTAGACGTTAAAATGCCCCTGCTGCCAGGCGGTGATGTAATTTTTAACGTTGAGCGATCCGGGCAGCGTAAACACCCCCTGAAACAGCTCCATCTGCGTTTTAAATGAGGTCAGCAGCGCCAGCAGAAACGGCAGAACGGTGATCAGCGCCACCACCCAGATCAGCGCACGGGAACCCAGCGGCGTATTTTGCATGATTAACGCTCCTTTAACGCCAGATGAATCAGCCAGTTAATCAGTAATACCAGCAGCATACTGAAGACCGCAACCGATGAGGCATAGCCGAAATAGTGCAGGTCAAAGCCCTGCTTATACATAAAGATATTGGTCACCATGGTGGAGGTGCCCGGACCGCCCTGGGTCATTACATAGACCAGGTCGAAGGTTTTCAGGCTGGCAATCACCGTCAACAGCAGCGCGATGCGCACTTCGGGACGTAACCCCGGCAGGGTGATGCGCATAAACTTTTGCCGCCCTGACGAACCGTCGAGATCGGCCGCTTCCAGCAGCGAGGGGTCCATACGCTGTAAGCCCGCCATAAACAGCACCAGACAGAAGCCAAAGAAATACCAGGTGGCCACCATGCCGACGGCCGGCAGTGCCCAGGTAAAATCCCCCAGCCAGGACAGCGCCAGCTGCGGCAGGCCAATCGCACGCAGCAGTTGGTCGATGGGACCAAAAGCCGGGTTATACAGCCAGCGCCACACCACCCCCAGCACCGCCATCGGCATAATGTAGGGCAGGAAAAAGAGAATACGCAGCAGGCTGCGCTCGGTGTTGCTGCGCAGGTCATTGAGGAAGCTGCACAGCATCAGGCCAATGGCGATCGGCAGCAGCGTGTAGAACAGCATCAGCAGCGCGTTATTGCCCAGCGCAATCCAGAAGACCGGATCGCTGAACATGCGCAGATAGTTACTGATACCAACGAAAACCGGCGACGACGTGCCGTCCCATTCGGTAAAACTGATACCGAGCGACGCCAGCAGCGGCAGCAGCAGAAACACGCCGTACACCAGCACCGCAGGAAGAAGGTAGAGAAAATTACGCCAGGGACTCAGATTCAACATAAACAGACTCACAGGCCAGAACGTTGGTATGCCCGGCAGGATTGCCGGGCGGTGCGGCTTAATGCTTCATGCTTTTCAGGTAGCGCTGATAGTTGTCATCGAAGTTGGCCACCATTTTATCGACGGTCTGACGCCCGCCCAGCAGCAGCTGGACATTCTGGTTCAGCTCGGCGTTCATGGTCGGCGTGGCCCAGTCAACGTAATGGCCCAGTCCGTCGTGCGCATTCAGCGTTAACCACACCTGCCAGGCCTCTTTCAGCAGCAGATTATCGGCGGGAACCTGGGCGTTCTTATTCGAACTGGCAGGCAGGAACCCGGCTTTTAACCAGCGGTCGGCCATGTCGTCTGACACCATGTAGTCGATGAATTTCGCTGACGCCTCCTGCTGGGTTTTATCCTTCGCCGTGCTGGTGACGGAGAACGCTAAATCCGTGCCGCCAACCATCAGCGGGTGCTGCACCCCAGCGCCCGCCGGCATCGCGGCAAAGTGAATGTCTTTGTTATCTTTAAACTGACCGAGATACCAGGTGCCGCTGATCAGGAAGGCCGACTGGCCGTTCTGGAACAGCGTGGCGGCGTCATCGTTGCCGATGCCCTGGAAGCCGGGGAAGAACCAGCCCTTGTCGTTCCAGCTTTTCACCATCTCCCCGGCTTTGCTGAGCCTGTCATCCCGGAAGGTGCCGCCGACGTCGTAGATCAGGTCATCGAGTTTTTTACGATCTTTGCTGTCGATCTGCGTCTGCCACAGGGCGCTGAGCATCTGCTGGCCCATATTGCCATCCAGCAGGCCGAGCATCATCGGGGCCACGCCCTGCTCTTTCAGTTTCGCCATGGCGCTTTCCAGCTCAGGCAGGGTCTTCGGTACGGCGATCCCGGCTTTATCCAGCAGGGCTTTGTTGTAATACAGCCCGACCATCTCACCCAGGCTGGCGACGCCGTACAGGCTGCCGCTGCCGAAGTCTCCGGTGTCTGACCAGCGGTTACGCTTCAGGATGGAGTCCGGAAAGCGCTGCGTCCAGCCGTAGCGGCTGGCGTAGCCGTCCAGCGGCAGCAACAGTTTGTCTTTCACCAGCGAGCCCATATCGCCCCCGCCCTGATTGACCTGGGCAATCTGCGGCCCGTCGCCTGCGGTTAAGGCCAGTTTGAGCGGAATGCGGGTATCTTCGAAAGAGTGGACGGAGCGATTAATCACAATCCCCGGATTTTTCGCCGAGAACGCTTTAATGCCCTCATCAACGGCGGCGGTCTGCTGCGGATAGTTGTAGATATCCCATTCATTGAGAGTGACGGCAGCGGCGCTGTGCGCCATGCACCCTGCCAGCGCGGCCCCGGCAATCAGACGGGTAAGCAGACGACAGCAGGGGCGGAACTGGGACGAACGAACGGATGAACTAGACATAATGCTCGGTTTCTCCATCTCGGAATGGGCATCCTTTCATCTCGACATCTGCCAACCCTGCAGACTGAAGCTGCGATCGTTAACGCACCCCTTCATACTTACTTTAACAGGAAAATAAAGTCAAACACGCTCTGCGCTGAATTTCCGTACTGTGAAGGCGGGCAGTAAAACAGCCCCTGTGGCATCGTTTCAGCATGGAGTCGCGTCAAAATGGGCAAAGGGACGTGATGCCTCCGCTTTTTCCCTGTGTGACAGACGGTTGCACTGTCAGAGAGGCCGAAAACTAAATTACTGTTTTATCATATGAAAATCATATATTACGGGCCTAACCCCGCTCCTTTCCCTGCCCGTCAGGCCCACGAACGGCAGCGTACAGGCGTGCATGCTATTGTCGTGCACCCCGGCGGGCAACGAAATCTGGCGCTGACCGCCCGGCTTTGTGATGTCACGCAATTATTTCACCTTGAAAACTAAGTTGGCATTCATTAACGTTGAAACAGCTCATCTGCTGACCAACGAGAACTGACGATGAATAACGATCCTGTGATCCGGGCTGCCACGCCCGCCGACGTTCCGGCGCTCTACCGCATCTGTCTGCAAACTGCCCATGCCGGGCAGGATGCCAGCGCGCTCTATTCCGACCCGGAGTACCCCGGCCAGCGATTTGCCGTGCCGTATGCCCGCTTTGCACCTGATTTTGCCTTTGTGCTGGACGTGGGGGGTGAGGTGAAGGGTTACGTGGTGGCCGCGCCCGATACGCGCGCCTTTGAAGCGCAGCTCACGGCCTCCTGGTGGCCAGCCCTGCAGGAGCAGTACCGCCACCGCGAGCCTGTGGCTCCGCTGGACGCCAATCTGCTTCACAGTATCCGCCATCCCGATGCGGCGGCAGCAGAACTGGTTGGTCAGTGGCCTGCGCATCTGCATATCAACCTGCTGCCAGAGCAGCAGAAAGGCGGCTGGGGACGCAAAATGATTGAGCATCAGCTGGCCGCTCTGCGGGCGGCAGGCGTTTCCGGTGTTCATCTGGGTGTCAGCCTGCAAAATGAGCAGGTCTGTGCTTTTTATCAGCGCCTGGGCTTCCGGCATCTGCTGCGCAGTCATGCCATCTATATGGGCCAGTTACTTTGAGTGAGGCAGTTCATGACGCGTTTACGCCTGCAGAACGTTGAAAAATCTTACGACGCTATCAGTGTGATCAAAGGCATTGACCTGACGATCGACAGCGGCGAGTTTGTGGTGTTTGTCGGCCCTTCCGGCTGCGGTAAGTCAACGCTGCTGCGGATGATTGCCGGGCTGGAGGAGATCACCCACGGCCAGCTGCTGATTGATGACGAGGAGATGACTCACCGCCCCGCTACCGAGCGCGGTATCGCGATGGTATTTCAGTCCTATGCGCTCTATCCGAATATGACGGTGCGCGGTAATCTGGCCTATCCGCTGGAGGTCGCCAGGCGGCCAAAGGCGGAGATTGCCAGCGCGATTGCCGAAACCGCCAGCAAACTGCATCTGACCGAGCTGCTGGATCGCCTGCCGCGCGCCCTGTCGGGCGGGCAGCGCCAGCGCGTGGCAATTGGTCGCGCCATTATCCGCAAGCCGCGTATTTTCTTATTTGATGAGCCGCTCTCTAATCTCGATGCCGAGCTGCGCCTGCAGATGCGCATTGAGATCGCCCGCCTGCATGCGTCACTGGGTAACACCATGATCTATGTCACCCACGATCAGCTGGAGGCGATGACGCTGGCCGACCGTATTGTGGTGCTGCGTCAGGGGCGCATCGAGCAGACGGGAACGCCGCTGGCGCTGTATCACGACCCTGACAATCTCTTTGTCGCCGGTTTTATCGGCTCACCGCGCATGAATTTTATTGACGCTGAGATCGCCGCCATCGCAGAGGGAGAAATTCAGCTGCGTCTGTCCGCGCCGGGCATTGAGTCTCTGACGATGAGCATCGGTGCTCCCTGCCGTGAGGGGCAGAAAGTGCGCGTTGGCATCCGCCCTGAACACGTCCAGCCGGCGACCGGAGCTGGTCCGGGGCACTTCAGCGCAGAGTTAACCTACTGTGAACAGCTGGGGCACACCAACTATCTTTACCTCAATATCGGCAGTGAGCAGATGCTGGTCGTGGAGGAGCGGCAGGTGGAGCAGCGCGAACTGGGAAGCCAGGTGACGTTAGCTATCCCCCCGCAGCACTGCTTGCTGTTTGATGAGAACGGGCAGCGGCTGCGCTAAAGCCTGCCACAAAATCAGGCTGACCGAAAAAAAAGGTCAGCCACAAAAAAATCAGGCTGACCGGAAAAAAAGGTCAGCCACTACTCGGTGGCCAGCAGATCCAGCAGCTTGTTGATGGCGAATCCGGCGGCGCCCAGCGCCCACATGCGGCTGGATTCGGTGAGAAACTGCAGCGGCGTGGTCTGCGGCGTCAGCTTCAGCCGGTAGGCCTGGAAGTTCAGGGTGATATGGTCCAGCAGAATGCGTGAGGCCATCTGCGGCTCCATTGCCAGATACACCACGTCGGGATCGTAGGCGATCGACAGGTTGGCCAGCGACATCCCCAGGTGCCGCCCCGCCTCCTCCAGTGCGTCCAGCGCCTGCTGGCTGGGATTGCTGTCCAGTGACTTCAGCGTCAGGGATTTCGGCTCCACGCCGGGCGACAGCCGCTGCAGGATAGCTTTAGAAGAGGCGACCTCTTCCAGCAGCCGCAGCGAACCGTCGCCCAGCAGCGCATGGCCAATCTCCCCCGCCTTGCCGTGCCGGCCGCGATAGAGCTGACGATCCAGCAGGATCCCGGCCCCGATGCCTTTGCCGTAGGTGGCAATCACCGCAGACTGCACGTTACCAAGCTGACCAAACACCATGGCGGCCAGCGCCATGGCGTTGGCGTCATTCTCAATAAACACCGGCAGTGAGAAACGTTCTTCCAGCATCTGCGCAATCGGCACGTTATCCCAGTCCAGCACGTTCGAACGCAGACACAGCCCCTGCTCAGCGTCCACCAGCCCGGAGAGCGCCAGGCCGATGGCACCGACCCGTTTCCCTTCCACGCCGCGCAAAAACTTCGCCAGCGCATCGCTGAGCTGGCGTGGCGTCATGGCACCGGAGGGGATTTGCTGTTCGCCGAGCAGGTTACCGTTGAGATCGGTCATCACGATGAGGTTGCGCTCGGCGTTAAGCTGAATGCCGACCACGCTGGCGCGTTCGGCATTCAGGCCGAGCAGCGTTTTCGGCCGCCCCATTGAGACACGCTTCAGTCCCAGCTCCTGAATAATTTCCTGATCCAGCAGCCGGTTAGTGGCCTGGGAAACGGTGGACATACTCAGCCCGGTCCGCACCTTGAGGTCGGACTGGCTGATCGGGGCATTTTCAACAATCAGGCGCAGAATGCGCGCGGTCACGTTTGGCGCTGTCATAGTTCCCTTGTGTCAGAGCGTAAAGCGTTATGGTGGGCCAGGTGCAGCGCCCCGGCCAGGGCGTCCTGCTGCGGGGTCACCAGCAGCGCCCGGATGTCATCATCCAGCCAGCGTTCCACCGGTTCAGCCAGCCCCCCCATCAGGGCGATGCCGCCGCTGCTGCTGCGCAAAAGGCGTCGTACCATCAGGGCAATATCCCCGGCGGTCTGACGCACCAGCGCCACGGCATGAGGGTCCTGCTCTGCCGCAGCCGCAAACACCTCAGGCACCACGCTGGCCCAGTCGCCGGGCGTGGCGGTACGCGTCCACAGCAGCATGGTTTCGGCACTGTGGTCAAAGCGTGCCATCACCGCCTGGGTGAAGTCCGTTCTGGCGACGATATCCTCGTGAGCCAGCAGCGCCTGGCGCAGCACCCGGCGACCCAGTTCAGCCCCGGACCCCTGGTCCGACAGGGCAAAACCCCAGCCGCCCAGCAGGGTAAAGCATTTCCCGTCCCAGGCCGCGCCCTGACTGCCGGTACCGACAATAAACACCGCGCCGGGCTGCCCGGCGTGCGCACCGACGCAGGCGATCTCCACATCGGTGATCGCCTGTAAACTGGCGCAGGCAGGCTGCCAGCGCGCGAGCTGAGCCTGCACGGAAGCCACATTTGCCCCGGCCAGGCCCGCGACCAGCGCGGTTTTTGCCAGCGCCTCCGGCGGCAGGTCCGCTTGCGCGATCGTCTGAGCAATCAGCCGATCGACGCTGGTCATCGCGCAAGCATAGTCTGACCAGACATTGGCCGGGCCGCCGGTCACTTCGGCCAGAACGGTGCCGGTTTTATCTGTCAGCCGCGCACGGCTACGCGTGCCTCCGCCGTCAATCCCGAGGAGATAATCAGAGTGCACGCATTTCCTCCCAACTTAACCCAGGTGAATCGTGGTGTTATTTGTGTCCGAACGATAGGTGAAAAAAACTTAAATCGCAATAACAAATAAATATGACGAAATTCGGACTTATTAAATCTGTTCAAAATCATAATCATAATTTATTCACACTGCGAAAAAACAGGTGGGGTTGTTGACATTACTTTTTCTGTCGTAATAAGTTGGTGGTCAGATAATCTCCAGCTGACCCGCCCTTTACCGGTTGGCTAACTGTTCGCTCACGCTCATGCATTCCGTCAGGGGTTTTAACATGAAAGTAGGCATTATCGGTCTGGGTTTTCGCCTGTCCCATGTGGTTCACGAATTCAGCAAAGCCGATGCAACGTTTGAACTGGCTGGTTACTACGATCCCGCCCCGGCGGGCCTGGCGAATTTGCAGCGCTTTGGCATTCCTGCCGGAACGGCATACGACTCCACGGACGCCCTGCTGCAGCACGGCGATCTCGATCTGATTCTGGTGGGGTCACCCAACTTTTTACATCTGGAGCATATTCGTCAGGCGCTGGCGGCGGGTTACCGGGTGTTTACGGAAAAGCCGGTGGTGATCAACGAAGCGCAGACCATGGAGATGGCAAAGCTGGTACGCGAGTACGGGAAGGATCGCATTCTGGTCGGGCTGGTACTGCGCTATTCGCCGCTGTATCACGACCTGCTGGCGGCACGCGATGCCCATCAGCTGGGTGAAATTACCTCGATTGAGGCAACCGAGCACATCAAACCCTATCACGGTGCGTTCTTCCAGCGCGACTGGCGCCGTCTCGAGAAGTATGCCGGCCCCTACATTCTGGAAAAATGCTGCCATGATATCGATCTGTATCAGGGGCTGATGGGCGAACGCCCGGTGCGGGTGGCCAGCTTTGGCGGCCGCAAGTCGTTTACGCCTGCCCATGCCCCTCAGGGCGACGTCACGGCGAGTTCTGAGGTGTATCACGTAAAACCGAGCGGCTGGGCCAGTACTGACGCCGTGTTCGACAGCGATGCCGATATCATCGACTACCAGACGGCGATTATCGAATATGCCAGCGGTGCCACGCTCTCTTTTCATGCCAACCTTAACGTCCCCGACGAGTTTCGTCGCTTCTGCGTCATCGGCACGGACGGCATGGCCGAAGGGGATTTTGTGCGCAACTACTTTCGCGTACACAATGCCCGTACCGGGGAAAAAGAGGTTGATACCGCCTACAGCGGCAATGCTTACGATGGCCACTATGGTGCCGATGCGCTGATGGCCGAAGAGATTGTTAAGCATATTACCCACGGCACACCGCTGAAGGTGTCGGTGGTGGATGCGCTGGAAGCGGGACTGACGGCGATTAAAATAGATGAAGCGCGCAAAACGCGGCAGGTCGTCGATTTAACCGAGACCTGGAAAATATTCGATGCCCACCAGGGGTAATCCGGAGGTGAGTTTCCACCTCCCCTGACCCGGTATTTCCCCCTGGCCGGGCAGGCTGCAATAGCGTTAATGACTGGTATGTGACCTCAGCCGGCCCCAGGGCCGGTTTTTTACCACCTGATTGCTTATTATCAGTGTCTGCTTGCGACCGGTTATCACTCTGCGATAAATTCA
Source organism: Erwinia sp. Eh17-17 (assembly GCF_039675725.1). NCBI lineage: Bacteria > Pseudomonadati > Pseudomonadota > Gammaproteobacteria > Enterobacterales > Erwiniaceae > Erwinia > Erwinia sp. Eh17-17. Next base: position 845,129 of record NZ_JBDFQT010000001.1, on the reverse strand, counting down.
ACTTTCAGAAAAAGCCTATTCCAGGTCAATCAGGTCAGGAACGTATGTTAACGACGCTTATTTACCGAAGTCGCCTGTGCAGAAGCGTCAGCGTACATTTTCTGGCGCAGCTGGCGGGAAAAGCCCAGCGTTTTAATGAGAAAGTGAGCGTCACCGGCATTTTGCTGTTCGACGGGGACTATTTTTTACAGATCCTTGAAGGCTCCTCTGACGCCATTGATACCGTTTTTAACCGGGTACGCCGCGATCCGCGTCATACGCAGATTGTCCAGCTGATGCGTGATTACGCTCCCGAACGCCGCTTCGGCAGGCTGGGTATGGAAGTCATTGATATGCGCAATGGCTCGCCCGCCGTCATCCTGGAAAAAGTCCTCAACCGGGGGACCGCGAAATACCCGCTCACTTACGGTGACCGGGTATTCAAATTTATTAAAACCTTTGTCACCGGGCCGCGTAAAAATCATCTCTCCCTCCCCGATGACAGCCACGACTGGCGGTTTGACTGTGAGCCACAGTCGATGCAGGTGCACCAGCCCGGAGCCTCTGCAGAAAGCTGCCGGTTTGCGCTGCAGCCGGTAGTGAACCCCGGAACTCACACCATCGGCTATCTGGAAGCGTTAATCCGCAGTCCATCAGGCGGGTCACCCGCTGACTACTTTGCGTCCATCCCGGCCGAAAAACTCTATGAGGCCGATCTGCATGCGAAAAATGCCGCCTTCGCTCTGGCCAGCCAGCTGGATATCGGCAACGCGCAGATTGCCGTGAATCTGCGCCCGATGTCGCTGGTGGAGGTGCCCTCTGCGGTAGATATTCTGCTGGAACAGATCCGCCGCAACGGGCTGGTGCCTGAACAGGTGGTGGTGGAGGTGACCGAAGATGAATTTATCTCGCGTTTTGATGAGTTTGAGAAGGCCATCCATCAGCTGCGCTATGCCGGCATCAGTCTGGCCATTGATGATTTTGGCGCGGGGTTTGCCGGTTTATCCCTGCTGGCCAGGCTCCAGCCCGACAAGCTGAAAATTGACCGCAGCCTGATTGAAGCGATTCAGACGGATGGTCCGAAACAGGCGATTGTGAAAGCCATCATCAACTGCTGTGCATCGCTGGAGATTACCGTGGTGGCCGAAGGCGTGGAGACTGCCGCTGAATGGCGCTGGCTGGAAGCGGCAGGGATTCAGCATTTCCAGGGGTATCTGTTTGCCAGACCGCTGCTTAACGGCATCCCGGCCGTGGCCTGGCCTCACCGTGTCTTAGCGTGAACAGCCCGGCGCTGCTGAATGCACCCGCGCCGGGCTCTGAGGTGACAACGTAACTCAGGCGTGAGTGGTAAAGCGCGAAACGGAATGTAGCAGGGTCTCCGCCTGATCGCGCAGCGCATTGGCGGCGGATGAGGACTGCTCCACCAGCGCGGCATTTTGCTGGGTCACATTGTCCATTTCTGTGATGGCCACGCCCACCTGCGAAATACCGCTGTTCTGCTCTTCAGAAGCCTGGGCGATCTCGTTGAGAATCCCGGTAACGCTCTCAGCTGAAGTGACAATGTCACGCATTGTTCCCCCCGCCTGCTCGACCAGTACCGCGCCGGAGTCTATCTGCTTCACCGAATCTTCAATCAGCGCACCGATCTCTTTTGCCGCTTCCGCACTGCGCTGCGCCAGATTCCTGACCTCCGTGGCCACCACGGCAAAGCCGCGCCCCTGTTCTCCGGCGCGGGCGGCTTCAACGGCCGCGTTCAGCGCCAGAATATTGGTCTGGAACGCGATGCTGTTGATCACGGTGGTGATGTCATTGATTTTTACCGAGCTGGCCGTGATAGCGCGCATGGTTTCCGTCACCTGAGTCACAATGCTACCGCCTTTATTGGCGATGGAAGCGGTGGTATGCGCCAGGCTGGTGGAGTGATGGATGTTCTGCACGTTATTTTTAACGGTGGCGGTCAGCTGCTCCATGCTGGCGGCCGTTTGTTCCAGCGCGGCAGCCTGCTCTTCCGTCCTGGCCGACAGGTCCTGATTACCGGCAGCGATTTCAGCCGAGGCCAGGTTAACCTGTGAGACACCGTTGCGGATGTCGCTGATGATACGGCGCAGGTCATCATTCATGCCACCGATAGCATTGGTCAGTTTGCCCATCTCATCGCGGCGCGCTGTTTCCAGATGCATACTGAGATCGCCGGAGGCAATACGCTGGGTGAACATCAGGATGGCAGACAGAGGTTTAGTGATCTGCCGCGTCATCACCACCGTGATGATGATGCCCATCAGGACCGCCGTCAGCAGGATCACCGCCATCCATAAAATAGCCTGCCGGATATCGGCCTGCGTGGAGTCAATTTCCTGTTCAAACAGCTGCCCGCTGATTGAGGTGAGCTTCAGCCCGGCTTCCGCCAGCGCACGGGTGGCATCCTGCTCCGCCAGGAACGAGGCACGATAGCTGGCGACGGTTTCTTTTTTCTTCGCCAGACCGGCCATGACCGATTGCAGGCGTTCCCGGTCTTCAGGCTTCAGCTGGGGAGACACGGCCTGTATAAGCTGAAGCGATTCAGCCATGAAGCCTGATAAAGCATTCTGCGCCGCTTCGCTATTCTGCAACTCCAGCAACATCAGACGGGTTGATACACCGTCAAGATGTTTGATCACCTCGGAAAGAGCAGATTCCGCTGCGGTAAACGCTGGCTGGCCGGCATACGCTGCGGTTATTTTCACCATCGCCTCTTTTTCATCTCTGATGGAAAGCCCCTCTGCTATCTGGCCGCGCTTCCGGGTTTCAAGCACCGTTTCTGCACGTTTGTCGCGATACACCGCAATATACCCGGTCAGACTGTTAATCAGTGAGCGCTTCTCCTCGCTCCAGTGGCGCTGTTTCAGTTCGTTAATCTGCGCTTCAACCTGCTGCAGGTGCCGATCGTTGGCGCTGATAAATTGTTCATCATGTGTTTTGATATACTGCAGGCGCGCATCCTTCGCTAAGGCGAACTGGTCGGTGAGTATTTTCAGCATCCGCACTTTACCGGCGCGATCGCCAATATCATCCAGGCTTTTAATGCCGCACAGGGCGACGGCAATACTCAGGATCAGAACCAGTCCAAAACCCGACATCAACTTTTTTCCAACGGCCATATTTTCAAAGTAAACAAACAACTTTTTCATTAGATAACTTCCTTCTTTGAACGACGCTTGTTTTAGTAAATCGCTCAGTTATCGGCAGGTAGCGAGGGGGAAATAGTTTATTTACTTACTTTACTGTCACCTTATGGTAACAATTTGTGAGTGGCATTTGAGATTAAAAATATTATGATATTCAACCTGTTCAGAACGTTAACTCTCTACTATGGTTAACGGCCACTGCTCTTTTTTTATTGTCAACTCAGGGTGAATCATGGACGTAACGGTTGTTGAAAAACTTTCAGATAGCGATAAAAATGACCTGCTCGCCGGTCTGAGAAGTTATAACCGCCAGTTTTTTAATAAAGACAACTGGGGGGACGTGGGCGTATTCAGCCGCAACGAGGAAGGTATTTTGCAGGGGGGGCTGATTGCCATGAAAGCCGGAGGCTGGCTCAATATTGAGTATTTATGGGTCAGTGAAGAAGCCAGGGGCAGCGGGCTGGGTTCATTGCTGATGCATACGGCCGAACAGGAAGGCATCAAAAAAGGAGCGCAACAGGCCCTGGTGGATACCTTCAGCTTTCAGGCGCTGCCCTTTTATCAAAAACAGGGCTACAGCCTGCAGATGACCCTGGAGGATTTTCCCAATCCCGGCATGCAGCGCTACTATTTAACCAAGCGACTGGCGTAGCCCTGAGCCTGCCCGGTGTCCGTCATCCCGGTACGCGCTGACGGCACACGGTCAGCAGCAGCTGGCGCAGCCAGCTGTGAGCCGGGTCAGCTTCTGAGCGCGGGTGCCACATCTGCGAGACGGTAATCACCGGGGTTTTTACCGGCAGTTCAAACATGTACAGCAGCCCGTCGGGCTGACTGAGCATGAAGGAGGCCGGGACCAGTGCCACCAGATCCGAGGCGCGGGCGACTGCCAGCGCGGCGGGAAACCCAGGCACCACGGCCTGCACCTGCCGTTGCAGTCCACACTGCGCCAGCGCCTCATCCACCGGTCCGCCCGTGCGTCCGCTGCGTGACGCCACCACATGCCCGCAGCCGGCATACTGGCTGATGCTGACCGCAGGCATCAGCGAGAGCGGATGCCCGTGACGCACCACGCCGACAAACCGATCGCGGAACAGCGCCTGAAGCCGGATTTCCGGCCCCATCTCCCCCGCCACCCCGATTTCCAGATCCACCCGGCCTTCACGCAGCGGTTTCACGCTCTTTTCCGGTTTTGGGGCAAAACGCAGGCACACCCCCGGCGCAGCTGACGCTGCCGCGGCGATCAGGGACGGGCCGAAAGCGTCGACAAAACCGTCGTTGGCGCGCAGCGTGAAGGTACACTCAAGGCTGGCAGGATGCAGTTCGCTGACGGCAGGTCGCAGCACGGCGCGGGCTTCAAAAACCGCATTCTGGCTGCGTTCGCGGATCGCTTCGGCCCACGGCGTCAGCACCATTTTGCGCCCGGCGCGCACCAGCAGGGGATCGCCGGTGACGCTGCGCAGGCGGCTGAGCGTGCGGCTCATGGCGGAGGCGCTCAGGCCCAGACGCCGCGCCGCTGCCGCCACGCTGACTTCCGCCAGCAGCACATCCAGGGCGATCAGTAAGTTAAGGTCGGGTTCGGTCAATTCAGCGAGCCTCATCTGCCAGCTCAGGCTGCGCCATCAGTCGCTGCCAGGCGTGTTCCACCGCATGGGGAATATCCACGTGGCCGATAAACCCCAGCCCCTGGGGGCCGTAACCCTGCTTGTCATCACGCAGCCGCCGCACTTCGCCCAGCACCATCGCCACATAGCGATCCAGCGACCACAGCCCCTGCTGTGAACCCGCGCCGCCAATCGTCGGCTCGCCGTCCTGGATGACCAGCTGCGGCACAAACACCGGCCAGCTGATGAAATCCACCGCCAGCCCGTGTCGCTGCCACTCGTGATGAAAAGTTTCGGCCGTCCGGCGCTGCATCAGCGGGTCCTGGACCAGCAGAATGCGCTGTGCCGTCAGCCCGCGTGCCTGCAGGGTTCTGCGGCTGAAAGCCGCGTTCTCGCCACAGTTGCGCGACTGATCTTCAATCATCAGCCGGTCGGCGCTCAGAGCAAAGCGCTGCACGGCAGCGTCGGCCAGCAGTCGGGCTTCGCTTTCCGCGTGGCTCACCACCTGCGCTTCATGCAGCACGCTCCTGAGAAGCGCGGTGGAGTGCCCGACGCCGCCGCTGAGTATCACCGGCATGTCGTTCTGCACCATCAGCGCAAACGCGCCGTCAATGGTCGGCAGGATCGCATTTCCGGCGAGGATCATCAGGTCAGCGCGCAGAGCCTGACGATCGCTGTCCGCATCATTGACGGCCAGCCAGTGGGCGATAATATTCAGGTGATCAATATCTTGCAGGGTCAGGGTCATAGGCGGGGCTTTGCAGTGTGGGTATCTGTCCGATGATATCACTGTTACTTTACCTTTTGCGAACAGGCATAGCATCGCGCTATGCCTGTGGTAACGAACGGGCGGATGCCCGCCGCTGCTGGCTTAAAGCACCGGATTACAGCGCCAGATCGACGACGATACGGCCTTCAATTTTTCCGGCGTGCATGCGGGCAAAAATATCGTTGATGTTCTCCAGTGGCTCGACGGAGATACTGGCGGCGACCTTATTACGCCCGGCGAAATCGAGCGCTTCCTGCAGGTCTTTACGCGTGCCGACAATCGAACCGCGCACGGTAATGCCGTCCAGCACCATGTCGAAGATCGACAGATCGAATTTGCCCGGCGGCAGACCGTTCAGCACCATGGTGCCACCGCGCCGCAGCGTGCCCGTCGCCTGCTCGAAGGCTTTCGGTGAAACGGCGGTGACCAGCACGCCGTGTGCGCCGCCGAAGGCCTCTTTAAATACTGTTGCCGGGTCAACGTGCAGAGCGTTGGCCGTCACGCTGGCCCCCAGACGTCTGGCAAAGGCCAGCTTTTCATCGTCGATGTCAACGGCTGCCACGTTGAAGCCCATCGCCACCGCATACTGCACCGCCATGTGGCCCAGCCCGCCGATCCCGGATATCACTACCCAGTCCCCTGCTCTGGCCTCGGTCATCTTCAGTCCTTTATACACCGTGACGCCGGCACAGAGGATTGGCGCGATCTCGTTGAAACCGATGTTATCCGGCAGAATGCCCACGTAGTTCGCATCGGCCAGGCAATATTCCGCAAAGGTGCCGTTCACCGAGTAACCGGCGTTTTGCTGCGAGTGACACAGGGTTTCCCAGCTGTCCAGACAGTGTTCGCAGTGGCCACAGGCGGAATAGAGCCAGGGGACGCCCACGCGGTCACCTTCCTTTATATGTTTGACGCCTTCACCTACCGCTACCACAAAACCGACGCCTTCGTGGCCCGGAATAAACGGCGGCTGCGGTTTTACCGGCCAGTCACCTTCTGCTGCATGCAGGTCGGTATGACAGACACCGGTTGCAACAATTTTGACCAGCAGCTGGCCTGGCCCGACTTGCGGGATCGGCACCTGCTCGATGACCAACGGTTTACCAAAGGCTTTGACTACTGCGGCTTTCATCGTTTTCACTTTTCTCTCCTTAAAAAATGTTCTTTGTAAGACCGTTTAATTCGCTCCTGCACCATCCTGATGATCCAGCAGGTCCGTGCCCCAGGAGTTATCAACAGTACAGCACCAGCGGTCCTCCTCCCGGCGAAAAACATAGGTCGCCCGGCGGAGGGTGGTCACCGTTCCGCCCAGGTCGTCCGGGTAGTGCAGCACAGTTTCCATAATCACCAGCGCATCACCGCCCCCTTCAATCACCTGCATCTGGCCCTGCTCCACGCGTAGCTGCCCCTGAAAATAGTCAGAGATGGCAATGAACGCTTTGCGGATGTTGTCACGGCCTCTGACCGTCATGCCGGGCTTCACTACCAGCGCGGCATCTTCTGCGTAATGATGCATCAGACTATCGTAATCCTGCGCAGTGATGGCGCGGTCACAGGCTTCGATGATCTGACGGATGGGATGTGAACTCACAGTGATGACTCCTCAGGTGACAGGACAGGTTACACCCTGGCATATCCGCCGCTGCCTGAGCAACCACTTCCCTGCATTATCACACAGCGCGCAACCCCTGACGTAACCGTCCTGCGCTTTCGACCAGCCGCGCTGCCGGGCTGCGCCCAATCAGCACAAACTGATAGCCCCCCGCGTGCCACCAGGCCACATTCATGCCGTGACGCTGTTCTGCCTCGACCGGCGTTGAGTTTTCATGGCTTTCATCAGAGACACACAGGGCCACGGGCCCATACTGCTGATGTTGCCAGGCAATCTGCACAATATGGGTGTCATCATAGCGCAGCAGGCGGATGCTTTTCAGTTCGGCATCCTGCAACATCAGCTGCTGCTGGCTTAAATGCAGCCCCATCTGTCCGGCCGTGCGGGCCAGCGAACGTTCAATAAGCGCGGCGGAGCTGTCAACATCGACCAGCGTCTGAGGACTGTATAGCGACATGTACTGAGATTCCAGATCGCGGATCTTTTCACTTTCGCGCCGCGCGTGGTCGGGCCGCGCAACATACCCCAAACCAGAGCCGATCAGCAGAAAACTGAGTGATGCGGCAATCAGCGCCCGTCGGCTGACCTGCCCGTGCGGCGCCGCTTGCGGCGTTTTTGCCAGCAGTTCTTCCAGGTTGTCCTGCATACGCGCGGTCGGGGCGCTGTCCAGCATGGCGTCAAAGGCTTCGGCAAAGGGCTGATTGGTTTTCATCATCTCTGCCGTACGCGCCGCCAGCGCCTGGTCGCGCTTGAGCCGTTGTTCAAACGACTGATGCTCTTCCGTGGTCATTTCACCGTCGAGCCACGCGACAATGGCCTCATCGCTGTAAGGTGCGCTAAAACGTTGTGTACTCAACGATGTTTCTCCTTTGTACCCGCCGGCGCGGCATCTGCGCGGGCCAGCGTGGCCCTTGCCGCCGCCAGACGGCTCATGATCGTACCAATCGGCACCGACAGCGTGTCCGCCGCTTCCTGATAGGTAAAACCTTCCACATAGACCAGAAATAGCGCATTGCGCTGGGCTTCCGGTAGCCTTCCAACGCGCGCCATGATCTGCTGATAGTGCAGACGGTCGTCGTCGCGTTGCCGGGTATCCGGGGCGTGAAGATCGTCACTGTCGACAAATCCTTGCCCGAGACGCACACGCTGTGCCCGCAGGTCATTGATCCAGATGGAGTGCAGCAGCGTGAACAGCCAGCGGTCAATGCGTGTTCCCGGAGTAAACTGGGCGCTGCGCTCCAGCGCCCGGACGCAGGTACTCTGCACCAGTTCTTCGGCCACATCACGATTGTGCGACAGCACCATTCCGTAACGCCACAGGCGCGGGAGATGGGCTGCCAGCTGTTGTCGGACTTCAGTTGTGGTGATTTTCTCACCCTCCGCGTCGGTTAACCGTCAGGATTCAGGATGGCCGTTAATGGCGGCCTGCAGATCCCGGTACTCTTCACAATTCACGCCGCACAGCGACTTAATCGTGGCAAGCTGCGCCCGCGCCAGGTCTGGCCGCCCTTTAATCATCCAGGCTTCACCCAGGTACTCGCGCACTCTGGCATAGCGGGGGTCAAGTGCCACTGAACGCTGATAATAGCTGATTCCCTCATCCGTGCGCCCCAGTTTACGTGTGGCATAACCCCGGTAATTCCAGGCTTCGCGCGTATCCGGGTTTTTCAGGGTATCCAGCAGGTTGAGCGCCGACTGATACTCCCCTTTTTTTGCCAGATGATAGGCGTAACGGGTTTTATCATCGTCGCTGAGGCGGCTGGTTTTCTCCGGTACGCACTGTTTGCTGTTGCTGTCATAGACCTGGCCTTTCGGGCAGTCCGGCGTTTTGCTCTCGCTGCTGTTATCCCCCATTGCCAGCGTCAGCGGGGCATACAGTGCCAGCAGTATGGCCGGGAGTGTCATTGTTAATGTCAGTTTATTCATGATGTTAACCCTGTTAACAGGAAAGGAGCGGCGGCATTAAAGACGTCGCATGCGCTTTCCTGTGGTTGTGGAAGATAACGAGTTAACGCACGAGAGCCGCTTTCTATTCGAAAAAAAAATTAAATTTGCTACACTCTGAGCACTTATTAACCCCTAACCTAAAAATAAGGAGGCCCCCATGATCGATCGTGAAATGAAAAAATTTTCACAGACTCTTGGCGACTGGCTTATCTCAGGCGTTTCCGGCATCGTGCTGCGATAACTCCTGCCTGAGCGAAGCTTAACTCTGTCATTCCCTTCCCTCCGGCTTTCCGGGTTGTCGTCAGCGTTTTTTGACGACGGGCATCTCTTTGCCTGTAACTCTGGATCAAGCAATGAATACCTTACTTTCTGCACACTCTCTTCGTTTTGATACCCCGCAGGGGCCACTGTTTACCGATATCACCTTTACCCTGAGACAGGGTGACCGCATCGGGCTGACTGGTTATAACGGCTGCGGTAAAAGTACCCTCCTGCGTCTGCTTGCGGGCACGCTGGCCGCTACGCAGGGTGAAGTTACCCGCTCTGGCCGCTGCCTGCTGGCGGTGACGGAACAGCATCTGTCACCGGCGATCGCCCGCCTGTCGCTGTGTGAGGCCGTCGCAGAAAAACTGCCGGCGGAACAGCGCGTCAGCGAACGGTGGCAGGTGGAACGCCTGCTGGAACAGTTGGGCTTTGCCAGCACGGGCTGGGACCAGGCGGTCAGCACCCTGAGCGGGGGCCAGCATACCCGACTGATGCTGGCACGGGCGCTGATTATGCAGCCCGACCTGCTGCTGCTCGATGAACCGGGTAACCACCTCGACCTGCCGACCCTGCTGTGGCTGGAGGGGTTTCTGCAACAGTGGCGCGGCAGTTTTATTATGGTGTCGCACGACAGGCCGCTGCTGGATAACGTCACCAACTGCAGCTGGATATTGCGGGATGGCACCCTGCATGTCGTTCGCCTGCCCTGTAGCCAGGCGCTGGCAGAGCTGGCGCTGAGCGATGAAAGCGACCGTCTGCGCCGCCAGTCTGAGCAGAAGGAGATCGACCGTCTGGAAAAAAGCGCAAAGCGGCTGGCGGTCTGGGGCCAGGTTTATGATAACGAAAAACTGGCGCGCAAGGCGAAGCAGATGGAGAAGCAGACAGAACGGCTGCGCGACGATCAAACCATCCTCAGTGCCGGAACGCCGTGGACGCTGCGGCTTAACGGCGAGAAGCTGATCGCTGACCGGCTGCTGGAATTCAGCGGGCTGCAAGTGCGCCCTGCGCCTGAAGCCCCGGCGCTGTATGTGCTGGATAATCTGCGGGTAAAAAGCGGCGACCGGATCGCCATTCTCGGCGCCAACGGCAGCGGTAAGTCTTCGCTGCTGAAAACGCTGTGGCAGTCGTGGCTCCAGTTACCCGTGGGGGTGGTTTTCCATCCCCGGCTGACCATCGGCTACTACGATCAGCAGCTCCATCAGCTTAATGATGATGACAGCCTGACGGATGCCCTGCTGCCTTTTGCACCGTTAACCGACGATCAGCGCAAGATGGCGCTTATCGCTGCCGGGTTTACCTGGCCACGCCATCAGCAGCAGGTCGGTTCGCTAAGCGGCGGCGAGCGTTCACGGCTGCTGTTCGTCGGACTGTCGCTGGCGCGCTATGCGCTGCTGATGCTCGATGAACCCACCAACCATCTGGATATGGACGGTAAACAGCAGCTGGCGGAAACGCTGTGCCAGTTTGAGGGTGCCGTGCTACTGGTCAGCCACGATCGCGAGCTGATCGCCGCCAGCTGCAATCGTTTCTGGTGGGTCGCAGACGGGCAAATTAGTGAGTGGCACGACGTCGGGGCGCTGTATACGGCGATGTCGGCGGCGTTACCGGAGCAGCAGGACAGCGCACTGAAGGTGAAAGAAGCCCCGACCGTTTCGCATGAAGACGACCTGCTGGAAAAGCTGGTGGCGCTGGAACAGCAGCTGGCAGCGGAGCTGATGCGTAAACCGCGCCATCAGAAACCGGCGCTACAGGCGCGACTGCGCCAGGAGATTGCCGGATTAACTGCGGCGCTGGCGCTGGGCTGATCGTGACAGGGCCGACCTGATGCAGGTCGGCCCTGTCAACCCCTTGCTGCTGATTAAACCTATTGCTGGCAGCCCCAGCCACGAAATCATCCAGCGGGTATATTTTTGTACCCTGATGCCACGCCTACCAGCTGCCGTAGGGATAGGTTTTGCCTTTGATAAACTCAGGTGTGTCCCCGTAATAAACATAACCATCAGGATGTTTGGTCACGCCCCTGCACATCTTCATCTGTTCGCCTGATACCGTGGTGATTTTCGCATCCGACTGCGCCACCACCGGGTCCCCCCTGTCACCCAGCCATACGCTCACCCTGCCGCCCGGCGCCAGGCCAATAATCATGACAGAACGGTAGTACTGCTCATCCGGTCGGTAGCTGTCGGTATACAGGGTGGTCATCTGCTCCCAGGTGCCCGCGCTGAAGTTCACCTGGGTTTCATAGCTTTTTTTATCGATCACCGAGTCCCAGCAGAAGCGCAGCATCAGCGGCAGCGCCCTGCCTTTGTTGTAGTAAGCCTGCGTGGCGCCCAGATGCTCATTCCAGCGCCCGACGCTGACACTGCTCGCTTCGGTATTATCGACGTACTGGAACGTGGTCTTGTAGCCCGCGCCGTCCACCATCAGCGCCCCGGTGGCCAGGGCGGGCAGCGCTTTCGGGTAGATAAACAGAAACTTCCACTCCCTGTACGGCAGCTTTTTATAGCCCCATTCGGTGGTGTCTGGCACTGTTCCCGGCCCGGTACAGCCCGTCAACAACGCCAGCAGGCAGAGGGCGATACGACTTTTCATCATTGGTATATCCTTATCCGGGGTCGATTAATCTACCGGTGTGGTGAGCCCTGTTTTTGCACTGTCATGCAGTTTCTGCTGATCGTCCATATACCACACCGAACGGACCCAGCCCTCGGCGGGCTTATTGGGGCAGACAAACGCCTTATCTTCTTTGGGACCAAAGCGGTGAATAAAGATCTCACCGCTTTCAGGGTCAACCCATAAGTTCCGGTCTGACTCGATGTTCCAGTTGGCTGAGCAGTGGATATAGCGCCCGATAGTCAGCAGGTCATCATGCGTAAATGGTTGAGGAGTCCGTCCAAGGCGAACGGCCTTGCCCTGGGCAACGGCTTTATCAGCCAGGCAAATGAGTTCTGCGGGAAGCTTCGTATCTGGGTTTTCCGGGTCGATCGGGCTAAACAGCGCCCCTGCCTCCTGAGCGGCATCGAGCATCACGCGCAGGCTGACCTTCGCCCAGTCATTGGGGATCGCCGTGCGCTCAAGAAATACCGCCGCGCCGACCTGTTTTTCGATCATGCCGCTGCGCCGGCTTTGACTGCTCACAATGCCAACGGAACAGGTTTTGGTGGTGATTTTGCAGTGGGGCACCAGCAGCCTGAATGCTGGCAGCGTAATCAGCTGTTCTCTGGCCTGCTCCGCCCTGCGGTACACCCGGGTGTCGATTTCCCGGGTATCGTCGCTGACAGTTTCAAACTGCGGACAGGTGATAAACTGGCTCTCATTTTCCTGCAGCGGCGACCCCACCGGGTTATAACCCCCACCGATATCGGAGTGCGCCCCCGGCAGGGCCAGCTCTGGCCACATGCCCTGAATACTGTTCAGACTGAAGTTATAGCGGTATTCGTTGAGGGCGGTAATCTGGAACACTTTCTGCGCGACTGACGGGGGCAGCTCCAGCCTGACCCGCAGGCTGCTGCGTCCGTTGATATCGAAGAAGTTACCGATGCCGCCAATGGCCGCCACGGTGTCGAAGAGGCCGAGAAAACGCACCTCTCCGGAGGGTTTACCGTCGTAAAAATCCCCTTTCAGCCCTGCCGAAATGGCGCCGGCAATGGCCGGGTCCTGATCCATCACGCGGTTTGCAAAGTGGCGCGCCGCGGCGGCTCCCCGGCTGAATCCAAATACGTCAAACATCACTTTTGCAATACAGAAATCGGCATCAGGATTAAAATCCATAAACTCAGCGACTGCACTGGTCAACCCCTTTATAGCCTCATCGGTTTTGGTTATCACCCCTTCAAACACGTCGAGAAGACTGCTGCCTGTTCCCATACCGATTGAGGAGTCGGATTCCCCCGCTGCGGTACCTATTCCGGATATGTAGGTTTTAATTTGCGCGTTGGTTTGCTCTTCAGACAAAGACTGGTCTGGTTTATAAAGCTGATTTAACCAGTGAATATTTGAGTAATATCCCCGATAGCTGCCGTTGGAAAAACGGTCCTTATTGATATAGTCGAGAAAGTCCTGGCAGCTCTGCGCATCTTTTTGATTAATCCCCAGATGGGGCGCGCTGCACTGGTTAAACTTCAGCAGGCGTGACGCCGTATTTTCGCGGTTATTACCCGTGCCATCGAAGAACAGGCCAATGGTCAGGGTGATGCCGCGCAGCGGTTTTTTCTTTCCGACCACCGTTTTCCAGTTATAGTGAATGGTGGTTTTGTGCTCTGCGTCATCAACGTCGAATCCCTGATACTCTGTCATTTTTCCTCTCCCTGGCTTTCCTGCCGATCGGCGCTTCTTTTGGTTTTGCCAAACTCCACCTTCATCGCAGAGGGTCTTAATGTATTCACTTCAACTGTTTTGCCATCAGCGTCGGTGACACCCTGCAGGACTTCGCCCTTTGCCGTAGTGATCCAGTAGGGGGTTGATGGCTGTGGTATTCCGTCCTCATCGGTGAGAATGAATCCGCCGCCATAGCCTGTGGGTAAGGGCTTCGGCGTGACATTGATACTGGCCGGTCCCATCTTTTGCGCGTTAACGGATTTCAGCAGAATATTACCCGGTGCGCCCAGTTCGATATTGCCACCGCTTAACTTTATATACGCCCCACCGCAGGTCAGGACCAGTTCCTGAGCCGAAGAGATCGTCATCCTGCCTTCTGTACTCTGGATATCGATATCCTTTTGCGCGCTGAGGGATAACGCATCGCTTTGCGCCTGGATCGCCAACCGGCCCTTTGCGGCCAGCAGTTGCATGCCCTGCCCGCCTGCCAGCAGACTCACCGCCTCACCTGCTGCCACGGTAAATGACTGCCCGGTGCTGATATCCGTATTGTGGCCTGACATGATGCCGACACTTTCCCCTCCCGATGCAATACGCAGCGAGCGGGGGCTGACCATACCGATCCCCTGCGGTGCGTGCAGCAACATTCCCGGTGAGGTTAAATCGCGTAGCGAGGCGTTAAGCTGCTGCTGGCTGCCCACATCACCTTGTGTGCCCCTCGCTGTGGCTGCTGCTTTGGCCATGCTGCGCGCCAGCGCCAGAGCCTGTTCCAGCTGACGGACGGCCTCTTCCATCTCCAGCATCTGCCCGTCAACGTCAGCCTGCCGATCTGCAGTGATAAACACCCCGGCCCCCCCACGCAGCGAGAGATGCTTATCGGTCCTCAGCTCTGCTCCTTCACCGCGCAGCACGCGTTTGCTATCAACGTTATGCCCCAGATTGAGCTGCGTCTTACCGCCGTACTCGGTGCTGAGCTTGATGTGCTCCTCGCCGCGCTTGTCCTCCATACGCAGCTTGTTCAGCCCGGCGGTACGGATCACGTTGCGGGTGTTATTGTCAGCGGTCACGTGATCCGGGTGGCGCGAGTCGTGCAGTGCATGGGCGATATACGGCCGGTCCGGGTCACCCTCGTGGAAGGCGATCGCCACTTCCGTACCCTGGATCAGCGGGAAGTGCATGCCGTAGCTGTAGCCGCCGTAGGGTTTCGCCAGGCGTACCGGCATACTTTCCTGCCCCGGAGCGCGGCCATCTTCATCCGCATCGAACATCACGCGGTACAGGCCGGCGTCGTCCTGCCACGCGTAACTATCCTGCTTTTTCGCGCTGGTCACGCGCGCGGTCATAGTGCCGCTGACTTTTGGCCGCGGTAGCAGTGCCGGCCGCCAGCAGACGGTTTCGCTCCAGGGTACGGCGGTAAATGATGAACTCAGCGCCGACTTGCGGCTGGCGGTCACGTGGATGCGGGTAATCACTAACGGCTCCTGAAGCACGGCGGGCAGCGTCGCCACCGCGCCGTCGGTAACGGTCAGCTCCTGGGCCGGCCCCAGCATTGCGTCGTTACAGACCCCGGTAATCAGCACCTGCCGGGAAAGAAAACGCTCATGGTCCAGCCGGGCGTAGAAATTTGCCGTTTCTGCCGTCGGGGTGAATTTGTCGCCGCGTTCGGAATGGCGCGGGCGGTAGTGATAGACCTGGCCGTAATTGATATCTTCACCCTCACCGCGCGTCATATCAGCCGGAGCCGAACGCAGGATGCGGTGGGCGTCCCGGTGGTTATAATCTTTGCTGGTGACGCCCGCCTCTACCACGTTGTGGATAATGTTCAGCCCCCAGACTGACTCTTTTCCTGAGTCACTCATGCCTGAGGGACTGCTGAGCGGCAGCTTTTTACCAAAGGTCAGCGCACTCTGGCTGTCGGCAAAATGAATGACTTCGGTCTGCGTATCCGGCTGGAGCGAAAACCAGTAAAAGATGCCCACTTCACTGAGAATACGCCGGATAAACTGCAGGTCACTTTCCTGATACTGGTTGATCTGCCCGCGCTTCGGATAATCCTGCTTCAGACTGAATTCATACTCCCAGTCGTGGAAACCGTGCTCCTGCATGATTTGCTGAACCACTTCGCGCACCGAACGGTTCACAAAGAAGCGGTGCGTACGATATTGCTTATGCAGCAGCGCCAGGTAAGGCTCGATAACGATCAGATAAGCCGCCTGATCGGCTGAGCCGGACAGGCGGCGAAAGTCAGTGATATAGCCGTGGACGATTTTTTTGCCGCTCAGGCGGGTCAGTACCCCGGTCCCCATCGTCAGGGTGGCGGCTTTACGCAGCATAGAGGCGGCGTCGATATCTTTATCCGGACTGGTAAAGTGAATCTCGTAGTGATAATTCTCACTCAGAGCTTCCAATCCGTTGAAGTCCTCAACGTCCAGAGGCGACGTGCAGGAAGGAATATCCAGCCGATAACGGTTAAGCGTGCCAGCAATGGCAGATGCTGCGGTTTGCATGAAATGGGTCATGACCATTGTTTTTCGCTCCTTGAAAACATGTCACCTGAATAATTAATCGCTGAAGTTTACCTATGGCTGATATTGCCCGGCTCTATATTTCATTAATAATTTTTAATCATCAATTATGATAAGAGACCACCCGGCGCGACACTTCCGTTTAGCCGCCAGCACGGCAATATAGCAATTTCAGCGGAAGGCGCAAGATCCTTTCTTTATGATATATATAAGAAAATTCCATTTAATTTGTGTTAAACCACTGAATGAAATCATATTGTTCTAACGGACTTTTCTGTGAGATATGATGAGATAAGTGTGATAAATGGCCTTAACCCCCCCCATTCATCATCGAATAAAAACACATTTAATTAACTATTTCCTGTAAGAGATATGCGGTGAGTGATAACTGTCTGGACAGGTGAAATTTGCCTGTCGGGGCAGCGTCCAGTGATGAAGTTTTTTGCCGTCGCGCGTTAAATGCGTGAAGTGATACGGATTTATGATTAAAAAATGGTCCTGATTTGAGCCAGATAAGGTACAACTCCGGCAACCAAACAAAAGGGAATTAATGATGAAAATGCGAATGATATTGCTGGCCGCGCTGCTGCCGGTGACCGTGCAGGCGGCGGATTTAATCACCTTCTGGGATACCCCCCGCCACGGCGGTAACAGCTTTAACCGTCTGCCGCCGGATCAGGCCTACTTTGACAGCCTGCGGGGTTATGGTGCCAGCTGGGTGCGGATTTCATGGGATAAATGGCAACCTGAAGGCCGGGATTTTCTGATTGGCGATGCGGATAATTACCAGCAGCTTTCGCAGGTCGATCTCGCCACGCTGAAGCAGGTCCTGACGCGGGCAGACAAAGCCGGGTTGAAAGTGGTGATCGCCCCTCTGTCACTGCCGTGGATGCGCTGGTCGCAAAATAACGGCGGGCAGTTTGACGACCGGCTGTGGCAGGATAAAAAACGCTGGGCGTCGGCGGCTCGCTTCTGGCGCGATCTGGCGCTGGCACTGAAAGATCAGCCGGGTATCGCCGCCTATAATCTGGTCAATGAACCGGCACCGGAAAAGACCAGCGGCCTCAGCGAACAGGCGTCGGTGCAACAGCTGCGTGACTGGTATCAGCAACAGCACGGCAGCGCGCGTGACCTGCCTGCTTTTTATCAGCAGGTGATTAGCGCCATCCGCAGCGTTGACAGCAAAACGCCGCTGATGGTTGACGGCGGCTGGTATGCGTCCGCGCGCGGTTTTTCCGGCTGGTCTGCCCCGCTCAGCGATAGTCGGGTGTTATACAGCTTCCATATGTATGAACCCTATGATTTTACCAGCGCGCCCAACGCCCGCCGCGTCACCCCTTTTGTCTATCCGGGTGAGGTGACCTTTGGCGGTAAGCGGGTAGCGTGGGATGCCAGCACCGTGACACAGTGGATGGACGCGCCGTATCAGTGGGCTGAGCAACATCAGCTTCCGGCAAACCGTATTGTTGCCGGTGAATTTGGCTGTGTCCGCACGCTGCAAGGGTGTACCCGTTGGCTGGAAGATGTGTTACTGGCGCTGGATCGCCGCCGGGCGCACTGGGCATTTTACAGCTTTCGTGAAGACGCCTGGGATGGTATGGACTATGAGCTTGGCCACCAGAAAGTGCCGTGGAAATACTGGCAGGCGGTGGAAAAAAACCTGCCTGACACGGTCCCACGCAAGGCTACGCCAGAATTTGCGCCGATCCTGAAAAGATTACAAGCCCGCTGAATTAAGCGCCGGAAATGACACTTATTGATAAAACTCTCCGCCGGACTTATTTTTATTCAATCCGGCCTCGATCCACTAATTATCATGACGGTTAAAAAAGTATCATGATTTATTAATTATTTTCAGACTTATGTAATTAGAGTAAGCGCAAGCTTGTTATATTCCTGCCGATAACATGGCTCACTGTGAGTATATTTATTATTTTATCAAACATTTGATTTTTATAGAATTTATGGATTAATTTGAATTAGTTGAATGTTAAATTTAACCCTAAAAAGAGTGCTACATTTAAAATATCCAAATATTCCTTAACTTTCTAATCAATTTCGTTAAAATATCACCCTCAATTTTTTAAACTTATATAGATATTCATACTGCTATGTCTTACTCAAAAAAAACGATTCCCCTGCTTTCTTTGTCAGCGCTGCTGGTTTGCACCAGTACCTGGGCTGAAACACCGGTAACGCAGAAAACCGACGTACTATTGATCGGTGGCGGTATCATGAGCGCTTCCTTAGGGACCTGGTTACAGGAACTGCAGCCGGGCTGGAAACAGCTGATGGTCGAGAAGCTGGACGGCGTGGCGCTTGAATCGTCTAACGGCTGGAATAACGCCGGTACGGGTCACTCTGCCAATATGGAGTTGAACTATACTCCGGAGCGCCCGGACGGCTCTATTGATGTCAGCAAAGCGCTGGATATCAATGAACAGTTTATGATTTCCCGCCAGTTCTGGACCGCTCAGGTGAAGCGCGGCATCCTGAATAATCCGCGTTCATTTATTAATTCCACGCCGCATATGAGCCTGGTCTGGGGTGACACTAACGTCAACTACCTGACTAAGCGTTATGAAGCGCTGCAGCAGACCACCCTGTTCCAGGGCATGAAGTTCTCCACTGACCAGAACCAGATTAAACAGTGGGCACCTCTGACCATGGAAGGCCGCGATCCGCAGCAGAAAGTCGCTGCCACCTGGACGCCGGTCGGGACGGACGTGAACTACGGTGAAATTACCCGTCAGCTGATTGGCAGCCTGAAGAAAGACAAAAACTTTACGCTGGAAACGTCAGCAGAAGCCACGGACTTCAAACGTAATGCCGATAACACCTGGCATGTGACCATCACCGATGTTAAAAGCGGCGAAGAGCACAGCGTTGATGCGAAATACGTGTTTATCGGTGCCGGCGGCGGCGCGCTTAAACTGCTGCAGAAAACCGGTATCCCGGAAGCAGATAACTACGCTGGCTTCCCGGTAGGGGGTTCATTCCTGGTCACTGAAAACCCGGAGATCACCAAACAGCATACCGAAAAAGTGTACGGTCAGGCTTCCGTTGGCGCGCCACCGATGTCCGTTCCGCACCTGGATGCCCGCTTCCTTGACGGCAAGCGCGTGGTACTGTTTGGACCGTTCGCCACCTTCTCGACCAAGTTCCTGAAAAATGGCTCGCTGTTCGATCTGTTAAGCACCACCACCACCAGCAACTTTATGCCAATGACCCACGTGGGCATGGATAATTTCGATCTGGTGAAATACCTGATTGGCCAGGTGATGCTGGATGACGACGACCGCTTTGAAGCGCTGAAAGAGTACTACCCGGCTGCGCGGAAAGAAGACTGGAAACTGATCCAGGCCGGTCAGCGCGTGCAGATTATTAAGAAAGATGAAGATAAAGGCGGCGTGCTGAAGCTGGGTACTGAAATTGTGACCGATCAGCAGAAAACCCTGGCGGCCTTGCTGGGTGCCTCTCCTGGTGCATCAACGGCGGCACCGATTGCCCTGAACGTGATGAAAAAGCTGTTCCCGGAGCAGTTCAATTCACCAGAGTGGCAGAGCAAGATCCGTACCATCGTGCCGAGCTATGGCCAGCAGTTAAATGGCAACAGCGCGCTGACTCAGCAGGTGTGGGATGATACCGCAGCCACCCTGCAGCTGGTTAAGCCACCGGTTATCGATATGGACCACAAGCAGACGGAAGCGCCTGCTCAGACGGAAAAACGCGCAGAGAGCCCACAGCACGATATGGCGCTGTAAGTTTATCTGACGTAAAAAGGGCGATCCTCTGGATCGCCCTTTTTTATGGTCTGAGCACAGCGAAAAGCGGTCAGCCCGGCGTGCTGGTACTGTCTTTCGCTTCGGTGAAGGCGGGCCGGGTTCGGGTCACAGAGTAAGACACGTTCTTCACTTTACCCGGCGTGGTGGTGATCTCTACCGGCGGAATCGTTACGCGCCCCAGGCCGAACAGCGTCTGCACATAGCCGCCCACTTTATGCGTCCCCGGCTCAACAAACACCGCACGTTTTTCACCGCGCTTCAGGATGCCCGCTTCAGTACCGTCAATGGTCAGCGTGATCGAAGAACCATCGTCTGCACGGGTGACGATATGAGAAACGTCAATCTGCGTCGGACCGCTGCTGAACGGCGCGACGGCTTTGGTGCTTTCAGCGGCGGAAATCTTCTCTTCTTTGACTGGCGCTTCAGGCGACGCAGCGCTGGCAGCAGCAGGTGTGCTGGTCGCAGCGGTTGCCGCTGGCGCTTCAGGTGCCGCATCGGCCGTTGCCGGCGCTGCGCTGGTTTGCGTCTCTGCGTGCGCCGGCTCTGCCACCGGAGCCGGGGCGGATTCGGTCACGGCTCCGGGCGCGGTGATCGGCTGCGTCTGTACCGGCTGTTCAGCCTGAGCAGGCTGTTCGGTCTGTGCGGACTGTTCTGGCTGTACGGGTTGCGCAGGCGGAGCAGCAGCAGCGGGCGTATCAGCAGCCTGCGTCGCTGTTGAAACAGGGGCGGTACCCGATGCAGATTTAAAGGCAGCGCAACCTGTCAGCGTGGTGGCGGCAACGACAGCTGCCAGAGTAAAACGATACAACATTATGGCGAATTCTCCTCTGCCGGATTTGGCGCTGCTATCATAACGTCACTGTTCGCGTGAATACAGCTTAGGGGGTTCGGTATCCTCTGAATTACACTCTCTTTACTTTACCCGTCCAGGAGGCATTAATGCACGGACCCGATCCCGACGAAAAACACCCCCTGCCGGACTTCCCGCAGGTGTGCTTTATCAAAAACAGCGTCACTAACCCAAACATCATCATTGGTGACTATACCTACTATGATGACCCGGAGGATTCAGAAGGGTTCGAGCGCAATGTGCTCTATCACTACCCGTTTATTGGCGACAAGCTGATTATCGGCAAGTTCTGCGCGCTGGCGCGCGGGGTGAAATTTATCATGAACGGCGCCAACCATAAGACCTCTGGCCTTTCGACCTATCCCTTCTTTATTTTTGGCCACGGCTGGGAAAGCGCGGCACCGCAGCCCGGCGATCTGCCTTACAAAGGTGATACCTGCGTCGGAAATGATGTCTGGTTTGGCTATGAGAGCCTGATTATGCCGGGCGTAAAGATCGGCAACGGTGCCATTATCTCTTCGCGATCGGTGGTGGTGTCTGATGTTCCGCCCTACAGCATTGTCGGCGGCAATCCGGCGAAGGTGATCCGCACCCGCTTCAGTGACGAGGTGATTGCCGGGCTGGAGGCTATTGCCTGGTGGGACTGGCCAGTGGAGAAAATCACCCGGAATCTGGACGCGATTACCTCCGGTGATATTGCCCGTTTAAGGTGATGACCGGCGGCGGCCGGCTTGTCTGCCGCTGGGTAGCTGTGACGGATTTGCCAGGCTATGGCCTGAGTACTGTGGCGTTTCATCGCTTATTTGCGCATTTGATTTAAGTCACCTGGTACTAAAGTATCCTGATTACTCACGCTTTTTCTTCCGAACTCTGACTATAAGGTCTTTTGCGTGGCAAAAATCTTCTTACGCAGCGGTAATCTTGACGCTGTTCTCGCTCTTGGCGAGAACGGGCAGCCGGTTTATCTGTCGGCATTGCAACTGCGCGAAACCCTGCGCCTGAGAAAACAGTCACAAATTGCTGACTGCCTGGCGATCCCTCAGCCAAACGATGCCGGCAATCGCCTGGACTGGTATTCCCCGGTTGACGGTAAAGTGACTTCCTGGGCTGCCGCCAGCAACAGCGCCCGCACCACCGCACTCAATCAGCTGCTGGCCTGCCAGACCGCCATTGCGGAGATAGGCGAACGTGCCCAGCAGTCCGAGAAACCCAGCCAGAAACTGTTCGGTGCCCTGCTGAATAAAGCTCTGCAGTTTCCCGACCAGAACTATGTTTACCTGGTCGGCGGCAAGCCGGTTATCACCTTCTGGGGCTTTGTCAGCCTGGATAAAAAATCGCGTCAGGATGCCTTCGACTGCCTGCGTATGGAAGAAGAGGTTCTTCCCCCGCCCGGCCTGTCGCGCCTCGCGCCTGCCGCGCTGGTGACGCCACCGTCAATTGCGGCATCCGTTTCCCCGGTAATAGCCCCGCTGATTACGCCCGATCCGGTTCCACCTGCCCCTCCTGAACCGCCTGCGGTGGTCGTCCCGCCAATGCCTGCCCTGGAGATTATCGACGAACCGGAAGAAGAGGTAATGACCGAATCTCAGCCTGCCGCTCCTGCGGCGGTGGCAAAGCCTCAGGCAAAAGCCTGGCTGCGCTACAGCTGGATTATTCCTGCCGTGGCGCTGCTGGTGACCTTTGGCGTGCAGATGAAAAAGGGCAGCGACAAACCCGCGGAAGCGGCCCCGGAAGCCCCGGTCGCCGCTCAGGCAGCGCCGGCCGATCAGTCACCGGCTCCTCAACCTGCGCTAGCCGCTGTTGCTGAAAAGCCGCCTGTGGCTGCGGTAAAAACCACTACGCTACCGCTGGCGGCGGCGGTGATTGCGCCGGTTGCGGCACCCGCAGCGGTCTCAGAACCCGCGCCAGTTACCGCCCCTGAATCTGCCACCGATGCTCGACCGGTAGCCAAAGATGACCTGGTATTACCGGGTGATGCGGTAAAAATTGGCTCAACCAAATTCCTCAACGGCAACTGGCGCGTGCTGGTGCAGAAAAACCTGCCGACCGGCACCCCGCCGATGCTGAAATACCAGATGAAAAACGGCAAAGGCACGGCGCGCATCACCCAGGGTGACGGCGTGAGCTGCAAGGTAGACGTGTTCGCCGGGCTGATGTCTTCCGGTAACCTGGTGATTAACAGCCGCACTAAGGCGCGTTGCAGCGACGGTTCGCGCTATCAGATGCCTGAGCTGGTGTGTAAACAGGGTCTGACCGGACCTGCCGAGTGCAGCGGCAGCTACAATGCCGACACCGTGCTGCCGATGACCATGAAGCGTGAGAGTAAATCATAATGCTGGCGACAATTGCTGATTTCAAACCGAACATGACGCTGGTACAGAACAGCGGCATCCAGTTCCTCGACTTTGCCCTGACCGCCGATCTGAATGCCGACTGGCCGGGTAAATTCGTCCGCCAGACGGCGAACGGCCCGCTGCTGCGCCTCAACTACAATGCCCAGACCGGAAAGTATCTGCTGCCTCAGGCGGCGGGTACGCCTCCTGAAGTGGTGAAGCCGGAGTCAAGCTTCCCGCTGGCACAGTCGCTGAAGCTGCTGAACGGCCAGTGGCTGCCGCTGCCCTTTTTCCGCTTTAATCCGCCGCGTACCTTTATTGGCGGCCCTGATAACTGGGCGCGCGTACGCGTGGTAGCGCTGGATAAAACGGATGCTAACGGCAACACCCACCGCGTGGTGCTGGCATTTGATACCAGAGTCTGGGCGGATGGCGCCGATGAGTCGCTGGCGCTGAACGAAAATGATGTGAAAAACGGCGTGAACTTTGCGCTGGCACACCGCAGCGATGAGCTGGGTGAGTTCCTCGACCACACCTGGGTTGACGGCTGGCTGCGTGAAAGCTTCAGCCAGGCGGCCGCCGCGCTGGAACAGCGCCCGCAGGTCAATATCAAAGCTTCGCTGCGCGAATTTGAATACCAGGCGCACTATCTGAATATTCTGCATCTGCTGGGGCAGCAGCTGTCGGTGCCGGAGCTGAAAATCAGCGCGGCGACACTGCAGGAACCGGCGATTGCCGTGGATCTCATCCTCGACGTGGGGAACTCACACACCTGCGGCATTATGGTTGAAGACCATGTGGACGACCACCAGGGGCTGAAGCACACTTACGAATTACAGATGCGCAACCTCAGTGAACCCCATCAGCTGTATAACGAGCTGTTTGAAAGCCGCGTGGAGTTCGCCCAGGCCAGCTTCGGCAAGCAGAATTTCTCGCTGGAAAGCGGACGCGATGATGCCTTTATCTGGCCGTCCATCACCCGTGTCGGGCGTGAAGCCGGGCAACTGGCCTTACAGCGCCTTGGTACGGAGGGGGCCACCGGCCTCTCCAGCCCGCGCCGCTACCTGTGGGATGAAGAGAGCTATACGCCGGGCTGGCGCTTCAGCCGCACGCCGGGCAACGTGCAGCAGGAGCCGCTGGCCACCGCACTGCCGCTGACCTATCTGATCAATGACGAAGGCCAGCCGCTGTACAGTATTCCGCTGGAAGAGCGTCTGCCGGTGTTCGCCCCGCACTACAGCCGTAGTTCAGTGATGAGCCTGATGCTCTCCGAACTGCTGGCGCAGGCGCTGCTACAGATGAACAGCCCGCTGCAGCGCCAGAAAATGCTGCACAGCAGCGCCCCACGCCAGCTGCGTAATATTATCCTGACCCTGCCCTCCGCGATGCCGAAGCCTGAGCGTGAGATCTTCCGCCGCCGTATGCAGGAAGCCATCGCGCTGGTGTGGAAAGCGATGGGCTGGCATCCGATGGACGACGACTTCACCAGCGTGCAGGACAAGGCGAAAAGCAGCGTGCCGGTGCCGGACGTGCAGATGGAGTGGGATGAAGCCACCTGCGGGCAGATGGTTTATCTGTATAACGAAACCCAGGTCAACTTCGGCGGCCGCGCCGAGGCCTTCTTTGCCAGCATGGCGCGCCCCGATCGCGCCCGCGCGGCGGACGAACCGGCAGGAAAAACCCTGCGTATCGCCTCGATTGATATTGGCGGCGGCACCACCGACCTGGCGATCACTCAGTACCGCCTCGACGACGGCGTGGGCAATAACGTGAAAATTATGCCGCGCCTGCTGTTCCGCGAAGGCTTCAAACTGGCGGGAGACGATATCCTGCTGGATGTCATCCAGCTTTACGTGCTGCCGGCGTTACAGGCCGCGTTCAAGCAGGCCGGCATGGTCAACCCGGAAGCGGTAATGACCCGTCTGTTTGGCCACGAAGGCCGTCTTGACGGGCACTCTACGCTGCGTCAGCAGGTGACGCTACAGCTGTTCATCCCGCTGGGACAGGCGATCCTCGAAGCCTATGAGACGTTCGATCCGCTCGACCTGACGGCAGAAATTGACGCCCGCTTCGGTGAGCTGCTGGCGCAGGCCCCGACGGAGAAACTGCTCGACTATATTAACCGTGAGATTCAGCGCGAGCTGCCGGGCGAAGCCAAGGGCTTTGATATCCTGGCGGTACCGCTGATTGTGCGTCTCAGCAAGCTGCACGCCGAGTTCCTGTCGCCGCGCATGAATATTACCCACAGCCTGCGTTCCATGTCGGAAGTGGTCGCGGTCTACGATTGTGACGTGCTGCTGCTGACCGGACGCCCCTCGCGCTTCCCCGGCGTGCAGGCGCTGTTCCGCCATCTGCAACCGCTGCCGGTGAGCCGTATTCTGTCGCTGGATGGCTATCACACCAACGACTGGTATCCGTTTAACAAGCAGGGGAAAATCGAGAATCCGAAATCGACGGCGGCCGTCGGCGCGATGCTCTGCCTGCTGTCGCTCGACCTGCGCCTGGCGAATTTCTGGTTTAAAGCCGGTGATTTCCAGCCCTATTCGACCATCCGCTATCTGGGTATGCTGGACGGCACCGGTGCGCTGACGGCGGATAACGTCTGGTACAGCGATATCGACCTTGATCAGCAGAGCTTTAATCTGGACGTGCGCAGCCGTTTCCAGGTGCGCGGCGCGATTACCCTCGGCTTCCGCCAGCTGGATAACGACCGCTGGCCAGCGTCCCCGCTGTATACGCTGACCATTGTTGACTCGCAGCTGGCGCGCAGCGTCGCCGGGGATAAAGTCTTACGTATCAAACTGGCGGTCAGCCGTCCGTTTGGCGAATTTGGCCCGGAACGTTTTGATATTGCCGATGCCACTCTTGATGACGGCAGCCAGGTGCCGCTGGAACACCTGCGCCTGCGCCTGAATACGCTGGCCAGCAGCGCCTCAGGTATGGCGCATTACTGGATTGACAGCGGGAGCGTCTATAAAAAATGAAATCTCTCAATAAAATCCTCAGCGCACAGGCGAATAAAAAGCGTGATGCCCTGACTCAGGGCATTGAGCAGGCGCTGGAGTGGCTGGATCTTAACCGCCAGCAGGCCCCGCGCCTGAATATGGAAGCCGACCGCTTAGCCATTAAGCTGCTGCGCCAGCACAACCACGCCAGCGTGCTGGCACGCCACACCTCACAAAACTGTGCCATCGGCCTGTTTGGGCTGGCGCAGGCGGGTAAGTCTTACCTGATTGGCGCACTGGCAGCGAGTGAAAAAGGCCGTCTGGAATGCGCACTGGGCAACAGCGTACTGGACTACAGTAGCCAGCTGAACCCTCAGCAGCACACCGCTAATCTGGTGATGCGCTTCAGCGGTCAGCAGCAGAGCAGTGACAGCAGCTGGCCGGTTCAGCTGGCCCTGCTCAACGAGTCCGAGCTGGTTGCCGTGCTGGCGCTGCAATACGCGCAGCGCGGTAGTGACGTTGTCACGCCTCTGGATGAATCCCAACTGGGTGAACGGGTACAGAATGTGGCCATGTACCGCCAGCCGGAACCGGTTGAAGGCGTTAATCGTCATCAGATGGTGGCGCTGTGGGACACGCTGAAGATCGGCCTGGCACGCAACAGCGCGCTGGAAAGTCATTTCTGGCCGCAGGCGGTGGAGTTGGCGCCGCTGCTGGGCGTGGACGATCGCGCCCGCCTGTTCTCGCTGCTGTGGGGTGAAGATCGCCAGCTGACCGCGCTGTATCGCCAGCTGGCCCACGTGCTGCATCACCTCTCGTGCGTCCCTCAGGTGCTGGCCCCGCTGAGCGTGCTGGATGAACCCTCTTACAGCCTGCTGAACAGCTCCGGCGTCAGCCAGTTTAACGCTACCGCCGACCTGACGTTACAGGTGATCCCGCGCCATAACGGCCGCAGCCTGGCCCCGGTCAACGTGGCGCTGGCAGAGCTGACGTTGCTGAGCCGAGAAGTGCTGCTGCCGCTGTACAGCGCGCCGCGCGAAGAACTGTTTACCGAGGTTGATCTGCTCGACTTCCCTGGTTTTATTGAGCTGACGGTGCTGCCGGACGATGAACAGCACGAGCTGGCGCTGGAGTTCCTGCAGGCGCGCCGCCCTTATTTGTTGCAGCGTGCCGCCGTGCAGCAGGACGTGACGCATCTGCTGGTGTGCAGCGCATCAGCCCACCGGAATGAAACCCGCCATATTGGCCGCCTGCTCGACTTCTGGGTGAAGCAGACGCAGGGCGAAACCACCGCCCTGCGCAGCGGACGCAAACCGGGTTTGATCTGGGCAATGACCCCCTTCGACCAGCGCATTACCCACGGCCATAATCATGATGCCGCCGTGCAGCGTTTTGTCGGCAACCCCGGCGATGCCTGGGGTGCGATGCTGGCAATGGATGAGAAAGGCGTGCAGCGTATGGCCGGTTATCTGGTCAACGAGGTGCGCCCCGACAGCAAGCTGACGCGCATCGCCACACAGCGGGCGGAGATCCAGCGCGAGCTGAGTGACAACCTGCTCGGCCGCTGGTATCAGGCGGCTGAAGGTGAGGATCCGGCGGAGCGCCTGCGCATTGCCGAAACCCTGCTGAAAGCTCTGCAAACCCGTACCGGGGTGCACGGTGAACTGCTGGAGCGTCTGGTGCCGGTGCGCGATACCCTGCGTCACCTGTTCCTGCAGCGTCAGCTGCGTACCGAACGCACCGCCGCCGATGAGTACAGCATCAGCGAGGACGATCCTTTTGGTATCGGAATGACCATTGACCTGTTAAGCGACGAGCCGCTGACCGCCGTACAGTCGAGCTATCACAGCGCCCCGGCGGTGGACCAGGAGGCGGAATTTGCGCAGAGCGTTTACCGCCACTGGGTGAACCAGCTGCGTCTGCTGCCGGATAACGGCCCGCTGCTGGAGCTGCTCGGCGTCAGTAAGCCTACGCTGGAGATGCTGACAGAAGAGCTGATCACCGCCAGCGTGCGCCAGGAGCTGGAGAACTCTCTGGTGCGGGTGCTGGCCGACAGCGATGCACAGGGCCTGCCGGCAGAACAGATTGCTGACCGCCAGGTGTCGCGTGCGCTGAGCGTACTGGGTGATTTCGTGGCCTGGCTGGGCTTCCAGCAGCTAGCGGAAGCCCAGCGTCCGGAAAGCCGTATCAACCGTGGGCAGAAAATCTTTGCCAAACCGGAAGCGCAGACCGTTAATCTTGGTCCGGGGCAGCGTCTGACGCGGCTGGCGCTGAAACCAAATAATCATGCGGCATTTTATATCTACGACTGGCTGGTCGGGCTCAATGAGATGATTGTGCAGAATGCGGGCTATGCCGCTTCGCGGGAAATCAGCCCGGAACAGCGCGAGAAGCTGGCGCAGATTTTAAAACTGATCCGTCGTTAATCCCCGGCGGGCATGGCGTTGACGCGAACGCTGAATGCCCCGCCGGTCTCCTCTTCCGCTTCCTGCATCACCCTAAGGATCCGCTCCAGCTCAGCCTGGTGCGGATGATGGTGCAGGTGGCGTAAGGTAATCCGCAGCGGTAGCGGAATGCCCGCTGTCAGCATGTCCCACAGCGCATCCAGATTGTCACCGAAGTAGCACAGGTCAAACCGGCGGGCGAACTGGCGGTAAAACTCACCGGCATCGCGGATATGCTGTAAATCAAACGTCACCATCTGCATCTCAGTTTACCTGGTCGAAGTGGCGATAATGGTCGCGGGTCACGTAGATCAGACCGTCGCTGGAATAGAGCATACGATCCGTCCCGCGCCGCCCGCACTGGTAGTTGACGTCTGCTTCAAACCAGCGTCGTCCGTTTTTCTCCGGCAGGCCCCCTTCGCGGTTGCTGAAGCGATCGCCGCCTATCGCACGTCCCGGCAGCACCTGACACAGATTGCCTTTTGACGGGTCCCAGCCCTGGCTGCGCGCTTCGCCTTTGCGGATGTAGTAACCCGGAAGCTGCTGGTGCTGACGCAGATAGTCCGCCACGCGCTGCTGCTGCGTCAGCTGGCTGATATCGTCACCGCTGCTCTGACGGGTGGAAACCGACGGTGAGTGACGGGCGGCAGGTTTATCCTGCGCCCCCTGCTCGCGCAGTCCGGCATAGCTGGCAACCACCGCCAGGATGGCGGCAATAATTAATTTTTTATTCATGGGCGCAGTTTAGCAAACAGAAGATGCGTGGCGTAGGGGAAAGATCAGGGATTAATTGGTGATAATAACCTGATAACCGGCGCAACGCAGGGGTGAACTTCCCGCGCTACAGCCTGTGCTGGCGCTGCAGGAGCGGGACTCAGCGAGGGCTATTTATCCTGATACTTATTCATGTTTTGCGGGGTCACCAGCTCGAACGGTATCCAGTGCCAGGAACTGACCTTCTCCCCTTTGATCATCCGCTGAGCAACATCAACCGAGGCTTTACCCTGCCCGACCGCATCCTGAAACACCGTGACCTGCATCCTGCCTGAAGCCATCGCGTTCAGTCCGTCCGGGGTAGCATCGATGCCGCCGACCAGCACTTTACTCTGTTTATTACCAGACTGTTGAAGCGCCATAATCGCGCCAATCGCCATCTCATCGTTATTGGCCGCGACAATATCAATCTTTTCACCGTTGCTGATCCAGCTCAGCATCAGGTCCATACCTTCGCTGCGGGAGTAGTTGGCGGTCTGCTTCTGTACCACTTTCATTTTTGGGTATTTCGCCACCACCATCTCGACGTCTTTGGTACGCTGTAGTGCCCCGGCATCGCTCAGGTTACCAATCATCACGCCAACGTTGCCCTGATAGTTGGCAAGGCGTGCCAGCTCTTCCATCTGTAAGGTTCCGGACTGTTTTTCATCCGAGCCGACAAACACCACGCCCGCAGGCAGCGTTTTATCACCCGGCGTACGGTTGACATACACCAGTGGGACTTTAGCCTGACTGACCAGTTTAGTCATAGCAGGCGTGCCTGCCGAATTCACCGGGTCAACGATAATGGCATCCACCCCGGCGCTGAGAAAAGCCTGCACCTGATCGGTCTGACGGCCCACGTCACCGCGCGCATCTTCGAACTGCACGGTAATGCCGCGTGCTTTGGCTTCTTTATCGATAGCCTGGCGAATGATGGTCAGGAAATTCTGGTCAAAATAGGCCATCGACACGCCGATAGTTTCTGCCAGCGAAGAGGTGGAACAGCTCAGCGCCGCAACCAGCAGCAGTTTTTTCATATGTTTCATTATTCTTCTCCAGAGGCGGCATGATGTCCGTGCGGGTAAAATGAAATACGCCACACTGTTATGAAGAGTAATGAAATAAATGATTTATCAGCAATCTATATTTAACGAAATCGCAACATTCATCACGCTTGTACGCGACAGAGAGGGAAAGAGAATTTTTTTTTGCGCTTTGACTGGCGCTTTCGCAACCTAGGACTATTCTTATCGCGGGATCGTTGCTGGTTCCATTAATGGTACAGATTTACCACCCGGCGTATGCCGGGTTTTTTATTTTTGATGGCCGGTGGCCACGCAGATGGAATAGCCAGCAGGCGCTCCCGGCCCTGGATTCAGAAAGCGTACTTCAGACCGACCGTCGTGATGAAGTTATAGTTTTCTAAGCCGGCTGACTTGTCTACGGTTAGCTCGCTGCCATCGCTGTCGTCAAGGTGAAGGAGCCCTCTTTTATTGGTGGTACGGTTCCAGGCTCCCTCTACATACACTTTTGTATCAGGAGTCAGATAGTAACCAACGTTTCCGGCCAGAGAGAAGAAATTCTGCCTCCTGAAACGGTCATTAAAGATTTTCTCTGCCAGGTAGTGCTGGTCGCTATCAGACGAACGCACCCAGCCACTGTATTTAAACGCCCCCTCAAGCTCAAACTGCTGATAGCGGTAATGCCCTGTCAGGCCAATGTATGGCACTTTAAAGCGTTGTTTATAGCCGATGACCGTGGTGTCAGAAGGGAAAGATCCGATGTCAGGTAATCCGGTTTCTATGTCGCTGTAGTGGTAGCTGCCGCCGGTCGATTTGAAGCTGTAGCGGCTCTCCTGGTAACCCGCCATCACGCCAATGCGATAGTCCGCCTTATTAAGCAGCCAGCCTGTCAGATGAATATCAAATTCATTGGCGAAATTTAAACGGCTGTTCGGGTGCTTGCTGCGGTCAGTCCAGCCCTGCTGGTCGTCGTCGAGCCAGTCAGTATCCTGCATTTTACCGCCGCGACTGGCCAGCGTTGTCCATCCTGAAGCCCCGATCGCTATCCAGGGCATGAGATCCCAGTCTAAAGCGCCCTTAATGATTGCCGCGTGGCTGTATTGCCAGTCGAGCTGACTGATCTTCTTTCCGCCGGTATCTGTGTCGTACACACGCTCTTTGCTTTTGCCGCTCAGCGTACCGAAGCCTATTTCACCGCTAATATTTTCAGGGGTAAAAATGCGTTTTTCGGGATCGGCGATGGCCGTAAAACAGACAGGGGCAGAGAGTGTCAGAACCAGTAATTTAGTCAACATAATGATAATATCCTTATTAACGGGGCAGGTAAGAGGTTTTTTATCTTCAAGCCACTGGTCAGTCAATCAGCAAATCTTGAGAGTTTAGACTGAGTTTAGATATCGTCAGATACAGCGAGGTGTCTTAGCGGGATTGATAACCAAACCAGGGAATAATCAATATTTAATCAAGGCCGTTGATTATTAACCGGTGTTTTTACAGTTTATATTGCATTATTGAGAAAGTTCTCACCCTGCCCTTAAACAAATCTTGATAATAGTCAGTTACCCTGTTTTTCATAATATGACTATTGGTGAGCACGCTAACAATCTATGAGGCGATTAAAAAGACTTTTTTTTGGCTGGGAAAATTCGAACGCCGAAACGTACAGGAACATCTTTGAGCAGTATGGCGGCAGCATCAACGTACATCCTGATGTGGTTGATTTTGTGGCGAAAAGAAGCGGTGAAAAAGTCAGTTACTTTCACTGCGAAAAGGAAGGCGTTATTGTCGGAGCTTACCCGGTTATTGGTGAGAAAAGTCTGGGGGCTGATATCTGGAGACGCTATCCTTTTTCATATGATGAGATTTTTTTTCCGCTTGAACCCTCCACCAGAGTGTGGTTTCCGGAAAAAAGTAACCGACTTTCACACCGGCTAAAAGATAATATCATCAATGCTAATTACACGCTGGCGAGAAAAAATAAAGTGTGCATAGTGAAAGAAACAGGTTCACCCAAGAGCGATAAAAACAGGAGGAATGAATTTAATCGGTTTCTTAAATCAGACGGAATCTGTGTCGATCAGTCCTCTATTTCCGCAGAGGAACTGGCTGCTCTTTATCTCTATTTATTTAATGCACGTTTCAAAGGTCAGGTGCGCTGTTATGAAAAAAATGACCTGCTTGATGTGATAAAAACGCTGCGACATCTTTTTTTTGGCAAGGTCCTTTTTATCGGGGATGCCCCTTGTGCTATCGATCTTGCTCTGTTTTCAGAAAGTTCAGAAAAAATATACTTTGATATTCCTAACGGTGGCGTGCAGCCCTGTTATTCAGACCTGAGTCCGGGAAGTTTAGTGATGTGGAAGAACATACAGGCCGCAAAAAAGATGTGTGAGGAAAAAAGGAAGAAAATGATTTTTTCCATCGGTGCGCTGGATGAGAACTGGACCTACAAACTACGCTGGGCAAACGCGTTGAGGACAGGGAAAACGCTGTTTTAACTGCCTGATCCGGGATTGGCGCTTCAGGAAACAGCGTAATGAAGGAAATGACCCAAGTAATGCTGACTGGCACTCATTGGTTTAACCGGATTGTCTACCAAGTGGGTCATGGAAGGTCGTGGCAGTGTAAAACTGCCGGGTTTTACAGAAGAGCTTTTAAACCCACATTTTCCCTCACTCACCCATATGCCCAATCCATCATCAGCATCATAACCGGTGTCGTCGCGGCTGAGAATATTGTTGTCAGCAACATACTGGTCGCCGCGGGCCCGGTCAGCGCGTTAAACTGCTGCGACATCAGATAGACGTTGATGCCAACGGCCATGGAGGCCAGCAGCACCACCACTTTACTCTCCAGTGGCGGCAGACCTATCAGCCACGCCAGCCCCCACACCACCAGCGGCTGTACGATCAGTTTAATGCCGCTCAGAGCGTAGCTGACAGCAAGTCCCTCTTTGATGCGGTATCCCGCCAGGCTCATACCCAGCGCTACCAGCGCCAGTGGAACCGCAATCTGTCCGAGCATGGTGACCGGCTGGTCGATAAATACCGGCAGCGGCAGCCCGCTCAGACTGAACAGGGTGCCGGAAAGAATGCCAATAATCAGCGGATTTTTCAGCACGTTAATCGCCGTATGACCAAACCCTTTCAGGTTGAGCGCGCCGTGTTTAAACCACTCGACCGAGACGGTCGCCAGCGTCCACAGGATCAGACCATTAAATACCAGCACCAGCGCCACCGACGGAATCGCCTCGTCGCCAAGCATCACTCTGGCGATCGGCAGGCCGAGCAATACGTTATTGGAGAAGATCCCGCCGAGGGCAAACACCGACCCGGACACGCCGTCGAGTTTAAACACCCGTGCAGCCACCACCCGGCCAAAAATAAACACCAGCAGGCAGCCGCCAAAAAATGCGATCAGCAGGCGGGCATCCACCGGGGGTCCCTTGCTGAAGTCACACATCAGGCGGAACAGCATCGCAGGAAGCGCCACGCGGAACACCAGTCGGTTAATGGCGCTGGTCACACTCTCCGGCCACTGTCGCCAGCGCACCAGCAGCCAGCCGAGGGCGATCAGCACAAACAGCGGCATCGAAATAAAGATTTGATGGAACAGCGTGGAAAACAGCGACATGGACAGTCTCCTTCAGTCCGGGCAGCCGCCCGGACGGGAGTGCAGGATTAAATCAGTCTGGCAGCGCGCAGTTCCGCTTTCAGATAGGCGTAATACACCGGGGCGGCTACCACCCCCGCAAGGCCAAAGGCTGACTCAAACACCAGCATCGCCAGCAGGATTTCCCAGGTTTTCGCGCTGATGCGGCTGCCAAAAATGCGGGCATTGATGAAGTACTCCAGCTTGTGGATCAGCACCAGGTAAATCAGCGCAATCAGGGCGGCCTCCAGTGAAATAGAGAGGCCGATCAGCACAATTACCGTATTCGAGATCAGATTGCCGATAATGGGCAGCAGCCCGGCGATGAAGGTCAGCACCACCACCGTTTTGGCAAACGGGAAGTGCAGACCAAACAGCGGCAGCACGGCGAACAGAAAACCGCAGGTCAGCACGGTATTGACCAGCGATACTTTTATCTGAGCAAACACCACGTTGTGAAACGCGGCGGCCAGCGTGGTCAGGCGGTCAAGTATCGCCTCTCTCAGCGGGGCTTCCGGACGACTGGCGCTGCTGTTACGCAGCGAGATAATCGCGCCGAGCAGCATCCCAATCAGCATAGTGGCAAAGGTATGCGCGGCACTGCGGCCAAAGGTCTGCACCACGACAAGGTGTTCACGCAGCCAGGTCACCACCTGATTTTGCAGTTCGTCGATATCGGAGGGCAGATAGCGGGTAATCACCGGCGACAGGGTGTGCTGGGCATCTTCCAGCAGCTTGCTGGCGGTGGCGTGGAAGGCGGCGGGGTTCTGAAAGTCATGCAGCAGGAAACCGATCAGCTTGGTGATGCCGGTTACCAGCGAGAGGATAATCACCACGCTGAGAAACATGATGCTGATCCAGCGGGCAATCTGCCCTTTCACCAGCCGTTCAACCAGCGGTGTCAGGGCCAGAATGGTTTCATAAACAATGAAGCCGGCGAGAAAACAGGGCAACAAACGTAGCGGGAAAATGGCGAACAGCGCAATAAAAATCAGCCCGAAGCTGGCAGCCTGACATAGCTGTTCCCGGTTGACGTTCCGTATTTCCATGACAAATCCTGTCTGAAAGGAAAAAAGTGAAGCGAATTCAGACAGTATACCCAAAATTATTCAAGTTATTGTCATATTAACGGCGATGCGCCAGACGGCGAACCAGACGGTCGCCGGCCATCTGCACCCCCTGCACCATCAGCACCAGCATCGCCACGGTGCCAATCATCACCGGTTGATTGAAACGCTGATAGCCGTAGCGGATCGCCAGGTCACCCAGCCCGCCGCCGCCGATCACGCCCGCCATTGATGAGAAGCCGATCAGCATCACCAGCGTCAGCGTCATCCCTGCCAGCAGCGCAGGAAGCGCTTCCGGCAGCAGGACTTTACTGATCACATGCCAGCCAGTGCCGCCCATCGAGACAATGGCTTCGATGCGACCTCTGGCTACCTCGTCCAGCGCATTTTCCACGATACGGGCAAAGAACGGGATAGCGCCAATCGTGATGGGCACCACTGCCGCACTGCTGCCCAGCGTGGTTCCGACAATCATACGCGTCAGTGGGATCAGGGCGATCAGCAGTACGACAAACGGCAGCGAACGGCCGGTGTTGATGACCGCCCCCAGCAGCGCATTGATACGCGGAAGCGGAAGAATGCCGTCGGACCGACCCACCTTCAGCAAGACGCCGAGCGGCAGGCCGATCAGCAGCGTAAACAGGCCGGCCAGCGCCACCATATATAAGGTTTCCAGCGTCGCCGCCGACATCAGCGCCCAGTATTCATTCAGATCTACGCTACCGCGCACAGCTCACCTCCGGTAATGCCGTTACGTTGCAGAAAGCGCTGTTCAGCCAGAGGATCGTGCAGCAGCGCCTGGCGCAGGACCGAACCGGGCTGACGCAGCAGGCTGTTCAGCGCCCCGCTCTCAATAATCCGCCCGTTTTCCAGCAGTGCCGCGTGGTCACAAATCGCTTTCACCACCTCCATCTGGTGGGTGATCATCACGATGGTCAGGCCAAACTGCTGGTTGATCTGCTGCAGCAACGCCAGCACCGATGCCGTGGTCTCCACGTCGAGCGCGCTGGTAGCTTCATCACACAGCAGCCAGGCCGGCTCTGCCGCCAGCGCGCGCGCAATGCCTACCCGCTGCTGCTGCCCGCCGGAAAGCTGCGAGGGAAAAGCGGCGGCTTTATCACTCAGCCCCACCAGTTCCAGCAGTTCTGCGACGCGCTCACGTCGCTGTGCGGCTCTGACACCGGCGATTTCCAGCGGAACCGCCACGTTGTCTGCCACGTTACGGGAGTGCAACAGGTTGAAATGCTGAAAGATCATACCGCTGCGCTGGCGCTGCTGGCGCAGGGCCGCCGGGCTCAGGCGCGTGATATCCTCACCGTCAACGATCACCCGACCGGCATCAGGGCGTTCAAGCAGATTGAGACAGCGGATCAGGGTACTTTTCCCCGCGCCGCTGCGGCCGAGAATGCCGAATATCGCCCCATCGGGGATAGTAAGCGAGACATTATCCAGCGCCGGGAATGATGCATCACGATAGCAGCGGGTGACATTCTCAATTTCAATCATATCAATGCCCTGCCACCGGAATAACTGAACCTTTGTAGTTCTGCTGAATGAACTCCGCCACCTGCTTTGACTCCAGATCCTTCGCCAGCTGTTTAATGCGCGGGTCGTTCGCCAGCTGCGGCGTGGTAACCAGAATATTGGCGTACGGGTTATTTTTTGCCGTTTCCAGCCCCAGCGCATCTTTCGCCGGGGTCAGCCCCGCTTCCAGCGCGTAGTTGCCGTTGATGACCGCCAGGTCAACATCATCCAGCGCGCGCGGGATCTGGGGCGATTCCACCTCAAGGATCTTCAGGTGCTTAGGATTGGTGGCGATATCTTTTGGCGTGGCCTGATCTCTGGCCGGATCGCTGAAGCCCGGTTTGAGCGTAATCAGCCCCTGGCTTTGCAGCAGATAGAGTGCGCGACTCAGGTTAGTGACATTATTAGGGACCGCAACGGTGCCTTTATCCGGCACGTCTTTCAGACTTTTCACTTTGCGTGAGTAGATCCCTAACGGTTCGATATGCACCGTCGCCGCCACGCTGAAGGTCTGCCCCAGCGCTTTTTCCTGATCGCGCAGATAAGGAACGTGCTGAAAGTAATTGGCATCGACATCGCCGTGCGCCAGCAGTTCGTTGGCGTTAATGCCGCTGGTCAGCTCAATAATTTTAATATCGAGCGACGGATCGATTTTCTTCACGTAGTTAAGAATTTCAGCGTGCGGCACGGCATCAGCCGCCACGCGCAGCGTATCGGCCGCCTGAGCGGAAAAAGCCAGAGTCAGCGATAAGGCGATCCCTGCCAGGGAAAATGAAGCCTGTGGTGTCATTGCAGTTCCTTAATTAAACGGTGAGCTGAGGTTGTGGTTGTTGTTGTAGTTCCTGATACCAGCGTGCAGCGACGTCCGGATGAGATCGCAACCGCCCCTTCAGATAGTTCCAGCCGACATCGCGCAGCAGCGGATTGAGCGGATCGCTGGCCGGGCCCTGCGCCAGACGCGCAATCTCTTCCGGCAAGGTAAACACCGGGACGACCGCGTCCAGCTGCGCGCCGAGGAAGAAGGCGATCGACAGGCGTTCCTGTCCGTTTGGCGGTGATACCACCCGGTGCACGGTGGCACGCAGGTAACCATTGCTCGCCAGCTCCAGCAGTTCACCAATATTGACCACAAAAGCGCCTTCCAGCGGCAGTGCATCCACCCAATGGTCCGGTTCCACCTCTACCTGCAAACCGCGCTGCTGGTCCTGCAGCAGGAAAGTGAGGAAGCCTGAATCTTTATGAGCTCCGACGCCCTGACTGCTGCCTGCTTCTGTCTGACCCGGATAGCGGATCAGTTTGATATGCTCGTTTGGTTTTTCACCGTACAGCGGGTCAAATGCATCCGGGGCCAGCTCCAGCGCCTGGGCAAACGCGCGCAGCAGACGCTGGGACATAGCGGTCATCTCGCGCTGCCAGTGCAGCAGCGTGGGTTTCAGCTCAGGCAGCGCTTCCGGCCAGAGGTTCGGCCCCTGCAGGCGTTTCCAGCCGGCATCGCCCCGCTGCAGCGGCAGCGCCGGGCGTTCGGCACCGATATCAAACTGTTCACGCCAGTCTGGCTGACTGCGCGTCACTTCCAGCCCTGCACGGTTATAGCCGCGAAAGTGTGGGGAGTGGATCATCGATACCCGCTGCTTGTCGTCATCCGGCAGTGCAAAAAACTGGCGTGACAGCTGCTGCACGCTGGCGGATAACCCGGTGTCAACGCCGTGGTTGATTAGATAGAAAAATCCGATGTCACGCGCCGAGCGGCTGAGCTTTTGCAGAAATGCCTGCTGCTGTGCCGCATCGCCGTCCAACTGGGAGAAATCGAGGATCGGTAGTGAAGTAATCTGGGTCATAGTGGCTCCGTAACGGTATTCAGGCAGCCCTGGCGTGTTGCCGACCCGTCCGCTGTCAGGTTACGGATGGTCATCTTCAGCACTCCTCTATACTGCCGTCGGGTAGGAGGACTATTCCGTGTTTTGTACCGGCGGTAAAATATCAATTGTGGCAAAGGTTTATACAATGGCGGATAACGCCAGTCTGCAAATGTTAATGCGCGATTGTTATTTTCTTTAGAGACGGAGAGCGGTCATAGTGACGTGACGAAGCGAACCCGCAGCGGGGTCTTGCTTTCAGAGTACGGGGTAAGATTTTGAGGTGCTGGAAGAGATTTCAGGACGGGGTTCTGGCGTGGACGGACTTATCGTGCCCGTCCACGTCACAGGGGAACGCGGTCATCATGCAGCGTGGGACGAAACCTGCACCTGACGGCGCCATGCGCCCGGTGACTGACCGAACTGGCGTTTGAAGCTGCGGTTAAACGACTGCTGAGAGTCAAAACCAAAACTGATCGCCACATCCAGAATCGGCTCACCGCCCCTTGCGAGACGTTCAGCGGATTTTTTCAGGCGGCGTTCGCGAATATACTCACCCAGCGCATAGCCGGTATGCTGTTTAAACATGCGCTGCAGGTGCCATTTGGAATAACCGGCACGGGCAGATACCGTGTCTAGATCCATTTTCCCTTCAATATGGCTATCGATCCACTGTACGAGATCGTTAATAAAATCATCATGGCTCATCATACTTCCCCTGATTGGTTTGGTCGGCGGTAAAAAGCAACTTTAACGGGTGCACTTAAATACGTTAAGACAGCTGACCCTATAATGCAAGTTTTATTGTTGCATTAAATGTAATGCGTTCCGCCTTCAGGGAGGAAGATTTTATAGCAAATAAGAGTGAGGCAGAGCCCCCGGACACGGCCTGTACGGGGGAAAGGAGATGACTCAGGAAGCGCAGCGCTGGTCCGGGTTAAGGCTGTTACGGCTCATAATTTCTCGCAGCGCGTCAGCGACGGTGCGTTTGGCCAGCACGTCAAGGGAAGCCTGTTCCGCTTCTTTGGCCAGCTGTTTGAAGTACCAGCAGGCATTCGCGCTGACGACGCACAGCGCCGGAACGTCCGGCCGCCCTGCCATCAGCGGTTTATCTTCAATCACCGATGTATAAATATCACACAGCGTGATCTGGTCAGCCGGGCGGCCGAGGCGGATTGTGCCGCAGCGGCCAAGCGTCGAGACGATAATACCGTCACGCGCCAGCGGCACCATCATTTTGCGCACGAAGCTGGGGTTAGCATCCAGCCCGTCGGCAAGAATCTTGCTGGTACAACGATGACCTTCATCACCCGCCCTGGCGATACACAACACCATCTGCATGGCGGTGGGAAAACGAATATCAAGCATGATGTGATCCTTGCTTTTTTCTATTCATCAGAGAACGAATCACTGTAATAAAAAGCATTAAAAATCAGTCAACTATAAAATACATGAGTTTGATAATATAACAAACCTTGAAACATTTTTGAAGGCACGGACTAAGCACTATGGGCTATTAGCCATATCATGATGATTTGCAGGGATTTATAAACGACGCCCTGCCCGCCTGCTGGGTTAATTTTTCATCTGATCCTGCAGGTAGCGATAGACGACGGAGAGGTCTTTATCACCATAACCGGCATCAACAGCGCCCTGCCAGTGCGTAGCGATGGTCTCCAGACCCGGCATCGGTAAGTCACCTGCGGCCTCCAGCGCCAGTCGTGCATCTTTCAGCGCCCAGGTCAGCTGCATCTGGGCCGGATACTCACCCTCCGCGATCATCGCCAGCTTGCCCTTCACGTAAGGCGCGGCCAGCGGACCCCCGTCAAGTACCTGCCAGAAATCCTCCGGGGTAAAACCAAACTGTTGTGCCAGCTGGGTACTTTCCGCCACGCCCTGCATCACAGACACCAGCCAGGCGTTAGCCACCAGTTTCATTTTCGAGCCAGCACCCGCCTCGCCGAGCCATTTAGCCCCTTTAGAAATGGCCGCAAATACCGGCTCAATGGCTGCCGCACGCTGACGATCGCCGCTGGCCAGCACCAGAATCTGGGCCTGCTCGGCAGGCGCTTTGGTTCCGGACACCGGGGCGTCCAGCAGGACGACATCCGGGCGCTGTGCGTGAACGCTGTCAATCAGCTGCTGCGTAGCTTCCACACCGATGGTGCCCATCTGGCAGAGTACCGCGCCGTTTTTCATCGCGGGTAAAATCAGCCCACAGGCCGCGAGCGTGGTCGTACCGTCCGAAAGCATTACCAGCACCACATCGGCGCCGGCAACGGCCTCCTGCGGGCTGTCGCACAGCTGCAGGCCGCCAGATTGCAGGTCTTCGCCACGTGTGCGCGTGCGGTTCCAGGCGCTGACGGTGAAGCCGTTTTTCAGCAGATTAGCGGCGAATGCATGGCCCATCGCGCCCAGTCCGAGCACGGCAACAGTTGGTAATTGATTCATAATTTTCCCTGTAATAACAGTGTCATTTAAATCGCGCGAGATATACCCCGCCCCTATTTTTTCAGTCAGTAATCTGTTTTAGTGCCGCCGCGCTCTGCTCGTCGTTGGGGATATACACCAGCAGACGGTCGCCATTGCGCGGGGCTGACCACCAGTTATTCTGGCGCAGCGTGATAATGCCCACCTCTGGATGGTAGAAGCGCTTAACGTGATTGTCGATGGCGCGGATTTCATAGCGCTGCCACATCGCACGAAACTCCTCTGAGCCGGACAGCAGCCGGTCCAGCAGTTCCTGCCAGCGCGGATCGTCAAGGTGCTCAGCCATCTGCGTCCGGAACAGTGCCACCATGTGCGGCATCAGCTGCTCCTGATCGACCACCGCCTGACGCCACTGCGGGTGGGTGAACGCCAGCAGAATACAGTTACGGTCTTCCGGGGCGATACTTTCCAGCTCGACATTCATCAGGCGACACCACGCCGGGTTGTAGCCGAGAATATCGAAGCGCGGGGTCTGAATAATTGCCGGTAGGGGGTTGAGACTGTCAAGAAGGATCTGTCCGTGCGCCGACACGTTGGCACAGGCTTTCGCCGCCGCCATTACCGGGGTCGGATGCCCCGCCAGCCTGAACAGATGCTGTGTTTCCGCTTCGTTACACTGTAACGCCTGCGCAATGGATGACAGTGTTTTTGGTGACGCTTTGATCTCACGGCCCTGCTCCAGCCAGGTGTACCAGGTCACACCAACATCTGCCAGCTGCGCTACCTCTTCGCGCCGCAGCCCCGGCGTGCGCCGTGAGCGATGGTGCGGCATCCCCAGACGTGAGGGGTCAATGCTTTCACGGCGGCTGCGTAAAAATGTGGCCAGCAGCTGACGGTTTTTTTCGCTGCTG
Source organism: Erwinia sp. Eh17-17 (assembly GCF_039675725.1). Lineage (NCBI taxonomy): Bacteria > Pseudomonadati > Pseudomonadota > Gammaproteobacteria > Enterobacterales > Erwiniaceae > Erwinia > Erwinia sp. Eh17-17. Next base: position 803,377 of record NZ_JBDFQT010000001.1, on the reverse strand, counting down.
CTCAGCGGCAACGGGATCTCGCTCATGGGGACTCCAGTCAGGCAGGTAGTGCGGGTACTATGATAATCAAGCACTGGTACCCGTTTCAGATTTCCCTGATGCTATGCCCGGACACTGATGAATACAAGGGTTAGACATTATGAAAAGCGGTTATGATTCCAGCGCTCTCGGCCGCAGCGGTCTGGCGGTGCTGCTGGCGGGTCAGCTGTTGCCGATGATTGATTTTTCTATCGTAAACGTCGCGCTGGACGCCATGTCCGCCACGCTGCATGCCAGCCCGATCCAGCTGGAGCTGATTGTGGCCGTCTATGGGATTGCCTTTGCCGTCAGCCTGGCAACGGGCAGCCGACTTGGCGATAACTTTGGCCGTCGCCGTATTTTCTGCATCGGGGTGCTGCTGTTTGGCATTGCCTCCCTGCTGTGTGGTATCACGCCGAATGTCTGGACGCTGCTGCTGGCGCGAGCCTTACAGGGAATGGGTGCGGCGTTGGTTGTGCCGCAGATCCTCGCGACCCTGCATGTCACGCTACACGGTCGCGAACATTCACGCGCACTCGGCCTGTACGGTGGCATTGGCGGCATGGCGTTTATCATCGGTCAGGTGCTCGGTGGTTTTCTGATTAACGCGAATCCCGGCGGCTTCGGCTGGCGCAGCGTGTTCCTGATCAATATTCCCATCTGCCTGCTGGTGCTGGCTCTGGCTCCACGCACCGTTCCCGAAACCCGGCAACAAAATCGCGTGCCGATTGACTGGGCGGGAACGCTGTATCTGGCCGGGGCGATTGGCTGCCTGCTGGTGGCGCTGGCGTTAGGCCCGCTGCTGCACTGGTCGTGGCCGTGCATTGCCCTGCTGGCCGCCTTCCCTCTGCTGCTGAAACGCCTGTGGCAGGTGGAGTTACGCATTGAGCAACAGGGCGGCGCCCCCCTGCTGCCACCCGCGCTGCTGCGACTCTACAGCGTGCGCTTTGGTCTGTCGATCGCCGTGCTGTTCTTCTCCTGCTGGAGCGGTTTTATGTTTGTGGTGGCGCTGACGCTGCAGTCCGGCCTGGGTATGAGCGCCTTTCAGTCCGGTAATGCCTTTATCGCACTGGGGGTGGCCTATTTTCTCGGATCGCTGGTGTCGACGGGGGTCGTGGAGCGCGTGGGTAAAGTGCCCACCCTCTTGACTGGCTGCCTGATACAGATGGCCGGGCTGCTGGCGCTGATGCTGACCTTTAGCAACGACTGGCAGCATATCGGCGTGTTGTCGCTGATCCCGCCCACGGTACTGATCGGCTTCGGGCAGTCGTTTATTGTCAGCTGCTTCTTCCGCATCGGTCTGGCGGAAGTCCCGAAGGATCATGCCGGCTCAGGCAGTGCGATGCTGTCTACGGTGCAGCAGGCGGCGTTTGGTCTGGGGCCAATGGTTCTGGGAACGGTGTTCAGCCAGGTGCTGCAAACCCATGGCAGCTATCGTTACGCCGTGCTGGCGGCACTGGCGGCAGAGTGGCTGATTATGCTGGTGCTGGTGGTGCGGGCGCTGATTTCACGACGCCGGATGGCGCTTCAGACGAATTCATAGTGATGTTTACGCAGGGCGATGCGGGCATCGCCCTGCGTAATTACAGCGACTCAAGAATATCTTCATGGTGATGGACAACAGCCAGCGGCTGATTCATTACACAGAGCAAGGTCACAACCAGCATCACCAGCGTAGCGATAAACAACAGGCGAACGTTCAGCATGCGACGAACTGAGCCTCAATCTGCTGGGTTGGGTTAAAACGCAGACGGTTACCGCTGGTTGTCCAGACTTCAATTTGTTGCGGGGAGGTGCGGATCATGGCGAGTTTGACCAGCACGCCAAACTGGCGCAGTTGGTGGTTAAGCGTTAACTGTTTTGCCTGAATTGTCATGGTTATCCTCTCAGGGATGGGACGAGCTGCATGAAATGTAAATTTATTTTTCTTCGCGAAATATTAGCAAAGTGTGCGGTGAAAGAGAATGATCTGAATCAAGAATGATTTCGGAGAGTGATTAAAATATTGATTAAGGGCCAGTTAACCGGCCCGACAGGGAAAATTTAAAAAATGGAGCGGCCAATACGCTCGGCCAGCACTTCAAGCGCGGCGGTACCCGCCAGCGAGTTGCCCTGGTTATCCAGTTCAGGCGACCAGACGGCAATGCTCATCTCCCCCGGCACCACGGCGATAATGCCACCGCCGACCCCTGATTTTCCCGGCATCCCGACGCGCCAGGCAAATTCGCCCGCACCGTCATACATTCCGCTGGTGACCATCAGTGCGTTGATCTGCCGGGCCTGCTTCGGGGTCAGCAACACTTCGTCCTGACCCAGCCCTTTGCCGTGGTTGGCCAGATAGAGGAAACAGCGTGCCAGCTCGACGCAGCTCAATGTCATGGAACAGTAGTGAAAATAGGTTTGCAGCACCTTAGGGACATCATTATCGAAGTTGCCAAAGGATTTCATCAGCCAGGCAATCGCTGCATTGCGCGCGGAGTGATCGTATTCCGAACGGGCAACATAACGATCATAGGCGATATCGGCTTCGCCGGTCAGGCTGCGAACCACTTCCAGCATGCGCTGACGCGGTGCCGTCAGACGGGTTTCCAGCATATCGCAAACCACCAGCGCCCCGGCGTTAATAAAGGGGTTACGCGGTTTACCCTGCTCCAGCTCCAGCTGTAACAGGGAGTTGAACGGCTGTCCTGACGGTTCTTTCCCCACCCGCTGCCAGATTTCGCTGTCCTGATAGCGCATCAGGGCCAGCGTCAGCGAAAGAACCTTTGATATTGACTGGATTGAAAAACGCTCCTGAGCGTCCCCCGCCTGGTAGACGGTGCCATCGAGCATACAAACGGCAATACCCAGGCGGTTAGCGGGTACATCAGCCAGCGCGGGAATATAATCAGCCACCTTTCCCTGACCAATTAACGGTCTGACCTGCTGTATAATCTCTGCCAGTAAATCATTATTCAGAACGCTTGCCATGCCCTTCCCCTGGTTTCGTCGTTACGGGCTGATTTATCGCGCGATTCTGCCGCCTGGCGCGCCGCACGTCAAACAGTGTGAGGCAAATAAAAGATCGCATCGCGATCACATTGTTAGAATGTTTTGCTTTACAATTTTTTTGATTTTTCTGTTTCATCTGACGGCTAAATAAAAGACAATATCCCCGCTCGGAGGCTGTGCGAACAAACTCTGATTTTGCGGCCCGACTCTGCGGGCGATCACCCCTCAACCTGTCGCTGACTTTAATGCAATCAACTACTGTTTCCCGTAAAACCGCCTGGCTACGCGTGGTCATGCTCGCTATTGCTGCGTTTATTTTTAACACCACCGAGTTTGTTCCGGTTGGCCTGCTTTCGGATATTGGCAGCAGCTTCTCTATGCAGACGGCTCAGGTCGGGCTGATGCTGACGATTTATGCCTGGGTGGTGGCCCTGATGTCACTGCCGATGATGCTGCTGACGCGCAATATCGAGCGTCGCCTGCTTTTGATTGTGATTTTTGTGCTGTTTATCGCCAGCCATGCGCTCTCTTCCGTGGCCTGGGATTTCACCACGCTGGTAGCGTCACGCATTGGTATTGCTTTTTCCCATGCAATTTTTTGGTCGATTACTGCGTCACTGGCCATTCGCGTCGCCCCGCCGGGTAAAAAGACCCAGGCACTCAGCATGCTGGCGACGGGTACGGCGCTGGCGATGGTGCTCGGCCTGCCGATTGGCCGTATGATCGGACAACTGCTCGGCTGGCGTATCACCTTTGCGGCGATCGGTGCGGTGGCGCTGATCACCATGCTGCTGCTGATGAAACTGCTGCCTAAGTTACCGAGCGAGCATACCGGGTCGCTCAAGAGTGTGCCGATGCTGTTCCGCCGCCCGGCGCTGGTTTCGCTGTATCTTCTGATTGCCGTGACGGTGACCGCGCACTACACCGCCTACAGCTATATTGAACCGTTTATTCAGAGCGTGGCGTCGCTGAGCGGCGGCTTTACCACGTTCCTGCTGCTGATTTTCGGGGCCGCCGGGATTGTCGGCAGTATTCTGTTCAGTATCTACGGTAATAAATATCCGGCCGCCTTTTTGCTCGGTGCCATTGCGCTGATTACGCTGTCGATGCTGTCGCTGTATGTCTCTGCCACGCACCCGCTGGCTATTTCCACCCTGTGCATTATCTGGGGTATGGCAATGATGACGATCGGGCTGGCGGTACAGGTACGCGTGCTGGCGCTGGCGCCGGACGCCACCGATGTGGCGATGTCGCTGCTGTCGGGGATTTATAATATCGGCATTGGCGCAGGTGCCCTGCTGGGCAATCAGGTGAGTTTGCACCTCAATATGGCCAGCGTGGGTTATGTCGGCGGTGGAATTGGCATCCTGTCGCTGCTGTGGTGTGCGTTAAGTATGAAGCGTTATCCGCAGCTGCGGTTGAATGGTTAATCGCGCTGAACGGGGCGACCTTTTAGTCGGCCGCCCCGGATATCAGACCAGTATCAGATTCACTTCATTATCCCGCGGCTTCAACACTATGACCACCGCACAGGCCGGGGTTATTTCAGACCACGCTGCTGCAGCATCGGCTCAATTTCCGGGTCACGACCGCGCCAGTCATGGTAGAGCTGTTTCAGGTCTTCACTGTTGCCGCGCGACAGCACTTTATCGCGGAAGCGCTGGCCGTTTTCACGCGTCAGTCCACCGTGCTCTTCAAACCAGGCAAAACCGTCATCGGCCAGCATTTTAGTCCAGAGATAGGCGTAATATCCTGCCGAATAACCGTTGCTCCAGATATGTTTGAAGTAGCTGGAACGGTAGCGCGGCGGCACCGCCGCCAGACGGATATGCTCTTTTTCCAGCGCGCGCTGCTCAAAGGCATCGGCCTGCTGCAGCGGAAGGCCGGAACTGAGGCTGTACCAGTGCTGGTCCAGCAGCGCAGCAGCCAGCAGCTCGACCATGTCATAGCCCATGTTAAAGGTGCTGGCACGCAGCATTTTCTCGCGCAATGCCGCTGGCATCGGCTCTCCGCTCTGGTAATGGCGGGCAAAATGACTGAATACCTTCTCGTTGCTGGCCCAGTGTTCGTTGAACTGCGACGGGAACTCGACAAAATCGCGCGGTGTTTCCGTACCCGACAGGCTCACGTAGCGCTGATCGGCGAACATGCCGTGCAGCCCATGACCAAACTCGTGGAACATAGTGATCACATCATCCCATGACAGCAGCGCAGGCTCCCCGGCCACAGGCTTGCTGAAGTTAGTGACGTTGTAGATGACGGGTCTGGTCCCAAGCAACGCAGACTGATCAATAAAATTGCCCATCCATGCCCCGCCGCCTTTATTATCGCGCTTGAACCAGTCGGCATAGAACAGTGCCAGCGGTGTGCCGTCCTTATCCAGAACTTCATACACTTTAACATCCGGATGATAGACCGGCAGGTCCGGGCGTGGTTTAAAGGTGATGCCATACAGCTGCGTGGCCGCATAAAACACCCCGTTTTCCAGCACGTTATTCAGTTCAAGATAGGGCTTGATCTGGGCTTCATCGAGGTCGTATTTTTCCCGGCGGACCTGTTCTGCGTAGAACAGCCAGTCCCACGGCGCGAGGGTGAAACCGCCGTTTTGCTTATCGATCACCGCCTGAATATCCGCCGCTTCGCGCTGCGCTCTGGCGGTCGCGGCCGGAACAATCTCTCGCATAAAGTCCAGCGCGGCCTGCGGGGTCTTCGCCATCTGATCCTGCAATTTCCAGGCGGCATAGCTGTCGAAGCCCAGCAGTTTTGCCTGGTGCGCGCGCACCTGCGCCAGACGGGCGATCAGCTCGCGGGTATCGTTAGCATCGCCCTTTTCTGCACGTGTCAGGCTGGCGTTAAACACCTTCTCGCGCGCGGCGCGATCGGTCATGGTTTGCAGAACAGGCTGCTGGGTGGTGTTTTGCAGCACCAGCAGCCACTGATTTTTCAGGCCACGACCTTCGGCGGCTTCACCTGCAGCGGCGATCTCACTGGCGCTCAGGCCTGCCAGCGCCGTTTTATCGTTGAATAACGCGCCACCGGCCTTGGTCGCGTTCAGCAGACGGTTAGCAAAGCGGGTGCTGAGGGTAGCTGACTCCTGGTTCAGGGCTTTCAACTGCGTTTTTTCTGACTCGCTGAGCCGTGCCCCACTCAGCATAAACGCCTGCCAGATGACCTCCACCAGACGCAGCGACTCTGGGGCCAGATCCATCTGCTGCCGCTTCTGATATACCGCGTCCAGCCGGGCAAACAGTCTGTCGTTCATTTTTATATCATCTTCCAGCGCGGCCAGTTTCGGCGACATCTCCTCATCCAGCGCCTGCAGTTCATCGCTGGTGTTCGAGGAGGTCATTGCGCTAAAAATATGATTAACCCGGCTCAGACTCTGACCACTTTCTTCCAGCGCCTGGAAGGTATTTTCAAAGGTCGGCGCCGCCGTGTTATTGGCAATGCGGGCAATCTCCTCACGCTTCTGCGCTATCGCGGCTATCAGCGCCGGACGATAGTCGGCGCTGGAAATACGATCGAAGGGAGGCGCCTGGAATGGCAGTGGACTGGTCTGAATGAGGGGGTTTTCTTTCTGCGACGGCATAGTACGGCTCTCTTTTGGCGACTCTTCCGCCAGCGCATTTTGTGCGCTGGCGGTCAGAGCCATGCTAACAGCCCAGACTAATGGTGCAATCTTCATACCTGTACTCCCTGTCCTTATGGATGAAAATGCAGCATAAACGGCAGATCTGACAAGTGTAAATCATTTCACGCCGGTCGTTTATATAAGGTAATAATTTCTCCTGCCACCGCCACGGCAATCTCTGCCGGCAGCTTGCCTTTCACGTCAGGCAGGCCAACTGGGCAACGCAGTTGGCTGAGCTGTTCGCGGCTGATGCCTTTTCCTTCCAGACGATAGTCAAAACGCTGGCGCTTGGTTGCTGAACCTATCATGCCGACGTAACTCGCGTCGTCACGGCGCAGAATGGCTTCACACAGTTCCAGATCGCGCGGATGATGGTGGGTCATCACCACATAGTAACTGCCTGCCGGCATGATTTTCACCTGGTCCGTCGGGTCTTCGAGGCAGCAGACCGTTACGCCGTCAGGAACCTGAGTGAACTGTTCTGGACGTTCATCGACCCAGTAAACGTGACAGGGTAACGTTGACAACAGCGCTACCAGCGCCTGACCGACGTGCCCGGCACCAAATACCGCAATCTGCGGCTGCGCCTGCATCAGCGGTTCAAACAGTACGCTGCTGATGCCGCCGCAGCACTGTCCAAGCCGGGCCCCCAGATTGAACTGCTCGTAGCGCGCCTGCGTCTGGCCACTCAGCAGCATTTCACGTGCCATGGCGACAGACTGAAACTCCAGATGCCCCCCGCCGATAGTCAGCCAGGTTTGAGCGGCCGTCACCACCATTTTGCTGCCGCGATCGCGCGGCACGGAGCCTTTATCATCCACCACCGTCAGCAGTACGCAGGGTTCGCCGCGATCGCGCAGGTTCGCCAGAATAGTAATCCAGTCATCACTGCGCATGCTGACCTCCTGAACGCTGTTTTTCGGCACCCCAGAACACCCGTTCCGGGGTGGCGGGCGCATCCAGCAGCGGATGCTGGCGGTAATCGCCAATGCTGGATACCGCATCCTGTAGCGCACACCAGACGGCGATCCCCAGCATAAAGGGCGGTTCACCCACGGCCTTCGAGTGAAACACCGTGTCCTGAGGATTTTTGCGATTTTCCACCAGCGTAACGCGCAGGTCGTGCGGCACATCGCCAATCGCCGGAATCTTATAGCTGGCCGGACCGTCGGTCAGCAGGCGTCCTTTATCGTTCCACACCAGTTCCTCCGTGGTCAGCCAGCCCATGCCCTGCACAAAGCCGCCCTCCACCTGCCCGATATCGATGGCCGGGTTCAGTGACGCACCAACGTCGTGCAGAATATCGGCACGCAGCAGGCGATATTCCCCGGTCAGGCTGTCGATGAGAACCTCGGCGCAGGCGGCACCGTAAGCGAAGTAATAAAATGGCTCACCGCGCCCCGCCAGGCGGTCGTAATGGATCCCCGGCACCCGATAGTAGCCGGTGGCTGACAGTGGCACCTGATTGAGCCACGCCAGCTGAGCGACCTCGGCAAAGGTAAAATACCGTTCGCCTACGTGAACAATGCCGTTACTGAAGCTGACCTGCTGCGCGCCGCAGTTATGCAGCCTGCACAGCATCGTCACCAGCCGTTCGCGCAGGATTTCCGCCGCATTCTGGGCAGCCTTACCGTTAAGATCGGTACCGCTGGAGGCCGCCGTTGGCGAGGTATTCGGCACCTTTCCGGTGTCGGTCGCGGTGATCTGGATGCTGTTGATGTCGATTTGCAGCACTTCGGCGACGATCTGCGCCACTTTGGTATTCAACCCCTGGCCCATCTCCGTACCGCCGTGGTTTAACTGCACCGTCCCGTCGGTGTAGATCAGGATCAGGGCGCCTGCCTGGTTGAGAAAACTGGAGGTAAACGAGATGCCAAACTTGACCGGCGTCAGCGCCAGCCCGCGTTTCATCACCGGGCTGGCGGCGTTGAAGTCGGCGATCGCGGCACGTCGCCCGGCATAATCGGCGCTCTGCTCCAGCTGCGCGGTGATCTCATCCAGCAGGTTGTCTTTGACCGTCTGATAATAGTGGGTCACGTTGCGCGTCTGTTTACCGTAGTAGTTGCGTTTGCGCACCTCCAGCGGGTCCAGGCCCAGCTCGCGGGCAATATGGTCCATAATCTGCTCTATCGCCACCATGCCCTGTGGCCCGCCAAAGCCGCGATAAGCGGTATTGGAGGCGGTATGAGTGCGGCAGCGGTAGCCGGTGATCAGCGCATCACCAAGGTAGTAGGCATTATCGGTGTGGAACATCGCCCGATCGACGATCGACCCTGAAAGATCGAGTGAATAGCCGCAGTTGCCCGCCAGGTCAATCTTCACCCCGCTGAAGCGTCCTTCCGCATCCACGCCGACGTCGTAGCGCACATAAAAAGGGTGACGTTTGCCGGTGGTCTGCATGTCGTCACGGCGTGACAGGCGCATTTTAGCCGGACGCCCGGTCAGTCGCGCCGCCAGCGCGCACAGACAGGCGACGCCGGCTGCCTGAGTCTCTTTACCGCCGAATCCCCCGCCCATGCGGCGCATATCGATGGTCACTTTGTTCATCGTCAGCCCCATCACCGACGCCACCAGCTTCTGCACTTCGGTAGGATTCTGGGTGGAGGAGTAAACCTGCAGGGCACGATCTTCTCCCGGCACCACCAGCGCCACCTGGGTTTCCAGATAGAAATGTTCCTGACCGCCGATGTGAAATGCGCCGCGCAGGCGGTGAGCGGCTTTTGCCAGCGCGGTATCAGCATCCCCGCGCTGGTGAATATGCGGCTGCTGGACAAAACTGCCCTGCGCCAGCGCCTGCTCCACGTCGAGGATTGCCGTCAGCGGCTGATAGTCGATCCTGGCCAGCGCGGCCGCCTGACGGGCGGCCTGTTCGCTTTCCGCCGCCACCACCAGCACCATCTGCCCGACATACTCAACGACTTCTTTCGCCATCAGCGGATCGCCCGGCTCAAGCGGTCCGATATCCAGCTCACCGGGAACGTCCTGCCAGGTCAACACCCTGATCACGCCAGGGACGCGATAGCAGGCTTCGACGTCAATGCTGAGAATGCGCGCATGCGCGTGCTCGCTGAGGCGCGGGCACAGGTGCAACATGCCCGGCGTCTCCAGACGGTCATCAATGTAACGCGCCTCGCCGGTAACGTGCATTTCTGCACTGTCGTGGCGGGTACTTTTACCGACGCCGCTGCTGTGATGCTGGTTAAACTGGCGCGCCATGGCATCGGGCATCACGACGGGGGGGTGTTTAGACATAGTCTGATACCTCTGTAAAGCTCAGCTCACCGCTCAGCGTGGCGTGGTAACGGCGCAGTAGATTTTTTGCCAGCTGCAGACGGTACGCCGCGCTGGCACGGAAATCACTCAGCGGCTGGAAATCCTGTTCCAGCGCGCGGCAGGCATTTGCCAGCGTCGTGCCGTTCAGCGGCTGGCCCAGCAGCTGCTGTTCGCAGTGGTAAGCCCGGCGGGGAATTTCCGCCATCCCGCCGAAGGCGATACGCACGCAATCCACCCGACCCGCCTCGTCGGTGGTCAGGGTAAAGGCGGCAAACACCGCCGATATATCATCCTCCAGCCGTTTTGAGACTTTCCATGCGCGAAAATGCTGCGCGGGAGTGGCGTGTGGTATCGCCACCGCACGAATGAATTCACCCTCACGCAGCGCCGTTTTACGGTAGCTGAGGAAGAAGTCGGCTAACGGCAGACGGCGCTGGCTGTCGCCCTGTTGCAGGATCAGCGATGCGTCGAGCGCCAGCAGCATCGGCGGCATATCACCAATCGGTGAGGCGTTGCCGATATTGCCGCCCAGCGTTCCCAGGTTACGGATCTGCTGTGAGGCAAAGCGCGCCAGAATCTGCGTCAGCGCCGGGATCTCATCGCCCAGCCACTGCCAGCACTGGCTCAGCGAGACTCCCGCCCCCAGCACCCTCTCGTCATCGAAGCTGGCGCACTGCTTCAGCTCATCAATCTGGTCAAGCGCGATCAGCAGCGGCAGCGCTTCACCCCGCTGGGTGACCTGAAGCGCGAGGTCGGTTCCCCCGGCCAGCAGTTTCGCCTGCGGGTGGGCAAGCAGGGCATCACTGAGCTGTTTAACGGTTTTCGGCAGCAGGCAGCGCCTGTCCTGCCAGTGAATTTCCTGCATCTCCGGGGAGTGTAACGTCAGGAGCTGCGCCACGGTGGCCGCCTCCTGCTGTTCGAATGTGTCCCGTTCTGCGGTATCACAGGCATGACGGGCAGCGGCAACTATCGGCCGGTAGCCGGTACAGCGGCACAGATTGCCTGCCAGCGCCTGCTCTATCTGCTGCGTATCGCCACCGCCGTTTTTTTGCAGGGTGAAGATCGACATCACAAAGCCGGGGGTACAGAAACCGCACTGCGAGGCGTGGCAGTCCACCATCGCCTGCTGCACGCCGTGCAGCCCCGATGGCTGACGCAGATCTTCCACGCTGATCAGCTGTTTTCCCTGCAGGTGGCTGACAAAGGTCAGGCAGCTGTTGACGGTCTGATAGCGCATCCGCCCCTGTTCAACGTGGCCCAGCGTTACGGTGCAGGCTCCGCAGTCTCCGGAGGCACAGCCCTCTTTGGTGCCGCAGCGGCGCTGGTTCTGGCGCAGATAGTTCAGCACCGTCATGTTGGGGTCGATATCGCTTTCGCTGACCAGGCGCTGGTTAAGTAAGAACTGGATCATGCGGCCTGCTCCATTGTATTGCGCTGCCAGACGCAGCGACCGTTGACCCAGGTGGCGGCAATGTTGCGGTCGTCACCCAGCGTCATCAGGACAAACAGTTTTTCCCAGATATCGCGGCTGTTGGCGTGGCGCATCTGCTGTAGCGGCGACACGGCCGGGTCCAGCACCACGAAATCTGCCTCTTTACCCGGCATAAAGTTACCAATGCGGGCGTCCAGATCCAGCGCTTTCGCCCCGCCCAGCGTGGCGTGATAAAACGCCTCACAGGCCGGGAGCTTATAACGCTGAAGCTGCCCCACTTTGTATGCTTCCCCCATCGTCTGCAGCATGCTGAAGGTGGTGCCCGCACCGACATCGGTGCCGATGCCCATTTTCACCCCTTTATGCCAGCAGGTTTTCAGGTCAAACAGGCCGCTGCCGAGGAACAGGTTAGAGGTGGGACAAAACGCCACGGCCGAGCCGGTATGGTGCAGGCAGTCCCACTCGTGATCCTCAAGATGCAGGCAGTGGGCAAACAGGCTGCGGTTACCGGTGAGCTGATAGTGATGGTAGACGTCAAGGTAGCCGCTGTGTTCAGGGAACAGGGTTTTCACCCAGGCGACTTCCTGCGGGTTTTCACTGAGGTGAGTATGCAGCCAGGTATCCGGGAATTCGCTGCGCAGCTGCTGCACCACGGCCAGCAGCTCCGGGGAAGAGGTCGGCGCAAAGCGCGGCGTCAGGGCATAGCTCAGGCGGCCACGGTTATGCCAGCGTTCAATCAGTTCACGAGTCTGCCAGTAGCTCTGCTCCGGGGTTTCCATTAACGCTTCCGGTCCGTTACGGTCCATCATCACCTTACCGGCAATCAGGCGCATCTCCAGGGCAGCGGCGGCGGTAAACAGGGCATCAACCGACTGTGGATGCACGGTGCCGAATACCAGCGCGGTGGTGGTGCCGTTGCTCAGCAGCTGCTGCAGGAAAAATGCCGACATGTGCGCCGCATGCTGCGGGCAGTGGTACTGGCTTTCAACCGGAAAGGTATACTGATTCAGCCACTCCAGAAGCTGTTCGCCAAACGCACCGATCATTTCCGTTTGCGGATAGTGAATGTGGGTATCAACGAAACCCGGCACAATCAGCCTGTCGCGGTAGTCCAGCAGCTCAGCATCCGCCCGCAGCAGGTGCTGCCCCTCTTCCCAGTGCCATAAACCGACGACGCTGCCCTGATCCAGCAGCAGCAGGCCGTCCTCGATATAGCGCGCCGCCTCCGGCAGCTCCCGGGGATGGTCCACCGTGCGGGTGATATCGAAAAAACTGGCGCGGATGGCCTGGGTGTAGCGTAGTGACATAACCGTTCCTCAAATAATGGCCGCCAGCACAGAAAGCATTGCGGGCAATCGTATGAGTTTAGTGTGCAAATGTTATGCCAGACGGCGAAATGTTATTTTTTTATTTAAATACAATAAGATAGGTTGATACTTTATCAAAACGACCGGGTGCGGAAAGATAATCGGTTGCGCAATCGGTTGCTGCGCTGGCAACCGATTGCTTTACGCCAGAAATCAGCGGCTGCGCCCGGCGTGGCAACCCCCCTGCACTGCTTTGACGCAAAACCTCGCCTTAACGCACAGCGCTGGTGCATTTTTTCTTATCAGTCATAACAATTCGCTTCTTATCACCCCGGTCGTGAAATGGTAAGGTGATCAACATCCAAAATGTGTTGAGGAACAGTGAGATGATCGTATTTGTTACCGGTGCCACCGCCGGTTTTGGTCAGAGCATTACCCGCCGCTTCATCGCCCAGGGCCACAAGGTCATCGCCACCGGTCGCCGCCAGGAACGTCTGGATGCGTTAAAACAGGAGTTTGGTGACAGCATTTACACTCTGGTGCTGGACGTGCGCGACCGCGACGGTATTAACACGCAGCTCGCCAGCCTGCCGGCAGAATGGCGTGATATTGATATCCTGGTTAACAATGCCGGGCTGGCGCTGGGCATCGAGCCCGCGCAGCGCGCCAGCCTCGAAGACTGGGAAGATATGATCGACACCAACAATAAAGGCCTGGTGTATATGACCCGTGCGCTGCTGCCCGCGATGGTTGCGCGCAACGTCGGGCATATCATTAATATCGGATCGATTGCCGGGAGCTGGCCTTATCCTGGCGGCAACGTGTACGGCGCCACGAAGGCGTTTGTGCGTCAGTTCAGTTTCAATCTGCGCACCGACCTGCACGGCACCGCTCTGCGCGTGACCGACATTGAGCCGGGCCTGGTGGGCGGCACCGAGTTTTCCAACGTGCGCTTTAAGGGCGACGACAGCCGCGCCGACAGCGTATATGACGGCACCGAACCACTGACGCCGGAAGACGTGACCGAAGCGGTCTGGTGGGTCGCTACCCTGCCGAAGCACGTTAATATCAGCGCACTGGAGATGATGCCGGTTGGCCAGAGCCAGGCAGGCCTGCGCGTTCACAAAGCCTGATCCCTTAGTCCGGGCCTGATATCAGGCCCGTCCCCACCCCGCGACGATAATCAGCATGCCGCAAAACGCCACCGACGCCCCCACCCAGTCATAGCTACTCAGTTTCACTCCGTCCACGATGCGCAGCCACAGCAGGGCCGTCAGCACGTATACACCGCCATAAGCGGCATAGACACGCCCGCTCGCCGCCGGATGCAGCGTCAGCAACCAGACAAAAATCACCAGACTGATGCCTGCCGGTAACAGCAGCCAGGCAGAGGCATTTTTTTTCAGCCACAGATACGGCAAAAAACAGCCGACGATCTCGGCGAGGGCCGTGGCAAAAAACAGCGCTATTGTAGTCAGCATTTCTTCTTTTCTCTTTTAATCGTCAACGGCGGCACGGCGTGTCTGGTGGGTGCCTGAAAGCTGGTGATATACTACCGCACATGATTCGCTCAGTCGCCGTTGCTGTGGCTACACACCCATAAGGAACCCATGATGAAAACCTTACAACAACGTCTGTCCAACGCTTCGCTGTCGTTGCTGCTGCTGACCGCTCTGTTTTCCGTTCAGCACACTGCACAGGCGCGCACCGACCATCTGATCATTCAGGATGGCAATAACGCACTCAGCAATGAAGAAGCCCGCCAGCAGAAAGAGCAGTGGGATGCAACCCACCGCCTGCGCGGCAAGGTGAACAACTACAATGAGAAGGTGTTTGACCGTGAAGACCAGGCCTTTGATACCCGCGTTGGCTGTGAAAAGAGCCTGAACGTGAATGCCTACTGGGAACCCAACACCCTGCGCTGCCTTGACCGCCGTACCGGTCGCCCGGTGGCACCCTAAGCTCAGGTTGCTGCTATAGTTAGCGTAGATCACTCGTATAAGGACAGAATGAATGAAAGCTTATAAGTGGATGTTAACCGCACTGATGGTCGCCGCACCGCTGGCAGTTCAGGCGTCGTGCGAGACGGTCAAAACCGATATTAATCAGAAAATCATTAACAACGGCGTGCCAGCCTCCGGCTTTACTCTGGAGATCGTGCCCAACGACCAGGCCGATCAGGCGGGAGGCCAGGTTGTCGGCCACTGCGAAAATGACACGCAGAAAATCGTCTACAAACGGACCGGCAACGACGGCGACAGCACGGTGCCGGCCAGCGCGGGCACCTCTCAGGACGCTCCTGCACAGTAGTGCGCTTATCCCCTGCGGGGTGACCAGTACAGCCGGTCGCCCCTTTTGATCAGTGTGGTGTTTCCGCCGGAACAAAACGCGAAACCACCAGGCTCAGCAGCGCAATCACCGCCGATACCGCAAACACCCAGTGCAGCGAGTGCGCAATCTCAGTCAGCATGATCCCCAGACGGTCGGCATCAATCTGCTCCCTCTGGCTGTGTGACATCACCTGCTGAACCGGATCGCTGTCGTGCGGCAGGCGCAGCAGCAGGTTGTAGTTCAGCACTGCCCCCATCACCGCCGTTCCTAACGCCGACCCCAGCATACGGCTGAACATAATCGAGGCGGTACATATGCCGCGAATAGCAAAGTCAGCGGTGTTTTGTACAGCAATCAGGAAGGTGGTGCTGGTCATCCCCATACCGGTGCCAATCACAAAGGCAAACAGCCCGGCGTGCCACACCGGACTCTCACGGTGCAGAGTGAGCAGCAGGCCGGTCCCCAGGATCAGCAACAGCGAGCCGAGCAGCGCGGTAAAACGATACGAGGTGCGCTGCATCAGCCGGCCACTGAGGGTGCTGGCCAGCGGCCAGCCTATCGACATCATCGCCAGCGCACTGCCCGCCTGCAGCGGCGTACCGCCGTTCACCCCCTGAATCCAGGTAGGGAGAAAAGCACTGATGCCCATCATCGCCGCGCCAATCAGCAGATTACCCGCGTTTCCTGCCAGCAGCGTGCGGCTGCGCCAGATCGCCAGCGGAAACAGCGGTTCGCTGGCGCGGCGCTCGTGGCGTAACAGGGCCGCCCCCGCCGCCAGCGCCAGTATCAGCAGCCCCACGACCCAGGCGATACCCAGCGCTTCCGCCTGCAGCAGGGCGACCAGCAGTGCGCTGACGGTCAGCATCAGCCAGCCGCTGCCCGCCAGGTTCAGCCGGTGCGGGCTGCGCTGCTTCGACTCCGGAAAGAAGCGGGCCAGCAGCAGCATCGAGACGATGCCGATCGGCACGTTGACCCAGAAGATCAGCGCCCAGTTGAAGTGCTGTACCAGCCAGGCGCCGGTCAGCGGTCCGACGATGGCCGCCACGCCCCAGACGCTCGACAGCCAGCCCTGTACGCCCGCCCGCTCTTTCGGCGGGTACACATCGGCAATGATGGTAGAGGTCAGCGGCATAATGGCCCCGGCACCCAGCCCCTGGAAGGCGCGAAACAGGATCAGCCAGCCCATATTCGTCGCGAAGCCGCACAGCACCGATCCGGCCAGAAACAGCCCGGTGCCGATAAAGAACATCCGCTTGCGTCCCCACAGGTCTGCCAGACGTCCGTAGATCGGCACGCTGACCGCCTGCGTCAACAGATAGATGGAGAACACCCAGCCAAACTGCGAGAAGCCCCCGAGTTCAGCAATGATGGTCGGCATGGCGGTGGCCACTATCGTCACTTCGATAGCCGCCATAAACATCGCCAGCATTGAGGCAATCAGTATCCAGTGACGTGACTTCACTGATGAGGCCATAGTTTGCGAATCTTCCGACATAACTTCCCCTGATTAACGCTGTTTTGAGAGTGTGCATGAAATTTAAGGCAACAGTTTTCGGATTGTGCTGATCGTGGCAATGGTGACGTTGTCACCTGAAGTCGATGAATTTTTTTCATCGACATTTTTCCCATTGCTATCAAGGCTTACCGTCGGTTTCAGTGAAAAACACCCTGCTGATTTTCGGGCGAAAATTTGGCAACTCTGCCGCTTCGCTGCTATAGCTTTGTAGGCTAAGTTTATCGGGTAAAGTGATAATCGCCCATAAGATCAACACTTTTAATGCTTACCCGTTTTCCAGGGAGAACACTGAAATGCAACATTCCATGCTGTTACGGCGTGCCATGCTGGCGGTGCTGTTTATCGCCGCGATTGTCCTTCTGCTGGTCTGGGGACTGGGCATTGAGACGATTAAGGCCAGGCGTGTCGATCTGATCTACCTCGGGCAGCAGCATATGACGCTGGTGTTCTGGTCGATGCTGTTTGCGCTGCTGGTCGGCATTCCCAGCGGCATCGCCCTCAGCCGCCCCGGTGCGCGCCGCTGGGCGGAGTATGTGATGCAGATTTTCAACGTCGGTAACACCCTTCCCCCACTGGCCGTGCTGGCGCTGGCCATGGTGGTGATCGGCATTGGCGATCGCCCGGCAATTATCGCGCTGTTTCTGGCGTCGCTGCTGCCGATTGTGCGCAACACCTATGCCGGACTCTGTTCGGTGCCGGCTTCCCTGCTGGAAGCGGCTGACGGGATTGGCATGACCAAAGGCCAGCGGCTGCGTCAGGTTGAGCTGCCTGATGCCCTGCCGGTGATGTTATCCGGGATACGGGTGGCGATGGCGATTAACGTCGGGACCGCGCCGCTGGCGTTTCTGATTGGTGCCAGCAGCTACGGCGAACTGATCTTCCCCGGCATTTACCTCAATGACTTTCCTACGCTGATTCTGGGCGCTGCGGCCACCGCGCTGTTTGCGCTGGTCCTGGATATGCTGCTGGCTGGCTTAGGCCGTCTGCTCAGCCCCCACACTGCCTGAAAATAAGGAACTGATGATGGCTGATGCCTCTGTATTTACCCGCTGGCTGCGCACAGGTGCCCTTGCCGTCTCACTGACGGTTAGCGGCTTTGCCAGCGCAGCGCCGATTGTGATCACCACGAAGAGTTTTACCGAGCAGCATATTTTGTCTGCCCTCACCACGCAGTATCTGCGTAAACAGGGCTTTGAGGTAGAACCGAAAACCAATATCGCCACCGTTATCGGCCGCAACGCGATGATTAATAAACAGGTGGATATGACCTGGGAATATACCGGGACCTCATTGATTATTTTTAACCATATCTCGCAGCGTATGTCACCGGAGGAAACCTGGCAAACGGTGAAAAAGCTGGACGCGAAGCTGGGACTGGTGTGGCTGAACCCGGCACCGATGAATAATACTTACGCCTTTGCCATGTCGGCCGAACGCGCGAAAGCCGAAAAAATCGAGACCCTTTCACAGCTGGTGGCGAAAATCGAACAGGTGCGTAAGACCGACCCGGATAATAACTGGATGCTGGGCCTGGATCTGGAGTTTGCCGGACGTTCTG
This sequence comes from Erwinia sp. Eh17-17, assembly GCF_039675725.1. Classification (NCBI taxonomy): domain Bacteria; kingdom Pseudomonadati; phylum Pseudomonadota; class Gammaproteobacteria; order Enterobacterales; family Erwiniaceae; genus Erwinia; species Erwinia sp. Eh17-17. Next base: position 785,320 of record NZ_JBDFQT010000001.1, on the reverse strand, counting down.
ATGGCCTGAAACCGCTGCAGAAAGCTTACAACATGCCGCTGGACCGTCCGCAGATCCGCCAGATGGATCCGGGCCTGGTGTACAACGCGATCCGCGATGGTTTTGTTGACGCCGGGCTGGTGTACACCACCGATGGCCGCGTAAAGGGTTTTGAACTGAAAGTCCTGAAGGATGATAAAGGCTACTTCCCCAGCTACGCCGTTACCCCCGTCGTCACTGCTCAGGCGTTGAAAGATCATCCCGGTCTGGATACGGCGCTGAATAAGCTGTCACCGCTGATCACCGATGAGGCCATCACCGAAATGAATAAGCGCGTGGATATCGACCATCAGTCGCCGCAGCAGGTGGCGCGCGATTTCCTGACATCCCACAATATGCTTTAAGGAGGCCCCGTGGATACGATTCATTACATCATGGACAACGGCAGCTACCTTGCCAGCCTGACCTTTCAGCATCTTTGGCTGGTAGCGCTGGCGGTGGGTTTTGCCATCGTAATTGGCGTGCCTCTCGGCATTCTGATTGTGCGTTTTAAATGGCTGGCCACGCCGGTGCTGGGTCTGGCAACCATTGTGCTGACCATTCCCTCCATTGCCCTGTTTGGTCTGATGATCCCGATCTTTTCCACCATCGGTCAGGGTATTGGCGTGTTACCTGCCATCACGGCGGTATTCCTCTATTCCCTGTTGCCGATTGTACGTAACACCCATACGGCACTGGAAAACCTGCCTGACGGTCTGCGCGAAGCGGGTCGCGGCATCGGTATGACCTTCTGGCAGCGCCTGCGCTGGGTAGAGATCCCGATGGCGCTGCCGGTTATTTTTGGCGGTATTCGTACCGCCGTGGTGATGAACGTCGGCGTGATGGCGATTGCCGCCGTGATCGGCGCGGGTGGCCTCGGGCTGTTACTGCTGGACGGCATAAGCGGAAGCGATGTCCGCATGCTGATTGCCGGAGCGCTGATGATCTGCTTACTGGCGATAATTCTTGACTGGCTGCTGCACCGTTTGCAGGTAGCGCTGACACCTAAGGGGATTCGATAATGATAAAACTGGAAAATCTCACCAAAACCTTCAAACAAAAGAACGGCAACAGCTTTAATGCCGTCGATAATGTCAGCCTTAACGTGCCGGAAGGTGAAATGTGCGTCCTGCTCGGCCCTTCCGGCTGCGGCAAGACCACCACGCTGAAAATGATTAACCGCCTGATCCCCGCCAGCAGCGGCAAGATCCTGATCAACGGAGAAGATACCAGCGGGCTGGATACCGTTACGCTGCGTCGTAATATCGGCTATGTCATCCAGCAGATTGGTTTGTTCCCGAATATGACCATTGAAGAGAACATTACCGTGGTGCCACGAATGCTGGGCTGGGACAAGCAGCGCTGTAAAGAGCGCGCCAGCGAACTGATGAGCATGATGGCGCTGGATGCAAAGAAATTCCTGCACCGCTACCCGCGTGAGATGTCAGGCGGTCAGCAGCAGCGTATCGGCGTGATTCGTGCGCTGGCGGCGGATCCTCCGGTGCTGCTGATGGATGAACCGTTCGGCGCGGTGGACCCGATTAACCGCGAAGTGATCCAGAACGAGTTTCTCGACATGCAGCGCCAGCTGAAGAAAACCGTGATGCTGGTCAGCCATGATATTGATGAAGCGCTGAAGCTGGGTGACCGTATTGCCGTGTTCGGCCAGGGGAAAATCGTGCAGTGCGCCAGCCCGGACGAGCTGCTGGCGAAACCGGCCAATGAGTTTATCGGCTCCTTTGTTGGCCAGGACCGCACGCTGAAGCGTTTGTTGCTGGTTCAGGCAGGTGACGTCACCGACCAGCAGCCGACGCTCACGGTGCGTAAATCCACCCCGCTGGCCGACGCGTTTGGCATCATGGACGATAACGATCTGCGTTCAGTCACCGTGGTTGACGAGGATGGTAAGCCGCTGGGCTTTGTTAAGCGCCGCGAGGCGCGGGGAGCAAGCGGTGTGTGTGCAGATATGCTGCACGGCTTTACCGTCACCGGCAAAGCCGAAGAGAACCTGCGCGTGGTGCTGTCGAAGCTGTACGAGCACAACATGGTGTGGATGCCGATTGTCGACGAGGATGGCCGCTACAGCGGAGAGATTTCGCAGGACTATATTGCGGATTACCTGAGTTCCGGCCGCACGCGTCGCGTACTGAATCCGGGTTAACGTTGCGGGCGGACCGGAAGGTCCGCCCCTGTCTTTTTTATGCCTCGTCCTGCCCTTCATCCAGCGCCAGCGTCTCCTTCCTGACCCGCTCGATGTGGATGGTCAGAAACATCCGCTCTTCACTGCCCAGCGTGTACGCGTAATTCTTCATCACGTGACGGTCAATTTTATCCACGCACTTATAGGCCGCAGGGTAACGGTCACGCACCACGTCGTGCAGCGACTCATCATCGCTATAGACTCCGCGTTTCCCCAGCATACGCTGCGAGAAAAACTTCAGATGCGTGACGAAACGGTTGTAGCTCAGTGAGTCGGTCTGGTAGTCGAGCTGCAGCTGATATTTCACGATATGCAGGATCTCCTGCATAAATTTGGTGATATGCATTACCGCTGGCATCTCACTGCCCAGCTGTGCATTGACCAGATGCAGCGCGATAAACCCGGCTTCATCCTCCGGCAGCCGGGCTTTCAGCCGCCTGTCGATGATGTCGAGCGCCGCCAGGCCGATGGCATACTCTTTCGGATACAGGCTGCGGATTTCCCACTGCAACACGTTGCGGATCGGCAGGTTTTGCTGATGACGGGTCAGGGCAAAATTGACGTGATCGGTCAGCGCAATGGCCAGACTTTCGTGCAGTTGGGTAGACAGCTGCTCACGTGCCAGGGCAATGATACACTCCGTAGCAATCACCACCTCAAGCGGAATTTCCGACAGCAGTTCCCCCAGGCGCCCGGTCAGCTCCCGACTTTTCAGGGCAAAGGTTTTTTCAACCAGCGATGGATCGAGTTCGTCCCCGCTACGTTTTTTAAACGCCAGCCCGCGTCCCATCACCACCTGTTCATTCCCCTGCTCGTCATGAACGATGACCACATTATTATTGAGAACTTTTGCTATTTTCATTTCCCGGCCTGAAAACAAAAAAACCCGACGGCCGGAGAAGCTCCAGCGGTCAGGTTTTGCCTGCTAAAATGCAGTAACAATCCAGTGGTGACACGATAAGGCATTATACGGCGGTCTCAAGAGGCAGGCTGCCGTTCTGTGATAGAGCTCGCGGTTTGTTACGATTTGTTTCTCAACCGGTACGAGTACACTTCACGTCGGCCAGTTTTTGCAGCTGGGTTTCGCGCTCGGTTGCATGTTTTTGTGCCTGCTGTTTGGCGATGCCGTTGCCAATACCGAAGTCCAGCGCCGCACCGATGACCGTTAAACCGTCAAATTCACCCGTTTTATCAATCTTTTGCTGTACCTTCTGCTGTTCAGCCATCTGCTGGCGTACGCCCTGGCAGTCAAGCTGATCGGCCTGAACCGCGCTGACCGGGGGCGAATCGGGGTACTGCTTCAGCGCGCAGCCGGTCAGGAGCAAAGAGAGAGCCAGCAGAGGAAGTGATTTCATTTTGGTGATCCGTTCAGACAGGTTGACGTCATTATGTCCGCAGACGCGGCAGATCAATGGGAAAAGCAGCGCTCAACATTGCTGCCTTTCCCGGTCTTCACCCGTCAGTGCTTCAAAATGTAGAGGGTGCGGCTGTAGGCCACATCTTCCGGGTTGGCGATGGGGTAGCCCTTCACGTAAGGCTTGATCAGACGCCCGTTAGTGTACTGGTAGATCGGCGCAATCGGGGCCTGACCGGCAATAATCTGCTCGGCGCGGTTATAGTCATCATTGCGTGCCGTGTCGTCCGTCTGGCGGCTGGCCTTCGCCAGCAGGGCGTCATAATCGCTGTTTTTAAAACGGGCGATGTTGCCACTGTGGGTTGAGGTCAGCAGGCTGAGGAAGGTGGAGGGTTCATTATAATCCCCGACCCAGGAGGCGCGGATAACGTCGAAGTTGCCGCTGTTGCGGTTCTCGATATAGGTTTTCCACTCCTGGTTTTGCAGCTTCACCTCCACGCCGAGATTTTTCTTCCACATCGATGCCACGGCAATGGCGATCTTCTTGTGTGTCTCTGAGGTGTTATACAGCAGGGTCAGCGTCAGCGGGTGTGCCGGGCTGTAACCGGCCGCCGCCAGCAGCGCTTTAGCCTGGGCATTGAGTTCTTCCTGGCTGTGCTGCTGCATAAAGCTGGCTTTTGGTGAGAAGCCCGCCGTTACGTCAGGCGTGAAATGCCAGGCGGGTTTCTCACCGGTGCCCAGCACTTTTTCCGCGATAATTTTACGGTCAATCGACCATGAGAGCGCCTGGCGCACACGCACGTCGGCAGTCGGCCCTTTCTGCGTATTAAACGCGTAGTAATAGGTGCCGAGCTGGTCAGGCGTATAGACCTCGCCGGGGATCTGTTTTTTCAGCAGGCCGTAAAGCTCTTTCGGAAAGGACTCCGTAATATCGATGCCCCCGGCGCGGTAACGCTTGGTGGCGCTCGACTCTTCACTGATCGGGACAAAGGTGACTTTTGTCAGCACCGAATGAGCGTCGTCCCAGTAGTGAGGATTGCGCACCAGCTCCAGTTTTTCATTCACCACCCGGCTGTGCAGCTGGTAGGCACCGTTACCGACCAGATTGCCAGGCCGCGTCCACTGGTCGCCATACTGCGCAATGACTTTTTGTGGCACCGGGAACAGGCTGAAGTTTGCCGTCAGGCTGACAAAATAGGGCACCGGCTTATCAAGGGTGACTTTCAGATGGGTGGCATCGATGGCGCTGACGCCGAGCTTATCGGGGCTCATTTCCCCTTTAACAATCGCCCCGGCGTTGGCAATCCCGGCCAGTTCGGCAAACCACGCAAAGGTTGAGGTATTTTTCGGGTCCACCAGGCGCTGCCAGCTGTAGACGAAGTCAGCTGCCGTGACAGTGTCACCGTTTGACCAGCGTGCGTCTTTGCGCAGCGTGAAGATCCAGGTTTTGTTATCGTTAGTCTGCCATCCGGTGGCGACGCCGGGGATGATTTTACCGTTGGCATCCTGATTGGTTAACCCTTCGAACAGGTCACGGATCACCGGAATTTCAGGCAGCCCCACCGCTTTTACCGGGTCGAGTGACGCGGGCTCATCTTTGATGTGGCGCACGATCTCCTGACTGGCGGCCAGCGGCGTACCGGGTGGGACATCAGCCGCGTGAGTGGCGTAACTGATACACAGCGCTAAAGCCGCCAGCGCAAAAGATGATGATTTCCTCATAAATGATGTCCTTACCTGTCAGCGAAACAGCGGGGTTTTTTGTACTGCTGGCACTGTAACGCAAATGACATGTTGTGAAACAGTGTTTTTATTCAACCGCCGGGCGGTGAACGTTGCCGGGCAATATGCTAGTTTTAGCGCAGACCAGTTTACCCGGAGATCTGCACATGTCCCTGATCCATCCCCGCCCCCTGCGCGGTCGCCTTGATGCCCCTTCGCAGCAGTACGGGCAGTCGGTGCTTGGTGCGCCGCTGCTGTGGTTTCCGGCTCCGCTGGCTGATGAGGACAGCGGGCTGATCCTCGCCGGAACGCACGGCGACGAAACGGCCGCTGTTGTCACCCTCTCCTGCGCCATGCGTACCCTGCAGGACAGCCATCGCCGACACCATGTGGTGCTGGCGGTGAACCCCGATGGCTGCCAGCTTGGCCTGCGTGCTAACGCCAGCGGCGTGGACCTTAACCGCAACTTTCCCGCCGCCAACTGGCAGCCAGGAGAAACGGTCTACCGCTGGAACAGCGTGGCAGAGGAGCGCGATGTGCTGCTGTCCACCGGCGAGCACGCCGGATCAGAGCCGGAAACCGCTGCCCTGTGCCAGCTTATCCATCAGCTGTCCCCGGCCTGGATTGTCACTTTCCATGAGCCGCTGGCCTGTATTGAAGACCCTCACAGCAGCCCGCTGGGCCACTGGCTGGCCGCGAAGACCAGCCTGCCGCTGGTCACCAGCGTCGGGTATGCCACGCCGGGTTCGTTCGGTAGCTGGTGTGCGGATATCAACCTGCCGTGTATCACCGCTGAATTCCCGCCGGTGGCCGCCGATGAGGCAAGTGAACGTTATCTCGCAGCCCTGGTGGATTTACTCTACTGGCAGCCGTGACAGCTCAATGCGCCCGCAGCTGAACGGGAGTGCAGGCTCTGCGTCCACCGCCAGCCAGGTGGGCCCGTCGAGGTCAATAAAACGGGCCAGCGGCACCAGCGGCAGTGCGGCACGAATGGCGCGTGAGGTGCAGAGCATACAGCCGAGCATGATGCCAAACCCCTGCTCCTGCGCGGCCTGCGCCAGCTCCAGCGCCGCCGTCAGTCCGCCGGTTTTATCCAGTTTGATGTTCACCATCTCATAACGGCCGCGCAGCGCAGGCAGGCTGTCCACGGTGTGGCAGCTCTCATCAGCGCAGATCGGTAACGGATGGATGAAGTTTTCCAGCGCCGCATCGTCGGCCGCCGGCAGCGGCTGTTCCAGCATCGCGACGTTAAGATCGGCCAGCAGCTGGCAGCGTGACGCCAGCCCTTCGCTGTGCCATGACTCATTAGCATCAACAATCAGCGTGGCCTGCGGCACTGCGCTGCGAATAGCGACCAGACGCTCGGTGATCAGATGATCGTCCAGTTTAATTTTCAGTAACCGGGCGCCGTTTTCCCATAGTGCCAGCGCGCTGCTGGCCATCATTTCCGGCCCGTCAATGCTGACGGTCTGCGCCATTTCGATCAGTGCTGGGGGCTGGTGTTCTGTCAGTTGCCACAGGCTGCGCCCCTCACGCAGCGCCTCCAGATCCCACAGCGCACTGTCGATGGCGTTGCGGGCGGCACCGGCGGGCATCTGATGTTGCAGTTCACTGCGGGTCAGCCCCTGCTGTAACGCTGGCAGCAGAGCGGTAATTTGCGCCAGAACGGAATCTTCACTCTCACCGTAACGCGGATAAGGCGTACATTCACCGATGGCTTTAATGCCGTTTTCTTCCAGTTCCACCACCACGACTCCCGCTTCACTGCGTGCGCCACGCGCGATGACAAACGGACTGTGGAGCGGCCAGCTTTCCGGGTAAGCCTTCACTGCTCTCATGCTTTACTCCTTTATTTAACTGGATGCCCGCAATTGTTACGGATTTTTACTGTCTCACTTCTTCAGCATGACATACACTGAAGCAGGTTAAACACCATTAACATTAAAAGGATAGATTATGTCTCAGACCGTACATTTCCAGGGCAACCCGGTTTCCGTTGACGGGCAACTGCCAGCACCGGGCCAGACCGCAACGTCGTTTACCCTGGTGGCCAAAGATCTCTCCGATGTCTCTCTGTCCCAGTATACGGGCAAACGTAAAGTCCTGAATATTTTCCCAAGCATTGATACCGGCGTTTGCGCCACTTCCGTTCGTAAATTTAATCAGCTGGCGGGCGAAGTGGACAACACCGTGGTGCTGTGTATTTCTGCCGATCTGCCCTTTGCCCAGTCCCGCTTCTGCGGTTCTGATGGCCTGAGCAATGTGGTTACCCTCTCGACTCTGCGCGGCGGCGATTTCAAGAAAGACTACGGCGTGGCGATTGTTGACGGCCCGCTGAGCGGTCTGACCGCCCGCGCTGTTGTGGTGCTGGATGAGCATGACAAAGTGATTCACAGCCAGCTGGTGAATGAAATAACCACCGAGCCGGACTATGATGCTGCACTGGCCGTATTGAAATAAATCGGCTGACGTAACAGGGTCGACCCCTACTCCAGGGGCCGATCTTTTGTTTCGATCGGCCCGTTTAATCAACGTTCTCCAGCCTATTCCCCTTCGTTTTTCTTCTGGCTTAACCCATATTCACGCAGTTTATTAGCAATAGCGGTGTGAGAAACGCCAAGCCGCTTCGCCAGTTTGCGCGTGCTGGGATAAGAGAGATAGAGCCGGGTCAGCACTGAACGCTCAAAGCGGCTGGTGATTTCATCCAGCGATCCTTCGATAGCATCATCCCCCAGCGGCATTTCCATCGCATATTCTGGCAACACGATATCCTGCGGACGCAGTTCGTAACCGTCAAGCTGAGTCAGTGCGCGGTAAAGTGCGTTCTTCAGCTGGCGCACGTTGCCGGGCCAGGTGTAACGGGTGAGGAACGCGTTAAGCTGGGCGGAGAGTTTTGGCCGCGAAACACCCTGCTCGTCGGCGAAGCGCGCAACAAACATTTCGGTCAGCGGCAGGATATCCTGCGGACGTTCACGCAGCGGCGGCAGGTTGAGGGTCAGGACGTTCAGGCGGTAGAACAGGTCTTCGCGGAACTCGCCGCGCTGCACCAGCTCCATCAGGTTTTTCTGCGTGGCGCAGATCACCCGCACGTTGACGTTGACTTCATGCTCTTCGCCCACGCGACGGAAGGTGCCATCGTTCAGGAAACGCAGCAGCTTGGTCTGCATGCGCGGCGACATCTCGCCGATTTCATCCAGCAATACCGACCCGCCGTTCGCCTGCTCGAAAAAGCCTTTTTTTCCTTCAAGCGCATTCGGATATGCGCCAGCGGCGTGGCCGAACAGTTCACTTTCGGCGACATCATCCGGCAACGAGGCACAGTTCAGGGCCAGAAACGGTTTCTTGCCGCGCGCGCTGCGCAGATGGCAGGCCCTGGCGATCATATCCTTACCCGTTCCGGTATCGCCGACAATCAGCAGGGGGGCGTCCAGCATTGCCAGCTTGCGCGCCTGGTCGACCACCTGACGCATTTTGCTGCTAACGGCAACAATATGCTGGAACTCGCTGTCATCATTGACGGCGAGGTTCTGTAACTGCTGCCCCATACGGGCGGTGGATTTCAGCAGCACTACGCCGCCCACCGGGTTCGGCGTAGGGCTCTCCTCATCCTGAGCGTAGATCGGCGTCACTTCCATCAGAAAATCGCGCCCCTGCAGCACCACGTGGTGGGCTTCAGGTTCAATACGCTCATTTTCCAGCCAGCGCTGAAAGTTAAAACCACTGACCAGCGAGCCTGCACTGTAGTTGCGCATTTTTTCTTCATTCAGAGAAAACAGCAGCTGTGCCGCCGGGTTCGCCAGCTCGACTTTGCTTTTCAGGTCAATTGAGAAGACGGGATCGGGCAGAGCCACCAGCAGCGCGCTCAGCGCGCGATGCTCACGCTCTGAGGGCAGGAAGGAGACGGTACGCACATCGGTCACGCCGGGAATACGGCGGATCTCCGCCATCAGCTGGCTGAACTGCTCGAAGCTCACGGTGGAAAAGTTGAGATAGATGCGACCAATCGCGGCGATCTCAATACCGCGCAGATCGATACTGCGTTCAACCAGCAGGTCCAGCAGTTCACGGGTCAGACCGATTCGGTCCTGGCAAAAGACTTCAAGGCGCATGCGTTTTAACCTTTATTATCACAGTGCTGAGCGTATCTGCTGATAATACGCTATCCCCTGTCAGGCCAGAAGTGTTCTGTCATGAAAAGTTGACAGTCTGCTTATTTCTCCGGCTTGCCGCTGCGCTGCATGCTCTCTTTTAACTGGCCGATCAGCTCGCGGCGGAAGTCGCCCAGGCGCGGCTTATCCTCTTCCAGCCACGGCAGCGGGCGGCACAACTCCATCGCTTTGATACCGAGACGCGCCGTCAGCAGTCCTGCTCCGATGCCCTGGGCGGCACGGGTGGAAAGTCGGGCGGCAAGATCCTGTGACATCCAGTCCATCCCCACCTCGCGGATCAGTTCCGACGCACCGGCAAAGGCAATATTCAGCAGCACCAGACGAAACAGGCGCAGGCGGCTGAAGTACCCGAGCTCAATACCGTACAGCGCAGCGATGCGGTTAACCAGCCGCAGGTTGCGCCAGGCAATAAAAGCCATATCCACCAGCGCCAGCGGGCTGACGGCGATCATCAGCGTTGACTCTGCGGCATAGCGGCTGATTTCGCGCCGCGCCTGACGGTCCAGCACCGGCTGCACCAGCTGTGCGTACAGCGTCACCACTTCGCGGTCATTGTGGGTTTCATGCAGCGATGCCTGCCAGCGTTGCAGGGCCGGATGGCCGGATTCCAGCCCCGCCTGCTGCGCCAGTTTTTCGCAGAAGGCACGTCCGCTGCCGTTACCGTGGCTGGCCAGTAGTTCGCGCGCCACGTCGCGCTCCTCCGCCCTTTCGCGCAGGCGATACAGACGCCGCCATTCTCCCACCAGCGATCCTACGCCTGCCGCGACGATCAGCCCCCCGGCGGCAACGCCGCCCAGGCCAATCCAGTCCTGGGTGATCCACGCCTGATGTGCCCACTGCACGCCCTGCGCGACCACGCTGACGCCGAACAGGCCCAGCCCGGTCATCACCATCCGGCGCCACAGGCTGCGTTTGGGCCGCAGTGCAGCTTCCACCGCCAGCTCACCGGCTCCTTCCGGCTCGACGTCCGGTTCCGGGTTAACGGCAACAAACTGATCCTGCTGGGCGGCAAACGCCTGCGACGGGCGCAGGATCGGCGCCGGTTCATCGCTCAGCGGCTGGGCAAAATCGATACGGGGTTTAATCGGTGTGGTCATCGCAGTTTATCTCCCAGTAAAAATTCCAGCGCGGCGTCCATGCGGATATGCGGCAGCGGCCGATCCACATCGAGATCCTGCGGCCGGAACTGCTCAAAATGGAACCCCTGATCCTGCCAGAACGCGTTGCCCGGCAGACGCGGCGGCACTTCGCCGGGATAGACGGTCAGCGGCGTGTTGTCGGCAAGGCGGTGACCGCGCAGCGCCGGGATACTCTCGCCCTGATGATCGACATGGCCACTCTGCGTCGCCTGTACCGACGCCAGGCCGATGCAGTCCATTTTAATCCCTTCAAAAGCGGCGTTCTGCCAGGCGTCCTGCACCAGCTGCTGTAGCAGCGACACCAGATTCGCATGCTGGTCGGCGGTTACATGGTCCGACTTGGTGGCGGCAAACTGTAACTTATCAATCACCGGGGAGAACAGGCGGCGAAACAGCGTGCGCTGCCCGTAGGAAAAACTCTGCATCAGCTGCGTCAGCGCCAGGCGCATATCGTTGAAGGCCTGCGGACCGCTGTTCAGCGGTTGCAGACAGTCCACCAGGACAATCTGGCGATCAAAACGCAGGAAGTGGTTTTTATAGAAGCCTTTGACCACATGCTGGCAGTAGTACTGATAGCGGGCGCGCAGCATCCCGATATTACTGCTGGCATCGGCCTGTGCCAGGCGGGTTTCGCCGCCTTCTGCCACGTCGGGCCACGGGAAAAATTGCAGCGCCGGGGCCCCCGCCATTTCGCCAGGCAGCACAAAACGACCGGGTTGAATAAAGTGCAGGCCCTCCTGCTTACAGCGCTGTAAATATTCGGTCCAGGCGGCGGCAATATCGGCCAGACGGTTTTCATCGGCCGGCGCCAGCGGATCAAGCCCGTCGCAGAGCTGACGCCAGCGCTGCGCCCAACCGGCGCGGTCGCCCTGTAACAGTCCGGTCATCTGGCGTGACCAGGTGAGAAAATCCTGCTCCAGCATTGGCAGGTCGAGCAGCCACTCGCCGGGGTAGTCAACGATTTCCAGATACAGCGTGGAGGTCTCTTTAAAGTGACGCAGCAGGGAAGCCTGTGAACGGTAACGAAGGGCGAGGCGCATTTCACTCACACCGCGCGTAGGCGTCGGCCAGTTCGGCGGCGTTCCATACAGCTGTGCAACACCTTCATCATAGGTAAAGCGCGGGATGCCGAGATCACGCTGCGGCACGCGCTTGACGCCAAGCAGGCGCTGCTCCCGCACCGCCGAGAACAGCGGCAGGCGCGCACCCGAATTGACGTTGAGAAGTTGATTCACCAGAGAGGTAATAAAAGCGGTTTTGCCGCTGCGGCTTAATCCGGTAACGGCCAGGCGCAGATGGCGATCCGCGCCGCGATTCACCAGCGACAGCAATTCATTTTGTAGTCGTTTCATCTGGGGCATTGGCACCTTTCAGTTTAGTATCCCTTTATCGTAACATCCTCAGCCTTTGCCGCGTCATCCCATCAGGGTGCAGGTTTCACCCAGCGGGCTGCGGCCCGGCGCATCACACGCTTAAACAGCGGCTCCAGCGCCCAGGCCAGCAGGATTTTCAGCGGTCTGCGGGCAACAGATTTTACCGCCCAGCCGCTCAGGCCTGCCGGACCGTAGGTCAGGGCACTGATCAGAACGAATTTCCCGGCCTTTTTCAGGCGCGGATGGGGCTGCCAGTTTCTCATAAATGCACTCCTGAAAAAGATCCGAAAATTACAGCTGGCTGAAGCGGCTGCGTACGCTAAACGTTTCCGAGGTGACGTAGCGCTCAACTTCGCGCAGTTCACGCTCGCTACCGCTCAGCTCCGCGCTTAACTCATCCAGCAGTTGACGCGCGGTGAGCGGTTTATCGCGATCCTGTTCACCCGGCGGCATATCCGGCAGCAGCATCGCCAGCAGGAAGTAGCCGACAATGGTCAGCACGAACAGCCCGAAGAACAGCGACATCACCACAATCACGCGCACCAGCAGTACCGGCACACCGATATAGTCGGCAATACCGGCGCAGACGCCTTTAAGCTTGCCCTGCTCCGGGATGCAGTAAAGTTTTTTCTGACTCATGGCTGCCTCCAGTTTGGATGCTCGGCGTCGAGGATGGCTTCCAGCGACTGAACGCGTTCACGCATTTTACGCACGTCATGAGTCAGCTGTTGCAGGCGTTGCAGTTCATTCTGCGTCAGCTCTGCCCCGCCGTTCTGGCGTTTGCTGTAGTGCAGCCAGAGCCAGATAGGCGCAACGAATAGCAGAAACAGCGTCAGGGGTATGGCAATAATAAAGGCACTCATTCATATTCCTTGAAGTTAAGCTTAATTATGCTGGCCACCTCGGTGGCCAGTGCCGTTACTCACTACGATTCATTTTCGCTTTCAGAGCGGCCAGCTGTTCGCTGATTTCATCGTCAGCCTGAAGCTCGGCAAACTGCTGATCGAGATTTTTCTTTTTGCCAAAGCTGTGGCTCTCTGCTTCCGCCTCCATGTGGTCGATACGGCGCTCAAATGATTCAAAGCGCGCCATGGCTTCGTCAATCTTACCGCTGTCGAGCTGACGACGTACATCGCGGGAAGAGGATGCCGCCTGATGACGCAGCGTCAGGGCCTGCTGGCGGGCGCGGGTTTCGCTCAGTTTGCTTTCCAGCTCACCAATTTCACCCTTCATTCTTGTCAGGCTCTCTTCGACCTGGCTGGCTTCCTGCTGCAGTGAGGCGCTGAGATCCGTCAGCTTCTGTTTTTCCATCAGCGCAGCACGGGCCAAATCGTCTTTATCTTTGCGCAGGGCCAGTTCGGCTTTCTCCTGCCATTCCGCCTGCTGGGTTTCGGCCTGGTCGATGCGGCGCAGCAGCTGTTTCTTCTCGGCCAGCGCACGGGCAGAGGTGGAGCGAACTTCAACCAGCGTATCTTCCATTTCCTGAATCATCAGGCGCACCAGTTTCTGCGGATCTTCTGCTTTCTCCAGCAGCGAATTGATGTTGGCATTCACGATGTCGGCAAAGCGGGAAAAAATACCCATAATCAAAATCCTCTTCAGTCATTGTCTGGCGTTAACGCCGTTTATCGGGTGATACGTTCAAGCTGCATAACACTTTGCAATAGCCGTGCCAATTTTTATCTTGTTGATTTTTAATGGTTGAGTCACTTTACAGGCCACCTGCCAGAGACTAAAGTGGTGATTATCACTAACACCTGGTGAAATTAATGATGAGTGAAAATCCTGATACCCTGCTGGGCGAATCCAATAACTTTATCGATGTGCTGGAACAGGTTTCGCGCCTTGCCCCGCTGAATAAGCCGGTGCTGGTGGTCGGCGAGCGCGGCACCGGTAAAGAGCTGATCGCCAGCCGCCTTCACTATCTCTCTGACCGCTGGCAGGGGCCGTTTATTTCGCTTAACTGCGCGGCGCTGAATGAAAACCTGCTGGATTCGGAACTGTTCGGCCATGAGGCCGGGGCCTTTACCGGCGCGCAGAAACGCCATCTTGGACGTTTTGAACGCGCCGACGGCGGCACGCTGTTTCTGGATGAGCTGGCGACTGCGCCAATGCTGGTGCAGGAAAAATTGCTGCGGGTGATTGAATACGGCCATCTGGAGCGCGTGGGCGGCAGCCAGCCGTTGCAGGTCAGCGTGCGGCTGGTGTGCGCGACGAATGATGACCTGCCGCTGCTGGCGCGTGAAGGCAGATTCCGCGCCGACCTGCTGGACCGTCTGGCGTTTGATGTGGTGCAGCTGCCGCCGCTGCGCGAACGCCGCAGCGATATCCTGGTAATGGCGCAGCATTTTGCCATACAGATGTGTCGTGAGCTGGGGCTGGCGCTGTTTCCCGGCTTCACCCCGGATGCAGAGCAGCGGCTGCTGGATTACGCCTGGCCGGGCAACGTGCGTGAACTGAAAAATGTGGTGGAACGCTCGGTCTATCGCCATGCCAGCAGCGAGGAGCCGCTGGATAACATCATCATTAACCCATTCCAGCGGACCGTGGCGCTCCCGCCGCAAGAAGAAACCCGCGATGCCCTGCCCGCTTTGCCGCTGGATCTGCGGCGCTGGCAGCACGATCAGGAAAAAGCGCTGGTGGAGAAAAGCCTCGCCGAAGCGCGGTTTAATCAGAAACGCGCGGCCGAACTGCTGGGGGTAACCTATCACCAGCTGCGTGCAATGCTGAAGAAGCACGATTTAAACCCGTAACCGCAGACAGGACCGCAGCGTCGGGCGCGGTATGCCCCCGCCTTTCGCATACACCGCCCCGTTGTTCCGCAAAAAAAAGCCCGCTCAAGGCGGGCTAAATAATACTGGAAGCAATGTGAGCAATGTCGTGCTCTTCTGCGGTAGAGCCACCGCTGAAGCGCAGATGAATAATAATCATTCTCAATCTTATCTGTAAAGCACTTTGTTGAGAATTTTTCTCATTTCCATAATAACGTCAGGCGTATTGTTCGCCTTTTTGCCTGAAAAACAGCCGCAGCGCTGCGCATTCTTTGGGTGCAGCCAGAGAGTGCGGTACACTGTGTTTATTGCCTGAATTTTCAGAAGAGTTATGCGCAAATTAATCCCGACCCTGCTCCTCAGTCTGAGCACGCTCTGTGCCCCGGCCTGGTCCTCCACGCCCGACGATATTCGTCAGAGCGGTTTCGTGTATTGCGTTAACGGCGTAATGAACACGTTTAATCCACAGATGGCCAGCAGCGGGCTGGTGGTGGATACCCTTGCCGCCCAGCTCTATGACCGCCTGCTGGACGTTGACCCCTATACCTACCGGCTGATCCCGGAGCTGGCCGACAGCTGGGAAGTGCTGGATAACGGCGCGACCTATCGTTTCCACCTGCGCCAGAAAGTGGCGTTCCAGCACACGGCCTGGTTTAAGCCAACCCGGACAATGAACGCCGACGATGTGGTGTTCAGTTTTGAACGGGTCTTCAATCGTCAGCATCCCTGGCACAACGTCAACGGCGGTAGCTATCCCTATTTCGACAGCCTGCAATTTTCCGATGCCGTTCAGAGCGTGAAAAAGCTGGACAAGAATACGGTAGAAATTCGTCTTAACAGCCCGGACGCGTCGTTCCTCTGGCACCTGGCAACCCACTATGCGCCCGTGTTGTCAGCAGAATACGCCGGCCAGTTGGAGAAGGTGGACCGTCAGGAGCAGCTTGACCGCCAGCCGGTCGGGACCGGCCCGTTTATGCTTAACGACTACCGTGCCGGGCAGTATGTCCGTCTGCAGCGCAACGACGACTACTGGAAAGGCCAGCCGCGCATGTCACAGGTGGTGATCGATATGGGCGCAGGCGGCACCGGGCGCATGTCGAAACTGATTACCGGAGAGTGTGACGTGCTGGCCTATCCGGCAGCCAGCCAGCTTTCCGTACTGCGCGACGACCCGCGCCTGCGCCTGACGCTGCGACCGGGGATGAATATCGCGTATCTGGCCTTTAACACCCGCAAAGCCCCGCTGGACCGGCCGCAGGTGCGACAGGCGCTGGCGCTGGCGATCAATAACGAGCGTCTGATGGAGTCGATTTATTACGGCACCGCTGAAACCGCCGCCTCTATCCTGCCGCGCGCGTCCTGGGCCTATGACACCGATGCCCGCGTCACGCCGTACGATCCGCAAAAGGCCCGCGATGAACTGAAAGCGCTGGGTATTGAAGATTTACATCTCAATCTGTGGGTGCCATCAGCGTCGCAGTCGTGGAACCCCAGCCCGCTGAAAACGGCCGAACTGATTCAGGCCGATCTGGCGCAGATCGGCGTGAGGGTCACCATCGTGCAGGTGGAGGGCCGCTTCCAGGAAGCCAGGCTAATGGAGATGAATCACGACCTGACTCTGACGGGCTGGGCCACGGACAGTAATGACCCGGACAGCTTTTTCCGCCCTCTGCTGAGCTGTGCGGCGATAGCCTCGCAGACAAATTACGCCCACTGGTGCCATTCCGGCTTTGATGAGCTGCTGCACAAAGCGCTGCTGTCGCAGCAGCTGGCCAACCGCATTGATTACTACGACCGCGCCCAGGCGCTGCTGTCACAGGAGCTGCCGGTTCTGCCGCTGGCCTACTCTCTGCGCCTGCAGGCGTACCGGTATGATATTAAAGGGCTGGTATTGAGTCCGTTTGGTAATGCCTCATTTGCGGGTGTGCACCGCGATAGCGGCGAGGAGAAGTCACCGTGATTATCTATACGCTGCGCCGCCTGGTGCTGTTCGCCGTCACGCTGTTTATGCTGACGCTGCTGGGCTTCAGCCTGAGCTACTTTACGCCACATGCGCCGCTGCAGGGCGCATCGCTACTGGATGCCTGGAGCTTCTGGTTTAAAGGTATTTTGCAGTTTGATTTTGGCGTATCGAGCATTAACGGCCAGTCTATCAACCTGCAGCTGCGAGAAGTCTTTCCCGCCACGCTGGAACTCTGTTTTATGGCCTTTACCCTGGCGTTGCTGGTCGGTATTCCGCTGGGAATGGCCGCCGGAGTAATGCGTAATAAATGGCAGGACAAGGCGATCAGCGCCGTGGCGCTGCTGGGCTTCTCCCTGCCGGTGTTCTGGCTGGCTCTGCTGTTAACGCTGTTTTTCTCGCTGAATCTCGGCTGGCTTCCGGTTTCAGGGCGTTTCGACCTGCTCTATCCGGTGGAGAATGTGACGGGATTTGCCCTGATTGACGCCTGGCTGAGCGACTCCCCGTGGCGGCATGAGATGATTATCAGCGCGCTGAAGCATATGGTCTTGCCGGTCGCCGCGCTGGCCGTGGCCCCTACGACCGAGGTGATTCGCCTGCTGCGCATCAGTACCCGCGACGTGATGGAACAAAACTATGTTAAGGCTGCCGCCACGCGCGGGCTGTCTCTGTTTACGATTATTCGCCGCCACGTGCTGCATAATGCGCTGCCGCCGGTAATACCGCGCCTTGGGTTACAGTTCTCGACCATGCTGACGCTGGCGATGATCACCGAGATGGTATTTAGCTGGCCCGGCCTGGGGCGCTGGCTGATCAACGCGATTCGCCAGCAGGACTATGCCGCCATCTCCGCAGGCGTCATGGTAGTGGGCGCACTGGTGATCGCGGTGAACGTGCTCTCTGATATTTTGGGTGCGATGACAAATCCGCTGAAGCATAAGGAATGGTATGCCCTCCGATAATATCTACGCTGAGAAGCGGCCCCCCAGCCCGCTGCGTCATACCTGGGGGCTGTTCTACCGTGATACCACGGCGATGATTGGTTTTTACGCTTTTATTGCCCTGCTACTGCTGTGCATTTTCGGCGGGCTGCTGGCCCCTTACGGCCTGGATCAGCAGTTCCTCGGTTACCAGCTGCTGCCGCCTTCGTGGTCACACTATGGCGATGTCTCGTTCTTCCTCGGCACCGATGACCTGGGCCGCGACCTGCTGAGCCGCCTGCTGAGCGGCGCGGCGCCGACGGTTGGTTCAGCGATCCTCGCCACGCTGCTGGCAGCAATGTGCGCGATGGTGCTTGGCGTGATGGCTGGACTGACCCACGGCCTGCGTTCGGCGGTGCTGAATCATATTCTCGATACTCTGCTGTCGATCCCTTCTCTGCTGCTGGCAATTATTGTGGTGGCGTTTATGGGGCCACGGCTGGAACACGCCATGCTGGCCGTCTACCTCGCGATTTTGCCGCGTCTGGTCCGTTCTATTTACAGTGCCGTGCATGAAGAGCTGGAAAAAGAGTATGTGGTGGCTGCCCGTCTCGACGGGGCCAGCAGTCTGGATATTCTGTGGTACGCGATCCTGCCCAATATTCTGGCGCTGCTGGTGACCGAGTTTACCCGTGCCCTGTCGATGGCCATCCTCGACATTGCCGCCCTCGGTTTTCTCGACCTTGGCGCACAGCTCCCCTCTCCGGAATGGGGCGCGATGCTCGGAGATTCGCTGGAGCTGATTTATGTGGCCCCCTGGACCGTGATGTTACCGGGCGCAGCGATTATGCTGAGTGTACTGATTGTTAACCTGTTGGGTGACGGTGTTCGCCGTGCCATCGTTGCGGGAGTTGAATAATGCCGCTGCTCGATATTCGTAACCTGACGATAGAATTTATGACCGCCGATGGCCCGGTCAAGGCGGTCGATCGCGTCAGTATTACCCTGAGTGAAGGGGAAGTGCGTGGTCTGGTCGGTGAGTCAGGTTCAGGCAAGAGCCTGATTGCTAAAGCTATTTGTGGCGTGACTAAAGATAACTGGCGTATTACCGCCGACCGCATGCGTTTCAATGATATTGACCTGCTGCACCTGTCGCCGCGTGAACGGCGCAAAATCGTCGGCCATAACGTGTCGATGATTTTTCAGGAGCCGCAGTCGTGCCTCGATCCGTCCGAAAGCATCGGTACGCAGCTGAAGCAGGCGATCCCCGGCTGGACGTGGAAAGGCCGCTGGTATCAGCGCTTTGGCTGGCGTCATCGCCGGGCAATTGAACTGCTGCACCGCGTGGGCATCAAAGACCATAAAGACATTATGAGCAGCTTCCCGTACGAGCTGACGGACGGCGAATGCCAGAAGGTGATGATTGCCATCGCGCTGGCAAACCAGCCGCGCCTGCTGATTGCCGATGAGCCGACCAACGCCATGGAGCCGACGACCCAGGCGCAAATTTTCCGTCTGCTGTCGCGGCTCAACCAGAATAACAACACCACCATTTTGCTGATCAGCCACGACCTGCAAATGCTCAGCCACTGGGCAGACAGGATCAACGTGATGTACTGCGGGCAGACGGTGGAAACCGCCGTCAGTGAAGACCTGATCAGCGCACCGCATCACCCTTACACTCAGGCGCTGATCCGCGCCATGCCGGACTTTGGCCGCTCCCTGCCGCATAAAAGCCGCCTGAATACGCTGCCGGGGGCAATTCCATCGCTGGAGCATTTACCGATTGGCTGCCGCCTCGGGCCACGCTGTCCGTATGCGCAGAAAACCTGTATTGAAGCACCGCGTCTGACGGGATCGAAAAGTCACCTGTATGCCTGCCACTTCCCGCTGAATATGGAGAGTCAGTAATGGTTGATACGCTGCTGGAAGTGCGCAACCTGACGAAAACCTACCGCTACCGCACCGGGCTGTTCCGTCGCCAGCACGTTGAGGCGGTGAAGGAGGTCAGTTTTACGCTACACGAACGCCAGACGCTGGCGATTATCGGTGAAAATGGCTCCGGGAAATCGACGCTGGCGAGAATGCTCAGCGGGATGGTCGCGCCCTCTTCCGGTGAGATAGTGATTGACGATCATCCGCTGGAATACGGGGATTATGGCTACCGCAGCCAGCGTATCCGTATGATCTTTCAGGACCCGTCAACCTCGCTTAATCCGCGTCAGCGCATCAGTCAGATCCTCGACTTTCCGCTGCGCCTGAACACAGAGCTGGATTCTGCCGAGCGCGAGAAGCGCATTATTGCCACACTGCGCCAGGTCGGACTGCTGCGCGATCACGCTTCTTACTATCCGCACATGCTGGCCCCCGGCCAGAAACAGCGCATCGGGCTGGCGCGTGCGCTGATTTTACAGCCGAAGGTGATTGTCGCGGATGAGGCGCTGGCCGCACTGGATATGTCGATGCGCTCGCAGCTGATCAACCTGATGCTGGAGTTGCAGGCTAAACATGGGATTTCGTATATCTACGTCACCCAGCATCTGGGCATGATGAAGCATATCAGCGACAAAGTGCTGGTGATGCATCAGGGTGAAGTGGTGGAGCGCGGCAGTACCGCTGACGTGCTGGCCTGCCCGCTGCATGACCTGACTAAACGCCTGATCTCCAGCCATTTCGGCGAAGCGCTGACCGCTGATGCCTGGCGTAAAGACCGCTGATCGCCTGGCACGGGGCGACCGGGAATAAGGTCGCCCCTACAATCCGCGCCTTATACCTTCCAGCTATTTGATAGTACCGAAGATTATTTCTTTCGCTTTGCCGCTTACGTCAGGATAACCGTGCCGTAACTGAAAAGGAATGATCATGGAACAGCGCCGCTTTACCGGCAACAACCACTGGTATCATGAAACCCAGTCCAGCCTGCCCGCACAGCGTGCACCGCTGATGCCTGAAGCTGCCACCGTTGAAGACCGTTTTTTACTGGGTCTGGCGCAGCAGACGGAAGGAGAACTCAACGCTATTTTACAGCAGGCCCAGCCGGGTCTGCTGGCCTCCCGCGATCTGTACCAGCTGCTGTTTCCGGCGCAGCTGACCACCACCCTGAGTCACACGCTGACGCTGTATGACCGCCTCAGCAGTGCGCTGACGGTCGCGCAGGTGACCGGGGTACAGCGCCTGTGTAATCACTACGCTGCACGACTCAATCCTCTGCCGGGGCCGGATTCATCGCGTGAAAGCAATCATCGTCTGACGCAGATCACCGAATATGCGCGCCAGCTTGCCAGCCAGCCGACGCTGATTGACGCGCTGGCGGTAAAGCGCCTCGATGATGTGGGCCTGAGTGCCCCGGATATTGTCAGCCTCGGCCAGATTATCGGCTTTGTCAGCTATCAGGCCCGCGTTGTGGCCGGGCTGCATGCCATGCTGGCGCTGCCGGTGCGCTGGATGCCCGGCGTCACCATCCCGCCCGATGCCGACAGCGACGGTTTTCTGACGGGCAGCGCCTGGCGCCCCGCTCTGTCACCGCTGGAGCTGCGCTACGCCGCACCGGATCAGCTGGAAGCGCTGACTTTTTGTCAGCCGCTGGCAGAGCTTGAGGCCGCTGCCTGGCTGTTCGCCCATGACGGTAAAGCGCTGTACGGCTGGGGTCGCCTGCTTAACGCGCTGAAAACATCCCGTGCTGGCCCGGCATCCCGTCTGGCGGCCGCCGTGACTTCACGTATTAACGGCAGCCTTCCCTGTTTTGCTCGCTACGCTCAGGATGACCTGCATCCGGCATTATGCGACAGCGTGGAACAGGCGCTGCGTGTGGCGGACGCCCCGCGTCAGGCGGTGATCCAGCTGGCCGCACAGCTGACACGCTCTCCGGAGCGGGTTAACGCGGCACATATTCAGCCGCTGAAGGATGCCGGCCTGGACAGTACACAGGTATTTGATGTGATCCTCAGCGTCGCGATCGCCAGCTGGGGCAACCGTCTGATGCAGGGGCTGGGCGTCAGCGGTGAACCAGACGCTAGCTCATCAGCCAGCGTCTGACCTCATCGAAGAAGTGCTGCGCCAGCGGCGTGGCACGACCAGGTTCAGCAATCACTACCGCCCCCTGACGCGACAGCGGCGGCAGCGCTATACGACGGCGTTGCAGCCCGCTGGTCATGCCGTCAATCAGATGCCCCACCGGCGACACCATGCACCCCAGCCCGACCTGGACGCCCTGTAGCAGCTGGAAAACCGAAGTGGTTTCCAGCACCACCCGCAGCGTCAGATC
The DNA here is from genome assembly GCF_039675725.1 of Erwinia sp. Eh17-17. Lineage (NCBI taxonomy): Bacteria > Pseudomonadati > Pseudomonadota > Gammaproteobacteria > Enterobacterales > Erwiniaceae > Erwinia > Erwinia sp. Eh17-17. The sequence continues at coordinate 763,430 of NZ_JBDFQT010000001.1, read as the reverse complement.
CGCATCGCGAAAATGCCCGTCGATATAGCGGCGAAAATAGCGCGTCTGTTCCGCCAGGCAGAGCGGCAGTGCCGCCACCTCAGGCAGCGTCAGCGGCGTATCGCCCGCCAGCTGAGGGAAATGTTGCGGATGATAGAGTAATTCCACGCCGTTATCGGCCAGCGGCTCGGCCTGAAAATGCAGTTCACGCAGCGTTGCCAGCTCAAAGAAGCCGATGCCGACGTCTACCGTGTGGCTGTTGAGCGCGTCCAGCAGCTGGTCGGCACTCAGCACCGCCACCCGATAGTCCAGCTGTGGATAGCGGTCGCTGATGGCTTTAAGCATAACCGGCAAAGAGATACTGCACTGCGGCACCACGCCCAGGCGCAGGGTACCGGTGACCCCGTGCTTCAGCGATTCCACTTCCAGCTTCAGGCCCTGATAAACCGACACGATCTCCCGCGCCCAGGAAAGCACGCGTTCCCCTTCCGGAGTAAAACCGTCGAAGTTATTACTGCGGTTTATCAGCGACAGCCCCAGCTCACGCTCCAGATTTTTCAGGCGCATGGAGAGCGTGGGCTGGCTGACAAAGCTGGCCTCAGCGGCGCGGCCAAAGTGGCGCTCGCGCTCCAGGTTACATAAATAGATGAGCTGTTTAATGTCCATTACGATGATGTCTTAGCCGGTATGAGTGTGCGAACGCGTGTGCCGCCGGGCGGGCTGCTGCTAATAAAACTCACTGACCAGCTTCGCCTGGCGTTCAGTGACGGTATCACCGGGCGTGGTTTTAATCGTATAGCGGCAGGAAACGGGAACGCCCAGCTGATACTCACAGCGCGTCGCGATTTCTCTCGTCGAGGCCGGGTAGGTGGTGATCAACACCCCATCCAGCAGTTTATCCGCTTCTGCCTTAGCAAATGTCTGCCTGTCATCGCTGATCAGACGAGCCCCTTCCATTATGTTCCGCCTGACCATTCGCCCCTGCTCGTCATACGTTAAGTCAATGCGCAGATGAGACTGGTTGGAAGAGAAAGCTGAAATCAGCCCACGGTCGTTATAACTGATGTTGAGCGTAAAATCGCCGAGGGTTTTTGATACGACGTTGCACTTATCGTCCAGTTTCATCAGCACCGGTTTACCGTTCTCCTCACCGACCAGGGTATCTTTGTCCCGGCGCAGGCTGGTATTCGAGCGGATTTCGCGGTTGTTAATTAAATAGAGGCTGGTCACGACAACGTCGGTGAGACAGCCCTGCTGGTCAACGCGGGCCGTGACTTCGTTTTGTTTCTCACCGCTGGCATCGAACACCGTCTGATGGGTGCTTTTCAGCTTTCCGGGGATCGGTTCGAAGCGAAAAAGCGTCGACATGTTTCTGACCGTTGTCGACACCCCCTGGGGTTCTTCATTCTTACAGCCTGTAAGCAGCAGCACTGGCAACAGCAGTGCCAGCGTTGTTTTCATCGTATTCATCCAGCGTGAGTCCTGTCTGATTAGAGAGATTTACCCATTATTATCGGCAGGTTAGCGCCATTCTTCAGGCGCTATCATACCGGGCCATTCAGGCCAACCCCAGTGCGCTTTTCACTTCCTGAGCAATTTTTTCTACCTGTGGGCCATAAATCACCTGTACATCACGATCGCTGACGCGGTTTACGCCATTCGCTCCGGTGGACATCAGGGTGTGGTCGACGACTTCGTTCATCTGTTTTACTCTGACCCGCAGGCGGGTGAAACAGCAATCGACATCCTCTATATTGGCTGCACCGCCCAGCCCGCTGATAATCACGCGGGTGCGTTCACCCGCGCTGACTTTTTCCTGCTGCGGCTCCTCCTCTGATTCTCGGCCAGGCGTTTCAACGCGCATCCGCAGGATGATGAAGCGGAATCCGTAGTAGTAGACTGGGATATACACCACCCCCAGCCCAACGCTCCACCACCAGGCCGTTTTACTGCCGCCCAGAATGCCGAACACCACCAGATCGATGGCCCCGCCCTGTACGTTGCCGATCATCAGATGCAGCATGGACATCAGCATAAAAGAGAGCCCGCTGAGCAAGGCATGGAACAGATACAGCACCGGGGAGACAAAGATAAAACAGAATTCCAGCGGCTCGGTGATGCCGGTGGTAAAGGAGGTCAGCGCCCCGGCCAGCACCAGCGCTTTAACCCGCTGCTTATGTTCCGGACGTGCGCAGTGATACATCGCCAGCGCGGCCGCCGGCAGGCCAAACATCATCACCGGAATTTTACCCTGAGCCAGAAAACGTGTTGCCTCCTGTACGGTGGTATCCGGGACAGAACCCGGATGCGTCAGCGAGGTATTAAAGATATTCAGCGCGCCGACGATGGTTTGCCCGTCAACCGTCGCCATGCCGCCAACAGGCGTGAAGCGTACCGTTTCATTAAGAATATGATGCAGTCCGGTGGGGATGAGCAGCCGTTCGCTGCTGCCATAGAGAAAGGCACCATACTGGCCGCTTTTGCCTATCAGCTCACCGACCCAGGCAATCCCCGACCCGATGGCTGGCCAGATTAGCGCCAGCAACACGCCCACCAGCGGCAGTACCAGCACGGTTACAATCGGCACGAACCGTCGCCCGCCGAAGAAACCGATCGCCGTCGGCAGTTGGATGGTGTAACAGCGATTATGGATCATCACCGTCACCAGCCCGGCGATCACCCCGCCCAGCACGCTCATGTTGTAAGTAAATATACCCAGCATCTGGATGTATTCCGCCGAGGTCATCATAGCGGTCGTCTGGTCCATCCCCTGCTGCTGGAGGGCTGCTGCCGTGGTGGTCGCTGCCGTCAGCCCGCTGGCGGCCAGCGTGGCGCTGATCCCGACATGCATGGCGATAAAGCCAATTACCGAGGCAAAGGCCGCCGTCGGTTTTTCTGCCTTAGCCAGACCTATCGCACTGGCGACGGCAAAGAACAGCGGCAGGTTGGCGAACAGGGCTCCGGCCACTTTACGAATAAAACCAATGATGAGCTGCGGGATCTGCATCCCTGCGAAGGCCTCTCCGGTGATCGCCGGATTTTGCAGCGCGGCCGCGACGCCTAGAAAAATACCGGCGGCGGCAATGACCGAAATCGGCATCATCAGCGCTTTGCCGAAGGCATGAATCTTACTGGCAAACTCTTTCATCAGGCTTCTCCCGCTGTAACGGCAACCGGCTAAGTATTAGCCGCATGTCGGGGGTTAACCGTGTTCAGAATGAAATTAAGCGAATATTATTTGAGCGAGTTCACACTTTTAAACTTTTCACGATAAACACGACCTATCGCACCATCTGTGCAATCAATTAGACAATTCTCAGGCCGGATAGCAGAATCGCCAAAAAGAAGTCATAACTTCATAACAACTATTCAACATAAGCCTGCGAAATTATGAAATTTAAAGAAGCAATCAAGCCATACCAGGCCGCTGCAGGCGGCTGGGGTTCACTCGAAGCCACCACCCGTTTCGTTTTCGATAGCAAACAAGTGTTAAAAAACATGCGCAATCTGATGCGTATGAATAAAGCCAAAGGATTCGACTGTCCCGGCTGTGCCTGGGGTGATGATAATAAAAGCACCTTCAGCTTTTGCGAAAACGGTGCCAAAGCGGTCACCTGGGAAGCCACCCGCCGCCACATCGGCGCTGATTTCTTTGCACGGCACACGGTTTCCGCGCTCTGGCAGCAGAGCGACTACTTCCTGGAGTATCAGGGGCGTCTGACCGAACCGCTGCGCTATAACCGCACCACCGATCGCTATGAACCGATTAGCTGGGAAGCGGCTTTCGCGCTGATCGCCCGCCATATTAAAGCGATGGACCATCCAGACCGCATGGAGCTGTACACCTCCGGTCGCGCCAGTAATGAAGCCTCATGGCTGTATCAGCTGTTTGGCCGCATGAACGGCAGCAACAACTTCCCTGACTGTTCCAATATGTGTCATGAAGCCAGCGGTACCGGGCTGAAGCGCAGTATTGGCGTGGGGAAAGGCACTATCCGCCTTGATGACTTTGATCATGCGGATGCCATCTTTGTCTTCGGCCAGAACCCAGGGACTAACCACCCGCGTATGCTGCACAGCCTGCGCCACGCCGCCGATAACGGCGCTAAAATCGTCACCTTCAATACGCTGCGCGAGCGTGGCCTGGAGCGCTTTGCCGACCCGCAGAAACCGCTGGAAGTGGTCACCAGCATGGCTGGTCAAATTAGCTCTACCTATTATCAGCCTAACCTTGGTGGCGATATGGCGGCCGTGCGCGGCATGGTAAAAGTGCTGGCCGAAAATCATCGCGCCCTGATCGCCGCCGGTGAAAAAGGCCTGTTTGATGAGATGTTTATTAATGCCAAAACCGAAGGGCTGGAGGCGTATCTGGCCGAGGTCGACGCCACTGAGTGGTCACATATTGTCAGCCAGTCCGGTCTGAGCGAGCAGCAGATCCGCGAAGCCGCCGCCATTTATCAGAGTTCTGAACGGGTGATCTGCACCTGGGCGATGGGTATTACACAGCATAAGCATTCGGTGGATACCGTGCGCGAAATTGTCAATCTGCAGCTGCTGTTCGGCCAGCTAGGCAAGAAAGGCGCGGGGCTCTGTCCGGTGCGCGGTCACAGCAATGTGCAGGGTAACCGCACGATGGGCATTGATGAGAAACCTTCCCAGGCGTTTCTTGACAGTCTGGGTCAGCATTTTGACTTTGAACCTCCGCGCGCGCCCGGTCATAACACGGTCGAGGCGCTGGAAGCGATGCTGCGCGGCGAAATCAAGGTGCTGATTGCCCTTGGCGGTAATCTTGCCGCTGCCGCACCGGACAGTCCTCGTACCGAGGAGGCGCTGAAGCGCTGCGATCTGACCGTGCAGATCAGCACCAAGCTGAACCGCAGCCACCTCTGTCCGGGCGCGGTTGATGCCCTGATCCTGCCCACTATTGGTCGTACCGAACAGGATATTCAGGCCACCGGGCCGCAGTTTATCACCGTGGAAGACTCTTTCAGCATGGTTCACGCGTCTGAAGGGGTCGGCAAGCCCATTGCCGACACTCAGCGTTCTGAAACCTGGATCGTCGCCGGAATAGCCAATGCGGTGCTCGGCAGCGAGAAAGTGGACTGGCTGTCTCTGGCCGGGGATTACAATAAAATCCGCGATCATATTGCCGCCACCCTGCCCGGATTCAGCGATTTCAATGCCAAATGTGACCTGAAAGGCGGGTTCTATCTGGGCAATGCGGCCGCCGAACTGCGTTTCAACACCCTGCACGAAAAAGCGCAGTTCAGCGCAGCCGCTCTGCCGACCTCGCTGTTCCCGCAGCTGGATGTGGAGGTGCCCTTCACCCTGCAAACCCTGCGTTCACACGACCAGTACAACACCACCATTTACGGTCTTGACGACCGCTATCGTGGCGTTTACGGTCAGCGTGAAGTGCTGTTTATCAATCCGGAAGATATGGCAGGCATGGGCTACGCGGCCGGGGATAACGTTGACATCGAAACGCTGTGGAATGACGGGATCACCCGTAAGGTCAGTGGCTTTAAGCTGGTGCCTTATGCCATTCCGCGCGGCAATCTTGCCGCCTATTATCCTGAAACCAATCCGCTGGTGCCGCTTTCCAGCTTCGGTGATGGCAGCGGCACGCCGACCTCAAAATCAGTGCCGGTAAAAATCAGCCTGTCACCCGTTACCACCGGGTTACGTATCGCCTGACCCGTCCGGGCGGCGGTTAATTCTGGTCGCCCGCAACGGTCCGCAGGAAAAGGCTTTTTACTTGCCGTGGAGCGGTTAATCGCGTAAAACTGTCTGCCGCTCTTAGGCCACGAAAACTGTTGAAATTATGTTCCAGGATAACCCGCTGCTCGCGCAGCTTAAAGAGAAACTCCACTCCCAGACGCCGCGTGTTGAGGGTGTGGTAAAAGGCACTGAAAAAGGTTTCGGCTTCCTGGAAGTCGACTCACAGAAAAGCTACTTTATTCCCCCGCCGTTCATGAAAAAAGTCATGCACGGTGACCGCGTTAGCGCGGTGATTCAGACCGATAAGGATCGTGAAGTTGCCGATCCTGAAGCGCTGATCGAACCCTTCCTGACCCGTTTTGTTGGCCGCGTTCAGAAGAAAGACGACCGTCTGTCAATTATTCCCGATCATCCGCTGCTGCGTGATGCTATCCAGTGTCGTCCGGACCGTAGTGTGAAACACGACTTCCAGGCCGGTGACTGGGCGGTGGCTGAGATGCGTCGCCATCCGCTGAAAGGCGATCGTGGTTTCTATGCCGAACTGACCGAATTTATCACGACTGCCGACGATCATCTGGCGCCGTGGTGGGTGACGCTGTCGCGCCATAATCTGGAGCGTGAAGCGCCTGACGTCGCCACACCGGAAGCGATGCTGGATGAGCAGCTGGAGCGTGAAGACCTCACTGCCCTGACCTTCGTGACCATTGACAGTGCCAGCACTGAAGACATGGACGATGCGCTGTACGTGGAACAAGCCGCTGATGGAGCGCTGAAGCTTACCATCGCCATTGCCGACCCGACCGCCTATGTCCCGGCAGGCAGCAAACTTGATGCGGTAGCCGCCGAACGTTCATTCACCAACTATCTGCCGGGCTTTAACATTCCGATGCTGCCGCGTCAGCTGTCTGACGACATCTGTTCGCTGCGCCCGAATGAGCGCCGTCCGGTGCTGGCCTGCCGCGTGACGATCGCCGCTGACGGTACCCCTGGCGACGACGTTCAGTTCTTTGCCGCCTGGATCGAATCTAAATCTAAGCTGGTTTATGACAATGTGTCTGACTGGCTGGAAACTGACGGTGCCAGTGAATGGCAGCCTGAAAACGATGCGATTGCTGAACAGATCCGTCTGCTGCACCGCCTGTGCCTGGCGCGCAGCGAATGGCGTCAGACACACGCGCTGGTGTTTAAAGACCGCCCTGATTTCCGCTTCCTGCTGGGTGAAAAAGGCGAAGTGCTGGATATCATTGCCGAGCATCGCCGCATCGCTAACCGCATCGTTGAAGAGTCAATGATCCTCGCCAACATCTGTGCCGCCACCGTGCTGCGCGAGAAGCTGGGCTTTGGTATCTACAACGTCCACCTCGGTTTCGACGAGGTGAATGCCGAGCAGGCTGCTGCCGTGCTGGCTAACCATGGCGTGACCGCTGACCCGCTGGCCATCGCCACGCTGGAAGGCTTCCGCACCCTGCGCCGCGAGCTGGACACCCTGCCGACCCAGTTCCTCGACAGCCGCATTCGTCGCTTCCAGTCATTTGCCGAAGTCAGCACCAGCCCTGGCCCACACTTTGGTCTTGGCCTGGAAGCTTATGCCACCTGGACCTCCCCGATCCGTAAGTACGGCGATATGGTTAACCATCGCCTGCTGAAAGCGATCGTCAAAGGCGAAACGGCCAGCCGTCCGGCCGATGAGCTGACGGTGAAGATGGGCGAACGCCGCCGTCAGAACCGTATGGCCGAGCGTGATGTCGGTGACTGGCTGTACTCGCGCTTCCTGCAGACAGCCGCAGGAACCGATCGCCGCTTCAGTGCTGAAGTGATCGATGTCTCCCGCGGCGGCATGCGCGTTCGCCTGCAGGAAAACGGGGCGGTTGCCTTTGTTCCTGCTCCGTTCATCCACGCCGTGCGTGATGAGCTGGTGTGCAGCAATGAAAACGGCACCGTGCAGATCAAAGGTGAAGTCGCCTACCGCGTCACCGACCTGATTGAAGTGACCATCGCCGAAGTGCGTATGGAAACCCGCAGCGTCGTGGCCCGTCCGGTAGCCTGACCGTCATACGGGCGGGGTAACGTCAGTTGCCCCGCTATCCACCCGTAGTACATATCCTACAAATAAATGTCATCCCCCCTACAGAACTGCCGTCCGCGTCCGATATTGTCTTAAACCCCCTTCTGTCAAAATTGCGCTCAGATTCGGGACAGGAACACTTCCCCCGACACTTTTACTGAGGCAACTATGAAAAACATTCTTAACACTATCGAAAATGCTGGCATGCTGCGTTCATTTAGCTGGATTTCATTGTTAACTTTTTCCTCCGTTTTCTGGTCTCTGGCAATTGCCGTAACGCTTTTTTGGTAACGTCTGCTGGCGTTTGATTTTTGCCACCGCTTAACTCTGATGATGAAAGTTAAGCATTATTACCCCTACTGCCTTAACTCATATTTTCCCGATAACGCGGATTTCAGCCCCCCTCTTCCTTGCTAATCCGCGAAAAAATCGTCACTTTTCGGCGATTTATGCTGCCTCTTGTTTAGCGCTAAAAAAAAATATATTGCCGTTGCGTCTTGTGATTCTCCTGCATGCCTAATACTGTTGCTAAAATAAGAAGATGCCATCTGCATAGTCGCACTGAGGGAGACAAAAAATGACCGATGAACAGGGGCAAACGCTGTTGTATGCGTACTTTGGCACCAGCAGCCCTCATTGGCGTTTATCTTCAGACAGCGATGCGTTGCATTTTGCAGAAGACGAGGGGGGAGAAACCAATATCGCCGTCCCGCTGAGCCCTTCTCAGGCCAGCATGCTGCGCAATATGACGGTCATTACCTCCAGCGTTAACCTGACGATTACCCTTCACGGCAACGAACTGTCGATGCATCTGGTCGGCCGAAAAGTGTCGCAGATTGCCTGGGCAGGCACCGCATCGGCCTGGGGAGACACCTCTTCCGTGGCGCGCGACCTGGTACTCGGCCTGTCATTTGCCGAGCAGGTGGTTTCTGAAGCCAATTCGGTGATCGTCATCGTCGATCAAAAAGGTCATATTCAGCGCTTTAATCGCCTGTGCGAGGAATATACCGGTCTTAAAGAACAGGACGTGATTGGGCGCAATGTCTTCCAGCTGTTTATGTCGCGTCAGGAAGCGATGGCATCACGACGTAATATCAGCACCTTCTTCCGCGAAGGCAGTTCTTATGAGGTCGAACGCTGGATCAAGACCAAAAAAGGCCAGCGTCTGTTTCTGTTCCGCAATAAGTTTGTCCACAGCGGCAGCGGGAAGAACGAAATCTATCTGATCTGTTCCGGCACCGACATTACCGAAGAGCGACGCGCTCAGGAGCGTCTGCGGATACTGGCGAATACCGATACCATAACCGGCCTGCCCAATCGCAACGCGATCAACCATGAAATTACCGAGTCGCTGGAAAAACGCAGCAGCGAGCAGATCGGCGTAGTCTATCTTGACCTGGATAACTTTAAAAAAGTGAACGATGCCTACGGGCATATGTTTGGCGACCAGTTGTTACAGGCCGTCTCTCTTGCCGTTCTCAGCTGCCTGGACAAAGACCAGACGCTGGCGCGCCTCGGAGGCGATGAGTTTATCGTGCTGGCGGAAGATACCAGCCAGGCCGCGCTGGAGGCGATGTCGTCACGTATTCTTGAACGCCTGAAGCAGCCTTTTCGTATCGGCCTGATTGAGGTCTACTCCGGGTGTTCCATCGGGATAGCGCTTGCACCACAGCACGGTGAGGATCGTGAAAGCCTGATCCGCAATGCCGATACCGCGATGTACACGGCAAAAGAAAATGGACGCGGTAAATTCTGCATTTTCTCTGCTGAAATGAATCAGCGCGTGTTCGAATATCTCTGGCTGGACACTAACCTGCGTAAAGCGCTGGAGCATCACCAGCTGGTGCTGCACTATCAGCCGAAGATTAATGCCGATGGCACCGTCACCAGCGTTGAAGCCCTGGTCCGCTGGATGTCACCTGAGCGTGGATTAATCCCGCCTGACAGCTTTATCGCCTACGCTGAAGAGTCCGGGCTGATTATTCCGCTTGGACGCTGGGTAATGCTGGCCGTGCTGGAACAGATCCTGCGCTGGCGCAAGCAGGGTATCGATCTGCGGGTAGCGGTGAATGTTTCGCCGCGCCAGCTTATCGACCAAAGCATCTACACTGACCTGAAGCTGGCGCTGAAGGAAGCCGGGCTGGATACCTGCCCGATTGATATTGAGCTGACGGAAAGTTGCCTGATTGAAAATGAGCAGCAGGCGCTGTCGTTGATGGATCAGTTTCAGAAGCTGGGGGCGGCAGTACATCTGGACGATTTCGGTACCGGTTACTCTTCACTTTCGCAGCTGGCGCGAGTGCCGATCGATGCCATTAAGCTCGACCAGAGCTTTATCCGCGGTGTGAATCATCGTGAAGTGTCACAGTCTCTGGTGAGAGCGATTGTCGCTGTAGCTAAGGCGCTCAATTTACAGGTTATTGCGGAAGGTATTGAAACAGAGGAGGAGGCGGAGTTTGTGATCGCCAGCGGTGTGGATACGCGTCAGGGGTTCCTGTATGCGAAGCCAATGCCCGCTGAACAGCTCGAGCACTGGCTTACGCGGCATCATGCCATTGTCAGTTCCTGATCATCCGCTTACCACTCAGCCCGCTTTCAGCATTGACTGCGCGCTGTGTCGGTTTTGTAGCTGTACCAGACGCTCCATATAGGCAATATCTTTCGGCTCCATGGTAAAGGCGAAATCTACCCAGTCTTCCGTGATATCCATCAGCTCTGCTCTGGTCAGCTGCAGCACGCGCTGACGCGCCTTCAGCATCGCTCTGACCCCGTTCAGCTTCGGTTGCAGCGTATCAATAAAGGTACGCGTGCAGCGATAGCCCTCCCCCGGCTGGAACAGTTTATCCACCAGACCGCGGGTTTCAAACCACTCTGCCGTGTGCGATTCCCCTTCACAAATCAGCTCTTCGGCCAGCTTCATGCCGGAACGACGCGCAACCAGCGAGTAGCCCCCCATGCCGGGGAACAGATTGAAAGCAATTTCCGGGAAGCCCATGCGCGCCGTGTTCTGCGCAAGGATGAAGTGATGTGCCAGCGCGGCTTCAAACCCGCCGCCCAGCGCGCTTCCTTCCACCATCGCAATGCTGACCGCGCCGGTATCGAAACCGCGTGCTGCCGCATGAATGCAGTCCACGCAGGCGCGGGCATACGCCCGCAGCGCTTCCCTGCGCCCGTTCTTAATGGATTCAACAAAGAAGCGCAGGTCACCCCCGGCATTGAACATGGTCGGCACCAGCGATCCGGTGACCCAGAAGTCAATTTTTAAACCCGAACGCTGGGCGGCATAACTCAGGTTCATGATCTCTTCGATCAGCTGGTGGTTAAAACTGGGACGGGGCTGAGCACGCAGCATCATCCACATGGTACGACGCTCTTCCTCATAGTAGGCGGAGAGTTGGGTGGTCGGTCCAGCTTCATTAAACAGCCTGCAGGTAGTCTGATTTATAACGGTCATAATTTATCCTCTGTTTATTTATGCGATTTACGCAGCTCCAGCCTAATCCAGAGTGTGTTCATGCTAAATGGGTGTTTGATTTTTAAGATAAAACAGCAGGATGAGTCATCGTTAAATGGCGACAATTAAAGGACAAGCGAGGCAAATGAAGGATGATGTTCGAAGAATGAGGTTGAGGAAATGCTGAGCAGAACGAGTAACGCGGCGTACTATTAATCAGGATTATCTGACACTAACACCGCAAAGACGGACGTCAGCGTCAGAATTTAGCCTCTATTTCTGGCCGTAATAGGCATTTTCGCCGTGTTTTCGCAGATAGTGTTTATCCAGCAGCACCTGCTGTACCGCAGGCAGGTCTGGCGTCAGTTGCTGGCTGAAGATGCCCATATAGGCTACCTCTTCCAGCACCACCGCGCTGTGAACGGCATCTTCAGCACTGCGGCCCCAGGCAAAAGGCCCGTGTGAATTGACTAGTACCGCAGGGATCGCCAGGGGATCGATGCTGCGCTGTTGCAGCGTCTCAATAATCACCTGCCCGGTTTGCCACTCGTAGCGCTCCCTGATTTCATCGTCGCGCATCTGGCGGGTACAGGGGATGGCGCCATAAAAGTCATCGGCATGTGTGGTGCCCCATGCAGGCAGATCTTTTCCCGCCTGAGCCCAGATAGTGGCGTGGCGGGAATGGGTATGGACAACCCCGCCAATCTGTGGCCAGGCGAGGTAGAGAGCACGGTGGGTATCGGTGTCGGATGAAGGACGTTTGTCACCTTCAATCACTTCACCGGAGTCCAGCGCCACCACCACCATATCGTCGCGCGTCATGGCATCGTAGCTAACGCCTGACGGTTTTATCACTATCAGCCCCTGCTGACGGTCAATAGCACTAACGTTACCCCAGGTGAAGGTCACCAGCCCGTAACGCGGTAACGCCAGGTTCGCTTCCAGTACCTGCTGCTTGAGTTGTTCCAGCATGCTGTTATCTCCAGTGTGGCTTCTGATTTATTGTCAGCGCCACGGGGATTTGCAGGTATGGAGACATTGGCTGGATCAGCGGGAGATTCCAGCTAAAGGTAAAATATTGCGCGCTGGTACGCGAGAAATAACCCTAAAAAATTAAGATTTTTTACCTGTGCTTATGTTCAGTAATATCTAAAAATGCGTTATGGCGTTACCTGACGTGATAGTGAGAGCACTCATCAAAGTCAGTACCCAACGTCCCGGAGTGGGACATCCTCCGATCGGGCGGCTTTTTGGACGGTATTTCACTGTTAAGTGAGATAAATCACCAGAAAAGTCGCCATATTCAGGTCGGGAATGCAGAGTACCCTCTATACTTTGTGAGTACCTCTGTTGCTGCATATAAAGGAGAAGTGATTATGTCAATTACTGCAAAACGCATTACCGCCGGTGTTCTGGCCGCTACGTTAGTTCTTTCCCTGAGCGCATGCTCAAACTGGTCTAAACGCGACCGGAACACCGCTATCGGCGCAGGTGCCGGGGCAATTGGCGGTTCGGTTCTGACAAACGGAAGTGGATTAGGCACCCTTGGTGGCGCAGCTGTAGGCGGGATCATCGGGCATCAGATCGACAAATAACAAAAACGCAGCGTAATATAGCGGGCCGGACACTGTCCGGCCCTGCCATAAAATCAGCCTCCGGCCAGTTTGACTCTGAAGCCTTTTGCCTCCAGCAGTGTTTTCAACAAATCCCGCTTGTCGCCCTGAATTTCAATCACGCCATCTTTAAGCGATCCGCCGCAGCCACACTTTTTCTTCAGTTCTGCCGCCAGCTTATTCAGTTCTGCATCATCGAGGTCGATACCCGTAATCAGGCAGACCCCTTTGCCTTTACGACCGCTGGTCTGGCGCTGAATACGCACAATGCCGTCCCCTTTTGGTCGCTGCACCGTGGCTTTCGGCTCGTCAATGCGGCCGCTGTCGGTGGAATACACCAGACGGCTGTTATCATCGGCCATTATGCCTCCTGCAGTGAATCAATAATGTCGCGCAGCGTGGCGGCGGGATCCGAGGACTGCGTAACAGGACGGCCGATCACCATATAATCCACCCCGGCCTGCTGTGCCTGCTGCGGGGTCATTATGCGGCGCTGATCGCCAGCTTCGCTGCCTGCCGGGCGAATCCCTGGGGTGACCAGACGAAAATCCTGGCCGATGGCCTGCTTGAAATGACGGGCTTCGTGTGCCGAACAGACCACGCCGTCAAGGCCGCACTGGTGCGTCAGACGCGCCAGTCTCTCGGCCTGCTCTGCCGGGGAGAGTTCAATTCCCAGCCCACGGAGATCGTCTGCATCCATGCTGGTCAGCACGGTAACGGCAATCAGCAACGGTGCCTCTTTGCCAAACGGCAGCAGCGCCTCACGCGCCGCATTCATCATCCGCGCCCCACCGCTGGCATGTACATTCACCATCCATACGCCGAGGTCTGCCGCCGCCGCCACCGCATGAGCCGTGGTGTTCGGGATATCGTGAAATTTCAGGTCAAGGAAAACGTCAAAACCGCGCTGTTGCAGATCGCGCACCCACTGAGGACCGAACAGGGTAAACATCTCTTTGCCAACTTTAAGCCGGCAGCTGGCCGGATCAATCTGGTCAACAAACGCCAGAGCGCGATTGCGGTCCGCATAATCTAACGCCACCACAATCGGTGAACCGGTAACCTGAGGTGAAAGCATGGAAGACCCTCTTTGAGTGGAGCACCGCATGGCGCAAACGATAAACGGCATGCATTCTACCTGTGGTGTGGCCAAATGTCCTGATCTACGTTGCAGCAACTGTCGCGACAGCCAGAGGATGTTGACCTTCAGGCGGTCGCTGCGCCGTTTCATTCTGCCAGGCGGGGAGGCGCAAATCTTGCTGGAACCATTAATTCTCAAAGTCATTAGTATGTTGTAACTAAAGTGAGGTGCTGTATCCGCAAAAAAATGGCCAGTGTTACTGGCCGTCGAGACCGCGAATGGGTTTGACTGAAGACCAGGCACGGCAGGAAGGACAATGCCAGTAAAGCGCGTGGGCGGTAAATCCACATTTATGGCAGCGATAGCGCGGCTTGGTGCGGATCTGCTCGCCTACCATATCGCGCAGTACCATCAGGCTCTCTTTTGCACGACCGTCTTCCGCTTCCTGAAGGTTAAAATCCATCAGACGGTGGAAAACACGCATGGTGGGGTGGCGTTGAAGCTGACGGGTGATATAGGTCTGGGCCACTTCTGCGCCCTCTTCCCGGTCAAGAATACCGGCCAGATAGAGCTCTGCGGCGGCTCCGGTGTTCTCCTCAACGCAGCGTTTCAAATAATCAGCCCATGCCTGCGGCTGCCCCAGATGCTGGTAACACCCTTCCAGCATCTCCAGCGTTTCGCTGACCAGCTCTTTGTCCTGTTCGATGACCCGCTGCAACAGCACGACGGCCTTACTGTACTCGGCTTTCGCCATATGGATGCGGCCCATCATGATCGACACGCGGGCGCTGTTACGGTCGGCTGACTCGCCTTTCTTGAGCAAGCCCATGGCACGGTCAAGGTCATCGCTGCTGATGGCCTGGAGCGCCAGCTCGCAGTAAAAGTGGGCGATTTCCATCTTCAGACGGTCTTTGCCCTGTTTTATCAGGCGCTCGGCCACTTCAATGGCGTTTGGCCAGTCGCTGGTTGCCTGATGGATGATCAGCAGCTGCTGAAGGGCACTGACGCGGAAATCCGTTTCATCCACCAGTTGACCAAACATCTGTTCGGCGCGGTCGTAGAACCCCGCAGCCATGTAGTCACGCCCAAGCTGCTGGATGGCCAGCAGGCGCTGGTCGTAAGTCAGGGAAGCACTTTCCATCAATGCCTGGTGAATACGGATAGCGCGATCCACTTCACCGCGAGAGCGGAACAGATTGCCGAGGGTGAGGTGCGCTTCTACCGTACCGCTGTCCTCTTTGAGCATATCAAGGAACAGATCGACGGCTTTGTCCTGCTGATTAGAAAGCAGGAAGTTCACCCCGGTCACATAGTCTCGTGACAGGCGGCTGGCTTCCTGTTGCTTGTCCTGTTGCGCACTTCTGCGCCCCATATACCAGCCATAGGCGGCGGCGACGGGGAGTAACAGAAACAGCAGTTCTAACATAGGTGATTATTCCTTGACGACAGGGGTCTGTGACGCGGTCACAGGTTCTACTGTCTGCCCCAGCTGCTGCTGAAGACGTTTATTTTTGCGCTGGGCGTTAGCCAGTGACACACGCACGCGCAGCCAGAACAGCCCGCAGATTGCCCAGCCTAACAAGAATCCAGCCGCAAACAGTGATGCCAGCAGCGTGGAAACACGGAATTCACCCTGCGCAAGCAGATAGTTAAAGGTCACGACCTGATCGTTATGCGCGCCCAGCGTGACAGAAATGACGAAAATCGCCAGAACCACTAAAAAAATCAGCAAATATTTCACAGTTCATCCCATACCCTGGTGTTAACCAGATGAATTATGCCAAAAAAATTAATCTGATGCTTGTTTAGATGTGATGGGAAACTTCGCGCACACCACACCCCCTGCTCTTCCCTGCCCCGTGGAGAGAAAAAATGATATGGGGGCAGGATAACCTCTTTACAATCAGGTGCTCTCGTTTTCGCGCTGCACAATTTCCTGTTGTTCCTGCGGCGGCACGGTTAACGGACCGCAGAAGCGCTGCGCCAGCCAGGTCGCCAGGCTGATGAATAACCAGCTTATCAGCGTGGCGATAATCAGATCGCGCGGCCAGTGCATACCAAGAACCAGCCGGCTGCCCATCACGGCTACCGCCCAGCCCATCAGCAACGCAATGGTCACGTAACGGCGACGCGGCCAGAGCAGCCCGACGCCCAGAAGCGCCCAGCTGGCGGCAAACATGGTGTGACCAGACGGAAACGCAAATCCGGTTTCAAACTCCCAGTGACTTTTTAACCAGTCTGGCAGCTGGCTGTCGCCTGCCAGAGAGTCGCGCACCATCATGCTGCGGCGATCGCGTTCCTGGTCATAAAACTGCTGCTCAGTGATGTTGTAGGTTTTGCCCAGCCACAGCACGTAGGGGCGCGGTTCCTGTACCTGCTCTTTGATAAAGCTTTTGGTGAACTGCCCTGAAAGCAGAGTGGCAACAATGATACCGAGCAGAAAAACGGCCGGTTTCCAGCGAAAGCGCAGGCACCAGAGAAACCAGGCGCAGAGAATAACGCTGGTCAGCACGCCCCAGGGGCTGGTGACGGTTTCAGTCATCCAGAACAGTAACTTATGGCCCCATCCCATCGGAACAGGTTGCCAGTGCCATCCTGACAGCCAGACCCCGACAGGCATGATTAATAACAGCAGCATGCCGAGGGTGGTACGTTTAAGGATATCTGCCATTTTTTCCCTTCAGAGTCGTGATATCACATTATCGAACTAAGATTAGCTTAAAAAATAATAACATAAGGATTGAGATAGCGATAATTGTACGCTATTAAATCAATCGCTCTAACGTGTTAACTGCCACGGGCACTGTTGTGGCAAAATAGCCGCTATTGTTTGCGTCAGTTCACTGACACTGCGTTATCAGATAATAGCGCAACACCTGAAGTTTCTGGAGAGTCACATGCAGCTTAAACGGGTGGCAGAAGCGAATCTGCCCACACCATGGGGTGATTTCCTTATGGTTGGTTTTGAAGAACTGGCAACCGGGCACGACCACGTTGCGCTGGTTTACGGCGATATTTCCGACAGTAAACCAGTGCTGTCGCGCGTCCACTCGGAGTGTCTGACCGGCGATGCGCTGTTCAGCCTGCGCTGTGACTGCGGTTTCCAGCTGGAAGCGGCGCTGGCGCAGATTGCTGAGCAGGGGCGTGGGATCCTGCTGTATCACCGCCAGGAAGGCCGTAATATCGGTCTGCTGAATAAAATCCGCGCCTATGCGTTGCAGGATAAAGGTTACGACACGGTAGAAGCCAATAACCAGTTAGGTTTTGCTGCCGATGAGCGTGACTTTACGATTTGCTCGGATATGTTCAAGCTGCTGGGCGTGCATGAAGTGCGTCTGCTGACCAACAATCCCCGTAAGGTAGAGATCCTCACCGAAGCCGGGATCAATATCACCGAGCGGGTTCCGCTGATTGTCGGTAGAAACCCTAACAACGCGCACTATCTGGATACTAAAGCGGCCAAGATGGGCCACCTGCTGTCTAAATAGACGATGGATAGCGTAAGAAAAACCCCGGCCACTCAGAGTGACCGGGGTTTTTTTATTGTCTGAATGGCGGTTCAGACCGGCTATTGCAGCATGTTACGAATAACGTAATGCAGAATGCCGTCGTTCTTATAGTAAGTCAGCTCGTTACCGGTATCGATCCGGCAGCGCGCATCCAGCACGTCTTTACTGCCATCTGCTCGCGTCAGCGTCACTCTCACTACTCCGCCGGGGGTAAGCTGCTGCAGATCCTGCACGTCTATCTGTTCATCCCCGGTGAGTCCGAGCGTTTTACGAGTCACACCCTGCGGGAATTCCAGAGGAAGGATACCCATACCAATGAGATTCGAGCGATGAATACGTTCAAAGGACTCGGCGATCACCACGCGCACGCCCTGCAGGCGTGGACCTTTCGCCGCCCAGTCGCGGCTGGAGCCTGAGCCATACTCTTTACCGGCGATTATCGCCAGCGGGATTCCCGCCTGCTGGTAGCGCATGGCCGCGTCATAGATTGCCATCTGCTCGTTACCGGGAATATAGCGCGTCATTCCCCCTTCCACGCCCGGCACCATTTCGTTGCGGATGCGGATATTGGCAAAGGTACCGCGCATCATCACCTCATGGTTGCCGCGACGGGAGCCGTAGGAGTTGAAGTCCGTGCGCTCTACGCCATGCTCCAGCAGATAACGCCCTGCCGGACTGTCGGCTTTGATACTGCCCGCCGGTGAAATGTGGTCCGTGGTGACGGAATCACCCAGCATCGCCAGAATGCGCGCGCCGTGAATATCGCGCACCGGTTTGGGCTGTTTTTCCATATCGTCAAAGAACGGAGAAAGACGGATATAGGTTGAGCTGCCGTCCCAGTCGTAGGTCGCGGCTTCGCTGACTTCAATCTGCTGCCATTCCGGCGTACCCGCGAACACTTCGGCATATTCCTTATGGAACATATCGGTCGATACCATCTGCACGGCTTGCGCAATCTCTTCCGGCGAAGGCCAGATATCTTTCAGATAGACCGGTTTGCCCGTGGTGTCTTCGCCAATCGGATCGGTTTGCAGATTCAGCGTCATATTGCCAGCCAGCGCGTAGGCCACGACCAGTGGCGGCGAAGCCAGCCAGTTAGTTTTAACAAAAGGATGAATGCGCCCCTCAAAGTTGCGGTTACCGGAAAGCACCGCCCCCACCGTCAGGTCACCCTGCCTGATGGCGCTTTCAATCTCGGCGGGCAGCGGGCCGGAGTTCCCGATACAGGTCGTACAGCCGTATCCCACCAGATTAAAGCCCAGCTTGTCGAGGTAGGGCGTCAGGCCCGCCGCCGCAAGATAGTCAGAAACGACTTTGGAACCGGGTGCCAGCGACGCCTTCACCCAGGGTTTAGGATGAAGCCCCAGAGTCACCGCTTTTTTCGCCAGCAAACCCGCCGCCATCAGCACGCTGGGGTTAGAGGTATTGGTGCAGGACGTAATGGCCGCAATCACCACTGCCCCGTCGTCCAGCTGGTGCTGCTGCTGCGTTTTACTGTCCTGATAGCTGACCGCTTTATGCGCTTTCTGCGCCTGATTGACCTCAAGTTCGTTACTGGCGCGGAATGCCGCCGGGACATCCCCCAGCACCACACGATCCTGAGGCCGCTTCGGACCAGCGAGGCAGGATTCGACTTCGCCCATATCCAGCGCCAGCGTGCTGGTGAAGACCGGTTCGTCCCCGGCGTTACGCCACAGCCCCTGGGCCTTGCTGTAGGCTTCAACCAGTGCGACCTGACGGGTGCTGCGCCCGGTAAGCTTCATGTAACCCAGGGTCACGGCATCCACCGGGAAGAAGCCGCAGGTAGCACCATATTCTGGCGCCATGTTGGCGATTGTTGCGCGGTCAGCCAGCGGCAGATCATCCAGCCCGTCGCCATAGAATTCGACGAATTTACCCACTACGCCGTGCTTGCGCAGCATCTGCGTGACAGTGAGCACCAGGTCAGTGGCGGTGATACCCGCCTTCAGTTTTCCGCTCAGCTTAAAGCCAACCACATCCGGGATCAGCATCGATACCGGCTGCCCGAGCATCGCCGCTTCCGCTTCGATGCCGCCGACACCCCATCCCAGCACGCCGAGTGCGTTGATCATCGTCGTGTGTGAATCGGTGCCCACCAGCGTATCCGGGTAGGCCATTTCAATGCCGTCCTGCTCTTCATGCCAGACGGCCTGGCCGAGATACTCCAGGTTTACCTGGTGACAAATACCGGTGCCCGGCGGAACCACGCTGAAGCGGTTGAACGCTTTCTGCCCCCAGCGCAGGAAAACGTACCGTTCATGGTTACGTTCCATCTCCAGGCGCACGTTCTCTTCAAAGGCATCGTCATCTCCGAAGCGATCGACCGTGACCGAGTGGTCAATGACCAGATCGACGGGCGACAGTGGATTGACTTTCGCCACGTCCCCCCCAAGACGCTTAACTGCTTCGCGCATCGCAGCCAGGTCCACGACGGCCGGCACTCCGGTAAAGTCCTGCATCAGCACTCGCGCCGGGCGGTAGGCGATTTCACGATCGGCATGAGCATCTTTCAGCCATGCAGCCAGCGCCTCAATATCCTGCGCCGTCACCGAGTCACCGTCCTGCCAGCGCAGCAGGTTTTCCAGCAGCACCTTCATTGATTTAGGCAGACGTGAAAGATCGCCGAGTTCGGCTGCGGCTTTGGCAAGGCTGTAATACTGATAGCGCTGGTCGTGGACAGTCAGCGTGTCCTGACTGCGTTGGCGTAGGGTCGTCGACATTGCTCCTCCATTGCGTATTATTTTAACCGTACCTTTATTTCCTGCAGAAGGCGGTAACAACCGCGCGCCCGCAATTAGGTAAGACCTTAGTCAATACAGGGTCTCATTAAACAATAGCACAAGCAAAACGCAACGTTTTGATAACAACACTAACTGACAACAGTTGAAACAAACTGAAAATTAAATGATAAAAAAACGCCCCGCGGTCATCACCAGCGGGGCGTTTTTTTTTATCAGGCAGAACGGATAATAATAGCGGTGATTAACGCACTATCATTCCAATCCAGACTGCGCTGGTCCAGAAGAGGGCAGAAAATGTCCAGGTGCTGAACCAGGTAATTTGGGTTAAGTTCATTTTTATTCTCCTTTTAGCCTGGTTTTGGCTAAAACTGCCATCTGAACCCTTTGCCGAAGCCGTGAGGGTAGGACCATTAAATGATGGATTAGCATCGGAATTGGGCGTCAAGCTGCCCTGACCATTGATTAGGCCTTAATGAGAATAAGAGCTGTTTTAATATTTAGTCTCAGCAGGAAGACCGGGGAGAGTTATATCCTGCTTATTTCGCTTTCTTATCTTCGAACATTGACTCAATAAAATTACGCTGCAAATCATTCAGATCCCAGGAGGCAGGAATAGCGCCATGGGTATCGTTTTTAGGTTTGCAGAAACGATTGTTCGTTTTGCGAACCTGCTGAGCTTTTTGCTCTGGATGTCTCAGGTGCATTATCAACCCCACATACGCCAGACAGATAGGCCAACCACTACCCAAAACAGTGCCGAAGCAGCGAATACCGTCAGCCAGGCCTTGCGTTTCAGATTGCTGTTACGCTCAACCTTGATGGTTTTGTCCCCGAATTCGGGTTGTACAGATAATCTAGTCGCCATAGTTTTTGATAATCACTCTCATTAAAAACGATTGTTTGAACCAATCAGAAATTAGGATGAATCCTAAACATTCTCTGTTGCAAAATCCAGTAATTTTTATTGAACAAAACGATTAAAAGGATTTATCAAGCATGAAAAAGATTAATTAAAAGTGCTAACTCAACCCGGCCCGGATAATTATCACTTAAGACAAATACCACCCTGTCAGTTCCACTTCAGATCCACTAATAAATAGAGAATCTTTTACTTAACCTCAGGGTACGGGCGTTCTTTACGACTTATAACTAGAGTATGAGAATCATCTGAACAGAGCGCAAAGAGAGGAAATGAAAAATGTGTTCTGATTCTCATTTAAGAAATAACAATCAAAGAACATGTGATACATGTTTCATTTACGAAAAAATAATCAACAGACGTTAATGATTGAAGTTATCGCTGGCAGCAAAAGATAAAAAAAGGGCCGCTGTGCGGCCCTTGACAAAAATAATCATTGCGAATGTGATTATTTTGCCGGCAGTTTTATATCTTTAAACATCGCTTCAATGTCTTCGTTAGAGCGTAACCCCACGGCCGTATCCACAACGTCACGCGTCAGATGAGGGGCAAAACGCTGGATAAAATCATACATATAGCTGCGCAGGAAGGTGCTGCGACGGAAGCCAATTTTGGTGGTGCTGAAGCTGAACACGTCGGTAGCTTCGATACGCACCAGGTCCGGATCGGAGACCGGATCGACCGCCATGCTGGCAATCACCCCAACCCCCAGTCCCAGGCGGACGTACGTTTTTATCACATCTGCATCGGTGGCAGTGAAGACAATACGCGGCGTCAGCCCGGCGCGATTGAAGGCAGTGTCCAGTTCTGAGCGGCCCGTAAAACCGAAGGTATAGGTGACTAACGGATAGTCAGCCAGCTCCTCAATCGAGACTTTGCTCTTCGCCGCCAGCGGATGATCGGGGGTCACGACGATGGCGCGATTCCAGTGATAGCAAGGCAGCATAATTAAATCGTCGTATAAATGCAGCGCTTCGGTCGCAATCGCGAAGTCAGCATTACCCTTCGATACGGCCTCAGCGATCTGCGTCGGCGACCCCTGATGCATATGCAGAGAAACGCGAGGATAGCGCTCAATAAACCCTTTGATCACGTTAGGCAGCGCGTAACGCGCCTGAGTATGCGTGGTGGCAACATACAGTGAGCCTTTATCAGGCCAGGTATGCTCTCCGGCAACAGATTTAATCGCATCCACTTTTGATAACACTTCACGAGCAATGCGGATGATCTCCTGCCCCGCCGGAGTGACCTGAGTTAAGTGTTTACCGCTGCGGGCGAAAATCTGGATACCCAGTTCATCTTCCAGCATCCGCACTTGTTTACTGATACCAGGCTGCGAGGTATACAGGCCTTCGGCCGTTGAAGAGACGTTGAGATTGTGATTCACCACTTCAACGATGTATCGAAGCTGCTGCAATTTCATTTTTCATTCCATCCAGGGTTTGAAACAACGCGCCGGACACCCGGCAGCAGAATCAGGCTGCAATCAGGTTCACGGTCAATAACCAAAATAACTGGAGTGGTGGCAAGGCGGTAAGTGCGCGGAACCACAGCTTCAGGCATGAGAGTTATAATGCGATAAAATAATAAGAAAGGCGTTATCTATAACAACTATATCAAAATAGTGGGATATGTATAGCATCGGAGGGGCAAAGCGTCAGGGAAGTGACAGCAGCAGCGAGCCGCACCGGGCGGCCCGCTAACAGGAGAAAGGCACCAAATTATTTCTTCGCGGTGACTTCCCATTTACCGTCAACAAAGAAGGCAGTCCAGCCGGTGGCTTTTCCGTCTTTTTCCGTGCTGACATACTGCTGTTTCGTCTTACGGCTGAAACGTACCACGGCTTTGTTGCCGTCCTCGTCCGTCGCCGGAGCATCCGCCAGGTAGCGCAGCTTTTCCGGTAAACGATCGCGGAAACGTTGCAGCTCTTCTACCTGAGGCGCACGGGTTTCGCGCGATTTAGGGAAGGTATTCGCCGCCAGGAACACGCCGGCAGCACCGTCACGCAGCACGAAATATGCGTCAGACTTCTCGCAAGGCAGCTCTGGCAGCGGCACCGGATCTTCCTTCGGCGGCGCGACTTCGCCATTGCGCAGAATTTTACGCGTGTTTTTGCAGTCGTCATTGGTGCAGGCCATGTACTTACCAAAACGCCCCATCTTCAGGTGCATCTCGGAACCACATTTCTCACACTCAACGATCGGACCGTCATAGCCCTTAATGCGGAACTCGCCCTGCTCTATCTCATAACCATCACATTCCGGGTTGTTACCACAGACGTGCAGCTTACGCTGAGGGTCAATCAGATAGCTGTCCATTGCCGTGCCACACTTCTGGCAGCGGCGACGGGCGCGCAGTGCGTTGGTTTCCGCATCATCTCCCTCAAGAATGTTCAGCACTTCATTCTCTGGGATCAGGTTAATGGTCTGCTTGCAGCGCTCTTTTGGCGGCAGTGCATAGCCAGAACAGCCGAGGAACACGCCGGTGCTGGCCGTGCGAATCCCCATCTGACGGCTACAGGTTGGGCAGTCAATTGAGGTCAGGATCATCTGATTAGGCTGCATGCCGCCCTCTTCAGGATCCTTCTCTGCCTGCGTCAGCTGGTCGCTGAACTCTGCAAAGAATTTATCCAGCACCGCCTTCCACTGCACTTCGTTTTTCGCGACTTTATCGAGATTATCTTCCATGTGCGCTGTGAAGTCGTAATTCATCAGATCGCGGAAATTCTCTTCCAGACGGTCGGTAACGATTTCACCCATTTTTTCCGCGTAGAAGCGACGGCTTTCCACCTTCACATAACCGCGATCCTGAATGGTCGAGATGATGGATGCATAGGTAGAAGGACGACCGATACCGCGTTTTTCCAGTTCACGCACCAGGGAGGCTTCGCTGAAGCGCGCCGGTGGTTTGGTGAAGTGCTGGCTGGGTACCAGCTGTTTGAGGCTCAGCTCGTTACCCACTTCCACCACTGGCAGGACACGATCTTCATCACCCTTACGCAGGGCTGGCATAACACGCGTCCAGCCATCAAAGCGCAGCGTACGCCCTTTCGCCTTCAGTTTGAAATCCGCCGCTTCAACGGTCAGCGTGGTGGAATCATATTGCGCTGGCATCATCTGGCAGGCAACAAACTGACGCCAGATCAGCTGATACAGCTTCTGCGCATCCGTTTCCATATCTTTCAACTGCTCGGACTGCACTTTGACATCGGACGGTCGGATGGCTTCGTGCGCTTCCTGAGAATTCTCTTTGCTGCTGTAGGCATTGGCCGCTTTCGGCAGATATTTTGCGCCGAATTCATCTTCAATATAGCCGCGCACCATGCTGACGGCGTCCTGGCTCAGGTTAGTTGAGTCAGTACGCATATAGGTAATATGACCGGCTTCATAAAGACGCTGGGCCATCATCATGGTCTTCTTCACGCCAAAGCCGAGGCGCGTACTGGCCGCCTGCTGCAGCGTGGAGGTAATAAACGGCGCGCCAGGCTTGCTGCTGGTCGGCTTATCTTCACGGTCAACGACAACGTAACGCGCTTTTTCCAGCAGGCTGACGGCGGCATGGGTCTGCTCGCTGTTCACCGGGCGGAAAGGTTTATCGCCCTGATGGGTCACCTGCATCGGCAGATCCACACCTTTTGGCGTGGTCAGGTCGGCATTAAGATCCCAGTACTCTTCCGGAACAAACGCTTTAATTTCACGCTCGCGCTCCACCACCAGCCGCACGGCAACCGACTGTACGCGGCCAGCGGAGAGACCACGTGCCACTTTTTTCCACAGCAGGGGGGAAACCATATAACCCACAACGCGGTCCATAAAGCGACGCGCCTGCTGGGCGTTTACACGGTCAATATTCAGTTCGCCAGGCTTATCGAACGCCTGACGAATCGCATTTTTGGTGATTTCGTTAAACACCACGCGGCTGTAGCGCGATTCATCGCCACCGATCACTTCCCGCAGGTGCCAGGCAATGGCTTCCCCTTCGCGGTCAAGGTCCGTTGCGAGATAGATATGGTCAGCTTTTTCAGCCAGAGCCTTCAGTTCGGCAACCACTTTTTCCTTGCCCGGCAGGATTTGATAATTCGCATCCCAACCGTGATAAGGGTCAACGCCCATACGGTTAACTAAAGCGGTCTTTTCGTCTTTTTTGACCTTTTTGGTGGTTTTACTGGTTGTAGAGTCAGCGCTCTTTTTAACTGTTGATCCACTTGTCGGCAAATCGCGGATATGACCCACGCTGGATTTAACCACGTAGTCATTACCGAGATATTTATTGATCGTTTTGGCTTTTGCCGGGGATTCAACTATTACGAGAGCTTTTCCCATAGTTACCTTTACCTGATTAAAACGTCCGAGAGTAAGTTGTGCCGTTTTTTGCCGTCACGTCTTGCACTAACGACAGGGTTATCGGGATTAAAAGAGACGACCCGGTTAACTTTCCATCAATTTCAGCACGAAAACGCTCGTTACAACACATTGATTAACGGTACTTTTTACCACCTGTTAAGCGAATATCTAACAAAGCGTAAAGTCTGTTTTACGCCCGGAACCCGAAACGCCCACACTCTACCTGATAAAATTCGATACGCAACTTAATTAGCATCAACCCCACATTTACGCCAGGAATGGTCGATAAAAGAGACAAGTTTATTCTCTCACTCACGATCCCGCAGGTCATGACAGCAACGGGTAATAAAGGAAAGAAAATGCGCTGTTAATTCTTAACAGGTCAAAGGGGGGGCAGCAAGTCGCTAAAAACATGAATTTTTCTGCTTGAACCCTGATGTTACGTTGATTACATTGACCAGCCGGTCTGTCATCTTTGCCGTCATCAATAAAGACGGCCGGAGACATAGAATCGCTTCTTTCGGGGACATTGCATCGCTGTCGATGTCCTGTTCTAACCTCTAAGGGAACTCACATGACCACCTTGATTTATCAGGATGAAAAATCCCACAAATTTTGGACGATCGAACAAAAACAGCAGGAACTCCATCTCAACTGGGGACGTGTGGGAACTCAGGGGCAGAGCCAGATAAAGAGCTTTGATGATGAAGAACAGGCGGGGAAAGCACGGGAGAAGTTAATAAAAGAAAAAACCCGTAAAGGCTATGTTGCCCAGGAGGCACAGGAGGCCCAGGCCCCCGATGCTGCTGAGCCAATAAAAGAAATAAAAGCGCAAGTTGCGAAGGCTGTCGCACCATCCGCGCCTGAAAAACCCGCGTCAGAAAAGCAGCAAGAGACACTGACGCCCGCTGCTGGCAACATCAGCGACACACCGCCGTGGCTGAGCGATGATGATGCCGTTGAACTGCCGAAAAAACTGTCGGTACAGGCTCTCAGCCATCGCGGCCATCCGCTGCCTCCTGCGGGTAAAACCGAAGAGCCCGCCGAACAGCTGCGCCGTCTGAAAGTGATGAACAATGAGACGCGCAAAAACGGTGGCCTGACCCTTGATGGCAGCCGCTGTGACGGCATCTGGCAGCAGGCGATTGCTCAGGCACAGCAGTGTCTGAACGATGGCGCAGCCATTCCGCAGGACTCGCCGCTGGCCGGGGCGGTGCTGATTAAGATTAACCAGAGCTTCGGTGGCCGTGAAGGTCCGCTGCTGATGGACGCCGTTGTCGCTCAGTATGGTCTGCCGTATGCCACCGAAATGCTGATCGCCAGCCTGCAAATAGCGCTGGAACGCGATTATCGCTCGCGCAATGTGACTCTTTATCCCGCGGATAATGCGCCTACCGGCTACCAGCAGAATATCGCCGACCATGAAATGCGTCTGCGCTGGCATCTGTCGGCTGCGCAGCCTGAAGTATGGCAGCAGTGTGCCGGACGTCTGGTCGCGGCGCTGCCGCAGCTCCCTCTCTGGCGTCAGCCGCTGGTGGCGCTGCTGCTGCCGGAGAAACCTGAGCTGGCGGATGAGATCGCCGCCCGGGTGGCGGGCGATCGGGATATCTCAGCGCTGGAGTGGCTGAAGCTGACGGCGACCAATCCGCAAACCCTGCAAGGGCTGGATACCTTCCTGACCCTTGATGTCTTCGACAGCTGGTATTATGGCGAAATGCTGACCAGCACGTTGCTGATGGAACAGGGCGTAAGCGCCCTGCCGCGTCTGAAGCCCTATGCTCACGGCGACCGCTGTGGCGAGGTGCTGATGCACGTTAATCATCCGCAGGCGCTGATGATGCTCATCAACTCGGCAGGCCAGAGTAAACGCTGCTATGAGCGCGCGGCGAAGGCCAGCAAAAACTTCCCGCACGCTGCATTCACCGCGCTGGTGCGACTGCTGAACGGCAAGGAGGACGCCCTGTGGCGCACCCAGCTGCAGGCTCTGCTGCATAATCAACCGCAGCTGGCGCAAGCAGTCGCCCCGTGGCTCTCCCCTGAGGAAGCCGCACTGGTCGCCAGCAGCCAGCAGCGCCTGAACGTAAAAACTGACTGCGCCAGTGCCGACATGCTGCCACCCGTTCTGGTGTCGCCGCCGTGGCTGAGTAAGAAAAAGAACGGCGGCATTCCCCTGCTGACTCTTGACGTACAGCCCGTGGCGCCGGTGTTTGATGGCGTGCCGGAAGATATGCTGGCGACGTGGTCCAATTTCCGCAAACTGCAGGTCCCCGGCCTCTCCAGCGAGAAAATTCTCGAACGACTGGGATTCAACAGCTGGAACCAGTCTCTGCCGCCCACGGCAGTTCAGGCCTTTGAAGAGGACAACTACCCCCAGCTGATTGCCGACTGGGCGTCCTGCCACTCCCATTATGCCAGCGACTGGAACCTCTATATCCTGCCCGTGCTGCCGCGTGAAAAAGGACTCGGCCTGTGGAATGCTCTCAGTAACGAGCACCACACCGGTATTGCGCTGGTGATGTCACACTTTGGTCTTGATGGACTGCCGGGCTTCATTAACAGCGTCAGCCGCCAGCCGCAGGAGGCCCTGCCGGTGGCGATCTGCATCGGCAGCACCGAACTGGCCCCGCTGATCAGCCGGGCGTTCTCAAAACTGAAAACCCTGCGCGACGATGCCCGCAGCTGGCTGCTGAAATATCCGGAGCATGCCGTGGCCGGTTTATTACCGCTGGCTTTCGGTAAAGCCGGAGAAGCGCAGGACAATGCGCGCCTTGCGCTACGACTGCTGCTGGATAACGGGCACCAGACGCTGATGGAGGACGTCGCCGGGCGCTATCAGCTTCCTGAGGTCACAGCGGCGCTGAGTGCGCTGATCCAGATCGACCCGCTGGATGACTTCCCGGCGAAACGCCCTGCACTGCCGGCTTTCTGGCAGCCGGTACTGTGGAGCCGGCCGCTGCTGCACAACGGTAAAGCGCTGCCTGAAGAGGCGCTGACCCATCTGGGCACCATGCTGCGTTTCCCCACCGAAAATGGACGTTATCCGGGGCTGGACCAGGTGAAGCAGGCCTGTACTCCGGCCTCCCTCGCCGACTTTGCCTGGGATCTGTATAACGCCTGGATGGCCGCGTCTGCGCCGCCGAAAGAGGGCTGGGCCTTTAATGCGCTCGGCCTGTTTGGTGATGATGAAACCGCCCGTCGGCTGACGCCGCTGATCCGCAGCTGGCCGGGCGAGTCTCAGCACAAGCGTGCGGTAGCCGGTCTGGATATTCTGGCGGATATCGGCTCGGACATCGCCCTGATGCAGCTGAACGGCATTGCGCAGAAGCTGAAATTTAAAGCGCTGCAGGAGCGCGCGCGCGAGAAAATCAGCCAGATCGCCGAAACGCGTGAACTGACCGTCGCAGAGCTGGAAGATCGTCTGGCACCGGATCTGGGGCTGGACGACAACGGTTCACTGCTGCTTGATTTTGGACCGCGCCAGTTTACCGTCAGCTTCGATGAAACGTTAAAACCCTTCGTGCGTGACGGCAGCGGCAGCCGTCTGAAAGACCTGCCAAAACCGAATAAGAGTGACGATGCCGACCTGGCCACGGAGGCAGTCAACCGCTTTAAGGCGCTGAAAAAGGATGCGCGCACCATTGCCAGTCAGCAGATTGCCCGACTGGAGACCGCCATGTGCCTGCGCCGCCGCTGGACGGAAATTCAGTTCCGTCAGTTCCTGGTGGAACACCCGCTGATTGGCCACCTGACGCGCCGTCTGGTCTGGGGTGCCTATGATGCAGAGGGCCAGCTGCTGAGCTGCTTCCGCGTGGCGGAGGACAACAGCTACAGCACCGCCGACGACGATCTGTATACGCTGCCAGCCAGCGCCGTTGAGGTGGGTATTCCACATATTCTTGAAATGCCTGCTGAAGACGCCGCCGCGTTCGGTCAGCTGTTTGCCGACTATGAGCTGCTGCCCCCGTTCCGTCAGCTGGATCGCAACCGCTATCAGCTGACGGAAGAAGAGCGTGACGCGACCGATCTGCAGCGCTGGAAGGGCCGTCTCTGCCCGTCCGGGCGCCTGGCCGGACTGACCAGCAAAGGCTGGCTGCGCGGTGTACCGCAGGACGCAGGCTGGATCTGCTGGATGCTGAAACCGCTGGGAGACCTGACGCTGGTGCTGGAGATGGGCGAAGGCTTCGGCGTCGGCATGGCACCGGATGAGTTTAATAAGGAGCAGACGCTGGAGAGTATCTGGCTGTGGCAGGGCGATGCCCATGACTATAGCTGGGGACAACGACACCCGCAGAAACACCCGTTCTCGCGGCTGCACCCGGTGACTGCCAGCGAAATGCTCAGTGACATTGATGCGCTGTTCGACTAGCGCCCGACGCCTGTTAAGGAAACACTATGCCTGACAATCTTCAGCGGCCCCCGGCCGCTGTCCTGTACGCCGGTGAACTGGCGCGGCTGAAACAGGATGACAGCGGACCGATACCGCCAGGCTGGCAGCTCAGCTTACCGGCCGCACGTGCTTTTATTCTGGGCGATGCCGCACGCGACATCAGCGCCAAGGTGGTCACCTCGATCGCCTCGGTCGAACGTATGCTGGTCACGCTGGCTACCGGGCGCGGGCTGATGCTGGTGGGAGAGCCGGGAACAGCCAAATCGCTGCTGTCGGAACTGCTGGCAACCGCGATCGCCGGAGATGCCGGGCTGACCATCCAGGGAGGCGCATCGGTCACGGAGGATCAGATCAAATATGGCTGGAACTACGCCCTGCTGATCAATCAGGGGCCATCCACAGAAGCGCTGGTGCCGGCTCCGCTGTATCAGGGGATGCGTGACGGCAAGATCGTGCGTTTTGAAGAGATCACGCGCGCTCCGTTAGAGGTGCAGGACTGTCTGCTGGCGATGTTATCTGACCGGGTCATGGCCATACCGGAGCTGACCGGTCCTGACAGCCAGCTCTATGCGCGTGAAGGCTTCAATATTATTGCCACAGCGAACACCCGCGACCGCGGCGTTAACGAAATGAGCGCCGCCCTGAAGCGACGTTTTGATTTCGAAACCGTATTCCCGATTATGAATTTCCAGCAGGAACTGGAGCTGGTTTCCAGCGCCTCCGCACGACTGCTGGCACACAGCGGCATCCCTCATAAAGTGCCGGATTTGGTGCTGGAACTGCTGGTCCACACCTTCCGCGACCTGCGCGGCGGCGGCGAGAAAAAGAGTGCAATGGACAGTCTGAATGCGATCATGTCAACGGCGGAGGCGGTCAATGTGGCTCATGCCGTCGGCGTGCGCGCCTGGTTCCTGCAGCAGCGCGCCGGGGAACCGGCCGATCTGGTGGACTGCATTGGCGGCACGATTGTCAAGGACAGTGAGGATGACCGTGCGCGGCTTCAGCGTTACTTTGAACAGCGCGTTGGCAGCCGTAAAGGGGCGCACTGGCAGGCCTATTATCAGGCGCGTCACCGCCTGCCATGACCGCCTCTTTTCTGTCTCCAGCGGGTGGGTCGCCCCCCAACGACGAGCCGCTAATCCTCGGCATTCGCCATCACAGCCCGGCCTGTGCCCGACTGGTCAAACACAGCGTTGAACAGCTCAGGCCAGCCTGGGTACTGATTGAAGGCCCGGCGGATTTTAACTCGCGGCTGCACGAGCTGCTGCTGCCGCATCAGTTCCCCATTGCCATCTACAGCTACTGCCAGTTTCAGGATCACCAGATGCCCGGCAGCGGTGCCTGGACGCCTTTTGCTGAATGGTCGCCGGAGTGGCAGGCACTTCAGGCTGCGCGCGCGCTGAATGCCGAAACCCGGTTTATCGATCTGCCCTTCTGGGCGCAGGCCGCTGAGGACGATGACGACGATGACGACGATGAGCAGGATAGCGGTCACTATCATCAGCGGCAGCAGGCGATGCTGGCTGCCAGCGGCATGGAGAACAGCGATGCCCTGTGGGACCACCTGTTCGAAGATGAGTCTCAGCATCACGCCCTGCCGCAGACGCTAAATCTGTGGTTCCGGCAGCTGCGCGACGGCTGTCGGGGCAGCACGCAGGACAGGCAGCGCGAGGCGTATATGACGCGCTGGATTGCCTGGGCCATGGCGCAGAAAAGCGGCCCGGTACTGGTGGTCTGCGGCGGCTGGCATGCGCCGGTCCTCGCTGACCGCTGGCGTGAGGCTTCCACCGCCGGAGAACCTGCCGTACCGCAGCCGCTCAGCCCCGGCGCGATCGGCGGCAGTTATCTGACCCCCTACAGCGAGAAACGGCTGGATGTGCTGGCCGGTTATCTGTCGGGTATGCCCGCGCCGGTATGGCAGCACTGGTGCTGGCAGCACGGACAACGGCAGGCGGGCAACCTGCTGCTGGAAACGATGCTGACGCACCTGCGCCGCCAGCATCTGCCCGCTTCGACGGCCGATATGGCCGCCGCCCTGTCTCACGCACGGGCGCTGGCGTCCCTGCGCGGCCATCGGCTCCCACTGCGCAACGACTGGCTGGATGCGCTGGCGGGCAGCCTGATTAAAGAAGCTCTGAATGTTCCGCTGCCCTGGAGCTATCGCGGCTCACTGCAGCCGGGGACGGATCCGATCGTCGTCACGCTGGTCGATGTGCTGGCTGGCAGCCGCTTTGGCACCCTGGCCGAGGCGACCCCGCAGCCGCCGCTGCCGCAGGATGTCGCCAGGGAGCTGACGCGGGTAGCACTTTCCTTACCCTCAACGCTGACCCTCAACCGTTTCGACGTCACGGGGCTGCAACAAAGTCAGGTACTGCACCGGCTGGCCGTGCTGGAAATCCCCGGCATTACCTGCCTGTCAGGCACGATTCTGTCGCTCTCCGGCGACGGCGAAGAGCAGTGGGCGCTGACCCGTCCGCTGCAGCAACATGCCGCGCTGATAGAAGCCGCCCGCTATGGCGCAACGCTGGAAGAAGCCTCACGTCACCGCCTTGAGTCAGCGATGGCGGAAGCAGAGGGTATTGCCACCCTGTCAGGCTGGCTGCAACGGGCCGCCCTGGCAGGCCTTTCTGCGTTCAGCCTGCAACTGCTCACCCGGCTGGAGCAGCAGATCGCGCTGGAAAGTCAGTTCGGGCAGCTGGGGCCAGCGCTGGAGATCCTCTATGCGCTATGGCGCCATGACACCTTTAACGGCATGCGTGACGCCGCGATCCTCGAGACCACGCTGCGCGCCGCCATTGACCGTACGCTGTGGCTGGCAGAATCTACAGGTCAGGTGGATGCCACACAGATTAATGCCCACCTGCACACCTGGCAGGCGCTGTGCCATATCCTGCGCGATGAAAAACACGCTGAGCCGGATCGCGCACTGGTGGTATTACCCAGGGCGCTGGCGGTACTGGAACGGCGCGTCAGTGCCTGTGAGGCCAGCGTGCTCAGCCGTGGAGCGGCGCTGGGAGCGTTGATCCGCCTGGAACACAGCGGCGCGGATGCCGGAAGCGCGCTGCGGCTGCTTGAGCAGCTTCCGGTCAGTCAGTTAGGCGAGGCGCTGCACGGGCTGATAGCGCTGGCGCGCCATCAGCTGGCCTCCAGCCCGGCTTTTATCGCCGGATTTAATCCGCTGTTGATGCAGCTGGACGATGAACAGTTCATTCACGCCCTGCCCGATTTGCGCGCGGCGCTGGCCTGGCTGCCGCCGCGTGAACGCGCAGGGCTGGCGCGCCAGGTACTGGAGCACTATCAGCTCGCCCATCTGCCGGAGCAGATTTTACAGGCACCGCTGCCACAGAGGCTGACGCCGGCGGCCCGGCTTCGTCACCAGCAACAGGAACAACGGGCGGCCGACCAGCTGCGCGCCTGGGGCATACTGTAAGGATTTATGATGCCTGAACTCTCCGATATGCTGAGCAGCCGTGAGCTACAGCGCTGGCGGCTGATGCTCGGTGATGCCGCAGAAAGCAGTCTCGGCGGCCTTGATGAACGTGCGCAGGCAATAGACGGGGCGCTGGCCTGGCTGTACGGTCGCGACCCGCAGCGACTGCAGCGCGGTGAACGTCAGGGCGGCATGCAGGGCTCACAGCTCAGCACGCCAGAATGGATCAACAGCATCCACCAGCTGTTTCCCGCAGAGGTGATCGAACGGCTGGAAAGTGACGCCGTGCTGCGCTTCGGCATTGACGATGTGGTCACCAACCTTGAGGTGCTGGAACGGATTGCGCCGTCTGAGGGCCTGCTGCGCGCGGTGCTGCATACCAAACACCTGATGAACCCGGACGTGTTACAGGCTGCGCGTCGTCTGGTGCGTCAGGTGGTGGAACAGATTATGGCCCGACTGGCAACAGAGGTACGTCAGGCATTCTCCGGCACCCGCGACCGCCGACGCCGCTCTGCGGTGGCGATTGCGCGCAATTTCGATTTTAAAGGCACGCTGCGCGACAATCTGCACCGCTGGGACCCTCAGCGCGGCCGCTTATATATTGAATCCCCGGTGTTCATCAGCCGGGTGAAGCGCCACAGCGAAAAATGGCAGCTCATCCTGCTGGTCGATCAGAGCGGATCGATGGTGGACTCAGTGATCCATTCCGCCGTGATGGCCGCCTGCCTGTGGCAGCTGCCGGGCATCCGCACTCATCTGGTGGCCTTCGATACCAGCGTGGTGGACCTGACCGCCGACGTGCAGGACCCGGTAGATCTGCTGATGAAAGTTCAGCTTGGCGGCGGCACTGATATCGCCAGAGCGATGCGGTATGCACGGCAGCTGATTGACCTGCCGGAAAAAAGCGCTATCGTGCTGGTGACTGATTTTTTTGAAGGCGGCTCACCTTCCCTGCTGGTCAGTGAGGTCAAACGGTGCGTACAGGATGGAACGAAGGTACTGGGGC
Organism: Erwinia sp. Eh17-17; assembly: GCF_039675725.1. Taxonomy (NCBI): domain Bacteria; kingdom Pseudomonadati; phylum Pseudomonadota; class Gammaproteobacteria; order Enterobacterales; family Erwiniaceae; genus Erwinia; species Erwinia sp. Eh17-17. The sequence continues at coordinate 729,158 of NZ_JBDFQT010000001.1, read as the reverse complement.
TGGCGGCGCTGGACAGCAAAGCGGCACCGAGCTACGACCGGGAAATGGCTCAGCGCCTGGTGAATGCCGGCGCTCAGATTGCCGCGATGACGCCGGGTGAACTGGCGGCGTGGCTGGCGGAGAATTTACAATCATGACAGCCCCGCTGCGAAATGAACTGCTGGAACTGACGCCGCAGGCGTTAACCGCCCTCAGTAATGCCGGTTTTGTCAAACGCAGCCAGAAGGAGATCGCCGCCGGTAACCTGCCTGCATTAAGCGACGAAAATGGCATCCTCACCGCCCGCTTCAGCGACGGTACGGTCACCGGCCTGGGTCAGGGACAGCCGCTGAAAGAGGCAAACTGTAGCTGCCCGGCCAGCGGTATGTGTCGCCATCGCGTAATGCTGGTGCTGGCCTATCAGCAGCACTGTTCCGGCCAGGAAGAACCGGCCCCCGCCGTCCGCTGGCAGCCCGGTGAATGGCTGGCAGAGCTGGAAAACCTGCCTGACGCCACGCGCAAACGTGCGCGCCAGCTGGCGGCAAAAGGCATGGTGATTGCTCTCAGCTGCGCCCCCGGTAAGGTGCCCGCCGCCAGCCTGCCGATGAGCGACGTGCGATTCTTCTCGCGCTCCAGCATGCAGTTTGCCCGCTGTGACTGTATTGACGGTGCGCTGTGCGAACATATTATTCTTGCCGTCGAGGCCTTTGCCGCTGCCGAAGCACGCCATCCCGGTTTTGAACAGATCAACTGGGCGCTGCAGGCCGAAAGTCACGACGATCCTCTTGCCCTGACCCGGCGTGACGACGGTCTGGCAGCGCTCAACCGCCTGAGTTATACCCTGTGGAGCGGCGGCATCAGCCAGCCTGAAGTAAACTTCACCCCCCTGTTGACGCAGGCACAGCGCACAGCAGAACAGGCGGGCTGGCGCTGGGTGGAGCTGGCCGTACGCCAGATCGCAGAAAACATCGACCACTTCCACCAGCGAGCAACACACTATCGCCCCGGACCGTTCCTCAGCGAATTCGCCGGGCTGACCGCCCGCCTGCTGGCGGCCAGCAAAATGGCCGGCCTTGCCGCAGACGGTGAGACGGCGGCACAGCCCTGGCGTCATATTGTCGGGCTCGGCGTTCAGGATCAGGTGAAACTGGACCACCTGCGCCTGGTCTCACTGGGTATGGAGAGCTGGCAAAACAACCTTCACTACGGCGTCCGCCTCTGGTTTACCGACCCGGATACCGGCAGCATTTTGCAGCTGTCACGCCAGTGGCCGCGGGCTGAACAGCAGAATGCACCGGGCTGGCAGCGGCGCATCGCGGGATTCCAGGCAGAGATGCTGGCCGGCGGGCAGATCATCTCAAAGGCCGCGCAGCGCGATGCGCGCGGAGAACTGCATCTCGGCACCAGCGGCCGCCTTAACGCGGTGACCCCGCTCACTCCCGACGCATGGGAGATGCCGGACTTCAGCCTCTGCCAGCCCGGCGTAGCGGCGCTGAAGCAGCACCTGCTGCAGCGGCCGCCCGCGTTTACCCGTCCGCTCAGCCAGAGCGATAATCTGTTTATTCTGCCGCTGGGAGCCTGCCTGGACATCCGCTGGGATGCAGGCCTGCAGGTACTGGAAGCGGAGATGATCAGCGGCAGCGGTGAGGATAATGTTCTGCTGCTCTCCCTGAGCGCAACATCCGCCGCACCGCGTGCTATCGACACCCTTGTCGCCCTGCTGCAACAGCAGGATGACCCGCCCTGTAAAGTCTCCGGGCTGGTATCGCTGCATGAAGGGAAGCTGACGCTGGAACCGCTGATCGTCATGACACGCAGGCGGGCCTGGGTATTGCAGGCCGGGACATCCCCTGAGCAGTCACTGCCGGGTACAGCCGGTACTGAAGCACTTCCGCTGCCGCTGGCGCTGCTACAACGCTGCCAGCAGATGCTGATCGCCTGGCTACATAACGGGCTGCATCATCAGGAACAACGTGCCAGCCGTGAGGCTGAAACCCTGGCGAAGGCGCTGGATGAGTGTGGGTTTGAACGACTGGCGCGTCTGCTGCGTCAGGTACCGGCGCTGCTGACCGGGTCGGAGAGTGAGCAACTGGTCAGTACGCTTAACGCCATTGTCCTGCTGCGCGACAGGCTGGAGCAGCTCTGGCTGCTGGCCCCACAGGAAGCGGTGGCCAGCTGATCGGCATCACGCCCGCAGCGGCGGGCGTGATATCAGTTACAGCAGCGGTTTATCGCCACGCTGCCACAGACGCAGCAGCAGGCGTTCCACGCTGCCCGCAGCGCTGTCGGTGAAGCGGCTCATCACGCTCTTACGACGGGCGTAGCGCACGCCCACCACCTGATGTTTATCCATGCGGTCGATGATCAGGTCATCGCTGGTGCTGATGGCATCCACCAGCCCTTTTTCCAGCGCCTGGGTGCCGTACCAGTGCTCGCCGGTTGCCACACTGTCAATATCCAGTGACGGACGCATCTGATGAACGAACTGCTTGAACAGCAGATGGGTTTCATTGAGATCTTCGCGGAACTTCTCACGCCCCTGCTCGGTGTTCTCACCAAACAGCGTCAGGGTACGTTTATACTCACCGGCGGTATGCAGCTCAACGTCAATCTCATTGCGCTTCAGCAGACGGTTAAAGTTAGGGATCTGCGCCACAACGCCAATCGAGCCGATGATAGAAAACGGTGCTGCGACAATCTTATCTGCCACGCAGGCCATCATATAGCCGCCGCTGGCCGCCACTTTGTCGACCGCTACCGTCAGGGGGATTTTTTTCTCACGCAGGCGCTGCAGCTGGGAAGATGCCAGCCCGTAGCCATGGACCACGCCGCCGGGGCTCTCCAGCCGCAGCAGCACTTCGTCGCCCGGCGCCGCTACGGCCATTACCGCAGAAACCTCTTCACGCAGCGAGGAAACCTCCCCTGCATCCATGCTGCCTTTGAAATCGAGCACGTACAGGGTCGGTTTGCCCGGCTGCGGCGCATGACCAAGTTTTGCCTGCTGTTTGGCGGCTTTTGCCTCCTGCTTCTCTTTTTTCTTCTGCTCTTTGTGCCACAGTTTCTGCTGCAACGGCTTCATCTTTGCCAGCCGCATCGTATCCTGCATCTCGCTGTAGCGTTCGTCGAGAGGGGTCAGTTTTAACTGGCCGCCCTGGGCACGTTTACGCATTGCAAGGTTGGCGATCACCACGGCGATCGCCGCAACAGCCACCACGACCGTGACCGTCTTCGCCAGGAAAAGTCCATAATAAGAGAGTAGGTCCACTCAATCCGCCTTGATTTACATTGTGTTAAAGATAGGCTTAGTGTAGCGGAGTCGCGCTCAGGAGTCGCCTGCAACCCGTTCGCGCGCACGATTTACCCGCCCGGTGATTGAACTGACGGCCATTTTCAGGCATAAAACACTTTATTCAATCCGTGCAATGGCTTACGACAGGCGAAAATATCAGCCAGCCCCGGATTTCACTCCATCGCCAGAGGATCTTTACGTGCACTATCAACCGAAAAGCGATCTGCTCAATCAGCGAATTATTCTTGTGACCGGTGCCAGCGACGGCATCGGCCGCGAAGCCGCGCTGGCCTATGCCCGCTACGGCGCTCAGGTGGTGCTACTCGGCCGTAATGCCCAAAAGCTGCAAAGCGTCTGCGATCGGGTGAATCAGCACAGCCAGGCGCCTGCGCTGTGGTTTGTGCTCGATCTGGAAACGGCGACGCCGGAAAGCTGTCGTGAACTGGCCGGGGCCATCGCGGCCCAGGTTCCGCGCCTTGATGGCGTGCTGCATAACGCCGGGCTGTTAGGCGAAGTGGTGCCGATGGAGCAGCAGGATCCGGCTCTGTGGCAGCAGGTGATGCGCGTGAATATCGACGGCACCTTTTTCCTCACTCAGGCGCTGCTGCCCCTGCTGCTGAAGTCAGAGGCGGCGTCGCTGGTGTTTACCTCTTCCAGCGTTGGCCGTCAGGGTCGTGCGGGCTGGGGCGCCTACTCGGTGTCGAAGTTCGCTACCGAAGGCATGATGCAGGTGCTGGCCGAAGAGTACGACGCGCGCCAGCTGCGGGTTAACTGTATTAATCCCGGCGGCACCCGCACCAAAATGCGTGCCAGCGCCTTCCCACAGGAAGATGCTGACAAGTTAAAAACACCGGCTGAAATTATGCCGCTCTACCTGTGGCTGATGGGGGATGACAGCAAGCGCAAGACCGGACAGAGCTTCGATGCCCAGCCCGGACGCAAAGCGGGAGCGGCAGAGTAATGGCTGAAGACCGTCATCAACAGCGCCAGCAGCGCCTGAAAGAGCAGGTGGACGCCCGCATTGCCGCCGCCACCGACGTGCGCGGTATCCTGATGGTGTTTACCGGGAACGGTAAAGGGAAAACCACGGCCGCATTTGGCACTGCCAGCCGCGCTGTCGGACATCAGAAACGCGTCGGGGTGATCCAGTTCATCAAAGGCGAGTGGCCTAACGGTGAACGTAACTTACTGGAGCCGCACGGCGTTGAGTTTCAGGTGATGTCTACCGGATTCACCTGGGACACACAAAACAGAGAAACCGACACGGCAGCCTGTCTGAAAGTCTGGCAGCACGGCAAACGTATGTTGCAGGATCCGTCACTCGACCTGGTGGTACTGGATGAGCTGACCTATATGGTGAGTTTTGACTATCTGCCGCTTGAGGAAGTGCTGGCAGCGCTCAACAACCGCCCTGCTCATCAGAGCGTCATTGTCACCGGCCGGGGATGTCACCGCGATATTCTGGAGCTGGCCGATACGGTCAGCGAAATGCGCCCGGTGAAGCACGCCTTTGATGCCGGTATTCAGGCCCAGCAGGGCATTGACTGGTAGGCGGAAGACAATAAAAAAGGGACCCGCGGGTCCCTTTCTTCAACGGCAACAGATCAGCCCTGCTGACGCTTAGACGAGCGGCGATTGCTGCCAGGCTTGCTGGATTTGGTGGTCGTGGTGGTATGACGCTTGACCGCACGACGGATTTGATTCGCTTTAGTACGGCGACGATCTTTTTCCACCGGGATCTTGCTCACCGTCTCCGGTGCCAGCCCCACCAGCTCACGCAGATAGTTGGTCGGCTGCAGATCCAGCTCGGTCCAGCCGCCGCGCGGCAGGCCTTTCGGCAAATCAATATCACCGTAACGCACACGGATCAGACGACTGACCTGCACACCTACCGCTTCCCACAGGCGACGCACTTCACGGTTGCGCCCTTCGGTCAGCGTGACGTTGTACCACTGGTTAATGCCTTCGCCACCGCTAAACTTCAGGGTTTTAAATGCCGCAGGGCCATCTTCTAACTGAACGCCACGGCTTAACAGTTTGATTTTTTCATCATCAACCGCCCCGAAGACGCGTACGGCGTATTCACGCTCAACCTCACGGCTCGGGTGCATCAGACGGTTAGCCAGTTCGCCATCTGTTGTGAACAGCAGCAGACCGCAGGTGTTCACATCCAGACGCCCTACTGCTACCCAGCGCGCGCCGCGCAGTTTAGGCAGACGGTCAAACACGGTTGGACGGCCTTCCGGGTCGTTGCGGGTGCAGAGTTCCCCTTCCGGCTTGTAATACGCCAGAACGCGGCAAACTTCAGTCATGGATTCACTGACCGGCACCACGTGGCCGTCGACGCGAATTTTCATTGATGCGCTTGGTTCAACACGGTCACCCAGTGTTGCCAGCTTGCCGTCGACGCTGACGCGTCCGGCAGAGATTAGGGTTTCGATTTCACGACGGGAACCGTGCCCGGCGCGTGCTAAAACTTTTTGTAACTTCTCGCTCATGGAGCTACCTCTGTGTCGCCTTCCCAGGCGTCATGGTGAAAACATCATTTCTTTTGTTTTCAATAACTTAAGTTGTGTAACGCGTGCCATTATACCGTCTTTTTACTTCTTTGTAACCTGGTTTGTTTGTCTTAGTGCCATCAATAACATGAAGGGCATCGCCAGCCGGGCAGGCTGCCGGGGCCAAAACCCCGCAGAAGATAAAACCTGAGTGAACGCCAATATTTCATTCGTAAAACTAAACAGTGAATATTATTAATGAAATGATAAATGCTTATCATTTAGTAACGTATTTAAATTCCCATAAAAATGAATCATCTGAAATAACAGCAGGTTGCCGCCCCCCTTTTGACACCGGATATTGCCCCACAGCCCTCACCAACCCTCGATTCCTGTTAAAATCACCATAAAGGTGAACCTCTGGCAGACCTCCATTCCAGTTTTTCTTTATTTTCCAGTTCCAAACACCACTTATGAGGTGTTTTTTATTATTTTATGCTGATTTAATCACAAAAACCGGAAGATAAAGGAATGTAAACATCAAATAGTCAGTGTATTAATATAGCGGATTGAGTTAATTCTGGATTATCCAGACTATTATCAGCCAGACTGCTTTATTAATTTGCGCAACTAATAAGTTTGTGTAGAATTCAATCAGGCAGAAGAGCGCCATATAAATAGATAGTTAAATAGATATTATAAATACACGTCTAACGTGACAGATAAAAACTTAAGATTTTCTTTTCGTTGTAAGCAGTAAATGGGAGTACAAACTCCTGAAAAAAACGCTGAGTAATACTCAGTCTCGGCATTACACGTCATAACTCCTCACCAGGGATTTTACCGACGTGTCCGACAAAGTGTGATCATCATGAAAATTAAAAATACCCTGCCGGCATTGGCTTTGCTTATGCTGACCGGCTGCTCTGTAGGCAAATATGACTACAGCAGCGAAGCTATGAAACGCGTGGATATGAACTTCACCGGTATTCCGACCATTCTTGGCATCGGCGCGCTGGGAACCAGTATTCCTATCACTCCAGAGTACAGCCTGACCGCAGCGCATGTGGCTAAACTTTCCGTCCAGAAAGTGAAGGCTTACCACCCTTATTGCGATCTGGCGATCATCTACCATAAAAACGACCTGAAAACGCTGCCAAAATTCCGTACGGGTGCCGTTGGCGAATCCGTGAAGATGTACGGCTATAGCTTTATTTCCGCTATGCCGGTCGAATCTTCAGGAGTCAATCTGGCACTAACGGGGATCCGCAACGAATGGAACAAGCGCCCCTGCGTGGCGATGGCGTCCAACGCTGGCGTGGTGAAAGGGATGTCCGGCGGTGCCGTTTATAACAGCGACGACACGATTGGTGGTGTGATTATTGGCTTTACCGATGAAATAAAAAGACCGCGTAAATCACCCGTTCCGCTGAAGGATGTTTCATTGTATATCCCGTATCAGGATTTCAAAGACTGGCTGAAAAAATCAACATCATGATAACAACGAATGAGAATTAATAACAGGCTGGCGGTTAACAGCCTGTTATTTATTTCTCACAGGAAAGGCTGAATATCGCCAACGCCCTCGCGGATCACTTCCGGGGTATTTTCCGTCAAATCAATGACGGTGGTCGGCTGCTGCCCAAGATAACCGCCGTGAATAATCAGATCCACCAGCTTTCCAATTTCATCCTGGATGGCTTCAGGGTCGGATTCGGTAAAATCATTCCCTGGCAGCATTAATGACGTCGACATCATTGGCTCATTCAGCGCTTCCAGCAGTGCCAGCGCGATTGGGTTTGACGGCACGCGCAGACCGATAGTTTTTCGCTTCTCACTCATCAGACGACGCGGGACCTCTTTGGTCGCCTTCAGAATAAAGGTGTAATTACCCGGCGTATTATTCTTAATCAGACGAAACGCGGTGTTATCCACATGCGCATAGGTTGACAGCTCCGACAGATCCCGACACATCAGGGTAAAGTTATGGCTGCCGTCCAGCTGACGAATGCGGCAGATACGCTCCATGGCGTTTTTATCTTCCAGCTTACAGCCCAGCGCATAGCCGGAGTCGGTCGGATAGACAATCACACTGCCCTTGTTGAGCATTTCAACCGCCTGTTTGATCAGTCGCGGCTGGGGGTTATCCGGGTGGATATAGAAAAATTGACTCATCACACACCTCTTGTTTGCGCTTCGCTATCACAAACCTGGTTTAAGAATTTCAGGAAAACGATGCCAGACAGCTTCCACACCGCCCGGCAGCCATAATTTTTTCCCCAGTTCAATCCAGGGACAGGCCTGATGAAAGTCAGAACCCTGCGATGCCGCGAGCTGGAAGTCCTGCGCATAGCGCGCCAGCTGCTGACGTTCATTCGGCGCCTGCTGACACTGCGCCACTTCCATCGCCTCACCGCCCTGCTCGCTGAAATGAGCCAGCAGGCGTTTCAGCCATTTCGCCGACAGCCCGTAGCGCCCAGGATGGGCCACTACCGCACGGCCACCGGAATGATGAATGGCTTCAATAGCTTGTTTAATTGTACACCACTGCGGCGGGGCATAGCCGGTTTTGCCCCTGGCCAGATAGTTTTTGAACACCTGCTGCATGGTGTCCGCTTTCCCTGAGGCGATCAGAAAACGGGCAAAATGACCGCGTGTGACCGCACCGCCTTCCGCCAGCGCCAGCGCACCGGCGAGCGCGCCGGGAATATGGGCTTTTTCCAGCCGCTCAGCGATAAGCTCAGCCCGCGCCAGACGCCGCGCGCTCTGCTCTGCCAGCAGTGCGATCATCGCCGGATGATCGATATCAATCCCCAGCCCGACGATATGAATTTCAAGATTTTCCCACAGGGTGGAGATCTCTACCCCGTTGATCAACTGTAAAGGAAGCTGATGGCGGGCAATCGCTTCCCGCGCAGGTTTAATCCCATCTGTCGTGTCATGATCGGTGATTGCCAGCACGCCCACGCGATGTTCCACCGCCCTCAGCACCAGCTGTTCCGGGGTCAGTAGGCCATCTGAGGCCAGCGTGTGACTGTGAAGATCGTAGACAGGGAAAGCGCTGATTGGGGTAGCAACGGCGGTCAAGACAACTCCGGCAAAGACAGAAAAATATCGCAGCATGATACCGACATTTAACCTGAAGGGAAAAAGAGTATTGACTTTTTTACCACGAACCAGTTAACTAGTACGCAAGTTCACACGCACAAGTAAGGTCTCTGTATCATGACGTATTCATTCTCTCTGATGACTGGTTGGTGGCGCACTTCTCCCTGAACGGGCGAGGTCGTCATGCACGGTTAATACGTAGTGCAGATTCTCAAGCCCGCCTGAAGCGGGCTTTTTTTTGAGCAAAAAACAGAGAACATCACATGCAAAATGCCAAACCTACAGTGAAGTTGATTACCGGCAGCGCACCCTACCGCGAAGATCCGGCCGCTGTTTTTCACCAGCTGTGCGCGGCACGCTCTGAAACGCTGCTGCTGGAATCAGCGGATGTTGACAGCAAATGTAACCTGAAGAGTCTGCTGATTGTCGACAGCGCTCTGCGCATCAGCGCGCTGGATAATCGTGTACAGGTGCAGGCGCTGTCAGAAAACGGTCGCGCTCTGCTGCCGCTGCTGGACGCCGCTCTCCCGGCATCGGTCATCAACAGCGTGCGCCCGGATGGCCGTGAGCTGGTGTTCCCGCTGAATCAGGAGTTCCTGGATGAAGATGCCAATCTGCGCGCCCTGTCGGTGTTTGATGCACTGCGTCTGATCCCCCAACTGGTGAATGCCCCGGCAGAAGAGCGTGAGGCCGTGCTGCTCGGTGGCCTGTTTGCCTATGATCTGGTCGCGGGTTTTGAATCACTGCCTGAACTGAGCAATGACCAGCGCTGCCCGGATTACTGCTTCTATCTGGCAGAAACATTACTGGTGATCGACCATCAAACCCGCAGTGCCCGGTTACAGGCCAGTCTGTTTACCCCGGCTCCGTCTGAATTCCTGCGCCTGCAAAGCCGCATCGAGCAGCTGCGCGGCCAGATGTCACTCCCTGCCAGCCCGCTGCCGGTGCAAACCGTCGAGAGCATGAGCCTGAGCGTCAGCCAGAGTGATGAGGACTACTGCCAGGTGGTGCGTCAGATGCAGGAAGCCATCCGCATTGGTGAAATCTTCCAGGTGGTGCCATCACGCCGCTTCTCGCTGCCGTGCCCCTCACCGCTGGCGGCCTATGAAACGCTGAAAAACAGCAATCCCAGTCCGTATATGTTCTTTATGCAGGACCGCGACTTCAGTCTGTTTGGCGCCTCTCCGGAAAGTTCGCTTAAATATGACGCTACCACGAACCAAATCGAAATCTACCCGATTGCCGGTACCCGTCCGCGCGGCCGCCATGCGGATGGCTCCCTCGACCGCGATCTTGACAGCCGCATCGAGCTGGAGATGCGCACCGACCATAAAGAAATGGCGGAACACCTGATGCTGGTGGACCTCGCCCGCAACGATCTGGCACGAATCTGTCAGCCCGGTACGCGTTATGTGGCCGACCTGACCAAAGTTGACCGCTATACCTTTGTCATGCACCTGGTGTCCCGCGTGGTCGGCCAGCTGCGGGCGGATATTGACGTGCTGCATGCCTATCGTGCCTGCATGAATATGGGCACGCTGAGCGGCGCGCCAAAAGTGCGCGCCATGCAGCTGATTGCTAAAGCCGAAGGTACCCGTCGCGGCAGCTACGGCGGCGCAGTCGGTTACTTCACCGCCAGCGGCGATCTGGATACCTGCATCGTTATCCGTTCTGCGTGGGTGGAAGACGGCGTGGCCACGGTTCAGGCCGGTGCCGGTGTGGTTCTTGATTCACATCCTCAGGCTGAAGCGGATGAAAGCCGCAATAAAGCGCGTGCCGTTCTGCGTGCCATTGCCACTGCGCACCACTGCAAGGAGATTTTCTGATGGCCGATATCCTGCTGCTCGACAATTTCGACTCTTTTACCTACAACCTCGTTGATCAGTTGCGCACCTTTGGCCATAACGTGGTGATTTACCGCAATAACGTACCGGCCGATCGCTTGATCGCCTGCCTGCAACAGATGGAAAACCCGGTGCTGATGCTGTCTCCCGGCCCCGGTGCACCGTCAGAAGCAGGCTGTATGCCTGAGCTGCTGCAGGCGTTACGTGGCCGTTTGCCGATTATCGGTATCTGCCTTGGCCATCAGGCGATTGTTGAAGCCTATGGCGGTCACGTCGGTCAGGCCGGTGAAATCCTGCACGGGAAAGCGTCTGCTATCGATCATGACGGCCAGGGCATGTTCGCCGGGTTAAGTCATCCACTGCCGGTGGCACGCTATCATTCGCTGGTCGGCAGCAACATCCCCGACGGACTGACGGTCAATGCCGCTTATAACGGCATGGTGATGGCGGTACGCGACGACGCCAACCGCGTCTGTGGCTTCCAGTTCCACCCGGAATCCATTCTCACCAGCCAGGGGGCTCGCCTGCTGGAACAAACCCTCGCCTGGGCGCTGGCGTAATCAAGGAGATAGCGATGAATACTATTCTGGAAAAATTATACCAGGCCGAGATCCTGACGCAGGCAGAGAGCCACCAGCTGTTTTCCGCCATTATTACCGGGCAGTTGGAACCGACACAGCTGGCAGCGGCGCTGATTGCCATGAAAGTCCGCGGCGAACAGCCTGCAGAAATTGCCGGAGCGGCCACCGCCCTGTTGGAAGATGCAAAACCCTTCCCGCGCCCGGATTATCCGTTTGCCGATATCGTGGGCACCGGCGGCGACGGCAGCAACAGCATTAATATCTCCACCGCCAGCGCCTTCGTTGCCGCTGCCTGTGGTCTGAAAGTCGCCAAGCACGGTAACCGCAGCGTATCCAGCAAGTCCGGTTCCTCCGATTTGCTGGCCGCGTTCGGCATCAGCCTGGATTTACCCGCTGACCAGGCCCGTCAGGCGCTGGACGAACTGAACGTCTGCTTCCTGTTCGCGCCGCAGTATCACAGCGGCTTCCGCCATGCGATGCCGGTACGTAAGGAACTGAAGACCCGCACGATTTTTAACGTGCTCGGCCCGTTGATTAACCCGGCGCGTCCTCCGCTGGCGGTGATTGGCGTTTACAGCCCGGAGCTGGTACTGCCGATCGCTCAGACGCTGAAGGTGCTGGGTTATCAGCGTGCGGCGGTGGTTCACGGTGGCGGCATGGATGAAGTGGCCCTGCACAGCGCGACCCATGTGGCCGAACTGCGTGACGGTGAGATCACCAGCTACCAGCTCACCCCGGAAGATTTTGGTCTGAACAGTCATCCGCAGGAGGCGCTGGCCGGGGGTTCACCGGAAGAAAATCGTGACATTCTGGCGCGTTTACTTCAGGGTAATGGCGAGCTGGCGCACGAGGAAGCCGTGGCGGCAAATGTCGCCCTGTTACTGAAAATTTTTGGTCACGAAGACTTACGTCACAACGCACAGCAGGCGCTGAAAACCATTCGCAGCGGCAAAGCCTATGAGCATGTGATCGCACTGGCAGCAAGAGGATAATCATGCAGGAAACGGAAACCGTACTCACAAAAATCGTCCAGGATAAAGCGCTGTGGCTGGCGGAACGTCAGCAGCAGCAGCCGCTGGCCACCTTCCAGAATGACATCACTCCCGCTACGCGCAGTTTCTATGATGCGCTGAAAGGCGCCCGTACCGTCTTTATTCTGGAATGTAAGAAAGCCTCTCCGTCCAAAGGGCTGATCCGCGCAGACTTTGACCCGGCGGTGATTGCCGGTGTGTACAAGCACTATGCGTCTGCTATCTCGGTCCTGACGGATGAGAAATACTTTCAGGGAAGCTTTGATTTTCTGCCCATCGTCAGCGGCATTGTCACCCAGCCGGTGCTGTGCAAAGACTTTATTATTGACCCGTACCAGATTTACCTGGCGCGCTACTATAAGGCCGATGCCATCCTGCTGATGCTGTCGGTGCTGAATGACGAGCAGTACCGCCAGCTGGCGGCGGTGGCGCACAGCCTGAATATGGGCGTGCTGACGGAAGTGATCAGTGACGAAGAGCTGGAGCGCGCTACCGCACTGGGTGCGAAGGTGGTCGGCATTAATAACCGCGACCTGCGCGACCTGTCCATCGACCTTGACCGTACCCGCCGCCTGGCCCCGAAAGTTGCCCACGGCGTGACGGTGATCAGCGAGTCCGGCATCAATTGTTATGCGCAGGTGCGCGAGCTGAGCCATTTTGCTAACGGTTTTCTCATCGGTTCTGCACTGATGTCCGAAGAGGATCTTGGCGCAGCGGTACGCCGGGTGATTATCGGTGACAATAAAGTGTGTGGCCTGACGCGTGCAGAGGATGCCCGCAGCGCGCTGGAGGCCGGGGCACTGTACGGCGGTCTGATCTTCGCCGAAGGCTCTCCCCGCCAGATCAGCGTTGAACAGGCACACCAGGTGATGCAGGGAGCCGCCCTGAAGTATGTCGGCGTGTTTCGCAATAATAAAATGAGTGACGTTGTCACCTATGCGCAGCAGCTAAATCTTTCTGCCGTGCAGCTTCACGGTGACGAAGACCGGGACTATGTGACCCAGCTGCGCAGCCAGCTGCCGGAAACAGTGCAGATCTGGAAAGCGTTCAGCATCGGCAATAGCCTGCCCGCCCGCGACTGGGATGACGTTGACCGTTACGTCTTCGACCACGGCAACGGCGGCAGCGGCACCGCCTTTGACTGGGCGCTGCTGCAGGGTGAAAACCTTGATAATGTCTTACTGGCCGGCGGCCTCAGCGCAGATAACTGCGTACAGGCAGCACAGCTTGGCTGTGCGGGGCTGGACTTCAACTCCGGCGTGGAAAGTGCCCCCGGCGTGAAGGATGCCGGTAAAATTGCTTCAGTGTTTCAGACGCTGAAAGCCTACTGATAAGGGAAAATAACATGACCAAATTAAACCCGTATTTTGGTGAATTTGGCGGCATGTACGTGCCGCAGATCCTGATGCCTGCGCTGGAGCAGCTGGAAGAAGCGTTTATCGGCGCACAAAGCGACCCGGCATTTCAGGCGGAATTTACCGATCTGCTGAAAAACTATGCCGGTCGCCCGACCGCTCTGACGCTGTGCAGAAATCTGACAAAAGGCACTAAAACTCGCCTGTACCTGAAGCGCGAAGACCTGCTGCACGGCGGCGCGCACAAAACGAATCAGGTGCTGGGCCAGGCTCTGCTGGCAAAGCGCATGGGTAAAAACGAAATTATCGCTGAAACCGGTGCCGGTCAGCACGGCGTGGCATCTGCCCTTGCCTGCGCTCTGTTGGGCCTGAAGTGCCGTATCTACATGGGCGCCAAAGATATTGAGCGTCAGTCTCCGAACGTGTTTCGCATGAAGCTGATGGGTGCCGAAGTGATCCCGGTACACAGCGGCTCTTCCACGCTGAAAGATGCCTGTAATGAGGCGCTGCGCGACTGGTCGGGCAGCTATGAGACCGCGCACTACATGCTGGGCACTGCGGCGGGCCCGCACCCGTTCCCGACCATCGTGCGTGAGTTCCAGCGCATGATCGGTGAAGAGACCAAAGCACAGATTCTGGAAAAAGAGGGTCGCCTGCCGGATGCGCTGATTGCCTGTGTCGGCGGCGGTTCTAACGCCATCGGCATGTTTGCCGACTTTATTGATGACACCAGCGTTGGCCTGATCGGCGTAGAACCTGCCGGGCACGGTATCGACAGTGGTGAACACGGTGCGCCGCTCAAGCACGGTCGCGTCGGGATCTATTTCGGCATGAAGTCACCGATGATGCAGACCAGCGACGGCCAGATTGAAGAGTCGTACTCCATCTCCGCCGGGCTGGACTTCCCGTCTGTTGGACCGCAGCACGCTCATCTTAACAGCACCGGCCGTGCTGATTACGTTTCAATCACCGACGATGAAGCGCTGGACGCGTTTAAAGCCCTGTGCCGCAGCGAAGGGATTATACCCGCGCTGGAGTCCTCTCACGCGCTGGCCCACGCGCTAAAAATGATGCGCGAGGAGCCGGAGAAAGAACAACTGCTGGTGGTGAACCTTTCCGGCCGTGGCGATAAAGACATTTTCACCGTGCATGACATTTTCACTGCTAAGGGAGAAATCTGATGGAACGTTACGATCTCTGTTTTAAACGCCTGGCAGAGCGTAAAGAAGGCGCGTTTGTCCCCTTCGTCACCCTCGGCGATCCCACGCCGGAACTCTCTTTGCAGATTATTGATGCGCTGGTCGCTGGCGGCGCAGACGCCCTGGAGCTGGGCATTCCGTTCTCCGACCCGCTGGCGGATGGCCCGACGATCCAGAACGCTAACCTGCGTGCCTTCGCAGCAGGCGTGACACCGTCACAATGTTTTGAGATGCTGGCCACCGTGCGCCAGAAATACCCGGAGCTGCCGATTGGCCTGCTGATGTACGCTAACCTGGTGTTCTCCAACGGTATTGATAGCTTCTATGCTCTCTGTCAGAAGGTGGGCGTGGATTCGGTGCTGATTGCCGACGTGCCGGTGGAAGAGTCAGCCCCTTTCCGCCAGTCTGCGATGCGTCATAACGTCGCACCGATCTATATCTGCCCGCCAAACGCCAGCGACGATCTGCTGCGTGAAATCGCGTCGCACGGCCGGGGTTACACCTATCTGCTGTCACGCGCCGGGGTCACCGGTTCGGAAAATCGCGCTAATCTGCCGCTGAAGCATCTGGTCGATAAGCTACGTGAATACCACGCGGCCCCGGCACTGCAGGGCTTTGGTATTTCGGAAGCGTCACAGGTGAAAGAGGCGATCGGTTCCGGCGCGGCCGGGGCGATTTCTGGCTCAGCGATTGTCAGAATCATTGAAAAGAATCTGTCCCAACCGGATGTGATGCTGAAAGAGCTGACTGCCTTTGCCAGCACGCTGAAAGCCGCTACTCTCAGCTAATCTCTGTTAATGCCTTATTGTGGTGATAAGGCATTATTTTCTTTCTATTTCTCACATTTCAAATTTGCTTTCTTGCCTTCTCTGAACAACTATTAATGTGGACCGCACTTATGCTGGTACTGCCTTATGATGATGACAGGGAGAGATGCAATGAAATTGTTTAAAGTCTTATCGGGTTTAGTTATTGCTGCTGTGGTAGCCCTTTCCGTCAGCGCCTGTGCGCCAACGCCAACGAAAGAAGGCACCGGTGGCTATATTGACGATACGGTGGTGACGACCAAGGTGAAAGCGGAGTTACTTGGTGATAAATCGCTGAAGTCGACGGAAATCAACGTTGAAACCTTCAAAGGTCGCGTTCAGCTGAGTGGTTTTGTCAGCTCACCGCAGGCCGCTAACCGTGCCGTGCAGGTGACGCGTGGTGTGGCAGGCGTGAAGTCCGTCGTCAATAATATGCAGATTAAGTAACCTCCTGCTAAATATCAAAAGGCGCGAAATTCGCGCCTTTCTTGTCTCTGATGATGATGGACTCAGAAACGATAGCCCGCGCCGAAGAAGAACACCCACGGGTTAATGTGTGTATCAATGCTCTGGCGATTATCGCCCGCGCTGAAGCGCACTTTGGTGTCGATATCGATGTACCACACGGAAGCGTTTATCATCCAGTCAGGCGTTAACTGATAGTCCAGCCCCAGCTGCCCGGCCACGCCCCAGGTGTTTTTCACACTCAGATTACTCAGCCCGGCATCGCGCCCGGTTTGATTAAAGTCAGTATTATAAAACATGGTGTAGTTAACACCGACACCGGCATACGGCTGCCATTTGCTGGTATCCCCCATGAAATACCACTGAGCCATCAGCGTTGGCGGCAGCTGGTGTACGGTCGCCAGGGTGCCCGTCGAACGCAGGCCGACTTTATGGCGGAACGGCGTGGCGCCCAGCAGCTCAATCCCGATATTATCCGTGGCCATGTAGGTAAAGGTCAGGCCCATCTGAGTATTATTATTCACATGAAATTCGCCCAGCCCCAGCACATCATCAGACCCACCGGTCGGACGGACGGTAGCAGAACCTGCACGAATAAAGAAATCTCCGGCCTGGTGTGCCGAGGCCATCACTGGCAACAATGTGATAACCGACAGTGCAAGTACCTTCAGTTTCATAACCACTCCTTTGTTAAAATTTGTTGTAAGCACGTGACCTGCTGCGAGGCCTTAATGCGAGATGAAGACACATATCTACGCTGATTTACGCTAAATTGCATGTGAATAAAACGCTGTAAACTTGATAAAAAACATAGACTTGATTTAGATCAAATTTCCCGCACTGACCTAATCTTTATCTTATGGCGCCGGAGGGATAAAACAAATTACGGCTTCACCTGGTAAGATTTGGGAAAGTGGCCGGAGATCAAAAAAGGTCAAAAAGAGGGGTAATGCCTTCTTAAATCGAAAGTTATGTCAATCTGAGTGCCAGCACCCCTTCTGAACATGTACAATCGCCGGGTCTATAACACCGGTCTTTCAAGGAGAGTACATGTCTATCACGGCGGGTTCGCTATACCGTGACACGGGGAACTTTTTCCGCCATCAGTTGGTTACTATTGCACTGATGGCGTTACTGACCTCATTTATCACCATGATGATCGGCAAGGCGCTGACGCCCGATGCTGAACAGATGCAGATTCTGGGTGATGGTGCCGCTGGTTCAGCCAGCAGCCTGATGGAGATGGTGCAGAACATGTCACCGGAACAGCAGCACGTCCTGCTGCGTGCTTCAGCGGCAGGGACCTTCGCTTCACTGGTTGGAAATGTGCTGTTGCTGGGCGGTATGTTGTGCCTGATCCCAATGGTGTCTTCCGGCCAGCGTGTGAGCGCCCTGCGCGCTATCGGCGCTTCGGCTCCGTATCTGCCGCGTCTGTTACTGATGACATTTTTGATGACGCTGGTTATCCAGCTCGGCTTTATGGTGCTGGTCGTTCCCGGTGTACTGTTCGCCGTCACTCTGGCGCTGTCGCCGGTGATCCTGGCAACAGAAAAAGTCGGTGTCTTCGCTGCTATGCGCGCCAGCGTCCGTCTTGGATGGCGTCAGATGCGACTGATTGCTCCCGCAGTGGTGTTATGGATTGTGGCAAAACTGATCCTCCTGCTGCTGGCCTCTTCACTGCTGAGCCTGCCGCCCGATGTGGCCTCCGTGGTGATCAATGCGCTGAGCAATCTGGTGTCAGCCATTCTGATTATCTATCTGTCACGCCTCTATATGCTGTTACGTTAATTAATCAGGATTGCCTCGACAGAGGCAATCCACTGGTTAATCATATTGCGGTTTAGTCTGTTACCTGGAAGCGCTATGAAGCAGTTACTCGACTTTCTCCCCCTGGTAGTGTTTTTTGTTTTCTACAAGCTGTACGACATCTTCGTCGCCTCTGGTGCGCTGATCGTCGCCTCCGGTCTTGCGCTGGTCGTCAGCTGGATGCTGTACCGTAAGCTGGAAAAAATGTCGCTGATTACCTTCGCTCTGGTGGCCGTATTTGGCACCCTGACGATCGCATTCCACAACCCGGACTTTATTAAGTGGAAAGTGACCATCATTTACGGTCTGTTTACCGCTGCTCTGCTGTTCAGCCAGCTGTTTATGAAACAGCCGCTGATTCAGAAAATGTTAGGTAAAGAGATCCAGCTGCCTGAATTCGCCTGGCGTCGCCTGAATATTGCCTGGGCGCTGTTTTTCCTCGCCTGCGGCCTGGCAAATATTTATGTCGCGTTCTGGCTCTCTCAGGATACCTGGATGAACTTCAAAGTCTTTGGTCTGAGCGCACTCACCCTGCTGTTCACACTGCTAAGCGGCGTCTATATTTATCGTCTGATGCCACAAGAAGAAAAATAACCGTCCTGCGCCCGGCAGCCACCTGCCAGGCGCGTTATATCATTTTCGGAAGTCAGCAATTTCGAGAGCACAACAATGAGTGAACAACAGAGATTACCGCAGGGCGAGATGGTGCTGCGTACATTAGCGATGCCTGCAGATACCAATGCCAATGGCGATATTTTTGGTGGCTGGCTGATGTCACAGATGGATATCGGCGGCGCCATTCTGGCAAAAGAGCTGGCGGAAGGACGCGTGGTGACGGTACGTGCAGACGGGATGACCTTTCTGAAACCCGTCGCGGTAGGCGATGTCGTCTCCTGCCACGCCCGCTGCATCCGTACCGGTACCAGTTCGATTACGGTCAATATTGAGGTGTGGATTAAAAAGGTCTCTTCTGAGCCTATCGGACAGCGCTACTGCACAACGGAAGCCGTATTTATCTATGTCGCGGTCGATCAGGATGGAAAACCGCGCCCGCTTCCGGAAGGCAAAAGTCATTTCGAGTTAAAACCAGAATAATTCCCCGCGCTTCAGCTTATTCATGTTCGCTACAGCCTGACAATCGCCCCGCTGTAGCGCAACATGACGTAACGATCACTCAATACTCGAGCCGCCATTAATTTTAAACACAATATTCATGGTGATGTCTTTACCCGGTTTACCCGCCTCATAACGCCATTTTCGCATTGCCTGCTTCACTTCACGTTCAAACATGTTACGCGGCTCGGCTGATAAAATACGGATGTTATCAACCTGACCTGAACTGTCGACGTCAAACTGCACGCGTACGCGGCCCTCTATACGCAGCGCAAAGGCACGAGAGGGATAAGACGGCTTGCCAACGGTGAGTGCGCGAGGGCCGGCTGAGACGGCCGTAGAGGGTGCCTGCGACGTCTTCGGCGCCGTGGACGGACGCGTCTGCTCGGCTGGCCGGGTTTCCACCGGTGCAGCAGGACGCGGTTTCTCTTCGCGCTTCGGCTTCACCACCTCTTTTTTCACCGGTTTGGGTTTCGGTTTCGGTTTTGGCTTCGGCTCAGGTTTGGGTATCGGCACCGGCTCAGGTTTCGGCGGCTCCGGAACGGGCTCAGGCTCCGGCTCCGGTTCTGGCTCAACGACAGGCGCGGCCGGCTGAGGTTCCGGCTGAACTTCAGGGGCCACCAGCGACACGCTAATGGGCTGAGACGCTTTAGGCATGTCGACCACCTGATGAAATGAGGCATACAGCAGTGCCCCGATCACCGATCCATGCAGTACGACTGAAATCAGCAATGGCAGAGGCGAGCGGCGAGGTAGATCAGTTATTAGCGTCGTCATAATCTTTCTGGTCAACAGGTGAAGGGGTGATTTTAAATGCAAATAGCAATCAATTTCAATAACCTCTCACGCTGAATCACCAATTTGCGCTTTAAAGCTTAACAACCTGACCTTCATCAAGGGCAAATTATCTTTCGTTTGCACAAATGTTAACGATCACTTAACGTGATGCCGAATCTCATCCCCTATCAGGAGTTTTGAAGGTGCTCTACGTAATTTACGCTGAAGATAATGCTGACTCACTGGATAAACGCACCGCTGTGCGCCCTGCTCATCTCGCGCGCCTGCAGTTACTGCGTGACGAAGGTCGTCTGATTATCGCCGGCCCGATGCCTGCGGTGGATACCAATGAGCCGGGCGTGGCGGGCTTCAGTGGTTCAACGATCATTGCTGAGTTCTCTTCACTGGAAGCAGCACAGTCATGGGCGCAGGACGATCCGTATATTGCTGCCGGCGTGTACAAAGACGTTGCCGTTAAGCCGTTTAAACGCGCTTTCTAAACGGGCTTCCGGCGGTGTCTCCCGCCGCCGGGGGTACCGGCTAGTGATGCTGAGTAATGAATAAAATCGAACGACGCTGCTGCTGGCCGACCATATGACGGAAGGCGTGCATGCGGCCATAGCGGCGCGACTGCCCTTCTAACCACCGTGCCCGGCGACGCTGAACCTGGCGGCTCATACGCCAGCGCGCAACTTCATTTCTGCTTCGTCTCATGACATCCTCAGTCTGCACATCCAAAACTCGCGACGCATTATAGACCTTTCTCTCTGGCTGCCAGGTCCGATGAGTTTTACCTGATATACGGTATAAGGGTTTCCAGCATGCGGATCTGCACGTAAACTCCTAAGACTTCTGCGTGAACAGGATTTTCACTTAATGACCACTTTTTACACCGTGATGAGCTGGCTGCTGGTATTCGGATACTGGCTACTGATTGCCAGCGTCACCCTGCGCATTTTGATGAAGCGGCGCGCGGTGCCATCAGCGATGGCCTGGCTGTTGATTATCTATATTCTGCCCCTGGTGGGTATTATCGCTTATCTCTCGTTTGGTGAATTACATCTCGGTAAACGTCGGGCGGAACGTGCGCGCACGATGTGGCCCTCTACCGCTCGCTGGCTTAACGAACTTAAATCCAGCCATCATATTTTTGCTGAGACCAACAGTGACGTTGCCCGTTCGCTGTTTCAGCTTTGTGAGAATCGCCAGGGGATCGCCGGAGTAAAAGGCAATCAGCTGCAGCTGCTGACCAGCACCGACGACACACTGCGCACCCTGGTGCGCGATATTCAGCTGGCGCGTCATAATATTGAGATGGTGTTCTATATCTGGCAGCCCGGTGGTCAGGCCGATGAAGTCGCCGAAGCGCTGATGGCCGCTGCCCGCCGGGGAGTTCACTGCCGTCTGATGCTGGATTCCGCAGGCAGCGTCGAATTCTTCCGCAGCCCGTGGCCTGCCATGATGCGCAATGCCGGGGTGGATGTGGTCGAAGCCCTGAAAGTCAGCCTGCTGCGTGTTTTCCTGCGGCGCATGGATTTGCGTCAGCACCGTAAGGTGGTGTTGATTGACAACTACATTGCCTATACCGGCAGTATGAATCTTGTCGATCCGCGCTTCTTTAAACAGGATGCTGGCGTCGGCCAGTGGGTCGACCTGATGGCGCGCATGGAAGGTCCGGTAGCGACCACGATGGGCATCATTTACTCCTGCGACTGGGAAATTGAAACCGGCAAACGCATTTTGCCGCCGCCGCCTGACGATAACGTCATGCCCTTTGAAGCTGAAAGTGGCCACACCATTCAGGTGATCGCCTCAGGCCCCGGCTTCCCGGAGGATATGATCCACCAGGCGCTGCTGACGGCGGTCTATTCCGCGCGCGAGCAGCTGATTATGACCACCCCCTACTTTGTGCCAAGTGACGACCTGTTGCATGCCATCTGTACGGCGGCGTATCGTGGCGTTGAGGTCACCATTATTGTGCCACGGCGCAATGATTCGATGCTGGTCGGCTGGGCTAGCCGCGCCTTCTTCGGTGAGCTGCTTGAGGCCGGGGTGAAAATTTATCAGTTTGAAGGCGGCCTGCTGCATACGAAAAGCATTCTGGTTGACGGACAGCTGAGCCTGGTCGGCACGGTGAACCTGGATATGCGCAGCCTGTGGCTGAATTTTGAAATCACGCTGGTGATTGATGATGACGGTTTTGGCAGTGACCTGGCCCGCGTACAGGAAGATTATATCGCACGTTCACGTCTGGTTGACGCTCAGCGCTGGTCACGCCGTGCCTACTGGCAGCGTATCGTTGAACGACTGTTTTACTTCTTCAGTCCATTGCTGTAAAACGAGCGAAATGCACAGCGCCCAACGGGCATTACAGGAAATGTTATGGATTTAAATAACCGCCTTACCGAAGATGAAACCCTGGAACAGGCTTACGATATTTTCCTTGAACTGGCGGTGGATAATCTCGACCCGGCCGACGTGATTCTGTTTAATCTTCAGTTTGAAGAGCGCGGCGGCGCAGAGCTGTTCGACCCGTCAGAGGACTGGGCTGAGCACGTTGATTTCGATCTCAATCCGGACTTCTTTGCGGAAGTGGTTATCGGTCTGGGTGAAGAAGATGGTGAACCGATCACCGACGTCTTTGCCCGCGTGCTGCTCTGCCGTGAAAAGGATCATAAGCTCTGCCATATTCTGTGGAAAGAGTAAGCAACATCTCCGCCATCAGGCCGGCTTAATGCCGGCCTGATTCGTTTTATCCTCCAGCGCTCCGCCACAGCGTTTGCAGAACGTTGCATCGTCATCATGCCCACTGATTTTGCACTCTGAACAGCGTCGCCGGTGGCGATTACGCTGCATCACATCGGTCATGTAGGAGCTCATCACTCCGGTAGGAATGGCAATCAGTGAATAGCCCAGCAGGATCAGCACCGAAGAGATCATCCGCCCCATTGGAGTATGCGGCGTAATATCCCCGTAGCCGACCGTGGTCATCGTCACCACCGCCCAGTACAGGGAGACCGGCAGGCTGGTAAATCCGTGCTCCGGGCCTTCAATGACATACATCAGCCCGCCGAAAAGGCAGAGCAAAATCATCACGCCACCAAAGAACAGAAACAGTTTTTTGCGCGCGCTGACCAGGCTGTCCCACAGCACATTGGCCGACCCCATGTAACGCAGCAGTTTAATCAACCTCAGCAGACGCAGAACGCGCAGCAGTCGCAGCGCCATCATGTAGCGCAGCGCAATATCCGGCCAGAGCCAGAAAATATACAGCGGAAGCGTGGTAATCAGGTCGATGATGCCATAAAAACTGACGGCATAGCGCAGTGGCCGGGGTGAGGTGTACAACCGTAACAGGTATTCCAGCGTGAACAGCAGAGTAAAGATGTATTCCAGCAGGAGAAAGAACGAGGGTTCTGTTAATTTCACGGCCACGCTGTGCGGTTCAGCAGACTCGATAAATAGCGTCAGTACGCTGGTCAGTGTCGTGATAATCCAGAAAATTTCTAACAGTCGGCCGGAAGGCGTGTGGGGGTCAAACAGAAAGAGATGAAGACGTTGCCGCCAGTCTGGTGGGTTACTGCTCATTGGTTTCTCCGACAATCCTTTGCGAAGGCGTATTTTGGCGGCGGAGGAAAGAAGATCAAGCACTATAAGAATGAAAGTAAAAAACCCGCATTGAAAGCTCAATGCGGGAAGATAACGAGGTCAGACAGAAATAAAAATCAGAGCGGATCGACTTTCAGGCAGGAGACAGCATGGTGGAAGCTGCCCTCCAGCAGAGGCCGCGTCTTAGCGCATTCGGGGCCGGCAATCGGGCAACGGGTGCGGAATACACAGCCTGATGGCGGGTTGATCGGTGACGGCAG
Source organism: Erwinia sp. Eh17-17 (assembly GCF_039675725.1). Taxonomy (NCBI): domain Bacteria; kingdom Pseudomonadati; phylum Pseudomonadota; class Gammaproteobacteria; order Enterobacterales; family Erwiniaceae; genus Erwinia; species Erwinia sp. Eh17-17. The sequence goes on along the minus strand of NZ_JBDFQT010000001.1, from coordinate 705,438 downwards.
TTCCCCTTCCAGCAGCTGAATCACTTTCTGCTTTTCAAGGTCTGGATCCGGGATCGGCACCGCCGACATCAGCGCACGAGTGTAAGGATGCTGCGGGTTCTGATACACCTCTTTATAGGTGCCCAGCTCCACGGCGTGACCCAGGTACATCACCAGCACGCGGTCAGAAATGTGTTTCACTACCGCCAGATCGTGCGCGATGAAGATCAGTGAAAGCCCCATTTCACGCTGGAGCTGCTGGAGCAGATTAACTACCTGCGCCTGAATCGAAACATCCAGCGCTGAGACGGGTTCATCACAGATAATCAGCTTCGGTTCGAGGATCAGCGCACGCGCAATACCAATGCGCTGGCACTGGCCGCCTGAGAATTCGTGAGGATAGCGGTTGATCAGGTTAGGCAGCAGCCCGACCTTCATCATCATCGCCTTCACGCGGTCTTTCACTTCCTGACGCGGCATCTGAGGATGATAGGTGCGCAGCGGCTCGGCGATGATCTCCCCGATATTCATACGCGGGTTCAGTGACGCCAGCGGATCCTGGAAAATCATCTGGATATCGCTGCGCGCTGCGCGCCACTCGTCGGCGCTCTGCCCCAGCAGGTCGCGCCCCAGCCAGGCAACGCGCCCTTCTGTCGCTTTCACCAGGCCAATAATTGCCCGCGCCAGCGTGGATTTACCACAGCCGGACTCGCCGACCACGCCCAGGGTTTCCCCCTCATACAAACGCAGGCTGACGCCATCAACGGCCTTCAGCGTTTTGGGCGGCTGCCAGAACCACTGACGCCCGTCTTTAATATCGAAATGCACCTTGAGATCGGCGATTTCCAGTAATACTTTTTTCTCAGCAACCGTTGTCATACCAGCTCCTCCACGGGCTTAAAGCAGGCTCGCAGTCGTCCATCACCAAAAGCGGCCAGAGGCGGCGCGCTGGAACAGATGTCCATCGCATGCGGGCAGCGCGGCTGGAACGGACAGCCCTTCGGCAGGCGTGACAGGTTAGGCGGATTGCCAGGGATGGTCATCAGCGTTTCACCTTCATCGGCATCCAGACGCGGTACTGCGTTCAGCAGCCCAATAGAGTATGGATGTGAGGGATGATAGAAGACATCTCGCGCTTTGCCATACTCCATGGTGCGCCCGGCGTACATCACCATCACCTGATCACAGATCCCGGCGACGACGCCGAGGTCGTGGGTGATCATGATAATGGCCGTGTTGAATTCCCGCTTCAGCTCGTTCAGCAGGGTCATAATCTGTGCCTGCACCGTGACGTCAAGCGCGGTGGTCGGCTCATCGGCAATCAGCAGCTTTGGACGGCACAGCAGCGCCATGGCGATCATCACGCGCTGGCGCATGCCGCCGGAGAATTCGTGCGGGAACATCTTCATACGCTTACGCGCTTCCGGCATTTTCACCGCGTCCAGCATGCGGACCGACTCTTCGAAGGCCTGAGCGGCGCTCATGCCTTTGTGCAGCTGGAGCACTTCCATCAGCTGCTCGCCCACGCGCATATAAGGGTTAAGCGAGGTCATCGGGTCCTGAAAGATCATCGCTATCTGTTCAGCACGCAGCCGGTTGAGCTGTTTCTCCGGCAGGTTGAGGATCTCACTGCCGTTAAAGCGCGCCGAACCGCCGATGCGCCCGTTACTCGCCAGCAGGCCCATCAGGGCGAATGCTGTCTGCGATTTACCGGAACCGGACTCCCCGACAATACCGAGGGTCTCACCGGCACTCAGGCTGAAATTCAGGTCATTAACCGCCGTTACATCACCGTCAGGGGTGCTGAAAGTCACGCGAAGGTCTTTCACATCCAGCAGCCGTTCGCTTCCCTGGGTTTTTGCCTTTGCAGGCTGTAGTTCAATTACGCTCATTGGGAAACTCCTTAACGGTCTTTCGGGTCGAGGGCATCACGCAGGCCATCGCCGATAAAGTTGAAGCAGAACAGAGTGATCACCAGAAAACCGGCTGGATACAGCAGCAGCCACGGCGACACTTCCATTGAGTTTGCACCGTCGCTGAGCAAGGCTCCCCAGCTACTCAGAGGTTCCTGCGTACCCAGACCGAGGAAGCTCAGGAAGGATTCAAACAGGATCATGCTGGGTACCAGCAGTGAGGCATACACCACCACTACCCCAAGCACGTTCGGCACAATATGGCGCAGGACGATGTTGAACGTCGAGACGCCGCCCACTTCTGCCGCTTCAATAAATTCTTTACGCTTCAGGCTCAGCGTCTGACCGCGGACGATACGCGCCATATCCAGCCACGACACCATGCCAATAGCCACGAAGATCAGCAGAATGTTCTGACCAAAGAAGGTCACCAGCAAAATGACGAAGAACATAAACGGGAAGGAGTTAAGGATCTCCAGCAGACGCATCATCACGGAGTCGGTACGGCCACCGAGATAACCGGCCAGCGTCCCGTAAAGCGTGCCAAGCACCACCGCCACCAGCGCGGCCGCGATACCCACCATCAGCGAGATGCGCCCGCCGATAGCCACGCGTACCAGCAGGTCGCGGCCTGAGGAGTCAGTGCCCATGTAGTGGCCGGAACTCATATCCGGTGCCGCTGACATCATTGCCCAGTCAGTGTCGTCGTAGGTGAACTGCGACAGCATGGGGGCAAAAATCACAAACAGCGCCACCAGCAGCAGCACAAACAGGCTGGCTACCGCCGCACGGTTATGGATAAAACGGCGGCGTGCATCCTGCCACAGGCTGCGCCCTTCGATCTCAAGCTTTTCACTGAAATTCTCCAGAGCTTCGCTGTTTTTCTTAACAAAAATCATCTCCAGCTCCTGGATCAGTAACGAATTTTTGGATCGATGACCGCGTACAGCACGTCAACAATCGCATTGAATAAAATGGTCAACGCCCCGACCAGAATGGTCAGGCTTAATACCAGCGAGTAGTCACGGTTCAACGCGCCGTTAACAAACAGCTGACCGATGCCCGGCAGACCATAGATGGTTTCAATCACCATCGAACCGGTAATGATGCCAACAAACGCCGGCCCCAGGTAGGAAAGCACCGGCAGCAGCGCGGGTTTCAGCGCGTGGCGCAGCACGATGCGGTGCATCGGCAGGCCTTTGGCGCGCGCGGTACGAATGAAGTTAGAATGCAGTACTTCAATCATCGACCCACGGGTGATACGCGCGATACTGGCGATATAAGCCAGTGACAGCGCCACCATCGGCAGGATCATAAATTTCAGCGACCCTCCGTTCCATCCACCGCCAGGAAGCCACTTCAGAGTGATGGAAAACAGCAGGACCAGCAGCGGTGCTACGACAAAGCTGGGGATGACGATCCCCGTCATCGCCACGCCCATGACGGCATAATCCCATCGGGTGTTTTGCTTCAGCGCCGCAATGACGCCTGCCGTCACGCCCAGCACCAGTGCAAACAGGAACGCGGCCGCCCCCAGTTTGGCAGAAACGGGGAAGGACCCGGCGACCAGATCGTTAACGGTGTAATCTTTGTATTTAAACGACGGACCAAAATCTCCGTGCGCCAGCTGTTTCAGATAGCTGCCGTACTGGGTGAGGATGGGATCGTTCAAATGATATTTGGCCTCAATGTTGGCCATAACTTCAGGTGACAACGTGCGCTCACCGGTAAAAGGGCTACCGGGTGCCAGACGCATCATAAAGAATGAGATGGTGATCAGAATAAATAGCGTCGGAATCGCTTCAAGAAAACGACGAAAAATGAATTTTAACATTGCCCTACCTGCCCGGCTTACTGCCACAACACTGCTCGAAAAAAGGCCTGCCGGGGAAGGTTTACCCTCCCCGGCGCCGGTCATTAATGTTTGATGATATACAGGTTTTTGTCGTAAACGTTATCCAGTGGATCTTTACCGGTATAGCCACCGACGTAAGGTTTCACCAGACGGGCATTCACGTAGTAGTAAACCGGCACGATGACAGAATCCTTATCGAGGATTTTTTCAGCATCGGCATAGCGGGTCGCACGGGTCGCTTCATCTGGCGAGGCCAGCGCAGCATCCATCGCTTTATCAAACGCCTCACTCTTATAGTGTGAGGTATTGTTGCTGCTGTTCGACTGCATGGTGCCTAAGAAGGTCGTTGGCTCATTGTAGTCAGCACACCAGCCGGCACGGGCAACGTCAAAGTTACCCTGATGACGGGTATCAAGGAACGTTTTCCACTCCTGGTTTTCCAGCTTAACGTTAACACCCAGATTTTTCTTCCAGATGGACGAGGCAGCAATGGCCAGCTTTTTGTGCAGGTCGGAGGTGTTGTACAGCAGACTGAAGGTCAGCGGCTTGTCGGCGGTATAACCGGCTTCAGCCAGTAATTTCTTCGCTTCTTCGTTACGTTTTTCCTGTGACCAGCCGAACCACTCAGGCGGAGTCAGTTTAATCCCTTCAGTGTAAGGTGGGGTGTAGCTGTAGGCTGGCAGATCGCCCTGGCCTTTCACCTTGGTGACGATGATGTCACGGTCAATACCCAGCTTCAGCGCGGCACGTACGCGCGGGTCGTTGAACGGAGGCTTCTGGTTGTTGATTTCGTAGTAGTAAGTACAGAGATAAGGATCAACGTGTACTTCTGTCGGGATATCTTTTTTCAGCTTCTGGAACAGCTCGATCGGCATGTTGTTATAGGTCATATCACTGCCGCCGCTGCGATAGCGGTTAACGTCGGTCACTTCAGAAGAGATCGGCAGGAAGGTGACTTTGTCCAGTTTGGTATCTTTATTGTCCCAGTATTCGGTATTACGTACCAGCACGATGCGTTCGTTAACCACCCACTCTGACAGTTTAAAGGCACCGTTACCCACCCAGTTTGCTGGCTGAGTCCACTTATCACCAAATTTGTCTACGGCCGGTTTGTACACCGGTGACATGGAAGGATGGATCAGCAGCTTGTAGAAATACGGTACCGGTTCGCTGAGCGTCACTTCCAGCGTGTTGGCATCAATCGCTTTCACACCCAGGGTATCCGGGCTTTTTTTACCGGTAATGATATCGTCGATATTCGCCAGGTGGCCATACTGCAGATAGCTGGCATAAGGAGAGGCGGTTTTAGGGTCAGCCAGGCGCTGCCAGCTGTAAACGAAATCCTGTGCGGTCACCGGCTCGCCGTTTGACCATTTTGCATCTTTACGCAGGTGGAATGTCCACACCTTGCTCTCTTTGTTGTCCCAGCTTTCTGCCACGCCAGGGATCGGATGCCCCTGTGAATCGCTGATAACCAGACCTTCAAGCACATCGCGATTTACGTTGGACTCAGGTACGCCTTCAATTTTGTGCGGATCAAGCGACTGTAGCTCCGCCCCATTCCCTTTCACCAGCTCCTGTTTTGCGGCCAGTTCTACGCCCGCAGGTACGGTAGCGGCCAGCGCCATATTTCCCGTCATTGAGCCCAGCGCAGCCATCACGCCAGCGGCGATCAGACTTTTCTTCGTGATGTTGGTCATTTTATTACTCACTCCTGTTTTTATTAAAAGCGACGAGTGCCAGGCACCGTGGCGATCCCATTCAGGGAAAACTTCACCGGGCAGCGGAACGAGGCCGCCCGGTTTGTTTTTTTTATACTCATACTGCGAGGACTGCTTGCTATCACCCTTCAGCGCCCGGCCAGGCCGTACGCTGTCGTGTCCGATACGGTGTCAGGTTATGGCGTACTAACCTGCTTCTCAAACCCCAGCCTCTGGTTTGCATTTCCAGTGCCAGTTTTTCCGCTACGTCTGGAAAATTATCAGAAGGGTCTCATTTGCGCTAAAGCTAAATACTAAAAATGTTAACCATTTCTCTTTTATCATGATAAAAAGCAGGGGCAAAGTGTTATTTATCATCGAAAAATAACAGATAACATTATGATTTTTATTAATAAAAAGGATAGAAAGTCAAAAAAAGAACAAAAACAAAACACTTTCCGTGTGTTTTATAGGCAAATATGGCTGAAAAATAGAAAAGACCCTTACAATCACTACACTTTTCCATAATAGAAGCAGTTTTAACTAAAAAAAATGCCGCAAGCAGTCATACCAACATGTGAAGAAAATAACATCCAACATATACACTTGGCGTTAATGTCGGTTTGCAGTAATTACATTAATAATTCATCTACAGCATTAAGATAAATGAATATTTGCACCAATGTGATGCATCAAAACCGTGCAATGCTATATTTTGGTGCGCTATTTTTCTGGGCAATAAAAAAAAGCGCATTAAATGCGCCTTTTCCCGATCATCATAGAATTTACAGCGGGTTAATTTGTCAGCCCCGGAAACAGTGCGCGCAATCCAGTCACCACAAATTCAATTCCCAGCGCCATCAACAGTAACCCCATGATACGCGTCACCACGTTGATGCCGGTCTGGCCCAGGACTCTGACCATCAGGGGGGCAGCACGAAACAACAGCCAGCAGCAAAACGCAAACAGCGCGATAGCGACGCTAAAGCCCAACAGATTCTGCCAGCTGTGATAGCGCGTACTCCAGACAATCGTCGAACTGATGGCACCAGGGCCGGCCATCAGCGGTAGCGCCAGCGGAACCACGCCAATACTCTCACGAATGGCGCTCTCCGATTTCTCCTGCTTGTTTTGCTTATCTTCACCCAGCTTGCCGCTGATCATCGACATGGCAATCGTGACAACCAGGATACCACCCGCAATGCGGAAGGAGTCGATGGAAATACCGAAGATATGCAGTATACCGTCGCCCAGGAACAGCGCTGTCCACAGAATGATTGCGACGGACAGGTTGGCCGTCAGGTTGGTCTTGTTTCTCGCAGCCGGTATCTGATAGCTGGTCATACTGATAAAGACCGGGATAATCCCTATGGGGTTAACCAGTGCAAACAGCCCAACAAAAAATTTGATGTAGCCAGACAGATCTAAAAGTGCAGGATTCACTCCGCGCTCCTGTAGAGGGACTGATTGATGGCGGCTAATGTAATAGAAATGACCGATAATAACTATCCCCAAATCATGGAATATCTACCCCGGATAGCCCGCCACAGCCAGTGTTTATCACTAAAAAATAAGAAAAAAACAACACATCGAAAAATCAGCACGTTACATCGTTTTCACTCAGAAAATAAATCGCCACCGGAGGGGATTCATTCTCAGGCTGAATGGTATCAGCTTACATAATTAATGATCTGAATCATCTTTTCACCTTCAGACACCCGTTATGCTCAGGGGCATCAAAAGGAGTTGATAGCGTAGCGAAAGGGGAACAGCCAGCAGGCGCAACCCCAGACTCTTTTAGTAAGCCTATTAGAACCTTTTTAGTCTCCCGGCCAGCATCATCCGGCGTTGTTAAGCGATACGACTATAATGGCTAGTTCTGACTTGTTTACTAATAGAGTTTAACTTTCAGGAGAGCCTCATGGCCGTTACTAATATCACTGAACTTAATGCACTGGTAGAACGTGTTAAAGCAGCCCAGCGCGAATTTGCCACCTTTACTCAGGAACAAGTAGACAAAATTTTCCGCGCCGCCGCACTGGCAGCCGCTGATGCCCGCATTCCTCTGGCCAAAATGGCCGTTACAGAATCCGGGATGGGTATCGTGGAAGATAAAGTGATCAAAAACCACTTCGCCTCCGAATACATCTACAACGCTTATAAAGACGAAAAAACCTGCGGCATTCTTGCTACCGACGATACTTTCGGCACCATCACCATCGCAGAACCTATCGGGATCATTTGTGGTATCGTACCAACCACTAACCCTACCTCTACCGCTATCTTCAAGGCGCTGATCAGCCTCAAAACGCGTAACGGTATCATCTTCTCGCCACACCCTCGCGCTAAAAATGCCACGAACAAAGCGGCTGATATTGTGTTGCAGGCAGCAATTGCTGCGGGTGCGCCGAAAGACATTATCGGCTGGATTGACGTTCCTTCTGTTGAGTTGTCAAACCAACTTATGCACCACCCGGACATCAACCTGATTCTGGCCACCGGTGGTCCAGGCATGGTGAAAGCCGCGTACAGCTCTGGTAAACCGGCTATCGGTGTTGGTGCGGGTAATACCCCGGTCGTTATCGATGAAACGGCGGATATTAAGCGCGCCGTTGCCTCCATCCTGATGTCAAAAACCTTCGACAACGGGGTTATCTGCGCCTCCGAACAGTCTGTGATTGTCGTCGACAGTGCTTATGATGCGGTTCGCGAACGCTTTGCCAGCCACGGCGGCTACATGCTGCAGGGCAAAGAGCTGAAAGCCGTTCAGGACATCATCCTGAAGAATGGCGCGCTGAATGCCGCCATTGTCGGGCAACCAGCCGTGAAAATTGCTGAAATGGCGGGAATCAGTGTCCCAGGCAACACCCGGATCCTGATTGGTGAAGTGAAACTGGTTGACGAGTCAGAGCCCTTCGCGCATGAAAAACTGTCCCCGACGCTGGCAATGTACCGTGCCAAAGACTTTAACGACGCGGTTAGCAAAGCGGAAAAACTGGTGGCTATGGGCGGTATCGGCCATACCTCCTGCCTGTATACCGACCAGGACAATCAGCGTGAACGCGTGAACTACTTCGGCGACAAAATGAAGACGGCGCGTATCCTGATTAACACCCCGGCCTCACAGGGTGGTATCGGTGACCTGTATAACTTTAAACTCGCACCGTCCCTGACGCTGGGCTGTGGCTCATGGGGGGGTAACTCAATTTCTGAAAACGTCGGACCAAAACATCTGATCAACAAGAAAACCGTGGCTAAGCGAGCAGAGAATATGTTGTGGCATAAACTTCCTAAGTCTATCTACTTCCGTCGCGGCTCATTGCCTATCGCACTGGATGAAGTCGCCACCGATGGGGCCAAACGCGCCTTTATCGTCACCGACCGCTTCCTGTTTAATAACGGCTACGCCGACCAGATCGTCAACGTTCTGAAAGCGCGCGGCGTTGAAACCGAAGTGTTCTTTGAAGTCGAAGCCGACCCGACGCTGAGCATTGTTCGTAAAGGTGCTGAACAGATGCACTCCTTTAAACCGGATGTAATTATCGCCCTCGGCGGTGGTTCCCCGATGGATGCTGCGAAAATCATGTGGGTGATGTACGAACATCCGGAAACGCACTTCGAAGAGCTCGCGCTGCGCTTTATGGATATCCGTAAACGTATCTACAAGTTCCCGAAAATGGGTGTCAAAGCGAAAATGATCGCGGTAACCACCACCTCAGGTACCGGTTCTGAAGTCACACCATTTGCCGTCGTCACCGATGACGCAACCGGCCAGAAATATCCGCTGGCAGACTACGCCCTGACCCCGGATATGGCGATTGTTGATGCCAACCTGGTGATGGATATGCCGAAATCTCTGTGCGCCTTCGGTGGGCTTGATGCAGTGACACACGCACTGGAAGCCTATGTGTCTGTGCTGGCGAACGAATACTCAGACGGTCAGGCACTTCAGGCGCTGAAACTGCTGCAGGAAAACCTGCCAGCCAGCTATAACGAAGGGGCTAAAAACCCGGTTGCACGTGAACGCGTCCATAACGCCGCCACTATCGCAGGTATCGCGTTTGCCAACGCCTTCCTTGGGGTGTGTCACTCTATGGCGCACAAGCTGGGTTCAGAGTTCCATATTCCTCACGGTCTGGCGAACTCGCTGCTGATTTGTAACGTCATCCGCTATAACGCCAACGACAACCCGACTAAACAGACTGCGTTTAGCCAGTACGACCGCCCTCAGGCTCGTCGTCGTTACGCTGAAATTGCTGACCACCTGCGCCTCAGTGCACCGGGTGACCGCACCGCACAGAAAATTGAAAAACTGCTGGTGTGGCTGGACGGAATGAAAGCCGAACTGGGTATTCCTAAATCTATCCGTGAAGCGGGCGTACAGGAAGCTGACTTCCTGGCTAAGGTGGACAAGCTGGCCGATGACGCATTCGATGACCAGTGCACCGGCGCTAACCCACGTTATCCGCTGATTGCAGAATTGAAACAAATCATGCTGGATAGCTTCTACGGTCGTGACTTTGTTGAGCCCTTTGCAGAAGTTGCTGATGCCGTCAGCGCAGTCGCAGGCGAAACAAAGAAAACTGAGCGTAAAGCGAAACGATAAGCGCTGAGCAATAAAAAAACCCGCAGATTGCGGGTTTTTTTATGAACAGAAGCGTAAGCCATGCTTATAGGCTTATTATCGGTCAGGAGTAAAAAATCAGCCGGCGTCAGAAGATGTCAGAAATTCTCAGCGGCGTGATGGCGGCCATAAATAGCGTGGGGTGAACCACTCGCCAGCGCTTCATAGTAGTGCTTACGACACACTGAGACATAACGCTCATTGCCCCCTATTTCCACCTGCGCCCCTTCTTTAAACGGCATTCCGGTTTCATCCAGGCGTAATACCATGCTGGCTTTTCTGCCGCAGTGGCAAATGGTTTTTAATTCAACCAGCTTATCAGACCAAGCCAGCAGATACTGACTGCCGGTAAATAATTCGCCGCGAAAATCTGTACGCAATCCGTAACAAAGTACAGGTATATCTAAATCATCGACAACATCAGATAATGTTTTTACCTGATCGCGCGTTAAAAACTGACATTCATCGACCAGCACACAGTGAACCGGTTCCATCTGATGCTCAGCGTTTATCTCATCATACAAAAGCGTACTGTTATTAAACAACTTAGCAGGCGAGGAAAGACCGATACGGGAACTGACCCGACCGGCGCCAAATCGGTTATCAATTTCGGCGGTATAGATCAGCGTGCGCATACCGCGCTCATGGTAATTATAAGAAGACTGCAACAACGCCGTCGACTTTCCGGCATTCATTGCTGAGTAATAGAAATAAAGTTGAGCCATCAGCCCTACTCCAGGAGTCACCAAAGATGGCTGAAGTGTATCATAAAGTGAAGAAGTGAACGCTTTCAGGTAAGGAATATCCCATGGAGCCAATACAGAGAAATGGCATGTCAGGCACAACCTGCACAGAATTTAACTATAAACAAACCCCGGCAATGTGGTGCATTACCGCAAAAAAACGAGGTTAAAATGAAGATTATTTTTCTGCCTTTAGATATTCGCGAATCACTCAATCAACTATTTTTTGCTGGCTATTAGCTCATTCAGACTTCTTACAAAATTAACTATTGCAGTTAGCAAGAGCGAACACTATTATTATCAGGCAGAATCATCCCTATCAATATAATTTAGAGAATTGGACAATGAGCGAAGCACTTAAAATCCTGAACAATATCCGCACGCTGCGTGCCCAGGCAAGAGAATGTAGCCTGGAAACGTTGGAAGAAATGCTGGAGAAACTGGAAGTTGTCGTTAATGAACGTCGCGACGAAGACAGCCAGGCTCAGGCAGAAGTTGAAGAACGTACGCGCAAACTCCAGCAGTATCGCGATATGCTTATCGCTGACGGTATTGATCCTAATGAATTACTGTCTACTCTGGCTGCGGCTAAAGCACCGGGTAAAGCAAAACGTGCAGCGCGTCCGGCTAAATACTCTTACATCGACGAAAACGGCGAAAGCAAAACCTGGACAGGTCAGGGCCGTACCCCAGCCGTAATCAAGAAAGCGATCGAAGAGCAAGGCAAAAAGCTGGAAGATTTCCTGCTGTAATTCTGCTCAGGGTCCGTCTCTACTACCCCATATTTAAATGGGGTTTTTTTGGTCCTACTTTTAGTAATAATCACCAGGTACAGATAAAAAAAGGGAGCCGCATGGCTCCCTTTTCTTTACTCTGCTCTGACAGGCATTTAAACCTGATAGAAACCTTTGTACCACTCAACGAAGCGAGCCACACCTTCACTCACCGACGTTTGCGGTTTAAATCCAATCACCTTATAAAGCGCCGAGGTATCAGCGCTGGTTTCCATCACGTCGCCAGGCTGCATAGGCAGCATATTTTTCTCCGCAACCTGACCCAGAGCACTCTCCAGCGCTTCAATATACGCCATCAGCGTCACCGGCTGGCTGTTACCGATATTATAAACCCGGTACGGTGCCGAGCTGGTTGCCGGACTCCCCTCCTCTACCGTCCAGTCTTTATCCGACTGAGGGATAACATCTTGCAGGCGTAAAATAGCCTCGGCGATGTCATCGATATAGGTAAAGTCACGGCGCATCTCACCGTGGTTATAAACGTCTATTTTTTCACCTGCGATAATAGCGCGGGTAAATTTAAACAGCGCCATATCCGGGCGTCCCCACGGACCATATACGGTAAAGAAGCGCAGGCCCGTGGTCGGAATACCATAAAGATGAGAATAGGTATGAGACATCAGTTCGTTGGCTTTTTTCGTCGCCGCATAAAGCGACACGGGATGGTCAACGGAATCGTCAGTGGAGAACGGCATCTTACGGTTAAGACCATATACCGAACTGGAAGAGGCATACAGCAGGTGTTCAACCTGATTGTGGCGACATCCCTCAAGAATATTCAGATGTCCCGTCAGATTAGCATCAGCGTAAGCCAGCGGATTATCCAGCGAATAACGCACGCCTGCCTGGGCAGCAAGGTGGATAACACGCTGGAAGCGCTGAGAGCGGAACAGCTCGGCGATGCCTTCACGATCGGCAAGGTCGCCTTTCACAAAGGTAAAATCAGGGTGGGTATTAATCAGATCAAGACGGGAGGTCTTGAGATTGACGTCATAATAATCATTCAGGTTGTCGAGACCGACAACCTGGTGACCGGCAGCAAGCAGACGTTGGGTGACATGGAAGCCAATAAAACCTGCTGCGCCGGTGACCAGATATTTCATACTACCCTCGTTAATTATGCAATTTGAAGAGATGCTCCGCGGCCGATTGCATAATAAACAAAACCGCGCTTGCTGATTCTTTCCGGATCATACAGGTTACGACCATCAAAAATCACGGGTTCTTTCAGAGCATTTTTAATGACGTCAAAATCAGGTGCACGGAAGTTCTGCCATTCGGTACAGATGACCAGGCCATCAGCACCCTGCAGAGCCGCCTCTTTGGTTCCCATCAGCTTGAGATCGCTGCGGTGACCATAAATGCGCTGTGCTTCGTCCATCGCTTCAGGGTCAAACGCCTGAACCGTTGCACCTGCCTGCCATAACGCTTCCATCAGCACACGACTGGATGCTTCACGCATATCATCGGTGTTAGGTTTGAATGACAGCCCCCACACGGCAAAGGTCTTGCCCTGCAGATTGTCACCAAAGTGGCGCTTAATGAAGGTTGGCAGTTTATTTTTCTGTGAATCGTTCACATCTTCTACCGCCTGCAACAGACGCGGCTTATAGCCAATCTGTTCTGCGGTGCGGATCAGCGCCTGGACATCTTTCGGGAAGCAGGAACCACCGTAACCGCAGCCAGGATAGATAAACGAATAGCCGATACGTGAATCAGAACCAATACCCTGACGGACTTTTTCAACATCCGCACCCAGGCGTTCTGCCAGGTTTGAGATCTCATTCATAAAGCTGATTTTGGTCGCCAGCATGCAGTTAGCCGCATACTTGGTCAATTCAGCACTACGAATATCCATCAGGATCATACGATCGTGATTACGGTTAAACGGCTCATAGAGTTCACGCAGCAGTTCAACCACATCGTCATTATCAGTACCGATAACAATACGTTCAGGACGCATACAGTCGCTGACTGCAGCCCCTTCTTTCAGGAACTCAGGGTTGGAGACAACATCAAAGGTCAGGTCAGCGCCGCGCCCTTTCAGTGTTTCTTCCATTACCTGACGGACCTTATCGGCCGTACCCACTGGCACCGTCGACTTGTCCAGTACCACTTTGTGGTCCTGCATATGCTGAGCAATGGTACGCGCCACGGCGGTAACATATTTCAGGTCAGCCGAGCCATCTTCATCCGGTGGCGTGCCGACAGCAATGAACTGCATCACACCATGGTTAACGCCAGCTTCAGCGTCAGTGGAGAACTTAAGGCGACCCGCCTCATAGTTCTGCATAACCAGCGGCGTCAGGCCCGGTTCAAATATAGGAATGATCCCTTTCTTCAGATTCTCGACTTTGTTCTCGTCGACATCGATGCAAAGAACGTCATGTCCGACTTCGGCCAGAACTGCAGCCTGAACCAGACCAACATAGCCGATACCAAATACGGTGACTTTCATTGAATTGTCCCGGTTAGAAATTAAACTTACTTTTTATTACCAACGGTGCTTTCCAGCCAGGCTTTGAAATCGCTGCCTAAGGTGTTATGACGCACACCGTATTCAACGAAGGCCTGCATGTAGCCCAGTTTGTTACCGCAGTCATGGCTAACACCTTTCAGGTGGTAAGCTTCTACGGTTTCTTTTTCCATCAGCATGGCGATTGAGTCAGTCAGCTGAATTTCATCGCCCGCACCTGGAGGGGTTTTCGCCAGCAGAGGCCAGATATCCGCAGACAGAATGTAGCGACCAACAACCGCGAGGTTAGAAGGGGCTTTGTCAGCTTTTGGCTTCTCTACAACGCCAACCATCGGTGCGCTGTCGCCAGGCTTCAGTTCTGCGCCCTGGCAGTCAACCACACCGTACGCGGTCACGTCGGCAACAGGTTCAACCATGATCTGGCTGTGGCCGGTTTCGTCGAAGCGCTTCATCATCTCTGCCAGGTTTTCTTTTGACAGGTCAGATTCATATTCATCAATGATGACGTCTGGCAGGATCACCGCCACAGGCTCATTGCCAATCACCGGCCAGGCACACATCACCGCGTGGCCGAGGCCTTTCGCCAGACCCTGACGGACCTGCATGATGGTAACGTGTGGTGGACAGATTGACTGAATCTCTTCCAGCAGCTGACGCTTAACGCGTTTTTCCAGCATTGCTTCCAGCTCAAAACTGGTATCGAAGTGGTTTTCAATGGAGTTTTTAGAAGAGTGCGTAACCAGCACAATTTCATTGATCCCAGCGGCGATACACTCGTTTACGACATACTGAATCAGCGGCTTATCAACCAGCGGCAGCATCTCTTTTGGAATCGCTTTGGTGGCAGGCAACATACGTGTTCCCAAACCAGCAACAGGGATAACCGCTTTTTTTACTTTGGACTTATAGGCAGACATCAAAGTACCTCTCTTTAGGCCGTTCAAGTTATTACTTGATATGTCGAGTTAAAATAACGAAGTGAGTATATCAGTTGAACCCACGCGGATTTATCCTGGTTAGACCATTTCTACGCAAATTAAGACTATTACCTAAGTGTAAAGCGAATCACTGGCCCTGTCTTGCAGGGCCAGATGAAAATAGTCGCGCCAAGGCTAATCTGTAGACAACATCAGGCGTAGCCGCCCTCCGGCGCCCCATACCTGACACTGCCAGGCATCGGCGCGCTGGCTGATTTGATTAAGATGTGTGCTGCCAAAGGTGCCAAGAGGAACGCCATTGCTCAGCTGAATTTGGTGGGTCTGGATATTCAGCGTGGCATTTAAACCCGCGGAAACCAGAATGAGATTCTTTAATCCCTGATGATAATAACCAACCAGCAGTGGGAACTGCCCTTTAAGATTGGCCTGCCTTAGCAGCAGATTGACCTGTTTAAGTAACGCACCGAGTTCAGGCAGCCGCGGCCCCTGGCCGGATAGCTGCTCCTGCAAAAGACCATTGAACAATGCCCGCAGCAGCAGGGCTGCAAGCACGCCGTTGTCCCCTGCACGCGTCACGTCCAGACAGTAGAAAGCCAGATCTTTGTCTGAGAGCGCGGCAACATCCAGCACCAGCCCCGGCTGCTCAGCCATAGTCAACTGGCGATAGTTAATCCGGCAGTTGGCGATCGTCTGTTGCACGGGCGGTTGCAGCTCTTTCAGCAGCTTCGCGGCGGCCTGAGGATCGCTGACCAGCGCATCCCAGTCCTGGAACAGCTGCTCGTCCTCTTCGACTTTCGAGGTAAACATCGACGGATAAAGGCACTCAAACACCGCTTCACGCAGTCTTCCCAGATCTTTCACCGGTTTAAGCAAGACGTCCTGTACGCCAAGACGCAGAACGTGCGCAATATCTGACATGTTCTCCGTGGCAGAAATGACCAGAATCGGTATGGCACCGCCCTTGCTCCGCACATGTTCCACCAGTTGGATCCCGCCCATTCGCGGCATCGCCAGATCGCATATCATCAGATCGGGAAGCGAATGAGTCATGGTTTCCAGCGCATGAACACCATCATCAGCCAGGCTGACGGTGGCACCAAGGGCGCTCAGAAAATTATCCAGCAGGGAACGGAAAACGACTTCGTCCTCAACGATGAGAATGTGTTTTCCCGTTAATGGTTTTTCCATTGTATCCCCCTGCATTACAGATACCTCAATAGTGGCCTATAAACGCCCTTTGCGCCTCTCAGAATTGACTGAAGTCGTCGCTTTTCGACCACGCTATTGCCTGTCACGAACCAAAGGCAACAATTCATCCATTTGTTTCTCAACTGAAAGCCTCCCCGCTTCAATCGCTTCTTCTGCACGATGAAAATCCAGGGTGGAAATTTGTGGGCAGAAAGGCTGTAGCAGAACATCAGGGGGATCGCCCGCCATGCGGTTACGCTTGAGGCGATTCTCCAACACCTGAATAGAAGTGGACATAATTTCCATCGCGCCAGGCGTGTAATTCAGCTTGCGCGACGTCATACGACCAATGCGCTGACGCAAACGGTCACGCCAGCTATCAGGCTGGGCTGACTGGGGGTTAACATCCGAAGATTCTGGCGTCACAGAGAAGAGGTCCTGCTGCATCAGATGCGCATCGTGCTGCAGGTCAACAGCAATGACAATATCGGCGCCCAGCGCACGCGTCAGTGAAATTGGCACCGGATTGACCACCGCACCATCCACCAGCCAGTAACCGTTCCAGCTAACTGGCGCCAGCAGACCGGGCATGCTGCAGGAGGCCCTTACCGCCTGATGCAGATCGCCTTCCGTCAACCACAGCTCACGCCCGGTGCTCAGGTTGGTGGCAACGGCGCCAAAAGGGAGATCGCACTGCTCAATGGTATCGCAGTCAATCAGCCTGCGCACGTGGCTAAAGACGCGCTCGCCGCGAATCAGACCACCGCGTTGCCAGGAGAGATCCATCAGGCGAATGACCTGCCAGTAACTGAAGGAGCGCACCCAGCGCTCCATAACGGGCAGGCGATGAGTGGCATAAGCCGCACCCACCAGCGCGCCGACAGAACACCCTGCCACGACGTCAATACGAATACCCGCGCGTTCCAGAGCGTTAATCACCCCGATATGCGCCCATCCTTTGGCTGCACCCGATCCCAGCGCAAGTCCGATTTTAACCTGTCTCATTACACCTCTGGCCCTGCTGAAAGAACACAATGGCATCACCGCGACTGCCCGGTTATCATGACGCCTGAACTGCTTTTTTACCTGTTATAAAACTTCCGGAGTCAACGTGTCTGAACATTGTCCGTGCCGTAGCGGATTGCAGTATAGCTTATGTTGTGGGCCGTATCTAAATGGTACTGCAATACCAGATTCGCCAGAGGCGCTGATGCGCTCGCGCTACAGCGCTTATGTGATGCAGGATACACGTTATCTGGTTGCCACCTGGCACCCTTCCTGCCACGCTGAGCGATTTAGCGCGGCGATTGAAGAGAGCTATCCTTCGACGCAGTGGCTGGGATTAACCCTCCTGAGTCATGAAACAGTGCCGGAATCTAATCAGGGTTATGTGACTTTTTTTGCTCGATTTACTGAAAATGGCCGTGAAAGTTTTATTCATGAACGTTCACGCTTTCTTCGTGAGGAACAACGCTGGTACTATATTGACGGCACTTTCCCGCCAATCGGGCGTAATGACCAGTGTCCGTGTGGCTCTGGAAAAAAATACAAGAAATGCTGTGGTCACTCTTGACCCGGATTTCCCTTTTGTATCGACAGGATTACCATCGCAATGCAAGCGCAAACACTGCAACGTAAAGTTCTACGCACTATCTGCCCGGACGCTAAAGGGTTGATCGCGAAAATCACCAATATTTGCTACAAGCACGAGCTGAACATTGTACAAAACAATGAGTTCGTCGACCATCGCACCGGGCGTTTCTTTATGCGTACCGAGCTGGAAGGCATCTTCAATGACACCACGCTGCTGGCTGACCTCGACAGCGCCCTGCCAGCTGGTTCAGTGCGCGAACTGCAGCCAGCCGGCCGTCGCCGCATTGTCATTCTGGTCACTAAAGAGGCGCACTGCCTGGGTGACCTGCTGATGAAGAGTGCTTACGGCGGGCTGGACGTAGAAATTGCGGCCGTGATTGGCAACCACGATACGCTGCGCACGCTGGTTGAACGCTTTGATATTCCGTTCGTTCTGGTCAGCCATGAGGGCTTAACCCGCGACGAACACGACACCAATATGGCGGCGGAAATTGACCGTTACCAGCCTGACTATGTGGTACTGGCAAAATACATGCGTGTGCTGACGCCAGGTTTTGTCCAGCGCTACCCGAACCAGATTATCAATATTCACCACTCTTTCCTCCCTGCCTTTATCGGCGCACGCCCCTACCATCAGGCGTACGAACGCGGAGTGAAAATTATCGGAGCCACCGCGCACTATGTGAATGACAATCTGGATGAAGGTCCGATCATCATGCAGGACGTGATCCATGTTGATCACACCTACACGGCTGAAGACATGATGCGGGCTGGTCGTGATGTGGAGAAAAATGCCCTGAGCCGCGCCCTGTATCAGGTGCTGGCGCAGCGCGTGTTTGTTTACGGTAACCGCACCATCATTCTGTGACCCGGATGATGCTGTTTTGTATGACAAAACAGCATCACGGGTAAAAAAACGACAAACGCGCCACTTTATGCAAAACGGGGCTTTACAGTGTCACTTCATTTGATATGATGCGCCCCGCTTAACAAGCACAGTGTCAGGCCAGTGGTGGGGTTCCCGAGCGGCCAAAGGGAGCAGACTGTAAATCTGCCGTCATCGACTTCGAAGGTTCGAATCCTTCCCCCACCACCATTTCCTGTCTCACGATACGAAATGTCCGTCATACCGCTGCAGAATTCCCTACGGGAAGGATGAGAAGATTCGATATCGACATTCGGATTGAACGCGGTGGGACAACGCCATTCCACGAATTCAGACTTTGTACTTGTTAACACGCTTCCCCTGGTGGGGTTCCCGAGCGGCCAAAGGGAGCAGACTGTAAATCTGCCGTCATCGACTTCGAAGGTTCGAATCCTTCCCCCACCACCATCTTTAAGTACCCGTACACTGCCAAATTTGCTCCACAATTCCATGCTCCCCACGGGGAAGGATGAGAAGCTTCGACCCGAAGGTTTGAGTCGAACGCAGTGAGACAACGCCACCTGTGGCGGCCCGCAGGGCAAGGAGCGCAGCGACGCAGTCATCCTTCCCCCACCACCATCTTTAAGTACCCGTACTGCCAAATTTGCTCCACACCTCCATGTTCCCCAAGGAGAAGGATGAGAAGCTTCGACCCGAAGGTTTGAGTCGAACGCAGTGAGACAACGCCACCTGTGGCGGCCCGCAGGGCAAGGAGCGTAGCGACGCAGTCATCCTTCCCCCACCACCATCTTAAAGTACCCGTACTGCCAAATTTGCTCCACACCTCCATGTTCCCCATGGGGAAGGATGAGAAGCTTCGACCCGAAGGTTTGAGTCGAACGCAGTGAGACAACGCCACCCGTGGCGGCCCGCAGGGCAAGGAGCGCAGCGACGCAGTCATCCTTCCCCCACCACCATCTTTAAGTACCCGTACACTGCCAAATTTGCTCCACACTTCCATGTTCCCCACGGGGAAGGATGAGAAGCTTCGACCCGAAGGTTTGAGTCGAACGCAGTGGGACAACGCCACCTGTCACAGCAATATTTCGTTATCAGCCTGACATCTGCTACCATTCCGCCCTCTTTTCTCACGCTAAATGGCCTGCGCTATGAAATTTGTTTCTTTTAATATCAACGGGCTGCGCGCTCGACCTCATCAACTTGCCGCTATTGTTGAACAGCATCAGCCGTACGTGATTGGCCTGCAGGAAACTAAAGTTCACGACGATATGTTCCCGCTCGAAGACGTGGCGAAACTCGGCTATAACGTGTTTTATCACGGCCAGAAAGGCCACTATGGTGTCGCACTATTGACCAAAGAAGCGCCGATCGCCGTGCGCAGGGGCTTCGACGGTGATGATGAAGATGCACAGCGCCGGATCATCATGGCGGATATCCAGACCCCTTCTGGTCCGCTCACCGTAATTAACGGTTACTTCCCACAGGGTGAAAGTCGTGACCATCCCACCAAATTCCCGGCGAAAGAGAAATTCTATCGCGACCTGCAAAGCTATCTGGAACACCAGCAGAAAGCGGAAAATCAGGTGCTGATTATGGGCGATATGAATATCAGCAGCAGCGATCTGGACATTGGTATTGGTGATGATAACCGTAAGCGCTGGCTGCGCACCGGCAAATGCTCTTTCCTGCCGGAAGAGCGTGAATGGATGGATCGCCTGATGAACTGGGGCCTGGTCGATACCTGGCGCGCGCAAAACACCGACGTCAACGACCGCTTCTCCTGGTTCGATTACCGCTCCAGGGGCTTTGACGATAATCGCGGACTGCGTATCGACCTGGTTCTCGCCAGTAAGCCGCTGGCTGAGCGCTGTATTGCCACCGGCATTGATTACGACATCCGCGCCATGGAAAAACCGTCTGACCACGCCCCTATCTGGGCACAGTTTGATTTCTCATAGCGGTGGATAAAAAAAATGCCTGCCGTCAGGCAGGCATCTCAGGCTGCGATCATTTCACAATACGCCAGATAAGATTGTTGGTTCCCAGCGACTGCGGGTCGCGGGCGCACTGCAACAGTACGCCTTCACTCTTCAGCACCGCACCTTCCGTATAGCTCTGGTTCTCATAGATACAGCAATTCTGACAGGACGACTGATTATTGTTACGTCCCTGAGTCCAGACTTCAGGGGGCATATCCACCACGACATCAGTGTTACCGCCGCTGTTGTTACCGCCATGCCCCTGCCCGCTGCTGATATAGCGTTCAGCCATTGCCGATGAGCTGAGGGTCAACAACAGGGCTACTGCCAGATACCGTTTCATCACTCGCTTTCCTTCTCTTTCGTCGCTTTACGACGTGGCTTTTTCTTTGCCGCCGCTGCCGGAGCCGTCACGCCGCGAAAAGCCTGTGCGGAGGGTTGCTGCCGCGCCTGGTGGATCAGACTGTGCAGAGTTTCTACCAGAGGGAACATAAAATCCTGATAGCGACACTGCTTCTCACTGATTTTAGTCAGCGTGGACTCCCACTGCGCGGTCATATCTGGCCGCGCTGCCATTTCTGGCAGTGAGTGGATTAACGCGCGTCCCGCCGGGCTGGCGTGAATATAACGCCCTTTTTTAAACAAAAAAGTCCGTTTAAACAGCAGCTCGATAATGCCGGCACGCGTAGCTTCCGTTCCTAATCCATCGGTCGCACGCAGCACTTTCTTTAGATCTTTATCCTGCACAAAGCGGGCAATGCCCGTCATAGCTGACAGCAGGGTCGCATCGGTGAAAGGACGCGGTGGCTGAGTCTGCTTGGCCACCACTTCACCACGCTCGCACAGCAGATCGTCGCCTTTTGCCACGACCGGCAGCGGCGTGCCGTCATTTTCTTCATCCCGCTCTTTGCTTCCCAGCAGCGCGCGCCAGCCTGCTTCAGCCAGAAATCGTGCTTTTGCGACGAATTTGCCGCCGGCGATATCCAGTTCGATCACGCACTTGCGGTACACGGCATCCGGGCAGAACTGCATCAGGTACTGCGTGGCAATCAGCCGGTATATTTTCTGCTCATTATCAGTCAGGCTCACCCGGCTGCTGCGTGCGGTCGGAACAATGGCATGGTGAGCATCGACTTTTTTATCATCCCAGCAGCGGTTTTTCAGGTCACTGTTGAAGTCCGCTGGCGGGGTCAAGTCAGGCTGATGGACATTAATGGCATTCAGCACCGCCTGACGCCCGGCGAAATGTTCGTCAGGCAGGTAGCGGCTGTCTGAACGCGGATAGGTGATCAGCTTATGGGTTTCGTATAAGCGCTGGCAGGTATCAAGAACGATTTGTGCACTTAGTCCGAAACGCTTGCCCGCCTCAATCTGTAAGGCAGACAGAGAAAAGGGTAAAGGCGCGGTATCGTTCTCGCGCTTATCATTGTAACTGGTGACGCGCGCAGGCTGGCCGTCGATGCGCGCCACCACGTGATCGGCCAGCGGTCGATGAAGCAGCCGACCTTCTTCATCCTGATAAGGCTCGCAGGACTCGCTGGGCTGCCAGAGCGCGACAAAACGCTCCTCTTTAGGCGTAACGATATGGGCTTTTACTTCAAAGAAGTCTTTCGCTACGAAGTTTTCAATTTCTTCATCGCGCCGCACCACCAGCCCCAGCACCGGCGTCTGTACACGGCCGACTGACAGTACGCCATCATATCCGGCGTTACGCCCCAGCAGAGTGTACGCGCGGGTCATATTGATGCCGTAAAGCCAGTCGGCGCGCGAACGCGCCAGCGCCGAGACGCACAGCGGGATGAATTCGCGGTTTTCACGCAGCCGCCCGATGGCTCTTTCCACCGCCTGCGGGTTGAGATCGTTGATCAGGCAGCGTTGCACCTTTGCCCGCTTCTCTGCGGGCATCGTCAGATAATCCAGCACCTCGTCAACCAGCAGCTGACCCTCGCGGTCCGGGTCACCGGCGTGGACCACTTCGCTGGCCTGAGCCAGCAGCCCTTTAATCACATTAAGCTGTTTGGCCACTGAAGGGCGCGGCTGGAGCTGCCACTTTTCCGGCACAATGGGCAGATCAGCCAGCGACCAGCGCGCAAAGCGGCTGTTATAGCTGTCTGGCTGAGCCTGTTCTAACAGGTGCCCCACGCACCAGGTCACTACCTGGTCGGGACCACAAGCAATGTAACCATCACCGCGGCGGTGAGGCTTCGGCAGGACATCCGCAATAGCGCGGGCAAGACTGGGTTTCTCGGCAATAAACAAACGCATCCGGGGGTGAATTCCTGCTCAGGGTTTGACTTCAATAACGGCCCGTCCGGCAACCGCCGGCAGGAGTTCGCCAATGGGGGTTAGCGAAATGGCATGGTCGGCGGCGATAGCCTCAACCGCAGCCTCTGAACCGGGTAACACCGCCAGCAGCAGTCCGCCAGAGGTTTGCGGATCGCACAGTAACTGGCGCTGCGCATCGTTCATGGCCCCCACCAGATGTCCGTAGCTGGCGAAGTTACGCCCGGTGCCACCGGGTACGCAGCCCAGGGCGATATACTCTTCCACACCCGACAGCCTTGGGATGGCGCTGAACCACAGATCGGCATGCAGACCTGCCCCCTGGCACATCTCGCTGAGGTGCCCCAGCAGACCGAAACCGGTGACGTCAGTCATCGCACTGACGCCCGCCTCAGCAGCGAAGGCGGCTCCCACCTGGTTAAGCTGACACATGGTTGCCGTTGCCAGGCCCTGATGTTCCTGACGCAGCAGTGATTTTTTCTCTGCAGTAGTCAGAACGCCTATGCCCAGCGGCTTGGTAATATAGAGGCGACAACCCGGCAGCGCTTCACTGTTGCGCTTCACCTGAGCAGTATTGACCATGCCGGTCACGGCCAGGCCAAAGATCGGCTCCGGTGCATCGATAGAGTGCCCGCCCGCCAGGCTGATACCGGCCTGTTCACACACGCTGCGCCCGCCTTCTATCACCTTACGTGCAATCTCCGGTGCCAGCACGTTAACCGGCCAGCCGAGAATGGCAATCGCCATGATCGGTTTACCCCCCATCGCCCAGATGTCGCTGATGGCGTTAGTGGCTGCAATGCGTCCGAAATCGTAAGGATCGTCGACGACAGGCATAAAAAAGTCGGTGGTGCTGATGACCGCCGTGCCGTTACCCAGATCGTAAACCGCCGCATCATCACGTGTCTCATTGCCCACCAGCAGATTAGGATCGGTGCGCAACGGGTGTTCGCTGTGCAGAATGGTATCCAGCACCTTCGGGGAAATTTTGCATCCGCAGCCTGCTCCGTGGCTGTACTGCGTCAGACGAATCGCGTTCTCGTTCATCCCTGGCCCCACTCAGAAATAGCTAACGAATGGCGCAGTGTCGGACGGCACGACATTTGTCGACGATTTCAGCTGCGGCGTTCCCAGGTAGAGGAAGCCAACAATGGCGTCCTGCTGACGACAATGGAAAGCCTGACGCACCGCGTCATTCTCTGTCCAGGAGCCGGTGCGCCAGATACCGTTGAAGCCCTGGGCCGCAGCGGCCATCTGCATTGCCATCACGGCACACCCGGCTGAAACCACCTGTTCCCAGCGTGGAACTTTTGCATGCTCTTCACAATGTGCCACCACAGTGATAATCATCGGCGCACGAAACGGTGCCTGCCTGGCTTTGTCGATCGCTTTCTCATCGAGTTTGCCGTCAACCGACACGCTCTCCAGCAGCTTGCTCAGGCGGTCGCGCCCTTCATTTTCAACAATGACAAAGCGCCAGGGTTGCAGTGTGCCGTGGTCGGGAGCGCGCATTCCTGCACGTAGAATATTTTCCAGTACCTCTCCTGCCGGGGCGGGTGCCGCCAGACGCGATGCAGAGCGACGGTTCACCAGTAATTCCAGAGCATCCATTACTTCCTCCTGATAATAATTTGTATCCCGCAGAAACTAGCACAGGATGATGTTTTGTTACAGCATTGCGCTTTTTCCTGCTGACAATTACGCCACTGCTAATTAGGATATGGACTATTACTGCCCGGTTCTGCGGTTACGTTGTCACTGACTTCGACTGCGCCGGGCATTTCATTGCGAATGTGGAGAGTTTATGCGCGTCTTGTGGCGAATTATCGCTAATTTTTTTAAGTGGACATGGCGGGTGCTGAATTTCGTACGCGAATTTATTCTCAACCTTTTCCTGATCCTTCTGATCCTGGTTGGCGTCGGCATCTGGTTCCAGTTTAACAGCGCCTCAAGCCCGGCTGAAGTTCAGAAAGGCGCGCTGACCGTCGATCTGAGCGGTGTCGTGGTGGACAAGCCGTCCGTCAGCAGCACAATGAGCAAACTGGGCCGTCAATTTCTGGGAGCCAGCAGCGACCGTCTGAAAGAGAATTCGCTGTTCGATGTGGTTGACGCCATTCGTCAGGCGAAAGGCGATGCGAAAATCACCGGCATGGTGCTGAATTTGCAAAATTTTGCCGGGGCCGATCAGCCGTCACTGCAATATATCGGTAAAGCACTGCGCGAGTTCCGCGACAGCGGTAAGCCAATTTATGCCATCGGTGACAGCTACAGCCAGGCGCAATATTATCTCGCCAGCTTTGCCAGCAAAATCTATCTCTCTCCGCAGGGAACGGTCGATTTGCACGGCTTTGCCACTAACGGTCTGTACTACAAGACGCTGCTGGATAAACTGAAAGTCAGCTCACACGTCTTCCGCGTCGGCACCTATAAGTCGGCGGTGGAACCTTTCCTGCGTGATGATATGTCCCCCGCCGCGCGCGACGCTGACAGCCGCTGGGTCGGTGAGCTGTGGCAGAACTATGTCAACACGCTGGCCGCGAATCGCCAGATCACCGCCGACCAGGTGTTCCCTGGCGCACAGGGTGTGCTGGATGGCCTGCAGAAAGCCGGTGGGGATAGCGCCCTCTATGCCAAAGACAGCAAGCTGATCGATGAGCTGGCCTCTCCTTCTGTTGTCGATCAACAGCTGGTGAAAGTCTTTGGCTGGGATGAACAGGCGAAGGACTACAAGGGCACCAGCATCTATGATTATCCGGTGAAAAATGATCAGAACACCGACGGCAATATTGCGGTGATCATGGCTAATGGCGCCATTATGGATGGCGAAGAGACGCCGGGCAGCGTTGGTAGCGATACCACCGCACTGGAAATTCGCGATGCGCGCCTCGACCCGAAAATTAAAGCCATTGTTTTCCGCGTTAACAGCCCCGGCGGCAGCGTGACGGCGTCAGAAATGATCCGTGAAGAACTGGATGCGGCTAAAGCAGCCGGTAAGCCGGTGGTGGTGTCGATGGGTGGCATGGCAGCGTCTGGCGGTTACTGGGTGTCTACCCCGGCTAACTACATCATCGCCAGCCCGAACACGCTGACCGGTTCCATTGGCATCTTTGGCGTGATTAACACCGTTGAAAACTCGCTGGATGCGATTGGCGTGCACACTGACGGTGTGGCGACCTCGCCGCTGGCAGATGTTGCCAGCACTAAGGCGCTGCCGGTCGAAGTTCAGCAGTTAATGCAGTTAACCATTGAGAACGGCTATAAAAACTTCATAGGCCTGGTGGCGAAGTCACGTAACAAAACGCCGGAACAGATTGACCAGATTGCTCAGGGTCACGTCTGGACCGGTAGCGATGCGAAAGCCAACGGGCTGGTTGATGCGCTTGGTGACTTTGACGACGCGGTTGCCAAAGCCGCAGAACTGGCGAAACTGAAACAGCCTCAGCTTAACTGGTATCAGAATGAACCCAGCTTAATTGACGTGCTGTTCAGTCAGGTCGATGCCTCTGCGCACGCCGCCCTGCCTGAAGCGTTGAAAGCCTATCTGCCAGCACCGATGCTGGATGTAATGACCGCCATGAAAGATCAGCCTGGCCTGATGGGGAAACTGAATGACCCACAGAATCGCTACGCGTTCTGTCTGACCTGCGGTAACGTTAAATAAGCTGTGACCGCGTTCACTATTCAGCCCGGCGCTCTTCTGCCGGGCTGTTTTTCCCCGACTTTCCCCTTATACTGCGCCTTTTCGGCAAGTCTTGAGTTTACTAATGCAAAAGAAATCCATTTATGTCGCCTACACGGGCGGGACTATCGGTATGCAACGCTCTGAAAACGGGTTCATTCCGGTTTCCGGCCATTTGCAGCGCCAGCTGGCCAACATGCCCGAATTCCACCGCCCTGAAATGCCTGATTTCACCATCCACGAATATCAGCCGTTAATCGACTCCTCTGATATGACACCGCAGGACTGGCAATCGATTGCAGATGATATTCGCCTTAACTATGACAATTATGATGGTTTTGTCATTCTGCACGGCACCGACACCATGGCGTTTACCGCCTCTGCCCTCTCTTTCATGCTGGAAAACCTGGCCAAGCCGGTGATTGTGACCGGGTCACAAATTCCGCTGGAACAGCTGCGTTCTGACGGTCAGCAAAACCTGCTTAACTCACTGTTCGTTGCCGCTAATTATCCGATCAATGAAGTCACGTTATTTTTTAATAACACGCTTTTCCGCGGTAACCGTACCACTAAGGCTCATGCCGACGGCTTTAACGCCTTCGCGTCGCCGAATCTCGCTCCACTGCTTGAAGCCGGAATCCATATCCGCCGTCTGAATACTCCGGCAGCCCCCGCAGGCCTGGGGGAATTGATTGTTCACCCGATTACCCCGCAGCCGATCGGCGTGGTCACCATTTATCCGGGGATCTCTGCTGAAGTGGTGCGTAATTTTCTGCAGCAGCCGGTTAAGGCGCTGATTTTACGCTCTTACGGCGTGGGTAATGCCCCGCAGAACCCGGCGTTCCTGCAGGAGCTGAAAGCGGCCTCAGAGCGCGGCATTGTGGTCGTCAACCTGACGCAGTGCATGTCCGGTAAGGTCAATATGGGTGGCTATGCTACCGGAAATGCGCTGGCACATGCGGGTGTGATCAGCGGTGCCGACCTGACCGTCGAGGCCACCCTGACCAAGCTGCATTTTCTGCTCAGCCAGGATCTCACCAGTGATGAAATCCGCCAGCAGATGAAGCAGAACCTGCGCGGCGAGCTGACCCAGGACTAATGGCTATGCGTGACCGTCAGGCACTCGTGCTGATCGACCTGCAAAATGATTTTTGCCCTGGCGGCGCGCTGGCCGTTGATGAAGGTGAACAGACTATCGCGCCAGCCAACCGGCTGGCCGCTGAATTTCGCCAGCGCGGAGACGCGGTTATCGCCACGCTGGACTGGCACCCACCGGATCACGGCAGCTTTGCCAGCCGTGCAGGCACTCAGCCATGGACCACAGGCGAACTGTATGGCCTGCCACAGGTGTGGTGGCCCGATCACTGCGTGCAGCATAGCTGGGGCGCGCAGCTGCACCCACAGCTCAATCAGGCGCTGCTGACGCATCAGGTGTCGAAAGGTGAGAATCCGGATATCGACAGCTATAGCGCCTTTTTTGATAACGGGCATCGCCAACAGACAGCGCTGCATGCCTGGCTGCAGCATCAGGGCATCACCGCACTGACAGTCATGGGCCTGGCAACGGATTACTGCGTGAAGTTCAGCGTGCTCGACGCACTGGCATTAGGGTATCGGGTCACGGTCGTCACTGACGGATGTCGCGGAGTTAATTTACACGCCAGTGACAGCACACTCGCTCTGGAGGAGATGGCTCTGAAAGGGGCAAATATCGTCTGATGAGATAGCCATGGCCAGATCTGCATCTCGTGGCAGTCCGGCCATTTTTATCGTCAATTATTCCTGCAGGAATAATTTACTGGAGCTTGATGCGCGTGACGTCATCGTCGCTGATGCCAAACTCTTGTTTGAGCTGTTTTTTACTTTTCGTCACGATTTCCCCGCCCTTCGCGACACTCATATGTTGCGGATTGTCGTTATGCCGTGCCTGCCACAGCAGCACCAGCTGCAGGCTATTCTCTTTCTGCTCTGGCGTTAGCGCCACACCGTCAGCCCATTTGCCGGTTTCCACGGCGGTGACCAGGCGCTGATAGACTTCCGGCGTCAGGCTGGCGATCATTTCTTCCAGTTCCATCGTCGCTCCTAGCCTTGAGTTTTATTACCGTCTTCGTCTGTGAAGCTTAACGAAGCAGAGTTGACGCAGAAGCGCTCACCGCTGGGCTGCGGGCCATCCGGGAACACGTGTCCCAGGTGGGAATCGCAGCTACCGCAACGAATTTCAATACGTTGCATACCGTGAGTGTCATCTTCAAGGTAGCGAATTGCGTCGTCGCTGTAAGGCTGATAAAAACTCGGCCAGCCACAGCCGGAATCGTATTTGGTTTCCGAAAGAAACAGCGGGGCCTGACAGACGAGGCAATGATAAATGCCCTCATGCTTGTTATGCAGGAGTTTTCCTGAATACGGAGGTTCAGTACCGCGCTGCTGTGTGACATAGCGCTGCATTTCGCTTAACTCAGTTTCGGGTGTGTAAGGTGTATCATCTTTAGCCATGGTAGACTCTCTGGCAGGGTTATTCTGAAAATATCGGCTACTATTCTAACAAATACTTAACAAGATCAGGTGAATTTTTCGCGTCATGGGCCTCCGGTGTTTCGGCCAAGGCTTAATTTGTGACACAGCTCACCTTTTAGATCCTTCACCCCTTTATATTCGGGCAACTTGCCCCAAGATCAACTGTGTTCCCGCGTCAGTAAAGCGGTTTTGCGTTGAATAATTCCTGTTCGACAGTTTGATTTGTCGCAACAATTGACACGATTCCGCTTGACGCCTGGTATGGTTTTTGTAATTTTACAGCCAACCTTTTATTCACTATCAACAAGCTGGTGGAATATATGACTATCAAAGTAGGTATCAACGGTTTTGGCCGTATCGGTCGCATCGTTTTCCGTGCTGCTCAGGAACGTTCTGATGTAGAAATCGTTGCCATCAACGATCTGCTCGACGCAGAGTACATGGCTTACATGCTGAAGTATGACTCAACTCACGGTCGTTTCAACGGCACCGTGGAAGTCAAAGACGGCCATCTGGTTGTTAACGGCAAAACCATCCGTGTTACCGCTGAACGCGATCCAGCTAACCTGAAATGGGATGCAGTGGGCGTGGATGTGGTTGCAGAAGCAACCGGTATCTTCCTGACCGACGAAACTGCACGTAAACACATTGAAGCTGGCGCTAAGAAAGTTGTTCTGACTGGCCCATCTAAAGATGACACCCCAATGTTCGTTATGGGTGTTAACCACAAGTCTTACGCTGGCCAGGATATCGTTTCTAACGCATCCTGCACCACCAACTGCCTGGCACCGCTGGCAAAAGTTATCAACGACAACTTCGGTATCGTTGAAGCTCTGATGACCACCGTTCACGCAACGACTGCCACCCAGAAAACCGTTGATGGCCCGTCTCACAAAGACTGGCGCGGCGGCCGCGGCGCATCTCAGAACATCATCCCTTCTTCTACCGGTGCAGCTAAAGCCGTAGGTAAAGTGATTCCTGAGCTGAACGGCAAACTGACTGGTATGGCGTTCCGCGTTCCTACCCCTAACGTTTCTGTTGTTGACCTGACTGCACGTCTGGCTAAACCAGCATCTTACAAAGAAATTTGTGCTGTGATTAAAGCTGCTGCCGAAGGCGAAATGAAAGGCGTTCTGGGCTACACCGAAGACGAAGTGGTTTCTACCGATTTCAACGGCGAAACACTGACTTCTATCTTCGATGCAAAAGCCGGTATCGCACTGAGCGACACCTTCGTTAAACTGGTTTCCTGGTACGATAACGAAACTGGCTACTCCAACAAGGTCCTGGACCTGGTTGCTCACATCGCTAAATAAGCGAACCTGCCAATCACTGGAGTGGCATTAAAGCAGCAATTGAACGAATCACGATGGCCTTACGTAGTAATTAACTCGTGTGAGTGAAAGTAGCTAACGCAAATGCCGCTTCAAGAATGAAGGCAGGATGTGAAATGAATCTGAGGGCGACAGTAGTCGCCCTTTTTTTATGGTTAAATTTCAGAAGGCTGAATGATGAACGAGAAACTCTTTTCACTGCCGGTGATTAACCAGATTTCCCCTTACCTGTCTCAGCGCCAGATCGGCGAACTGCCGGTGGTGGTGGTGGCTCATCCGAAAGTACGTGCTGCGGTAACCCTGCAGGGCGCGCAGCTCATTGCCTGGCAGCCCGCCGGTGAGAAGCCAGTGATCTGGCTGAGTGACAAAACGGCATGGACGCCGGGCAAAGCCATTCGCGGCGGCGTTCCCATCTGCTGGCCGTGGTTTGGCCCGGCGGGTGAACCTGCTCACGGTTTTGCCCGTAACCTGCCCTGGACGCTTTCCGCCCACGATGAAAATGACAGCAGCGTGATGCTGACCTTTGAACTGAAAAGCAGCGAGCAGACGAAGAAACTCTGGCCGCACGACTTTACGCTGCTCGCCCGCTTCCTCTTCAGCAGCGACCGTTGTGAAATCGAACTTGAAGCGCACGGTGATTATGATGCGACTGCCGCCCTGCACAGCTACTTTGAAGTCGCTGACATTGCAGGCGTGGAGGTCTGCGGTCTTGGCCAGCACTTTATCGATAAGGTTAACAACGGGGTAAGCGGTTCCTCTGCGGATGGCAAACAGACCTACTCACAGCGTGTTGACCGTATCTACACCCAGCCTGATGGCTGTAGCGTGATTGATGATAAAACCGGGCAACGCGTGATTGAAGTGTATCATCACCATCAAAGTGACGTTGTCACCTGGAATCCGGGTGCGGAATTGTCATGCAGCATGGGTGATATGGCGAACGAGGGTTATAAAACGATGGTGTGTGTGGAAACGGCACACGTCAGTTCGCCAATGAAAAGCGCGGGTGAAAAACCTGCCCGCCTGGCAACCACCTTCCGGGTGCGGCGGAAAGCCTGACAGCGAGTGATGCCATCCCTTTTGGGTCGGGCATGCCCGGCCCGTTTACACCACGTCCAGCGGCTGTTTACCGCCCGGTGGTGGAAACGCCTGATTGAGCAGCGCCAGCTCTTCGCTGGTCAGCACCACGTTCAGCGCCGCGGCATTATCACGCACATGAGCAATACTGCTCGCCTTAGGGATCGCTATCACCCCGTCTTTGCGGATCGCCCACGCCAGTAAAAGCTGTGCCCGGCTGATGCCCTTTTGTTGTGCAATTTGCTGCAGCTGCGGGTGTTCCATCAGTTCGCGTCGCAGGCGACCGGCCTGTGCCAGCGGACAATAAGCCATGACCGGCATATTCATCTGCTGGCATTCAGGCAGCAGATCGTATTCGATACCGCGAGAAGCAAGATGGTACAGAACCTGATTCGTGGCGCAGCTTTTTCCGCCCTCTTCGGCCATCAGCTCCTGCAGGTCATCGGTATCGAAGTTCGAGACTCCCCAGCGGCGGATTTTACCCTGCTGTTGCAGCGTTTCCATGGCACGCAGCGTCTCCTCAAGCGGGATATTTCCACGCCAGTGCAGCAGATAAAGATCAAGATAATCCGTGTTCAGACGTACCAGACTGCGCTCACAGGCCTCAACAGCATCGACCTCACTGGCATTCCACGGATAGACCTTCGACACCAGAAAAGCACTGTCACGGCGTCCCAGCAGGGCCTCACCCACCACCAGTTCGGCTCCGCCATCCGCATACATTTCAGCGGTATCAATCAGTGTCAGGCCGCTTTCCAGCCCTGCCTGCAGCGCAGTGACTTCCTGTCTGCGCAAATGTGCTTCTTCTCCCATAAACCAGGTGCCCTGGCCTATCGCAGGCACGACCGTACCATCAGCAAAGGTAACCGTTCGATTCATCGCTCTCTCCATGCACTCTTTTTGCCCATTTTAATGATAAAAAGGGCGCAGCGCGCCCTTTTTTAGTGCAGACAAAGTCTGTCAGAAGGTATAACTCACCCCGGTCCACAACAGCATCTGAGAATTTCTGTCTACCATCGGGCTGTCTTTAATTTCATCACCCAGGCGGGTATAGCGGCCAGACAGTGTCGCATTCCAGTGCTCACTGATACTCCAGCCTGCCGTCAGCTCCACATACGGGCTCCAGCTGCTGTCAGGATCGTAACGGTCGAGACCGCTGCGGCGCGATTCTGCAGAGGAAATACCGTAGTAGTAGCCATTCTGGTTAGAGCTGTTCCACAAAGCACCAATCCCCGGCGTCAGGTTGAACTGTCCGAATTCGAAGCGATAGAGATAAGTCAGATCCCAGATAATCCCGTTGCTGTTATCCAGCATATCGCCCACCAGCGTGGTGCGCACAATGCCCCAGTCAGCGCTGTGGCGATAAGCCAGACCGCCCATCAGCGTCATATGACGTTTGTTGAGCGATTTCATATCGCTGTCATCGGCATCGTCCGGATCGTAGTTCTGCGGAGAACCGAGAACGGTCAGGGACAGCTGGTCCTGCTGATCTTTCCACAGGAAATAGCCGGCCTGAAGGCTGCGGATATAAAAACTGTCCCCTTCATAATTGATAACAGGGACCGGATAGTAGCGGTCCTGCCCACTTTTGTAAGGGCTCTGGCTATAGAGCAATGAAGCACCAAGAGTCAGCGGATTGGCCTGTGCGGCAGAAGCGGCAAAACAGAGAGGTATCAGCGCGGTCAGCGCAGTAAGTTTGAAATGGCTCACAATTTATTCAATCCTTTAATATATCAATTCGCACACAAGTTTATACAGTAACTCTGTGTTGAGTCACAAATTTACACAGCTTTTAGCACTTAAAATCAATTTCCTGACTTTCATTAATAGATGTATGGCAATAACGACATTTACAAATCCCTACAGGCCGCATCAGCTAAGGAGATTGTTTAGATGCTTTATGACTTTGTTATTGAAATTTCATTGAAAATGGTCGGTAAGTCAGGAAATTTCTTAAATGCGATCTACGCTTATTAATAAGACGCTAAATTCCATCGAGTAAAGCGACAGACCGCTTTGTGACTCCCGGTAAAAAAATCAGGTTGGCATAAGGGTTGCTGTACTCAAATAAGTTCCTTCAGGGGCTGACCCTACTTAGGCCTCTGGTACCTGTGCTAAAAACGAAAGGACGGGCATCGCCATGAATATATTCGATCACTACCGTCAGCGCTATGAAGCTGCCAAGGACGAAGAGTTCACACTGCAGGAATTTCTTACTGTTTGCCGGCAAGATCGCAGTGCTTACGCCAACGCGGCGGAACGACTGTTAATGGCCATAGGTGAGCCAGTGATGGTGGATACGGCTCTGGAGCCACGGCTTTCCCGGCTGTTCTCCAACCGTGTGGTGGCGCGTTACCCAGCCTTTGAAGAGTTTTACGGTATGGAAGATGCTATTGAACAGATCGTCTCTTACCTGAAACATGCGGCGCAGGGGCTGGAAGAGAAGAAACAGATCCTCTATCTGCTCGGTCCGGTGGGCGGAGGTAAATCCTCACTGGCTGAACGTCTCAAATCACTGATGCAGCGCGTGCCGATTTATGTGCTGACCGCCGATGGCGAACGCAGCCCGGTCAACGACCATCCGCTGTGCCTGTTCAATCCGCAGGAAGATGCCAATATTCTTGAAAAAGAGTACGGTGTGCCCCGCCGCTATCTCGGCACGATCATGTCGCCGTGGGCGGCAAAACGTCTGCACGACTTTGGTGGCGATATTACCCGTTTCAAGGTGGTCAAAGTCTGGCCATCCATTCTGGAGCAGGTGGCGATTGCTAAAACCGAACCCGGCGATGAAAATAACCAGGATATCTCTGCGCTGGTCGGTAAAGTGGACATCCGTAAACTGGAAAACCACGCGCAGAACGATCCAGATGCCTACGGTTACTCCGGTGCACTTTGCCGCGCCAACCAGGGGATTATGGAGTTCGTCGAAATGTTTAAAGCACCGATTAAGGTGCTGCATCCCCTGCTGACCGCCACTCAGGAAGGGAACTATAACGGTACTGAGGGCATCTCCGCCCTGCCTTTCAACGGGATTATCCTCGCGCACTCAAACGAATCTGAGTGGGTTACCTTCCGTAATAACAAGAATAACGAAGCGTTTCTTGACCGCGTGTATATCGTTAAAGTGCCTTACTGCCTGCGCGTGTCGGAAGAGATCAAAATCTACGACAAACTGCTGGTCAACAGTGAGCTGACCCATGCCCCTTGCGCGCCGGGTACGCTGGAAACGCTGGCACGCTTCTCCATCCTTTCGCGCCTGAAAGAACCGGAAAACTCCAGTATCTATTCGAAAATGCGCGTGTACGACGGTGAGAGCCTGAAGGATACCGATCCTAAGTCAAAATCTTACCAGGAGTATCGTGACTATGCCGGGGTGGATGAAGGGATGAACGGGTTATCCACCCGCTTTGCCTTTAAAATCCTCTCGCGGGTGTTTAACTTTGACCACGCGGAAGTTGCCGCTAACCCGGTCCATCTGTTCTACGTGCTGGAACAGCAGATCGATCGTGAGCAGTTCCCGCAGGAACAGGCCGAAAAATACCTTGAGCACCTGAAAGGGTATCTGATCCCGAAATATGCTGAGTTTATCGGTAAAGAGATTCAGACCGCTTATCTGGAATCCTATTCTGAATATGGTCAGAATATCTTTGACCGCTATGTCACTTATGCCGATTTCTGGATTCAGGATCAGGAATATCGCGATCCGGATACCGGACAGCTGTTTGACCGTGAATCCCTGAATGCAGAGCTGGAAAAAATTGAGAAGCCCGCCGGGATCAGTAATCCGAAAGACTTCCGCAATGAAATCGTCAACTTTGTTCTGCGCGCACGCGCGCACAATAATGGCCGTAATCCGAACTGGACCAGCTATGAGAAGCTGCGCACCGTGATCGAGAAGAAAATGTTCTCGAATACCGAGGAGCTGCTGCCGGTTATTTCGTTTAACGCCAAAACGTCTACTGACGAGCAGAAAAAGCATGACGATTTTGTCGACCGGATGATGGAAAAAGGCTATACCCGCAAACAGGTACGCCTGCTGTGTGAATGGTATTTACGTGTAAGAAAATCATCGTAATTCGGTAGTCGCACCCGATCGGGTCAGGGCCGATGCCCTGACCCGTCTTGCAGCACTGTTTGGGGGAGCTATGGCCTATTTTATCGATCGGCGTCTTAACGGTAAAAACAAGAGCGCGGTGAACCGCCAGCGTTTCCTGCGCCGCTATAAGTCGCAAATCAAACAGTCGATCTCCGAGGCCATCAACAAGCGCTCGGTGACCGATGTAGAGAGCGGAGAATCCGTCTCAATTCCCATTGAAGATATTAACGAACCGGGTTTCCACCAGGGACGCGGCGGCCAGCGCCATCGTGTCCATCCTGGTAATGACCACTTCGTACAAAACGATCGCGTGGAACGACCTCAGGGCGTCGGTGGCAGCGGTGGCGGCCAGGGTAAAGCCGGTCAGGATGGCGAAGGTCAGGATGAGTTCGTTTTCAATATTTCTAAAGATGAGTACCTCGATCTGCTGTTTGAAGATCTCGCTCTGCCGAATCTGAAGAAGAATCAGCACCGCCAGCTCAATGAATACAAAACTCACCGGGCAGGCTATACCGCCAACGGCGTGCCTGCCAATATCAGCGTAGTGCGTTCATTACAGAACTCTCTGGCGCGTCGCACCGCGATGACCGCAGGTAAACGACGTCTGCTGGCTGAACTGGAGAGTGCTCTGCAGCAGGTTGAGAACAGTGAACCGGCTCAGCTACTGGAAGAAGAGCGGCTGCGCCACGAGATTGAAGAACTGCGCGCCCGTATTAAGCGCGTCCCGTTTATCGATACCTTTGACCTGCGCTACAAGAACTTTGAAAAACGCCCGGAACCTTCCAGCCAGGCCGTGATGTTCTGCCTGATGGACGTATCGGGGTCGATGGATCAGGCCACCAAAGATATGGCCAAACGGTTTTATATCCTGCTGTATCTGTTTCTCAGTCGGACTTATAAAAATGTGGATGTGGTTTATATCCGTCACCATACTCAGGCGAAGGAAGTCGATGAGCAGGAATTTTTCTACTCGCAGGAGACCGGCGGCACTATCGTTTCCAGCGCGCTGAAACTGATGGATGAGGTCGTGAAAGAGCGTTACGACCCGGCGCAGTGGAATATTTACGCCGCGCAGGCTTCCGATGGCGATAACTGGGCGGATGACTCGCCGCTGTGCCATGAAATTCTGGCAAAAAATATTCTGCCAGTGGTGCGCTACTACAGCTATATCGAAATCACCCGGCGTGCGCACCAGACGCTGTGGCGTGAATATGAGCATCTGCAATCCACATTTGATAACTTTGCCATTCAACACATTCGTGAACCGGAGGATATTTATCCGGTGTTCCGCGCACTCTTCCACAAGCAGGCGGAAGAAAATTATTGAGATCTCCCTTCCTCTGCCGATAAAAATTTATCGGCAGAGAAATCCTTTATGTTATCTTCTGCACTTCCCCCCGCATTACAGGCCATAGTGTGCTGCCAGAAATGACTTTTTCTCGCCTTCACAACCTTTTTCACGGTTCAGCCGTTAATTCGTCAAACAAAGCCTGTTTTAGCCGCACTGAGCGGCATTTACTTACGCCTGTTTTAGGATATTTTAAGCTGATAACAACCTGATAGCTGGATGCTCGCCAACAGCGTTCAGATTTTGACCGCTTACCGCTCAGACCGCACCCGGTAATCGTTTTTCCCATCGCTCACAGGAGAGATAGCCTTTGGAAGCCAGCGCAATTTATAGTTTATTCATCATTGGTTCTGTGCTGGTTGCATCGAGCATTCTGCTGAGTTCGTTCTCTTCAAAGCTGGGTATCCCCATTCTGGTCATCTTCCTCGCGCTGGGTATGTTAGCCGGCGTTGATGGCATTGGCGGCATCGCCTTTGATAATTACCCTGCCGCCTATCTGATCAGTAACCTCGCACTGGCGGTGATCCTGCTGGATGGTGGGATGCGCACCCAGGCCAGCTCATTTAAGGTCGCGTTAGGCCCGGCGCTGTCGCTGGCAACGGTGGGCGTACTGATTACCGCCGGCCTGACCGGGCTGGCTGCGGCATGGCTGTTCGATTTAAATCTGATTAACGGCTTCCTGGTTGGCGCCATTATCGGTTCGACGGATGCGGCAGCGGTGTTCTCGCTGCTGGGGGGCAAAGGTCTGAACGAGCGCGTCAGCGCCACGCTGGAAATTGAGTCAGGCAGTAACGATCCGATGGCGGTGTTTCTGACCATTACGCTGATTGAGATGATCCAGCAGGGGCAGAGTGGATTGAGCTGGATGTTTGTCGTTCATCTGGTACAGCAATTTGGCCTGGGGATTGTCCTCGGTCTGGGCGGCGGCTGGGCTCTGCTGCAGCTGGTTAACCGCGTTTCGCTGGCCAGCGGGCTCTACCCCCTGCTGGCGTTAAGCGGCGGCATTCTGGTGTTTGCCCTGACTACTGTGCTGGAAGGTAGCGGCATTCTTGCGGTCTATCTGTGTGGTTTCGTGCTGGGTAATCGCCCGATTCGCAACCGCCACGGCATCCTGCAAACCTTCGACGGGATGGCCTGGCTGAGCCAGATCGGTATGTTCCTGGTACTGGGGCTGCTGGTCAACCCCACCGATCTGTGGAATATCGCTATTCCGGCTACGCTGCTGTCGTTGTGCCTGATACTGATTGCCCGTCCGCTTTCCATTATCATTGGACTGATGCCGTTCCGCGGCTTCAATATTCGTGAACGTATCTTTATCAGTTGGGTGGGGCTGAGAGGTGCCGTCCCGATTATCCTGGCGGTCTTCCCGATGATGGCAGGGCTACCGAATGCCTCCCTGTTCTTTAATATCGCGTTCTTCGTGGTGCTGGTATCGCTGATGGTTCAGGGTACTTCGCTGGGCTGGGCGGCACGAAAGGCCCGCGTGGTGGTTCCCCCGATGGCGTCACCGATTTCTCGCGTGGGGCTGGATATTCATCCGGAAAATCCGTGGGAGCAGTTTGTTTATCAGCTGAGTGCCGATAAATGGTGCGTCGGTGCCGCGCTGCGTGACCTCGTTATGCCGCGCGAAACCCGCATTGCCGCCCTGTTCCGCAACAACCTGCTGCTGCACCCGACCGGCAGCACGCGCCTCAGAGAGAACGATGTGCTGTGCGTGATAGGCCGCGAACGTGATTTACCTGCGCTGGGTAAACTGTTCAGCCAGTCGCCGCCGGTGTCACTCGATCAGCGCTTCTTCGGGGACTTTATTCTGCAGGCCGATGCCCGTCTGCATGACGTCTCTGAAATTTACGGCATTGAGCTGGATGAAAACGCCGACAGTCATCAGACGCTGGGCCAGCTGGTGCTGGCTTTAATTGGCGGCGCACCGGTGGTCGGCGATCAGGTTGAGTGGAAAAATATGGTCTGGACGGTCGCCGAAAAAGAAGCCAACGAAATCGTCAAGATCGGTGTCCGGGTGCAGGAAGAAAAGGAATAACCGGCTAACAGAGGCCTGAGAGGAAATAAACCTTCAGGACTTTTCTGAAACCGTCATATTTAATCATGACGGTTTCAGTTTCATCAAATAGTGTTCTGCTGGTTATCATATTGTCATACTATTTATTTATTACCCGGTGTTAACCGCTGCGCTGTCAGTGACCCACTGTGTTATTTTCACCCGCTTTTAGGATTATCCCGTATTAACTAACGCAAATAACTCCTGCATACTCATTCCTTCATTATGTGACGGATTAGCGTGGTTCTTTCCAGTACCACCGCTCCGCTGCCCTGAACATCTTAACGATAACGGCAACACACAAGACAGTCTGATAAACCTCCGGGTTTAACGTAGCGGCTCCTTGACGCGTGCTTTATCCTCGTCAGGTCATTGATTTCTCATTAAAAGAGAGCAGGCATTATGGCAAGTACCCTGGTACTGAACGACCGTCGCCGCACCTTCAGTGGCACGAGAAAAAATGTTATTGCAAAAGTCGCATTAAGTTTTTCAGATTTACTCTCTATTAATCTGGCCCTGTTTTTATCTGCTGCCACTCTCCAGGGTATTTGGGGAAATCTGGATATTTTTATCCCTCCGCAGGAAGTTGAAGTTCGCTTTATTGCTCAGTCAGTGATGTCAGTATTATGTACCGGCTGGTTTTGGATGCGTCTGCGTCATTATACTTATCGCAAACCCTTTTGGTTTGAATTAAAAGAGATTATTAAGACGCTGGTGATCTTTTCACTGCTGGACCTGGCGCTGATTGCGTTTTCCAAATGGGATTTCTCCCGCATGCTGTGGAGCTTCACCTGGCTGTACGCACTGATTCTGGTGCCGCTGCTGCGCTCCTGCGTGAAGAATGCCATCCTGAAAGCGGGCCAGTGGCAGAAGCACACCATCATTATTGGTTCAGGCCGCAATGCCCGTGAGGCCTACGCGGCGCTGCAGAGTGAAGAACTGCTCGGCTATGACGTCAAAGCCTTTGTCGCCCCGGCCGGCGAGAAGAACAGTAGTGATAACTTCAACGGCATTCCGGTGATCACCCATAAGGATATCGTCTGGGAGACTGTTGATCTTGATAACACCCAGTTCATCGTGGCGATGGAGAACGATCAGCGCGCCATCCGCGATCAGTGGCTCAAGCTGCTGTCGAAGAAAAAATGCCGTTCCGTCTCGGTGGTACCGACCCTGCGCGGCGTTCCGCTGTACGGTACGGATATGTCGTTTATCTTCAGCCATGAAGTGATGCTGTTACGCGTCAGCAATAATCTGGCCAAACGCTCTTCACGCTTCCTGAAGCGAACCTTTGACGTGGTGGTGGCATCGCTGTTGCTGCTGTTGCTGGCACCTGCTTTTGGGCTGATTTGCTGGATGGTAAGCCGTGATGGCGGCAGCCCGATTTACGGTCACGAACGCGTCGGCCAGGACGGCAGGAAGTTCAGGTGCCTGAAATTCCGCTCGATGGTTATGAATTCGAAAGAAGTGCTGGAAACCCTGCTGGCGACCAGTGAAGAAGCGCGCGCTGAATGGGACAAAGATTTCAAACTGAAAAACGATCCGCGCGTCACCAAAATTGGTTCATTTATGCGTAAAACCAGCCTTGATGAACTGCCGCAGCTGTGGAACGTGATCCGTGGAGAAATGAGCCTGGTGGGCCCACGCCCGGTCATTGAAGCCGAGCTGGAACGCTATGCCGGTGACGTAGACTACTACCTGATGGCCAAACCCGGCATGACCGGACTGTGGCAGGTGAGCGGTCGTAACGACATCGACTACGATACCAGGGTCTATTTTGACTCCTGGTATGTCAAGAACTGGGCGCTGTGGACCGATATTGCGATCCTGTTTAAAACCGCCGGCGTCGTGCTGCGTCGCGACGGCGCTTACTAAACGCGGATCAACTGTTCAGATAATCGTCATTGCCATTTCGTGGCAATGACGATTGACAGCCCCTCTCCCGCTTTTATCACTTTCCCCTTTTCTTTTCTGCCGGTTATCTCTACCCTGTCCGGCTTGCTTTACTCTGGACGCCTCACCCGCCATGCAAAAATTTACGCTACTGTTACTCAGCCTGGTGCTGCTCGCACCCCTTGGTATCGATCTCTACCTGCCAACGCTGCCCGATATCGCTGTCGGTCTGAATACCCCGGTCACTGCCATCCAGACCACCATCCCCCTGTTTTTGCTGGTGATGGGTCTGGGGCAGATTATAGCCGGCCCTCTGGTTGATAATCTGGGCCGTAAGCCGATTGCGCTGCTGGGCCTGCTGTTATATGTCACCGGCAGCGTGCTGGCGGCGACGGCCACCGGCTGGCCGCAGTTCCTCAGCGCCCGTATCATTCAGGGCTGTGCGGTCTGCTGCACCGCCGTCGTGGCATTCAGCGGTGTTCGTGACCGACTGAGCGGAGAAGAGGCCGCGCGGGCCTATGGCTTCTTAAACGGCGCGCTGAATATCGTACCGGCCCTGGCACCGATGCTTGGCGGTTTCCTGGCTGAAGCCTTTGGCTGGCGCGCCAACTTCTGGTTCCTGACGGGCTACGCGCTGTTTATTGCCGTCCTGGTGATGGTTTTCCTGCCAGAAACCCGCCCGGCGGATACGCAAAAGGTGAAGGGATTGCCGGTGAAGCAGTACTGGCAGATCCTGCGGCAGCCCCGTTTTCTTGCCTTTGCTTTCGCTAATGCGGGCGCACTGGGTATGGTGCTGACTTATGTATCCCTGGCCCCACAGGTGCTGATGACCGAGGGTAAACTAAGCGCCATGCAGTTTTCTATTGCCTTCGGCGCCAACGGCTTCTGGATCATGCTGGTCAGCGTGCTGGTGAACAAAATGATCCGCAAAGTAGGTCGTCCGGTTTGCCTGGCGACAGGCGCGCTGGCGATGACGCTGGGTGCGGTGATGTTAATGGCAGGAGTGATGCTGTTCCCGGACAGTATGCAGACGCACTGGGCGCTGTATATGCTGCCGGTGGCGGTCTCGGTTGCCGGACTGGCCTTTACCGTGGGCCCGGCCACCAGCTATGCGCTGGAGCCTTACCAGCAGCAGGCGGGCGTCGCTTCAGCGCTGGCGGGGTCTATTCAGATGGCGGGGGGGTCGTCTGCGGGTCTGCTGGTGATGGCCTTACCTCTGACCGAGAAACCGGCACTGGCCCTGATGATGGTGGCCGGTGCCCTGCTCAGCTTCACCGCCTGGCGTTTCAGTAAATCAGTACGCGGCAAACTGACCGCGCTCTGAGCTTATTCTACGGTGACCGGTACCCTGGGGGCGAGCGCGCACATCAGCTCATACCCGACGGTGCCGGATGCCAGTGCCACATCATCAATCTTCACGTTGTTCCCCCACAGCTCAACCTGACTGCCGATGCCCGCCTGCGGGCACGGCGTTAAATCGACGGTGATCATATCCATCGAAATCGCCCCGACGATCTGCGTTATGACGCCATCAACCATAACCGGTGTCCCGGTTGGGGCGTGGCGGGGATAGCCATCGGCATAGCCACAGGCGACCACGCCGATGCGCTGTTCGCCCGCTGCGCGATAACGGCTGCCGTAACCCACGCCAGAACCGGCCGTCAGCTGTTGAATGCCGATCACTTCACTGGTCAGCGTCATCACCGGCTTCAGACCACTGCTGGCGATATCCTGCCAGCGCCCGCTGGGAGACGCCCCGTAAAGAATAATACCGGGACGCACCCACTGATGATGCGTTTGCGGATGCCACAGGGTAGCAGCCGAGTTCGCCAGTGACCGCGCACAGTCAAGACCCTCTGCAGCCTGTTCGATACGTTTCAGCGGTTCAGCAATACCCTCCGCCGTTTCTGCCTCAGCAAAGTGCGCCATCAGCGTCATTTCACCGACATTATCCAGCGAACGCAGCTTATGCCAGACGTTGTGCACCTGCTCAGGCTGGAAGCCCAGGCGGTTCATCCCGCTGTTCATCTTGAGATAGATCTCCAGTGGGGCTGACAGCTTCGCTTTTGCCAGCGCCTGAATCTGCCAGTTGCTGTGTACACTGGTGGTCAGACGGTACTGGTCGAGGAGAGCCAAATCTTCCGGGTGGAAGAACCCCTCCAGCAGCAGGATGGGCTTTTTCCACCCGCGCTCGCGCAGCAGAATAGCCTCTTCAAGGTTCAACAGCGCGAAGCCATCGGTCTCTGCCAGACTTTCCCGCACCCGGTCAATTCCGTGCCCGTAGGCATTCGCTTTGACCACTGACCAGAGACGGGATTCCCCGGCGGCACGGCGGGCAACGGCAAGATTTTGCCGCAACGCGGCGCGATTAATCGTTGCGACAATGGGACGA
Organism: Erwinia sp. Eh17-17; assembly: GCF_039675725.1. Classification (NCBI taxonomy): domain Bacteria; kingdom Pseudomonadati; phylum Pseudomonadota; class Gammaproteobacteria; order Enterobacterales; family Erwiniaceae; genus Erwinia; species Erwinia sp. Eh17-17. The sequence goes on along the minus strand of NZ_JBDFQT010000001.1, from coordinate 662,101 downwards.
GACATACTCTCTCCTTGTAAAATCTATACGATGAGTTAGCGAACACGGGCACTGTGCAGCACCCCAACCGGCTCCGGGCTGTAACCCGGCAGATAGCGCATCACGGACAGATCGTCGGCGGCTATCGCCGGGGTGATCCCGGAAATAATATCCGCCAGGAGCTGCCCGGAACCGCAGGCCATTGTCCAGCCAAGAGTACCATGACCCGTATTAAGGAACAGATTTTTCAATGGGGTACGCCCTACAATGGGTGTTCCGTCTGGCGTCATGGGGCGTAACCCCGTCCAGAATGTGGCTTGCTCAATATGGCCACCCTGCGGAAACAAATCGCCCACCACCATTTCCAGCGTTCGGCGGCGTGCCGGTCGTAGTCTGGTGCTGAAACCGACAATTTCAGCCATCCCTCCCACGCGGATGCGGTCATCGAAACGGGTAATGGCGACTTTATAGGTTTCATCAAGAACGGTAGACACCGGCGCTGCCGCTGCATCCCTGATTGGGATGGTCAGTGAATAGCCCTTGAGCGGGTAAACCGGAACATTCACGATATCGTTCAACAGTGCCGTGGAGAACGAGCCAAATGCCACCACATAGGCATCGGCTGTGATGGTTTCACTGCCGCACCGCACGCCGCAGATACGGTTCCCCTCCTGCAACAGCGCATCCACTGGCGTGTTGAAACGGAAGTTGACCCCCGCAGCCTCAGCCATAGCAGCCAGCCGCTGGGTGAAGAGCTGGCAGTCTCCGGTTTCATCATTCGGTAAACGCAGCCCGCCGGTCAGCTTGTGCTGGGTATCACCCAGTGCGGGTTCAGCCTGGTGCAGCTGTGCCGCCTCCAGCAGCTCATACGGTACGCCAGCATCTTTTAACACGGCAATGTCTTTTGCCGCGCTGTCAAACTGCTGTGCAGTTCGGAAAAGCTGTAACGTCCCGCCCTGACGCCCTTCATAGGCGATACCCGTTTCCTGACGCAGGGTCTTCAGGCAGTCGCGGCTGTACTCAGCAATACGCACCATCCGGCTCTTATTCTGCTGATAATGACGCATATCGCAGTTACGCAGCATCTGCCACATCCAGCGCAGCTGGAACTGGCTACCGTCAAGACGAATAGCCAGAGGCGCGTGGCGCTGGAACATCCATTTTATCGCCTTCAGGGGCACGCCCGGTGCTGCCCAGGGCGCCGCGTAACCCGGAGAAATCTGTCCGGCATTGGCGGCGCTGGTCTCCATGGCCGCTGCTGGCTGACGGTCAATCACCGTCACATCATGACCTGCTTGTGCAAGATACCAGGCACTTGCCACGCCCACCACGCCACTACCCAGAATCACCACTCGCATACTGACCTCACAGGAAACCATTTATAGAATTATGCACTGGATGCTTCGCCACTTAACGGAGGAAAACACCAGCGCAAAATTTTACATCACACGGAAATATTTCACATATTTTTTACCTTAAAGACCGACAAAAACAAGATGCGCCCCCCATTTCAGCCGATATATCTGCCTTTGATGAATTTTAAGCAGATTGTTACCGCAAAATAGCATAAATGCGCAAAACTCAGAACAAACGCGCCCCGTCATAACATGCTGTTATAAACAGGATATTATCCTGTAAAATAACCAAATCGTTGAATTTATCGTTAGGTAAAATTCTTTTTTAAACCAGCGCTGAATTTTCTGTCGAAGATTTCAATTGTTTTAACGGGAGGGATACGAGACAGTGAACTATCATTGAGATATTGGCTTTAATTCCAGGCTTATACGGGTGTTGCAGACGCAGATAAGTCGACATGAAAACGGACATTTTGCCGCAAGGTTATCCGGTTTTATAAAAAGGGGTGCGCTATGACCACGATCTTTGACGTTCCGATTAAGGACAGCAAACGACTCGATGATGGACCAGACTGGACCTTCGAACTGCTTGATGAGTATCTCAGGGAGATCGACCGTGTCGCTAAATCCTACCGGCTGGATACCTATCCCCATCAGATCGAGGTGATTACCTCTGAGCAGATGATGGACGCCTATTCCAGCGTCGGTATGCCTATCAACTATGCCCACTGGTCCTTCGGTAAAAAGTTCATCGAAACGGAGCAGCGTTACAAGCATGGTCAGCAAGGACTGGCTTATGAGATCGTGATCAACTCCAATCCCTGCATTGCCTATCTGATGGAAGAAAACACCATGACCATGCAGGCGCTGGTGATGGCACACGCCTGCTACGGCCATAACTCCTTCTTCAAAAATAACTATCTGTTCCGCAGCTGGACCGATGCCAGCTCGATTGTCGATTACCTGATTTTTGCGCGAAATTATATCTCCGAGTGTGAGGAACGTTACGGCGTCGAGAACGTTGAGCGCCTGCTGGACTCCTGCCATGCCTTAATGAATTACGGCGTCGACCGCTATAAACGCCCGCAGAAAATCTCCCTGCAGGAGGAGAAGGCGCGACAGAAGAGCCGTGAGGAGTATCTGCAAAGCCAGGTCAATATGCTGTGGCGCACCCTGCCGCGCCGGGAGCGTGAGGAAACCCACCTTTCCAGCGCGCGCTATCCGGCAGAGCCTCAGGAAAACCTGCTGTACTTTATGGAAAAAAATGCGCCTTTGCTTGAGCCGTGGCAGCGTGAGTGCCTGCGTATTGTCAGAAAGGTGAGTCAGTATTTTTACCCACAGAAACAGACTCAGGTCATGAATGAGGGCTGGGCCACCTTCTGGCATTACACCATTCTGAACCATCTGTACGATGAAGGAAAAGTGTCGGAACGCTTTATGCTGGAGTTCCTGCACAGCCACACCAACGTGGTGTTCCAGCCCCCTTATAACAGCCAGTGGTACAATGGTATCAATCCGTATGCGCTGGGATTTGCCATGTTCCAGGATATCAAACGTATCTGTGAGGCGCCGACAGAGGAAGACCGGCACTGGTTCCCCGATATTGCAGGTTCAAACTGGCTCGATACGCTGCATTTTGCGATGAAAGAGTTTAAGGACGAGAGCTTTATCAGCCAGTTCCTTTCGCCGAAAGTGATGCGCGACTTCCGTCTGTTTACCGTGTTGGATGACGACCGCAATAACTTCCTGGAGATTGCCGCGATTCACGATGAAGCGGGCTACCGGGCGATCCGCCAGCAGCTCTCGGCGCAGTACAATCTGAGTAATCTGGAACCCAACATCCAGGTGTACGACGTTGACCTGCGCGGAGACCGCTCGCTGACGTTACGCTATGTGCCGCACAATCGTGCGCCGCTGGATAAAAGCCGTCGCGAAGTGCTGAAACACGTTCACCGCCTGTGGGGCTTTGATATCAATCTGGAACAGCAGAACGATGATGGCAGCGTCGAGATCCTCGATCGCTGCCCTCCACGGCCGGGCGGTACGCTGTGACGTGAGTACGCAGGCCCCGCTGTCTGTGGCGTGGCGATAATAAAAAAGGGCTGACCGTATTCCGGTCAGCCCTTTTTTAATCGCGGCAGGGGTTAACGACGTGCAGGCGGTAAATCGGTCGGCATGCTGGTCTGCATGGCGTGCCAGATTTCCCCGCTGCGACGGCCGTAGTCACGCACGCTGTCAACAATCTGATCGTACTGCTGGTTATGCAGAATAGTGAGCAGCTGCTGATAAAACGCCTGCGCCAGTCGGCGCGCTTCCGGGTTTGAGAAATAGTGGCGTCCGACACGCGTATACAGCCCTTTCAGGCCGTTGATGATCAGGCCGTAAATCGGATTGCCAGAGGCAAACGCCAGACCGCGGAAAATATTGTAATCAAGGTTGGTATAGGCTTCAGCCTGATCTTCAACCTGATTGGCCGTTTCCAGCACCTCACGGGCTTTATCCGGGTAGGTACGAATAGCGCGACGGATGAAGATCGAAGAGATATTGGTGCGCACTGACAGCAAATTATCGACCAGTTGCGGAACACTGTCATGATCGAGACGGGCCAGCGTTTCCAGGATACTCAACCCGGAGGTCTCCCAAAAGTTATTCACTTTGGTCGGTTTACCGTGCTGAATGGTCAGCCAGCCGTCACGCGCCAGACGCTGTAAAACTTCACGTAACGTGGTACGGGTCACACCAATGAGTTCGGAGAGTTCACGTTCAGCGGGCAAAATAGAACCCGGAGGGAAACGACTATTCCAGATACTTTCGATGATATACTCTTCAGCGAAACCCGCCGGGCTCTGCGCCTTAATAACCATAGCGTTCTTTTTCCGTTGCGTTCATTTCTTCAAAATTCGGCTCATCATACCAGACGCTCCAGGCATCACCTAGCTTACCCGCAGGGGAAAAGGAGATCGCCTGCAAAAAAAAGAGATTGTTATCTGCCCGACTTACGGCGGTTCCCGACCCGATGCCGGGAGCGGTGCGTGAAAGGAAACATCATGATTTATCGTCAACAGAGTTAATTTAAGTCACTTTACTGCTTAATTTTTTCCCTGCTGGCTGGATTGCGGACGCTTTTCGTTTACACTGCCGTCTAACTGCCTTTTAGACGGAAAGACTAATGTTGAGATACCTGAATAGCTGCTCTCGCGGACGCGGCGCATGGCTGCTGATGGCACTGACCGCATTCGCTCTTGAGATGACTGCGCTCTATTTTCAGCATGTAATGCTGCTGAAACCCTGTGTCATGTGCATTTATGAACGCTGTGCGCTGTTTGGCATTATGGGTGCCGGGCTGGTCGGTGCTATCGCACCAAAGACTCCGCTGCGCCTGGTTGCCATTGTTATCTGGCTGTACAGCGCCTGGGAGGGGGTTCGTCTGGCGTGGGAACACACCATGATCCAACTGCATCCGTCACCGTTCGTGACCTGTGATTTTGCTGCCCGCTTCCCCTCCTGGCTGCCGCTGGATAAATGGCTGCCTTCCGTGTTTGTCGCCAGCGGCGACTGCGCGGAGAAGTCCTGGTCGTTTCTGACGCTGAGCATGCCGCAGTGGCTGGTAGGTATTTTTGCTGCCTACCTGCTGGTGGGGGCGCTGGTTCTGATTGCCCAGCCGTTTAAACCGAAAAGACGCGATCTGTTCTCGCGTTAATCTCCCCGGCGGTTCCCCATTTCGCCGTGCGTATCCTGTATAAAAAAAGCTCCGCACTGGCGGAGCTTTTTTGTTATGCACTCAAGCCGAACAATTATTTACCGTACCAGCGCGGGCGGTTGATAATGTGCTCTTCCCAGTCCACTACCTCACTTTCATGCACCGCAATATGACGCACGGAAATACGCGCAGCGTGCATCGCAGCACGTGAACCACTGCGCAGCGGATGCCACGGTGGTAACGTTTTCCCTTCCGCCAGCACCCGATAGGCGCAGCTGGGCGGCAACCACTGGAAGGTAGGCAGGTTGTCGCGCGTCAGCTTGATGCAGTCTTCTTCCAGCTCAAAGCGGGTTTCGTAGTTGCGGCACTGGCAGGTTTTAATGTTCAGCTGATTACAGGCCACATTGGTGAAGTAAATTTCATCCGTGTCGGCATCCTGCAACTTATTCAGGCAGCACTGACCACAGCCATCACATAAGGATTCCCATTCCTCGTCGCTCATTTGTTCCAGCGTTTTCCGCTGCCAGAAAGGGGTATCAGTCATGTCGGTGTCCGGTAAAAGTAAAAGCCCGCACCTTATAAGGGGTTTGAGCTTCAGTTGCAAGTTTTCCGCTCAGCTTTACAACACGCGGGTGGCAACGCCGTGGCCACCGAGAGAAATTTCAAGACGGTCGCCGGATACCATTGGACCGACGCCTTCCGGAGTTCCGGTCAGGATCACATCTCCTGCACGCAGGGTGAAGAACTGGCTCATGTAAGCGATTAACGGCACAATTTTATGGATCATATCGGCAGTCGTGCCCTGCTGGCGCACAACGCCATTGACCATAAGCTTCAGCTCAACGTTCTGCGGATCCTCGTTAAACTCGCTGACAGGAATAAAACCTGAGAGTGGGCAGGAGTTATCAAACCCCTTCGCTTTTTCCCACGGCTGCCCGGCTTTCTTACAGCCGGCCTGGATGTCGCGCAGCGTTAAGTCCAGCGCCACGCCATAGCCGGCAATGGCCTGGACAACATGCTGTTCAGTGGCCTGCTTCAGGGTGGAACCAATCAGCACCGCCAGCTCAATTTCATGGTGAACAGCACCCAGGTTTTTCGGAATAGACAACGGCTGGCGAATATCACAGATAGCCGTTTCCGGCTTGATGAACAGCACCGGCTCTGTGGGTGTAGCACTGCCCATCTCTTTAATGTGGTTAGCATAGTTACTCCCCACACAGACGACCTTGTTTACCGGAAAATCTAGCAGTGCGCCCTGCCAGTTATGATGCTGATACATGCTGTTTCTCCTGCCTGATTAGAGTGGCTGCGCCGACATAATATCGCCGCGATTCTGCTTACTGTACCGTCTGCTGCGTGACGATGGCGTCGGCCATCATGCCAATACTAATGGCAAAATAATAAGACCGATTCCAGTGCATCAGCGTGCGAAAATTGTCATAAACCATGAATGAACGCCCGCCCCCATCCTGCGGAGTGATGATCCAGGCGCGCTGACCGGCGTCGCGGTTTTCATCGGGATGCATCAGCTTTACGCCGGACTGTAACCACTGGGCCGCTGTTTTTGCCTGAGCCGTTTTCAGACCTGCCTGCTGCGCGTCAAAACCCGCCGGTAAGATAACTTCCTGCCCCCAGCCCTGGCCTGCACGCCAGCCTTCCCGCTGCAGATAATTCGCCGTGGAGGCAAACACATCATCCAGATTATTCCAGATATCAATCCTGCCATCGCCGTTGCCATCTTTACCGTAATTAAGGAATGAGCTCGGCATAAACTGGCTCTGCCCCATCGCCCCGGCCCAGGACCCTTTCAGGTCTGCGGCGCTCATCTGCTGGCGCTGGATAATGCGCAGGGCGGCCATCAGCTCTTTAGTAAAGAACGCTTCCCGCCGCCCTTCAAAGGCCAGCGTGGCCAGCGCAGAGACCACCTCTTCTTTACCCTGAATCTGGCCAAAGTGACTTTCCAGCGCCCACAGCGCAACAATATATTGCGTCTGCACGCCGGAGGCATCGGTTATCGGCTGCAGCTGATTCTGATATTGCTGAACATAAAGCCGGGCCTGCTGGATTTTTTCCGGCGTCAGGACCCTGCCGAGATAATCGTCCAGGGTGACTTTATTTTCCAGCTGTCCACGGTCCGATTTAATCACCCGATCGACAAAATGCACGCCAGTGAAGGCAGTATCAATCGTTTGCTGGTCAAAACCCGCCTCGCGTGCCTGGGCTTTTAACTGTTCAACATAACCGGGAAATTCAGCCGGGTTACGCCCCTGCTGGGCCAGCGTGGTGGCGGGAGGTTCCGGGCTGGTGCCGGATGTCAGGGGGGTGGCGTAACCGGCGCTGCCGGACGCCAGAACCAGTGAGACGACAAGGAAGTTAAGGGCTAACGGCTTCATGCAGGCATCCTTTTATCGCTTCTCCGTCAGAAATTTATAAATAAAAGACCCACTCTGACCCACGGAGATATATTTGCAGATGATTCCGAATTAATCTTTTTTAGCATCACTCAGATGTATCTTAAGCAGACTTTCCAGCGGCGGCGGCAGCTGTAAATAAAACCCATCTTCACGCAGCGCTGTTTTCACTTTTTCAATATCCGCCCCCACCAGCTTCTTGCTCCCGTCCAGGGGAAGCAGCATTGCCAGCTTAGGTTTACCGAACCCCTTCAGCAGAGCGTCAGGAACGCGTGAGAAATCGTCTTTTTTTTCAACATAAAGATAAGTCTGGTCGCGCTGAGGACTTCTGTAGATCACACAAAACATATTTTTTACTCGAATTAACCTGGATGGTGACTTGCCTGAATATTACAGTAACTATAACATGCTTGCAGAACTTCGGAATATTGCCTGTCTTGATTAAACACCTGAAAAGTGGTGTTGATTTAGCCAGGATGGGAAATAACAGGACTGAGCGGGACAGATGTCACAATCGCCAATCGAGTTAAAGGGCAGCAGTTTTACGCTGTCAGTCGTTCATTTGCATCACACCGATCCTGACATCGTGCGTCAAGCCATTGAAGAAAAGGTCAGTCAGGCTCCGGCATTTTTGAAAAATGCCCCGGTGGTGATTAACGTTTCTTCATTAACCCGTGAGGTGAACTGGCGTCAGATGCAGCAGGCGATTACCGCGTCCGGTCTTCATATTGTCGGCATCAGCGGCTGCAAAGATGAGCAGCTAAAACGCATGATTGCGCGCTCTGGTCTGCCGGTGCTCAGCGAAGGTAAAGAACAAAAGCGCGCTAACGATGTTGCACCGCTGTCTATCCCGGTCGAACAGCCTGCTACAAAAACACGGCTAATCTCTTCGCCGGTGCGTTCTGGTCAGCAGATTTACGCGAAAAACTGCGATTTGATCGTCACCAGCAGCGTCAGCGCCGGTGCTGAACTGATTGCCGATGGCAATATTCATATCTACGGAATGATGCGCGGTCGTGCCCTGGCTGGCGCTTCCGGCGACAAAAATTGCCAGATATTTTGCACCAGTTTATCCGCAGAGTTGGTATCGATTGCCGGTAATTACTGGCTGATGGATCAAATCCCTGCTGAATTTTTTGGAAAAGCGTCGCGTCTTTGTCTCAAAGATGGCGCGTTGACTATACAGACACTGAACTGAGCCAGGCTCTCGAGCCCTTTCTTTTCTTAAGGAAATTATTATATGGCACGCATTATTGTTGTTACATCGGGTAAGGGAGGCGTGGGAAAAACCACGTCCAGCGCGGCCATCGCTACCGGTCTGGCGCAGAAAGGTAAAAAAACCGTCGTTATCGATTTTGATATCGGTCTGCGTAACCTGGATTTGATCATGGGCTGCGAACGCCGCGTGGTGTATGACTTCGTCAACGTGATTCAGGGCGATGCCACACTCAATCAGGCGCTGATCAAAGATAAGCGCACTGAAAACCTGTTTATTCTGCCTGCTTCACAGACCCGCGACAAAGACGCGCTGACCCGCGATGGCGTGGAGAAAGTTCTGAACGATCTGGGCGAAATGAATTTTGACTTCATTGTCTGCGACTCACCCGCCGGGATCGAAACCGGTGCGCTGATGGCGCTGTACTTCGCAGATGAAGCGATTATCACCACCAACCCGGAAGTCTCTTCGGTTCGTGACTCCGACCGTATTCTCGGCATTCTCTCTTCTAAATCACGCCGCGCAGAGAAAGGCCAGGATGCGATTAAAGAACACCTGCTACTGACCCGCTACAATCCAGGCCGTGTGAATCGTGGTGACATGTTAAGCATGGAAGACGTACTGGAAATTCTGCGTATTCCTCTGGCCGGTGTGATTCCGGAAGACCAGTCTGTATTACGAGCCTCAAACCAGGGTGAGCCAGTGATCCTGGACGCTGAGTCCGACGCAGGTAAAGCCTATGCTGATACCGTTGACCGTCTGCTTGGTGAAGAACGTCCCTTCCGCTTCATTGAAGAAGAGAAGAAGGGTTTCCTGAAACGCCTGTTTGGGGGATAAACCATGGCCTTACTCGATTTCTTTTTATCCCGTAAAAAGAGCACAGCCAACATTGCCAAGGAACGGCTACAGATTATTGTGGCAGAACGCAGAAGGGGCGATAGTGAGCCCCACTATCTGCCACAGTTGAAAAGGGACATTCTGGAAGTGATCTGTAAATACGTGAAAATTGATCCGGAGATGCTCAGTGTGAAGCTGGATCAGAAAGATGATGATATTTCTATTCTTGAACTGAATGTAACGTTACCGGAAACGGAAACGGAAGAAACTCCGAAATGATCCCCTGCTACTCCTGATTTTCCCCTGCTGTTGTGCAGGGGAAAATTGCACCATCAGTAAGCCGACAGAACCTCTGCAATGCCACTTTCCAGCAGCTTACCGCGCCATCCGTCCACCAGTTCAGGCTTACCGGCCTGTGGCTTTAGCTTCCAGTGCCAGTTTAACAGCTGATTGATCTGCCTGCGTGATGCCAGCAGCTCCTGGCTGACAGCGTGTTTTTCTGCTGTTTCTGCGACTAACGCTTTCAGGCTTTTGAACACCTGCTTGTAATTAGGGTAGTCGATCAGGTTTGGCAGTGGCTCCGGCAGGTTCTCGTCATCCAGCGCTGCGGCCTGGGCCACCATCGCTACCAGCGCTTTACCGTGAAAACGGATCTCCTGCCCCGGTAATCCCAGATGATCGAGCTCGCCCAGTGAACCCGGCATATAGCGCGCCACTTTCCACAGATTCTCTTCACGCACCACGAAGTTAACCGCCATATCCTTTTCACGGGCCAGCTCAAGACGCCACGCAGCCAGAAGACGCAGTGCCGCCAGCTGGCGCGGGCGCAGCTGCCACGCATTAGGAATATCCCGCCAGGCCTCCTGTGGGTCAAGCACGGTGGTACGGCGCTGACACAACAGGCGGCACTCATCCAGCGCGGCAGCCATCTGCCCTGCGGCTTCCGTTTCAGCCACCAGCTTACCGGCGACCGGCAACAGGTAGAACACGTCGGCTGCGGCATAATCGCACTGCTTTTCCGTTAACGGACGCGCCATCCAGTCAGTGCGGGATTCACTTTTGTCCAGGGCAATACCGGTAAAGGATTCAACGATGGTAGCAAAACCGCAGGATAGCGGACGGCCGCTGAAGGCCGCAAGGATCTGCGTATCAATCATCGGCTGTGGCAGCACGCCGAACTCGTGGTGAAACACTTCCAGATCCTCGCTGCCCGCGTGCAGGTATTTCACGACCTTCTCATCCGTCAGAAGATCGCGAAAAGGCGTCCAGTCGGTCACGGGCAGCGGGTCAATCAGCGAGATAGTTTCGCCATCAAACAGCTGGATTAACCCCAGACGTGGGTAGTAGGTGCGGGTGCGGACAAATTCAGTGTCCAGCGCCAGTGCCGGAAACTGGCGGGCACGCTGGCACACTTCTGCCAGCGCTTCATTAGTGGTGATCATGATGTAATTCAAAATAGCGTTCTCTCTCCGCAGAACCGGATCGGTCCTGTGGTTAACGGTAAATGCACAAAAAAATGCCGGGCAACCCGGCATGATTCGTTACTGGCAAAACGGGCTGCATCACTCTGACGGCGGCTGCGCTTTTATCGCTTCCTCGCGCAGTTCGCGGCGCAGGATTTTGCCAACGTTGGTCTTCGGCAGCTCGTGGCGAAATTCAACAATTCTGGGGACTTTATATCCTGTCAGATGACGCTTACAGTGGGCAATCAGCTCTTCTTTGGTCAGTGAATCGTCTTTCTTCACCACGCAAATTTTTACTGTTTCACCCGCGACGTCATTAGGAACGCCAATCGCGGCGGCTTCACGCACTTTCGGGTGAAGCATCAGGACATCTTCAATCTCGTTAGGATAAACATTAAACCCGGAGACCAGTATCATATCCTTTTTGCGATCGACAATACGCAGGAAACCTTCGTGGTCAACGGTAACAATATCACCGCTGCGAAGCCATCCATTTTTTAAAACTTCATCGGTGGCATCCGGCCGCTGCCAGTAGCCCAGCATCACCTGAGGGCCTTTGATACACAGCTCCCCCGGCTCGCCCGGCGGCATTTCATTTCCGTCATCGTCGACCAGCATAATATCCGTAGAAGGCACCGGCAGACCAATACTACCGTTGTGACACTGAATATCATACGGGTTGACTGACACCAGCGGTGAGCACTCTGTGAGTCCGTACCCTTCAAGCAGATAGTGACCGGTAAGTTTCTCCCAGCGCTCGGCTACCGCTTTTTGTACTGCCATGCCGCCACCGGCGGACAGCGTCAGGGTCGAAAAACCCAGCTTATTAAACGCATCGTCATTTAACAACGCGTTAAACAGGGTGTTAACCCCGGTGATGGCTGTAAAGGGATATTTGCCTAACTCTTTCACCAGACCGGGGATATCACGCGGGTTAGTGATTAACAGGTTTGCGCCACCCAGTTCAATAAACAGCAGGCAGTTCACCGTCAGAGCAAAAATATGATACAGCGGCAGCGCGGTGACTACCGTCTCCTCCCCGGCTTTTAACAGTGAACCATAGGTGGCTTTGGTCTGTTCGAGGTTCGCCTGCATATTACGGTGCGTCAGCATCGCGCCTTTCGCTACGCCGGTGGTGCCACCGGTATATTGCAGGAAAGCGAGATCGTCGTTAAGAATTTCCGGCCGGGTGTAGGCCATCTGCGATCCATTCTGCAGGGCCTGACGGAATGAGATGGCACCGGGAAGGTGATATTTTGGCACCATTCTTTTGATGTACTTCACCACAAAGTTAACCAGCGTCCCCTTTGCCGGAGAGAGCTGATCGCCCAGGCGGGTCAGGATCACGTGCTTCACCGATGTCCTGGCAACCACTTTCTCCAGAGTGTGAGCAAAATTTGACACGATCAGGATAGCGCTGGCACCGCTGTCGTTAAGCTGGTGTTCCAGCTCGCGCGGGGTATACAGCGGGTTAACATTGACGACGATCATCCCGGCGCGCAGCACACCAAATAACGCGATCGGGTATTGCAGCAGGTTAGGCATCATCAGTGCGACGCGGTCGCCCTTTTTCAACCCCAGCCCCTGTTGCAGATAGGCTGCGAAGGCACGGGATCGCTCATCCAGCTGACGAAAAGAGAGGCTCTGCCCCATGTTGATAAACGCGGTTTGCGTGGCATAACGCAGCACTGCATGTTCAAACAGGTCAATGAGCGAACCGTAACGGTCAGGATTAATTTCAGCCGGAACATCGGCGGGGTAGCGGTTTAACCAAACCTTATGCAAGGAATCACCTCGAAAATTATTATTTGTTGTCATCGCAGCCTCGACCGGTCGGCATCTGTTAACATTATTTTAACTCAGCGTACCAGTTTGCTCAGGTCTGTATTTTGAGGTTGCGAAGCCCATCACTAAATTTCTCTCATCCTGAGAGATCCAATAAAAAAAAGGCCGATCCGCTGATAAAAAGCGGATCCGCCGATTTAACACCATACTGTTCGAATTATTGCGTCAGAATAGTTTGTACCTGGGCCGGGCCGGGGTTGTAATATCCCCAGGGAGAAGGTCCCCAGTAGCCCCCACGATGGCGCCCATATCCCGGACCATACCAGATCCACGGATCGATCGGCTGAGGCGGCGTCATAACCTGCTGGGTCATGTGCCAGCGTTGATAGCCCGTCACCTTGAGCACCAGGAAAGTGTACTGTGCATCGCCAATTTTGCCCTTTTCGGTCCCGCTGATGGTACCAACCACGGTCACCATCTGCTGATTAAAATCAACCGGGTCAATAAAGCCGTTCACATCAGCGAAAATGCGGCCAATGGAAGGTGAGCCGAGCACCGGCCGGGCGCCGTCATCCAGCGGCATGGCGGCAATCTCCAGGCGTGTCAGCCCGTTGCGATTGTCCACCTTCACGACCTTACCGCCGAAGCGCGACTCCTGTCCGGTATAGAGCTGTGGCGCACTCAGCACCCGCACCAGATCCTGCTGCGGATAGTCAGAATGACCCTTAACCGAATCCGGCACCGTGACACAACCGCTTAACAGCACCGATAGACTCAACAACACACTGCACTGCCAGAGACTGGATCTACGCATTCGACTCTCCCTTGTTATGCTACTTTGACTACTATTGGTTTAAATAGTTGCCATCGTTACTCGCGACCCGGCAATTTCTTCCAGGTGACTTCATTACGCAGGTAGGTCGGTTCTGCCTGTTCAGGTGCCACGGTCATTCCGGCGGCCAGCGCCTGCTGAGCCAGCGGCAGCATATCTTCTGCGCACGGCAGCGTAACGTCAGACAGCGTCAGAACCAGTCCACTGTTTTCAGCCAGCTGTGGCCAGGCCTGCCAGCCGGTACCCACGCAGGTCCACTGCCCCTGCTGCGCGGCCATGCGCGCTGCGGCTGCATCAGGTTTCAGTACGGCTTCCGTTTCCTCGCCCTGCCAGTTTCCCTCTGCATCGCGCTGATATTCGGCCCAGTAAACTTCGCCCATCCGCGCATCAATGGCCGCCAGTACGCGGGTCGCACCGTGCAGGCGCCAGGCGCTCTGCGCCATCGTCTTCAGCGTAGAAATGCCGATCAGCGGCAGCGCTGCGCCCAGTGACAGCCCCTGAGCAATCCCGATACCGATACGCACGCCGGTAAAACTGCCCGGACCGCGGCCAAAGGCCAGCGCATCGAGATCCTTCAGCGCCACACCGCCCTCCTGCAGGACCTGCTGGACCAGCGGCAGGATGCGCTGGGTGTGTTCACGGGCGCACAGTTCAAAATGCGCCAGTAAACGGTCGTTATTCAGCAGGGCGACCGAACAGGCTTCCGTCGCAGTATCAATGGCTAAAATTCGCGTGGACATAACACCCTCAGGGGAGAAAATTTTCGGCGCGGATGATAGCACATCCGCACCAGATTGATTACTGCTGCCCGGTCAACTGCAGAAATTCGATCGCTTTCTGCACATCGCGGGTGCGCGGCGTCGGCGGCAGGCTGTTAACAATAACCGCACCGTAGGGGCGCATCACCAGACGATTATCGCAGATCACCAGCACGCCACGGTCATCAACGTCGCGGATCAGTCTTCCGACCCCCTGCTTCAGCGCAATCACCGCATCCGGCAGCTGCACATCATCAAAAGGTTCTCCGCCTCTTAGCTTGCAGTCTTCCATACGCGCTTTCAGCAGCGGATCTTCCGGGGAGGTAAACGGCAGCTTATCAATAATCACCAGCGACAGCGCATCGCCACGCACGTCCACCCCTTCCCAGAAGCTGTTGGTGGCAACCAGCAGGGCATTGCCTGCGGCGACAAACTGCTTCAGTAGCTGGCCTTTGCTGGTTTCCCCCTGTAACAGCACCGGCAGCGTCATCGAAGCGCGGAACTCGGCAGCCAGTTCGCGCATCACCTGATGGGAGGTACAGAGGAAGAAACAGCGCCCGTTATTCGCCTCAATCAGCGGTTTCATCATGCGCGCCAGCTGACGCGTTCCGCCAGGCTGATTGGGTGAAGGCAGATTACGCGGTACGCAGAGTAGCGCCTGGCGGGCAAAATCAAATGGGCTGTTGAGGATCAGTGTTTCCGCCTCGCCGACCCCGAGACGATCGACAAAATGCGTCATCTGCTCATTGACCGCCAGCGTGGCGGAGGTAAAGATCCAGCTTGCCGGGCGTTCGTCCATCACTTCGCGGAAGCGGTCGGAAACGGACAGCGGCGTCAGCGCCAGAGTAAAGTTACGCGCATTGCATTCATACCAGTAGCTGAAGCCGGGCTGGGTGGTGTCTTTCAGACGTTTGAGTCGGCCGCGATACAGTGCCGCCCGTTCAAACGCCGCATCCAGCAGCGCAGAACGGCCCAGTGACAGCTTCGCCACGTCATAGCACAGCTCCAGCGCATCATCGAGCAGCAGTAGCGCTCGCTGAATCTGCGGATTACTCAGCAGCTCACGCAGGTTACCGCGAAAGCCGGGATCGCCCAGCGACAGGCGAAAATCCTGAGCGCTCTGCGCCAGCCGATCGGCTGACTTCTGAAGCTGCTGCACATCGCGAACTTCGGTACGGTAAGCGATCGAAATATCTTTCGCCAGGTCGAGCAGCTGGCGGCTGGAGAGCTGCTGACCAAAATACTGGCTGGCGATGTCCGGCATCTGATGGGCTTCATCGAAAATCATCACGTCAGCATCCGGGATCAGCTCGGCAAAACCGCTCTCTTTGACCACCATATCCGCCAGGAACAGATGGTGGTTTACCACCACAACATCGGCATCCATCGCTTTGCGGCGGGCTTTTACCACGAAGCAGTCCTTGTACTGCGGGCAGTCGCTCCCCAGACAGTTATCGTTGGTGCTGGTGACCAGGGGCCAGATAGTGCTGTCTTCCGCAACGCCACCGCAGGTGCTGATGTCGCCGTCCACGGTTTCGATCGACCAGCCGCGCAGATGCACCAAATCGCTCATCGCCTGAACCGCCAGATCGCCCCCCGCCATCGACTGCTGTTCCAGACGTTCAAGGCAGAGATAGTTAGAACGCCCCTTCAGCAGCGCAATGATGCCTTTAAATTTCAGCGCGTTCGCCACCGTAGGCAAGTCGCGGCTGTAAAGCTGATCCTGGAGCGCCTTGGAACCGGTAGAGACGATCACTTTTTTACCGGAACGCAGCGCCGGAGCAAGGTAGGCATAGGTTTTCCCCGTACCAGTCCCCGCCTCAACCACCAGTTCACTCCGGCCATCGATGGCTCGCGCCACCGCAGCCGCCATCTCGCGCTGAGGTTCACGCGGCCTGAAGCCTGGGATCGCCTGCGCCAGAGCGCCGTCTGCTGCAAAATCGTCTACCACATTCCCTCACCACCCGATCAAAACTACTGTAATTATGTCAGTATCCGCCAGCGCACTCCACCCTTTAGGTGACAGACCCGGTTAATCTGTGCCAGTCTGTCGCGATGACACGCCTCATGATGCAAGAATATACAAAGGCTTGTGAAAAGGTATATTGCTTTGTGTGTTCCATTAAATGGAGACCGCATTTAAGTCGTAATGATGCATTAACGGTTGTATCACCACCTCCTCCCTATTTGCTCAGGCAGAGCCTTACTTCACTGTCTCTAAAGCTGCTACAAAGCCTGCTGTAACAACAGTACACCAACAACTGGTTTCGCATCGGTATGTTTTCTCGTCTACTTACGCTCACCTGAATACTGTTTTAATACACAGTGTTCAATTAAATATATTGGAAATATACTTTTTTTCCGTCCAGTCCTCAGAAACGTTCTGACCTTAAGTTCGTTTCGGTTCCCTTCCATGAAAAATATGGTAACATTGAAAAACAACTAAATAATATCATCCAAATGGTTTAATAATGAGAAGCATAAGATTCGACTGGGTTGATTCTCTAAAGTTCTTAGGGATATTTGCGATATACGTAGGTCATCTTGGTCCTGGTGCCGGTAAGATACCTCCATTTGTATTTAGCTATCATGTACCTCTGTTTTTCTTTATATCTGGGTTTTTCTCAAAAGAACTACGCGGGATCTCATTCATCCAGTTTTTTATTGATAAGTTCAAGCGACTCATGATTCCCTATTTTTCGTTTTGTTTTATTATTTTACTTCTTACATCATTGAATGCCGGAGACCCATTCAAGGTTATTTTACACAATATTAATGACATTATTTATGGTGTGAGAAACAACCCATCAGTAGGAACCATATGGTTTATTAACTGTATGTTTGCAATGATTGTTATTGATGGTGCTTTTTTAAAAATTATTGGCAATAAATATGTTATTTTAGTTATTTCATTATGTGCATTCATAGCTTCACAGACCCTGCTTCACCATAACCCATTAGTGATGCCAAAATGGTTCTGGAATATTGATTCCGCTATCGCCTACTGGTGGCTAATGGCGCTTGGTAGGTGTATGTTTAAATTCATGTGTGAATCTACGCTGTTTGCAAAATCCCTGTATGGCGCTGCTTTATTCTCCGTTCTGTCGTTCGTGACTCTCTATCAGCTATTCAACTCCAGGTCTTTGATTGAGGGCTTGACTAACGAATTATTCCCACAAGCTATGCAATACCCTGCGTTTGGAATGATTAATACACTTGTAACAACAACAAGTTTGATTCTGTTTAATGTGTTCTTATCAAAATTAATTTGTAGCAGCAAATATATAAATGAAATTGGTAAAAACACGCTAAATATTTGTGGCCTGGAGGTCGTCACAAAGACTCTGCTGCCATTATCTTTAGCAGCGTTAGGTATTGGTTTAACAATACCTAACCCTTCTTCTGCTATTATCTATGCATTAATATGCTTATTTATTTCTAACGTTATTGGAAAATGGTTATCAAGAAACTTAGGAAAGCCGTTTAAAATCTAGCTGTACTGGTAAAAACGAGCCCGCGCTAGCGGGCTCTATCATAAAGGACTATCGCATTCAAATTACTGCCGATGGGATTAACTGCACTCCTGCAAAGTTGAAGTTTTTCCCTCCCTCCTCAGCTGACGCTTCTACTCCGATAATGTGGAACCCGGCAGAAAGTTTACACGCAGAAGGTTCGAATAATTTATCATAGGTTATTTCAACATCTTTCTTATAATCTATCCTGCCTGAATAGCGGTGGTCATTTCTTTCTCCAAAATAGGTAATTTCACCTGTTCCACCAGCCTCACCGTTGAAACCACCTATCGCCAACCTGGTATGGTCAGTGGGGTTATCCAGGATAACAGGAAAATATATGTGCTGTAGACTATCGTTAGAGTCAGCGGTTAGCACAGAGCCAAATCTACTATCCACGGACCAAATGGCTCTTGACAAAGTTAAGTTATCCTTAAAAGTCGAATTTGACAAACCGCACAAATCATATGGATTGTTTAAAGTATTGGCAAGGACCAACGGAATAGCCATGTTCCAACCAGCGTTTTGATACGCTTCAGAATTTAAATGAACACCATCACCGTTAATTTTTGATGCAGGAGTCATGCGGCTGGTTTTATATGAATAATAGTAATTGTCTACAAGATCGACGTTCATATGAGACGCCACATCTTTCATTGTTTTTATGAAGGCTGGCATACGCTTCATCATGAACTCTTTGCCATCACCTACAGGTGAAATTATTGACGGCGTAACAAGGATTGGTATCTTACCGTACTGCCGGGTTAGCCTGACAAACTCTATTAAATTCTGACGGTATTGTGACTCATCGCTTTCGTACGAATTGCAGTCGTTCAGGCAATGATTGCAGTAAATAATCAAAGCATCTGACTTCATTAGTCTTTCTTCATATGTACCTGGCCCACTATCACGACCGGTTAGAAGCAATTTCAGCGTTGTGCCTGGTATCGCACTATTCTTAACTTTCACAAGTCCTGGGAAAATCAGATCGAGTGCTTTCTGTAATGAAGCCGATGGGTTAGCAGGGTCCATTGTTGTTGTGTTGTGCGGAATAGAACCCCACATTGTTGAGTCACCAAAGCATTCAATTTTGATGGATTTTTGGTCGGCAAGAAGGTTTGCTGCAAACGAAGCCCTGGCCGGTGGGGTATCGTTGTTATGTTGATCCGGCTGATTAGCTGATGCATCTATCACTTTTGCTGAAGAAATAAAAGAAGGTATAAGCGCTAAAGGGGCAAAAAGTTTAATCATCACTCTACGTGAAGTATTCATATCTATCTCAAACCATTGTCTAATGAGCCGATATTACAACCGTAGATACTTCATTTCCACTGCTAAGGCTTTTGACGATGTATACACAAGGTGGTAACACTTAGCATGCAGGAAGTGAAGCCACTGTTATTGATAGCCCTGCTGACAAACTATCGACATGGTGGGAAGAGACGCTCATTTTTTGTCAGATCATTTGTCTCAGCATGAAAGCCTAATGATGGTATTTTTATCGGTAATGTCTCAAATGTGCCCTAAGTTGATTTAAGAAACGCAACCAAAAATAATTAAGGTATTGATATGTCAAAAGAAATAACCAGAATTGAACCAGTTGAACACCGTATGTCCGAAGCCGTGATCCACAACGACACGGTCTATTACACCAGCGTGCCGGAAAATCTGGATGAAGATGCAGAAGCGCAGACGGCAAATGCGCTGGCGGTGATTGATAAACTGCTGACCCGCGTCGGTTCAGACAAAAGTAAGATCCTGGACGCCACCATTTTCCTGGTGCATAAGTCAGATTTCGCGGCGATGAATCGCGCCTGGGATGCATGGGTGTCTCCGGGCAACGCGCCGGTACGCTGTACCGTGCAGGCTAACCTGATGAACCCAAAATATCTGGTTGAAATCAAAGTGGTTGCGGCGATGTAACCCCATCCCCTGCCGGGCGGCAGGGGGAAACCACTTATTCGTCGTACTCTTCTTCTTCTTCGTCGTGGTTATTATCACCCATGTAGTCTTCTTCTTCCTCGTCGAACATCACCGGGACATGACCGCCCGTATGGTTCTCACGGATTTCGGCAGCCACCATCGTAATGGCCTGGCCGCTGCTCATTCCTTCGGACATCAGCTTTTGAATGCGTTCAACCGCATCCTGCTGCTGTTCATGTGATAGCGCGGGTAATCCTGTAAACATAATGACTCCTGGGGTGGTTTGCGCTGCGGATTATTCCACGGGCGACAAAGAGATGCCAGCGGCATAAAAATATGTCAGGCTTGATGCCTGTTTGAAATCTTGCTGCTGAAGAACCATGTCACCTGTTTATCATCGTCTCAAGTATACGCCAGATGCCGTTGAGCATCGCTTTGCCAGCCTTTCCCACCTGCCCTGGGCGATGCTGCTACATTCGGGTTTTGCCGATCACAGTGATAACCGCTTCGATATATTCGTGGCTGAACCCCGCGTAACACTGACGACGCGTGGCGCGTTCACCACCATCGAAACCGCAGAACGTCAGGAGCATAGCGAGGATGACCCGCTGAGGCTGCTTGAACAGCAGTTAGCCACGTGCGGTTTACAGGCAGAGCCGCACCGTGACCTGCCGTTTCAGGGTGGCGCACTCGGCCTGTTTGGCTATGACCTGGGCCGCCGCTTCGAGAGACTGCCTTCAACAGCAGAACAGCAGTTGAGCACGCCGGACATGGCGGTCGGGATCTATGACTGGGCGCTGATTGCCGATCATCACCAGCAGACGCTGACGCTGGTGGTTCACGGTGACCCGGCAGCTCGCCTTGCCTGGCTGGAGGCTCAGCAGCCTGAAACGCAAGTGCCCTTCCGTCTGACCCGCGGGTGGCAGGCCAATATGACGCGCGCAGAGTACGGCGAAAAGTTTCGCCAGATCCAGCAGTGGCTGCTGTCGGGCGACTGTTATCAGGTCAACCTGGCACAGCGCTTTGCGGCGTCATACTGCGGCAGCGAGTGGCAGGCCTTTTTACAGCTGTGCCGGGCTAACCGCGCACCGTTCAGCGCCTTCCTCCGCCTGCCGGACAGCGTGATCCTCAGTCTCTCGCCGGAACGCTTTATTAAACTCAACCACCAGCAGATTGAAACCCGTCCGATTAAGGGGACGCTGCCACGCCTGAGCGATGCGCTCGCCGACCGCCTGCAGGGCGAAAGACTGGCGAATTCCCCTAAAGACCGCAGCGAAAACCTGATGATTGTCGACCTGCTGCGTAATGATATCGGCCGCGTTGCCACTCCGGGCAGCGTAAAGGTGCCACAGCTGTTTGTCGTCGAGCCTTTCCCTGCGGTGCATCATCTGGTCAGCACCATTACCGCCGAGCTGAAACCCACGCTCACCGCCTGTGATTTACTGCGCGCCTGTTTTCCCGGCGGGTCAATCACCGGTGCGCCGAAAGTACGCGCAATGGAAATTATTGAGGCGCTGGAGCCTCAGCGACGCAATGCCTGGTGCGGCAGCATTGGCTACCTCAGCGTCTGTGGAAGAATGGATACCAGCATCACCATACGTACCCTGATCGCCGAACAGGGTACGCTATATTGTGCTGCCGGGGGCGGCATCGTTGCCGACAGCGATGAAGCCGCTGAATATCAGGAAACCCTTGATAAAGTAAACCGTATTTTACCGTGTCTGGAGTCGCTGTCCGATGAAATCTGATCCTCCCCCGCTGGCGCATTTCCTGACGCGCTTTCTGCTACAGCCTCCGGCAGCAGGGTCACAGGATCTCCCTCAGCGTCAGGCGGCAGTGCTGGTACCGATTATTGCCCATCCTGAGCCGACGCTACTGCTGACGCGCCGTGCTGCCACACTGCGCAAGCATGCGGGCCAGGTCGCCTTTCCCGGCGGGATGAAAGACAGCAGCGACACCTCTCTGGTGGCCACCGCGCTGCGGGAAGCACAGGAAGAAGTCGCCATCCCCCCTGCGTGGGTCAATGTGATCGGCACGTTGCCCCCGGTGACCAGCAGCACGGGTTTTCAGGTGACCCCGGTCGTCGGCGTGCTGCCGCCGGGTCTGAACTGGCAGGCGAATGAAGGTGAAGTGGAGTCGATATTTGAAATGCCGCTGGAAGAAGCCCTACGGCTGAGCCGTTACTCAGCGCTGGATATTCAACGCTACGGCAGGACACATCGCGTGTGGCTTTCCTGGTTCGACGACTATTTTATCTGGGGTATGACAGCCGGTATCATCCGCCAGTTGAGCCTGCAAGTGGCAAAACACTAAAAAATCGTATAAAATCCAGCCATAAGTTGCTTCAAAAGCCGTCTTTACATTATTTTTCACCAGATTATTGCCAACGGGCGATCCAAATCACTGCAATACGGCGCTTTTTCATTTATATTCCTCGCAAAATGTGGGTACCCGTTATTAACCTCTCCCACAGCGTGATTAAAATCCTCTAAGGAGCGTACAACGTGATTAGCGTTTTCGACATGTTTAAGATCGGCATTGGCCCGTCAAGTTCTCATACGGTAGGCCCAATGAAAGCCGGCAAACAGTTCGTCGACGATCTGGTGAACAATCGCCAGCTCTCTTCGGTGACGCGTATTGCTGTCGATGTTTACGGTTCTTTGTCCCTTACCGGCAAAGGCCACCATACCGATATTGCCATCATCATGGGGCTGTCTGGCGCGTCTCCGCAAAGTGTCGAGATTGACGCTATCCCGGCATTTATTCGTGATGTAGAAGAGCGCCAGCGTCTGCTGCTGGCGAACGGCGCGCACGAAGTCGATTTCCCGCGTGAAGGTGGCATGGTGTTCCGCAGCGACAATCTGTCACTGCATGAGAACGGCATGACCATTCACGCCTTTGCCGGCGAACTGCGCATCTACAGCAAAACCTATTATTCCGTCGGCGGTGGCTTTATCGTCGATGAAGAGAACTTCGGCAAATCCGTGGTCAATGAAGTCACCGTGCCTTACGCGTTTAACTCCGCAAAAGAGATGCTGGCCCACTGCCATACGACCGGGCTTTCTCTCTCCGGCATGATGATGAAGAATGAACTTGCCGTGCACAGCCGCGCGGATATTGAGCAGTACTTCACCGATGTCTGGCGCACCATGCGCGAATGTATCGATCGCGGTCTGAACACCGAAGGCGTGCTGCCCGGCCCCCTGCGCGTGCCGCGCCGCGCTTCCGCCCTGCGTCGTCTGCTGGTGTCCTCCGATAAAATGTCCAGCGACCCGATGATCGTTATCGACTGGGTGAATATGTTTGCGCTGGCAGTAAATGAAGAAAATGCGGCCGGTGGCCGTGTGGTCACTGCCCCGACCAACGGTGCCTGCGGTATTGTTCCCGCCGTGCTGGCTTACTATGACCACTTTATTGAACCCGTCACTCCGGAAATCTTCATCCGCTACTTTATGGCCTCCGGGGCGATCGGCATTCTGTATAAAATGAACGCCTCGATTTCCGGTGCTGAAGTGGGCTGCCAGGGCGAAGTCGGCGTTGCCTGCTCCATGGCCGCAGCCGGCCTTGCGGAACTGCTGGGCGCCAGCCCGGAGCAGGTTGCCGTGGCCGCTGAAATTGGTATGGAACATAACCTCGGACTGACCTGTGACCCGGTCGCAGGTCAGGTTCAGGTACCGTGCATTGAGCGTAATGCCATTGCTTCGGTGAAGGCGATTAACTCGGCGCGTATGGCCATGCGCCGCACCAGTGAAGCTCGTGTCTCACTGGATAAAGTAATCGAAACCATGTACGAGACCGGCAAAGATATGAATGCCAAATACCGCGAAACGTCGCGCGGTGGCCTGGCAATAAAAGTCCAGTGTGACTGATTCACCGACGCCACCCCTTACGGGTGGCGTTTTTTTTGCCCGCGCGATCAAAAAATAACTCCCCTCCTGCTATCGCCAGCAACAGGAAGTAGCTAAAGTGTTTTGGCGTGTTTAGTGGAAGTAAGTTCCTGTTTTTGAGCCATTCAGCTTTTCTCTTCAGTACGACTAAACTTAATGCATCAGTTGCCGATAATTGGTATTCGGTCTCTATATATGCGCGTCTTGATCTAAAGGGTGGTTACTGATGCAAATGTCCCAGGAAGTTTTCGGACAGTTTCGCCGCAAGCGATTTCTTATCGCTGCGGTTGTTGCCGCGTTGGTGCTCATTCTCACATTAACCTTTCGTTTTATGGAAGAGAAAGGCCGAATAGAGCAGCAATCGCGTACCTTTGCCGATAATGCCATCCAGCGTTTTGACCGCATGTTCTCGCCGCTGGACGTTGCCGCCAATAATACCATCGGGCTCGTAGGCCTTACCTGTAGTGAAATTCGCTTTCCGCTGATTGAAAAACTGGCCTCATTACAGACCGTCAGATCTATTTTGCTGGTGGATGAAGACAAGGTGTATTGCTCAAGCATCTTCGGCGCTTCCGACATTACCTTCAGTGATACTTTTCCCGAACTGGCAGTCAATAATCAGCGCATGATGCTGGCGGTTGATGAGCACCTGATTAAAGGCTCTCCTGTGCTGCTGTTCTGGACACCCCGCTCGCTGGATAACCGTTCCGGTATCATTCAGGTGATCAACATTGAACTGATGACCAATTACCTGCTGGAGCCGACGCTCCCCTGGGTGGAGCGGGCCATTTTCAACGTTGGAGGGAAAAGCCTGGAATACGGTAATCCGGCGATTGAACCTGCGGTCCCTTCAGAGGACGAGGTCAGCTACGAGGAGTCATCGTTACGCTATCCGTTTTCTATTACGCTCTTAGGACCATCGCCCACCAGGCTGGCGCTGATGACCGTGCCTTCACAGCTTCCACTGGCGCTGTTGCTCAGCCTGCTGATGGGCTATATCGTCTGGCTCGCCACCGCCAACCGCATGAGTCTCTCGTGGCAAATCAGCTACGGCATTACCGCGCGCGAATTTATGGTGTATTGCCAGCCGCTGATTAACGCCAGAAGCGGCGGCTGTGACGGTATTGAGCTGCTGTTACGCTGGCACAACCCCCGCCAGGGCTGGATCCCACCCGATGTCTTTATCCCGCTGGCCGAACGGCAGAACTTAATTGCGCCGCTGACGCGGTTTGTGATCAGCGAGGCAGTACGCCATCTGCCGGAACTCCCGGCCTGTAAGTCATTCCACGTTGCCATTAACGTGGCGGCAAGTCACTTTCACGAGCGGGCCATTATTGATGATTTGCAGCGTCTGTGGTGGCCGGCCAACCCGCAGCCTCAGCTGATTGTGGAACTGACCGAGCGTGATTCGCTGCCGGTGGTCGATCAGCGCGTGGTGTCGCATCTGCATGAGATTGGCGTAAAGCTGGCGATTGACGACTTCGGTACCGGGCACAGTTCGCTCTCTTATCTGAAGACGCTCAGCCCGGATGTCCTGAAAATTGATAAAGTCTTTACGGCCGCCATCGGCACCGATGCCATTAATGCGACAGTGACAGATATGGTGATTTCGCTCGCGCAGCGGCTGAATATCAGCCTGGTCGCGGAAGGGGTCGAAACGGCTGAACAGGCCGCCTATCTGCGTGATAAAGGAGTGGATGTCCTGCAGGGATACTTCTATGCGCGCCCGATGCCGTTAGGGGATTTCCCTGACTGGCTGGTGAACCACGATCGGGCGCTGGACGCCTGATCGTTAAGGAACAGGGGCGAAGCCGGCTTCGCCCCTTTTCAGGGTTAACTCATGACCTTGGCAGGCATGCCCCCTACTGCTCCTCTTCCTGACGCTCTTTCGTGACGCGAACCAGATCGATACGATAGTCGGTGGCTTCGATGATCTGGAAGCGCAGTGGCAGCATCTCAATCACTTCACCCGGCTTCGGCAACTGACCTTTCTGTTCAATCAGCAGACCGGCCAGCGAAGCATGGTCGTCTTCCGGCCTCACCAGTTCCTGCGTGTCCAGCAACTGTTGCAGTGAGTGGAGGTCGGTTCCGCCTTTCACCAGCCAGCCATCGCCATCCGCGATAATATCCGGGGTCTCATCCTCGTCCGGGAATTCTCCGGCTATCGCTTCCAGCACGTCCAGCGGCGTAATCAGCCCCTGTACCACACCAAACTCATTGGTCACCACCACGAAGCTGCCTTTTGCCCGGCGCAGCACGCCCAGCAGATTAAGCGGATCGAGGGTTTCCGGCACGATGATCGGCGGTGTACCTGCGGCAAACGTGGCCACATCAATACCGTGGTCCAGTGCCACCAGCAGCTCTTTGGCACGCACAACACCGATGATCTCATCCAGTTCCCCGCGACATACCGGAAACAGACTGTGCGGTGTATCGAGCAGCTGAATGCGGATCTCATCCAGCGGGCGCGTGGCATCCACCCAGGAGATTTCACCGCGCGGCGTCATAATGCTGCGCACCGAACGGGAGGCCAGCGTCAGAACGCCGTTGATCATATAGCGCTCTTCATCTTTGAATGCCTGCTGCGGCATAATCGCGGCCACTTCGCTGCTCTCGCTGCTGTGGTTTTCGTTTTGACGACGTCCGCCCATCAGGCGCTGAATGGCTTCGGCGGTACGTTCACGCATCGGTCGCCTTTCCTGATGACGCATAAAATTATGGCGCGCAATCTGGTTAAACAGCTCAATCAGAATCGAGAAGCCTATCGCCGCGTACAGGTAACCTTTCGGAATATGGAAACCAAATCCTTCGGCAACCAGGCTGAGACCGATCATCAGCAGGAAGCTCAGACACAGTACCACCACCGTGGGATGCGCATTGACGAAGTTGGTCAGCGGCTTAGAGGCCAGCAGCATCACGCCCATGGCAATGATCACGGCCGTCATCATAATCGCCAGGTTGTTCACCATCCCAACCGCCGTAATCACCGCATCCAGTGAGAATACCGCGTCGAGAATCACAATCTGTACCACGACCGCCCAGAAACTGGCATAGCCCTTATTACCACCGGCGTTCATATCGCGGTTTTCAAGGCGTTCGTGCAGCTCCATTGTCGCTTTAAACAGCAGGAATAACCCGCCGACCAGCAAAATGAGGTCGCGGCCTGAGAAACTGAATTCGCCCACACTAAACAGAGGACGGGTTAACGTCACCATCCATGAGATCAGTGAAAGCAGCCCCAGACGCATAATCAGCGCCAGTGACAGACCGATCAGACGCGCTTTATCGCGCTGCTTCGGCGGCAGTTTATCGGCCAGGATGGCAATAAAGACCAGGTTATCGATACCCAGTACGATCTCAAGAACGATGAGCGTGAAAAGACCTGCCCAGATTGAGGGGTCTAAGAGAAATTCCATGACAGACTCCGGAAAAAGGAACGGGAATACGCAGCAAACGTTCGAATGAGCGTGCAGCAGGGATGACAACAGGTGGAAAACTGGGTGACGTCAGCAGACGTTGAAAACGATACCGGATAGCCCGGCGGCATGATTGAGCGACTTCGGTGACAGTCCATAGGGAGGGCTGAGGCCCGTTACTCCTGTATTAAAAAAGGATCACTACTTTATCAGTTGAAACAGGGACGTCAAAATATTTTCTTACATTCAGACAGGTATTACCCACTTTATGAATAATGTTTGATCAGACTTCTAGAAATGTAGGTAAAGGTCTAAATAACTGAGCAAGGTCACATAATTTATTTTTTCGCGTACTAAAATAAATCCCGTTTATCGTCTGTGTTTAGAACCGCTGATATGTTTTCAGCGCGTTATAGTAAAAGAGAGTGAACGTTGAACTTCAATTATTCTGAATGCGTCATCGATTCGGATCAACTCCACACGGCTAGCAGGCTTGGGCCGTTGCCCACTGATAAAGGAGGTAGCAAGTGACTATTGCTATTATGATCGGCACACACGGCTGGGCTGCAGAGCAGTTGCTGAAGACCGCCGAAATGCTGTTAGGGGATCAGGAAAATGTCGGATGGATCGACTTTGTCCCCGGTGAAAATGCCGAAACGCTGATGGAGAAATATCAAACGCGTCTGGCTCAAATGGACAGTACACAGGGAGTGCTGTTTCTGGTCGATACCTGGGGAGGCAGCCCGTTTAACGCTGCCAGCCGCCTGGTGGTCGATAAACCCAATTACGAGGTCGTCGCCGGGGTCAATATTCCGATGCTGGTCGAAGTGCTGATGGCACGTGATGACAATCCTGCCTTCGATGAGCTGGTCGCACTGGCTGTTGAAACCGGACGTGAAGGCGTGAAGGCGCTGAAAGCCAAAACGCCGGAAAGCGCCCCGCCCGCTGTTAAAGCCCCCTCTGCCCCGCAAGCCCCGTTACAGCCAGGGGATCACATGAAAATCGGTCTTGCGCGTATCGATGACCGTCTGATTCACGGCCAGGTTGCGACCCGCTGGACAAAAGAGACTAACGTAACGCGGATTATCGTGGTCAGTGATGAAGTGGCTGCTGATAACGTGCGTAAAACCCTGCTGACCCAGGTCGCACCACCGGGTGTTACCGCCCATGTGGTTGACGTGGCAAAAATGGTTCGCGTCTGGAATAACCCCAAGTACGGCAAAGACAAAGTGATGCTGCTGTTTACCAATCCGACCGATGTGGTGCGTCTGGTAGAAGAAGGCGTCAATATCACCACGGTGAATATTGGTGGCATGGCCTTCCGTCAGGGGAAAACGCAGGTCAATAATGCAGTTTCCGTGGACGCTAAAGACATTGAGGCATTTAAAAAGCTCAATGAACGCGGTATCGAACTGGAAGTTCGTAAGGTCTCCAGCGACCAGAAACTGAAAATGATGGATTTGATCGCAAAAGTTGCTCAATAGACCGTGGCCTGTTGACTCAGGTTGAACTCCGTTCTGGCATGAAAGAGGAAAAATGTAATGGAGATTACCACGCTACAAATTGTACTGATATTTTTCGTCGCCTGTATCGCAGGTATGGGTTCTATCCTCGATGAATTTCAGTTTCACCGGCCGCTAGTGGCCTGTACGTTAATCGGTGCCGTTCTCGGTGACATGAAAACCGGGATCATCATCGGGGGTACGCTGGAAATGATCGCCCTGGGCTGGATGAACATTGGTGCCGCCGTGGCGCCGGATGCGGCTCTGGCATCCATCATCTCGACCATTCTGGTCATAGCCGGTGGTCAGAGCGTAGGCGCAGGTATCGCGCTGGCTATTCCTCTGGCAGCCGCCGGTCAGGTATTGACCATCATCGTTCGTACCATCACCGTGGCCTTCCAGCATGCGGCGGATAAGGCTGCCGAAAAGGGCAATCTTACCGCTATCTCATGGATCCACGTTTCCGCACTGATATTACAGGCTATGCGCATCGCTATCCCTGCTCTGATCGTGGCGGTATCCGTCGGAACCAGCGTGGTACAGGACCTGCTGAACTCCATCCCGGACGTTGTAACCAATGGTCTGAATATTGCTGGTGGCATGATTGTGGTGGTCGGTTACGCCATGGTGATTAACATGATGCGCGCTGGCTATCTGATGCCGTTCTTCTACCTCGGTTTCGTTACCGCCGCCTTTACCAGCTTCAACCTTGTAGCGCTGGGTGTGATTGGTGTGGTCATGGCTATCCTGTATATCCAGCTGGCACCGAAATACAACCGCGTTGCGGGTGCACAGGCTTCAGGTCCGGCACATAACGACCTTGATAACGAACTCGATTAAGGAAAGGTGAGAGAAATGGTTGATTCAACAACAGCAACAACGCAAAAGAAATTAACACCTGGCGATGTGCGCGGTGTGTTCTTACGCTCTAACCTCTTCCAGGGTTCATGGAACTTTGAACGTATGCAGGCGCTGGGATTCTGTTACTCAATGGTTCCGGTTATCCGCCGCCTGTATCCTGAGAACAATGACGACCGTAAGCAGGCCATCAAACGCCATCTGGAGTTCTTCAACACCCATCCTTACGTC
Source organism: Erwinia sp. Eh17-17 (assembly GCF_039675725.1). Taxonomy (NCBI): domain Bacteria; kingdom Pseudomonadati; phylum Pseudomonadota; class Gammaproteobacteria; order Enterobacterales; family Erwiniaceae; genus Erwinia; species Erwinia sp. Eh17-17. Next base: position 632,436 of record NZ_JBDFQT010000001.1, on the reverse strand, counting down.
GCCGCTCCGGTGCTGGGCGTGACGATGGCAATGGAAGAGCAGCGCGCTAACGGCGCCGCTATCGATGATGCAGCGATTAACGGCATCAAGGTGGGCCTGATGGGGCCGCTGGCAGGGGTCGGTGACCCGATCTTCTGGGGAACGGTACGTCCTGTCTTTGCTGCGCTCGGTGCCGGTATTGCCATGAGCGGGAGCCTGCTTGGACCGCTGCTGTTCTTTGTGCTGTTTAATCTGGTGCGTTTGCTGGTACGTTATTACGGTGTGGCCTACGGCTATCGTAAAGGCGTGGATATCGTCAGCGATATGGGCGGTGGCTTCCTGCAGAAACTGACCGAGGGGGCGTCAATTCTCGGCCTGTTTGTCATGGGGGCACTGGTCAACAAGTGGACCCACGTTGACGTACCGCTGGTGGTGTCGAGAATTACCGACCAGACCGGCAAAACGACCGTCACTACCGTGCAATCGATACTCGACCAGCTGATGCCGGGCCTGATCCCGCTGCTGCTGACCTTTGGCTGTATGTGGCTGCTTCGCCGTAAGGTGAATGCGCTGTGGATTATCATGGGCTTCTTTGTTATCGGTATCTTCGGCTACTGGATTGGCCTGCTGGGTGTCTGACACCTGTTGATACGATCGTCATCCAGGGGCCAGCACAGTCTGGCCCCGTTTATTTGGATCCTGATATGTTTTTGACCGACTACCTGATTGTGCTGTTTATTGTTTTCATTTTGATCTACGCCATCTACGACGAACTGATGATGGACCGCCTGCACGGGCCGACCCGGTTAAAGGTGTTGCTGCAGCGGCGTAACAAACTCGACAGCCTGATCTTTATTGGTCTGCTGGCGATTCTGCTCTATAAGAATGTGAGCGACCAGGGGCCGCAGGTCACAACGCTGCTACTGATGGCACTGGGTGCGCTGGCAGCCTGGCTGTTCTGGATACGTGCGCCGAAACTGCTGCTGAAACAGGAGGGGTTCTTTTACGCTAACGTGTTTATTCGCTGGGAGCGGATCAGCGCCATCAACCTGTCAGAAGATGGCGTGCTGGTGATTGCCCTGGAAAACCGCCGTTTGCTGATCCACGTTCGTCAGCTTGACGATCTGGAAAAAATTTACCAGGTTATGCTGGAGAGTCGTTAACCGCTTCCTCTGTCATCTGAACGCTGTCGCGCTGCCACAGACGAAGAGTAAAGTCAGTCTCACAGGAGAACTGTCCGGTCGTTGCCAGAATGCCCCACACCTCGGGACGGGCGCGCCAGGCAAACGGCGTCATCTGTAACAGCGCAGCAGACTCTTCACTGTTCAATACCATGGCGTAACTGAGCTGCTGCTCTTCCACCAGCGCGAAGCCCGGCATCTGTTCCGGTGTCGTGTCGTGCAGCTGGACATCCTGGTAAATCAGCGCCTTAAACTGCATCAGATGGCGTGGCCCCGGCGTCACCGTCAGGACATACCCCTGTGGCCTCACCACGCGCGCCAGCTCTTCCGCTTTGCAGGGCGCGTAAATACGCAGCACGGCATCAAACTGGTTGTCGCTGAACGGCAGGCGGTGACTGGATGCCACACAGAATTCAACGTTGCGATAGCGTTTTGCTCCGGCGCGTACCGCGATTTTCGCCACGTCCAGCCCGTAGACCTGCGCCTCACCCTGCGCCGACAGGCGGCTGGCAACATCATGGGTGTAATACCCTTCCCCGCAGCCAATATCCAGCACGCTGACGGGTGGCTCAGGCAGCACGCGCACCAGCAGGTCACTGACCTGTTGCTGCAAAGGCTGGTAGTGGCCGGCATCGAGAAAATTGCGCCGCGCCTGCATCATATCCGCACTGTCACCGGGCTGTCTGGAACGTTTATGCTGTACCGGCAGCAGATTTACATAGCCCTCTTTGGCCTGATCAAACTGATGCTGGTTTTCGCAACGCCAGACGCGCTGGTTTAACGTCAGCCGCTGCTGGCAGAGAGGACACTGGTACGACATAACAACACTCCATAAAACAGATGACGCGGCAGTGTACTGCAAAGGCCGGTTAAAATCCCGCAGACAATCGGGCTGACAGCGACAAAAAAGCCCCGTCATTTCTGACGAGGCTTTAGTATTCAGATTTTAGCCTGGATTACACGCAGGGCGGCAATGTCAGGCTCAGATCGAAAATTAGATAGCGGTGACGTTCACAGCAGCAGGGCCTTTCTGGCCATCCTGAATTTCGAACTCAACGTTCTGGCCTTCAGCCAGAGTTTTGAAGCCATTACCCTGGATTGCAGAGAAATGTACGAATACATCTTTGCTGCCGTCAGCAGGAGTGATGAAACCAAAACCTTTAGACTCGTTGAACCACTTAACCTGACCTTTAATCTTTGCCATTTTGCAAATTCCTTAAGAGTGTTTATTCGCCCGGAGGCTTAACGTACAGAAAAACCAGAGACATTACTGCATGAGGCACTAATTAAGGCTCGGCAAGGAAGCGGTATTCAACGTCAACGTTTTTACTCAGAACTTCTTTACTGAAGATGCCACACATAAACAGAACTGTACCTCGTTTTAACCAAATGTTTTATCACATATCCGTTAATTAATGGCAAGTCATTTTTAAACAGGGATAGAGATGTCGCACACATTTAAAACGATAACCAGCACAGATTGCACATTCATGCATGAAGTTACATCAATGATGAACCTGCGTTCACCCTGCACAGCCCTTCTACTACCTGACCAGTCTCGATATACTTTAAACCGATGACCGGGTGATGTCTATGCGATGACACTCTTAACCGGACATTTTGTCCTGAAATGATTGCATAATTATGGCAAAGCTTTTTCAATACTCAACGTTAGAAATCATTATGAGTACGCATCGCCCCGGCGACTCTTGTATAAAAATCACTCATTAGCGCCACTCTATATTTGCATTGCACCAAAACCATGAAAATTAACCGTCTTCTGCCCCATTAAAATGCATTGATCTTTACAGGGGTATAATTGATTTAATCTTTTTTTTTGTTTGCACACTGGGTGGATATTGTCACTGTGTTGGCTGTTATATAACAACCAACATAGGATTATCCTTACGTAATATTATCCAGCAGCATTTCAGCACCGATTTTCCAGGGTTTAAAGCACGATAAATTCAAACCTGCCTCCCGCACCGAAGCTTCCAGTACTCTGGGTGGCTCATCCAGTGACTCGTCAGCCAGTTCAAACACTCCCCAGTGGATAGGGATAGTATGCGGCTGGCCGATGGCGCGATAGAGTGATACGGCCTGGTCCGGGTCCATATGCTGCCCCTGCATGAACCATTTTGGCGCATAAGCCCCTACCGGCAGCGCAGCAAGATTGAATGGGCCTAACCGGCGGGGGATCTCCAGCAGGTTTTCCGAATATCCGCTGTCGCCGCTGAACCAGAAATTGAGGGTGGCATTTTGCACCACCCAGCCGCACCACAGTGAGCGGTTACGATCCCACAGACTGCGCATACTCCAGTGGCGTGCAGGAACGGCATGTATCGTCAGACCGGCAACCTGGGTCTGCTGCCACCAGTCCAGCTGGCATATCTGCTTCGCCCCGACTCGCCGGAACCACGCCTGCAAGCCAAGCGGCACGACGAAAGTGACTTCAGGAAAACGGCGCAGAATTTTTTTTATTGTCGGGCGATCGAGATGGTCGTAATGATTATGGGAAATCAGCACCACATCCAGCGCAGGAAGATCTTCCACCGTCAGCGCCGTGGGGGTTTTACGCTTTGGTCCGAACAAGCTCAGCGGAGATGCCCTGTCAGAGAATACGGGGTCAATCAGGGTATAGCGCCCCGCCGTGCGTAACAATACGCACGCATGCCCCAGCCACCAGACGCTATCACGGTCGCCGCTGAGGTTAGCTGGCTGCCACCATTGCCGGATAAACTGTTCATAGCCCTGTGCCGGCGGCAGGGGCAGCCCCTGCTGTTTACGCTCCTGACGCCAGCGTTTCAGATCGCCAGCCTGGCGCAGATCCGGTTCCGGATTACGAAATCCCTGCGGGGCATGATGTGGGTATTCGGGGTTATACCAGGGATTCTGCCAGGCCATGATCGTTCCTCAGGGAATTAACGCTCCGGGATTAGGCGGGTAAAATCTTTATTCTCAGTGGATTCACTGGCTTTATCTGCCTGCTCTTTTCCAGCGACAGAGTCCGTCAGACGGCGCAGTAAAATGCTCTGCCGTTTCTGCTCTTCCAGCAGCGACTCCAGCAACTCGATTTGCTGGTTTGCCTTCACGCTGGCGCGGTTGACAAAAAACCATGCGACCAGACCTGTGATCGCTAACACCACCACCACACCCATAGACGCGAAGTCCATCGCACCCGTCGTTATCTCATTCATACATGCCTCAAAAGCTGAAAAATGGGCTACCGAAGTACGGCAGCGCCGCAGGCATGATTTTACCTGCTCAGACGGTAATTGATAGCGTGATCACACAAATCTTATTTCTCTGCCCGGTCGCGGATTCAGCATCCTCTTATCGATTTTAGCGACAGTCAGCAGCATGCTGCTATGATGAACGCGGGCGGTGAGGACATCGCCTGAAAAATAATAAGGGGATATAAATGAAGTTCTTGCTACGCATCGTTGCCCTGCTGGCCATTATCTGGCTCGCCATGCTGCTGACAGGCTATGGCGTGCTGACGGGCAGTACTAAAAATGTCGCGGGAATGGGGCTGCAGTGCCAGTATCTCACGGCTCGCGGGATGGTGATTGCTCAGTATCTGCATACCGACAGCGGCATTGTGGGCGTCACGGACTGTCCTTTACTGAGAAAAAGCACAGAAGTGGTTGATAACTGATGATTAAACGGGCCGGCGATTTGCCGGCCCGCAGCCATCAGAAGGGATAACTGTGATAGCCCATCTGCTCTGAGATATTTTTTGCCGCCAGGTGCAGCATCGCTACATAGTCTTTCTTATGTTCTTCAGAAAAACGAATGGTCGGGAATGAAATGCTCAGACCGGCAATGACCACACCAAAGCGGTCAAACACCGGCACCGCAATACAGCGTAACCCCTCTTCCTGTTCTTCGATGTCTTCCCCGAACCCCTGAGAGCGCACCCTGTCGAGCACTGGCAGAAGCGCAGCACTACTTTCGAGGGTTCTGGAGGTACTGCGGGTGAACTCGACGCCAGCCAGAATATCTTCCACTTCTGCACGGTCGCGCCAGGCCAGCAGCACCTTACCGATTGCCGTACTGTGCAGCGGGTTGCGGCGGCCGATACGCGAATACATACGCAGGTTATACAGCGAATCGACTTTATGGATGTAGACGATGCTGTCTTCTTCCAGCGCACCAAGGTGGATGGTTTCTTTCGTCTGGCGGGAAATATCACGCATCTGCACGTCGGCGCTGCGAATTAAATCGACGTTCTCCAGCGCCTTTGCTCCAAGTTCGAACAGCTTCAGCGTCAGGCCATACTTCTCTGACTCCCCCTCCTGAGACACATAGCCGAGAGTCTTCATGGTTTGCAGGAAGCGGTAGACCGTACTTTTCGACATCATCACCCGCTGCGACAGCTCGGTGATGCCATTTTCACGCTCTTCACCCAACGCCTGCAGGATGCCGAACACTTTCATTACCGATGAAACGGAGTCTGGCTGCTTATCATTCTCGGCAGGGGTCATGTTTTACCTTTGTTGTTTTATAAAAAATGGAACGCTATTTCCAGTATACGATTCACGCTGGCGCTGTGCAACGCCGGCAGCCGGATACCCGACCCACTTCACGCGGAGTTTTCAGCCGATACCCGCCGCAGACCACACAGATATAAAAAAACCGGGCAATAGCCCGGTTTTAGATTATTCACGCTCAGGATGCAGGATACTGCGGCCCTACTTGAGGTATTCACCGCTGCGCAGCGCTTCAATCCGTTTGTCCAGCGGCGGATGCGACATAAACAGCTCGCTCAGCGACTTGGACTTACCGTTGATGCAGAAGGCCATCATGCTGCTGGCTTCCTGCGGATCGTAGCTGGTTTTCAGACGTTGCAGCGCGGCAATCATCTTCTCACGACCGGCCAGACGTGCTGCCCCCGCATCAGCGTGGAACTCGCGATGACGGGAGAACCACATGGTGATAATGCTGGCAACGATACCGAAGACCAGCTCCAGCACCATGGACACCACGAAGTACACCATCGGGTTACCGTTGCTGCTACCCTCTTCATCGCGGTTACCGGACATAAAGCCCGCAGCCAGCTGCGCCAGGATGCGCGAGATAAAGATCACGAAGGTATTCACAATGCCCTGAATCAGCGTCATGGTAACCATGTCGCCATTAGCAATGTGACTGACTTCGTGCGCCAGCACCGCTTCGGCTTCATCGCGGCTCATGTTCTGTAACAGACCGGTGGAGACTGCCACCAGTGACGCATCACGACGGGCTCCCGTGGCAAAGGCGTTGATGTCCGGCGCATGGTAAACAGCCACCTGCGGCATCGCAATACCCGCCTGCTGCGCCTGGCGACCGACGGTCTCCATCAGCCAGCGTTCGGTTTCGTTGCGCGGCTGTTCAATCACTTCACCGCCGACGGACCGTAACGCCATCCATTTCGACATCAGCAGTGAAACAAACGCACCGCCGAAGCCAAACAGACCCGCCATAATCATCAGGCCCATAACACTGCTTGACTGGATCCCTGTCAGGCTGAGGATCAGCCCGAAAACCACCATAACCCCAAGGTTGGTTAGCAGGAAAAGAGCAATACGCATCATAAAATTTATTCTTCCTCAGTTATTCCGCTATTCGCGTCACACCATCGTAAGGTCAATACTGCGCTTTTCAAGCACTCTTAATCTTTAAGTGTCTAAAAAGACATAACTTTACACTTTGAATTACTTTTTTGCTCAATGCAGAAGAGGGATAAAAAAAAGGCACAGCGAACGCTGTGCCTGTTGGCCTTATTTAGCCGCTGCCGGTGTCACTGGCGGCTGCTGTTTTTCCAGCTGCGCCAGGTCATTGGCAATCTTCACCGTTTCATCAAGATACGGATCCGGCTCTTTGTAATCCTTAGGCAGATCGTCAAGCTTCACCAGCGGTTTCTTACCTTCCGCTTTCAGGCGCGCATTGATTCGCTCCAGACGCAGGGCATCATCTTCACGGTTCTCTTTCTCACGCTCGGCGAGATTGAGTGAAATAATATTGCGCTTATCCTTATTGGCATTAAAGCGAGCAATATCCTTGATGATGTACTGGAACTCGGCGTCTTTCGCAATACGATCCTGATGCTCTTTGAGCAACTGGGGTTCCAGCGGCTTAAGGTCGCCCGTTTTCACGTAGGTTGCCGCATTAACGCTGTCCCACGGTAACGCGTTGTCCTCAAACTTCTCGCCGGTTTCAACGGCTTCTACGCCGGTTGGCATCAGCAGGTCCGGGGTGACCCCTTTACGCTGCGTACTGCCGCCGTTGATGCGGTAGAACTTCTGGATGGTGTACTGCACCGAGCCCAGCGCTGGCCACTCCGGCCGCAGCATCTGATCGTAGATACGATTCAGTGAACGATACTGCTGCACCGTGCCTTTACCGAAGGTCGGCTCACCGACGATCAGTGCGCGGCCATAATCCTGCATCGCGGCAGCAAAAATTTCAGAGGCCGACGCGCTGAAACGGTCAACCAGCACCACCAGCGGACCTTTATAATAGGTCACGCCGTCATTGTCGCTGTCCTGACGGATCTTGCCGTTGTTATCGCGCACCTGAACCACCGGACCACTTGGGATAAACAGACCGGAAAGCGAAACCGCTTCAGTCAGTGCCCCACCGCCGTTGGTGCGCAGGTCAATAACAATACTGTCGATGTTCTGCTTCTGCAGTTTCTGCAGCTGAACTTTGACATCATCGGTCAACCCGACATAGAAGCCAGGGATGTCCAGCACGCCCACCTTCTGCTTGCCGACGTTGTGCACGGTCATTTTCACCGCGCGATCTTCCAGACGGATTTTTTCGCGCGTCAGCGTGACGGTACGGGTTTTAGTTCCTTTACCGGCAGGCAGGATCTCCAGGCGTACTTTACTGCCCTTCGGCCCTTTGATTTGTGCGACAACATCATCCAGACGCCAGCCAATAACATCAACTACCGGTTTGCCCGGCTGGCCGACGCCAACAATACGGTCACCGACGGTGATGGTTTTACTCTTGGCAGCCGGACCACCAGCGACCATCGAATTGATCACCGTGTAATCATCATCCATCTGCAGTACGGCACCAATACCTTCCAGAGACAGGCTCATTTCGGTGTTGAACTGCTCGGTATTGCGCGGAGAGAGATAGTTGGTGTGGGGATCAATTTCGTGGGCAAACGCGGTCATCGCCAGCTGGAAGACATCTTCACTGTTGCTCTGCGCCAGACGACGAATAGCAAACTGATAGCGTTTGGTGAGAACTTCGCGGATCTCTTTCTCATCTTTACCGGCCAGTTTCAGACTCAGCTCGTCGTATTTGACTTTGGCGTCCCACAGGGTATTTAACTCTGCGGTACTTTTCGGCCAGGGCGCTTTGCTGCGGTCGATATCGATGGTGTCATTGCCGCTAAAATTCATCGGCTTATTCAGTAAGGAAAGCGCGTACTGATATCGTTCAAACCGGCGTTTTTGCGCCAGGTTATACAGATCGTAAAACGCCGAAAGCTGGCCGCTTTTAAACTCTTCGCCCAGCGTGGTTTTCTTGTCCGCATATTGCGTAATGTCCGACTCCAGCAACACGTTGTGGCTGTAGTCGAGCAGGTTCAGATAACGCGCAAAGATCTTTACGGAGAAATCTTTGTCGAGATCGAACTGGCGATAGTGGGAACGGGTAAAGCGGGAAGTGACACGCTCACTCACGGTGGCATGCTGTGCTTCCTGATGCAGCTGCGGGATTTGGTCGGCGCGCGTAATAGTGTCGGCCGCAAAAACGTTGCCTGCAATCAGCAGGCCCGCAATGATAGTGCTTTTAAAAAGAGTGTTCATGCCCTGATTAGCCTCCGTATCAGAACTGCAAGTGTTCTGCGCGTACTATCATTGCCAGGCCGGAAGCTAACTGTACCCGGACGCCATCTTTGGAAATTTCCAGAATGGTGGCATCCATTGCACTTTTACCTGCGGTGACTTTAATGCTCTGGCCGACTTGCAATGCTGAGGTGTCGGTAACCGGTTTACGCGGTTCCGGCTGGGTCTCGGTACGTGGAGCGGGAGCGGAAGCCGTCTGTTCAGCCTGTGGACGCGCGGGTTTGCTACGCACTTTACGTGCCTGCTCACCTTCGGCCGCAGGTTTACGAACAGGTTTACGCGGACGACGCGGTGCGGTTTCTTCACCCGCTTCACGCTTTTTCGCCTGCTGCTGTTCGCGCTGTGCCTGAACACGCGCTTTCGCTTCTTCAAGCTGCTTGCGCGCATGTTCGACATGCTGTTCATCCAGTTGGCCACACGGATTACCATCAAGGTCAACGCGAGTCGCGCCAGCTTTGATGCCATACAGATAGCGCCAACTGGAGGTGTAAAGACGCAGTGCTGAACGGAGCTGAGTTTTACTCAGGTTCATTTCGCCCTGCACGCGGTCGACTAAATCCTGAAAGATGCCAATTTTCAGCGGTCGTGCTTCGCCTTCGGCGCTAAAGCATTGAGGGAAACGCTCTGCCAGAAAGGCGATGACTTCTTTGGTGCTATTCAACTTAGGTTGATTTTCCATGAAATTTCCTGATTACAACGGGTTTGCCAATCAGCGCAGGCATGAACAGGCGTCATTATAATGACCCCATCAGCAATTGCTACGTGATCCAGCGCTTTAGGTGCGTTTCATGTGAATAAATTTTTCCACATCCGATCCGGCAAGCACCTCGCAAAGCCCGTCCGTTAACGCTTTTAGCCCCGCTTCATCCTCACTATCAAAGCGGTTATATTCAACACTATCAATATCCAGAACGCCGATCACACTGCCGTTAACCATCAGTGGCAACACAATTTCCGCATTGCTGGCGGCATCGCAGGCAATGTGCCCAGGAAAAGCATGGACATCGTCAACACGCTGTACAGTATTTTCAGCCACCGCTGTACCACACACGCCGCGCCCGACGGGAATACGCACACAGGCGATTTTCCCCTGGAACGGTCCCAGTACCAGCGTATTTTCTTCCGTTAACAGATAAAAACCAGCCCAGTTAACCCCATCGAGACGTTCGAATAAAAGCGCGCTACAATTGCCCATTGCCGCCAGAAAACTGGTTTCGCCGCTGAGAAGTGCGCGCATATCGCGATTGAGGTCGGTATAAAATTCTGCTTTTGTCATTGTTCAACCATTGTAGAAACTGAGACCAAACAGCGTACTGCTTCGCCTGATAAAATAAGCATTAAAAAACCAGCAACGAGGGTGAATCATTCGGTTAGTTACTATAACCTTAGAATTATCCGAAACCTAAAGCATGACTATACTGAGTCTTGCACCTTGTGGCGCTAATCAGCCTAACCCTGCCCTGCACCAGCGCTGTGTGGGCCAAAGCACGATCGGGAATATGAAAATACACGCCATCAGTCATGCTCTGCCACAGGCACGTTATCAGCGATGTCCCCAATGCGATACCCTTTTTTCCTTACCAGATGTGAAATCGCGCCAGTCCGCACACTGCCCGCGCTGCAACGCGCTTATCCTTAACGGCCGCGACTGGTCAATGACGCGTCTGACGGCGATGGCCGTCACCATGCTGCTGTTAATGCCGTTCGCGTTCAATGAATCGCTGATGTCGATAAGGCTGCTGGGCACCAACATCTCCGCCACCCTTTTAGGGGGCATTATGCAGATGGTGGAACAGGGTGATGTGATAACGGCCTCGATGGTGGCCTTCTGCACTATTGGCGCGCCGGTGACCCTGGTGGTGTCTATTGCCTATCTCTATTTTGGCGACAAACTGGGGATGAACCTGCGCCCGGTGCTGCTGATGCTCGACCGCCTGAAAGAGTGGGTGATGCTGGACATCTATCTGGTCGGCGTGGCCATTGCCTCGATTAAAGTTCAGGACTATGCGGCGATCACTCCCGGTATCGGGCTGGTTGCCTTTATTTCGCTGACCATACTCAGCCTGCTCACGCTGATCCACCTTAACGTTGAACAACTGTGGCACCGTTTCTATCCGCAGCCGAACCCCAACATTCCCGTTGCCCAGCTGCGCGTCTGCCTGAGTTGCCACTTCACCGGGCAGGCGGACGAACGCGGGCGCTGTACCCGCTGCCATACCCCACTCTATTTTCGCCGCCACTTCAGCCTGCAAAAGTCGTGGGCGTCACTGATTGCCTCGATTGTTTTACTTATCCCGGCCAATCTGCTGCCCATTTCGATCATCTATCTGAATGGTTCACGCCAGGAAGATACCATCCTGTCAGGGATACTTTCTCTGGCTTCGGGTAATATTCCGGTGGCTATCGTCGTGTTTGTTGCCAGTATCCTGGTGCCGTTTACCAAGGTGATCGTGCTGCTGACGCTGCTGATTAGCATCCACTTTAATTGTGAACAGGGGCTGAAAACCCGCATCCGCCTTCTGCGCGTGGTGAAATGGGTCGGTCGCTGGTCAATGCTCGACCTGTTTGTTATTTCGTTAACCATGTCACTGGTCAATCGCGATCAGTTACTGGCTTTTACTATGGGACCCGCTGCCTTCTACTTCGGGTCAGCGGTCATACTCACTATCCTCGCCGTTGAGTGGCTGGATAGCCGTTTACTTTGGGATGCACATGCAACAGGAAACGCCGACTACACCGACTAGCGCACGCATCAAAAACCGGCGCAAAATATCACCATTCTGGTTGCTGCCGCTGATTGCTTTGCTGATTGCAGGCTGGCTGATCTGGACCAATTACCAGGAACGCGGCACGACGGTCACCATTGATTTCGCCACCGCCGATGGCATTGTGCCCGGCCGTACACCGGTGCGTTATCAGGGGGTTGAAGTCGGCCTGGTGCAGGGGATCAGCATGACTGACGACCTGCGCACCATCAAAATCAAAGCCAGTATCAAAAGTGATATGCGCGACGCGCTGCGCAAAGACACGCAGTTCTGGCTGGTGACGCCAAAAGCCTCACTGGCCGGTGTTTCTGGCCTGGATGCGCTGGTCGGCGGTAACTACATCGGTATGATGCCCGGCAAAGGGGAACCGAGTGAGAACTTTGTCGCGCTGGATACTCAGCCAAAATACCGCATGAATACCGGTGAGATCATGATCCACCTGCATGCGCCGGATCTCGGTGCACTGAACAGCGGATCTCTGGTCTATTTCCGCAAAATCCCGGTGGGCCGCGTTTATGACTACAGCCTGAATTCCGGCAATCAGGGCGTGACAATCGATGTTCTCATTGAGCGACGCTTCACCAACCTGGTGAAAAAAGAGAGCCGCTTCTGGAATGTTTCCGGCGTGAAAGCCGACGTTGGCCTCAGCGGGGCCAAAGTCCAGCTGGAAAGCCTGGCCGCACTGGTCAATGGCGCCATTGCGTTCGACTCCCCGGAAACCTCTGAGGCCGCGAAATCTGACGACAGCTACACGCTCTACCCTGACCTCGCGCAGAGCAAGCGCGGCGTGATGATCTCGCTCGACCTGCCCGATGGTAAAAACCTCAAGGAAGACAGTACGCCGCTGATGTATCAGGGGCTGGAGGTCGGTACGCTGACCAAAATGACGCTGCTGGATAACGGCAAAGTCAGCGGTGAGCTGACGATTGACCCGTCAGTGACGGATCTGATGCGAACCGGGACGCGTATTGAAATGCGCAGTCCGAAGATCAGCCTGAGTGACAGCAGCCTCAGCAGCCTGCTGACCGGCAACACGCTGGAACTGATCCCCGGTGACGGTGCGCCGCAGACCCACTATGTGGTATTGCCGAGCAATGAGTCACTGTTGCAGCAGCCCGGTGCGCTTGAGCTGACGCTGACCGCACCCGAAAGTTACGGTATTGATGCCGGTCAGTCGCTGATGTTGCACGGCATGCGCATTGGCCAGGTCGTCAAGCGTACGCTGAATGAAAAAGGTGTGACCTTTAACGTCGCCGTGGCGGCTGAACATCGCGAGCTGGTCCACGCAGACAGCAAGTTTATTATTAACAGCCGCCTTGATGTGAAATTGGGCATTGACGGCATGGAAGTGCTCGGGGCCAGCGCGCGCGAGTGGGTTGACGGCGGTATCCGCCTGGATCCCGGCGCTAAAGGGGAGCCGAAAAAGAGCTATCCCCTTTATGCCAACAGCGAGAAAGCCGCAGAAGGCGTGACCGGTGACAACCTGCCGACCACCCTGACCCTCACCGCCAGCAGCCTGCCCGATATTCAGGCGGGTTCTGTGGTGCTGTTCCGCAAGTTCCAGGTCGGTGAGATTGTCAGCGTCACGCCGCTGGCCGACTCGTTTGATGTGAACGTTCATATTAAACCGGAATATCGCCGCCTGCTGTCGCAGACCAGCGTCTTCTGGGCCGAAGGCGGTGCGCGGGTTCAGTTGAACGGCAGCGGCCTTACCGTCCAGGCGTCGCCGCTGAATCGCGCCCTGAAAGGGGCGATCAGCTTTGACAATCTGACTGGCGCAGGCGTGGGCCTGACGCGGAAAGATAAACGCATGCTGTATGATTCGGAAACTGCGGCGCGCGCCGTCGGTAGCCAGATTACGCTGCGCACCTACGATGCCAGTAAGCTGTCGTCGGGTATGCCGATCCGCTATCTGGGCATTACTATCGGCCAGCTGGAGTCGCTGGCATTGGGAGACGGTAATAAACAGGTGATTGCCAAAGCGGTACTTTACCCGGAGTACGTGCAGGACTTCGCCCGTCTCGGCACGCGCTTCTCGGTGGTCTCACCGCAGATCTCAGCGGCCGGGGTGAATCATCTGGAAACTCTGCTGCAACCCTACATCAACGTTGACCCTGGAAAAGGACGCGGCCAGCGCAGCTTTGAATTGCAGGAATCAACCATCACCGACGCGCGCTACCTTGACGGGCTGAATGTGGTGGTGGATGCGCCGGAAGGCGGTTCCCTCTCCGTCGGCACGCCGGTTCTGTTCCGGGGTATCGAAGTCGGCACCATCACCGGCACGTCTCTGGGGGCGATGGCTGACCGCGTGCAGATCACGCTGCGCATCAGCAAAAAATATCAGCACCTGGTGCGCAATAACTCGGTGTTCTGGCTGGCATCCGGCTATAACCTGAAATTTGGCCTGATCGGCGGCGTAGTGAAAACCGGCACCTTCCAGCAGTTTATTCAGGGTGGCATCGCCTTCGCCACACCGCCAACGGTACCGTTAGCGCCTCAGGCCTCTTCAGGGAAACATTTCCTGTTAGAGGACGAAGAGCCGAAAGACTGGCGTAAGTGGGGAACCGCCCTGCCGCAGTAACCTGAGTCAGTCAAACCTGGCGCCTGATGATAATGCATCAGGCGCCTTTTTTTTAACCGCTGCCAGCGGGAAAACGGGCTTCTTATTTTTTCACAGCGGCGCTGTCGTGCTAAACTCACGCCACTTATTTCCCCTGGATTTTGCCTGTGTCTCACTCTTCCCGCGTTTACTTCCCGCAAGCTTTTCTCGACCAGATGCAGCAATTGCTGCCAGACAGCGTCGAATACCAGCGCTTTATTGCCATCAGCCAGACGCCGTTACGCCGTAGCCTGCGTGTGAATACGCTGAAAATCAGCGTGGAGGATTTTCTGGTACGCGTGGCGCCCTATCAGTGGCACCTGACCCCGGTACCCTGGTGTAAAGAGGGCTTCTGGATCAGCCGTGACGATGCCGATACGCTGCCGCTGGGCAGTACAGCGGAGCATCTGGCCGGACTGTTCTACATTCAGGAGGCCAGCTCCATGCTGCCGGTCAGCGCCCTGTTTGCCGCTGACACTGCGCCTGAGCGCGTCATGGACATGGCGGCGGCGCCGGGGTCTAAGACCACGCAGCTGGCGGCTTATATGAGCAACACCGGGGCGATCCTCGCCAATGAATACTCCGCAAGCCGGGTGAAAGTGCTGCATGCAAACCTCAGCCGCTGCGGCGTCAGCAATACCGCAATGACCCACTTTGATGGCCGCGTCTTTGGCCCGGCCCTGCCGGAATGTTTTGATGCCGTGCTGCTGGATGCTCCCTGTTCTGGCGAAGGGGTGATCCGCAAAGATGCCGATGCGCTGCGCAACTGGTCAGAGACCAGCACGGCGGAGATTGCCGCCACGCAGCAGGACCTGATCAACAGCGCCTTTCACGCCCTGCGCCCCGGCGGCACGCTGGTGTATTCCACCTGTACGCTGAACCGCAGTGAGAATCAGCAGGTGATCGCCTGGCTGATGGATCAATACCCGGACGCCGTCGAAATCGAGCCGTTAGACCAGTTGTTCAGCGGTGCCGAACGCGCCGCCACGCCGGAGGGTTTCCTGCACGTCTTTCCGCAGATTTTCGACAGCGAGGGCTTCTTCGTTGCACGTCTGCGTAAAACCGCCAGCGTTCCTCCGCTGCCCGTTCCGGGCTATAAAGTCGGAAAACCGCCCTTCAGCCCGCTTAATCGTAAGCAGCAGGAAGAAGTGATTGCCGCCGCCGCGAAATCGGGCCTGCACTGGGGTGAGGAGCTGGCGCTGTGGCAGCGGGATAAAGAGCTGTGGCTGTTCCCACGGGCGATGGAAGCGCTGCTGGGCCGGGTGCGCTTCTCGCGCATTGGCCTGAAGCTGGCAGAAACCTTCCCCAAAGGCTATCGCTGGCAGCATGAAGCCGCCATCGCGCTGGCCGACCCGACGGTTCCCCATGCCTTTGAACTGAATACCGCTGAGGCTGAAGAGTGGTATCGCGGGCGCGATATCTATCCGGAACGCGATCTGCCGGGGGATGAGCTGATCGTCTGCTATCAGCAGCAGCCGATTGGCATCGCTAAGAAGGTCGGCAACCGCATTAAGAATAACTATCCGCGTGAACTGGTTCGCGACGGCAAGCTGTTCACGGTGTGAACCAGAGGCGGCTCTGCCGGGCCGCCCTTCACGCTTGCTCAGCCGTTATCATTTGGCATTTATTTAGGCAGGGTTTATGAAATTCCCGTTAAAATAAGGGGTTTCTGACCTTCAGGGAGGGTGATGTATGGATAACCGCAAACAGTTTTATCTTACGCTGGCGCTGATTACCGCAGGGAGTTTGCTGATTATTGAAGTGCTGGCGCGGCTGGTGCATCTGATTATCGTAGGATAACGCCGCCGTCGGGGAAACGGGCGTGCAGAACAAGGGCCATGACAGCCCCGGTGATGGAATTATTTCAACGCACGTGGGTTCTTACGTAGCGATGCACTCCAGTTAAACTCTTTGACTTCACTCTCTTTCGCCGCAGATGGCTTACGCGGTTTTTTCGCCAGAACAACCTTACTGCTTTCACGCACCACGCGTTCTTTCATGACCAGGCGTTTTGCCTCTTTAACGATCTCTTTCTCTTCTTTCTTACTGGCTACATGACTCAGTTTATCGGTCAATGTCTTAACCCGCTGCGCCACCAATACTTTTTCATCTTCCGTAAACTGGTCGATGGAAATTTCTTTCTCACTTTTCATGCAACAGGCTCCTGGCCAGTTATCAATGAGACGGGTATCCCCCCCACTGGGCCACCTGCCATCGTAAAGTGATGCGCGCTTCTGCACAAGTCACGATGGAAGAAATGCGTCTTTCAGCGGCGGTATTGTGATATTAACGGCTGCCCAAAGGTCAATATGCCTGACAGACTGATGCCAGGCCCCCATCGGGCCCCGGCTATGCTGGCACCGGGCATTGCTCTGAGCCTGAGGAAAATGCAAACATAGTGTCTGGACAACATCAGGAACTCAGCGCGCTGAGAGTCACGGAGCCCCCCCATGTCAGATAACGATCTGTTCACCTCTTCCCCGCTGTTTCGCATTCGCGGCGAGCTTATCGCCAGCGTAAGGGACGATCGCGGTGAAGTGATGGTGATCGACAATAAAGTCTTCCGCATTATGAGCTTTGACCGTATTTACGAGCAAAGTAAGATGCAGAAGGATAACCCCATACTGCCGGTTCATAATTATATCCGGGCAATGCTGATGGCCGTGGCGCTGACGCCGGTCAGCCGGGCGCTGATCCTCGGCCTGGGCGGCGGCAGCCTGGTGCGTTCGCTGTACGCCCGCGATCCGGCTATCGCGCTGGAGGTGATCGAACTGCGTCAGGCGGTTCTCAGCGTGGCGCAGGAATACTTTCACCTTCCCGACAGCCCGGCCATTCACTATCAGGTGGGCGATGCGGCCGAGGCGGTTGCCGGGGGAGAAAGGGGCCGCTATCAGCTGATTTTCTCAGATCTCTATTCCGCTGATGCGATGGCCCCCCTGCAAACGTCAGAGCGCTTTCTGCGTCACTGTGCTGATAAATTGCAGGATGGGGGCTGGCTGGTGCTTAACCACTCAAAGCAGCCGGATCCATCATCGCCCTTCTCACAGGCGCTGCAGGCTATCTTCCGCACTCTGCTTTACTGCACCACACCCAGCAGTAATGTGGTGATTTATGCCTGCGTGTCCCCGGTTGCCGACTCCTTAGCCGGGTTGCGGCGCCAGATGAAAGCCAGCGGCGTTGATTTCCACACAGACTTCACGCCGCTGGCACAAAAACTGGCGGTGTGGCCGGGTAAAATGCGCTGAATCTTTTGCCACTTTATTTTTTTAAACGCGGGTTAATATTGCTGCTAACCCGCAGTTGGTCTACTTTTAGCGCGTAAACAGAATAAGTTAATCACTGAGACGATAAAATGGTAATTAAGGGCATTAGTAAGGGATTCTTTATCTTTATACTGGCGGTAACGACGCTGGCATTTTTTCACGTTCTGGGACCGTATTTTTCCGCGATTCTCTGGGCCGCCATCCTGGCCATTATTTTCCATCCGCTGAAAACCAAAATCAGGAAGCATCTGGGTGACAGAAATGGCCTGGCCTCACTGCTGACGCTGCTGGTTATCTGCCTGATTGTTTTCATCCCGCTGGCCGTGGTGGCCTCGTCACTGGCGGTAGAGTTCAATGCGCTGTACAACCGGCTGCAAAATAATCAGACCGAGCTGACGACGGTTGCGGCGGGCATTGTTAATCATCTGCCCGACTGGCTGCGCCATTTCCTGGCAGAAAACAATATGAATGACGCCGCAGCGATTCAGGAGAAACTCTCCGGCGTGGCAATGAAAGGCGGCCAGTTCTTTGCCGGCAGCCTGATGATGATTGGTAAAAGCACCTTCAGCTTTACCATCGGTTTTGGCGTGATGCTCTACCTGCTGTTCTTCCTGCTGAAGGATGGGGCTTACCTGGTGGGCCTGACGCTGGATGCCATTCCGCTGTCACAGTTTGTTAAACAGCATCTGTTTGTGAAGTTTGCTGCCGTTGCGCGCGCCACCGTCAAAGGCACCGTGGTGGTCGCGGCGGTCCAGGGGGCACTCGGCGGCATTGCCTTCTGGTTCGCCGATATCCAGGGCAGCATTCTGTGGGGGTCGCTGATGGCCTTCCTGTCCCTGATACCGGCCGTGGGTTCAGCCATTATCTGGCTGCCGGTCGTGCTGTACTTCTTCTTCTCCGGTGCACTGGTGAAAGCGCTGGTGCTGACCTTCTTCTTCGTGGTGGTCATCGGGCTGATTGATAACATCCTGCGCCCGCTGCTGGTCGGTAAAGATACCAAAATGCCGGACTATCTGATTCTGATCTCTACCCTGGGCGGTATGGAAATCTACGGCCTTAACGGCTTTGTGATTGGGCCGCTGATTGCCGCGCTGTTTATTTCCTGCTGGAACCTGCTGTCCGGTAAGGACCATAAAGGCAATACCGACGAGATCGACCCAGACTTTATTGAGGAAGGTCAGACACATCAGGAAAATCAGGAAAGAGAGAACCTGGAGAAAGAGACTCAGCAGAAAGAGAGCCAGTCTTAACAAACAACGGGGCATAACGCCCCGTTTTTTAATCCAGCTTGCTGGCCGGAGCTTCTTTATAAATACGGTTGCCGTACCACACCACGGCGGCACCGATCAGCATCGCCACAATCACGTAAGGTATCTTCTCCTCCTGTGTACCGCCGATGCCCCCGGCTGATAAAAAGAACAGCCCGGCGGTCAGCGACAGGATAACTTTCAGCACGCCGTTCATCTGCTTCATACAGATGCTGCGCACGGCCCACGCGCCTGAGATTAAGCCCAGCAGCCCTAACATGGTTCCCATCACGACACCCTTTTCAAACGATGCTCAATCCATTCCGGGCAACAGCGCCCGCCACGACTTAATCAGACAGTCTGGAAAACTGAACGCGGTAAGCCGCTGAAGATAGTGCGACAGGGTACAGGTAAAAAGCAAACTCCCGGTCTGTGTTTACAGAAATTTAACCAGGAGTGGGCTTCAGGCCTCATCAGAGGGCGGGCTACAGGACGCCGGAGAAGCCCTGCTGAAAGGAGACGTCACTGGCACACTGCGCGTTGCCAGGTACCCGACCTTTGGTAAACATTACGTCCTGCCGTTATCTGGTCCACCGATCTTGCCGGTTCGCAGACGGTAATAGCAGAGCGTGATAACGCGTAGCTGACAACGTAAAAAGGCCCCGTACGGGGCCTTTTAGCAAAGAAACAATCAGGCTCTGATTTTGCGATATTCAGGGTGGGTATTAACCCCCCAGAAACCGCTCAGCGTACTGACAATCGCGCCGATTAATAAACCGATAAACGACCAGAGGGCAATTTTAGCGCCAGCTTTAGCTGCTGCATCAGCCTTCTCTTTCGCTTTTTCTTTCAGCTCAGCGTACTTCACTTTCGCCTCATCCAGATTTTTCTCTAATTGAGCAAGGCGCTGATTCACTTCCTGAACGGTTTTATCACGCGTCTGAATAAAGTTTTCTACCGCTTTATCCGCTTCTTCCGGCGTCATGCTGGTATTCTGCGTCAGGGCCTGCTTCACCTCATTTTTATCAACGGCCTGACTGATTGTCTCTGCCCGACTTTTGAGTTTATCCGTTAATCCTTTAACGATGGCATCGCTGTTATCAGGATTAACCGCCAGGTCTTTAACCGAACCGGCGACATCTTTGCCGGCCTCTTCCAGCTGAGTCTGCAAATATTCAGGCTGTAACTCTTTAATACCGCTTTTTTTCAATGCCTGAATCACCTGATCGTCAGCATTGTCTGATGATAATTTGGTATCAAGCCCAAGATTGCCATAGATATTCTGACCGATGCTGGCAGCGCCCTGAGCAGCCTGCCCCGCCACGCTGCCAATCCCGCTGGCAACGCTGCCGGTTGCGGATGCCACGCTACCCACCGCGCTTCCGGCGGTATTTAAAATCCCCCCCACGGCGGCAAAGCCCAGAACCGTTGCCACTAAAAGCGACGTTGCCCAGATAAGAAACCCGTGAATGGCGCCGTCCGTTCCTGCAAGACGCCCGGTAATAAAGCCCCCACACGCCAGGCTGATCACCACACCAATAACAGACCAGGCTAATACTGCCGTATCCGCCCCGTTGACAATATCATCCGACTTAGGAGACAGCATTGATAAACCCAGGCTGGTTCCCAGCATGGTCAGAAGAAGAGAGATTGCCATCGCCGTCACCACACCGGCAATAATACTTCCCCACGAAACGCGTTTAGTGAGAGCCAGTTCATTTCTCAGTTCCATTTTTCGCTCCAGTCTGAAATCACGATTGTTATTGCCGTTTGCGATTTGAGTATAGGTGGCAGTGGCAATTATTTCCGATAATAGCGAAATAAATATCTAATCTATTTGGCATCAGTGAGTTAGGAAAGGGAGAACGGTAATATGGTGATTTCTCCCTGGTGAAGTTAACCCTTTGAAGAGTTTTTAATACAGGGGAAATATGAAAGAGGCATTTGAAATGCAGGATACCTGTAGAAGAGAAAGATGAATTGTGCAATATTCGCGTGAAAAATGACATCAGGGGTTCCAGGAGATAGCTGGCAGACCCTCTCTGAAAATATTGAAGCTGTCTCATGGCTGGATCTTTTTATCGCTCTCACAGGGTTAACTTTATTTATATATAGATTGTATAACGCGGCCCCCTACTTGCTAAACAGGCCCGTGAAATCGAAAAATAGATATGGAGATCTTATAAAAACGCTTCCATCCGAAAAACCGATCTTATTACTGTAAAACCCACAGTTACACTTAAAAAATTCACTATAAAGTGGATGCACATCCTGGGGCGCATAAAGGAAGATTTTTTCCTTATTTTGGGATTTGGTTAAACGGGTTACCTGAAGTTTCAGAAACTCCGCTGCGGTGAATCATAGTTTTCCTGATGGATGCAGACAGGATCACATCCTGATTCAGACCGTGGAAGGTGTTTTCGTAACATCTCGCTTTTGCTGGCCGTGATTTGAGATGTTTAATGAAATAAAAAAAGACCAAAGACGATTCCTGTCTTTGGTCCAGGGAAATGGCTCTTTTCAGAGCCGTGCGCTAAAAGTTGGCATTATTGCAGGCGATTCGCCTTGCACTTTAAAAGATAGACCAGCTGCGGGGGTTTTCCAGCCAGTTGTAAATGATGGCGGGAGTGATTGTTAGCATTGTGATCGCGGCGGCAAAAACAGGTGACGGGCCTTTCGGCAGGCATCAGAAGGGAACGGGCTGGCGCACCGGGAGGAGCGCCAGCTTAGTCGGTCAGCGGCAGAGCTTTTCAGCGCGCGCGATGATCGGTGCCAGGCTCTTCTTGTGGCCTGGGTTCGCCGGATCGTCAGCGAGGATCTTCTCAATCGGGAACCCGGCTTTGATCTGGCCTGATTTCACTTTTGCTTCCGCTTCCGCATTCAGCGGGTACTGCACCAGCGTGCCGTCATTGATGGCCAGCAGCACATTGCCCTTCTCGCAGCTCAGCATCATCTCTTCACGCACGAACGGCCAGTTCTCTTTGCCCATATCAAAACGGCTGACGGTTTCAATACCGGCCATCGCGCTGCTGCTGAGGCCCAGAGCAACGCACAGTAATGCCAATTTTTTCATCTTTCTCATACCTCAAACGATAAATCACTCACTGAACAGGGATAGCCTGAAGCGCGGTGCGCGATCAGGCAGGCTCCAGCGTGGCGAACACGCCTACCGCCATCAGCACCGCTGCCGCCAGACCAATCTCTGCCAGCGTGCTGTTAATAAACTGCTGTTGCGCTTTTTCTCCGCTGCGCTGGAAACGCGGCACCAGCCAGTAGCGGTTATATAGCGCAATCCCAACCATCGCCCCCACCAGCAGCGTCTTCAGCAGCAGCAGCTGGCTGTAAAGACGAAAGCTGGCGGGAGGCCAGCCAAGCAGCAACAGGCCGTTGACTGCCCCACTCACTACCACCAGCACCACCGCCAGATGGCCATAGCGCGAAAAACGCATCAGAGTACGCACGGCGTCGTAACGCTGTTGCGGACGGCGCACTTCCTGCATCAGGACGATCACCGGCAGCAGCCCTCCGGCCCAGAAAGCCGCACTCAGCAGATGCACCATCTGGTTGACACGCTGGAACAGGCCGGCTGCACCCTCCAGCATGGTGGCATGCCCGGTAAAGGCCAGCCCCGCAAGCTGCAGCGCGGCAAACAGCAACAGCGTCCTCTGGCGCGGGACACCGCGCAGCAGCAGGGCCAGGCAACCGAGCGCGGCCAGCGCCAGCTGCAGCTGCCAGACGCGGCCAAACTGCGTCTGCAATACCGCCAGCCAGATATCGACGTCCAGCGTATCCTGCCAGCCTTCCCCCATCTTTCCGGTCTGTGCCGCCAGCAGCAGCACTGCGCTCAGCAGCGTCAGCCAGCAGGCGACAACAAGGGTGGGCATCAGCCGCCGCGTCAGGTCAGCCCGATAGCGTGCAGGGGCCAGCAGCGTGGTGTAAACCCCGGCCCCGACCAGCGACATCAGCGCGGCGAAGTGCAGCCAGCGGCACAGGATATAGAAGCTGGTCAGCGCCACGGTTACGGCACGCTGAAGGTGTAGTTCCCTTTGGTCTTATGACCATCCACCGACAGCACGTGCCAGTTAACCTTGTATTCTTCACCGCGTTTCAGGGGCTGCTTAAACTGAACCCGCAGCCGGTTGTGCTGTTTTGCGTCGCGTTTCGCCTTCAGCTGAGGAACCGGCGTGTTGTCCATCTGAGTGACTTCAATACCGCTGAACGCGGGTTCAACGTCTTCGCTGAACTCGATGGTCAGCGCCTGCGGATACGGGCTACCGGCCGGATTAACCGTGGTATATTCACTTTTAAGGTGGGCATGAGCGGAAGCCTGCTGGGCAAACAGTGCGGCGATTAACACGCCGGAAACCCTGAAGAAGTGTCGCATATGTCGCAATTATCCTTAACGGGACGCAGCCCCTTGCTGCTGAGGCCGAAAGAATACCCCGCATAAAATCGGGTGTCGAGATGATAGCAACTATCAATGGGCCGCCAGACTTGCTAATCCGTGCCTTCTGCATTATTTTCTGCCTCTCAATACGGGGGAATAGCATGAGTTACAATCTGGCCACATTGCCGCAGGAAGAAAAAGATAAGGTCAACGTCGATCTGGCAGCGGCCGGCGTCGCCTTTAAAGAGCGTTACAATATGCCGGTGATTGCCGAGATGGTGCTGCGTGAACAGCCTGAAGCCCTGCACGACTGGTTCCGCGAGCGTCTGACTCACTACCGCCAGGCTTCTCTGTCACTCTCACGCCTGCCGTACGAACCTAAACAAAAATAGTGCCTTGTGTTTTTTTGCCGCTTCGGTTGAGATAAGGCCCTTACCTTACGCTTAACGGTGGGTTTTCTATGTCCAGTTGGACTATTGCGGCAGCGCAGTCAGGTTCACGTCCGGGCGATATCGCCTGGAATATTCAGCATCATCTCGACTTTATTCAGCAGGCGGCCTTACATGGCGCAGACCTGCTGATGTTTCCTGAACTTTCCCTGACAGGCTATGAGCTTCCGCTGATGGCTGACCTTGCGCTCTCGCTGGACGATAGCCGCCTGCACCCTTTTGCCCACGCTGCCCGTCAGCATCAGATGGGCATCAGCATCGGCCTGCCGTTAAAAACGGACGATAATGTGCGCCTCTCAGCGCTGACATTCCTGCCGGACGGTACGCGCATCGCCTACAGCAAACGTAATCTGTTCGGCCCGGAAAAAGCGATCTTCACTGCGGGTGATACCGTGCCGATGTTTGGCTATCAGCATCACCAGGTGGCGCTGGCTATCTGCGCTGATATCAGCGTGGAGGCCTATGCGCGTGACGCATCGCGGCGCGGTGCCGATCTGTATGCCACCAGCGTGCTGGTCTCTGAGCAGGGTTACGAGACCGACTGTGGCTATCTTGCCCGCTGGTCGCGGGATTATCAGATGGCGATTATCATGGCGAACCACGCCTGGCCCACCGGGGGATACCAGTGTGCCGGGAAAAGCGCCTTCTGGGATCAAAACGGCCGCCAGATCGTACGCGGTGGTGAAGGTGAACAGCTGATTGTTGCGCAGCGTAACGGTAATCATTGGCAAGGAGAGACGCATTCGTTACCCTGCCCGCCAGTTCTGTAAACGGGAGAAGTTATGTTACGCGTGATAGACACGGAAACCTGCGGCCTGCAGGGCGGTATTGTCGAAGTCGCCTCAGTGGATGTGATTAACGGACAGATCGTCAATCCCATGAGCGATCTGATTTCACCCGATCGCCCTATCAGCCCGCATGCTATGGCTGTCCACAAAATTACCGAAGCGATGGTGCGCGGAAAACCCACAATTGAACAGGCCATCGGACGCTATCACGGCAGCCCGTATTACGTGGCGCACAATGCCAGCTTTGACCGCCGCATGCTGCCGGAGATGCACGGTGAGTGGATCTGTACCATGGCGCTTTCCCGCCGCCTGTGGCCGGGGCTGAAATACAGCAATCAGGCGCTGCGTGAATCCCTGCAGCTGGAGGTTACCCCGCCTGCTGACCTGCACGCGCACCGGGCGCTGTATGACTGCTATGTCACCGCCGCACTGCTGATTCGGATTATGTCCTACAGCGGCTGGGATCCCCAGGAGATGATCCGCCGTATGCAGGTACAGGGCTCGTTCAATACCTTCCCTTTTGGCAAGTATCGCGGGCAGAAAGTGGATGATGTGGCGAAGAAAGATCCGGGATATTTAAAGTGGATGCTAAAAAATATCCCGGACCTGAAGCCCGACCTGCGCAGTGCGATGGAGCGGGCGCTGAGCGCAACGGATTAAGCGGGCGTCTTCAGCAGGCCGCTGTCCAGCCCGATAAGAAACGCATACTCCAGCGCAACGTCTTCATAGGCTTTGAAGCGCCCTGACTTTCCGCCGTGGCCGGAGTCCATATCGGTGTGCAACAGCAGCAGATGGTCATCGGTCTTCAGCTCACGCAGTTTTGCCACCCATTTTGCCGGTTCCCAGTACTGCACCTGGGAGTCGTGCAGCCCGGTGGTGATCAGCAGATGCGGATACGCCTGCGCCGTCACGTTGTCATACGGGCTGTACTGCCGGATGTAGTGATAATACTGTTCATCCGCCGGATTACCCCATTCATCATACTCGCCGGTAGTCAGCGGGATAGATTCATCCAGCATGGTCGTAACCACATCAACGAACGGCACCTGCGCGACCACGCCGTGGAAGCGTTCCGGCACCATGTTTATCACCGCCCCCATCAGCAGCCCGCCGGCACTGCCGCCCATGGCATACAGTTTTTCCGGGTCACCATACTTTTTCTCGATCAGCGCATCGGTAATATCGATGAAGTCATGGAAGGTATTCATCTTATTCAGCAGGCGGCCGTCGTCGTACCACTGCTGGCCCATCTCGCCGCCGCCGCGAATATGGGTCAGGGCAAAGACAAACCCACGGTCCAGCAGGCTCAGGCGGCTGGCGCTGAAATCAGCATCCATGCTGCTGCCGTAGGAGCCGTAACCATACACCAGCAGCGGATTCGTTCCCGGCTGATAGCGGTCTTTGCGGTAAACCAGGGAAACCGGCACGTTCACACCGTCACGCATGGTGACCCAGTGGCGCTCGCTGCGATAGCAGGCAGCATCAAACCCCTTCACCTCGGTCTGCTTGAGCACCTCGCGTTCACCGGTATCCAGATCCAGCTCAAACAGCGTGTCCGGCGTGGTCATTGACGAATAGCCGTAGCGGACTTTGCTGCTCTCCGGGGTGGGATTGTGACCAATCCAGGTGACGTAGGCGGGATCGTCAAAGGCGATACTGCTGCTTTCCCCGCTCTGCCAGTTGATCTGACGCAGACGGGTCAGCCCCTGCTGACGTTCCTCCACCACCAGCCAGTCACGGAACAGCGTATAGCCCTCCAGTACGATATCGGCTCGCGGTGCGATGAGCGCCTGCCACTGCTGCTCATCGGCCGTCTCAGTGCGGTACAGCCCGAAATTGATGCCCTCGCGGTTGGAGCGAACGTAGAAATGGCCCTGGTAGTGATCGACGCTGTATTCGTGGTCTTTACGGCGCGCGCGGAACAGCTGCGGCTGCGCATCGGGCTGCGCGGCATCCAGCAGCAGGATCTCGCTGGTGGTGCTGCTTCCCAGGGCAATGGCGACATACTCTTCCGACGTGGTCTTATAGACGCTGACGTAGAAGGTGTCATCCAGCTCTTCATAAACCAGCTGGTCCTGCTGCTGAGGCGTGCCGAGCGTATGTCGCCATACCTGGTAAGGCAGCAGCGTCTGTTTATCTTTCAGCACGTAATAAAGCGTTTTTGCATCACTGGCCCACGCCATCGCAGAGGCCACGCCTTCCAGCACTTCCGGATACCATTCGCCGCTCTCAAGGTCGCAGAAACGAATGCCGTAAACCCGGCGTGACAGGAAATCTTCGGCCACCGCCATCATCTGATTATCGGGGCTGATGGCCACGCCGCCGAGGGTATAAAACTCACTGCCAGCGGCACGCTGATTACCGTCCAGCAGCGTATCCCAGCGCTCCGGGGTAGCCGTATCGGCAGGCTGACGGGCGTAAATCGTGTACTCATTGCCCTCTTCATAGCGGCTCTGATAGCGATACCCTTTTTTTACATACGGCACCGAATGGTCCCGCGCCGGAATGCGCTCAATAAGTTCCTGTAACAGCTCCGCCTGCAGGGCCTTTTGTGGCGCCAGCTGCTGCTGGCAGTAGTCGTTTTCCGCGCGCAGATAAGCCAGCACCTCTGGCGCTGTACGCTCATCATCGCGCAGCCAGTAGTAGTTATCGATACGCGTATCGCCGTGCAGCGTCATCGCGTGGGGAATTTTTTTCGCTTCAGGAGGTGTCATAGTCTCTTCGCAGTTGCTGGGTCTGTCAGTAAGGTTGGCAGCAACCTGACTGATTCACAAGCGGTTATCATTAACCGGTAACAATTTTTCAGGGGGATATTTTTGCGGGCGACGGCTGTCGCCCGCAGGGGGATCAGGCAGGAAGCTTCTGTTTCTCAGCACGAATATCACTTTCGATTGACTGACGCACATCAACAGGGATTTTCAGCGCATCGCCCAGCGCCTGCAGGTAGCTGCGCTCCATAAAGTGATCGACATCGATCACCAGGTTACTGAGGAAATAGACCTCAAGCGCTTCTTCTTCGTTCCTGACGTCAGCCGCCAGTTTCTGCGGATCCAGAGGGGAGTCGATAGCACGCTGCACCAGCTGCTCACCCTGTGTTCCCAGGCCAGACTGACGGAGATGTTCATCAATCGCTTTTCGCTCATCGCTATCGATATGACCGTCACTTTTGGCGGCAAACACCAGCGCTTCAATCAGGCGCTCAGCGCGGCGATCGACCGATGAACTCTGCTGACCAAACTGTGGCTGGTCCTGATGGGTTTCGCTGACGCGCTGTTTGTATTTATTCCACAGCAAAGCGCCTGCTGCGGCACCGCCGCCGATGATGACCGCATTCTTTCCGTATTTCATCAGCAGGTTGCGCGAAGATTTGCTGGCAATCAGCAACCCTGCCAGGCCACCCAGCGCGCCGGGCGCCAGCATCTTACTCAGCCCTTCTCCGCCAGCAGAGGATTTACCCGCCTTACCTAATACCGTCTGAATCTGTTGCAGCCAGTTGCTCATAGTCGACCCTTGTTTGCCAGAAAACACCACAATAGAGCAGCCCGCGTCAGGAAACGTCAAATGGTGCAAAGGCTGTAAAATTTCAGCGCCCTGGACAGCCGATTGTACAGAGCTTATCCGCTCAGCCGCAGAGAGTTTGTCGGAACACAGCGAGAGATCTACCCTGAAAAGGCAATACCGCAGAAGAGGAACGCGACGAATGACATTTTTATCAAACCCCCTGTTTATCAATACTGTCCTGCTCGGCGGCAGCAGTGAAGAGAAGCTGCGCGCCGCAGCGGCGGCGGGATTTAACCAGGTGGAGCTGTGGCAACAGGATGTGAGCAACGCCGGTGGCGACGCCGCCGCGCTGGCAGAGCTGTGCCGGCAGCTGTCGCTGGGGCTGACGGATTATCAGGTATTGCTGGACTTTGATGGCGCGCCGGACGCCCGGCGCGGGGATAAGCGGCGTGAAGCGTTAGACATGATGAAAACCGCACAGCGCCTTGGGGCCTCTACCCTGCTGGTACCGGCCTCTACCGATGCGCAATGCTGTGAAGCGCGTATCGACGACGATTTACGCTGGCTGACTGAACAGGCGGCCGGGCATAATCTGCGCATCGCGTATGAGGCCATGGCCTGGAGTACCCATGTCAGCCACACCGCAGCAGCGTGGCAGCGTATTCAGCAGATCGACGCGCCCAATCTTGGGCTGGTAGTGGATGCGTTTCATATCTTTGTGCGCCGGAGAACGCTGGCTGACCTGGAAGGCATTCCCGCAGAGAAGATTTTTCTGGTGCAGCTGTCAGACCTGGACTGTCAGCCGGATGCACAGCATCTGGTCGAAACCGCCCGTCATCACCGCCTGTTACCGGGCGAGGGCCACTATCCACTGCGGGCGTTGCTACAGCATTTAGCACAGATCGGATATCAGGGACCGCTGGGGATGGAGGTGTTTAACGATCAACGCCACGCTGCCGATCCGTTCGCAACGGCAGAGGCAGCAATGGCGTCGCTACGCGGTGTGCTGAATAAATGATGACTGAAAGGCTGGCCAGGAATTCATGGCCAGCCAAAACAGTGAATAAGATCAGGCGGATTTAACTGCGCGCAGTTTGCCTTCGACATTCTCTTCGCTGTCATCAGCGGGGGTGTTCTCTTCCGGCAGCTTGCCGCTGCGCAGGATCTGCTGCAGAGCCTCTTTATTTTCCGCCATAAACATCCCCAGCGCTTCACCCTGCTGCTCTTCCACTTCCAGCGGGCTGGCGATCAGCCAGTCAGCAAAAACCTCTGCCAGGTCGAGCATTTTGTCGTAAGCATCCGCTTCTTTTTTGCTGGCAAATGTCATCTTTTCCTCACCTTTTCTGACGACAACGTATTTGATTTCAACAGCCATGATTTCGTTCCTTTTTAACTGTATTTTTATACAGTATATCAGCGCTGCTTTTTTGACTCAAGAATAAACTGCGGGATGATCGCGCAAACGTTTTCGTTTATACTGCGCCCGATTTTTTCACTCCATTCAGGTAGAGATTATGACAACTCTTGGAACTGCGCTGCGCCCTAATGCAACCCGTGTAATGCTGTTAGGTTCAGGTGAACTGGGCAAAGAAGTGGCGCTGGAATGCCAGCGTCTTGGTGTGGAAGTAATTGCCGTGGATCGCTACGCCGATGCCCCCGCGATGCACGTTGCCCACCGCAGCCATGTGATCAATATGCTGGATGGTGCTGCCCTGGCTGCCGTGGTGGCGCTGGAAAAACCGGATTTTGTCGTGCCGGAAATTGAAGCTATCGCCACCGATATGCTGATCGAACTGGAGAAGCAGGGCCAGCACGTGGTTCCCACCGCGCGCGCGGCGAAACTGACCATGAACCGCGAAGGTATCCGCCGTCTGGCCGCAGAAGAACTGGCGCTGCCCACCTCTACCTATCGCTTTGCCGACAGCCACGAAGCCTTCCTCACCGCTGCGGATGAGATCGGCTTTCCCTGCATCGTCAAACCGGTCATGAGCTCTTCCGGCAAAGGGCAGAGCTTTATTCGTGAAGCCGCACAGCTGGACGCGGCGTGGGAATATGCCCAACAGGGTGGCCGTGCAGGTGCCGGTCGGGTGATCGTTGAAGGTGTGGTGAAGTTCGATTTCGAAATCACCCTGCTGACCATCAGTGCGGTGGACGGTATCCACTTCTGTGCGCCGATTGGCCATCGTCAGGAAGACGGCGACTATCGTGAATCGTGGCAGCCACAGCAGATGAGCGATCTCGCCCTGCAGAGTGCGCAGGAGATTGCGCGCGACGTGGTGAACGCGCTGGGTGGCCGGGGTCTGTTTGGCGTTGAGCTGTTTGTCTGTGGTGATGACGTGGTGTTTAGCGAAGTCTCACCGCGCCCGCACGACACCGGGATGGTGACGCTGATCTCTCAGGACCTGTCAGAGTTTGCCCTGCACGTTCGGGCTTTTCTCGGCCTGCCGGTTGGCGGTATCCGTCAGTACGGCCCGGCTGCTTCGGCGGTGATCCTGCCAGAGTTGGACAGCAGCAACGTGCAGTTTGCCAATCTCTCTGCCGCACTGGGTGCGGGGTTACAGCTGCGCCTGTTCGGTAAGCCAGAGATTCAGGGCAAGCGCCGCCTGGGCGTGGCGCTTGCAACCGGCAGCGATATTGACGATGCGGTACAGCGCGCCATTCATGCCGCTGCCAGCGTAAACGTCAGCGGTTAACCGGCCATGGGGCGGCTTTGCACCGCCCCTCAATATCAGCGTGCCCCTGCGACGGCTTCCTGCGCCAGGCGGGTGATACGATCGTAGTCCCCCGCTTCCAGTGCGTCTGCCGGCACCAGCCACGATCCGCCAATACACAACACGCTTTTCAGCGCCAGATAGTCACGGTAGTTAGCGGGCGATATGCCCCCCGTCGGGCAAAAACGCACCTGAGGGAAAGGTCCGCCAATAGCCTGCAGGGCTTTCACCCCGCCGTTGGCTTCCGCCGGGAAGAATTTAAACTCACGCAGACCGTAATCAAGACCGGTCATCAGTTCAGAGACGGTACTGATGCCGGGGATCAGCGGAACAGAACCCTCGACGGCGGCTCTGAGCAGGGGCTCGGTCAGCCCAGGGCTGATGATAAACTGTGCCCCGGCATCGGTCACTTCTTTAAGCTGCTGCGGGTTAAGCACCGTACCTGCACCGACAATCGCTTCCGGAACTTCTCTGACCATCGCTCTCAGTGCATCCATCGCACAGGGAGTACGCAGCGTGACTTCCAGCACGCGCACTCCACCGGCCACCAGCGCTTTTGCCATGGGCACCGCATGCTCAAGCTTATTGACCACAATCACCGGGACGACCGGGCCGGTGGTCAGAATCTGTTCAGCGCTTGTTTTCCAGTTACTCATCAACGACTTTCTCCTGTCAGGCCTGCCTTACATCCTGAGAGACGTAGCAGGCAAAAGTGACGCCCGTTGCGTCAGGAATAAGATTGCGCCATCTACCATACAGGAGAAGCACGGCGAGCGTCTATGTCAGGCTGGTTTTTTTAAAATGCAGGTTCAATTTTTATGAAGTTGTATTTTGCTGATAAAAAAACCCGCCGTAGCGGGTTTGATCGGTAAGCCTGAATCTACTCGAATTCATTCCATGAGCGGCCATCACGGGTGATCATCGCCACGGAAGCGACCGGTCCCCAGGTGCCCGCCTGATAAGGCTTAGGTGCTTCTTTATCTGATGACCATGCATCCATAATAGAATCGACCCATTTCCAGGCCTCTTCCACTTCGTCACGGCGGACGAACAGCGCCTGGATACCGCGCATGGTTTCCAGCAGCAGACGCTCGTAGGCATCAGCCAGATGCGACTGGTTGAACGTTTCCGAGAAACTCAGGTCCAGCTTGGTGGTTTGCAGGTTGTGCTTGTGATCCAGCCCTGGCACTTTATTCAGGATCTGGATATCCACGCCTTCATCCGGCTGCAAACGGATCGTCAGTTTGTTCTGCGGCAGCTCCTGCCAGGTGTCCTTGAACAGGTTCAGCGCCGGGTTTTTGAAATAGACCACCACTTCGGAACATTTGGTCGGCAGGCGTTTACCGGTGCGCAGGTAGAACGGTACACCCGCCCAGCGCCAGTCATCGATATCCACGCGGATAGAAACGAAGGTTTCAGTGCTGCTGGATTTATTGGCTCCCTCTTCTTCCAGGTAGCCGGGCACTTTTTTGCCCTGAACAAAACCAGAGGTGTACTGGCCGCGTACGGTTTTTTCACGCACGTTGGTGTGGTCGATACGGCGCAGCGAGCGCAGAACCTTCACCTTCTCGTCACGGATACGATCGGCAGAAAGATCGGCAGGCGGCGACATAGCGATCATCGTCAGAACCTGCAGCAGGTGGTTCTGGATCATGTCGCGCATCTGACCGGCCTGGTCGAAATAGCCCCAGCGACCTTCGATACCCACTTCTTCGGCCACGGTAATCTGCACGTGGTCGATGGTGCGGTTATCCCAGTTAGCCGCAAACAGCGAGTTAGCAAAACGCAGCGCCAGCAGGTTGAGGACGGTCTCTTTACCAAGGTAGTGGTCAATACGGAAGACCTGGCTCTCTTCGAAATACTCACCGACCTGATCGTTAATTTCCTGCGAGGTAGCCAGTGACGTACCGAGCGGCTTTTCCATCACAACGCGCGCCGGGCTGGCGTTCAGCTTCGCCTGGCCCAGACCCTTGCAGATGGCACCGAAGGTGCTTGGCGGCATGGCGAAATAGTTGATGGTGACGCGATTTTTCTGGTCAAGCATCTTGCCGAGGCGCGGGAAATGACTGCTTTCGTTGACATCCAGGTTGCAAAAATCGAGTCGGTTGCTGAGCTTATCCCACAGCGCTTCGTCGATTTTTTCCTTCATAAAGGTTTCCAGCGCCTCACGTACCACTTTGGTATAGGCCGCTTTATCCCATTCCGCACGGCCAACGCCGATAATGCGCGACTCTTCATGGATCTGGCCGGCTTTTTCCAGCTGGTACAGGGAAGGCAACAGTTTACGGCGCGCAAGGTCGCCTTTGGCACCGAAAATCACCAGATCGCATGCCTGGGCTGTTTGTGTAACCGCCATTTCATTCTCCTCGTTGCAGGATTAGCCTGTCCCTGAAAATTCCGTCGTCGGACAGGCTCTTATTGTAATTTTGTTTCAACACAATGTACTGCTTTTGACTGCCCCCCGTAAACCGGGCGACGCGCTCGTGGCACAATGTAGCGAATACATGCTCAGTTTAGAGGCAGTCTTCAGCGGTTAGCCGTCAGATTGTGTGTAATTTTGCATCATTTTTGTTTCTGTTCTTACCATTCTGAAAATCAGACACAGTTCAAACTCTGGCAATAAATGTAAATTAATGTCGTCATGCTACTGCCACCGGGGCTGCCGTGCATTGTATATTCTCTACAAAATGACATCGATTTCACCTTTGATTGAAATCGTCAGAATGTATGAACGGGTAGCACTATGAATATGCTGGAAAAAATTCAATCTCAGCTGGAAAATTTGAGCAAATCTGAACGCAAAGTTGCCGAAGTTATCCTCGATTCCCCGACCACCGCGATGCACTCCAGCATCGCGCTGCTGGCACGTGCAGCCGGGGTCAGCGAACCGACGGTTAATCGCTTCTGTCACCGACTTAACACCAAAGGCTTCCCTGACTTCAAACTCCAGCTGGCGCAAAGTCTGGCGAACGGCACCCCCTACGTCAGCCGCAATGTCGAACAGGATGACAGCGTTGACGCCTATTCCGGTAAGATTTTCGAGTCAGCAATGGCCGGGCTGGAAAGGGTGAAACAACATCTGGATGTTAGCGCGGTCAATCGTGCCGTGGATCTGCTCACCCAGTCAAAGAAAATCGCCTTTTTCGGCCTGGGAGCATCGGCAGCGGTGGCACACGACGCGATGAATAAATTTTTTCGCTTCAATGTGCCGGTGATCTATTCTGACGATATTGTGATGCAGCGCATGAGCTGTATGAACAGTAGCGAAGGCGATGTCATCGTTCTGATTTCCCATACCGGCCGCACCAAAATTATGGTGGAACTGGCGATGATGGCGCGGGAAAACGATGCAACGGTGCTGGCGATTACCTCCCCTGACTCGCCGCTGGCGCGCGAGGCGACGCTGGCCCTCACCCTGGATGTTCCGGAAGATACCGATGTTTATCTGCCGATGGTTTCCCGCCTGGCGCAGCTCACGCTGATTGACGTGCTGGCTACCGGATTCACGCTGCGGCGCGGCGCGAAGTTTCGCGACAACCTTAAGCGGGTTAAAGAGGCGCTGCGTGAATCCAGATTCGATAAAGTTCGATAGAGAAACCACGCCCCCCCCTTTTCAGGCCGGAGGAAGTATCACTTTTTTACACCTGAGGTGGCGGCTGGCTTTTTCGCCTTTGTCTTCCGGGCCTGTCGATAGCTAAACGACATTGACTATCAGAACAGCGCTCGACTGCCACTCACCTGGCTGAACATTTTTCAGTTCAGAGGTGATTTTCAATTTGTTATCACCCGCCTGCACATCGATATAGTTCAGCAGGGGCTTATTGTTGATGCTAATGGTGGCGGTACCACCGCCAATATCCAGCGTGGTCTTTCTGTCCGCTAACGAAAACTGAACGGTCCCTTTTAGCGTACAGTTAACCCATAAATGACTTTCCGCTATGGACTCTGCCATTCTGTCCGCCACAACCGTTTTGTGGTCGAGCACTATTTCGGAAGTCAGTATTTTACATTCAGAGGGGAATGCCGGTAGATACCGGCAGGTTCCGGGGGAATACGTATATTTAGCCAGAGCATAGGAATATATCGTTGCCACAATACAATAGTTAGTACCATCATTGGGGTCAGTTCCGAAGACAACGTAATCGCCTGAGGATTCAGCATATACTTTATTGGCACCGTAAACTAACAGATCCCCGACGGTCTTTATAGCAGGATTGTCCTTAGGTTGTGCAACAAATGTACCTCTGTAGGCTGAAACCTCAGTGCCGTTTACGTTTCTAAAAATCATCATTTGATAAAAATCACGACTTCCCAGCGGTGTCTCTGTCCATGGTCCTGCGTCAATAAACGTTGGCATCCCATAGGAAACACGGTGCAACCCTTCATTCTCAATAAGCCGATGACTCATATTATTAAAGACAGGAACCATCCCGGCACCTGCACCTTTAGTAAAAAACATCATCATAATAACAATTAAAAAAGCTCTTTTAAAATTCATAAACTACCTGATGATAAAACCTTTTAAGTTAAAACATCACGCCCCAGGATCAATATATTTCTTCGTTAAACATAAAGACTGATTAGGAGTGAATGCATTTCTGAAAAGCACCATCATTTTACTGCAATACCCGGGCAAAGCAGTATCACCATTTCCTGGCACCAGCTTCAATAGATTTAAGTTCTCCTGCTATTATATATAAGGCTAACTGACAGCATATTATACCGCAGGTATGCGGCATTTCCTGACAGGCAGGCCATCGCCGTTAACGGCGGTGCGGGGTTTCACGACAATGTTAAGCGGGTTAAAGTGATTCAGCATCAGTCCAGACGCGATAACAACAGCCCGACGCGACGTTTTACCCGCCAGTGAAAATATCATTTTTAATCAACCTCGACTGCGCATGGCTGCGACGGATGAGAGAGAACACAAGCGCACAGATTGTGATATGACAGGCGTGTATGGCATGATGGGATCTGACTTGTGTCACGCTCAGGCCAGTATTCCACTTTCATCCTTTACCCTTGGGAATACCCAAACGCCAGCGCGACACTGACGAGCATACTTAGTCATAGATTCGACATAACAATTCACAAAAGGTGTACCCTAAATGATTAACCAGTCGTCTCCAGCCGTAATCCCTAAGTCCACCTCCCGTCGTCTCAGAAGAACCAAGATCGTAACCACACTGGGCCCCGCCACCGATCGCGATAATAACCTTGAAAAAGTCATCGCTGCCGGCGCCAATGTCGTTCGTCTGAACTTCTCACACGGCACTGCAGAAGATCACCAAATGCGCGCGGATAAAGTGCGCGAGATTGCCGCTAAACTCGGGCGTCATGTGGCTATCCTCGGCGATCTGCAGGGGCCAAAAATCCGCGTTTCAACCTTTAAGGAAGGCAAAGTCTTCCTGAATATCGGTGAGCGCTTCCTGCTGGATGCCAGCCTGGGCAAAGGCGAAGGCGACCGTGAAAAAGTCGGCATTGACTATAAAGGTCTGCCAGCTGACGTGGTGCCGGGAGATATCCTGCTGCTTGACGACGGTCGCGTACAGCTGAAAGTACTGGAAGTTCAGGGCATGAAAGTCTTCACCGAAGTCACCGTCGGTGGCCCACTGTCAAATAACAAAGGGATTAACAAGCTGGGCGGCGGACTGTCGGCTGAAGCGCTGACTGAAAAAGACAAAGCCGATATCCTGACGGCAGCAAAAATTGGTGTCGACTACCTGGCCGTTTCGTTCCCACGCTGCGGCGAGGACCTGAACTATGCCCGCCGTCTGGCGCGTGAAGCGGGTTGTGAAGCTAAAATCGTTTCTAAAGTGGAACGCGCCGAAGCCGTAGCCAGCCAGGAAGCGATGGATGACATCATTCTGGCCTCTGACGTGGTGATGGTGGCAAGGGGCGACCTTGGGGTTGAAATTGGCGACCCTGAGCTGGTCGGCATCCAGAAGGCCCTTATCCGCCGTGCACGTCAGTTAAACCGTTCGGTGATCACCGCCACTCAGATGATGGAGTCAATGATCACCAACCCGATGCCGACCCGTGCGGAGGTGATGGACGTGGCCAACGCCGTGCTCGATGGCACCGATGCGGTGATGCTGTCAGCGGAAACGGCTGCAGGTCAGTATCCCGCCGAAACCGTCTCTGCCATGGCGAAGGTCTGCCTGGGCGCGGAGAAGATCCCAAGCATCAACGTCTCCAAGCACCGCCTTGACGTTCAGTTCGATAATATCGAAGAAGCTATCGCGATGTCGGCCATGTATGCGGCTAACCACCTGCAGGGCGTGACGGCTATCATCACCATGACTGAATCGGGTCGTACGGCGCTGATGACTTCACGCATCACCTCCGGCTTACCGATTTTCGCCATGTCCCGCCATGAGCGCACGCTGAACCTGACCGCCCTGTACCGTGGCGTGACGCCAATCTTCTTCGACAGCAACAGTGACGGCGTGGCTGCGGCGCACGACGCCATTAACCTGCTGCGTGAAAAAGGCTTCCTGATGTCCGGTGACCTGGTGATCGTGACTCAGGGCGATGTCATGAGCACCACGGGAACCACCAACACCAGCCGCGTGCTGCGCGTTGAGTAATCTCCTCTGATCTGCCCGGCCCCTGGGCCGGGCAGCAACTGCAAATGCC
This sequence comes from Erwinia sp. Eh17-17, assembly GCF_039675725.1. Classification (NCBI taxonomy): domain Bacteria; kingdom Pseudomonadati; phylum Pseudomonadota; class Gammaproteobacteria; order Enterobacterales; family Erwiniaceae; genus Erwinia; species Erwinia sp. Eh17-17. The sequence continues at coordinate 595,080 of NZ_JBDFQT010000001.1, read as the reverse complement.
TCTGTCCCTCTTGCCATCACGGTGCGCCTGAACTCCTGCCTTCATATTAATGCAGCGTCTGTTGATGAAAATGCGCTATCGTAGCGCGCCTGTGCGAACGTCTACACTTTTGACCTTTTGATGAAATACCCTGGAGGGATCCCCCAATGGCATCATTTATTCCGGTGTCCAGCCTGACCCGACGTCACCTGATTTTCCCCCTGTCTTTAGTTCTTTTCGAATTCGCGACCTATATTGCCCACGATATGATCCAGCCGGGAATGCTGCTGGTGACGCAGGAGTTCAGGGTGGGTCCTGAGTGGGTTTCATCTTCGCTGACCGCCTATCTGATTGGCGGCATCGTGCTGCAGTGGCTGTTAGGGCCGCTGTCCGACAAGCTGGGACGTCGCCCGGTGATGCTGACAGGCGTGGCTTTTTTTATGGTGACCTGTATGGCCACTCACTGGGTGCAGAGCATTGAGCAATTTATTCTGCTGCGCTTCCTGCAGGGGATCAGCCTGTGCTTTATCGGTGCGGTGGGCTATGCCGCCATTCAGGAAGCCTTCGACGAGGCCCTGAGCGTACGCATCATGGCGCTGATGGCCAACGTCGCGCTGCTGGCCCCCTTAGCCGGGCCGTTAGCCGGTGCGGCGTTTCTGGAGGTCAGCGACTGGCGCACGATGTTCTGGCTGTTTGGCATTGTGACCGCTGTTGCACTGGCTGGTCTGTGGCGCACCATGCCGGAAACGGCCGGGGACCGGCTGGTATCGATCTCACTGAAATCCCTGGGTAAAGGCTATCTCGCGCTGTTTAAAGATCGCCAGGTGATGTCGGGATCGCTGGCGATTGGCCTGGTAACCATCCCCTGCCTGGCCTGGGTGGCGTTGTCTCCCGTGATTCTTATCCACGATGAAGGGCTGAGCCGGCTCGATTATGCCCTGCTGCAGCTGCCGGTATTTATTGCCATGATTGCCGGGAACCTGACGCTGGGCAAGCTGGCTTCGCGGCTGCCGATCGACCGCCCACTGCGTTTCGGGGCGTGGCCGATCCTGCTGGGCCTCGGCATCTCTGCGGCTGCCTCCGTCATCGACAGTCACAGCTATCTGTGGCTGACCGCCGGGCTGAGTCTGTATGGCTTCGGTACCGGACTGGTTAACGCGGGACTGTATCGCCTGACGCTGTTTTCCAGCCAGGCCGGTAAAGGCAGCGTTGCGGCGATGCTCGGCATGGTGAGTATTCTGGTGTTTGCTCTGGGGATCGAGCTGGCGAAATTCGCCTACTTCAGCGACGGTGCCCGCGCCTTCAGCCTGGTCAACCTGGCCTGCGGGCTGGTGTGGTTCCTGCTGGTTCGCGCTTTCCTCGCGGAGTGGAAACGGCGCTCTTCGCTGAATTAAATAAAAAAGGGGCCACCGCACTGCGCGTGGCCCCTTTTCTTTTCTTACCGCTGATTACTTCTTCTTTGGATACAGTTCCTGCCGATCGTAAGGTTCCTTCTCTCCGGGCTTGCGGGTCTTCAGCAGCTTGAGGATCCAGGTGTACTGCTCCGGATGAGGGCGCACAAACACCTCAACTTCTTCATTCAGACGGCGGGCCTGTGACACGTCATCGGAATCGGGCAGATCGTCCATCGGCGGACGCAGATAAATATCCAGACAGTGCGTTTTACTGTCATAAGCCGGAAATAGTGGCACCACTTTCGCCCGACAGACTTTCATCATCCTGCCAACTGCGGGCAGCGTGGCTTTGTAGGTATCAAAGAAATCCACAAATTCACTCTGTTCCGCACCGTGATCCTGGTCTGGCAGATAATAGCCCCAGTACCCCTGACGAATAGACATGATAAACGGTTTGATGCCGTCATTGCGCGCGTGCATACGCCCGCCAAAACGACGACGCACCCGGTTCCAGACATAATCCATAACCGGATCGCTCTGGTTGTGAAACATGGCGGCCATGGGCTGCCCTTCTGAGGCCAGCACCATCGCGGGCAGATCGACAGCCCAGGCATGTGGCACCAGAAAAATCACGTTCTGCCCGGTATTCTGCAGGGCATCAATAATCTCGCGTCCGTGCCAGCGAATGCGTTTTTTAGCGCTGTTCGGACGCAGGGCCAGCTCCGCCATCATCGCCATTGACTGCGGAGCAACGGCGAACATCTCATCGATAATCGCCTCGCGCTCGCTCTCTGACTTATCGCTCATGCAATACAACAGATTGATCTGCGCACGACGACGTGCGCTGCGGGCAAACTTTCCGGCCAGACGCCCAAGGGCACCCAGCAGCGGATCGCGCAAACGTGGCGTCACCAGGGCGAGACCGGCAAACGCTCCTACACCTAACCAGCTACCCCAGTGGCGTGGTAATAAAAAGCTCTTTTTAAAAGTGGGAATAAATTCAATATTACTTTTTTTTGTGTTTTCCATGCACTCGCCTCGAACAATAACCGGCTTATGATAGTGGTCAGGAGCCATTTTGCAAAGTTATTGGAGATATGGTTCATTTTCGCACTAAAAAAAAACCGATGGAGTCATCCATCGGCTTATCGTAGCGCTGTAATGTTACTTAAAGCGCAGCTGCGGCACCACGTCACGAACTTTGGCCAGGTAATCACGGCGATCTTTGCCGGTCAACCCTTCCATACGCGGCAGTTTCGCCGTCAGTGGGTTCACTGCCTGGTTATTAATCCAGATTTCAAAGTGCAGGTGCGGCCCGGTTGAGCGCCCGGTATTGCCGGTCAGCCCGATGCGATCGCCGCGTTTCACTTTCTGCCCTGGCTTCACCAGCAGTTTTTTCAGGTGCATGTAGCGTGTCATGTACTGACGACCATGACGAATCGCAATGTAATTACCTGCCCCACCGCTGCGTTTAGAGACGATCACCTCACCATCCCCGACGGCCAGCACCGGAGTACCCAGTGGGATTGCAAAATCTACGCCTTTGTGCGGTGCCATACGTCCGGTAACCGGGTTAATACGACGAGGGTTAAAGCTGGATGAAACACGATACTGTTTGATTGTCGGGAAGCGCATAAAGCCGCGAGCCAGACCGGAACCGTTACGATCGTAAAACTTGCCGTCTTCGCTACGGATGGCAAAATAATCTTTACCCCCGCTGTTAAGACGCACGCCTACCAGTTCACTCTGCTCACTTTTACCGTTGAGCACCTCACGCGACATCAGTACGGCGAAACGGTCGCCGCTGCGCAGCTTACGAAAGTCCATTTGCCACTGCAGTGATTTAATCACCGCGCTGATTTCACTGCTGGAGAGCCCCGCCTTTTTGGCACTGCTGACAAAACTGCCGTCAACCACGCCGCTGAGCACGCTGTTCTGCCACTCGCCCTTTTGCATTACAGAAGAGGCTTTAAACCCGTCTCCGGAACGATCGTAGGTACGGGTTTCACGGCGCGAGACTTCCCAGGTCAGTCGCTGCAAATCGCCTTTGTCACTCAGCGTCCATGAGAGCTGCTGACCGATTTGCAGGTTACGCAGGTCTTTATCACTTTTTACCAGCTGGCTGATGTCCGACATCTCAATGCCGTACTGGTTTAACACGCTGCTGAGGGTATCACCGGTCGACACCACGTAATCGTGAGTGCCGCTTTCATCCGCAACATCGTTATCAATTTCATCCGTCGGGGTATCGTCAGAGGGTGACGGTGTATCCTGGTCGATCGGCTCGCTGGCTTCAGGAAGCAGCGTACGCAGCTGATTTTTCTCCAGTTCGACCGTCTTCACAATCGGGCTTTCGCTGCCCGGGTGATAAACGTAAGGCCGCCACAGGGTGACAGCCAGCGTTACGACGGTCAACGACCCCAGCATAATGCGGTGGGGCCGCGGTAAATTGTTAAACGCCATGGCGACAGCGCGGGATATCTGCTGCACTTAAATGTTCCTCTATTCTCCTTTCAGGCAGCTCGCATACTGGCTGGACAGCTGTGAGAGGAATGTCACATAGCTGTCTTTACCTGGGGTGATATCCGTCCCGAGGGGGTCCAGGGTGCCTGAACGCACGGTGGTGCCTCTCGCAACGGCTTCAATCACGGCCGGCCTGAATTGTGGCTCAGCAAAAACGCAGGCTGCTTTTTGCTCAACCAACTGTGTTCGTATTTGATGTAAACGCTGTGCGCCGGGTTGGATCTCAGGGTTGACGGTAAAATGACCGAGTGGGGTCAAACCGAAGTGTTTTTCAAAGTAAGTGTATGCATCATGAAAAACGAAATACCCTTTCCCTTTAACCGGGGACAACTGCTTACTGATTTTTGCATCGACTGACGTCAGTTCTGCCTCAAAATGCTGCAGGTTTGCGTCTAGTTTGTCCTTGCTCTGCGGCATAAGTTCCAATAATTTTGCATGGATTGCAATCGCCGTTTGCCTGGAAATTTCCGGCGACATCCATAGGTGCATATTATATTCGCCGTGATGATGATGTTCATGGCTGTCAGCAGCGCCGTGAGCGTGGTCATGCTCCTCTTCTTCCTCGTCCTCTCCCCCTTTCAGCAACAGAGGTTTCACCCCCGGAAGAGCACTCATTTCAACGTTTTTTTGCGCCGGTAACGCAGCGGCTGTCCGGGCCATAAACGCCTCCATTTCAGGGCCAACCCAGACGACCAGATCCGCGCTCTGCAAGCGTTTAATGTCTGATGGACGTAGTGCATAATCGTGCTCAGAGGCACCGTCAGGCAGCAAGACCCGAACCGGAGTGACGCCATCGGCGATGGCTGCGGCAATGAAGCCGACCGGTTTCACCGAAGCCACCACATCGGCCTGGGCAGGGAGGGCAAGCGAAGCGGCAATGCCGAGGCCGGCCAGCATGGAAAAGAGACGCGTTTTTTTATGTAACATAATGATTCAATTTGTCGTGATGAGTCGATGGATTGTGATATTATAACATCCGAAAATTTCTGCAACCTGTAATCGACATGTCATCTTTGATCACTCTTGATAAAATTTCCGTCAGTTTCGGCCAGCGTCGCGTTCTGTCCGATATTTCGCTTTCGTTGCAGCCTGGCCGTATTCTGACCCTGCTGGGCCCGAACGGCGCCGGTAAATCGACGCTGGTACGTGTGGTTCTCGGGCTGATTGCCCCGACCTCCGGTACGCTGCTGCGTCCAGCCCAGCTGCGCATTGGCTATGTGCCACAAAAAATTCACCTTGATGTCACCCTGCCCCTGACCGTTGACCGCTTTATGCGGCTGAGGCCCGGCGTCAGACGTGAGGATATTTTGCCCGCACTGAAGCGCGTTCAGGCCGGACAGCTGCTGGAGTATCCGCTGCAGAAACTGTCCGGGGGCGAAATGCAGCGCGTGCTGCTGGCGCGGGCGTTGCTCAATCAACCGCAGCTGCTGGTCCTTGATGAACCGACGCAGGGCGTTGACGTTAACGGGCAGGTGGCGCTGTACGATCTGATCGACCAGCTGCGCCGCGAGCTGAACTGTGGCGTGTTGATGGTTTCTCACGACCTGCACCTGGTGATGGCTAAAACCGACGAAGTGCTGTGCCTCAACCACCATATCTGCTGTTCCGGAACGCCGGAAGCCGTCTCTAAGCACCCCGAATTTATCTCGATGTTCGGCCCGCGTGGCTCCGAGCAGCTGGCGATTTATCGCCATAATCACAACCATCGTCACGATCTGCAGGGGCGAATTATTCTGCGCAAAGGGACCAGCCGCCATGATTGAGTTACTGTTACCGGGCTGGCTGGCGGGTGTGCTGCTGGCCATTGCCGCCGGGCCGCTGGGTTCGTTCGTCGTCTGGCGTCGCATGTCCTATTTTGGCGACACGCTGGCGCACGCATCCCTGCTGGGCGTGGCATTGGGTCTGTTGCTGAATGTCAGTCCGTTTTACGCCGTCATTGCCGTCACGCTGCTGCTGTCACTGGTGCTGGTGTGGCTGGAACGGCGTCCGCATCTGGCGATTGATACCCTGTTAGGGATTATGGCCCACAGCGCGCTTTCGCTGGGCATGGTGGTGGTCAGCCTGATGTCTGACGTACGTGTGGATCTGATGGCCTACCTGTTTGGCGACCTGCTGGCGGTAACGCCGGAGGATCTGTGGACGATTCTGGCAGGCGTAGTGGTGGTGATGCTGCTGCTGGGCTGGCAGTGGCGCGCCCTGCTCTCTCTGACCATCAGCCCCGATCTGGCGCAGGTGGACGGCGTGAATATTCAGCGTACCAAAATGATACTGATGCTGATTACGGCACTGACTATTGGGGTGGCGATGAAGTTTGTCGGCGCGCTGATTATCACCTCACTGCTGATTATCCCGGCCGCAACCGCACGTCGCTTCGCACGTTCGCCGGAACAGATGGCAGGGTTGGCCGTGGTGGTGGGCATTCTGGCCGTGACGGCCGGCCTGACGTTCTCAGCGTTTTACGATACGCCAGCCGGCCCTTCCGTGGTGCTGGGCGCGGCGGCGATGTTTATCATCAGTATGGTGAAAAAGCCGGCGGTGTGATATCCGGGACGATTCTGTGCCGGACAGCCTTGCAGGGGCCGATCCTCTTTTCGATCGGCCCTTTATCTCAGGGAACGCACCTTATTCAGGACGGTCAATACCGAAGTGTTTATATGCGTGACCGGTCGCCATTCGGCCACGCGGCGTTCGCTGAATAAAGCCCTGCTGTATCAGATAGGGTTCCAGCACGTCTTCGATGGTTTCACGCTCTTCACCAATCGCCGCCGCCAGGTTATCCAGCCCTACCGGGCCACCCATAAATTTATCGATAATCGCCAGCAGCAGCTTGCGATCCATATAGTCAAAACCTTCGGTATCCACGCTGAGCATATCCAGCGCTTTGGACGTCACATCCCCGCTCATATTTCCGGCAGCACGCACTTCGGCAAAATCACGGACCCGTCGTAGCAGACGGTTGGCAATGCGCGGCGTTCCGCGCGCGCGGCGGGCAATCTCCAGCGCACCCTCGTCGCTCAGCGGCAGCCCGAGGCAGGAGGCGCTGCGCGCCACAATGTGCTGCAAATCTTCCACCCGGTAAAACTCCAGGCGCTGCACAATGCCAAAACGATCGCGCAACGGCGACGTCAGCGATCCGGCACGGGTGGTGGCCCCAATCAGGGTAAACGGCGGCAGGTCGAGTTTGATCGACCGAGCGCCAGGACCTTCACCAATCATGATATCCAGCTGGTAATCTTCCATTGCCGGATACAGCACCTCTTCAACCACCGGCGACAGTCGGTGGATCTCATCGATAAACAACACGTCGTGAGGTTCAAGGTTGGTGAGCATCGCCGCCAGATCGCCCGCTTTCTCCAGCACCGGTCCGGAGGTGGTCCGCAGATTCACGCCCATCTCGTTGGCGACAATATTCGCCAGCGTGGTTTTCCCCAGGCCCGGCGGGCCAAAGATCAGCAGATGGTCGAGTGCATCACCGCGATTTTTTGCGGCTTCGATGAAGATCTCCATCTGCTCGCGTACCACCGGCTGGCCGACATACTCCGCCAGCATCTTCGGGCGGATAGCGCGGTCGATGACTTCTTCTTCGGTGATGACCCCGGCGGAGACCAGGCGGTCGGCTTCAATCATGCTCTACCTCAAATCAAATAGCGGCGCGCAGGGCTTCGCGGATCAGTGTTTCGCAGTCGGCGGTCGGCTTGCCGACTTTGCTGATCATACGGCTGGCTTCCTGCGGCTTGTAGCCCAGCGCCACCAGCGCGGAAACCGCTTCGCTTTCCGCATCGTTCGCGGCTTCGACCGGCATCTCGCTGGTCAGTGCAAACGGCGCATCGGTGGCAAACAGGTCACCGTGCATCCCTTTAAAGCGGTCTTTCATTTCCACCACCAGACGCTCGGCGGTCTTCTTGCCCACGCCCGGCAGTTTCACCAGGGCGGCAATCTCTTCACGCTCAACGGCGGTCACAAACTGCTGTGCCGACATGCCGGACAGGATCGCCAGCGCCAGCTTAGGCCCCACGCCGTTAACCTTGATCAGCTCGCGAAACAGGGCGCGTTCAGGCTTGCTGTTAAAACCGAACAGCAGCTGCGCATCTTCGCGCACCACAAAGTGGGTAAAAATCACCGCTTCATGATTGAGGTCGGGAAGCTCATAAAAACAGGTCATAGGCATTTGCACCTCATAACCCACGCCGCTCGCTTCCAGTAACACCACAGGCGGCTGCTTTTCCAGGATAATGCCTCTCAGACGACCTATCACATTCGCTTCCTTCAGATAACGGTTAAGAGGGGAGTTTATAGCATAAAAAAGGCTGGATGAATATCCAGCCTGTTGAGATTACCTTAGCGTCCGTGACTAACTCAGACGGCCACGCGCAAGGTTAAGCCTGCCTTCACCAATGCGCGTCACGTTCTGGCTCAGATGGCAGTGGGTAATGGCAATCGCCAGCGCATCGGCGGCATCCGCCTGCGGGTTGGCAGGCAGCTTCAGCAGGGTTCGCACCATATGCTGAACCTGGCTTTTTTCCGCGCTGCCAATTCCTACTACCGTCTGCTTGACCTGACGGGCCGCATACTCGAACACCGGCAGGTCCTGGTTGACCGCAGCGACAATGGCCGCACCGCGTGCCTGGCCCAGCTTCAGCGCTGAGTCGGCGTTTTTCGCCATAAACACCTGCTCAATCGCGAAAAACTCCGGCTGAAACTGGGTGATGATCTCGCTGACGCCTGCATAAATCAGTTTCAGGCGCGTCGGCAGATCGGTCACGCTGGTGCGGATACAGCCGCTGCCCAGATAGGTTAACTGCCGCCCCACCTGCCGGATCACACCGTAACCGGTGATGCGCGAACCGGGGTCTATCCCCAAAATAATAGCCATTACGCGCTCACTGAGTGTGACAGTCGGTGGATCACAGGGTTTCCGCTACCTCGTCAGAAATTTCACCGTTATGGTAAACCTCCTGCACGTCGTCGCAGTCTTCCAGCATATCGATCAGACGCAGCAGTTTAGGTGCGGTTTCCGCATCCATATCCGCTTTGGTTGACGGGATCATGGTGACTTCGGCACTTTCTGCCGTCAGGCCAGCCGCTTCCAGCGCATCTTTTACCGCGCCCAGATTTTCCCATGGGGTGAACACATCGATCGTGCCATCGTCATAGGTCATCACGTCGTCGGCACCCGCTTCCAGCGCGGCGTCCATGACCGTATCTTCTTCCAGACCCGGTGCGAAAGTGATCACGCCCTTCTTCGTGAAGAGGTAAGCCACCGACCCGTCGGTTCCGAGGTTACCACCCGTTTTCGTAAAGGCATGGCGCACTTCAGATACGGTACGGTTGCGGTTGTCGCTCAGGCATTCCACCATGACAGCGGTGCCGCCGGGGCCGTAGCCTTCATAGATGATGGTTTCCATGTTGCTGTCATCATCACCGCCCACGCCGCGTGCAATCGCACGGTTCATGGTGTCACGGGTCATGTTGTTTGACAGCGCTTTGTCCATCGCCGCGCGCAGACGCGGGTTGGAGTTGGCATCACCGCCGCCCAGTTTGGCAGCCGTCACCAGCTCACGAATGATTTTGGTGAAAATTTTACCGCGTTTGGAATCCTGAGCAGCCTTGCGGTGCTTGGTATTCGCCCATTTACTATGTCCCGCCATATACTCTAAGTCTCCAAATTGGCTCTGGACAGGCTATCTTGCTGGTGTCGTTGTCCCCGGCAGTGCCTGGAATGCTCACGCACCGCAGTACGCTCCGCTTCCTCCGCGCTGGCGGTGAACACCTTCACTGCGCCGATATACGCCTGACTTTTGGCTAAAATCAAAACAATATTTAGTTTACAAATTCTTCAATTGCCTGGCGGTTACTCCAGGACTTAGTGAGCGCGGCGGCGGCCGGGGCATCCAGCCACTGAAAGGCCAGATGCTCGCTCAATGTGATATTGCACTGTGCGGGAAGCGCCAGGGTGAACCAGTGTTCCCGGTTATGGGTGATTTCCGGCGCATAGCGGTGGCGAAAGTGCGCAAAGATTTCGAATTCTATCTGACGCTGGCAGTCCACTAATGTGAGCTGCCCGGCGTTAATATCAATTCCCACCTCTTCCTGCACTTCCCGCTGCGCGGTCTGCGCCAGGCTTTCACCGGGCTCCTGGCTGCCGGTGACCGACTGCCAGAAATCCACATCATCCCGCCGCTGCAACATCAGCACCCGCCGGGTATCCAGGGCATAAATCACCACCAGTACCGAAACCGGATGCTTGAACGCCATTATTCGTTCTCTGACGGCTGATCTTTCACTTTTTTCACCACTTCAATGCCCAGCTCAGCCAGCGAGGCCGGGTTGGCAAAGTTCGGCGCTTCGGTCATCAGACAGGCCGCCGCAGTGGTTTTCGGGAAGGCGATCACGTCACGGATGTTATCAGTGCCGGTCAGCAGCATCACCAGGCGGTCAAGACCAAAGGCCAGACCCGCGTGCGGCGGTGTACCGAATTTCAGGGCATCCAGCAGGAAGCCGAACTTCTCACGCTGCTCGTGCTCGGCAATACCGAGAATGCCGAACACGGTCTGCTGCATCTGACCGTTGTGGATACGCACGGAACCGCCCCCCACTTCATAACCGTTGATCACCATATCGTAAGCGTTGGCAATCGCGGTTTCCGGCGCCTCTTTCAGCGCTTCCGGCGTCATATCCTTCGGCGCAGTGAACGGATGGTGCATCGCCGTCAGTCCACCTTCGCCGTCTTCTTCGAACATCGGGAAGTCAACCACCCACAGCGGCGCCCAGGCAGATTCATTGGTGATCTTCAGGTCACGGCCCAGCTTCAGACGCAGGGCACCCAGCGCATCGGCCACCACTTTCGCGCTGCCCGCACCGAAGAAGATGATGTCGCCGTCGGCAGCGCCGTTGCGCGCCAGAATCTCTTCGACAATATCAGCATTCAGGAACTTGGCGACCGGGCTGGCGACGCCTTCCAGGCCTTTGGCACGCTCGTTGACCTTCATCCAGGCCAGACCTTTCGCGCCGTAAATTTCAATGAACTTCGTGTAGTCGTCAATCTGCTTACGGCTCAGCTGTGCGCCACCCGGCACACGCAGGGTCGCGACGCGACCTTTGGCATCGTTCGCCGGGCCGGAGAACACGCTGAACTCAACGTCTTTCACCAGGTCAGCCACGTCCACCAGCTCCATCGGGTTACGCAGGTCCGGCTTATCAGAGCCGTAACGGCGCATTGCCTCTGCGAAGGTCATGGTCGGGAAATCGCCCAGCTCAACAGACTTCACCTCAACCCACAGATTGCGTACCAGGCGCTCCATGATTTCGCGCACCTGCGGTGCGGTCATAAACGAGGTTTCAACATCGATCTGGGTGAATTCTGGCTGACGGTCAGCGCGTAAATCTTCGTCACGGAAGCATTTGACGATCTGATAGTAGCGGTCGAAGCCCGACATCATCAGCAGCTGTTTAAACAGCTGGGGTGACTGAGGCAGCGCATAGAATTTGCCTTTATGGACGCGGCTCGGCACCAGGTAGTCACGGGCACCTTCCGGCGTGGCCTTGGTCAGCATCGGGGTTTCAATATCAAGGAAGCCGTGCTCATCCATAAAGCGGCGCACAAAGCTGGTAATTTTGGCGCGGGCTTTCAGACGGTTCGCCATATCCGGGCGACGCAGGTCAAGATAACGATACTTCAGACGCGCTTCTTCGCTGTTCGCCATGTTGGAGTCTAGCGGCAGCGGTTCGGAGCGGTTAATGATGGTCAGGTCGGTGGCGAACACTTCAATTTCACCGGTCGCCATATCGCTGTTTTTGTTCTTCTCATCACGCGCACGCACGGTGCCGGTGAGCTGAATGCAGAACTCGTTACGCAGCTCAGAAGCGCGCTGGAAAGCCTCCTGACGGTCCGGGTCGAAGAACACCTGAACAATGCCTTCACGGTCACGCATATCAATAAAGATCAGGCTGCCGAGATCGCGGCGGCGATTAACCCAACCGCACAGTGTCACTTGCTGGCCTACATGAGACAGATTGATCTGTCCACAATACTCAGTACGCATAACGATATCCTTTTAACTTCAGCGCTGCTGGCGCAGCTTTATGGTCAATATCCTGCTCTGAGGAGCGCTGCTGCCGCGAAAAATGGCTGCCATTATAATGGAAAATGGCTCACAGGATAAGTGCTGTCAGCGCGGGAAAATGGCAGAAAAACCTCAGGAAGTCCTCTCTCTGCATCAGATGGTTAACAAAACATCATCACCACGACATAACCGCTAACAAAACTCTCCCCTTTACCCACATCATTTTCATCGCACCAAAAGGCGGTTTCTTTGTATTCTCAACGATTTCCCACCCTCTCCCGGAGAATCTGATGTTGAAACTCAACCCTCACACCACCGCGCTGGTCCTGATCGACCTGCAGGAAGGTATTCTGCCGTTTGGTCAGGCCCCTCACGCCGCCGCTGAGGTGGTCAGCCGTTCGGCTACGCTGGCCGCCGCTTTTCGCGCTGTCGAAGCGCCCGTGGTGCTGGTACGCGTGGGCTGGTCAGCCAGCTTTGCTGAGGCCCTGAAACAGCCGGTGGATGCGGCTCACGCCGGTGGAGCACTGCCGGACAACTGGTGGGATTATCCTCAGGCGCTGAATGTGCAGGACAGCGATCTTCATGTCACCAAACGCCAGTGGGGCGCATTTTACGGCACTGACCTTGAGTTGCAGCTGCGTCGCCGCGGTATTGACACCATCGTGCTGGGTGGGATTGCCACCAATATCGGCGTGGAATCGACCGCACGTAACGCCTGGGAACTCGGCTTTAACCTGGTGATTGCCGAAGATATTTGCAGCACCGCCAGCGCAGAGCAGCATCAGGCCAGCATGGCGTGGATTTTCCCACGTATTGCACGGGTGCGTCAGACGGACGAGGTGATTGCCGCGCTGTCTTAACGTACCACCGACCGGAGGGAACCGGTCTCTTCCCCACGCTTCGCCTTGCGCTTCTCCGCCCGCTCACGTTAAAGTCGCCGGCAACTCACCCAACCAGGATAAGCGATGACCCCGCTGTATCTCGGCCTGCCGCAGTGGCAGCATCCGCAATGGAAAAAACTGGGGATGACCACCCTGGAAGATTATGCGCGTCACTTTAACTGCGTTGAGGGCAATACCACGCTGTATGCCCTGCCGCGCCCGGAGGTGGTGCAGCGCTGGCGGGCAATGACTCACGATGATTTCCGCTTCTGTTTTAAATTCCCGGCCACCATCAGCCACCAGGCGGCACTGCGCCAGTGCGGCGACCTCAGCGCGGAGTTTTTCAGCCTGCTGGCCCCGCTGGCCGACCGCATCGGTCAGTTCTGGTTACAGCTTCCTGCGGCGTTCTCTCCCGCCGATCTGCCCACACTCTGGGACTTCATTGCCACCCTGCCCGGTGAATTCCGCTATGGCGTTGAAGTCCGGCACCCGGCGTTTTTTGCCAAAGGCGGGGAAGAACAGGCGCTGAATCGCGGGCTGCATCAGCGCGGCGTCAACCGGGTGATCCTGGATACGCGTGGGGTACACAGTGCCATCCCGTCAACGGCGGCAATTACAGAAGCCCAGCGTAAGAAGCCAAAGCTGCCGGTCCATGCCGTCATGACGGCCGACGCGCCGATGATTCGCTTTATCGGCGGTGACGACACGGCTGCTAATCTGCGCTGGTTCGACGCCTGGCTTTCGCGCCTCCCTCAGTGGTGCGAAAGCGGCCAGCCGTGGCTGTTTATTCACACCCCGGACGTCGGCTTCGCCCCGGAGCTGGTGCGTGCACTCTGGCCCGCCTTGCAGCAGGCGTTACCCGGTGTCGGTGACGCGCCTGACTGGCCGCGTCAGGAGATGCTGTTTTGAAGCCACGGCAGGCGACAGCCTGGCGTTTCTTCGTTACCCTGTTCGGCAAGATAATTCTTACATCATGGAGTGAGAGATGGTCAGTGCGCTTTACGTGGTTCTCGGTACGCTGTTAATTCTTAAATTTTTACTTGATGTCGTGCGGTTACGTCGTCAGTACCGGGTATCAATTGGTGACGGTGGCGTGTCTGATTTACAGCTGGCTATCCGCATTCACGGTAACGCGGTAGAAAATATCCCCGTCGCCCTGTTTTTGCTGGTGATGATGGAGATGAACGGTGCCGATATCTGGATGCTGCATCTGCTGGGGCTGTTTTTCTTCTTTGGCCGTATAATGCATGCCCACGGCCTGCGCAGCCGCACCGTGCTGTGGCGTCGTAACGGAATGCTGCTTACTCTCCTGTCACTGGCAGGCATGGTGGTGGTTAATCTGCTTTTCCTGCCCTGGGACCTGGTTCTCGGCAGCGCCTGACCGCTCTCTGCTGGCAGAAAAGGTGCAGCCTGTCCCGCTTTCTGCCAGAATATGCCCTTTCCGTTAGCTTCCCCGGACTTACCACTATGTCTAACCGCGATACGCTGTTCTCCGCGCCGATTGCCAGACTGGGCGACTGGACGTTTGATGAGCGCGTTGCTGAAGTCTTTCCCGATATGATTCAGCGTTCCGTGCCCGGCTATTCCAACATTATTTCAATGATTGGCATGTTAGCCGAGCGCTTTGTTCAGCCCGACTCCAGGGTTTACGATCTCGGCTGCTCGCTGGGCGCGGCCACCCTGTCGGTACGGCGCAACATTCAGGTGCCCGGCTGTCAAATCATTGCCGTCGATAACTCCCCGGCCATGGTCGAACGCTGCCGCCGCCATCTTGATGCCTTCCGCGCCGACACGCCGGTAGAGGTGATCGAAGCTGATATTCGTCAGATCCCGATCGAAAATGCCTCTCTGGTGGTGCTGAATTTCACCCTGCAGTTCCTGGCCCCCGAAGAGCGCCAGCAGTTGCTGAATACTATCTTTCAGGGTCTGCGGCCTGGCGGCGCCCTGGTGCTGTCGGAGAAATTCAGCTTTGCTGACGCCGACGTCGGTGAACTGTTGTTTAATATGCATCACGACTTTAAACGTGCCAACGGCTACAGCGAACTGGAGATCAGCCAGAAGCGCAGCATGCTGGAAAACGTGATGCTGACCGACAGCGTGGAAACACACAAACAACGTCTGCACACGGCCGGTTTTCAGCATGCCGAGCTGTGGTTCCAGTGTTTTAACTTTGGCTCTCTGGTGGCCTTAAAAGCAGGTCAACCCTGATGGATTTCGGAAATTTTTATCAACTTATTGCCAAAGGCCCGCTTTCACACTGGCTGGAAACCCTGCCTGCGCAGATCGCCACCTGGCAGCGCGAAGCCCTGCACGGCCACTTCAAAAACTGGGACCGCGCGGTGGAATACCTGCCTGCCCTGACCCCGGAAACGCTGGACCTGCTGCACGGCGTGACCGCCGACAGCAACCAATTGTCTGCCCGCCAGCGCGACGGCATTGAAAAGCTGCTGCGCAATCTGATGCCGTGGCGTAAAGGGCCGTTCTCCCTGTACGGCGTGAATATCGATACGGAATGGCGCTCAGACTGGAAGTGGGAGCGGGTTCTGCCGCATATCTCGCCGCTGGCCGGGCGTACCGTGCTGGACGTCGGCTGCGGCAGCGGTTACCACATGTGGCGTATGCTGGGCGCAGGCGCTAACCTGGTGGTGGGCATCGATCCGATGCAGCTGTTCCTCTGCCAGTTTGAGGCGGTACGCAAGCTGCTGGGCAACGACCAGCGGGCGCACCTGCTGCCGCTGGGCATTGAGCAGCTGCCGGAGCTGAAAGCCTTCGATACCGTGTTCTCTATGGGCGTGCTTTACCACCGTCGCTCCCCGCTCGACCATCTTTTCCAGCTGAAAAACCAGCTGGTCAGCGGCGGTGAGCTGGTGCTGGAAACGCTGGTGGTTGAAGGGGACGATCTGCAGGTGCTGGTGCCGGGCGAACGCTACGCTCAGATGCGTAACGTTTACTTCATTCCTTCCACCGGCGCGTTAAAAAACTGGCTGGAAAAGTGCGGTTTCGTTGACGTGCGTATTGCCGATTACTCGGTGACCAGCACCGACGAACAGCGCCGCACCAGCTGGATGACCAGTGAGTCGCTGGCCGAGTTCCTCGACCCGAATGACCCGACAAAAACGGTGGAAGGCTACCCTGCCCCGCTGCGCGCCGTGCTAATTGCGACGAAGCCTTAAATCTTCCTGAACATAGTGCTAAGAATTCAGGGCCAGCCGTCAGGCCGGCTCTGTCTTGCGGGCGTGGTGCCTATTCCCAGTATTCATAGCGGTAGGCCGCTGTGATATTGCGGCGGATAATGCCGCCAGGATAAACCTCCATCTCACGCGAATAGCTCAGCGTGCAGTTTCCCTCGTCATCCCAGAGCTGGCACTCAATCTGATTCGTCATGCTGTTCATGGGCGTATCAGAACGGATATTCATCACTAATTCGCGCTCGTCCTTATCATAGGCCCACGTCATTTTTTGCCCGTCAGTATCCAGGGCCAGCAGGTGATTTTTGTTATTCCAGCGGTAGATAGATACGCCATTAGTGCTGGGGTCTGTACCGCGCGCAACGCTGCGGATCAGCCGCGACTGGCGGTCGAAAAAGTGCGTGGTTTCCGTGAAGCCGTCTTCGCCTTTTAAGGTAAAGGTGTCGGTAGCGCTGACAATCCTGCCGCGTCGGTCGGTGCGATAATGCGTCGTCCCCTGCTTGTCATTGATCACCGTTTCCTTACCGTTACGCTGGTCGGTAACCGAAATCGTATAGCTGGAAAGCCAGCCATCGTAGACGTGTTCAATGCTCTGCACCACCCTGACCTGGAAGCTGCCTTCTTGCTTGTCAAAGCGGATGTCGGCGTGTTGCAGCACCCCACAGCGATCAAACTCGCCGATCATGCGTTTTTGCTGGTCAACATCCTTGCCAAACTCACCGAGGACAAACTGTTTGACGGGTCCTCTGGCCGTTCCCCCCAGCATCAAGATGCTGTTATTGTTGTTGATCTGCTGATAGCCCGCGACGCAATCCGTCGCTGCCTGCGCAGCCGGAGCCAGCAGCAAAACCAGCGTTGCCATCAGAGTTAAACCAGGTAGCTGAATATTCATCACGACTCTCATGACAAATGAAGAAGATGGTGCAGTGTAGAATTTTTTCAGGTCGCCATGCACTAACTACCCGTTCCGGAAGCAAAAAAAACCCCAACCAAAGTCGCTGGGGTCTGGTACTTGCAAACATCACGTCACCGATCGGCGTGCTGCGCGGCAAAATCGTTTGATTGGGAGCTCAGGAAACGACCCCCTGTCAGGCTACTTTCACCGGCGCGCCGAGCGACATCACACTTTTCATCGCGGCGACCACATCACCATCCACGCAGGAGCGGCTGAACTCGTCATTATCCGTCTCTGAACACATCGAGACGCCTGCTTTACGGTAACGCATCGGTGAAGGAATACGCTGGCTGGCAGAGCTGTGCAGCTCCAGCAAACCCGCGTCGATAAACTTTTGAACATTGCTCATGCGCACACCCGCGCCTGCCATAACGGTTAGACCACGGGCCATGCGGTTAAGTTCCCTGAGCAAAGGTAATCCGCTTTCAGCGCTCTGCTGCTGACCGGAGGTTAAAATGCGTGCCACCCCCAAATCCGTCAGCTGTTTCAGCGCGGTCAGTGGATTATGGCAAAGGTCAAAGGCGCGGTGAAACGTGACCGCCATTCCCTGGCACTGCTGCATCACCTGCGTCATACGCGGCATATCAATGTGGCCGTCAACATCCAGTATCCCAATCACCAGACCGGGAAAGCCCTGCTCACGGATAAAATCGATATCCGATTTCATCAGTTCAAATTCAATATCGCTGTAGCAAAAATCCCCGCCGCGCGGGCGCACAATAGGGTGAACCGGGATCCCGACGCGACGACGCGCAGCGATCAGCGCGCCCGCCGACGGGGTCAGCCCCCCTTCAGTCGGTGCGGAGCAAAGCTCAACGCGGTCAGCCCCCGCCCGCTCTGCGGTGACGGCACACTCCACTCCGTAGCAGCATATTTCCAGTTTTCGCATCCCATCCTCCGGTTTATCACTGCTGGCTGGTTGTTTATTTCAATGCCGATGATTAGTCTGATCGGTATTGCAGGTATTTATTTTAACGGGAATCATCATCATGGCATTCAATTTCGACCAACGGATAGACCGCCGTCACAGCGATAGCCTGAAATGGAGAAAATATGGTGATCGGGATATCCTTCCGTTATGGGTTGCTGATACCGATTTTCGCGTAGCTGACTGTATTACCGAAGCATTACAGACGCGCGTCTCACACGGAATCTTTGGTTACGGTGTGCCACCACAGGCCTTTACCGAGGTGGTTATCGAGCGGATGCTGACGCGCTATAACTGGCATATCCAGCCCGAGTGGCTGGTATTTTTGCCGGGCGTGGTGACCGGCCTGAACCTGTGCGTTCGGGCGTTCACCGCGCCAGACGAAGGGACCGTAGCGCCAACGCCAATTTATCCCCCTTTCCACCAGGCAGCAAAACTGGCTGGCCGCGCCCAGCTCAGCGCCCCTCTTCAGCTTCAGCAACAGCGCTGGGTGGTGGATTTTGACACGCTGGAAGGCGAACTGACCGGGCGTGAAAAATTGCTGCTGCTCTGCAACCCACAGAATCCCGGCGGCACGGTTTATCGTCGTGAGGAGCTGGAAGCCCAGTTGCGCTTCGCCCGCCGCCACGACCTGGTGGTCTGCTCTGATGAAATACACTGTGACCTGCTGCTGGAAGAGGGGGTCGAACACATCCCGTTTGCCAGCCTGAGCGAAGACGCAGCCCAGCGCTCCGTGACCCTGCTGTCACCGTCAAAAAGCTTCAACATTGCCGGGCTGGGCGCGTCGCTGGCAATCATTCCTAACCCTGAGTTACGCGCACGTTTCAACCGTGAACGTAAAGGTCTGGTGCCGGATGTGGATGTGCTGGCGTTTGTTGCCGCCACGGCCGCATGGCGCGACGGGCAACCGTGGCTGGACGCGCAGCTGGCGTATCTGCGCAGTAACCGCGACGCTCTGGCCCAGCACGTTAACAAACTCCCCGGCCTCAGCATGGCGTCACCGGAAGGCAGCTATCTGGCCTGGATTGATGCCAGCAGGTTAAACGTGGCCAGCCCGGCGCTGTTTTTTGAAAAACACGGGCTGGGATTCTCGCCAGGGCGGGATTTTGGCAACGATAAGTTCATTCGTTTCAATTTTGGCTGCCAGCGCGCGCTGCTCGATGAAGCCCTGCGCCGCATGACGCTGGCGCTGGCTATCGGCCGCTAGCTTTCGCTCTCCACAATCTCTTTCAGGCTCCACGGATGGAACTTGATGGTGACCTGCCCGTCCGTGACGGCCAGCGTCGGGTTCGGCAGGCGTTCGCCCTGTCCCTGCGGGGCGCTGGTTTTCACCGAGATACCCGGCTGCGTCAGCCCCTCGTCACCCATCAACGCCAGCGCCCGCGCACCAAGCGTCTGCTCGTCCCCGCGCAGCACCACTTCAATATGCTCCCAGCCTTCATGACGATACAGGCGCTGCCCCGGCCACGGCAGTTCGATCACGCTGATGTTCCAGGGCCCCACCGCCAGCGGTGTGGTTAATTCAAACAGGGCAATCGGACGGCCGGCAATTATCTTCTCCGAGAACAGCGAACCGCAGCGTAACAGCCCCTGCTTCCAGCGCTCTGCAGTGGTGTTCTGATGGCACCTGACGGCAATGTGGTCCACCTCCAGATCGTCCAGCGCAAGGTCTAAACGCTGCGCCAGTTGGTTAAGGGAATGTAAAAAGCGCGGTAAATCATTAACCAGATCGCTTAATTCTTCTGCATTTTTGATGCCTGACATCCTGAAATCCTTCACTTACAGTAATTTATCTTATCAATGATACTTAACCCGTACATATTTGAAGACCAGATTATTTGATGGAAACCCCCGTATTAATCAGAATTAATCATATTAATTGCCTGTTTAGCCGCTGTGTTATCCAGTATTCGCTGGTTCAGTACCAGAGGTTTTTTTAGAAAACGGCCTTTAACTTTCTGTTTTAGTTTAGTTAAATTTATACAATGCGACAATTCCTAAATCCCTGGGCGTACATTGTACGCTATTCTGCTTTCTTATAGATTTGTCCCGACCATCAACACAAGGAAAGCTCAATGCTTATGTTATTACTTGTCGCCGTACTGATTGCGATGATGGGGTTTGCTATTTTACGCCACTGGAAGGTACGGAATGGAAAAACGACGGTGGCCAGCCCGCACCGGCCGCAGCGTCGCCGCTAGTCTGATTACGTGGAAAAGACCTTCCCCCTCTGTTTTCCACGCCTGACTCACAAGTTATCCAGGCGCTCAGGTTCCTGGATAACTTGTCCCTAAATGCAGTATACTTTTCCCCTTCTTTTTTAAGCGCTGCGCCATGAGTGAATCTCACTTTGACGGCGGCGGCGTGGCAATGGCCTTTGCCAGCGTGCAGGCTTTCAAAAAATTAAGGTAACTCGGTGAATATTCAGGCCCTTCTCTCAGAAAAAGTCAGTCAGGCGATGATCGCAGTGGGTGCTCCGGCAGATTGCGAGCCTCAGGTGCGCCAGTCGGCAAAAGCGCAATTTGGTGATTACCAGGCCAACGGTATGATGGCCGTGGCGAAAAGCCTGGCAATGCCACCGCGACAACTGGCCGAAAAAGTGCTGGAGCAGCTGGACCTCACCGGTATTGCGCAAAAAGTTGAAATTGCCGGCCCCGGCTTTATCAATATCTTCCTCGCCCCTGAGTGGCTCTCCACCCAGATAGACAGCGTGCTGGCAGCCCCTAAACTGGGCGTGGCACCCGTTGAACCGCAGACGGTGGTCATCGACTACTCTGCCCCGAACGTGGCGAAAGAGATGCACGTCGGTCACGTGCGTTCCACCATCATTGGTGATGCGGCGGTCCGTACCCAGGAGTTCCTCGGCCATCACGTCATCCGCGCTAACCACGTCGGGGACTGGGGCACCCAGTTCGGCATGCTGATTGCCTTCCTGGAAAAACAGCAGAACGAACAGCACGGAGACATCGCGCTTGCGGACCTGGAAGCCTTCTACCGTGAAGCCAAACGCACCTATGACGAAGACCCGGCGTTTGCCGAGCGCGCGCGCGGTTACGTGGTGAAACTGCAGGGCGGCGACGAGTACTGCCGCAAGATGTGGAAAAAGCTGGTCGACATTACCATGTCGCAGAACCAGATCATTTATGACCGCATGAACGTGACCCTGACGCGCAACGACGTGATGGGTGAAAGCCTGTACAACGACATGCTGCCGGGCATTGTCGCCGACCTGAAGGCCAAAGGCCTGGCGGTAGAGAGCGAAGGTGCCACCGTTGTCTTCCTGGATGAGTACAAAAACAAGGACGGCGACCCGATGGGCGTCATCATCCAGAAAAAGGATGGCGGCTACCTCTACACCACCACCGATATCGCCTGCGCTAAATATCGCTACGAAACCCTGAAAGCCGACCGCGTGCTTTACTACATTGACTCACGCCAGCATCAGCACCTGATGCAGGCCTGGACCATCGTGCGTAAAGCGGGCTATGTGCCGGACAGCATTCCGCTGGAACACCACATGTTCGGCATGATGTTGGGTAAAGACGGCAAGCCGTTTAAAACCCGTGCCGGTGGGACGATTAAACTCTCTGACCTGCTGGATGAGGCCATTGAACGCGCCACGGCCCTGGTTGCGGGCAAAAACCCTGACATGCCTGCCGACGAGCTGAAAAAGCTCGCCAGTATTGTCGGTATCGGCGCGGTAAAATACGCCGACCTGTCGAAAAGCCGCACCACGGACTACATCTTTGACTGGGACAATATGCTGGCGTTTGAAGGCAACACCGCGCCGTATATGCAGTACGCCTATACCCGCGTGCTGTCGGTGTTCCGTAAAGCCGGGATTGATGAACATGGCATCAGCGGCGTGACCGCTATCCGCGAAGAGCGTGAAGCCGCACTGGCCGTTCGCCTGTTGCAGTTTGAAGAGACCATTACTCAGGTGGCGCGCGACGGTACGCCGCACGTGATGTGTGCTTATCTGTACGATCTGGCGGGGTTATTCTCCGGCTTCTACGAGCACTGCCCGATCCTCAGTGCCGAAGACGATGCGACCAAACAGAGCCGCCTGCGTCTGGCGCTGCTAACGGCCAAAACCCTGAAGCAGGGTCTGGATACGCTGGGAATTGAAACCGTAGAACGTATGTAATATCTGCAGGGGCCGACCGGAACAAAAGGTCGGCCACTACACATACACAGATTGATGGGTATCTACTGGTAATTCACCATCACTTCATTGCTCACCACGTGTACCACCGGAAACACCCGCCCTTTCCCTTCAACCTGATAGATAAAGCGTAACGTTTCTCCGGCAGCGACGTGGGTCAATCCGCGCGTGGAACCGCTGGCACCTTCGATCGGTACGCAGCGATTCCCGGAGCACAGCCGCACCTGTAACCCTGCCGGCGCTGGCGCGCTCAGCGTGTAGCGCCAGATCACTTCAGTCATCTCTCCGGCAACAGGCTGCGGCGGCGTCAGCGGCCGCGATGATGCCTGTACGCCCCGGTTTGGCAGTGACGGGCCGCTGGCGCTGGCGTGCCAGCCACCGTCGGCGGCCTGGCAAAACCCCGGCAGAGCCAGCATCAGCCACGCTAGCGCTTTCATCAATGGCCTCCGATCGTTGAAGTCATACGAATATTGCGGTTGTCGGTCAGTTCCATATTTGAGATCACCATCAGCTGCGGCAGCGAACGACGCAGGAAGCGCGCCAGCAGCGCACGCAGCGGATGGTTCACCAGCAGCACCGGTGGGGCACCCAGCCCTTCCTGATGTTGCAGCGCCGTCTGCGCCTGGGCCAGCAGACGGTCAGCCAGCCCCGGCTCCAGGCCACCACCGCCCTGCAGAGCCTGCAACAGCAGGCGCTCAAGCGTGGCGTCCAGTCCAATAACCTGTACTTCGCCTTGACCAGGGAACCACTGCTGCGTAATGGCACGACCCAGCGCCACACGAACTACCGAGGTCAGTTCCTGAGGGTCGGTTTGCACTGAGGCATGTTCTGCCAGTGTCTCAATAATCGTGCGCATATCGCGAATAGAGACGCGTTCGGCCAGCAGATTCTGCAGGACTTTGTGCAGCGTGGTCAGGGTGATCACGCCGGGGATCAGGTCTTCCGTCAGCTTCGGCATTTCCTGCGTCACGCGGTCCAGCAGCTGCTGTGCTTCCTGGCGGCCAAACAGCTCGCTGGCGTACTGACCAATCAGATGGTTCAGGTGGGTCGCGACCACGGTGCTCGCTTCCACAACCGTGAAGCCCTGGATCTGCGCCTGCTCTTTCAACGCACTGTCGATCCAGATAGCTTCCAGGCCAAAGGCCGGGTCTACCGTCGCTTCACCCGGCAGCGTACCGGCCGCCGTACCTGGGTTGATTGCCATCCAGCGCCCCGGATAGGCATCACCGCTGCCAATCTCCACGCCTTTCATCAGAATACGGTAGCGCGCCGGGGTGAGATCCATATTGTCGCGGATGTGAACCACCGGGGGCAGGAAGCCCATCTCCTGGGCAAATTTCTTACGAATACTGCGGATACGCCCGAGCAGTTCCCCGTCCTGGGCGCTGTCGACCATCGGGATCAGGCGATAGCCCACCTCCATGCCCAGCGAATCTTCCAGCTGCACATCGCCCCAGGTCGCTTCAACGCTGGCGGCGGTTTCCGGCTGCTTCATCAGCGTCTGCGGTACAGCCGCCTCTTTCGGCTTCATCTCTTTGCCACGGACCCACCAGGCCAGCCCCAGCAGGGCCGCGGTAAACAGCAGGAACACCAGATTTGGCATACCCGGCACCAGACCGAGCAGACCGAGCACCCCGGCGCTGAGCATCATAACGCGCGGGTTGTTAAACAGCTGGCCCACCATCTGCTCACCGACGTCCTGGTCAGTGCCGACGCGGGTGACGATCACACCCGCCGCCGTCGAGATGACCAGCGCAGGGATCTGGGCCACCAGGCCGTCACCGATGGTCAGCAGCGTGTAGGTTTCGGCCGCATGGCCCGCATCCATCCCGTGCTGCACCACGCCCACCAGCAGGCCGCCGATCACGTTAATGATCATAATCATGATGCCGGCGACGGCGTCGCCGCGCACGAACTTACTGGCACCGTCCATCGAACCGTAGAAATCAGCTTCCTGGGTGACGTCAGAACGGCGCTTCTTCGCTTCCTCTTCGCCAATCAGCCCGGCGTTAAGGTCGGCGTCAA
The DNA here is from genome assembly GCF_039675725.1 of Erwinia sp. Eh17-17. Classification (NCBI taxonomy): domain Bacteria; kingdom Pseudomonadati; phylum Pseudomonadota; class Gammaproteobacteria; order Enterobacterales; family Erwiniaceae; genus Erwinia; species Erwinia sp. Eh17-17. The sequence goes on along the minus strand of NZ_JBDFQT010000001.1, from coordinate 570,979 downwards.
TCGCCATCTGTTTACCCGGCATCCCGTCGAGTACAAAGCGCGCGCCAACTTCCGCAATACGCCCGGCACCCTTGGTGATAACCATAAAGTTGATGATAACGAGGATCACGAACACCACGATACCGATGGCGAAATTACCGCCGACAAGGAAGTGGCCAAACGCTTCTACCACCTGACCGGCCGCAGCGGCACCGGTATGGCCCTCCATCAGAATAATACGCGTGGAGGCGACGTTCAGCGCCAGACGTAATAAGGTGGAAAACAGCAGGATGGTCGGAAACGCGGCGAACTCCAGCGTACGCTGGGTGAACATCGCCACCAGCAGCACCATGATCGACAGCGCAATGTTAAAGGTAAACAGCAGGTCGAGAATAAACGGCGGTAACGGCAGCACCATCATCGACAGGATCAGCAGGATCAGGATCGGCCCTGCAAGGACTTTCCACTGCGTGTCTTTAAAGTTGCCGGGTAGGCGAAGTAAAGCGGCCAGATTAGCCATCAGATTTTTGTTCTCCAGCGAAGTCCAGCGCTTCCGGCACCGGCAATTTAACAGGTCGTTTCGGGATCAGACCGCCTTCCACCTTCCAGCGGCGCAGTTGCCATACCCAGGCCAGCACTTCGGCAACGGCTGCGTACAGCGTGCCGGGAATATGCTGACCAATTTCACTGTGGCGGTAGAGCGCACGCGCCAGCGGCGGCGCTTCGAGAATGGGAATGCGGTGCTCTTTCCCCAGCTCACGAATACGCAGCGCAATGTCTCCTGCGCCTTTCGCCAGCACTTTTGGTGCGCTCATTTTTTTCTCGTCGTACTGCAAAGCGACCGCATAGTGGGTCGGGTTGGTGACAATGACATCCGCTTTCGGCACATCCTGCATCATGCGGCGTCGGGCCGCAGCGCGCATCTGCTGACGTATGCGCCCCTTAACATGCGGGTCGCCTTCCTGCTGTTTATGCTCGTCCATAATATCCTGACGAGACATACGTAAATTCTTGAAGTAACTGTAGAGCTGGAAGAAGACGTCGAAGCCCACCATCGGGGAGAGCCCCAGCACCACCAGCACGCTGCACATGGCAATCATATTCAGCGATCCAGCCAGGGCGGTGATCGGTGACTCGCTGACCAGACGCAGCATCTCAGCCCAGTGGTGCCAGATATAAAGCCCGGTCACAATGCCGACCAGCGTGGCTTTCAGTACCGCTTTCAGCAGCTCGGCCGCCGACTGCGCCGACACCAGTTTGGCCAGGCCTTTAATCGGGTTCATCTTGCCTGGGTCGAATTTAATCGACTTACCGCTAATCACCAGGCCACCCAGCAACATCGGTGCGGCAATCGCCATCACCACCAGGCCGAACATCATCGGCAGCACGGCCAGCACCGCCTGCAACAGCAGATTGGCCAGCTGACGCAGCATCTGAGTGGTATCACTGACCATCGAGTGATTAAACACCAGACCATCGGCCAGCAGCGCACCCAGTTTACGTCCCATCCATTCACCACCGACCCACAGAATCGACAGTCCGGTCACCAGCATCAGAATCGATGTCAGCTCGCGCGATCGCGGAATTTGCCCTTCTTCTCGTGCTTTTTCAAGTCGATGGGCCGTGGGGGACTCTGTTTTTTCCTCATCACTATCCTGAGACACGCGGGCAAACCTTCAGTACGGAATGACTGAGGGTAGAATGCCAAATTCGCGCAGGGGTAATGCCACGAGTAAACGTGTAAATAGGGGGCTATTTGCGGAATGGGAAAAGCAGTCACTATACCCAAAATAATTCGGGTTGCAGCAAGGTGGCAAAAACTCTGGTCGGTGATTCGGGTGAACGAATGTCGCCAACGCACCTGCAGCTGGAAGTATCAAGGATATAAAGGGGGCGAAAAGGTTCCGCCCCCCCTTGATATCAGAATCCGAGGCTGTCCAGCAGGTCGTCGACCTGATCCTGGCTGGCCACCACATTCGGAGCCGCAGCGTTAATCTGCGGACCGTTCAGCAGGCTGTCGGTATCTTTTTTCACGCGCATACTCTGGTCTGGAATGTTCTCCATGAGGACCGTCAACAGCTGACGCTCGATCTCCTGAATCACATCCATCATACGTTTAATCACCTGCCCGGTCAGGTCCTGGAAATCCTGAGCCATCATGATTTCCATCAGCTGGGCGTTGGTGAAACCTGTATGTTCCGGTACTTCGCTGAGATAGCCACGAGTATCCGAAACCAGCGAGCGGGCATCCGACAGTTCGATAGGGTTTTCAAACCACTCATCCCAGCGAACTTTCAGCGCTTTCGCCCCACTCTCCATCACTGTCTGACGGGGCTGAGCTGCCTCGACGCAGTTTAACGCACGTTCTGCCGCCTGGCCGGTCATTTGAATCACGTAATCAAGGCGATCGCGGGCATCTGGGATCGCCTCTGCCGCTTCTGCGATAGCCTGATCAAGGCCTAACTCACGCAGACTGTCGCGCAACATCCGCGTCAGTGAACCAATTTTAGAGATAATGTCCTGCGCTGAAGCTGCATCAACATTTGGTTTCGGAATAGTGTTCATCTCAGCTCCTTACATACCCAGTTTTTCGAAGATCTTACCTAACTTCTCTTCCAGGGTAGCCGCTGTGAATGGTTTAACGACATAGCCGCTGGCACCCGCCTGTGCAGCCGCAATAATGTTCTCTTTCTTCGCTTCTGCCGTCACCATCAGCACCGGCAGCTTGCTCAGCGCACCGTCGGCGCGGATGGTTTGCAGCAGTTGCAGACCATCCATATTGGGCATGTTCCAGTCAGAAACCACGAAGTCGAAACCGCCGGCACGCAGCTTGTTCAGCGCGTCCACACCGTCTTCTGCCTCTTCAACGTTGTTGAAACCCAGCTCTTTCAGAAGGTTACGGACGATACGACGCATCGTGTTGAAGTCGTCTACCACCAGAAACCGCATATTTTTGTCAACCATACCTACTCCCGTAATATGTAGCCCGCGAGGACCGCGTTAGATACGCAACGCCTGTCCGGCGCTAATTTTTGCCAGCATATGCTGGCTGATTTGGTGAAGATCCACCACCTCACTGGCTCCCCCGAGGGCGATTGCCTCTCGTGGCATGCCAAATACGACACAGCTCGCTTCGTTCTGGGCAATAGTCCAGGCACCGGCTTTATTCATCGCCAGCAACCCGGCAGCACCATCATTGCCCATGCCGGTCAGGATCACGCCGACGGCGTTACGACCGGCAAACTGCGCCACTGAGTTAAACAACACATCAACCGACGGTTTATGACGATTAACCGGCGGCCCGTCATTCAGTTTGACCTGATAGTTCGCCCCGCTGCGCGTCAGCTCCATATGCATGGCGCCCGGTGCGATATACGCATGACCCGGCAGAATACGTTCGCCGTCTTCGGCTTCCTTCACCGTGATCTGACACAGTTTGTTCAGACGCTCGGCAAACGATTTGGTGAAACCCGGTGGCATATGCTGAGTGATTAACAGCGCCGGGCTGGTCGCCGGTAACGGCTGCAGCACATGGCGGATCGCTTCGGTTCCGCCCGTAGACGCGCCAATGGCGATCAGCTTTTCACTACTCAGCAGCGGCCCGGCTTTTAACATCACCGGAGCCGGTTGCGGCCCGCGCGTGTTCAGACGGGCGCGGGATGCAGCACGCACTTTATCGGCAATCATCTGGCTGTAGGCCAGCATCCCTTCGCGGATCCCCAGCGAAGGTTTAGTGACGAAATCTACCGCCCCCAGCTCCAGCGCCCGCAGCGTAATCTCGGAGCCTTTACCGGTCAGCGAGGAGACCATCACCACCGGCATCGGGCGCAGACGCATCAATTTTTCCAGAAAATCGAGGCCATCCATCCGCGGCATTTCAACATCCAGCGTCAACACGTCCGGGTTAAACTGCTTGATTAAATCCCGTGCTACCAATGGGTCCGGTGCTGATGCCACCATTTCCATATCGGCATGACTGTTGATAATTTCGGTCATTAACTGACGCATCAACGCCGAATCATCAACGCACAACACTCTGATTTTACTCATTATCTTTCCTTAGTCAGTCCATAGACCGTCTGGCCACGCAGATAAAATTCTTTGCTAATCTGGCTGAAATTTTCTGAGTGACCGGCAAAGAGCAGCCCGCCTGGTTTCAGTAACGGAACAAAACGCCGTAAAATCTTTTCCTGAGTTTCTTTATCGAAATAGATCATTACGTTGCGGCAGAAAATCACATCAAACTGTCCCGGAAGTGCCCAGTCATTGGCCAGCAGATTCAGCTGGGCAAAGGTCACCATATTGGCCAGTTCCGGCCGGGCACGGACCATGCCCTCGTGGGGGCCTGTTCCGCGCAGGAAATAGCGTTGCAGCTGCTGTGGAGAGAGCGTGCGCAGCTCCTCCTGGCGATAAACACCCGCCAGCGCTTTTTCCAGTACCTGAGTATCAATGTCGCTGGCATGGATCTGGAATTTACCCGGTCCGGTACCCAGCGTTTCTGCCAGCGTCATGGCGATTGAATAAGGTTCTTCACCGGTTGACGCCGCCGCACACCAGACGCTGTAATTGCCTGTGCGGCGCTTCGCATGCTCGGCCAGAATCGGGAAGTGATGCGCTTCGCGGAAAAAAGCCGTCAGGTTGGTGGTCAGGGCGTTAACAAACGCCTGCCACTCGGCGCTGTTAGGGTCATTTTCCAGCAGTGCCATATAGCGACCGAAATCATCGATATTCAGCATCCGCAGCCTGCGCACCAGGCGGTTATAAACCATTTCTCGCTTGTGATCGGCGAGAACGATGCCAGCTCGCTGATAAATCAACTGACTGATACGCTTAAAATGCGTATCGGATAACGGCAGGCGCTGCACCATCTGTGACAGCAGCGTTGCGTTTTCCGGTGGAGCTAACAACGTCGATTTCTTCATGTAGCCATCCTGCAAAGCGCGGATAAAATATTATTAGGTTTCTCGTTCCCGTCAGCCCGGAGGTCGGGGGACCGCTATTTACTCGGCACGCTCATCCAGCGCGAAACGGCGAACTGCAGTAGTCAGATAGTCTGCCTGGGCTTCCAGTGCACCAGTGGCTGCCGCGCCCTCTTCAACAAGCGCAGCGTTCTGCTGGGTCACCTGGTCCATCTGGCTGACGGCCAGTGCAACCTGCTCAATACCGCGTCGCTGCTCATCGCTGGCGGCGGCAATTTCGCCCATAATGCCGTTCACCCGGTTAACCGACTGAACAATTTCTTCCATCGTTTCCCCGGCCGACGCTACCTGCTGCGCCCCCTGGTCCACGCGGCTGACTGACTCTTCAATCAGCTGTTTGATCTCTCTGGCGGCCTGCGCGCTGCGCTGGGCCAGATTGCGCACTTCACCGGCGACCACGGCAAAGCCACGGCCCTGTTCTCCGGCGCGCGCCGCTTCCACTGCGGCATTCAGCGCCAGAATATTGGTCTGGAAGGCAATGCCGTCAATGACGCTGGTGATATCTGCAATCTTTTTCGAGCTGCCGGCAATCGCATTCATGGTGGTGACCACATTGCCGGTCAGCGTTCCGCCTTTATGTGCGGTGGCGGAGGCTTCGCGTGCCAGATCGGAGGCCTGACGGGCGTTGTCCGCATTGGCGGAAACGGTCGCCGTCAGCTGTTCCATGCTGGCTGCCGTCTGTGCCAGTGACGCCGCCTGTTGTTCCGTCCGCGCTGAGAGGTCGTTATTGCCGGCGGCGATCTCCTGAATACCGGTCTGCATTGCGCGGCTGCCGTCGCGCACATCGCGCACCGTGGAAGCCAGCGCGTGCTGCATATGTTGCAGGCTGCTGAACAGCTGACCCAGTTCATTACTGCTGCCCGCTTCCACTTCACCGTTCAGATCGCCGGAGGCGATGCGTTCAAAGTGGTTGCGCATCCGCGCCAGCGGGGCAATCAGCGCCTGCCTTGCCCACCACAGTCCGGCCAGCGTCACTATAAGTGACAACGTCACTGACAGGGCAAAAATCACCTTCGACTGGAAATAGAAACCTTTACTGGCCGCACCAGCATGGTCGCGCAGTTCATCGATGTGTTTCATCCAGCGGCTGTACTGCACTTCGAATTTGTCCTGCTTACCCTGGGTGGGTGAGTCAAGGAATGCCTGCAGCTGATTGTTCTGCAGGAAAGCGATCAGCTGTGCCAGTTCGCCGTAATAGACGTCATAGGCGGCGACGATCTCTTTCTCTAATGCCTGCCCTTCGGGCGTTACCATCGGAATGGCTTTGAATACGTTGAACGCTTTGTCGGCCTGACTCAGGTCGGCTTGCGCTTTGGTCATCAGGCTGATCACCTTGTCGCGTGGCACATTGAGCGCGGCGCGGGTTCCCGCCCGGCTCAGCGTCACACGGGCGCTCAGCAGTGCAGCCCAGCTTTCACCCAGCGCATCGCGCTGGTCACCGCTAATCTCTACCTGATGAATATTATCGGCATCGAGGCGAAACGAGTTGAACGACAACCCGCTGGCGACGATCTGCATCAGACAGAACACGCCGAGCAGCGCAATAATGGTGCCAGATATACGTAAACGACCTAACATTGCACTCTCCCCGGAACGGCTGCCTGAAGCAGGCAACAAATAATGGTTTTTATTATCGGGCCGCCCGTTAAGCGGGCTGACCCTTTATCACAATCAACAGACTCAGAAGGTTTCCCAGTTATCATCTGACTTGCTGGCCGGAAGTGCTTTACGCGGTGCAGACGGTGCGGTCAGCAAGGGAGAAATCTGGCCCCTGTTGTTATTAACGGCCGCAATCACGTTTTCTTTACGAATTCGGAACACGGCAACGGCCTGAGTCAGACGACTTGCCTGATCTTCGAGCGATGCTGCCGCCGAAGCCGACTGTTCCACCAGCGCCGCGTTCTGCTGGGTGACACGGTCCATTTCGTTAACAGCGGTGCCCACCTGGTCAATACCGCGGCTCTGCTCATCGCTGGCAGAGGCAATTTCGCCCATGATGTCGGTAACGCGGGTGACCGCACTGACGATATCTGTCATGGTTTCCCCGGCGCTTTGCACCAGCACGGAGCCGGTATCAACGCGCGACACCGAGTCTTCGATCAACCCTTTAATTTCTTTAGCCGCCTGCGCGCTGCGCTGGGCAAGGTTACGCACCTCTCCCGCCACCACGGCAAAGCCACGACCCTGCTCTCCGGCCCGCGCTGCCTCTACCGCTGCGTTCAGCGCCAGAATGTTGGTCTGGAAGGCAATCCCGTCGATGACGCTGATAATGTCGGCAATCTTTTTCGAACTGCCGGCAATGTCATTCATGGTTTTCACCACGCCATCCACCACTTTTCCACCCTTCTGCGCGGTTTCTGACGCGCTGAGCGCCAGCTGTGACGCCTGACGGGCGTTTTCGGCGTTCTGCTTCACGGTCGAGGTAAGCTGCTCCATGCTGGCCGCCGTCTCCTGCAGGGCAGACGCCTGCTCTTCGGTGCGCGAGGAGAGATCGTTATTTCCGGCGGCGATTTCGCTGGCCCCGGTATAGATGGCGTCTGAACCATCGCGGACATCGCTCACGGTTTTAATCAGCTCCTGCTGCATATGCTGCAGGCTGGCCGCCAGCTGGGCCATTTCATTGCGCCCTTCCACCTCAATTTTCTGCGTCAGATCGCCGCTGGCGATATGACGAATATGGTCGATACTGGATTTCAACGGACGCAGCAGGATCTGGTGGATCCCGGTCCAGACCGTGGCAATGATGATCACCGAGACCAGCAGAATGGTCAGCAATACCCAGATGGCACGCTGATAGGCGCTCTCATTCTGTGCCGAACCGGCCGCCAGCATGGCATCGGTATTTTTCAGCCAGACGTTGTAGGCCTGCTCGAAGCCGTTCTGGAAACCCGTAGTGGGCTGATCGACGAAGCCTTTAAAGTCACCGCTGGTCAGCATCTGAATCAGCTCGGTTAAGGCCGCGTGCAGAATCTTGTAGTTGTCATTCACGCCCTGCACGTGGGGCAGATTAACCACCTCCGGCGGCAGCTCTTTATTGTATTCGTTGAACTGCTCTTCCGCGGTCGCCAGCTGGGTTTTCGCCAGTGCGACCAGGTCAGCAACGGTGGATCCCGTTCCCTGACCTTTCTCATCCAGCAAATAACGTGTTGCGGCGCGATTAAGGGTGTTGCGGGTTTGTACCAGCGCTATCCATGCAGAGGTCAGATTGGCCTGCTCCCGGCGAATCTGCTGTGTCAGGCTGAAGTTTTCTTTATCCCCTTTCAGAGACTGAAAAAACAGGCCGCCAGAAATTAACTGCAATGAACCAAATATTACCAGGACCAGCACCAGGCTGGTCACCACTTTCATACTCTTGAACATACCTTTCCCCAGTTGGATAGCTACTGCTCTGTTTTATCGGCAATCACGGGGGGATCTTTACCTGCTAATGCAGATAAACGGGAAAGGAAGGGGCCGGGCATGCCCGGCCCGGCGATCAGAACGTTTCCCAGTGGCTGTCCGACGCGGAGGTCGCAGCCGCCTGCGGTGGACTTAATGCGGCCACTTTCAGCTGTGGACGCTTCAGCGGGGCCGGGGCCACACTGCCCTGACGGGCAATACGGAACACCGCCACCGCCTGCGTCAGACGACTGGCCTGATCTTCAAGCGATGCCGCCGCCGAAGCCGACTGTTCCACCAGCGCCGCGTTCTGCTGGGTGACGCGGTCCATTTCGTTAACGGCGCTGCCTACCTGGTCAATACCGCGGCTCTGCTCATCGCTGGCAGAGGCAATTTCGCCCATGATGTCGGTGACGCGGGTGACCGCGCTGACGATATCATTCATGGTTTCCCCGGCACTTTCTACCAGCACCGAGCCGGTATCAACGCGCGACACCGAGTCTTCGATCAGCCCTTTAATTTCTTTAGCCGCCTGCGCGCTGCGCTGGGCAAGGTTACGCACCTCTCCCGCCACCACGGCAAAGCCACGCCCCTGCTCTCCGGCCCGCGCTGCCTCTACCGCCGCGTTCAACGCCAGAATGTTGGTCTGGAAGGCAATGCCGTCGATGACGCTGATAATGTCGGCAATCTTCTTCGAACTGCCGGCAATCTCATTCATGGTTTTCACCACGCCATCCACTACTTTTCCGCCCTTCTGCGCGGTTTCTGACGCGCTGAGCGCCAGCTGTGACGCCTGACGGGCGTTTTCAGCGTTCTGCTTCACGGTCGAGGTGAGCTGCTCCATGCTGGCCGCCGTTTCCTGCAGGGCAGACGCCTGCTGCTCGGTGCGCGAGGAGAGATCGTTATTTCCGGCGGCAATTTCGCTGGCACCGGTATAGATGGCGTCAGAACCGTCACGCACCACGCTGACCGTGCGGATCAGCTCATCCTGCATATGCTGCAGGCTGGCCGCCAGCTGGGCCATCTCATTGCGCCCTTCCACGTCGATTTTCTGCGTCAGATTGCCACCAGCTATGCGGCGGATATGCTCAATACTGGACTGAAGGGGGCGCAGCAGAATATGGCGGATACCGCTCCAGACGGCACAAATCACCAGCAGCGAGATAACCAGCACAATGCCGAGTATCCACACCGCCTGGCCGAAAGCACGCAGGTTTTCTTCTGCTCCGGCTGCGGCCTGGGCGTCATTTTTTGCCAGCCACGCGTCATAGGCATGCGCAAAACCGTCCTGATATCCCTGCGTCGGCTGGTCGAAGAATTCGTTAATTTTCCCGGCATTCATCAACTGAATAAGTTCACTCAGTGCCGTATGCAGAATCTGATAGTTTTGCTGAATAGCCTGCACGTTATCGGCGGTTTTCCCCTCTTCTGACAGACGGGAATTCCACAGGGCGTAGTTTTTTTCCGCCAGGGTCAACTGCCCCTGAGCCTGACCCAGCAGCTGTTTCACCGCATCGCTGATGCCATCGCGGTTCGCATCCAGCGTAAAGCGGATGCCGGAACGGTTGAGGGTGTTACGCGCCTGAATCAGCGCAATCCAGGACTGGTTAAGAGCGGACTGTTGCAGACGAAGCTGTTGCGAGACGGCGAAGTTATCTTTATCGCCTTTCAGGGCCTGGAAGAACAGACCCCCTGTGATGAGCTGTAATGAACCGAAAAACACCAGTACCAGAATCAGGCTGGTGACGACCTTCATACGCTTAAACATAATGTTCCTTATTAGTCAGTTGGCGCTGCTGTTATCGGCAGGCCAACCCGGATCTTTATGTCGTTTTTACCGCAGTAAGGCAGTCAGTTATCTGGCTGGTGTGTGATTATCCACGATGAAATGGTTGCACTGCGTGACCGTGCGGCGGGTTGACCTTTGCGTCAACCCGCCGTATGGCCCGGATTAGAACGTTTCCCAGTGGCTGTCCGACGCGGATGTGGCCGCAGCCTGCGGTTTACTCAATGCCGCCGCTTTCAGCACCGGGCGCTTCAACGGAGCCGCGGCCACACTGCCCTGACGGGCAATGCGGAACACCGCGACGGCCTGCGTCAGACGACTGGCCTGATCTTCCAGAGACGCCGCTGCCGACGCAGACTCTTCCACCAGCGAGGCGTTCTGCTGCGTCACACGATCCATCTCGGTGACGGCGGTGCCAACCTGATCAATCCCGCGACTCTGCTCATCGCTGGCGGAGGCAATTTCACCCATGATGTCGGTCACGCGGCTGACCGCATTGACGATATCCGTCATGGTATCCCCTGCCGTAGCGACCAGCGCTGAACCGCTGTCAACGCGCGCCACTGAATCTTCAATCAGTCCTTTAATTTCCTTTGCTGCCTGCGCGCTGCGCTGCGCAAGGTTACGCACTTCACCCGCCACCACGGCAAAACCACGGCCCTGTTCACCGGCGCGCGCGGCTTCTACTGCGGCATTCAGCGCCAGAATATTGGTCTGGAAGGCAATACCGTCGATCACGCTGGTAATATCAGCAATTTTCTTCGAACTGCCGGCAATGTCGTTCATGGTATTCACCACGCCATCGACCACCTGGCCACCCTTACGGGCAGTGACGGAGGCGTTCAGCGCCAGCTGTGAGGCCTGACGGGCATTTTCAGCATTCTGTTTTACCGTCGCGGTCAGCTGCTCCATGCTGGCAGCGGTCTGTTCCAGTGAGGCAGCCTGCTCTTCGGTTCGTGCCGAGAGGTCATTATTGCCGGCAGCAATTTCGCTGGCACCGGTATAAATCGCGTCAGAGCCGTCACGCACAACGCTGACGGTTTTCACCAGCGACTGCTGCATATCCAGCAGGCTGGAGGCCAGCTGGGACATTTCATTACGACCGGTGACTTCGATATTTTTCGTCAGGTCACCCCCTGCAATATCGCGAATGTGAGCAATGGTCGCCTGCAGCGGACGGATCAGAATATTACGCAGACCAAACCAGCACAGAATAATCAGCGCCACCACCAGCAGCATCACGCCTGCGATGGTCCACAGCATATTGACGTAGGCTTTCTGGTTCTGCTCGGCACCCTTCGCGCTCAGCTGGTTCTGCAGGTTGCGCCATTCGGTGTAAACGCCCTGCATGGCGATCTGTTTCTTCTCAATATTCTGTTTGAACATCGCGTCCAGCTGTTTGTTTTCCATCTGCTGGGTCATGGCCTCGAGCGCGCGCACGTAATCGTCATAGCGCTGCTGAAGACGTTCGGTCAGCTGCGGGTCGATACCCGGCGTCGCTGGCGTCGCCTGGAACGCATCATACGATTTCTGTGCGGCCACCAGCTGCTGTTTAGCCTGAGCGCTTAGTGTGCTCAGTGAAGCGCTGCTTCCGCTGTTGGCGGCTTCGCTCTGGATGCGCAGCATGCCGCGGTTGAGTGTGATGCGCGTCTGGTTAAGCGTAACCCAGGCGTCGGTGAAGAGAGAGACGTTATCATTGGCCGTTTTGGAAACGGCAAAGCTGTTTTTATCGTGCGTCAGCGCGTTGATAAACAGGCCGCCGGCCGCCAGTTGTAAAATGCCGAAAATTAACAGCACCAGAATCAGGCTGGTGACGACTTTGATACGCGTGAACATAAGTAACCCTTGATGTAAGAAATGGAATAACACTGGGGGGTATCGGTTAGCTGTCGGGGATCTTTATGTTGCGGGGAGTTAAATAACTAAAAGAGGCAGAATCATGATAAAGGGCGGATCGTTGATCCGCCCTTTTCCGTTTTTATGCGCTACGCAGCGTATCCATCAGCGCCATCTCTTCGCTGCTCAGCAGCTTTTCGATGTCAACCAGGATCAGCATTCGCTCGCCGAGCGCGCCAAGACCAGTCAGATACTCGGTAGACATGGTCACCGCGAACTCCGGGGAAGGACGGATCTGATCCTGCGTCAGTGACAGCACATCAGACACGCCATCCACCACGATACCCACCACGCGCTGTTCCAGATTCAGCACAATCACCACGGTGTTGTCGTTATAGACCACGCCCGGCTGTGCGAATTTGATGCGCAGGTCGATAATCGGCACGATCACGCCGCGCAGGTTAGTCACACCCTTAATAAACGCCGGGGTGTTAGCAATACGCGTTACCTGGTCGTATCCGCGGATTTCCTGAACTTTCAGGATATCAATCCCGTACTCTTCGTCACCCAGCGTAAACACCAGGAACTCCTGACCCACGGTTTCGCCGGCGAGTTTAGTGACAGTGGCCATTCCAGTCATAATTCTACCCTTAATCAGTTATTGTCAGGCTGCGGCTCCCGCCACACGCTTTTCACGGTTCAGAGACTGCAGTGCAGAGACATCGACAATCAGCGCGACGCTGCCATCACCCAGGATGGTAGCGGCAGAGATGCCCGGCACTTTGCGATAGTTGCTTTCCAGGTTTTTCACCACCACCTGGTGCTGACCAATCAGCTGATCCACCAGCAGCGCATAGCGTTTCCCGGCGCTTTGCAGGATAACAACAATCCCCTGCGTGGCTTCGGTTTTGGCCCCCTGGACCTCAAAGACGTTCCACAGCTCAACCAGCGGCAGGTATTCCCCGCGCACTTCCAGCACGCGTTCACCGCCGGCCAGTGCTTTCAGGTCATCCGCCAGCGGCTGCAGTGATTCCATCACCGCATTCAGCGGCAGGATAAACACTTCATTCGCCACGCGCACTGACATGCCATCAAGGATGGCCAGCGTCAGCGGCAGCAGGATGCGGATGGTCGTGCCCTTGCCCTGTTTAGAAGAGATTTCAACGTGGCCACCCATCTCCTGGATGTTACGTTTCACCACGTCCATTCCGACGCCACGGCCGGACACATCCGTCACCTGCTCGGCCGTCGAGAAGCCCGGCGCGAAGATCAACATGCCGACTTCTTCGTCGCTCATTGATTCGCTGACCGGCAGTCCGGAGGAGAGCGCTTTCGCCAGAATACGCTCGCGGTTCAGGCCAGCACCGTCATCAGTCACTTCGATGCAGATATTGCCACCCTGATGTTCCGCTGACAGCGTCAGGTTGCCGATCGCATGTTTACCCGCTGCCTGACGTTTTTCCGGGGTTTCAATACCGTGGTCAAGGCTGTTACGCACCAGGTGCGTTAACGGGTCAATAATGCGTTCAATCAGGCTCTTATCCAGTTCAGTCGAGCTGCCCATCAGGGTCAGTTCCACTTCTTTGCCCAGCTTGCTGGCAAGGTCACGTACCAGACGTGGGAAACGGCTGAAAACGTATTCCATCGGCATCATACGAATCGACATCACCGATTCCTGCAGATCGCGGGCGTTACGTTCCAGCTGACCCATGCTGTTCAGCAGGTCACCGTGATTCACCGGATCGAGCTCACCAGAACGCTGAGCCAGCATCGACTGGGTAATGACCAGCTCGCCGACCAGGTTGATCAGCTGATCGACCTTCTCTACCGCTACGCGGATACTGGTGGATTCACTGACTTTTGGGTTAGCCGCTTTCTTCGCCGGTTCGCGCTTCAGCTGTACCACTTCACTGACGGCAGCCAGCTCAGGTTCAGCGGCTGGCGCCGTCGCGGTTACAGCATCAGCGATCGGGGCTTCCACCATAGCGGAGGCAATATCCACCACGTCGGCCTGCGGGAAGTGAATCTGTGACTCATCAATCACGAAACACAGTACAGCGACGATATCGTCTTTGCCCACGGAGGAGTCAAGCGTGGCTTCCAGTGAGTTTTCACCTTTCACCGCGTTAGACACCGTACCCAGATTACCCAGCTCTTCCAGCATCAGATCGGCTTCGTTCGGCTTCAGCTCGGTCAGCTTAATACGCAGACCGCTGGCGGATACGGAGCCGGCTGTGCCTGCCGGAGTGGCGATCACTTCGGCTACCGGTGCTTCACCCTTGGCTTCCAGTGCGAGCTGGCGCAGGGCCTGACAAATGTATGCAAACGTCGCGGCATCGGGTTCCGAGGCGGTTTTATACGCATCCAGCTGTTCCTGCATAATATCTTTAGTTTCCAAAAACAGATTGATGATATCGGTACTGAGCTGCATTTCGCCGCGGCGCGCACCGTCGAGAATATTCTCCAGAATATGCGTGGTTTCCTGTAATACAGTAAAACCAAAAGTCCCCGCTCCACCTTTGATAGAGTGGGCCGCCCGGAAGATAGCATTAAGCTGTTCCGAATCGGGTTCCTGCGGGTCAAGACCCAGCAGGTGTTGTTCCATGTCCGCCAATAATTCATCGGCTTCATCAAAGAACGTCTGGTAAAAATCGCTGATATCCATGCTCACGGTATCACCTCGGCTGTGAGTCGCGATCGGTCTGGGTCGTCGGTACCGTTGCCGCTGGTAACGAAGTTACCGGTGCGCTGGTACTGACAGGCTCAGCCTGTGAGTGTTGAGGGTCTTGGTTTATTGTGGCTGTGGAAGGAACTTCCGGCGCCGCTACCTGTTTAAGGCTACTTGCATCGTTAATTTGTACCGCATCACTTTCGGCATTTTCTCGCTCGATCTGCGCTTCGGTGTCATGGTTCAACACCAGCAGACTGATGCGTCGGTTCACCGAATCGTTTCCGCCGCGATTCTTCAGTTTCATGGTGTCAGACATGCCCACCACGCGCAGCATCTTGCCACCATCCAGTCCTCCCAGTACCAGCTCGCGCCGTGATGCATTGGCGCGGTCAGCAGAGAGTTCCCAGTTACTGTAGCCACGGTCGCCCCCGGCATACTGGAAATCATCGGTATGGCCCGCCAGGCTGATCCGGTTCGGAATATCATTCAGAATCGGGGCAATGGCGCGCAAAATATCGCGCATGTAAGGTTCAACCTCGGCGCTACCGGTTTTAAACATCGGGCGGTTCTGGCTGTCGATAATCTGAATTCGCAGCCCCTCTTCCACCATATTAATAATCAGATGGGGACGCAGCGCGCGCAGTCGCGGATCGGCTTCAATCAGCTGGTCCAGCTTCTCCCGCAGGCGGTTAAGACGAATCTCTTCCAGCTTGCGTTTCTGCGCGTCCATATCGACCACTTTATGCACTTCACCACTCTTTTCCATCGGATCCTGACCACCGCCGGGAATCGGGCTTGAACTGTCGCTGCTGCGCTGCCCGCCGGTTAACGCCACTTTCAGCGGCGTTTTAAAGTAATCGGCAATCTGAATCAATTGTTGAGGACTTGAGATCGAAATCAGCCACATCACCATAAAAAAGGCCATCATTGCCGTCATAAAGTCGGCGTAGGCGATTTTCCATGAACCGTGCGAGCCGGCATGTTTATTCGACTTTTTCCGCTTTACCAGCACAATGGGGTGATTGTTATGCTTCATGCGTCCTGATCCGAAGTCTGTTTAGTGGATTTCGCATTACGCACGTGCTCTTCAAGCTCGGTAAATGAAGGTCGGTCGGTTGAATACAACGTCTTGCGACCAAACTCCACCGCAATCTGCGGGGCATAACCGTTAAGGCTGGAGAGCAGCGTGACCTTAATGCACTGCATCATCTTGGTGTTCTCTGCACACTTCTGGCGTAAAACCCCTGCCAGCGGTGAGATAAAACCGTACGCCAGCAAAATACCGAGGAAGGTTCCTACCATCGCGTTAGCGATCAGTGCACCCAGCTCCGCCGCCGGTCGGTCCGCAGAGGCCAGGGTATGTATCACCCCCATCACCGCAGCCACGATACCGAAGGCAGGAAGTGAGTCACCCATGGTGGCCAGCGCCGTTGCCGGAACATCACACTCATGCTCGTAGGTCTCAATCTCTTCATCCATCAACGCTTCTATCTCAAAGGCATTCATATTGCCGCTGACCATCAGGCGTAAATAGTCGGTAATGAAGTCCACTAATCTTTTATCGGCAAGAATGCGCGGGTAATTAGCAAAAATCTCACTTTCCTGTGGATTTTCGATATCACGCTCCAGCGACAGCATCCCCTGCTGGCGCGATTTGGCCATCAGACGATACAGCAGCGCCATTAAGTCCATATAAACGGCTTTGTTATATTTCGACCCCCGCATCAGCAGCGGTAGTGATTTCACCGTCGCTTTAATCGCCTTACCGTTGTTACCCACGATAAAAGCACCAATGCCAGAACCGACAATAATCAGCACTTCAGAAGGCTGATATAACGCGCCGAGGTGGCCGCCGACCATTGCGAAGCCGCCTAACACCGACCCGAGGACAAGGATGTAACCCAATATAATCAGCACGAATAATCCTTACGCTATCAACGTGTGGGTGGGTGAAAGCCAGAATAAGCAGGTTGGGACACCAGACGTGGGGCAAAAAAAAAGCAGCGGTCAAAGACCGCTGCTGGATTCACTCCACGTGGCGAACACTATTAAACGGCTTGTTTAACCTGTTCATCCAGCAGTTGTGAATTGTTATCGGCAACTTCTGCGATAAGTTTACGTCTTTTTACCGCACGAGATGGCGGCTGGCAAAGGCTGCAGGTAAAGCTACCCACAGGCTGGTGTGCGTGGTTAATAAAGCTCCCACCGCAGGACTTACAGCCCGTCAGCTCCAGCATTCCACTTTCAACAAACCGGACCAGGGTCCAGGCGCGTGTCAGCGCCAACAGCGGGCCCTCGTCCTGTTGCGGGCACTGTTCCAGATAAAGACGGTAAGCTTTAATCACCGCCTCAACACCGGTACACAACCCGCTTTTCATCAGGAACTGCCAGGCGTTACAGAACATAGAAGCGTGAATATTTTGCTCCCATGTCATAAACCAGTCGGTAGAAAACGGCAGCATACCTTTAGGCGGCGGACTGCCGCGCAACTCTTTATACAGTTTAATCAGGCGACCGCGGCTCAGCTGCGTTTCGCTTTCTAACATTTGTAAACGTGCACCCAGGGTGATGAGTTCCATCGCCAGCTGAATATCGCGCGCTTCCTGAACAATACTTTTCTCACCCATCAGCTCGCCGCCCTTTTTCTCGGAGTCTCATCGTCTTTCGAGACATCACGTAATAAACGACTGGATAACAGAATACCCGTATGGATTTGCTGTAAATCGTCTACGCGTGATTCCTGAGTAAGGCGGGTAATTGATTTGTGATCATTGAAACGGAACTGACACACCAGTTGATTGGTTTCTGCCAGCTTAACCATTTCAGGCAATGTCAGACCTGCCAGAGCATCGGCCATTGGCTCATCGATACCCAGACGGAACATTGCGGAAGCTTTTTCCTGGTTAATTAAACGTTGTGCGAGCAATAAATATGACAAATTGATGTCGTAAATATGTTTGAGTAATTCTGATGTACCCATTTTTTTTCCATCCTGACTGACACTACTTTTAACGTGTGCGGCTGAAGCCGCTACCATGGTTGCTGGTTGGTAAATCTAAAGATGGCAAAAAATTTAGTGGCAGAAGCCAAACGTATACTAAAGCTGTCTTGTTTTTTAGGAAACCAAGCCAGGAAATAATCATGAACTCATTTTGCCAGTGGCCATTCCTGAGCCCTCTCTTCCCTGACTCCATCCGTGACTTCTTGTTACATTCTTTTAAGACTATTCCGAAAACAAGGCAACTCTATCCCCTCTAATCGCGACATACAACGAGAGACAAGCTGAATTTTAGATAAAGTGTGATCTACGTCACACTTTTAAGGCAAATAGTTCCTGAAAACCCATCAGCAATGCTGTTGATTAGCCCACTAACTAACCATTTTGGTCATTTTTTGTAAATTTCGCCCTGTGAGCAATCATAAGCCGGGTAAAAGCAGAGTAAGTGGAATATTAAAGCGAAGCGGAGACAACGAAGCGGCGAATTGCAGAATATAATAAATAATTAATCTAATTTAATAGTTTATTATTCTAAATAATAGCATTGATGCGGTGCGTGAAGTTAGTTACTCACGGTGAATATTTGACCACTACATGATGGCAAAAATGTGACATGGCGCAGGGTTTCATCAAGAAGTGATAACGCTTTGTAAGCAGTCAGCACCTAATGTTTAGGGTGTGGTTGGAGTTGTAAACAGGCATTACATAAGTGATATGAATGTTTTGGCAGGATGATTAGGAATTACCCTATGATTATCGACCAAAAGAGGGAATTCTTTAGAGAAAAGTGGATTTATTTTTCTTTCTGTGGGCCGCATGGGCATTTTTTCGGCAATTAACCGCATAAATAGCGCAGCGGAAACACGGGAAAGCTAATGAACCAGAAAAAAAGAGAGGGGGCATTGCCCCCTGTTATACATTGTTCTTACTTAGACTGGACCGGCTTATCAGGCAAGTTTAGGAAAAGCGGCCACGTTATTCTCCTTTTCCTGCGCCCGCCCCTGCTGCGGTATCGCCTGTAAATCCGCCAGATAGCTCTCACGCCAGTGCGTAATGTCATTGTTACGCAGCACGGTCATCATATCGTTGTAGCGCGATATTCTCTCGGTGCGGGACATGGTCAGCGCCTGATTCAGCGCGGCGGCCACGTCATCACGGTCGTAAGGGTTAACGATCAGCGCGGAGGTCAGCTCATTGGCCGCTCCGGCAAAGCGCGACAGCACCAGCACACCGGGGTCGTCCGGATCCTGAGCGGCGACATACTCTTTTGCCACCAGGTTCATGCCGTCACGCAGCGGCGTCACCAGACCGATATCGGTCAGGCGGAATATTTTCATCAGCAGACGACGGTCGAAATGCTGATTCAGATAGTAAAGTGGTGTCCAGCCCAGGGTGCCGTACTTACCATTGATGCGCCCGGCTTCGGTTTCCAGCTGGTGACGAATATCCTGATAGGCCTGCACGTCCCCGCGAGAGGTCGGAGCAATCTGCGAGTAGCGGATCTTGCCGTGATGCTGCGGGTAGTTTTCCAGCAGGGCTTCATAGGCCAGAAAACGCTCCGGTAACCCTTTCGAGTAATCCAGGCGCTCGCAGGCAATAATATTCTGCGCATCACCGAGATCTTTTTTCATCGCCACCATTTTCGGCGGCAGCGGTCCTTCAGCCATTTCTTTAATGCTGTCCGGCTCAATACCGATTGGATAGACCTCTGTGGCAAAGCGATTGCCGAAAGCCCGGTGCTGCTTACCGTCGCTTTGCAGCGTGGTCTGTAACGCCACACACTCGAGGAAGGCCGTACGGTCACTCTCTGTCTGGAAGCCCAGCAGATCGTAATCGCACATCTTTTCCAGCAGGTCAGCGTGCGGCGGCAGCGCGTTGAAAATTTCCGGGGTCGGGAAAGGAATGTGCAGGAAGAATCCAATACGGTTATTCACCCCCAGCCTGCGCAGTTCGGCGGCGAACGGCAGCAGATGATAGTCGTGGATCCATAACACATCATCGTCCTTCAGCAGGGGCTGCAGACGCTCTGCCAGCATCGTGTTCACCCGCTGATATCCCTCCCACGCTTCACGCTGGAAATTCACCAGGTCAAGGCGGTAGTGAAACGCTGGCCACAGCACCGCATTGGAGAACTGCAGGTAATAAAGGTCATAATCATTCTGGTTCAGACCGAAGGAAGCATAAGTAATGCCATCCTGCTCAAGCATACTGAGCTCATCATCATCTTCACCAATTTCATTGATCTCACCATTCCAGCCGTACCAGACTCCCCCGGTGGCCTTCAGCGCGTCAACAATACCGACGGTGAGACCCCCTGCACTGGCCTTACTGCCATCCGGGATGGCAATACGGTTAGATACGACGACTAAGCGACTCATAACCCTGACTCCTTACTGACGTTGTTACGTCTTCATCTAGTTTTATTCGTGTCTGTTCAAGCCAGCGATAAACGGCGGCGACATCGCTCAGATGTCCCTGCGCCTCACTGGTGCCCGTCCCGACTTTAATTGAAATGCCGTCCAGGGCATTGACCGCAGTGAAACCGGCCTCATCGGTCAAATCATCTCCGAGAAACACCGGGACTCGCCCGGCAAACGGAGGCTGTTGCATAAATTCGTTAATGGCGGCGCCTTTATTCACGCCCTGCGGTTTCAGCTCCACCACGCATTTTCCCGGCTGCTGTACCAGCTCCGGGAAGCGGTCGGCCAGCGATGCGGCCAGCTGTTCAACCGCCTGCTGATGCTGCGGAGCCTGGCGGTAGTGCAGTGCAAACGCCATGCCTTTGCTTTCCAGCGTGGTGCCCGGCAGTTCCGCCATGGCGGAGGTCAGTTCGTGGTTCAACGCGCTGGCCGTGGCGGATGTCAGCGCGATGCGCGTCACCTGCCCGTCATGATTGCGGCGTTCCGCGCCGTGTACCCCGGCCATCGGCAGTACCAGCGGCGCGGCCAGCTCATCCAGTTGATCAATCGGGCGACCGGAGATCAGTGCCACGGCCCCCTCGCAGCGCTGAGCCAGCCTTCTGAGATCCTCCAGCACTGGTGCCGGAATCGAGACCTCATCAGGGCGCGGCTTAATCGCGGCCAGGGTGCCGTCCACATCAAAGAAAAAGGCATAGCGGGTTGCCGCCTGAAGCGGGGGAACGAAATCTGTTTTTGTCGTCACACATTCCTCCTGATAAATGGATTCAGAAGATGCTGCTGACAATGAGGGGGACAACGTGGTCTGACGGACGGCGTGGCAATCGCAGCTGTCGTCAGACGTGGTCGAGGGCAAAACTCTGGTATCAGCCCTCAGTGCAGACAACATCAGCCTAAAGTATAGTGGAGTTTCCAGATCCTGCCAGAAATCATGCGCTAACAGTTTGTTGCCAAAGCAGGTTCACATTGATTTCAGGCCAGCGATTGATCTCTTCCGGGCCCACAATGTTGTCTTCGCAGTGCAGGCTGGCCAGATCGAT
This sequence comes from Erwinia sp. Eh17-17, assembly GCF_039675725.1. Classification (NCBI taxonomy): domain Bacteria; kingdom Pseudomonadati; phylum Pseudomonadota; class Gammaproteobacteria; order Enterobacterales; family Erwiniaceae; genus Erwinia; species Erwinia sp. Eh17-17. Next base: position 549,895 of record NZ_JBDFQT010000001.1, on the reverse strand, counting down.
GATATGCGGCGTCAGCCGTTTGCCGCTGTTCAGCGATAAGAAAACGCAGACTTTTGGCTGCAGAAGCGACTGCTCACCCGGTTCTGTCACCACGCCCAGCCGCCCGGAAGAGAGGCGCACCAGCGAGCCAACAGGGTATATTCCCACGGCTTTCACAAAGGCATACAGCAGCTTGCGGTCAAAGTGTCCGGGCCAGCTCGCCATCTGGTGCATGGCACTCGCCGGGTTCCACCCTGCTTTATAGGGGCGGTCGGAGGTGACGGCATCATAAACATCACAGATGGCCGCCATGCGCGACAGCAGGGAGATGGCGTTGGCGCGCAGCCCGTGCGGATAACCTCCACCGTTGACCTTTTCATGATGATGCAGCGCAACATCCTGCAGATCCTCACCGGCACCGCTCAGCCGCAGAATTTCGGCCCCGGCGACAGGATGGTGCTTCATGACTTCAAACTCTTCATCCGTCAGTTTGCCGGGCTTATTGAGGATCGCCAGCGGGATGGCAGCCTTGCCCACGTCATGCAGCAGCCCCGCCATTCCCGCGCGCTTGGTCTGCTGCGCATCCAGCTCTAACTGCGCCGCCAGCGAGATCATCAGCGCACACACTGCCACCGAATGCAGGTAGGTGTAATCGTCGTGAGATTTCAGCCGCGCCACGCTGAGTAACGCCGCAGGATGGCGGTTAAGTGAACCGGCAATGTCGTTGACCAGCGGGAAGGTATTCTCTGCGTCAATGGTTTTACCCAGCCGGGCATCGCTGAACAGACGCATCACCGGGCCTTTCGCCGCCAGACAGATCTTGCGGGCCTGAGCCATTTCACTCGACATGGTGACCACCGCATCACCGGCTATAGCCGGTGAAACGTACAGCGCAGGGTCACCCATGTCTGTTTCTTCAGGCGATGAGACGCCCGCTTTGACCTCAGGAGCCCGCCCGCGGGAAAGATCGATCCACACTTCACGCACGCCGCTCTCCTGAATGGCCCTGATGTGCACCACATCAGACAGCAGCATCTCATTGTGAACCAGCGGGTGTTTTAACCAGTACACATCCAGCTTGTGCAGATACATTCCCTGCAGCAGCTCTTTCACTGCAATACTTATGATCATCCCCTTTCCTCCTGACGTCATAAATTCCTTTCCTTATCAGTATCGGCAGCCCGGCAAAAAACCTGCGGCCCTGAGTGACCAGACGGAGGGAAACTGGCCGCCAGAATCCAGAGGTGTGCAGCGCATCACAGCGAACGGCTTAGTGACTTTTTAAAGAATAGGAATGAACGCCGGATTTGGCGGAATTTATTGACAGATATTTAATCAACTATAGCTAAATCTTCACTGAGACCAGGAGCCGTCTGTAAAATCGTTTTCAGGTGCATTTCCGGCCCCGTACCCCGCCGCAATACGCTACATTGCGTTAAAACAAAGGCCATCAGTCTGACTGAAGCGCCGGCAGATAACCTAAGGGGCGATAATGTTAAACATGATGATTAAAAGAAAGGCTGAACGCCGCCATACGGAAGACCGTTACCTGGCGCTGTTCCTCGCCACCAGCGCGGGCCTGCTGAATGCCATGGCGCTGGGTGCTTTCGGCATCTTCCCGTCCCATATGTCCGGCAATGCCTCACAGCTCTCCACGGAAGTGTATCGCGTTGATATCCGCGACCTGATATTCCTGCTGTCGATACTGGCTGCCTTTGTGATTGGCTGCGTCAGCGCCCGTCTGCTGGTGATTGTCGGGATCAGAAACGCGATTCGCACCATTTTCAGTCTCATTCTGCTGATTGAGGGCGTGCTGTTAATCGGCCTGTCGGCCTATGAAATCCTGTTTTTCTCCACGCAAAATAATCGCGAGGCGATTGTCTTTCTCGGTTTTCTGATGGGGATCCACAATGCCACCTCGACGCAGCTCTCCAACGGACGCGTTCGCTCCACGCACATTACCGGCACACTGACCGATGCAGGGATTGCGCTCGGCTCCCTGCTGGCAACCCTGTTCCGCCACGATCCGTCGAAGCAGGTAAAGGTGCAGCGTAAACAGTTCATCACGCACCTGATCACTATCTTTTCGTTTCTGCTGGGCGGCGTGGCGGGACTGATGCTGTTTAATCAGTTTGGCTTCGGTTCCATGGCTGCCGTAGGCGGCTTCATGATGCTGATTGCCAGCGGTTCTATCATTCTCGCCGTGCAGCGCGCAAAACGCTGACCTCTTCCTCCAGTGCGTTAACAGCAGGGATCAAGGGCGGCGCTGAGCCGCCCTTTTCAGATCTGCGTCATAAAATAACTATTTGATCTGACCCAATGTGACATTTTCGTTGCGTAAAAAAACAGAGTCCTTAACTATAGGTAGAACGTTCTACTAAAACGTTCTACTCAGCGTTCCGATGCCCACTTACTGTTAAAACACTGTCCCAGCGGGAGACTTTATGCGTTTTTTTACCGGGTTCTTTAAATCGCTTTCCAAACTATCGATGATTGGCCGGGCGCTAATGCTGCCGATCTCCCTGCTTCCGGCGGCCGGTCTGCTGCTGGCATTCGGCGATAAATTCCACCTGCCGCTGATGATGAACGCCGGAGGCGTGATCTTCGATAACCTGCCGCTGCTGTTCGCTGTCGGTTCCGCCGTCGGTCTGGCGTCAGAGTCCGGCATTGCCGCGCTGGCCGCAACGGTTTCCGTGCTGATCACCAATATGACCATTGGCACCGTGATGCACATTACCCCTGAAATGGCCGCCAGCGGCGGCAAGTACGCGATGGTGATTGGCATCCCGACGCTGCAAATGGGGGTGTTTGGCGGGCTGATTTGCGGCGTGCTGGCGGCCTGGTGTTTTAACCGCTTCCATACCTTACAGCTGCCGGAATTTCTCGGTTTCTTTTCCGGTAAGCGTTTTGTCGCCATTGCCACCGCGTTCCTGTCATTCCTGCTCGGGCTGGCGCTGCCTTACGTCTGGCAGCATATTCAGGCCGGTATTGATGCGCTGTCTATCGTGGTGAACGGTGACAATCAGGCGCTCTCGACCTTTATCTTTGGGCTGGTGGAACGTGCGCTGATCCCGCTCGGTCTGCACCATATCTGGTATCCGTCTTTCTGGTACTCGTTCGGTGATTACACCACTCAGGCCGGGCAGGTGATCCACGGCGACCAGACCATCTGGTTTAAAATGCTGGAAGAAGGCACCAAATCCTTCAGCAGCGACAGCTACCAGAATGCCGGTAAGTTCATGCAGGGTGAGTTCCCGCTGATGCTGTTTGCCCTGCCCGCCGCCTGTCTGGCGATGTATCACGAGGCCAACACCAAAAACAAAAAAATCGCCTCCGGTATCCTGTTTTCTGCCGCGCTCACCTGTTTCCTGACCGGCATCACGGAACCGGTTGAATTCACCTTTATCTTCGTCGCCCCGATCCTTTACGTTTTCAATGCGGTGATGGCGGGTCTTTCTTATATGTGTATGTACCTGCTACATGCGCATATTGCCAAATCCTTCTCCGCCGGGCTGATTGACTATATCTCGTTTGGCATCCTGCCTTCCTTTAACGGCTTCCAGACCAACTACATCAACGCCGTGATTGTTGGCGTACCGATGGCGATCATCTACTACTTTGTGTTCCGCTTTGTTATCCGCCGCTTTGATGTTAAAACGCCAGGCCGCACCGACATTACCGCCAACGCCGGTGATAAGAGCGACGCAGAGCTGGCCAGCGAAATCGTCGGCCTGCTGGGCGGCAGCAAAAATATTGGCAGCGTCGGGGCCTGTATTACCCGTCTGCGTCTGGAAGTGGAAAACAGTGAACTGGTCGATAAGGACGGGCTGTATCATCTGGGGGCGCGCGGCGTAGTGTTCGTCGGGGATAACGGCATTCAGGTGATCTTCGGTGCCAGGGCACAGTTTATTGCTCAGCAAATGAGCCAGCTCACCGGGCGGTAACTGGCACAACTCGTCGTCTCCTGTATGCTACGGGAGACGCATTTTTTACAGGGAATGGGATGAAGAAGGTCAGCATTATTGATGTGGCAAAACTGGCAGGTGTTTCGGTTTCGACCGTCTCGCTGGTGCTGCGTCAGAAAGGGAAGATCTCAACACAAACCATTGAAAAAGTCCGGCAGGCGATTAGCGAGCTGGGTTACGTGCACAACGTCGCGGCCGCCAATCTGCGCGCCAGCACGTCTAATCTCATCGGCCTGATTGTGCGCGACTTCAGCGATACCTTTAACCTGAAAGTGATCACCAGCATTGTGCAGGCGCTGGAACAACAGGGTTATATGGTGTTTCTCGCGCATCCACAGGATGACGAAGAGCGACTGGTTCAGTGCCTGCTCTCCTTCAGCCGTCAGGGTGTGGCCGGGGTCATTTACCTCAATACCAACGCCACCCGGCATACCCTGCCGGCCCCCATTCGCGACTGTACCCTGCCGCTGGTCACCGTCTCCCAGGCGATGATCGAGGGCCCGTTTGATCTGGTGATGCGCGACAACCGCCAGGCCGCAGCACAGGCCACGCGCTATCTGATCGAGCGCGGGCATCGCAATATCGCCTATATCGGCGGAGAAGCAGACTGCCTGATGCGCGAACAGCGGCTGGCCGGATACCGCATGGCATTGCAACATTATGGTCTGCTTTATAAAGAAGAGTTCGCCCCCGCCTGCCGGGAGGAGACCAACGCCGCGCGCCTTGCCACCCGCCGCCTGCTGGAGAGCAACAACAAGATCACCGCCCTGCTGTGCCACTCCTCTCATGCGATTGTCGGCTGCCTGAGCGGCATTCATCAGGTCGGGCGCACCGTCGGTAAAGACGTGTTTCTGACTCAGCAGGTGTCACTGCTGGGCTTTGAAGATATGCTGCAAATCAACCTCAGTTCGCCGTCATTTACCTATGTCTCTTCCGCCAGCGATGAGACAGGCCGCCAGGCGGCAGCCCTGATTTTACGCAAAATCCAGCAGAGCGACCTGACGCCGCAGCGCATTGTGGTGTCCGGCGAACTGGTGCTGCGAGAGTCCGCCTGAGGCCAGTATCACACCAGCCCGGTATTCACCCGCTTGCCAATGTCCTTGAGCTGCGAGTATTTCTCCAGCAGCTGCGGACCATCGTCCAGGCTCATGGCGAACATCCACATATAGGTCATCACCGAGTAGATATGCCCGGCATTGTTGCCGCCGCTGTTGGCCATATGGACAATGGTGAACCCGAACAGCAACGCCATCACCGCACCAATCGACAGATAGCCCAGCGCCTCACGGTCAGACAGCCGGATGCGCAACCCTGCCAGAACCCGGTAGTGCCGGGTCAGCGACGGCGTCGTCGCATGGCTGATGAAGTTCACCTCACGCTCCAGGCGGTTATTCAGGCGGCCGAACAGCAGCTCGTTTTTATGCGTGTAGTTACGCAAAAACAGGCTGAAAAACGCCAGAATCACCAGACAGGCAATCCCGGTCCAGAACTCGATCACCAGCAGCATCACCGCCGCACCGCAGATTGACGCCACGCTGGTGATCAGCACCGGCAGATGCTTTTCAAAGAAATCCACAAACTCTCTGGAAAGCGCCACGCGCGCCGCAATGGTGGAGTGGGAGTGTTTGTCCTCGCGCTGTTGCAGGATCACCGGGACCGCCAGTTCGGCGTAAATGCGCGCAAAGGTGCGCGTATCGACGCTGCGCCGGGCGGCACCGATCGACCACATCACCAACACCATCAGGGCATACAGCAGCGCGTGCAGCGGCTGCGCATTCAGCGTGGCATTGATGGCAAAACCCGCCAGCAGCGGATAAAGCAGATAGGTGACGTTCTCTGCCACCACCAGCAGTAAAGTGAAAAACAGTTTACGCCGATGGCGGCGGCCCAGCCGTTTCAGGGTGACAACGGCGCTGCCGGAAACCACGGCGGTTTCCGGTAATTTACAGGTTTGCATGGTGCTCTTTTCTGATAGGATTGGAATTGAGCGGTTGCTCAAAACTGGAACAAAGTCTATTTGAGCACCTGCTCAAAGTCAACACGGGGCCTGCAATGAAAGAAACCAGGGAAGCGCTGAAAGCCAGAATTCTGCAGGGTGCTATCGCCCTGTTTATGGAAAAAGGGATTGAAAAAGTGACCACGCGCGAGCTGACTGAACACGTTGGTATCTCGCGCAGCCACATCTATCACTATTTCCGCGACTGGGAAACCCTGTGCAAAGAAGCCATGACGCTTTATCTGCAGGAGGACCGCAACGCCTTTTCCGCCGGGATAACCGGGCTGACTTCAGAGCAGCGCCTGGGGGCATTTGTCTCCAGCTATCTGCCCGCTACGCCCGATGCCGCCTGGCAGCTTTACAGCTCGCTGTGGCAAATCGCCATCCATGACGCCGAGTGGGCGGATATCGCGCAGTCGATGATGGCGCAGTGGCACAGCCTGCTGGCCGCGATTATTCGCGAAGGCATTGGTAGCGGAGAGTTTTTCAGCGCCGACCCCGACCGGGTGACCCGCCAGCTGAGCGCCATGCTCAACGGCTACGCCGATCAGCTGATTGTCGCTCCCGGCGCCCTCGCCCATCAGGCGGCGATCGCGGATATTGACGTGTTTATCAGCCTGACGCTCAGGCAAAAGTAAGGCAGCGCCCAATGCGCTAACCTGTTTTGCCCATCAGTGGTGATAATCTTATGCTTCGCCGCCGCTCAGGGCGGCACAACCAGAGGATAATACCGTGATCAAATTCAGCGTACTTTACCCCCGTCAGCCAGACGCCCACTTCGACCATGACTATTATCGCGACGTGCATCTGCCGTTGATTAAAGCGCGCATGGGTGAGGTCTGTGTCAGCTATGAAATTGATACGCCGCTGGACAGCGCCATGCCGTTTATCGCGGCCTGCCATATCTATTGCAACAGCTTTGCCGAATTCCAGCAGGTGATTGCCGCCCACGGCGAGGAGTTTGGCGCGGATGTAGTGAACTTTACTAACGTGGAGTCACAGAAAATGGTGTCTGAGGTGTTACGCGTCGGCTGACACTGGGTGTCCTGTACGGGTCAGGCATGCCTGGCCCGTCAGGTTTTGCACAATATTGATATCGTAAGGGCAGACCTTCTCTTCCGGTCTGCCCTTACGGGTCAGGAAAGGATTTTCTTTTCCGCCAGATCCAGCGCGAAGTAGCTGAAGATAATATCAGCACCGGCGCGTTTAATCGCACCGAGGCTTTCCAGCGTCACGTCGATCTCACTGATCGCCCCCGCCTGCGCACCAAATTTAATCATCGCGTACTCACCGCTGACCTGATAGGCCGCCAGCGGCAGCTGGGTGCGTTCCCGCACGTCGCGCAGAATATCCAGATAGGCACCCGCCGGTTTCACCATCAGCGCATCTGCGCCTTGTGCTTCATCAAGCAGCGACTCGCGAATCGCTTCGCGGCGGTTCATCGGGTTCATCTGGTAGGTCTTGCGGTCGCCCTTCAGCGAGGTTCCCGCCGCTTCGCGGAACGGGCCGTAGAAGGAAGAGGCAAACTTAGTGGAGTAAGACATGATGGCGGTATCGGTAAAACCTGCGGCATCCAGCGCGTGGCGGATTGCCGCGACCTGGCCATCCATCGCCGCTGACGGCGCAATAAAGTCAGCCCCGGCTGCGGCGGCAACCACCGCCTGACGACCAAGGTTGGCAAGCGTGGCGTCGTTATCAACACCGTGGTCATGCAGCACGCCGCAGTGACCGTGGGTGGTATATTCACAGAAGCAGGTGTCAGACATCACGATCATTTCCGGGACGGTCTCTTTGCAGATGCGCGACATCCGCGCCACCAGCCCGTTCTCATTCCAGGTATCGCTGCCGTCGGCATCCGTATGGTGCGAAATGCCGAACGTCATCACCGATCGCACACCGGCTTTGGCAATACGCTCAATCTCATACGCCAGGCGTTTTTCAGGAATACGCATCACGCCAGGCATCGCGGCGATAGGTTTATAGTCATCAAGACCTTCCTCGACGAAGATCGGCAGGGCCAGATCGTTCAGGCTGAGGGTAGTTTCCTGGAACAGGGAGCGAAGAGAAGCAGACTGACGCAAGCGTCGTGGACGCTGGACTGGAGAATAGCTGGACAAGACAACCTCGGTTTAGCGGGTCATGCACCGGTGATTAACGCCGGTGATGATAAAAATGAATAGTGCGCTAACAGTATACCTCCGGGCGACAGTTGACAATCTTTGCGGCCCGCGATCGCCGCAATGGCGGCACAGAATGCGCATATTTTTTTGCCCACGCCGATGATAGTGCTTGTAAAAATAACGGGTTAACGCTTTTATTGAATCACTTACTGTCAACATACGGAAACCCGCCATGAGTCAGATTGCTCCCCTCAAGTTTGTTACCCTGCTCGGCAGCCTGCGTAAAGCCTCGCTCAATGCCATTATCGCCAACAGTCTGTCCGAGCTGGCACCGGCCGGAGTGGAGATCAGCCCGCTGGGGTCGGTGGCTGAATTCCCGCACTATGACGCTGATATTCAGGCCGAAGGTTTTCCAGCAGCGGTATTAGCCATGGGTGAGGCGATTGCCGCTGCCGATGGCGTGATTATCGTGACGCCGGAATATAACTACTCCGTGCCCGGCGCACTGAAAAACGCCATCGACTGGCTGTCGCGCCTGCCGGAAAACCCGCTGGCGAACAAGCCGGTGGCAATCCAGACCGCGTCACCGGGCGCCATCGGCGGCGCGCGCGCGCAGTATCACCTGCGTCAGAGCATGGTGTTCCTCAACGCTCAGGTGCTGAATAAACCGGAAATCATGATCGGCCAGGCCACCACGCGCATTGATGCGGAAAACGGCACGGTGACCGATGAAAGTACCCGTCACCACCTCACCGCTCAGCTGGAAGCTCTGGCGCTGCTGGCACGCCGCTAAAACTGACTGCGCAGAAAACCGGCAGGCGTAAGTGCCGCCTGCCGTTATCCCGTCCATACTGGAAAGATTGAACAATCAATTCAGGATAAAAAATGGGATTTCTCGGCTGGACCGCCGCCACGGGTGGTTTACTGTTACTGATGTCGCTGGCTTCTGGCTGGATAAGCCGTGGACCGGTAACCGCTTTCGCACTTTATCTGATTGCCGGCATTCTCTGCGGCCCCTGGGTCCTTGATCTGCTGCGCATTGATATTGCCGCTCACGCTCAACTGGCAAAAAACCTCACCGAAATCGCCATGGCCGCCTCGCTGTTTATCACCGGGCTGAAACTACGTCTGCCGCTGAACAGTCCTGGCTGGCGTATGGGCCTGCGGCTGGCGTTTCCCGGCATGCTGCTGACGGTGGCAGGCGTCACGCTGGCGGCCCACTGGCTGGCCGGATTTTCCTGGCCGCTGGCGCTGGCATTTGGTGCGATTGTGGCACCAACGGATCCGGTGCTTGCCAGCCTGATTTCAGTGAATGATGCGCGCGACGACGACAACCTGCGCGTTTCGCTCTCCAGCGAGGCCGGAATGAATGACGGTACCGCCCTGCCGCTGCTGATGCTGGCGGTGGCCCTGTATAGCGGAAGTGGGTCAATGTCCTGGGACTTTCTCAGCCACTGGGCGCTGGTGGACGTACTGTGGGCGGTAGTGGGGGGATCGTTAATCGGCTTTATTATGGGCCGCCTGATTGGACAGTACGCCTCGCACCTGCGCCACACTCATCAGGATGTGGCGCCCAATGATTTTCTGGCACTGGCGCTGATTGCCCTCAGCTATGCCGTTGCGCAGTCGCTGGATGCGTCAGGATTTTTGTCAGCCTTTGCGGCAGGCGTGGGGCTGCGGCGTGCGGAGATGCGTGTGGTACGCCATTTTCCAACCGAAGAGTTTCAGGAGAGTGAGTATCACCCCCCTGCCGAGGAACTGGTCAATCCCAATGCCCGTCACCGGGTGGAGCAGACCAATCCGGCCGGTTCAGCCGGGTTAGTGGTGAGTGATGCCCTCTCCTTTGGCGACACCATTGAACGCCTGTTTGCGGCGGCGATTATTATCGTGCTGGGCGTGACGCTGGCGCAGCACTGGAATGTAACGGGCCTGTGGCTGGCCGCCCTGCTGTTTATTGCCATTCGTCCGCTGTCAGTGTGGATGGCTACGGTCGGGGTAAACACCCCGCGGCTACAGCGTGCCACCATCGGCTGGCTGGGGATCCGCGGCATCGGCAGTATTAACTATATTGCCTGGGCCTATACCCACGGTCTGGCTGGCCCGGAAGCCGCACGCATGGCCGATATGGCGTTCACCCTGATCGTCGCCAGCGTGGTGGTCCACGGGATTTCGGTCACGCCGCTGCTGAACTGGCGCCAGTCCCGCCTGCGGCAGGATTAGCGCCCGATCTTATGCCTGTTCATTGCCAGGCTGCTTAAAAACCGCCGGTCTGGCAAGGTAGTTTTTCAGAATGCCGTGTTTAATCAGCAGGTACATAATGCCGATAAAGATCAGAATTTCTGAGAACACCAGCGCACAGGCCGCCCCAATGGCACCAAACTTCCAGGCCAGCAGGCAGCAGGCCGGAATGTTGATCCCCCCGACAATGAACATCAGATACATGCGCTGTTTGGTCAGACCGTGTGGGATCAGGATTTGCAGCCCTGCGGGATAGCTGACATTGCCGAAAATAAAGCCACATACGGCGATGCGCAGCACGTCGGCCGACTCGTGGAATGCCGGGCCAAGCAGGATACGCACCACAATATCCGCAAAGAACCAGGTGAATATCACAATAAACAGGCTGAGCAGAAACGACAGCGTTATGCTTTTACGCGTGGCGGCAATCGCCGCTGCCCGGTCTTTATTAAACAGATGGCTGACGCGCGGGAAGAAGGCGTTGCCAATCTGCTCCGGCACCGAGTTCGCCGCCTTTTTCAGGCGGTCGGCCCCGTTATACAGGCCGACCATATAGGTACTGGTCATGCTGGCTAAGATCAGCACGTTGATATTGTTGAACATATTGGCACCGAAGATCGACAGAAAAACGTGCAGGCTGTCTTTCATTCGCTGCAAAATCTCTTTCGGCTGGAAGCGATAGAAACCAATGATGTCCATCTTCACCACAATCGACAGGGTGATCACCGCCGTCACAAAGGCCACCACGCCGGGAACCAGCGCCGCCAGCCAGGTATCTTCCGGAGATTTGACCAGCAGGAACGTCAGCGGTATTGACGTCATCTGGCCGATGGTCGAGATAATCGCCGTCTTGCCCAGCTTTTCAAAACCCTGCATCAGCCAGCCGAATGACAGCAGCTGACCGTACAGCACCGTGGAATTGGCCAGCACGATGAAAAACAGAGCATGCCAGGCGGGATTAAACCAGGTCACCGTCAGCAGTACCGCCAGTGAAGCAGTACCGAGCAGCAGTTTGGCGTTGAAAGTTGACCAGAACAGCTCGGTCACTTTCAGTTTATTATCGCGATGCTCTGCGATGTCCTTGGTGGTATAGACGTTAAATCCCCAGTCGGAGATGGTGCTGCAATACATCACGCAGGCCAGGCCGAGTGCCAGCAGGCCCATATGTTCAACGCCGAGAATACGCGCCAGATAGGGCAACGTCGCCAGCGGAATGATGAAAGAAGCGCCGCGATATGCCAGCAGCGAGAGTACATTTATTAACAGCGTTTTATCGATTACTTTAGCCATCAGCCCCTGACCTTAAAAAAAATCCCTTCATGCTTTGCGTAAACTCCGCTTTATCCTGATCAGATTAGAGTACAATTCTGGCCGTCTTAACAGCAGCCAGTTGGCTGCACCACCTGGTTTCAGACTTTTCCCGAAATAATTTATCGCCTGGTTGACGTATTCCGGCACGCGTTGTCCGCTGGCCAGCGACAGGTGAATCATTAACTTGAATGAATGTATCAGATATAACCGCCGCAGTTCGCTGCGGTCTTTAGATCCAGCAGTAAGCTGAATCAGCTTTTCGTAAGAGTGAATGAAAGCCTCATAGCGCTGACGGAAAAAGCTCTCGTCTTTGTGGCTGTTGGTCAAAGAACCCTGACGCACACGCTGGCGGTAATAGACATTCTGGCTGACAAATGCCGTGTGCGTGCGCAGGAAAGCCTCCAGCGTGTAACCATGATCTTCATGCACGCGCATAATATATTTCAAATTGAATCTGTCGATGATTTCTTTTTTCAATACGTAATTCCAGCTGGCGGAGGTATAGGCGCCTTTGCGCAGCAGATTGCGGAATACCTGCGCCGCCGGCATCAGCCCGAACGCCGTGTGTTGCACTTTAGGCCAGCTGTTGCCCGGATGGCCATCGGTAAACATCACAGAGTTGAAGCAGAACAGCTCCAGCTGAGGGTGGCTGGCTATGGTGGCGGAAAACTCAGAAAAAAAACCTTCACAAACAATATCATCCGGGTCACAGCAGAAGAGGTAATCGCCCTGTGCCAGACTGATGCCGTAATCACGCGCCTTGCCTGCTCCGCCGTTCTGCACGGTGACAATTCTGACGCGCGCATCGTTAGCGCAGCAGGCCTCTGCCTTCGCCAGCGTATCGTCGGTCGATCCATCATTAACAATAATAATCTCATTAGGTGCCGGAATTTGCACCAGTAATGAATTGATACATTCCACAATATAATTCCCTACGTTATACGCAGGGATAATCACTGACAGCAATTTTTGTGTCATTTCACGACTCTCATCAGTTCGGATTCTATTTTTAATTAACACCATAAAAATATAAAAAACAATGCCTGAAAGAGGGCGTACCAACCGTTTAGGAAAATACTTATCAGTTAATTAAAATTACATAAACAAAAGCCAAACCAAAGGAAAAAATGACAAAGAAAATGATTAGATAAACTGTTTATAAATACATTTTAAACAGCTAATGAATAAATACCCATTGCGGCAATTAACTTAATTTAAAATTAATGTTTCTCTGGTTTCAGTTTTAACAAAAATAAATGCACTCCCTGAAATTCAACATTTCATCAACGCGATTCGTAACCAGGATTAATCTCAGCACTGAACAATGTCATGCTGTAACACCATAATAAGGATTATCTTAGGATAGAGCCGTACTATCTTCCTGAAAATAAAAATTCACCTTTGAAACCGCAGGGTTAGCCCCTCTTTTTGCGTCATACCCTTTTCCGGGCGGCGACGAGACAGAAAGGAATTTTTACTTCTTTTACTGACGACGGCCTGAGCAGGCTGCCATTTCTGTCGCTGCGCAGCCGGGTAATTACAGATAAATCTCATTGAGAGTCCGGTTTTCCGCGAAAAAAACCCATAAGTTCGGCAACAGAAAGCGCGCTATGACACAAAATCTGAGGTTATCAGGCGTGATGAGAGCGCGACAGCCGTCGCGCAGAGGTGGAAAAATCATGCAGGCAGGCCCGATTCCGCCCCCTGCTTTTCAGCGTCAGGGGCCAATCGCCCCCTACTGATAATTTTTTTTTATCACTTAACGCGAACTTAACTGATGTGTTGGCTGACGGCGCAGCTGACTGACTCCCAGCCAGCACAGCGCGGTGAACACCCAGCCAATCAGCCAGGAGATATCGTTGCCGTCAAACCAGCCCACCAGCGCCCCCTGATAGAAACCGTTGGCGACAAACGGCAGCTGCACCAGCACGCCCAGCGCATAGGTCAAGATGCCCGGCCAGTTCCAGCGGCCGTAGCGACCATCGGGATCGCTCAGCGCCGGAATATCAACCTGCCCGCGCGTAATAAAGTAATAATCGGTCAGGTTCATGGCGCTCCACGGCACGAAAAAAGCCAGCAGAAACAGCAGGAACTGCGTAAACGATTTCAGGAATGAAGGTTCGCTGAGTATGGCAATGGTGCAGGACACCACCATCATAACGACGATAAACAGCAGGCGCGCACGCTCGCTGATGGCCGCACTTTTGCGAAAGCCGCTGACGATGGTCGCCATTGACATAAAGCTGCCGTAGGCATTGAGCGTGGTAAAGGTGATCTTGCCGAAACAGATGGCAAAATAGAGCGCCAGCGCCGTCATACCGCTGGACCCCAGCCCGACGATGTAGCCCACTTCATTGCCGGAGAAGGCATCGCCCGCCAGCGCGGCGGCCATCACCCCAAGCGTCATGGATGCCTGGGTTCCCAGCACGGTGCCGCTGAACACCGCCAGAAAGGTGCTGCGCCCCGATACGTTACGCGGCAGATAGCGCGAGTAGTCGGAAACATACGGACAGAAAGCAATCTGCCAAGATGAGGAGAGCGATATCGCCAGCAGAAACATCGGCAGCGAGAAGTGACGGTTTGCCAGCAGCTGGCCGACGTCATTTTCCAGCAGCAGACGCACAAACAGGTAGCAGAAAGCCACTACCCCGACCACGCTGGCCACTTTACCCAAGCCGTGGATCAGCCGGTAGCCGAGCGTAGCCACCACGATAATGACAGCCGCGAACAGCACCATCCCGGTACGATCGCTCACCCCGGTGAGATGCGCCAGCGCCTGCCCGGCCAGCACGGTGCCGCTGGCGGAGAAACCGACATACATCACGCACACCAGCAGCAGCGGGATCACCGCGCCATAGATGCCGAACTGGATGCGACAGGTGATCATCTGCGGCAGCCCGAGGCGCGGCCCCTGCACCGCGTGCAGGGCCATCACTGCCGCACCGATAATCTGGCCTGCCAGCAACCCGATCAGTGACCAGACAACATCACCGCCCAGCACGACGCTCAGCGCGCCGGTAATGATCGCGGTAATCTGTAAATTCCCTCCGAACCATAACGTAAACTGGCTGAAAACCCGACCGTGACGCTCGCTGTCGGGAATGTAATCAATACTGCGGCTTTCTATTAACCGGCGTGGCTTAGCCTGCGCGCCTGATGAACTGACTGACATTGTTTTCCTCCCCCTGCCTGAAGCGATTGGCCGCCACGGGAACGGCGCAGCGGCCAGCGGAATGTTGCCCTGCCAGGTTGTGTATTCTTGTCTATACAACCCAAATAACACCGTGCCACATCCTGACTGAGTCAGCAATCAGCCGGGTCATATTAAAAAGTGATGGTTATCACAGAGATAGCACGGATAAAGGCCGGGAAATCCCGGCCTGCATGGCAATGAACTCAGAAGAAGCCGAGCGGTTCGATGCTGTAGCTGATCAGCAGGTTCTTCGTCTGCTGGTAGTGATCGAGCATCATTTTATGGGTTTCACGTCCAATACCGGATTTCTTGTAACCACCGAACGCGGCGTGGGCCGGATAGAGGTGGTAACAGTTGGTCCAGACGCGCCCGGCCTTGATCGCCCGCCCCACGCGATAGGCGCGGTTAATATCGCGCGTCCAGACACCGGCACCCAGCCCGTAAATGGAGTCATTGGCAATGGCAATCGCTTCCGCTTCGTCTTTAAAGGTGGTGATGCCGACAACGGGTCCGAAGATCTCTTCCTGGAACACGCGCATGCTGTTGTCACCCCTGAGCAGCGTTGGCTGAATGTAGTATCCGCTGGCGAGACCGCCCTCCAGTTTCTCCACGCCGCCGCCGGTGAGGATTTCAGCCCCCTCTTTCTGCGCAATCTCCAGATAAGAGAGGATCTTATCAAACTGCTGCTGCGAGGCCTGCGCTCCGACCATGGTCTCAGTGTCCATCGGGTCACCGCGCTTAATGCTTTTCACCCGCTTCATCACCGCCGCCATAAAGGGTTCGTAGATTGACTCCTGCACCAGCGCACGCGACGGACAGGTACAGACCTCGCCCTGATTGAGGAAGCCCAGCACTACCCCTTCGGCCGCTTTCTCAATAAAGGACGGCTCGGCCTGCATAATGTCTTCGAAGAAAATATTAGGCGACTTGCCGCCCAGCTCGACGGTAGAAGGGATAAGGTTTTTCGCCGCCAGCTCCAGAATATGCCCGCCGGTGGCGGTAGAACCGGTAAAGGCGACCTTGGCGATACGCGGGTTAGACGCCAGCGCCTCCCCGGCTTCGCGCCCGAAACCGTGGATCACATTCAGCACCCCTTTGGGCAGCAGATCGCCAATCAGTTCGGCAAACAGCGTAATCGACAACGGCGTCTGCTCGGCCGGTTTCAGCACCACGCAGTTGCCCGCCGCCAGCGCCGGGGCCAGCTTCCACGCGGCCATCAGCAGCGGGAAGTTCCATGGGATAATTTGTGCCACCACGCCCAGCGGTTCATGGAAATGATAGGCGGCGGTGAATTCATCAATCTCGGCGGCTGACCCCTCCTGCGCGCGCAGGCAGCCGGCAAAGTAGCGGAAGTGATCGACCGCCAGCGGCAGATCGGCAGCCAGGGTTTCGCGCACCGGCTTACCGTTATCCCAGGTTTCATTCACCGCCAGCATTTCCAGATTTTGCTCCAGCCGATCGGCAATTTTCAGCAGCGCCAGAGAGCGCGCCTGCACGGAGGTTTTCCCCCAGGCCTCCGCCGCCGCGTGAGCCGCGTCGAGCGCCTTCTCAACGTCATCTTTATCTGAACGCGGGAACTCACCAATCACCGAGCCGTTCACCGGTGAGGTGTTAGTGAAGTATGCGCCGTTAACCGGCGGAGAAAACGCGCCGTTGATGTAGTTGCCATACTGCTGCTTCAGGGTGATCAGTGATTCTTTAGTGCCCGGATATGCATAGCGCATCATCGCTCTCCTGTTGAAAGGGTTCGCCGTGGCGACCCTTCGGTTAACAATTAAATAACTCATTATTAACATTATCTAAAAGGACGAGGATGTCAGATTGCAGGGTGAGAAACTGTGACGGCATCGAAAGGAAAACAGGATTTTAGCGAAGCGCTGTGAGAAAGCGCACAGGCGGCCTCATCGCTATAACGGGAGCGATGCCACCGGCTGCCCCTGCAGCCAGAACTCGCGCAGCAGCTGAAGCGGCCATTCCGGCTCCGGCTGCGCGGTTATCAGGCGGCTAACCTCTGCCTCATTCAGACTGTTTTGCAGGCAGGCGGTCATTATTTCCCTGGTGAATTCAGGATGGAACTGCACCGACAGCGCCTGAGATGAATAGCGAATAATCTGGCAGCCGTCCTGCGCCGATTTCGCCAGCACGCGCGCGCCGGGCGGCGGCGTCAGCACCGACTGGCGGTGCGACAGCCAGGCGCAGAACGTCGGCGGCAGCGATGCCAGCAGCGGGTCATAGCGGGCCTCCTCACGCACTTCCAGCCCCGTCAGCCCCCGCTCCCAGCCATGAGGGTTATCCCCCACTTCGCCGCCCAGCGCATAAGACATCAGCTGGTGCCCGTAGCAGACCCCCAGCAGCGGCAGCTGTTCGGCCACGGCATAACGCACCCAGGCGGCGGTACGCTCACTCCAGTCGGCGTGGTCGGTGACCATCGCCCAGGAGCCGCTGAGAATGGCGGCAGAGATGCTGCCCGGCTCCGGCAGGGGGTCACCGAGATCGGGACGCACCACAATATACTCCCCGTCTGACAGCTTCAGCGCCCCGACAAACCACTGGCGCTGCTCGCCAACGCGCAAGCTGACCGCTTCGGGCGGTGCCTCAAGCTGGATAATCGCTAACGGAAGTCTCACTGTCATCTTGCTTAGTCCTCGATTCTCGCAGGGTCGCTCACCCCGGCGATTATCATGGCACTTTGCCCTGTCTGTGTCTCATAACATTTCCGGGTATTCTTCAGACAAAGCATCAGGTTAAGCAGGCCTGTTTTCAGCGCGTTTATGCGACAGACGGTTAAAAAACCGCGCAGTTCAGCGCCTCATCTTGTGCATTTCATGCCATGATTATCAGGATCACTTCGTTTTGCTAAGGACTGTGCAGTGGCTTTGCGTCATTTTTTACTGATTTTGCTGGTGGTGTCCATCTGGGCATTTAATAACATCGCCATAAAATGGGGGCTGCTCGACCTGCCGCCCCTGCTGATGATTGCCATGCGCTTTGTGGTGGTGGCGTGCATTCTGGTGCCCTTTACGCGCGTGACGCGCCAGCAGCTCTGTTATCTGGTGCCGCTCGGTTTTACCTTCGGCTTTCTGCACTTTTCTCTGCTGTTTGTCAGCCTGAAGTACACCGATGCCGGAACGGCGGCCGTGATCGTCCAGCTGGGGACGCCGATCGCCATGCTGCTGGCGATGGTGATCCTCAAAGAGAAGCTGCGTCTGGTGCAGCTGCTGGGGATCACTATTTCTCTGAGCGGCGTGGTGGTACTGGCGGGCAGCCCGACCATTCCTAACTGGTGGGTGCTGGTGATGCTGCTGCTCAGCGCCTTTGGCTGGGCCATCAGTAATATGATTGTAAAAAAATCACCGCCAATCAGCCCGCTGACCCTGACGGGCTGGCTGTCCTTTTTTGCCATTCCGCTGGTCGGTCTGGCCTCGTGGATGACCGAATCTGACCAGCTTCATCTGCTGCTACACTCGTCATGGCGCGGCTGGTTTGGCATTCTGTTCAGCGCGATAGGCTCCTCTATCGTGGCCTATTCCCTGTGGTATAGCCTGCTGAAACATTACAACGTCAACCTGATTATGCCGTACTCACTGCTCACCCCGGTGCTGGCGGTCATTATGGGCGTGGTGGTGCTGGGTGACAGCATGAACAGCTACAAAGCAATTGGTGGACTGCTGGTGATTGTGGGTACGGCAATCGCCGTGATTAATCTGCGCAACCTGAAAATGCATGCGCGCCTGGCGCGTTTTGGCTATAGCCGCCGGAAAAAAACCTCTGCCCCTGAAAAATAAGGAGAGCTGCATGGATAACCGCCTGAGCACCGCGCTGTGGCAACAGTTGTGGCATGGATTACACCACTCCGGCACGCCCCTGCCGGCGCTGCGGATACGGGGTAACCAGACGCTGGTCTCGGCTTATCCGGTCAGCGAGCTGGCCGCCACCAGCATCGGACTGGCCGCCCAGGCTGCGGCCGATCTCAGCGCGAACCCTCATCCGCCCGAAGTGGACGTGCTGCTGGCTTCCCGCTGGTTCCAGCAGGCGCTGCGCCCGGTTAACCGCCCGACACCGGCGCTGTGGGACCCGTTTGCCGGCGATTACGCTACGGCAGACGGCTGGCTGCGCCTGCACACCAATGCCCCGCACCACCGGGCAGCAATGGAGCGGGTGCTAGGTCAGCATGCGACCCGCCAGCAGCTGGCCGCGACCGTCGCCGGATGGGAAAAAGGCAGGCTGGAACAAGCGGTGGTGGATGCCGGTGGCTGCGCCGCCGCGCTGCGCAGCCACAGCGAATGGCAGCAGCATGAGCAGGGGCAGAGCGTCAGCCGCGAAGCGCTGATTGAACAGACTTTACAGGCCTGTGGCCCGGCCCCGACCTGGCGTCTGTTGCCGATACGTCCGCTGCTCGGCGTGCGCGTTCTTGACCTGACGCGGATTATCGCCGGGCCGGTCGCCACGCGTTTTCTTGCCGGACTTGGCGCAGAAGTACTGCGTATCGATCCCCCCGGCTGGCAAGAGCCTGCGCTGGAAGAGGAAGTGACCCCCGGTAAACGCTGCGCCCGGCTCGATCTGAAGTCTGCCGACGGCCGCCGTCAGTTTGAACGGCTGCTCAGCCAGTGCGATGTGCTGGTCCACGGCTATCGCGCGGATGCGCTGAGCCTGCTGGGCTATGACAGCGAAGCGTTACAGCGGCTGAAGCCGGGGCTGGTGGATGTCAGTCTTAACGCCTGGGGCTGGACGGGACCGTGGCGTAACCGCCGGGGATTTGACAGTCTGGTACAGATGGCCTGCGGCATCGCGGAGCGCGGTCGCCTGTGGCAGGGCAGCGACGCTCCGGTACCTTTGCCGGTGCAGGCGCTGGATCATGCCACGGGTTATATGATGGCCGCCGCCGTGCTGGAGGGAATGCGCCAGCGTCTGCTGCATCACACCGGCTTTACTGCCCGCCTGTCGCTGGCGCGCACCGCCTGCCTGCTGACAGAGACACCCTGCCCTCAGGACGCCCGGCAGACGGGGCTGGGACCGCGCCAGCCTCAGGACGAAGATCCCGAAGCGCAGATTTCACCATGGGGTATCAGCTATCGCCTGCGTTCGCCGTTCTGGCTGCCGGGTATGCCGTTAAACTGGTCGCGCAGCGCTTCGCCGTTCGGTTCCGCACCAGCAGAATGGATCAGGTCCAGCTGACCCGCAGCACAGGGATTGCGGGCCATGCCATGCCGCGATCCCTACGCTTTTTCGTCTTCCAGCTCATCGCGCATCGCCTGAATGGCCTCGCGGCTGATGGCGGCCAGCGTGCGGTAAAAGGCCGTTCCGGCATGTGCCTCAACCTTACCGAGAAACGCCCCCACCCACGGCATCAGAAAATCATCAAACAGTTGGATCTGTGCCTGGCTCTCATCGTCTTCGGACTGATCTTCCAGCCAGGACGAAGCCAGCAGCAGTGCGCCAATATGGTCGGCAGGCGCATCGGTCAGCGGCATTCCGCGCTGGCCGAGAAAGGCGCGCACGTCAGCTTCCTGAGGGCCATTTTCCCACTGCGAAGCGTAGGGTGACACCTTGCATTCCGGGCCGACGAACAGCGCATTGTAATCCGCAGCCAGCAGGGCGGGATCGCTGTTCTGCTGTAAGCGGGTTAACAGCTCATCCTGCTCCAGCGGCCAGTGCTGCTGTAGCTTGCCTTCACGCAGCAGCGTGAACAGCGGCACCAGCAGCGGGTCCTGCGGCTGGCGATTGTACAGCGAGCCGAGAATGCGGCAGATGATGGAAAACTCATTCATGTCTTTCAGTTCCGTTAGAAGTTATGCGTGACAGTGTCACATGTCGGCGAATTCGGCAATTTCCCTGCCGGTACGCTGTTGTAAAAAGTCCAGCAGGCGGCGCGGCGAGACATTTAACACGCGATCTTCGGGAAAATCCACCTCGCGCATAATGCGCAGGCAGTGATCGAAATTGCCAAGAGTAAATGCAGTGTGTGAGTCCGACCCCAGCGCCAGACGTCCGCCAGCGTCGCGCACGGCAGCCGCCACCGCGCGGCAGTTCGGTTCACTCCCCAGGCGGGAGGTGGTAAAGGAGGAGTTATTCAGCTCCAGCGCCACGTCATATCTGGCGGCCGCTTCGGCCACCGCCTGGATATCAATCGGATATTTTGGGTTGCCCGGATGGCTGATGATATGCACCAGTCCGTTAGCCATGGTCGCGATCATCGCGGCGGTATTGGTCGCCTTATCCTGCGGCGCCAGCACCGGCTCATGGAATCCGGCGACAATGATATCAATGGAGTCCAGCATCGGGCCACTACAGTCAATCTCGCCCTCAACATTTTTAATGTTCGCTTCAATGCCGCGCAGCACGCCAACCCCGTCAATCACCCGTGGCCAGACTTTCATATTGACGAAGTGCCAGTAGTGCGGCGCATCGGCCATATCCGGACCATGATCGGTGATCGCCAATAGCTTAACGCCGCAGGTCTGTGCCTGAAGCACGTAGTCGCGCAACGTACTGTAAGCATGGGTACTGGCAACGGTGTGCATGTGCAGGTCAACTGGATACATTTTTCCTCCTTCAGATTAATAGCCGCGGCTGATATCCACGCGCCCTTCCGGCATTTCGCCGCTCTCATGTCGCAGCATAGCCTGCGCAATGTAGTCCATAGCTTCGTCGGGTAAGGTTACAGCTGCATTATGGGGCGTGATGGCAATATCAGGATGCGACCAGAAAGCATGTTCAGCAGGCAGCGGCTCATGGTTGAACACATCCAGGGCGGCAGCGCTGACTTCACCGGCCTCGATCGCCGCCAGCAGATCGGCCTCGACCAGATGCGCGCCGCGCGCCAGGTTCAGCAGAAAGGCACCGGGTTTGAGCTGGCTGAGCAGCGCGCGATTGAGGATCCCTTCCGTCTGCGGCGTATTAGGTAACAGGTTGATCAGTACCTGAGTAGACGCGAGAAAAGCGCCCAGTTGCTGCTGGCCGTGGAAGCTGGTCACACCGTCGATCTGCTTCGGTGAGCGGCTCCAGCAGCTGACCGGGAAGTCCCAGGCCAGCAGGCTCTGTGCCACGCTGCGGCCCAGCACGCCCGCGCCGAGGATGCCGACAGAAAAATCCTGGCGCGAACGGTTACGCAGATGATGCCAGAGCGTTTCGCTTTTCTGCCTCTGATATTCCGGAAAACGGCGGAACCAGCCGAGCACGTGATACACCGCGTACTCCTGCATCTGACGCCCCATGCCGGTATCTTCCAGACGGAACAGCGGCACGCCCGGTGCCAGCATATCGGGGTGTTCACGCAGCTGGCCGAGGATATCATCCACACCCGCGCCGAGTGCGAAGACGCCCTTCAGCTCACGCCCCCTGAGCATCTCAATCGGGGGTTGACGCACCAGCGCGTAATCTGCCGGCCCGCTGTCACCGGACTGCCACTGGCGAATGCGCGCCTGCGGTAAGCGCTGCTGCAGGCCGTTGATCCAGGTCTCGGCTTTAAAGAACGGATGATAAAAAATGATATCCACGTTTTTCTCCTGTTTTTTATTCAGGCTGGTGGAAAACAGCGCACCTGGCAAGTGAAATTTAGGGCAGTCTCCTGCCCCGGCGGCGATCAGCGGTTTTCAACCTGCTGGATCAAACGGCGTAACAGCGGTATCAGACAGACCAGCAGCAGGCCAATTCCGGCGCTTCCCCAGCCCAGTACGCTGAAGATATGGCTGTAGCCCGGATTAGTGACCAGCGGCGTACTGCCGCTGTTTTCCGGCATCAGCGCAGAAACGTGACCAGACAGCACCGACGCCACTCCCGTGACCATCATCCAGCAGCCCATCATCACCCCCTGATAGCGCGCCGGAGCCAGCTTGCCTATCATCGCGTAACCGATAGGTGAAATCAGTAGCTCACCGATGCTTTGTAACACGTAGCTGATGACAATCCATTTAAACGCCACGATGCCGTCTTCCCCAGCCAGGGCGATGCCCAGCGGCAGCACCAGCATCCCCAGGCCGATAAAGAACAGGGACGATGAAAACTGCAGCGGGATATCAATGCGCCAGGCGCGTTCGCGCAGATTACGAAAAACCAGCGCCAGCAGCGGGCCGCCGACCACAATCACCAGCGTATTGATGTTCTGCACCCACTGTGGTGCCACGCGGATGCCGTAGACGTTGAGGTTGATATTGTGTTCGGTGAACAGCATCAGCCCCATTGGAGCCAGCTGATACAGCGTCCAGAACACCAGCGAACCGAGTGCAAGTATCAGGTAGGCCACCATGCGGCGCTGCTCGTCACGCGGGCGATGGCGCAGAGTGGTCAGGCACAGCAGCAGGAAAATTGCCGCGCCCAGCACCAGCACAAAGGTGCCGGTAAACCCGGCGTGATTGAGCATCAGACGAATGGTTGGCACCAGCAGTACCAGTACCGCCAGTCCCCCCAGCATCCGCCAGCGAAACTGGCGCGGGCTGGCCTGAAGTAACGGCGTATTAATATCCGCGAGGATTTTCCAGCGCAGCAGGGAAATCACAATGGCGATGGCATTACCGACGGTGGCAAACAGGAACAGCGCTTCATAATGTTCGCTGAGCTGAAAATAGCCCGCGCCGGTAAAACCGAGGAAGAAGCCCAGATTCATCCCGGCGTAATTCCACAGGAAGGCACTCTCACGGCGGTTATCTTCCGGTGCAAAGCGCTGAGTGAGCATCATATTGATGCAGGTTACATTCAGTCCGCTGCCGGTAAGGAACATTGCCAGCCCCCAGTACAGCCCTTCGGCGCTCTGCCCGGACAGCGTCCAGCAGCCTGCCACCTGAAGCACCATTCCCAGAACAAACAGATTACGGTTGCTGAGGAAGCGCCCGCCAAGGTAGCCACCAAACAGATGTAGCCCGTAGTTAAAAGCCCCAAATACGCCCATCATGGTGTTGGCCTGCCCTTCACTGAAGCCAAGACGTTTGGTGGCATACAGCACCAGGCTGGAGTAGAGCACCGCGAAGCCCATGGTGGCAAAAATTTGAATAAAGAACAGCGCACCGGTACCGCCTGGCACCTGCTGTTGGGGGATAGGGTTGGTGCGTTCCACAACTAACCTCAGTTTTTCCTGGCAAATGAAGCCGATTATTATGCACCTTTTCGGCGCGAGGGTTGGCGTGGATCTGCGGCTAAGTGGATTTCAGCGGCGCTACTGCCGTTTAAAACAGCAAAGTGATGTAAAACTGACTAAACGCACTCACTTTTCTGGAATGAGAGTTGACCGCAACGGGCGTTTTCCCCTACATTAGCGCCCGTCAGCAACCAGGTTGCGGCAACAATATGGTGAGGTGTCCGAGTGGCTGAAGGAGCACGCCTGGAAAGTGTGTATACGGCAACGTATCGAGGGTTCGAACCCCTCTCTCACCACCATATTCCCAGAAAAAGTCTGAACTCACGTTCAGACTTTTTTTTTGCATTTTGCCCAATGAGAGAGGGAGTGAGAACCCTCGCCAGGGTTCGACAAAACGGCAGGACGGCCGTTTTGCACAGCCGCAGGCTGCCCGAAGGGCGAGCGCCAGGGATGGCGCGAGTGATCCCCCTCTCTCACCACCATATTCCCAGAAAAAGTCTGAACTCACGTTCAGACTTTTTTTTGCATTTTGCACAATGAGAGAGGGAGTGAGAACCCTCGCCAGGGTTCGACAACAGGTACTGCCGCAGGGGCAACACCGTGAATGAAAGATTGCGGAGGCCGCCGTACGGGCGCAGCCTCCGTCAGCAGGTGACCTTTATTTGATATCGAGCGCGGCCCTGATGGTATAGAACAGGTCGGTCTGATCGGTCAGGCCCACCACGTTGGCCGCATGCGGGCCATAAGCCGCAATGCGCAGCTGCGTGCCGGTATGGCCCTGGGAATCTTCTTCCGAGTTGCCGTAGCTGATGGTCATCGGGCTGCCGTCTTTGGTGATCAACGTCTGCGTCAGGCCCGGTGCCTTGCTGTCATTGGCAATAATCTGGCTGGAGTGCGCGTGGTCGGCGGTGACAATCACCAGCGTATTGCCATCTTTGCGCGCAAACTCCAGCGCTTTCTGCACGGCCTCATCCAGATCCACCGTTTCTCCGATCTGACCGCACGGATTGGCGGCATGATCCTGCTTATCGATGGAAGCCCCTTCCACCTGCAGGAAAAAGCCCTGCTCTTTGCGGCTTAACAGGGTGATAGCTTTATCGGTCATCTGCGCCAGCGTCGGCACTGAGGCCGGACGTTCCGCGTTCACTTCACAGGTAACCGGTTTGCCCTCAAGGTTGCCGTGATAAGTCGCTTTTGGCCCTTTCCAGCGCACCGGCATGTTGCCGTCAGCAAACAGGCCAAGCACCGGTTTGTCATCGCTGGCTTCCGTCAGGGCATTCATGCCATCAAGATCGTTGACCAGCTGATAGCCGCGCAGCTTCGCCTGCTCTGCCAGCGTCTTACCCTGCCACTCGCCCGCTTTCGCCGTTTCGCTAAAGGTTTTACCGCCGCCGCCAAACGTCACATCCGCACGCGCATTCAGCAGCTGTTCCGCGATGGATCCTTTCCCCCCTTTTTCCAGAGCGTTACTGGCGCAAAGCTCACTGGTTTTCACCGGACCGTAGCAT
Source organism: Erwinia sp. Eh17-17 (assembly GCF_039675725.1). Lineage (NCBI taxonomy): Bacteria > Pseudomonadati > Pseudomonadota > Gammaproteobacteria > Enterobacterales > Erwiniaceae > Erwinia > Erwinia sp. Eh17-17. Next base: position 524,515 of record NZ_JBDFQT010000001.1, on the reverse strand, counting down.
TTACGCGAGGTAACGTGGGCGATCTGCGCTGCCGGGGTGGCATCTTCCAGTTCGGCGGTAGAGACGTTACCCGTTGCTTTACCGGCAGCTCTGGCCAGCTCCAGCAGCGTGGAATGATCCTTGCCGTTAACATCGACGCCGATTGCGCCGTTATAAGACTTTACGCCGGTTGCCCAGGCAGTGGCCGAGGCCGCAGAATCGGTGACATAATCCGGTTTATGGGTTTTCTTATCCAGCGAGTAGTGGGTGTACTGCCCGGTCAACGGCAGGGCATCAATCCCTTTAAAGAAACCGCCCGCCCCTTCGACATAGTTACGTGCAGCCGTAATTTCAGAATCCCCCATACCATCGCCAATCAGCAGAATGACATTTTTCGCCGTCGTATTGCTCAACGACGCTTTAAGCGCTGCGGTCTGATCTTCGCTGAGACGTCGCGCCCCGCCTGGCTGGGTGATATCCCCGTGGGCGGCGCGGTTCCATGTCGCCACATCCGCCACGGCGGAAGAACAGATCAGGGACGTCAGCAGGGAAAGAGCAAAGGCTTGAGGTTTCATTATTGGCGATCTCCATGAATAAATTTAACTTAATGTTTCCAGGTGCCAGTGTGCGATACAACTATTTCATTTTTGCGTCAGACAGATGACATTAAGATTTCACCTTTCAGGCAGGGTGATGGCGGGATTTTTGCCATTGCTCATGAGTTAAGCGAATAGAACCACAGGGAAAAATACTGCTTGACCCATTCCCCGCGACTGCCTATAGTAGCGCCCCGTTGCCCCCTGCGGGTAACGGCAGTAAAATTATGGTGAGGTGTCCGAGTGGCTGAAGGAGCACGCCTGGAAAGTGTGTATACGGCAACGTATCGAGGGTTCGAACCCCTCTCTCACCACCATATTTCGGGAAAAAGTCTGAACTCACGTTCAGACTTTTTTTTTGCATTTTGCACAATGAGAGAGGGAGTGAGAACCCTCGCCAGGGTTCGACAAAACGGCAGGATAGCCGTTTTGCACAGCCGCAGGCTGCCCGAAGGGCGAGCGCCAGGGATGGCGCGAGTGATCCCCCTCTCTCACCACCATATTCCGAGAAAAAAGTCTGAACTCACGTTCAGACTTTTTTTTTGCATTTTGCACAATGAGAGAGGGAGTGAGAACCCTCGCCAAGGTTCGACAAAACGGCAGGATAGCCGTTTTGCACAGCCGCAGGCTGCCCGAAGGGCGAGCGCCAGGGATGGCGCGAGTGCTCCCCCTCTCTCACCACCATATTCCCAGAAAAAAGTCTGAACTCACGTTCAGACTTTTTTTTTGCCTGCAATCCGCAACACCTGGATATCACACCACGGCGACCGGAAAAAATGGACGACCGGAAAAATGGACGACCGGAAAACTGAACGACCGGAAAACTGGACGACCGGAAAAATGGACGACCGGAAAAAAAGGTCGTCCACTACAGGGGACCGGGTTCCGCAAGGCCACACCTGGCATCACTTCGTAGGGGCGGACCTTCTGTTCCGGTCCGCCCGCAATGCGCAGCGCCGCGACGACCGGGGTTCCGTGAGGCCACACCTGGCATCACATTTCGTAGGGGCTGACCTTCTTTTCCGGTCAGCCCGCAATACGCAATACCACGACGACCGGGGTTCCATGAGGCCACACCTGCCATGCTGTGCGCTACAAAATGTGACCTGCCGCACAAACTGGCTATATGATTGTCCATACCTTCACTATCTTATCTTCCCTGACCCCTTTTCCTTTATTGCAACCAGGTTTCCCCATGAATGAAGTCACTCAACTGCTGAAAAGCCATCGCAGCGATCGCAGCTACCTTGATAAACCCATTGACGATGCCGTGCTGGATGACATTATCGAAACGGCCTGGCGTGCTCCAACCTCCGTCAACTCGCAGCAGGTTTCGCTGGTCGTGGTGCGTGACGCCGCTACCCGCGCACGCATTGCGGAAATCGCTGGTGGCCAGGCGTGGATTGCGCAGGCGCCGGTGTTTATCACCTTTGTGCTGGATATGCATAAAAGCCAGATGGCCATTGAAGCCGAAGGCAAACAGCAGATTGCGCATCAGAGCCTTGAAAGCCTGATTTCCGGTTCGACCGATATCGGCATTGCGCTGGCGACAGTGATGACCGCCGCACGCTCCCACGGTCTTGGCGTGGTGCCTATCGGCGGGATCCGTCGTGAACCGCAGGCGATGATCGAACTGCTCAATCTGCCCGAGCTGACCTTCCCGGTGGCGGGCGTGGTGCTGGGCTATGTCGATCAGCCTGCCGAGCAAAAACCGCGTATGTCACTGGCGGGCTTCCGTCATGAAACGCGTTACGACAGCACTATGCTGCCTGAAGTCATCCGCGCCTATAACGAAGTGCTGGTCACGCACTGGAAGAATACCGGCCGCACTGATGGCGATAACTGGGGCAACAATACCGCCAGCTATTATCAGCACATCTATTTCCCACAGGTGCTGCCAGCGATTGTTAAACAGGGCTTCGGCATCGATAAATAAGCGTAAAAAAGCCCGGACAGTTTATGTATCCGGGCTTTTATTATTCACCGCTTGCAGATAACGGTTTAGCTGTACGCCTGCAGTGCACGCTGACACAGTTCTGAGCGCACACAGTCCTCTTTATCGAAACGAACCACCCCGATCATATCGTCTTCCTCAAAGCGCGCCATCGCGTCGCTGAGGCCGGACTTCACATGAGCAGGCAAATCACACTGTGTGATATCGCCGTTAACAATCACGGTGACATTTTCCCCAAGGCGGGTTAAGAACATTTTCATCTGGGCAGCGGTAACGTTCTGCGCCTCATCCAGAATGACCACCGCATTCTCGAAAGTACGGCCGCGCATATAGGCAAAGGGAGCGATTTCCACTTTACCAATTTCAGGACGCAGGCAGTACTGCATAAAAGAAGATCCCAAACGTTTAACCAGAACGTCATATACCGGCCGGAAATACGGGGCAAACTTTTCTGAGATATCCCCAGGCAGGAATCCCAGATCCTCATCCGCCTGCAATACCGGGCGTGTGACTATGATCCTGTCGACATCCTTATGTATCAGGGCCTCGGCGGCTTTCGCCGCGCTGATCCAGGTTTTACCGCAGCCGGCTTCACCCGTCGCAAAGATCAGCTTCTTATGTTCTATGGCGTGGAGATAGTGCGCCTGAGCTTCATTTCTGGCTTCAATGGCGGAGTGGTCGCGGGTATCGCGAGCCATGCCAATCGAGTCCAGCCCACCCATCTGCACCAGCGAGGTGACCGATTCTTCTTCACGCTGACGATGACTGCGTGAATCGCTACGAAGCACACGTTTTGCTTCACGACGCGCTTTGATCACTGCTTTCTGTCTTCCCATAGTGGCACCTTACAGTTGGTTTCATTTCCCGCATCTGTCTTATCGATGCGATTACGTGAACGCTTTAGAGGTCGTGGCTTCCTTTTAAGCCTGGTCTAACCGTTGGAACTATGCACAGCAAAGCAAACGCCCGCAGTACACCGGAAGGGTTTAAAGGAATTGAACAGCCGTTGAATTGTGAAAGAAGAGAAAGCTGAAGAGGAAAGAAATTCCCCGCAAATTCTGGCGATGTAAAACTGAGTGACTAATGGCCCGGTAAAGGACTTCTGCATTCGCTATCTCCAGAGTGGAAAATTGTATGCGAAAATCAACAGCAATTTCATATTCTTCATATTAGCGAAGAAATGCAACACTTTTTTTAACGTTATTATTACATTCATGTGAAGGTGATTTAAATCATGGAGTTAGGATTAATGCTTAATTAACGATTCCACTATCAAAAGAGAGGTTGAGTGTTTTTTGCTCAGTTAAGACTGGCTAAAGTTTGTTCTGATTTCACTGCGCGTAAAGAATTAAGCGGATTAATAATAATCCGCTAAAAATAACTCAGGCTTGCAGCAAACCCTGTGCCAGGAAGTGTTGTGAATCGGGCACTCCCGGTAGCACAAAGAAATAGCCTCCGCCAACCGGCTTTATATATTCTTCCAGCGCTTCTCCGTTAAGACGTTTCTGCACGGTAAGAAAACCTTTTTCTAAATCGTGCTGATAACAGATAAACAGCAGCCCCATTTCCAGCTGTCCGGAATTCGAAACCCCCAGAGAATAACTGTAGCCACGGCGCAGCATCAGGCTGCTTTGCGTTTCCGGCGTGCGCGGGTTCGCCAGACGGATATGTGCATCCATCGGGATCACCTCACCATCAGGGTCGCTGGCGTAATCCGGCACATCATGCTCTTTATTCATACCCAGTGGCGCACCGCTGTGTTTTTCACGGCCAAAGATGGTCTGCTGCTCGCGCAGCGGCGTGCGGTCCCAGAATTCGACGTGGAACTGAATAATGCGCGCCGCCTGATAGCTGCCCCCCAGCGTCCACGCCGGTTCGCCCTGCCCCTTGCTGACCCAAAGGATATTGTCCATCAGGCTGGCGTCAGTGCTGTCCGGGTTAGCCGTTCCGTCCTTAAAGCCCAGCAGATTGATCGGCGTCTCTTTACCTCTGCTGCGCGCAGCATGGTCAGAGATAAACCCTTCACGCCGCCAGCGCACGCTGAGCAGATCCGGCGAATGCTTGATGATATCGCGCAGCGCATGGATCACGGTGTCATTGGTGTTAGCGCAGATCTGCAACAGCAGATCGCCGTGGCACAGGCTGGCATCCAGCGAATCGTTAGGGAAGCGCGTCATGCGCTGCAGCCTGAGCGGTTTTAAGGCTGCCAGACCAAAACGCTCGTCAAACAGCGAGGAGCCGACAGAGACGGTAATGGTCAGATTATCCGGGTAGATATCCTCCCCCAGGATCCCGGAGTCCATCGGCGGCAGCTGCGGATTGGTCACCAGCGGCGCTTTACCCCCGGTGGTGAGAAACGCAATACGGTCCGTCAACAGTTTAAACAGCCGCACCAGCCCGGCTTTGTCACTGGCCAGCACGTCAAAGGCCACCAGCATCATCGCCGCCTGCTGCGGGGTGGTGATCCCCGCCTGATGCGCACCGTAAAACGGCTGTCGCTCCTGGCGTGCGCCCGGTGACAGCGTGCCCGGTGACGAGGTTTTCTCGTCAACCGCCGCATGCGCCGGGCAACCGCCCGCTACCGCCAGGGCACCGCTGAGGATGCCCATACCCTTCAGTAAACGACGGCGTGACGTCAGCGTCACGTCATCAACAGGTTTTGCCATATCGGATTAATCCAGTCCCAGCGTACCGCGCAGCAGAGAAAGGTCTTCGGCCAGCGCCGTAATCGGACCTTTCAACGCGGTGCGGTCTGCATCGGTGAGTTTATCGTAAGACTCGAAGCCATCTTTAGTACGGTACTTCGCCAGAATGGTATCTACCTTTTTGAAGTTACCGTCCACTTTCGCCAGCAGCTGCGGATTGGCTTTCTGCACCAGCGGACGCAGCAGATTAACAATCTTCTGTGCGCCATCCACGTTAGCCTGGAAATCCCACAGGTCAGTGCGGCTGTAGCGGTCTTCTTCACCGGAAATCTTACTGGACGCGACTTCCTCAATCAGACCGGCAGCGCCGCCGACAACTTTGCCCGGAGGGAAAGCCAGCTCGCTGACGCGGGTCTGCAGATCCTGCACATTGCTGTACAGCTGGTCGGCAAATTTATCCAGCCCTTTGGTGGTGTGGTCGGCAAACAGCACTTTTTCCAGACGGTGGAAACCGGTGAAGTTCGGGTCTTCCGCTTTCTTCTCAAAATCATCTTCACGGGCATCGATGGCTCCGTCGAGGTCAGAGAACAGCTCGGCAATCGGTTCAATACGCTCGTAGTGCTGGCGGGTCGGCGCAAACAGCGCTTTTGCCTTCTCCAGGTCGCCCGCTTTCACCGCGTCGGTAAACGCCTTGGTACCGGTCACCAGCTGTTCCACTTCTTTCGTGACATACAGTTTATAATCGGCAATCGGGCCTACCAGCTGCAGCACGTCCGGCTTGCCGTCGCTCACCTTGCTACCGCTGGCTTTGACGATCAGCTTGCCTTTCGGGTTGCTCAGCAGGCCACAGGTAATATCGTATTCCCCGGCTTCGAGGTTAGCGGTCAGTTTCTGGGTAAAGGACGGCGCGATGTTTTCACGCTCTTCCACCACCATGACCCCTTTCAGGATCTCCCACTCCAGCGCTTTCTGGCTGTTATTCTTGATAACAAACTGGGTCTTGCCGGCATCGACCGTCAGGGTCATCGGTTCACACTGTTTGTCGGTGACGCTGACCTTAACCTGCGGGATATCGGCAGCCAGGGCAGCGCCGGAAGAAGCCAGAGCCGCCAGCAGGGCAGCATTCAGTGCCTGACGGCGAAAATGAGTGGTCATAGAGTGATCCCAGTCTAAGTGTTGTAAGCGGCAGGTCGGCGACCTGCCCGGTCAGATTCAGCGCGTGGTGCGCGCAGTCGGTGTAACGGTGCGTGCAGGCATAACAAACAGCAGCAGCGCGGGTAGCAGATAGATAAACCAGACGGCCACTTCGCTGACGCTCGGCGCTTCCTGGTAGCCCAGCAGGCCTTCCAGCAGGGTGCCAAAGACGCTGTGCGTGGTCAGGGTGTTGCTGAAGTCAAACGCCACATCCTGGAAATGATTCCACAGACCGGCTTCATGGAAGGCGCGGATCGCGCCCGCCGCCAGCCCGGCCGCGACAAAAATAATAAACAGGCTGGTCCACTTGAAGAAGCTGGCCAGATTGAGGCGCACGCCGCCCCAGTAAATCAGCATACCGATGACCACCGCCGTGCCCAGGCCGAGCATCGCCCCCAGCGGCGGCGCATAGCCGACATCCTGCTGAAACGCAGCCAGCAGGAAGAACACCGACTCAAGGCCTTCGCGTGCCACGGCGAGAAAGACCATCAGCACCAGCGCCCAACCGCTGTTACTGCCCTTCTGTAACGCGCTGTCGACCGCGTCTTCCAGCTGCGCCTTCACGTTACGTGACACTTTGCGCATCCAGAATACCATCCAGGTGAGAACCACCACGGCGACCACGGCCACCAGGCCTTCAAACAGCTCCTGCTGTTTTTGCGGGAATTCACCGGTGGTTTCATTGATAAACCAGCCCAGCCCCAGACACAGGGCAGCGGCAATAAACACGCCAGCCCACATGGCACCAAACCACTGGCTGCGCTGGGTTCGTTTTAAGTAACTGGCGATCAGGCTGACAATCAGCGCCGCTTCGAGCCCTTCGCGCAGCATAATCAGAAACGGGACAAACATGCCTGGCACCTCAAGTGTGAAATCCGGTCAGTATCGGTAAAGATAAGTAAAATAAGAACGATATCGATTATCATTATCGGCCAGGGAAATACAAGACGGGGCCGCAATATATTCGTGTTTTGCGCGCGGGGAAAATTTAAGCAAATGTAACGGCAGGGGCGGGCTGAAAGGAAAATATGGGCCAGACAGCGCTGGCCCATCGGGTTTAGTCTGCCTGGTACTCCGCTTCAGCGGCATCGAAACGCTGCTGTGCAGCGGCAGATGGCGCTTTACCAACGTGGCTGAACACCACAATGGCGATGCTGGCAAAGATAAAGCCAGGGATAATCTCGTAAAGATCCAGCCAGCCCCACTGTTTCCAGACCAGCACGGTGACGGCACCGACGATCATACCGGCCAGCGCGCCGTTACGCGTCATACGTTTCCACACCAGGGAGAGCAGCACGACCGGACCAAACGCCGCACCGAAACCAGCCCAGGCATAGCTCACCAGGCCCAGCACGCGGTTGTCCGGATCAGCGGCCAGCGCAATGGCAATCACCGCCACCAGCAGCACCATCAGGCGCCCTACCCATACCAGTTCACGCTGGCTGGCACCTTTACGCAGGAAGTTCTTGTAGAGATCTTCGGTCAGCGCGCTGGAGCACACCAGCAGCTGACAGCTCAGCGTTGACATAACGGCCGCCAGAATGGCAGACAGCAGCACACCGGCAATCCACGGGTTAAACAGAATCCGTGCCAGCTCAATAAAGATGCGCTCGCCGTTCTGCGAGACTTCGCCCGCCTGTTCAGGATGGTTCTGGAAGTAGGCAATCCCAAAGAAGCCGACGGCAACGGCACCCGCCAGGCACAGGATCATCCAGATCATACCGATGCGACGCGCGGTACGAATGGAGCGGTGAGAGTCCGCCGCCATAAAGCGTGCGAGGATGTGTGGCTGACCGAAGTAACCCAGACCCCAGCCCAGCAGAGAGACAATGGCCACGAAGTTGAGGTTCTTCAGCATATCGACGTTCTCAATGCTTTTCGCCTGGATGACCGCCATCGCATCGTCAAGGCCACCGACGGCGAGGATCACCATCACCGGCGTCAGGATCAGCGCGAAAATCATCAGCGTCGCCTGCACCGTATCAGTCCAGCTTACCGCAAGGAAGCCGCCGACAAAGGTGTAAACGATGGTCGCTGCCGCACCGGCCCACAGGGCGGTTTCGTAGCTCATACCGAAGGTGCTTTCGAACAGGCGGGCGCCGGCCACCACGCCGGAAGCGCAGTAGATGGTAAAGAACACCAGGATCACCAGTGCGGAGATCACCCGCAGCAGTTTACTACTGTCTTCGAAGCGGCTGGAGAAGTAGTCCGGCAGCGTCAGCGCATTATCGTGATGCTCGGTCTGCACGCGCAGACGGCCTGCCACTATTTTCCAGTTAAGGTAAGCGCCCAGCGTCAGACCGATGGCGATCCAGCTTTTGGAAATACCGGACAGGAAGATGGCACCGGGCAGGCCCATCAGCAGCCAGCCGCTCATATCCGACGCCCCCGCAGAGAGTGCCGTAACAAAGCTGCCCAGACTACGGCCACCGAGAATATAGTCGTCAAAGTTTTTCGTTGAACGGTAAGCGATGAAACCAATCAACACCATGCCGAGTATATAAATACAAAATGTCACCATCATTGGCGTACTTACAGTCATTCAGGTTCTCCACTTATTATTAGTTTTCCACAGCGAGAAGCTGTATATGCGTGGCTTGCCGGAACGAAGCAAACTCTCGCACGGGTGTGGCATCCAGCCGGGGGGCGGTATCCTGCCGTAAACGGCTGTGTGGCACAAACGATTTAACACAGCTTGCACATTCATTTCACCAGGTTGTTACCACTAAATTCCAGCAGGTTGCACTGCATCACATTTAACCGGGTTGCACCCGGACAGCAACCGCAAGAAAACCAGGGTTTATCAGGTTTCTTTAAACCTGGAGAGGTTCTTGCAGCAATATCCATGCCGCTTTTCGGGTGTTAACCAAAAGCCAGTTTTAAAGATTGAGGTCAGGCTCACATTTAACGAGGTTGCACAAAGTTGCAACATCAGTGATATTGCATCGTAAGATTTATTCCCCACTGATTCAGGAGCTGTAAGGCATGGGCACAACTACCATGGGCGTGAAACTGGACGACGCAACGCGCGACCGGATTAAACAGGCCGCGCTACAGATTGACCGCACGCCGCACTGGCTGATTAAGCAGGCGATCTTCAATTATCTGCAACAGATTGAGCAAGGCGCGCCCCTGGCGGAAATCCCGACCAGCACCGCGACGGTGGAGAGCGTTGAACGCCCGCAGGAAGAGGCTCACCAGCCGTTCCTCGACTTTGCCGAGCAGATCCTGCCGCAGTCGGTGGCCCGTGCGGCCATCACCTCGGCGTGGCGTCGGCCAGAGACCGAAGCCGTACCGATGCTGCTGGAGCAGGCCCGCCTGCCGCAGCCGCTGGCCGAATCCACCCACCGCCTGGCATACCAGCTGGCTGACAAGCTGCGGCACCAGAAAGGAGCAGGAGGACGCGCCGGTATGGTGCAAAGCCTGCTGCAGGAGTTCTCCCTGTCGTCTCAGGAAGGCGTGGCGCTGATGTGCCTGGCTGAAGCCCTGCTGCGTATTCCCGACAAGCCCACCCGTGATGCGCTGATCCGCGATAAGATCAGCAACGGCAACTGGCACTCGCACCTGGGCCGCAGCCCGTCGATGTTCGTTAACGCGGCCACCTGGGGCCTGCTGTTTACCGGGCGTCTGGTCGCCACCCACAACGAAGCTAATCTGTCGCGCTCGCTTAACCGCATTATCGGTAAGAGCGGCGAACCGCTGATCCGTAAAGGCGTCGATATGGCGATGCGTCTGATGGGGGAGCAGTTTGTCACCGGGGAAACCATCGCCGAAGCGCTGGCCAATGCCCGCAAGCTGGAAGAGAACGGGTTCCGCTACTCCTACGATATGCTGGGCGAAGCGGCGCTGACGGCGCAGGATGCCAAAGCCTACCTGCTTTCCTACCAGCAGGCGATCCACGCCATCGGTAAAGCCTCCAACGGACGCGGCATTTATGAAGGACCGGGCATCTCCATCAAGCTCTCCGCCCTGCACCCGCGCTACAGCCGGGCGCAGTACGAGCGCGTGATGGAAGAGCTCTACCCAATCCTCAAATCTCTGACGCTGCTGGCGCGCAGCTACGACATCGGGATTAACATCGATGCCGAAGAGGCCGACCGTCTGGAGCTGTCGCTCGACCTGCTGGAAAAACTCTGCTTTGAACCGGAGCTGGAAGGCTGGAACGGCATCGGCTTTGTCATCCAGGCCTACATGAAGCGCTGCCCGATGGTGATCGACTATCTGACCGATCTGGCCCAGCGCAGCCGTCGCCGCCTGATGATCCGCCTGGTGAAAGGCGCGTACTGGGACAGCGAAATCAAACGCGCCCAGACCGAAGGGCTGGAAGGCTACCCGGTCTACACGCGCAAGGTGTACACCGATATCTCTTACCTCGCCTGCGCCCGCAAACTGCTGGCGGTGCCGAATCTGATTTACCCGCAGTTCGCCACGCATAACGCCCATACGCTGGCCGCCATCTACCAGCTGGCAGGCAACAACTATTATCCGGGTCAGTATGAGTTCCAGTGCCTGCACGGCATGGGGGAACCGCTGTACGAACAGGTGGTGGGTAAAGTGGCCGACGGTAAACTGAACCGTCCGTGCCGCATTTATGCCCCGGTCGGCACGCATGAAACCCTGCTGGCCTATCTGGTGCGCCGCCTGCTGGAAAACGGCGCGAACACCTCGTTCGTTAACCGCATTGCCGACGCCACCCTGCCGCTGGATGAACTGGTGGCCGATCCGGTTTCCGCCGTGGAAGCGCTGGCGCGCAGCGAGGGTGCGGTCGGTCTGCCGCATCCGAAAATTCCGCTGCCGCGTGCGCTGTATGGCGAACACCGTCAGAACTCCGCCGGGCTGGACCTGGCCAACGAACATCGCCTGGCGTCGCTGTCCAGCGCCCTGCTTAACAGCGCCAGCCAGACCTGGCAGGCCCAGCCGCTGATCGACGCGCCGCTGGCCTCCGGCGAAAGCATGGCGGTGATCAACCCGGCGGAACCGACTGATGTGGTCGGCTACGTGCGCCACACCACCGCTGAGGAAGTGTCGGCCGCGCTGGATGCCGCCGCCAGCGAAGGCCCCATCTGGTTTGCCACCCCACCGCAGGAGCGCGCCGCCATTCTGGAGCGTGCCGCCGTGATGATGGAAGGCCAGATGCAGAGCCTGATTGGTATCCTGGTGCGCGAAGCCGGGAAAACCTTCAGCAACGCCATTGCCGAAGTGCGCGAAGCGGTGGATTTCCTGCACTACTACGCCGGTCAGGTGCGCGACGACTTCGACAATGAAACCCACCGCCCGCTAGGCCCGGTGGTGTGCATCAGCCCGTGGAACTTCCCGCTGGCGATCTTCAGCGGTCAGATTGCCGCCGCGCTGGCCGCCGGTAACAGCGTACTGGCGAAACCCGCCGAGCAGACGCCGCTGATTGCCGCGCAGGCCGTGGCTATTCTGCATGAAGCGGGCGTCCCGGCGGGCGCACTGCAGCTGCTGCCGGGCAGCGGCGAAACCGTCGGCGCACAGCTGGTGCAGGACGACCGCGTGCGCGGGGTGATGTTTACCGGTTCGACCGCCGTTGCCACGCTGTTGCAACGCAATCTGGCCGGACGTCTCGATCCTCAGGGCCGCCCGACGCCGCTGGTGGCGGAAACCGGCGGCATGAATGCGATGATCGTGGACTCATCGGCGCTGACCGAACAGGTGGTGACAGATATCGTCGCCTCCGCCTTTGACAGTGCCGGTCAGCGCTGCTCTGCCCTGCGCCTGCTGTGCGTGCAGGACGACGTGGCGGAACACACATTACAGATGCTGCGCGGCGCGATGGCCGAATGCCGCATGGGCAACCCGGAACGCTTCTCTACCGATATCGGCCCGGTGATCGATGCCGATGCCAAAGCCGGTATTGAGCAGCACATTGAGTCGATGCGCAGCAAAGGCTTTACCGTGTTCCAGGCCGCTCAGCCGCAGGCACCGGGCCGCCGCGAATGGCAGACCGGCACCTTTGTGATGCCAACGCTGATTGAACTGAAAAAAGTGGAAGACCTGACGAAAGAGATCTTCGGTCCGGTCCTGCACGTGGTGCGCTTTGCCCGCAATACGCTGCCGCAGGTGATTGATCAGATCAATGCCTCTGGCTACGGCCTGACGCTCGGCGTACATACCCGCATCGATGAAACCATCCATCAGGTGGTGCAGAAAGCGCACGTCGGTAACCTGTACGTTAACCGCAATATGGTCGGTGCCGTGGTCGGCGTACAGCCGTTTGGCGGCGAGGGGTTGTCCGGCACCGGGCCGAAAGCCGGTGGCCCGCTGTATCTCTACCGCCTGCTGTCACATCGCCCGGATAACGCCCTGAGCGTAACCCTGAACCGCCACGACAAAGAGCGCCCGGTGGATGCCGCGCTGCGCCCTGCGCTGCTGACGGCCCATCAGGCGCTGAGCGACTGGGCAGCCGACCGTGCGGATCTGGCGGCCTGCTGTGCGCGCTTTGCCGAGCTGGGCCAGGGCGGCACCGTGCGCCTGCTGCCAGGCCCGACGGGCGAGCGCAACACCTTTGCCCTGCTGCCGCGTGAACAGGTGCTGTGCCTGGCGGATAACGAGCAGGATGCGCTGGTGCAGCTGGCGGCGGTCACCGCCGTCGGCAGCAAAGCCCTGTGGTCCGACGACGAGCTGCACCGTAACCTGTGGCAGCAGCTGCCGCCGCTGGTTCAGCAGCGCATTGCTTTTGCCGCACAACCGCTGGAGAGCACCACGATTGATGCGGTGATCCACCACGGCGATGCCGATCAGCTGCGCGACCTCTGCCAGGCGGTGGCGGCGCGCGAGGGGGCGATTATCTCCGTGCAGGGCTTTGCCCGCGGCGAGACGAATCTGCTGCTGGAACGTCTGCTGCTGGAACGTTCGCTGAGTGTCAATACCGCGGCCGCAGGCGGCAATGCCAGCCTGATGACCATTGGCTAAACGGGATCGGCGTTGAAACCGGGCCGATCGAAAAAAACGATCGGCCCCTACGTACTGGCAACAAAACGCTCGCAACAGACCTGATGTTCGGCCACCGGCCGACGTCCAGACCTTCGGTGATCCTCCCCGGTTGTTCGCATCAGCCCTATTCCTGCCGGTTAACAAAATTTGCGCTTAAACGCGTCAGAGTGTGCCAACCACATTTTTTGATGCTTCTTTCACCCATGAAGTCAGCACTCTGTGGTCTGTGACCCGCAGGGCCAGGGCATTGCACTGATTATTGAAAGGAGCTGAGATGAACATTGAATATCGCCTGGAAGGCCAGCAGGATGCCCCGTTGCTGGTGCTTTCCAATTCGCTGGGTACGACACTGGAGATGTGGCAGCCGCAGATGGCGGCATTCAGCGGCCATTTTCAGGTTTTGCGCTACAACGCGCGCGGTCACGGCAATACCCCGCTGCCCGACGACGTGCTGAGCCTGGAGACTTTAGGGCACGATGTTATCACTCTGCTCGACGCGTTAAATATCGACAGCGCCCACTTCTGCGGCATCTCAATGGGTGGGCTGACGGGACTGTGGCTGGCGCGTTATCATCCTGAACGGGTCAAAAAATTGGTGGTGGCCAATACTGCCGCACGTATTGGCCACTCGGAAACCTGGCATCAAAGGGCGCAGGATGTCCGGGTCACCGGGCTGTCGTCGGTGGCAGCCAGCGCCTCTGCGCGCTGGTTTACCGAAGAGTATATCGGGCATCAGCAACCTCAGGTCAGCCGCCTGGTGATGCAGCTGGCCCACGGCAACCCGGCAGGCTACGCCGCCTGCTGTGACGCCCTGGCAGTGTCAGATCTGCAGGGCGAAGTCCCGCGAATCACGCGACCTGCACTGGTGATCGGCGGTAAGTTCGATACGGTGACCAGCGTGGCGGAAGCGCAGTGGCTGCAACGCCATATACCACAGGCACAGCTGGCCGTGCTCCCCGCCGCCCACCTGTCGAATATCGCCTGCCCACAGGCCTTCAACGACAGCGTCATTCCGTTTTTACAGTCCTGACATGCAGTGGCGGGCCTTCTGTTCCTGCCCGCCCTCTACGATTTCAGCTATCAAACTTCATGCGCAGCAGCTTAGGATAAATAAACAGCGACTGACCCCAGCCGCGGTTCAGCAGCGTCCAGACAGCCACCGAGCAGCCAACGCACAGTGCCATCATCACCGGCGGGAACCCGAGCGCCCACAGCAGTGAAAATGCCTTACTGGCGAACAGCTGGTGGCCGACGGCAAACAGAATCGCTGACATGCCAAAGAACTCAATGAAAATACGATGCAGCACATAGATTTGCAGCGTGTTTTTTCCTACCCAGTTAATCCAGCGCATTGAAAACGTCTGGTTCAGCCAGCGACAGCCTGCAATAGAAACCAGAATCGCCAGCACGCAGAGGAACAGACTCTGTTCCAGCCCCAGCAGGCTGTGCGCGAGGGTCAACACCAGCAGCAGTGCCCACGGCAGCAGGTTTGCACGCCGCCACTCGCTCCAGCGGATCAGAATGTCGCTGTAGAAGGAACCGAACAGGAAGAAAATAAAGTACTGCGACAGGCTTTCTGGCCCCCAGCCGGGGATTACCCCCGTTACCGCCGCATAGTTCAGCCCCAGCGCCACCAGCAGGATCAGCGGTTTTTGATGGCGAAACAGCCTGGCAAAGACAAAAAACAGCGCCAGCGCGTACAGATACCAGGAAGAGCTCATCGCCAGCAGCATCAGCGTGACAAACTGGCGTGGGCTGTCAGCCCAGGCCGCGTTGATATTGTCAGAGAGATGTTCGCCCATCATCCCCTGCGAGACGCCGTAGATCATCAGCCACTGAATCACACCCCAGAGAAAATAGAGATAGAACAGATTGGTGACGCGGCTGGTGAACACCTGTTTCCACGGCCGGTTGAAGATGGCATTGGCTGCCAGCATCCCGGAGACAAAGAAAAAAGCGGGCATCCGCAGCGGAGACAGAGTGTTATTTATTATCAGCCATAGCCTGGCAGGCAGCTCCCCGGCGGTGAGATGGGGAACCATATTGGCATAACCGGGTAACACCACATGGTAAAGGACCACGAGTAAAATACATCCGCCTTTCAGGGTATTAACCCAGGCGATATCTTTCTTCTGAGTCGTTGGCATAACGATACTCCTGCTGTGATTGTCTGGTGTATAAAAAGGGAACCTGTCCTCCGTCACGATCGTTTTTTATATTTTTTATTGGTCTTTTTTCAAAACAAACCCGCCCTGATTCGCGTTACCGCCCGTAAAGCGGCAATACAAAGTCAGGCGGGCATATAAAAATGGCCGATATTATCGGCCAGAATTAACGCGGTCAGCCATTGCTGGCGACTTTCTCCGCAGGCGGCGATTTACGCAGCAGTCGGGGATAGATAAACAGCGCTTTGCCAGGGCCACGGTTAAGCATATTCCAGGCAATCAGCGACACACAGGTGGTCACCGTTACCGCCACCACCGGCAGCAGCAGCGCCCAGGTCAGCGAGAAGGCGGTGCTGTCGAACAGGCTGTATTTCACCGCCAGGGTCAGCATGGTCAGGCCGAGTACCTCAATAAAGATGCGGTGCAGCACGTAGATTTGCAGCGTGTTGCGGCCAATCCAGTTCAGCCAGCCCATATTGAACCGGTTGTTCAGGGCACGGCACAGCACAATGCCCGCCACGATCGCCACAATGCAGTAGAACGGGTTTTTCATCATCCCGGCGGCGTGATGTGCCACCCCGATCGCCACCATCCCGGCCAGCAGCGCCAGATGGCGGCGCGACAGCTGGCTGATTTCCACCAGCGTATGGCTGAAAAAGGCACCCAGCACAAAGTAGACAAAGTTCTGTACCACCCCGTTCGGGCCCCAGCCCGGCACCAGATGAAACTGCGTGGCGTAGTTAAGAATAATCGCCCCCACCAGCAGCAGCACCGGCTGGCGATGGAACAGTTTCGCCGCGATAAAGTAGCCCGCAAGGGCGTAGAGATACCACAGGCTGGTCATCGACAGCGTCAGCAGCTTAATGAATTCCAGCGGAGAGCTGGCGTAGGCGGCATTGACCGCCGTCGAGAGTTTCTGACCAATAAGATTGGCAGAAATATTATAAATACTCGCCCACTGGATAACGCCCCAGAGGATATACAGGTAGAGAATATTGGTGAATTTTTTAGTAAATACCTCACTCCAGCTCTTTTTACTGATGGCGCTGGCCGCCAGTAAACCTGAGACGAAGAAAAAAGCCGGCATCCGCAGCGGCGAAAGGTATTTATTAAAGATGACCCACATATCAGCCGGGACCATTCCGGCGGTCAGATACTGCAAAGAGGGGATAAACGTTGTAATGATGGTGTGATGCAGTACCACCAGTAATATACACCCGCCTTTGAGCGTATTAATCCACAGAACTTCCTGCTTGCCAGCAACAGACATAACAATAAAAACCCGATTTCATCATATTATTCCGAAAGTATCTCTTGAAGCCTTGCGGATCACTATGAGGATCGTCTGATTTCGTCCTGATTGCTTTAGCTGTCTTAACGTTTATCCTGCCATCGCCAGCAATATCCACTGATTTCAGGCAGGTGATTTTTTTAATTTAAGATTACCCTTATTAAAAAAG
Source organism: Erwinia sp. Eh17-17 (assembly GCF_039675725.1). NCBI lineage: Bacteria > Pseudomonadati > Pseudomonadota > Gammaproteobacteria > Enterobacterales > Erwiniaceae > Erwinia > Erwinia sp. Eh17-17. Next base: position 507,568 of record NZ_JBDFQT010000001.1, on the reverse strand, counting down.
GCCGTCTGCTACTGAAAGGCGAATAGCGCCGGTGCGCCGCCGGTATGAATAAACACAATCGGCCCCTCACGGCGGAAACGATGCTGGGCGATACCATCAATCAGCCCCGCCATCGCCTTCCCGGTGTAAACCGGATCGAGGAATATTCCCTCCAGCCGCGCCAGCAGTTTGACCGCCTCCATACCTTCTTCACTCGGATGGCCGTAGCCAGGGGCGAAGTAGTCATCCCAGAGGGTGACGGGGGCCGCACAGGCGACGTCCAGCGACCGGGCCAGTTCATCGCGGATCGTTGCAACCTTCGGTAACTGAGCAGCCACGCTGCGCGACACGGTCACGCCGACCAGCTCCGTTTCCGGCAGCAGCAGCTCCAGCCCGACCGCCAGCCCGGCATGCGTTCCGGCGCTGCCCGATGCCACCACCACGGCGGCAAAATCGACCACGCCTTCACTCTGGTGGGCAATTTCCTGCGCGCAGTCAACGTAGCCCAGCGCACCCAGCGCGTTAGAACCGCCAACCGGCACCACGTAAGGCCGGAATCCCTGCGCTTCGAGCCGCGTCGCCTGCTCCTCCAGTTGGGCAGCGGGAGCGTGGAGCGCATCGACCATCACAACCTCGGTGTCCATCAGCTCCAGCAGCAGCCGGTTACCGTTGCTGAGGTAGTTTTCCGCCACGCTGCCGGTCGGATTTTCCAGCAGAGCCACGCATTTCAGGCCCAGCTTCGCCGCTACGGCCGCCGTCTGACGCACGTGATTAGACTGGATGGCTCCCGCCGTCAGCAGCACATCGGCCCCGGCGCGCAGCGCATCGGCCGCGATAAACTCCAGCTTTCTGAGCTTATTGCCGCCCAGCGCCACAGGCGTGACATCGTCACGTTTGATAAAAATGTCGCGGCCAAGGTAGTCGGATAAACGGGGAAGATATTCTAACGGCGTGGGTGAGCCCAGCAGTTCAAGACGGGGAAAGTGATTAATATTAAGTAAGGACAACGCGGCCTCCAGTGCAGGCGTTCAGGTTATCCTTACAGTGTTGCAGAAGATGACCGCAGGGTCATCTTCTTATCTCGCAGAGGCTTAATTGCGCTGCCAGCCGAGAAACTGATCGTATTTGCGCAGTGCTATGCGGTAGTTATTATTTCCCGCATCCGGCAGATCGTTTTCCAGGCACTCATGCCAGCTGGGGCCGCTCAGGCGCTCCGCCGGGAAACCTCTTGCCGACAGCATATCGTCCAGACGACGCAGGCGAACAACATATTCGCGAATGGTGCTGTGGCTCATTTCGGTCTGCTCAAACAGATACTGCTTGAACGCCATGATGTCAAAGTAAGTAGGATGTGTGTTGCAGTAAATATCGCTGCAAAAACGGCACAGCGCCGTAAGCTCATTCTGTAATTTTAACCAGACCTGATCGTCGATCAGCTGGTCCATCCGGGCGATAGCCTCTTTGTTAATGATCTGACCACGAAAAACCAGTGCCATACGATCTAATACTTTCCCGCAGTGGGAGCAGTTGCTCTGGCTGTGTTTGTAGTCTTTCAAATAACGGCTCAACGGCCTCATTTTAGTTTTGGATCCCATTCGAGATTCCCCGGTTGGTGTTGAGAGTGCAAAACTGACGATGTCAGCGCGCCCCCGTTAACCGGGCGCGCAGGCGTTTTATCGCCTGACTGTGCAGTTGGCTGACACGGGACTCGCCCACCTCAAGCACTGCGCCAATCTCTTTCAAGTTCAGTTCTTCCTGGTAATAGAGCGTCAGCACCATCTTTTCGCGATCGGGCAACGCCTCAATCGCTTCAATGACTCGCTCGCGCAGGCTTCCTTCCATCAGCTGGTGCAGTGGATTGGCTTCTTCATGGCCGTCCGTCACCAGCTCAGCGCTGTCACCGTGTTCTTCACGATATTCGTCGTAGGAGAACAGCTGGCTGTTATTGGTATCCAGCAAAATCTGCCGGTACTCCTCCAGCGAGACATCCAGCTGAGAGGCCACTTCCTGTTCGGTGGCAGAGCGGCCCAGCGCCTGCTCCACCTGATGCATGGCTCCTGCCACTTCACGCGCATTGCGACGCACGCTGCGCGGCGCCCAGTCACGGCTGCGAAGCTCATCGAGCATGGCACCACGAATTCGCTGAACCGCATAGGTGGTAAATGCGGTGCCCTGCAGCGCGTCATAGCGCTCCACGGCGTTCAGCAACCCGATGCCACCTGCCTGCAGCAGATCGTCCAGTTCCACGCTGGCGGGCAGGCGAACCTGCAAGCGCAGTGCTTCATGGCGAACCAGCGGTACGTAGCGCTGCCACAACGAATGTTTGTCCATCACGCCATCGGCGGTATATAGATCGTTCACTCTGACCTACCCTGCGTTAATTAAGTTATCGGCACGATTATCTGTTTCTGTAGGGCAGATTGATTGGGGGAATAGCGGTAAAAAAGGCGGGTTATTTCATTTTTGTGGCCCTGAACGATCCCTGCGTCACAATTTTTCGACGCGGGGATCCCTCAGACGGTAACGGGTCAGTTTTTCAGCAAAAGACGCTGGCGGGTATTCTCCGGTACCTGTTGCCACAGGGCACAGACTTTGCCTTCCAGCTCCTGATAAAACGGTAACAGCGTGTGATCTTCCGGCAAGGTGCGGCGAAAATGCACCGTACCCTGCAGAGGATCAATGGTAATACGTCGGCTGGTAAACAGCCGCTGCAGGTCGCTGCGCAGGAACAGGCCATTGTCGGCGCTGTTATCCAGCAGGAACCCCTGCTCGTTCTCACGCGTGTCAATATGACAGGCTTCCACCCACGGCCAGGCGTGCTCGTCGGTGAGCAGCGTACCGGTAATCACGCAGGCACCGTAGCGCTGGCGCACCGCGTTGCTGAACTCGTGATGGCTGGCCCGGTGCCAGAGCCGCGCTTTAACCCGCCGCCCGACCTGAGTTCCGGGGATCACGCCCGCCGGGGGCGGCAACAGCGGTGACGTCAGGACCACAATAAACTGTAGCTGTCGTGAGTATTCAAAGCACGGCTGAGACTGGCGGTCATAGAGCTGCCAGTAATCATCTTCGTCGTCGCTGCGCAGCAGCGTCAGGGTATAGCCCCGCTGTTGCAGCAGACTCTGCGCCATGATGGAGGCCGGGTCGAGCATCGCCAGCACTTTGCTTTCCCCCATCACCTTCCAGGTATTCCACGGCGCGGGCTCCAGCGGACGACGAAAATAGAGAAAACTTTCCTGGCGCTGCAAATAGTGCTCGAAGCGCTGCAGGTAATTTTTACGTTCATTATCGTTGGTAATAAACAGCAGATCTTCCAGCGGAATATGGCTGTCTTTGCTGGCAAAGATGGCGCGGATAGTCCAGTTTTTGCTGGAGGTCGAGGGGCTCAGTAATCCCCTGGTCGTCAGCGATTTATCATCGGGGTACTTTCTGCTGTAGCGGTCGTTGATCTCCTCAAACGGCAGCAGTTCCCCAGGTAACAAGTCATAATTGAAGCGCATAGCACACTCCAGTGAAAAAACCCCGCAGGGGCGGGATTTAATAAAGGTAAAAAGGATTTACGTTTAAAGAGCAATTACTTCAAAAGATAAATCAAAGACAGATCGTCGTTGACCTTGACCTGATCAATTTCCTCAAAGAACGCAGCCATTGAAGAATTATTATGTTTCGTCACGGCATGGAAGCTATAAATAATATTTACAATATCAAACTCGTCAATGACGCCCACCAGCTCTACGCAGGCAGCAATCAGCGATCGAATCATAAACCACTCGGCGGTCAACAGATAAAGACTGGCTAACGGTGAGCGCCCCTCGTAACCCGGGAACGTATCACTGTAAATGCGATATTGCAGATAATTGCTGATCAAATGCGGGCGCTCTGCCATCCACGGCATCACTTTTTCATTCCATACCGCATCAAGCCGCGCCATAGATGAGCCAATGTCATTCTCTTTCGCATCATGAACCTGAATATGCACCAGCTTGAGCAGGTAATGCTGCAACATACCGGAAGAGCGCGTTGCCGTTTTAGCGGAAAAATAGGTTTGCATCCTTAACAACAATGACCACTGTAATGGGTGATTGTTGTTGAGTTCAGCAATGCTTTTCGCCACAGAACCGTTTTGAATCGCGTCAATGATATTGAAATAATCATTTTCTAAGGCTTCGGCATTGAATCCCTGATCCTTTTTCATCTGATCAAGATGGAGCAATAACATGGTGATGCCATATAACCCTTCATTGGCATTGCAACCCGCCGTTTTGATCATGTTGGCACACATCAGGTTGACTAACTTGTGCTCGTTATCAACGTCCACATTTTTGTTTGCCGTAGCCTGAATCTGTACTGACTGATTTAACAGCATCGCATCCGGGCGGCTTAACAATTGTTTTGTCGCTTCCGGGCAGGAAAGTGTGAGGGATTTATTGACCTCAAATTTATACGCTTGCTGAATACGGGGATAGGTGGCACAGGTTGGGCTGAGTGCGGCGGGTCCCATCTGTTTATGCACTTTGCACAGCTTATCCTCATCCATAAACGCACAGCTTTTTTGGGCGCTGAGCTTCATCACGCCCCATTTCTGGAAGCTTTTCTTCACCGTCACAATACTTTCTGAAGCAATATTTCTGATGTCAATCTGGGTGCTTTTCAGATAGCGATTGACCGTTGTTTTATCCAGTGTGACATCCCACCCCTTGCAACAGTGGTCACGACATTCACTGCCAACACACTTGAAGTCAGTGACAAAAACCGGTTCAACAACTTTAATCTCTTTCATAATCGGTTCCGCTTAACATCGAATTATTGCCTTAATAAAAAGGCGACCTGAGGTCGCCTTTCGTGTGCTTATCGATAAATCGATTAGCCCTGCAGCAGAGACAGAACCTGCTGTGGAACCTGGTTAGCTTTAGCCAACACTGAGTTACCCGCCTGCTGTACGATCTGTGCTTTAGACAGGTTAGACACTTCAACCGCGTAGTCGGCATCCTGAATACGAGACTGTGCTGAAGACAGGTTGGTAGTGGTGTTGTTCAGGTTAGTTACCGCTGAGTTCAGACGGTTCTGTACCGCACCCAGGCTTGAACGGAAGGTATCAACCTGAGCAATCGCTTTGTCCAGCATGGCCAGTGGGTTAGAAGAAGCTGCGCCAGTGAACTGAGCAGTTGGGGTTGCACCTGACAGCTCGACAACAACTTTGTTGTCAGTACCGGCTTTAGTGTTGTCATCTGCCAGTGCAGTAGTAACGGTAGTTGCGTAGTTTTTGCCCTGGAAGGTCACATAACCCTTAGCAGCGCCAGTTGAGTCAGTACCGACTTTGATCAGCTGGTTAGCCTGCGTTGCAGCAGTAGTCAGACCGTTGGTGCTATCTTTATACTCAACGTCAGCTTTATTCAGCGTTACTGCACCAGAAGTATGGTTGATAGACGCTGAGTAGAAATCGCTACCGCTCTGTACCACGAACTGAGCAGTTGGAGCGCCAGTTGAAGACAGCGTGTTGTGCAGGGTCAGGCTAGATGCATCAACAGTTTTACCGGTTGAAGTAGTCAGTGCAGTGGCAGCGGCTGACAGGTCAACAGCAACTGGTGCAGTTGCAGCAGCGCCAGTGATCTGAGTGATGGAATCGCCAACTTTCAGAGCGTTACCAGACACAGAGAAACCGCCCAGCCCCAGTGTAGAGGAGTCAATTTGCTGCAGGTCGATGTCAATTTTCTGACCGTCGTTGGCGCCAACCTGGATGGACATTTTGCCATCTTTAGCCAGTACGTTCACGCCGTTGAACTGAGTCTGACCCGATACGCGGTCGATTTCAGACAGACGGGATTTGATTTCGTCCTGGATGGAAGACAGGTCAGAGGTAGAGTTAGTACCAGTAGTTGCCTGTACGGTCAGTTCACGAACGCGCTGTAAGTTGTTGTTGATTTCTGACAGTGCGCCTTCAGTGGTCTGCGCTGCAGAGATACCGTCGTTGGCGTTACGAGCGGCCTGAGTCAGACCTTTAATGTTAGAGGTGAAGCGGTTAGCAATCGCCTGACCAGCAGCATCGTCTTTCGCGCTGTTGATACGCAGGCCAGAAGACAGGCGCTCAATAGAAGTAGACAGAGCAGACTGGTTTTTGTTGATGTTGTTCTGAGTGATCAGCGAGAGGCTGTTGGTATTGATTACTTGTGCCATGATAAAGTTTCCTGTTAAATCATTTCGGGTTAAGTGGTTGGGCTTGTTTGCCCCCCGGCTTCATCGCCGTCAAAGTTGTTATCGTCTGTCCCCCGCTAACCTTTAGATTTTTTTTAGCCTCACCGCGTTTTTTTTTCGTTTTGCCCTACCCGCTGAAATACCCCTCCTTATTGCCGCTATTCGCTTTATTGCCGTTGCACAAATAATCGTAAACTTTGTTCATCAATGGCCGATAACTTCGGTATTCATACTCCGTCCTGATTATATAAAGGAAACATCATGGCAAGTGTATCTACCTTAGGTATCGGCTCCGGCCTCCAGTTAGCTGACATCCTTGACAGTATGCAGAAATCAGAAAAGGCTGCGCTGACCCCAATCTCCGCGCAGCAGACTGCTTATACTGCCAAGCTGAGCGCCTACAGCTCTATGAAGAGTGCACTGACCACCTTTCAGGTGGCCAATGACAAACTGAACAAAGCCGATCTGTTCAGCTCCACCAAAACCGTCAGCAGCTCGACGGCATTCAGCGCCACCACCAGCGCAGGTGCGGTAGCGGGTAAATACACCATCGCCGTTTCTCAGCTGGCGACCGCACAAACGCTGACCACCGCGTCGCAGACCAGCAACACGACCGCGCTGGCGACGGCTGACAGCAAGATCTCCATTAAACTGGCCGGCAGCGACAAAGCGGTTGAAGTGAGCGTCAGTGCCGCTGACTCCTCGCTGACCGGTATTCGCGATGCGATCAATAAAGCGGATACCGGCATGACCGCCAGCATTATCAAAACCGGTGATGGCAGCTACCGTCTGTCGCTGACCTCGGATAAAACGGGTGAAGATAACGCGGCTACCATCAGCGTGACTGGCGACAGTGCTATTCAGGGGTTGCTGGCCTATGACGGCACTCCTGGCGGTAATGTCACACAGAGCGTTGCCGCTCAGAATGCCCTGCTGAAAGTAAACAACGTTGATATCGAAAACAGCAGCAACACCATCAGCGATGCGCTGGAAGGGATCACGCTGAATCTGTCGGCAGAAACCACCGGCACCCAGACGCTGACCATCACTAAAGATACCAGCAGCGCCTCGAAGACCATTGCCGACTGGGCCACCGCGTATAACGCCCTGCAGGACAGTCTGAATACCCTGACAAAATACACGGCTGTTGATACTGGTGCTACACAAGACAGCAGCAATGGCGCTCTGCTCGGTGACAGTACACTGCGTTCTATTCAGTCGCAGATGAAAAACCTGCTGACCAATACCGCCAGCACCTCGACGTTTAAAAGTCTGTCGCAGATTGGCATCACTACCGACCCCACCAGCGGCAAACTGATTACCGATCAGAGCAAGCTGGATACTGCGCTGGCAAAAGATCCGGATGGCATCAAGGCGATGATTATCGGTGACGGCAAAACCACCGGCATCTCCACCAAAATCGCCACAAATCTGACCAGCTGGTTATCCAGCACCGGGATCATCCAGGCAGCAACGAATGGCGTCAGTAAAACGCTGAACAACCTGACCGTGCAGTACAATAAGGTCAGCGACACTATCGATGCCACCGTCACACGACTGAAAGCCCAGTTCACCGCGCTGGATGTGATGATCAGCAAACTGAACAATACCAGCAGCTATCTGACACAGCAGTTTGCGACAACTAACAGTTCCACTAAGTAAGGAGCCACAATGTATAGCGCCAGCGGTACTAAAGCCTATGCAAAGATCGGCGTCGAAAGTGCAGTGATGAGTGCCAGCAATGACCAGCTGATCACTCTGCTGTTTGACGGGGCACTCAGTGCCCTGGTTCGCGCCCGTCTCTTTTTGCAGGAGGGGAATATCGTCAAAAAAGGGGAGTCACTCTCTAAGGCGATTAACATTATTGATAACGGTCTGAAACTGGGCCTGGATGAAAGCAGTGAAGACGAGTTAACGCAAAATCTGTTAGGCCTGTACCGCTACATGGTGCATCGTCTGCTGCGCGCTAACATCGACAACGATCCTCAGGGGATTGAAGAAGTTGAAGCGCTGTTGCGCAATATCGCCGACGCCTGGAAAGAGGTTTCAGGCACAACCGCTCTGGTTTAGGACTCTGTAGACATGAACATTGCCCCACATCTGCTCGCGATTTATCAGGAAATTTTGACTCACAGTCAGTCGATGCTGCGTCTGGCTGGAGAAGGACAGTGGGACGAACTGATTGATACGGAAGTCAACTACCTCAGCGCCGTGGAAAAACTGGCGAAAACCACGCAGAACAATCCGGTTCCTAACCATACTCAGGAACAGCTGCGCCCGATTCTCCGCCATATCCTTGATAACGAATCAGAACTGAAAGTATTGCTGAAGCGTCGTCAGGATGAGATTTCCGGCATGATCCAGCAGGCCGGGCGTCAGAAGTCGGTGCACAATGCCTATACCAAAGCGTCCGGCGTGGTGCTTTTTCCCACCGGAGCTAACGGATAAACCTGACAGTTAACTCGCATGTCCCCTTTTACGTTGTCCTGTGGGCCAGAGTGAAATAAATATTTCTACCCTGGCCCGCGCTTTTCTCCCCGCTTCGCTCATACTTCATTTTCCCGTCTGGCGAAAATGGATCCACGACATGCACAATCCCACTCTGTTGCAGTTTTTTCACTGGTACTACCCTACAGGCGGCAAACTCTGGCCGGAAGCGGCAGAACGTGCGGCATGGCTGGCAGAAATCGGTATTACCGATGTCTGGCTGCCCCCGGCTTATAAAGGGGAATCCGGCGGTTATTCGGTCGGCTATGACAGCTATGACCTGTTTGACCTGGGTGAATTTGAGCAGAAAGGCTCACGCGCCACCAAGTATGGCGACAAAGAGCAGCTGCTGGCTGCGGTCGATACACTGAAATCTCACGGCATTGGGGTGATTCTTGACGTCGTGCTCAATCATAAAATGGGCGCCGACGAGAAAGAGCAGGTGCAGGTTAACCGCGTCAACCCGGATAATCGCGAAGAGATAGACCCCGACGTGCTGACCGCCGAGGCCTGGACGCGCTTTACCTTCCCGGTTCGCGGCGGACAGTATTCGCAGTTTGTCTGGGACTACAAGTGCTTCAGCGGCGTTGACCACATCGAAAATCCTGATGAAAACGGCGTTTTCAAGATTGTTAATGACTATACCGGCGAAGGCTGGAACGACCAGGTTGATGATGAGCTGGGCAATTTTGACTATCTGATGGGGGCGAATATCGATTTCCGCAATCACGCGGTGACCGAAGAGCTGAAATACTGGGCGCGCTGGGTGATGAAAGAGGTTCACTGCCGCGGGTTCCGCCTTGATGCGGTGAAACACATTCCCGCCTGGTTCTATAAAGAGTGGATCGAGCACGTACAGGAAGTCGCCGATCAACCGCTGTTGATCGTGGCGGAATACTGGTCACACGAAGTGGATAAGCTGCAACAGTATATTCACCAGGTCGAAGGGAAGACCATGCTGTTTGACGCTCCGCTGCAGATGAACTTCCATACGGCGTCCAGACAGGGAGCGGACTACGATCTCAGCCAGATCTTCACCAATACCCTGGTGGCAACCGATCCGTGGCATGCGGTGACCATTGTCGCCAATCATGATACGCAGCCGCTACAGGCGCTGGAAGCCCCGGTAGAGTCATGGTTTAAGCCGCTGGCGTACGCGCTGATTCTGCTGCGGGAAAACGGCATTCCAGCACTGTTCTACCCTGACCTGTTTGGTGCCAGCTATGAAGATGAAGGCGGCGATGGCGAACAGCACCAGATTGATATGCCGGTAATTGACGGGCTGGAAACGCTGATCCGCGCACGTCAGCAGTATGCCCACGGTGAACAGCGCGAATGGTTTGACCACCCTAACTGCATCGCTTTTGCCCGCAGCGGCACGCAGGAGATGCCGGGCTGCGTGGTGATCATGTCAAACGGTGACGCGGGCGAAAAAACGCTGGATCTGGGGGAAAACTATGCCGGAAAAAGCTGGCACGACCTCCTGGGGTATCGTGCAGAGACCATCGTCAGTGACGAACAGGGCAGCGCGGTATTTCGCTGTCAGCCGGGAAGCGTCAGCGTGTGGGTGATAAGCTGACGTCCTGCCGTGGCCAGACCGGCCACGGCAGCGCGGATTATTTTTGCGTATAGGTCATTTTATTATGGGCTTTCGGCGCTGCAGCCTGCTCAACCGGCTGTGGCGCTGCTGCCGCTTTCGGTTTCGCCAGATCGCCGAGCGCTTTCTGGCACTCCGGCGTAGGCTGAGACACCTTTTGCAGAGTCAGCTTATCGTAGTGCAGCTCTGACCCTTCCAGCTCCAGCGGCATCACGCGCGCCTGCTGATTCACATTCACCCAGTCACCGTCAAAGAATGTCACCTTGCCCGGTTTAGCAATCACGCGCTGCCACTGGCGGCAGTCCAGCGTATCGCCCCCGGCGGTGATAATCAGGCTGGCTTGCGCCTTATCGCTGACCAGACCGCGCTGCGGCCCGAAGGTCTGCCAGTTTCCTACCAGCGCTGCCGGTGGCGGTGTTTTCACGGCGGCCGCGTAATCAGGTATCTGCGCACAGCCACTGAGGGTAACAACCGCCGCTGCGGCAACAATCCACTTTTTCATTTTTTCATCCTGATTTATCAATTAGGCGATACGTTATAATTTTTACCCGCCCCGCCGCAAGCCCGATGCGTCCTGTCGGGCTGACTTTCGCCACTCAGCCGCGCCGTGTACACTAGCGCCTGCAAATTTCAGTGCCACTATCCGGACCCATCGTTATGAAAACCGTTGAAGAATATTACGCCATCGCCAGAGATCTGTTTCTCGAGGCCCACCCGACGCTGAAATCCGGCATTGAGAACCTGACGGCCGAACAGGCCGCCACGCTCGGCATGAGTGTGCCTCAGCTTCAGTCAATGCAGAAAGATCGCGCCTATGCAGCGTACGTGCGCGAAAAGAAACTCGACGGTATGCTGTTTGCGATCCAGCTGGCAGAGCCGGATAAAGAGGTGATGGTCGCGGCGATTGAAGCGTATCTGCACACCCATGCCGAGGCACTGGGCATGAGCTGGGAAGAATTCTGTATTAAAAACGAATTGTAACCGAGCAGCAGAAAAAATGCGGGTCGGGCAAGCCGACCCCTGATAGTCCGATTGCGGTACGAGGTTGCTAGCCCGCTAACCGGCTAGTGGACGATAAACACGACAGCTCTTCTTCACGAAACGCCTCGCGGCGCACGCTGAAACCGTCATACCAGCGACACTCGACCATCCCACTGGCGACGCCGGTGACAATCATCGCCTGACCACCTTCCTTATGTTGCACTTCATCACTGACTATAAAGCTCATATAAAGCACCTCCCTATCTGGTTATCAATCGTCAGGTAGTTATAGCATCTGAATATTAAGCGCGCTGTTAACGCGAGGTAAAACAATTGTTAAATTCAAATAAGCAGTTAAAAAGGCTGAATATAAAAAAAGCGTGTAGTTTTACTACACGCTTTTTATGTGAAATCCGTCGCATTTTGCGATTAGATTTTGCAGCCTTCGCAGTCGGCTTCGTCGCCCAAATCAGCAGGCACTTCGGCCGCTTTCTTCTGAGCATTGGCTTCCGCCTGCTCCAGCTGAGCATCAATATCAAATTCAAACATATCGTCGTTCATCATAACTCCTGGACATTTACTGATTTCAACTCGTCTTTATACTGATTTCTGGCGCATTCTGGCAATCAAATTTACCCCGCACAGCACAATCGACCCCACGATAAAGCCGATGATCAGATTCGCCAGGTTGCTTACCAGCATCACCAGCAGCCCGTGCAGGCCTGCACTGAAGTGCTCAATGGTGTGATGCAGGAACGGCACACCGTGTACGATAATGCCACCGCCCACCAGGAACATCGCCAGCGTACCGACTACCGTTAAAATCTTCATCAGCCACGGTGCGGCAACCAGCAGCACGCCGCCGATAGCCTTTGCCGCCGCGGATGACTTCTGCTGCAACCACAGACCGAGATCGTCAATTTTTACGATGCCAGCCACAATGCCGTATACGCCGATCGTCACCAGGATGGCCACGCCGGACAGCACAATGACCTGATTCAGCAGCGGCGCTTCCGACACGATGCCGAGAGTAATCGCCACGATTTCCGCCGAGAGGATAAAATCGGTGCGAACGGCGCCCTTGACCTTTTTCTTCTCGAATTCCGCCGGGTCCTGCTGCGCTGCTTTCAGCAAACGTGCTTCACGCGCCTGTGGCGTCTCCTGGCTTTTATCTTTATGCAGGCTGTGCAGCACCTTTTCCACGCCCTCGAAGCAGAGGTAGGCCCCGCCCACCATCAGCAGCGGCGTGATTGCCCACGGGGCAAAAGCACTGATCAGCAGCGCCAGCGGCACCAGGATCAGCTTGTTAAGGAAGGACCCTTTCGCCACGCTCCATACCACAGGCAGTTCACGGTTGGCTTTCACCCCGCTGACCTGCTGGGCATTCAGCGATAAATCGTCACCCAGCACACCGGCGGTTTTCTTTGCCGCCACTTTGCCCATCACCGCTACGTCATCCAGCAGTGTGGCAATATCGTCCAGTAAGGTCAGTAAACTGCTTCCGGCCAAAATCAGATTCCTTATTCATATTCATCATGTTGACAACAGGGGCACTGCTCCATTTCAGTCACCGTCATATCGGCGATGCCATCACAGTCCCACTCAACGCGCACTGCCTGCCCCTGCGTTTCCGCATGGTGCAGATATTTACTCACCGGGCTTTCCGTCATCCCGCTAATCTCTTCGGTGGCAATCAGACGATCGCCCACATAAACACGCGCCGTCGCTTGGGTATTCACCATGCGCTCGCCGCTGAGTTTGTACAAACGTCTTACCGTCAGTTTGACACTGGCCATAGCCCACCCCTGGCTGGCTGTAGTAAAGAGGGAAACGATCTAAGCAATTATGGGCAAAGAGTGCAAATTTTGTAAAAAAATTCCTCACGCCTGGGATAATTAGTGGCAAAATCTTTCCCCTGTTCGTTTTTACCCGCTGATTTACCCGCCTGCTGTTGACGGGTCTTCTTTCAAGGATATGAACCTGAAATGACGTTACGCCGCGCCCCTGCTCTGCTGCCGCTTCTTGCCGCACTGTTCTCACTGTATTTCATCTGGGGATCCACCTATCTGGTGATCCGTATCGGGGTCGAAAGCTGGCCGCCAATGATGCTGGCCGGGATACGCTTCCTGCTCGCCGGTGCGGTACTGCTGGCTTTTCTGTTACTCCGCGGGGAAAAACTGCCCTCGCTGCGCGCGGCGGGTAACGCCGCGATTGTCGGCGTCCTGCTGCTGGCGATGGGAAATGGTGCCGTCACGGTGGCTGAACATCAGCATGTGCCATCCGGGCTGGCTGCGGTGATGGTCGCCACCGTGCCGCTGTTTGCCATGTGCTTCAGCCGGCTGTTTGGCATTCCTACCCGCTGGATTGAGTGGCTGGGCATTGCGGTCGGCCTGGTGGGAATTATTCTGCTGAACAGCAGCGGCCACCTGGCCGGCAATCCCTGGGGCGCACTGATGATCCTCGGCGGCTCGCTGACCTGGGCATTTGGTTCGGTGTGGGGTTCGCGCATCGAACTGCCAAACGGCATGATGGCCGGGGCGGTCGAGATGCTGGCTGCGGGGGTGGTGTTGCTGACAGCCAGTCAGTTGAGCGGCGAGCATCTGGTGCAGAAGCCCTCACTGGCCGGTTTCTTCTCGCTCGGCTACCTCAGCCTGTTTGGCTCTGTGATTGCCATCAACGCCTATATGTTCCTGATCCGTAACGTTACCCCGGCGATAGCCACCAGCTATGCCTATGTGAATCCGGTGGTGGCGGTACTGCTCGGCATCGCTTTTGCCGGTGAGAGTCTGTCTGGCCGTGAGTGGCTGGCGCTGGTGATTATCGTGCTGGCGGTGATCCTGGTGACGTTGGGAAAATATCTGTTCCCGGCAAAACCGATAGTGAAACCGTGCACGGAGAAATCCTCCTGAGCAAGCGGGCGGACCGGAACAGACGGTCCGCCCCTACGGCAGGGTACGGATACCCTGCTCGTCGATCTCGCCGTTGCCGCTGGCGGCGCAGATCCACTCCTCCAGACGGGCACTCAGCGCCGCCTCCTCCAGCCGGGTTTTACCCCGCAGCGCGCATTCCCACACCAGCAGAACCCGCCAGCCGCTGGCGCTCAGTTCCTCTATATAGCGTTTATCACGCGCCACATTGCTGTCTATTTTTCCCTGCCAGAAGGCCGTGCGGGTAGCGGGCAGTTTAAACAGATGGCAGTGATGCCGGTGCCAGAAACAGCCGTGTACAAAAATGATCGCCTGATAGTCAGGCAGCACAAAATCAGGGCGTCCGGGCAGCGATTTGTCCTGTACCCGGTAGTTCAGCCCAAGCCCGACCAGCAGCTCGGCCAGCCGCTTTTCGATTGCCGTATCGCGGGTACGAATAGCGCGCATGTTCTTACTACGGACTTCTGATGAGTGAACGTCGGCCATCTTGATATTCCTTTCATGAAGACCTTAAGTGTAGCTAAAAGCGGCCCTGGCGTGATGACCGGGGTGAATTTCACCGGCGCTGCTGCACGGCCTGTTCAATCCACGGCAGCAGCAGCTTTGCCACGGCGGCAAACGCCGGCACCACCACCGAGTTGCCAAACTGGCGATAGGCCTGCGTGTCGGAGACCGGGATATGGAAGTTCTGCTCTCCCGGCTGCTCAAAGCCCATCAGCCTGGCGCACTCGCGCGGCGTCAGGCGGCGCGGCCGCCGCTGCTGGTTGTCGGCATGGTCAAAATCCGCTTCCCCCAGCGCTTTATCCCAGCCGCGATCGATGAGGATTTCCGAGCCGTCCTTGTAATAACGGGCCGACAGCGTGCGCACCACACCCTGCTCGCGCGCGGGATCAACCAGACCATAACCAAAACCGTTGCCGCGCGCCTGGTGCTTTTTCGCATACTGGTAGAGGTATTTCCACAGGGTCGGCGTCAGGATGTATTTGGCGTCCACATCCGTGTCGAGCAGCGCTTTCAACGGCGTGCGCTGCTGCGGATAGAGCGTGGACAGCGCGCTGAGGCTGAAGGCAGGCAGCGCCAGGTCGCGGCGAAAGCCCACCAGCACAATGCGCTCGCGGTGCTGAGGCAGGAAGTGCTTACCGTCGATAATCTTCGGGTCTGGCGTACCGGAAACCGCGGCATCCGCCACGTCGTAACCCAGTTCATCAAGCGTGGACATAATAATGCGGAAGGTATTGCCCTTGTCGTGGCTTTTCAGGTTTTTGACGTTTTCCAGCACGAATATCGCCGGTTTCTTCGCGGTGATAATACGTGCCACATCGAAAAACAGCGTGCCCTGCGCTTCATCTTCAAAGCCATGTTTACGCCCCAGCGCATTTTTCTTCGACACGCCGGCCAGCGAGAACGGCTGGCACGGGAAGCCGGCCAGCAGCACATCATGATCGGGCACCTGCTGGCGAATATGCTGATAGGCCTGCTCTTCACCGACCCCGGCATCCCCGCTTAACGTCACGTCACGGATATCCTGATTAAATCGATGCTGCTGCTCGTCACAGTACCAGTTGGCTTTGTAGGTCCGCACCGCGTGTTTATTCCATTCACTGGTAAACACGCACTGCCCGCCAATCGCTTCGAATCCGCTGCGAATGCCGCCAATTCCGGCAAACAGGTCGATAAAGCGAAACGCATAGTCGGGATGGTGCGCCGGTGGTGCCGGCAGCATGCTGTGCAGCAGGCTGACCTCCGCCTCATTTAGCGTTTTACGACTGCTGCCTTTCACCCAGCGGTTGACCGATTCGCGCGTCCACTCCTGCTGGCTGACCTTGCGCAACGTTGCTGCCACGGTTTTCTGGTCATAAATTTCCAGCACGCGCAGCAGCAGTTGACGGTCCTGCTCTTCTTTATGTTGTGCCTGCACTCGTGCCTGTTCTGCCAGCTCAGCGGCCACGCGGTCAAAATCGCTCATATTCACTCAGTTAAAGGGGATAAACAGGTGTCAGTCTATCACTTCATTGACCCAGCGCCAGGGGGAAATTGCCCCCTGGCGCTCCGCCCGCTGACGGGGGGAAGCCACAGTGACACCAGGGCCAGTGGACGATGGGGGCTGGCCGACACGGTTGCCGAAATTGTCAGCGGGAATCCTCAGGAAAATTTGCCTTAACGGCAGAAAATCTTCTTTTTAGCCCGCTGGCTGCCAGGCTGTAACACCAGTGACACACAAGCCGCGAATACTCCGTTTTATTTTAAGGGGTTACCATGTCAATGCTCACTCTGCTTCCCCTGCGCGGGACGCTGCTGCGCCCCCGCTTAGCGCGGTTAATCAATCACGGAAAATGGCTGCGCAGCCTGCGCGGCGGATTCATTCTGTTTCTGCTGATCTTCTCTCTGCTGCAGTGTGCCAGCGTGCTGTTACTCACCCGGCTGGTCAACACCACCGGGGCTAACGTATCCGATATCCATCGTCTGTCCGGTCGCCAGGCGCTGCTGGATAAAGCGCGTATGGAACTGCTGACCGCCAGTGACAACAGCCATCGCGCCGGGATCTACCTGATGCAGGATAATCAGACCGGCTCGGTCGACAGCTGGAAAAGCCTGGCGGAAACGGCGCAGACCTCTCTGGATAATGCCCACAAGCTGTTCGCACAGTATCCGGTGGCCAAAGACAGCCCGCTCAAACAGAACTTTGATCTGCTGGCCGACGGCCTGCAGGAACAGCTGAAAGGGCTGAATGCGCGGGATATTGACGCCTTTTTTATGGTGCCGATGCAGGCATTTCAGCAGCAGTTTAACGAAAGCTATTATCAGGAACTGACGCAGGCCAACCACCAGGCGGACGACCTCAACCAGTCAACGCTCTCTTCCCTGACGGAAAGCCGCGACCTGTCTCTCGGCATCTCGGCGCTGCTGGGGACACTGCTACTGCTGGGAGGCATGCTGCTGCTGCGCGGAGTGATCCAGCCGCTTGACCGCGTGTCCGGCTGGCTGGCCAGGATCGCCACCGGGGATATTTCGCAACAGCTTCAGCCGGGGCGGTTACAGTGCAGCGAAATCCGCCAGCTCAAGCAGAACGTCGCCGGGATGCAGCAGGGCCTGCAACACATCGTTGGCGAGATTAACGCCATTTCCAGCGCCGTCCGGGAGAGCGCGGAGTGCATGGCGCAGCAGAACACGTTATTCAGCAGCCATAATCAACAGCAAAGCAGCGCCTTTGAGCATATCAGCCAGCGGCTTAACCGCGTGGCAGAAGAAGTTGGCCACAGCGTCACGTTCACCCAGAACGCCACGCAGCAGGCGCAGGCCACTGACCATCTTACCCAGCGCTGTGGCACCGTCATGACGGCCGTGGAAGCCCAGATGCGGCAGATTGTCGAGGCCTCTACAGAGATCTCCGGCATCGTCTCCCTGCTGGACGGCATTTCACTCCAGACGCGGCTGGTCGCACTGAACGCCGCCATCGAGTCGGCCCACGCCGGGGTTTACGGCCGCAGCTTCTCGATCGTGGCGAAAGAAATCAGCCTGCTGTCGGAGAAAAGCAGTTCCTCCACGCGGCTGATTGACGGACTGATCGGCACGACACATCAGCATATTGACAGCGGTTTTGCTCAGGTGCAGGCGCTCGACGGGCTGTACCAGGAGATGACCTCGGCGGTGTCGGGTGTGGTTACCCTGCTGAATGAATTACAGCACAACGCGGATGCTCAGAGTCAGCGGGTCAGTAACATCGCTCTGGAGATTGGCCGCCTGACCGGGCAGGTAAAAGAGAGCGAGCAGTTGACCCGGCGCAGCGCCGGCACATCAGAGGCACTGGTTGAACATGCGCAGAGGCTGTCTCGCAGCGTCAGTCAGTTTGTTTTATAGGGGGCAGACAGAAAAGGAGAAGCGTCTCTCTGTGTGAGAGACGCTGCAAAGCGGGTTACTTCTTCTTCTTCGACTTCTTCAGCAGAGCACGAACCTGTTTCAGTTCGGACTGGCTTAACTGTTCACTGGTCTCTTCTTCCGTATGGGTATTGTCTACCGCATTCGGTGCCTGGGCAGAAAAACTCTGTACCAGATGCTGAGTGACTAAATCACTCAGAGAGAGCTGGCTGTCGAGCGCAAGGGTTTTAATCGTTTCTTTTAAGGCGGGATCGATCTTAATCGTTAAGCTTACTTTGTCGGTCATTGCCTGATTCTCCTGAGAATTGTCTCAACAACGTAACCTGTAACACACGCTTTAACCATACTGTCACAAAAATTTAATATTTGACGTCAGCAGGCGCGAACTCGGCCAGCACCTCTTTATCCAGTGCACAAAAATCCCCTCGCAGTTCAGCGCACAGCTTGGCCATGTAGGTCACCAGAAAACGGGCATTAACCTCAGCCAGACGCCGCCCTTCTGCCGTTTGCATCGTTTCAGGCAGTTTAAGCAGTTTTTTCTGGAAATGATCCAGCGCCCACTCGGTGTCATCCAGCGGACGTTCACGCGCCAGCGGGTCGTTACTGTCAAACAGCGAGCGCCCCAGCGCCCCTGAAACATAAAATACCCGTGCCAGGCCTATCGCCCCCAGTGACTCCAGACGGTCGGCATCCTGGACAATTTTCGCCTCCAGCGTTTCCGCCGTCACGGCGGCACTGAAACTGTGCGCATGTACCGCATGCGCCACCGCTTCTATCTTGTCCGGCGGGAAATCGGTGAAAACGTCTCGTAACACCCGGCGCGTCTCGTCTGCGGCCTGAGCGGAAGCCAGATGGCGCTGAGGATGATTTTTCGGCAGGTTAACAATATCGTGAAAATAGCAGCCAGTCAGGACGACCAGCGCATCGGCTTCTGTCCCTGTCATGATGCGCTGCGCCGACTGCCACACGCGTTTAAGGTGCGCCACATCATGGGCTTTATCATCGTGCTGCCAGGTTTCATGCAGCCAGTGTTCAAAGCGTGATTGCCAGTGTGTCAGAGTCATAGACTTCTCCTTAATTTTTTGAACTTGTTGAGATGTCAGTGGCCGGCCCCCACTGTAACGGGTGATCCCTTTCATCATAAAAATGCGATCCACTTCAAACTTATAGCCGCTGTTGCGCACTTGTTACAGCATTTTTTACAGTTTCAGTCTTTTCCGTTCATTTTTTAATGGATGAATTTTGATCAAACTGATAAACAAAGATTATGATACGAAGCAGGCATCACCGTAACAACAGACACATAACTTCGCGACAGCGATCCACAGTCCGGGTCATCAGGTCCGGTTATTTAAAGGGAAAATAATCAGTCTCTGAGAGGCAGCTATCACACTAACGCATTGTAATAGGGTAAAATGTCAATCTTGTTACGCCGCAGGTTATCTCTCAGAACACGCCGGGCACAACCTGATACCGGCCCTGGGTAACGGCACCCGCCCTGAGACGGGCAGAATGTCTTTATTTTTATAAGATATCCTGATGATTAGAGAAAAAAACATCCCAATCCCTTTTTTTGAGCTAATGTTAGGAGTTATCTGTATTGTTTTTTTACTTTGCTTATGAACCAGGAACTGGTTAAGAAAGTCATTTTAGAGGTCAAACCATGAAAGAACGCCCGATTCTATTTAGCGATCAACGGGTGCGCGCCCTGCTCTCAGGCCAGCAGAAACAGACACGGCGCATCATGAAGTCCCAGTTATTTGGGCCAGGCCAGGACAACCACGAAGGTTGTTACGGTATTGATGTATTGAGCAATAACCTGCAGGGCAACCGGGTGCTGGGGATGGAAAATCTCAGCTACCACTGCCCCTATGGACAACCGGGTGACCGCCTCTGGGTACGTGAAACCTGGCGCGGGCCGGTGGTGCCTGCGGATCAAATGTCGCAGTATCAGCACTCCCCTGCGCAGTTCAAAAACATTGATTACTGCCAGTATCGTGCCGATTCCAGCGTCTACAGCCCGGATGAAGTCGATGAAAATTTTGGCTGGCAGGCGGGCATTCATATGCCGCGCTGGGCAAGCCGTATCGATCTGGTGATTACTGCTATCCGCGCCGAACGGATCCAGGACATCAGTGACGACGACGTGATTGCCGAAGGCGTACAGGTTGACTCTCACTTCCTCAATAATTTCTTCACTATGCACAGTGAAGCCGTTTCTGCGAAAGATGCCTACCGCAAGCAGTGGGCCCTGCAGTACGGCGGCACCAGTTGGGAAGTCAATCCCTGGGTGTGGGTGATTGAATTCTCCCGTCTGTAAGACACAGGCAGCGCTGATTTTTTTCAGCGCTGCTTGCGTTTAGTCACAGACAGCAGTCAATATAACTGATTGAGTATTCCCCTTATTCACTGGCGTGTCAGCCTATCAGGTGGAGTGACAACAGCATGATCAAATGGCCGTGGAAAGGCGGTGATGACGCCGTGGAAAGCGGGCTTCCCTGGCAGCAGGCGCTGCAAATACCTCTGCTGGTCAGCCTGAGCGCGGCCGACCGCCAGGAACTGTGCCAGCTTGCTACCCGTTTTTTACGTCAGAAACGCCTGGTCCCCCTGCAGGGTTTTGAACTGGATGAGCTGAAAAGCTGTCGTCTGGCACTGCTGTTTTGCCTGCCGATACTCAGCCTGGGCTACGACTGGCTGGACGGGTTTCACGAAGTGCTGATCTACCCTTCCCCGTTTATGGTTGACGATGAGTGGCAGGATGAATTCGGACTGGTACACCGGGAGCGCATGGTGCATGCCGGGCAGAGCTGGCAGCAGGGTCCGATTGTGCTCAACTGGCTTGACGTGCAGGATTCGTTTGACTGCTCCGGTTATAACCTGGTGATCCACGAAGTCGCCCACAAGCTGGATTCTCGCGGCAGCGGAGAAGCCAACGGCGTCCCGGCGATTGCGCTGCGAGATGTGGTCGGCTGGGAGCGCGACCTGCGCGCGGCAATGAATGAGATTCAGGATGAGATTGACCAGGTCGGGGAAAATGCCGCCAGTATTGACGCCTATGCCGCCAGCGAGCCTGCCGAGTGTTTTGCCGTGCTGTCGGAGTACTTTTTCAGCGCGCCGGAGCTGCTGATCGCCCGGTTCCCTGCGCTTTACTCGCGCTTTCGTCAGTTTTACCGCCAGGATCCGCACCAGCGCCTGGAGCAGCAGCAGTTGCACTTTAATGCCGGTGGAACTGTTCACTAATCCGCCGGGTTGATTTAAACGCAGCCAGTTGAAAGCTAAACTGTTTTTTGCAGTTGACAGTCAGGAGGCGTATCGTTACTATTCGCCTCGTTCACACGATTCCTCTGTAGTTCAGTCGGTAGAACGGCGGACTGTTAATCCGTATGTCACTGGTTCGAGTCCAGTCAGAGGAGCCAAATTTAGAAAACCCCGCTCAGGGAAACCTGAGCGGGGTTTTTGCATTATATATCCGGTGACTGCCAGCTGTCGTCATCCTTAACGGGCGGAAGGTATGACAACCGCTGCATATTCTGCCGCCACAGATTATCCGGGATGCGGTAACGGTCTTCTTTTGCCGGATCGACGGCTGTCACAATTCGGGCTTCCTGACCGGATGAGATCAGTCTGATTAAATCCGGGTTCATCATGACGGTTTTACCCAGCGCAATAAACTCTGCCCAGCCGGTGAGGTACGCCTCCAGAATCTGATCCGCCGTAAACAGGTTACCCACCCCTATCAGGGGAAGCTTACCGTTTATACGCTCATGCATCAGCTGCATACGCGCCATTGACGTCTCTGCCCCCCGGCGTGCTTTCTTGTAGAAGTCCCAGAGTGAGACGTGGAGATACTGCAAAGGTTTCTGCACCAGCGCGTCGATCAGGGCGAAGGTGTCCTGCATGGTCAGCCCCTTTTCACCCGGCTCTTCCGGAGAAAAACGGTAGCCGACAATAAATTTATCGTCACCGTAGCTCTTTTTTACCTCATTAACGGCGTCAACGACGGCGAGAGAAAAGCGCAGACGTTTCTCCATGCTGCCGCCCCAGTCATCTTCACGGCGGTTACTCTGGGCCGAGACAAACTGCTGGATCAGGTAATTATTCGCACCGTGGATCTCAACGCCATCAAAACCCGCCTGAATAGCAAGATGGGTGGCACGGGCAAAAGCAGCAATCAGCCCGTGGATTTCAGCTTCACTCAGGGCACGCGCGCCTGATTTTTCATCCGCTGAAGGTGCTACCATCTCGCGGCCATTTAACAACGACGGGATACTCTGGTGACCACCGTGATGAATCTGCAGAATGGCCGTCGCCCCCTGACTTTTGGCGATACGCGCGACCTCGCTCAGACTGGGCAGGTCTTTTTCACCGATGGCTTCCGGCTGGCCGACGAAGGCCTTCCCCTCCGCTGAGACCAGTGTTGCCGCAGCAATAAACAGCCCAAAGCCCTCGAACCGGTCGGTCAGAAAGCGCCGTTCTTCTTCACTGATGCTGCCATCCTCATGGGAGGCAAAATGCGTCATCGGGGCAACCGTAAAGCGGTTTTTAATCGAAACACCGTTATTCAGGACATAGGGTTCAAATAAGGGTGCGTACTTGAGGCTCATCACATTTCCTTCACTGAATTTAATTTATGTATTGACCGTTAAAGATATCAATATACTTAGCGATCGTTACATAAAACGCAAGCAAATTTTTTCCTCCTGACCCGAACCGGCTCTGCGCTGAAAGTCCCCTTCTCGCCCTTACCACAAGTCAGCCAAATTCTTGTATAGTAGCGCCAGCAGATTGACTTTTATTAAGCCGGGAATATGTCAGATTCAACGCAAAGTACGCCTTCACGGCGGGGAAGACCCCGTAATTTCGATCGAGATACCGCCCTGATCCGTGCGCTGGGGGTGTTCTGGCGATATGGCTATGAACCGTCCTCCGTGGGTGAACTCTGCCGGGTGATGGCGATTAATCCCCCCAGTCTGTATGCCGCATTTGGCAGCAAAGCCGAACTGTTCCTCGAAGCGGTCAATTTTTACGAAAGCACTTACTGGGATGCCCCCTGGGCGAAAATGTTGCAGGAAGCCAATGTCCACGTCGCCATCCGGGAATTCTTCGAAGATGCGGCCGCGATCCTCACTTCACAGGATGTGCCCTGCGGCTGCCTGGTGGTGCTGGCAGCGATCAACGTCTCGCCTGAGTCGAAAGAGGTTTATGACACGGTTAAAGCGCTGCGCGAGGAAGGACGCGTCTATTTCAGGAAGCGTTTGCAGGCAGGAAAAGAGTCCGGCCAGCTGCCGCCAGAGACCAATATTGATGGCATCGCGCTGGCGCTCAACACCCTGCTGGAAGGCATGTCCATTCCGGCACAGGACGGCATTTCACATGAGGAGTTGCGCCATATCGCCACCTGTGCGGTCATGCTGTTACCTGCCCCTTGCGCCGCCCGGCCGTGATAGTTCCCGGCAGGATGCTCGTCCAGCTGCGTATTAAAGGGCGCTGACGCACCCTTTTCAGCGTGATTATGGTGCGGTGTGGGTGTGATAAATCTTACTGATGACTGTCCATTTACCCTCTACTTTCAGCAGGTTGAAAAAGTCTGTGAAGCAGAAACCGGAAATATCATTGGTATCGATGCGTGCGCTGGCGGCTGTGCCCACAATATCAATGTTGACAATCACCCCCTGCGCCTCCGGCGAGGGACGAAAAGCGCTGTCGATGGTATCAAACAACCCCTGAATTGCCCCGCCCGTCAGTTTCCCTGCGGCATCAATGCCAAAAATAGTCGCCTGCTCACTAAATGCGGGTTTCATTATGCGGCTATCCGCCTGCTTACCGCCTTCGTTGTACTGACTCAGTACCTTAACGATCGCGTTATATTCCTCAACGTATACGGGTTTACTCATGGTGAAATCCTCAATGGAATGGTTTGGGTGGAGTCAGTTGTGCTGATATCTGGCACAAATACATAGTGGTCACTAAATAATTATCTATTTTATAGTGATCGCTATGTAATATGTCAAGATGATTTCAGGCTGACAGCAGACAGCAGACCCACGACTATCCCCTGTAAGGGATATCACGCCCAATATCCTCCACAAGGGATATTGCAGCCATTATCCCCAGCAGGGGATATTATTCATTTTATCCTCAGAAAGGGATAAGTTCGACGAGCGGTAAGCGGCATCCCCGGATTGACTTTATCCCCACAAAGGTATAAAACCAATGATATCCTCAGCAGGGGATAATCAGGACCGGTCCGTCCGGTCCGAAGCTTATCCCCCGCATCCATCGCCGATTTTCAGGAAGTGATATGTTCAATCCTCCGAAGCTTTACAGTCCAGGGCAGCTGGCAAACTATATGAAGCTGGTCAGGCAAAAAAACCAATGGACACAAAATGAACTGGCCAGGAGAATTGGTATTAAGCAGTCCACTATCTCTAACTTCGAAAATAACCCCGATAAAACAACAGTATCCACCCTATTTAAGCTGCTTCAGGCGCTTGAAATGGAAATGATGTTATTCGAAAAAAACCGGGCTATGGCCTGTGAAGAAAATCAGCAACAGGATACGGACTGGTAATGGCGAAACTTATTACGTGGATGAACAATGAACGGGTCGGTGAACTCACCAAACTGACCAACGGTGCGCATACGTTCAAATATGGCCTTAGCTGGATGCTGAATAAGCGCGCAAGGCCGCTCTCACTATCACTGCCCTTACAGTTGACAACCATCGTCTCGGATGCGGTATTTAACTACTTTGACAACCAGCTACCTGACAACCCGCAGGTGCGGGACCGCATCGTGAAGCGATATGGCGCAGGTTCGAAACAACCCTTTGACCTGCTGGCTGAAATAGGCAGAGACAGCGTTGGTGCGGTGACGTTGCTCCCTGCGGATGAAGATATCCAGGATCAACCATTAAAGTGGGATCCGCTGGATAACACCCGGCTGGAAAATATCCTGATGGCGTATCACTCAGACATTCCGCTGGGCATGGTCAGCGAGGAGGAGGATTTCAGGATCTCGGTTGCCGGTGCTCAGGAAAAAACCGCGCTGTTAAAGATGGAACAGACCTGGTGCATCCCCAAAGGCATGACACCTACCACGCATATTATTAAGCTGCCAACAGGTGAAATAAAACAGCCGTCTGCCACGCTGGACCTGAGCGAGAGCGTTGATAATGAGTATTTATGCCTTGCGCTGGCGCGCGAGCTGGGTTTCGAAGCCCCGCAAGCAGAGATCATCCGAACGGAAAAGATCAGAGCGCTGGCCGTGGAACGCTTTGACCGCCGCTGGGTCAGGGAAAAGCAGGGATTACTGCGCCTGCCCCAGGAAGATCTCTGCCAGGCGTTTGGTCTGCCCTCTTCGGTTAAATACGAATCCGATGGCGGGCCGGGAATATCCCAAATAATGCATTTTTTGCTGGGTTCCAGCGAGGCGTTGAAAGACCGCTACAACTTTATGAAATTTCAGGTTTTCCAGTGGCTGATGGGCGCAACCGACGGACATGCGAAAAATTTCTCCATCTTCATCGAGGCGGGCGGCAGTTATCGCTTAACCCCCTTCTACGATATTCTTTCAGCCTTTACTGTACTGGGCGGAACGGGACTGCATATCAGTGAATTAAAGCTGGCAATGAGCCTCAAAGCGACCAGAGGCAGGAAGAATGAGATCAACACCATCTATCCGCGCCACTTTATGACCACCGCAAAAGAGGTGAGGTTTGCAGAAGAGCACATGAAGGAAATACTGGATTATTTTGCAGAGAACATTCCAAAAGCCATTGATGCGGTAACAGGCGCGTTACCCGCCGATTTTTCACCCCATGTTCGCGACTCCATCGTGTCAAACCTGCGAAAACTGCACGCCAGATTATGAGTTCGCGTAAGCCGGGACAGTGGGTTGATGCCGGTCCCGGCGATAGTATCCTTCGCAAGCACACCCCTGATTGTCAATCTAAGTAAGCCCACACAAAAAACATTCACAGCGTGATATAGCCTGTGCTATACCTTATAGCAACTGCTAATTATGTCGTATTTTTAAGCGCCTTTCGGGAGATTGCTATGCGTTTTTTGTTTCGGTTTAAAGGCTGGGTCTGTGCTGCTCTGCTGACTGCGTTACCGCTGGCACCGGCAGTGGCGCAGGAAAAATTCAGGGTCATTACCACCTTCACGGTGATCGCCGATATGGCGAAAAACGTGGCGGGCGATGCCGCAGACGTAGCGTCAATCACCAAAGCTGGAGCAGAAATCCATGAGTATCAACCGACGCCGGGTGATATCAAACGCGCTCAGGGTGCCCAGCTAGTACTCGCCAACGGCCTGAACCTTGAGCTGTGGTTCCAGCGCTTTTATAAGCACCTTTCCGGAGTGCCGGAAGTGGTGGTGTCTGACGGCATCGTGCCGATGGGCATCAGCGACGGCCCCTACAGCGGAAAACCCAACCCACATGCATGGATGTCACCGAAAAATGCGCTGATCTACGTGGATAATATTCGCGATGCGCTGGTGAAATATGACCCGGCCAACGCCGATACCTATCGCAAAAATGCCGCCGCTTACAAAGAGAAAATCAGCGCCACCGTTGCCCCGGTGCAGCAGGCGCTGGCGCAGATCCCACAAGACAAGCGCTGGCTGGTGACCAGTGAAGGCGCCTTCTCCTACCTGACGCGCGACTTCGGGCTAAAGGAACTTTATCTGTGGCCGATCAATGCCGACCAGCAGGGCACGCCGCAGCAGGTACGCAAAGTGATCGACAAAGTGAAGCAGGAGAAAATCCCGGCCGTATTCAGCGAGAGCACCGTCCCGGATAAAGCCGCCCGCCAGGTGGCGCGTGAAACCGGCAGCCACTTCGGCGGCGTGCTGTACGTGGACTCCCTGAGTGCCGCCGACGGCCCGGTGCCGACCTATCTGGATTTACTGCGCGTCACCAGCGATACCATCGTCAAAGGCATTCAAGCAGGGTTAGCAAAATGAACCACACCGCTTTTGCACCAGACGGCATCCGGGTCACTGACCTGACGGTAACCTATCGCAACGGACATACCGCCCTGCGCGACGCGACGCTACAGGTGCCCGGCGCCAGCATCGCCGCGCTGGTGGGCATTAACGGCTCCGGTAAATCGACGCTGTTTAAAGCGATTATGGGCTTTGTGCCGCTCTCAAAGGGGTCGATTACCCTGCTGGATCAGCCCGCCCACCGGGCGCTGAAGCAGAATATGGTCTCGTATGTGCCGCAGTCGGAAGACGTTGACTGGTCTTTCCCGGTGCTGGTGGAAGACGTGGTGATGATGGGCCGCTACGGCCATATGGGGATGCTGCGCATCGCACGGGCGGAAGATAGGCGCCTGGTGACCGAAGCGCTGGAGCGTGTTGGCATGGCGGAGTATCGCCTGCGCCAGATTGGTGAACTCTCCGGCGGCCAGAAAAAACGCGTCTTCCTGGCGCGCGCCATCGCCCAGCGCGGCCAGGTGATCCTGCTGGACGAGCCGTTTACCGGCGTGGACGTGAATACCGAACGCCAGATTATCAGCCTGCTGCATGAACTGCGCGACGAAGGCCGCACTCTGCTGGTCTCCACCCATAATCTGGCCTCGGTCAGCGAATACTGCGACCACACGGTGATTGTGAAAGGCACCGTACTGGCCTGCGGGCCGACGGCCACCACCTTCACCCGTGAAAACCTGGAGAATGCCTTCAGCGGCGCACTGCGTGACGTGGTGTTTGGCGACGGCAACGCGCAGCCCGCGCTCTCGGTGGTACGGGGGAACGGCTGATGGCGTGGCTGGCTGAACCTTTCCACTATCAGTACATGCTTAACGCCATGTGGGTGTCGGCGCTGGTCGGCGGCGTATGCGCGTTTCTCTCCTGCTACCTGATGCTCAAAGGCTGGTCGCTGATTGGCGATGCGCTCTCCCACTCCATCGTACCCGGCGTGGCCGGGGCCTATATGCTCGGCCTGCCCTTTGCGCTCGGCGCATTTCTCTCCGGCGGGCTGGCGGCGGGCAGTATGCTGTTCCTTAACCAGCGCACCCGGCTGAAAGAGGATGCCATTATCGGGCTGATCTTCTCCTCTTTCTTTGGCCTCGGCCTGTTTATGGTGTCGCTCAATCCGACCTCGGTAAATATTCAGACCATCGTGCTGGGCAATATTCTGGCAATTGCGCCGGAAGATATCATTCAGCTGGCGGTTATCGGCTTCGTCTCTCTGCTGATCCTGCTGGCGAAATGGAAGGACCTGATGGTGACCTTCTTTGACGAGAACCATGCGCGCTCCGTCGGGTTGAACCCGACGCGCCTCAAGCTGCTGTTCTTCACCCTGCTGGCCGCCTGCACCATTGCCGCACTGCAAACCGTCGGCGCATTTCTGGTGATCTGCCTGGTGGTGACGCCAGGAGCCACCGCCTATCTGCTGACCGACCGCTTCCAGCGGCTGCTGGTGATTGCGGTAGCGATTGGCAGCAGCACCAGCTTCTTCGGCGCGTGGATCAGCTACTACCTTGATGGTGCCACCGGCGGCATCATTGTCGTGGCCCAGACGCTGGTGTTCCTCACCGCCTTTGTCTTTGCTCCCAAACACGGACTGCTGGCCCGCCGCAGACGAGCGGCCAGCCCGCAGCAGGAGGGGATATGAACCTGATGGAACTGCTGTTAAGCCCGTTTGAGTTTGATTTTATGAACACCGCGCTGACCATCTCGGTGATTGTCGCCATTCCCTGCGCCCTGCTCTCCAGCTTTATGGTGATCAAGGGCTGGTCGCTGATGGGAGATGCGATGAGTCATGCGGTGTTCCCCGGCGTGGTGATCGCCTGGATTATCGGCATTCCTCTCGCCGTCGGGGCGTTCTGCGCCGGGCTGTTCTGCGCGCTGGCTACCGGCTACCTGAAGGAGAACAGCCGTATCAAGCAGGATACGGTGATGGGCATTGTCTTCTCCGGGATGTTTGCCGCCGGGCTGATCCTCTATATCTCGGTCAAGTCAGAGGTGCATCTCGACCATATTCTGTTCGGCGATATGCTGGGAATTTCCACCAGCGATATTCTGCAAAGCGGCGGCATTGCCTGCCTGATTGCAGTCATTATCGGGGTGAAGTGGCGCGACCTGGTGCTGCATGCGTTTGACCCGCATCAGGCGAAGGCCAGCGGTCTGAACACCACGCTGCTGCACTACGGCCTGCTGAGTATGATTGCCCTGACGATTGTCGCCACGCTGAAAGCGGTGGGAATTGTACTGTCGATTGCGCTGCTGATTGCGCCGGGAGCGATTGCCGTTCTGCTGATGCGCCGCTTCTCCAGCTTGATGATCTGCGCGGTGATCCTGTCGGTGGTGGTGTGCTTTAGCGGAACCTATCTCTCCTTCTTCCTCGACAGCGCGCCCGGCCCGACGATTGTGGTGCTGTTCGCCCTGCTGTTTATCGCCGCCTTTATCTACTCGGTGCGGCGCGACCGGCGGATGGTGCTTTCATAAGCGAAAAAAAACGGCGTCTGCAAAGGACGCCGTTTCTGTCGCTGTCAGCTGATGTCCTGACCGTTGCTGGCAATCACTTTCTGATACCAGTGGAAAGACTTCTTCTTATAGCGGTTACCGCTGCCGTTGATATTGTCATCCAGGTCTACGTAGATAAAACCATAGCGTTTGCTCATCTCCCCGGTAGACATACTCACCAGGTCGATACAGCCCCACGGGGTGTAACCCATCAGCTCCACGCCGTCGTCAATGGCTTGCGCCATAGCGTCAATATGCTTGCGCAGATAGTTAATGCGGTAATCGTCAGCAATATTGAACCCGGCATCCGGCTTATCCACCGCGCCCAGGCCGTTTTCGACAATAAACAGCGGCTTTTCATAGCGGTCATACAGCTGGTTGAGCGCAATACGCAGCCCTACCGGGTCGATCTCCCAGCCCCAGTCGCTGGCTTCCAGGAACGGGTTACGCGCCCCGCCCAGCAGATTGCCGCTGGCGGCAGTCGCTGCCGGGTCGGTGGCATAAGTGGTGGAGGACATGTAATAGCTGAAACCGATGTAATCAACGGTGTGCTGTTTAATCAGCTCCAGATCGCCCGGCTGAATATCCAGCGTCACCCCCAGCGACTGCCACAGTTTTTTGGCATAGTACGGATATTTCCCGCCCGCCTGCACGTCGGCGCAGTAGTAGTTGAACGACTGGTTTTCCTGCATGGCTGCCAGCTGGTTCAGCGGGTTGCAGTCATAAGCGTAATTGGTCGCGAACAGGATCATACAGCCCATCTGGATCTGGGCGTTGGTTTCGTGGGCGATTTTCACCGCCAGGCTGCTGGCCACGAACTGGTTGTGCCAGCCCTGGAACTTCGCCTGTGCTTCCAGCGCGCCGGTTTTTACCGTCAGCCCCTGGCTCATCATCGGGAAATGCGCCGCGCTGTTGATCTCGTTAAAGGTCATCCAGTATTTGACTTTTTGGCCAAAGCGCTCCAGCACCGTGCGGGCAAAGCGCTCAAAGTGACCAATCAGCTCACGGTTTTTCCAGCCGCCAAACTCAGTCGCCAGGTGCAGCGGCATCTCGTAGTGGGAGAGGGTGATCACTGGCTCAATGCCGTGGGCGATACAGGCATCAATCACCTGGTCGTAGTGGCTGAGGCCCGCCTCGTTAGGCTGCTGCTCAATGCCGTTCGGGTAGATGCGCGTCCAGGCGATAGAGAAGCGATAGCATTTGAATCCCATCTCGGCAAACAGCGCAATATCCTCGCGGAAACGGCGATAATGATCGATGCCTTTATGGTTGGGATAGGTGTAGCGGGCTTCATCCAGCGTGAAGTCGAACTCCGGTGCAGCGACAATACTCAGGCGCTGTTTGCCACCGGGGATGGCATCAACAATCGACAGGCCTTTGCCGTCCACGTCATACGCACCTTCAACCTGATTGGCAGCCGTTGCGCCGCCCCACATAAAGCCCTGCGGAAACCTTTCTTTCATGCCACTTATCCTTCAATGATACCGGTATTTAGCGGAGCCGCTGCCCGATCGCTATGCCATGATCCAGCGTCAGCGCCACGTGAACGGCAGAAATAGTAGAGCAAAACTGGCGGAGTGAACAGCACTATGAAACCGATTGCAGAAAGTGCCGGACAGCCGCCCTGAGGCGCTAAGGCACGGGAACAGGCGGTCAGAGGTCGGGTCACATCACTGCATTTAATGGCGTGCAGCGGCGATTAAATAGCATAAATGTTGATGAAATCATCAGGTTGCTGCAAACATCGGCAGTTGACTGGTATGCGTGATATTTCGCGTTGACACCCCCTGCCCTGATGATTAATATGCGCCTCGTTCACACGATTCCTCTGTAGTTCAGTCGGTAGAACGGCGGACTGTTAATCCGTATGTCACTGGTTCGAGTCCAGTCAGAGGAGCCAGATTTAGAGAAGCCCGCGCAGGGAAACCTGCGCGGGCTTTTTGTTTCTTTAATCCGCTTACGAAGAGTGGATGTCTGGTTCAGATAAGAAAACGGGGAACTGGATTTTTATCTAAATCGGGATGAAGCATATCGGCAGTCTTACCCGTTAAACCACCACGGAGTGCGCGAGCAAAGACGCGCTGAGTTATTTCCCCTGCTCTGCTGCCCTGTGGGAATTCCCCTCCTCCCTACTCCCGATAAAACTCAACCTCAGTCTCCTGATGGCCTACCGCCTGTTCCAGCGCCGCGGGCAGCACAACTTTCCCTAACGGCGTATAGCGATAGTTTGAAGAAAAGCGCTGGTAAAAGAGCACCAGAGTCTGCGAGCCGTACAGCATGATATCTCCGGCGTGGATCGTCCCGGCGCGGACTTCCTGTGTCGGCAGCGGGTGCGCCAGCCCGGCAAATTTCTCATTGCCGTTCAGCTCTGCCATTTTCAGCGTTAACGGCAGCCTTTCTGCAAAGGCTGCCGCCGCCGGGTTGTCGTTAAGTACCACCTTATACACCTGATTATTGACCTTCATTGCGACCTTCATTGCGACCTTCATCGACTCTCCTTTCGCGGCGTGAGGCGGGGTGCTGACGGGGGCGGCCATCGCACTTCCCGCCAGAAGACAACAGCATAAAACCCATAGATTTTTCATTCAGACCCGGATGAAATATGCCGCCCTGTCGGGGCGGCGGTGACGTTACTTCAGGTGTTGTTTAAAGAACGACGTCAGCTTAGCAAAAGGGATCAGGTCGGTACGGTCATACAAATCGACGTGACCCGCGCCCGGTACCATAAACAGCTCTTTCGGCTGACCGGCACGCTGATACGCATCTTCGCTGAACTCTTTCGAATGTGCCTGGTCGCCGGTAATAAACAGCATCGGGCGTGGTGAAATCGTTTCGATATCATTAAACGGATAGAAGTTCATAAACTTGCCGACGCTACTCAGCATCGGTTTGGTCGTCAGCGCTTCTTTCTGCCCTGCTGGCGTATAGCCGCCGCGTTCAGTGCGGTAGAAATCAAAGAATTCGCGCTGAATGGCCGGCGTGGAGTCGTCCAGCCTGTTCACGGTGCCCGGAATATAGGCCGTTTCACCGCCTTTAAATTCCGCCAGACGCTGTTCCGTCGCGGATTTAATCACGGCTTTACGCTGATCGACTGTTTGCGCATGCTTCAGCCCGTTACGGAAAACGGAGCCCATATCATACATACTGACCGTAGCAATCGCCTTCATACGCGGATCAATTTTTGCCGCGCTTATCACGAAACTGCCGCTGCCGCAGATGCCGAGAACACCAATTTTTTCCGGGTCAACGAACGACTGCGTGCTCAGGTAATCTACGGCGGCGCTGAAGTCATCAGAATAGATTTCCGGCGACACCAGGTGCCCCGGCTTGCCGTCACTTTCGCCCCAGAATGACAGGTCGATAGCCAGCGTGACAAATCCCTGTTCAGCCAGTTTTTGTGCATACAGATTCGAACTTTGCTCTTTCACCGCCCCCATAGGATGGCCGACCACAATCGCCGGGCTTTTGCTGTTCGGGCCTTTGTCTTTCGGCACAAACAGGTTCCCCACCACGTTCATCTGATACTGGTTTTTAAAGGTGACTTTTTGTCGGGTCACTTTATCACTGGTGTAGAAGTTATCCGCGCCACGAGACAGATCGGCAGCGGTGGCGGTAAATGCGCTGATGAACAATCCCAGCGCCAGAGCGATATTTTTCATAAAATGAATCCTCTAATGAACGTTATGTGTTTTTACGTGATGTGATCACTGTCAGTACCGCAGCGCTGGTCAGCAGCCCCGCGCTCAGGATAAAGGTGCTTTGCCAGCCAAAATGGTCAAAAGCCACGCCGCCCATCGTTGAACCCAGCGCGATAGAGAGCTGGACAACCGCCACCATTAAACCGCCCCCGGCCTCGGCATTGTCAGGCAGCGTGCGGGCAACCCAGGTCCACCATCCGGTTGGTGCGGCGGTCGCAATCAGCCCCCACAGCCCCAGTAACGGCGCAACAACCCCGATGCGATGACCAGAGATCGTCAGCGCCACGGCGATGACGGCCATCAGCAGCGGAATAGCGATTAAGGTCGGATAAAAACCGGCTTTCAGCGCGATCCCTACCGCCAGGGTGCCAGCCAGGCCCATGACGCCGATAGCCAGTAAAATCAGAGACAGAGCGTTAATATCCACCCGCGTGACCCGCTCCAGGAAAGGACGGACATAGGTGAACAGCGTAAATTGCCCCATAAAGAACAGCCCGCAGGCAGCCAGCCCCATCAGCACCACGGGACGGGAAAACAGCTGAAAAACGCTGCCGCCAGACGGCCGTTTTTTATCGGTATTCATTGACGGCAGGCTGAAGCACTGCCAGATAAAGGCAATAACGGCGACGGGCACCAGGCACCAGAAGGCGCCGCGCCAGCCCACCACGGCCCCCAGGTAGCTGCCGAGCGGCGCGGCCACCACGGTAGCCAGCGCGTTTCCTCCGTTGAAAATGGCCAGTGCCCGCGGCACCTGATGCGACGGGACCAGCCGCATTGCCGTCGCGGCTGACATCGACCAGAATCCACCGATGGCCACGCCAATCAGGGCACGTCCGCACAGGTACAACAGATAACCGGGCGCCATGGCGATGATGATGGCCGAAACCCCCATCAGCGCCGTCATGCCCAGTAGCAAAAACTTACGGTTAAGGTTCCCGGCCAGTCTGGTAATCGACAGGCTGGTGATCACCGCCAGAGCACCAGACAGCGCAATCCCCTGACCCGCCAGCCCTTCGCTCACCCCTAAATCTGTCGCCACCGGGGTCAGCAGGCTGACGGGCATAAATTCGGAAGCAATCAGAACAAACACACAGAGTGTCATGGCCAGTACGCCGCCCCAGTGCGCCTGTGGGTGTGGTGATATTTCGCGCGTCAGTGTGGTCATCTGTGACTGTCTCCAGGTAATGGCCTGACAAATTTCAGGCAAGCCGGGGCCGGACGCTCTTCAGGGAATAACGTCAGAAAAAAGTGCATGATTGATATTCAGCGTGGGTTAACGGGCGCTGGAGATTATCTCTGCTGGAAATTTTACACGACGGGTACAGGGTAACTAGCTAATGAATACTTAATGAGCTTATAATCTGTGCTTATTAATCCAGAGGAGGATGGCTGGTGAAACGTAATCTGAACGACCTGCTCTATTTCACGGCCGTCGCGCGCGAAGGCAGCTTTACCCGCGCCGCTGCGCGCCTTGGTGTGACGCAACCCGCCCTCAGCCAGGCTATTTCTGCCCTGGAAGAACGAATGCAAATCCGCCTGCTGACGCGCACCACGCGCAGCGTGTCGCCCACCGTGGCAGGAGAACGCCTGCTGCAGGCCGTCGGCCACCGCATTGATGAGATTGAAGCAGAGCTGGATATGCTCACCGAGCTGCGCGATAAACCGGCGGGGACGGTGCGCATCACCTGCGGGCCCAACGTTTTGCGCACTACCCTGCTGCCAAAGCTGACGCCGCTGCTGCGTGAATATCCGGATATCCATATTGAATTCGACGCCAATCATGGCTTTCGCGATATCGTGGCCGATCGCTTTGACGCCGGGGTACGCCTTGGCGATACCATCGATAAAGATATGATTGCGATGCCGATCGGGCCGCAATTGCGTATGGCGGCCGTCGCCTCGCCCGACTATTTTGCACTTCACCCGATACCGCAAACCCCCCATGAGCTGACGCTACACCAGTGCATCAATCAACGGATGGTACGGTCGGGCGGGATCTACGTGTGGGATTTCGATCAGGAAGGGGGCGATCTGAACGTTCGCGTCAGCGGGCAGCTCACGTTTAACACCTCTGAACATATTATCGATGCCGCGCTGGCCGGTCTGGGCATTGCCTTTTTACCAGAGGAAGAATTTGGTTCCCATATTCAGGAGGGCAGACTGGTGCGTATTCTGGAGCCATGGTGTCTGCCGTTTCCGGGCTATTACCTTTATTACCCAAGCCGCAAGCAGCCCTCCCCGGCGTTTTCGCTGGTGGTTGAAGCGCTGCGGGTGCGGCGTAAACGCCAGCCGGTTAAGTCAGTGGAGGAAAAATTTAAATCATGATGTTCGGACTGCCGTATGAGTTTGCTGTTTTCTATGAACTGCTCGAAAAGACGGATATCCCGGAAAACCAGCGGCAGGAATATCTCGTTTAAAGCCCCGATCGCGGAAAGACAGCCAAAATGAAAGCCGTAAAGCGCGGTACCGTGCTCAGCGTGATTGAGCAGTTACCCGATCGGGATGCCATATAACAAGCACCCCGGTAGCGGTCAGAGATCGATAGCAGGCAGACGTTTTCGCCTGCGCGATGCCGGTTGATGTATGGCCCCGGCTATCGCTGCCCCGATGTCTGCACACGCGGTAATGCCCTGCACAAAAGGCCGATCGTGCATCAGATAAGGCAGTGCGCCAAAGGCAATACGCCCGCGGGCGCTGTCGGGCGAGAGCAGCGTGTAATCGTCAGCGACCTCAGGGATCTCATCCCCGCAGGCCTGCAGCTGTCGACGTAGCGTCGGGAACGGCAGGTCACGGGTCTTTAACGCCTTTTGCCCGCGCGCATCAATAAAGACATCAAAATCATGGTGTTCCCCCTGCGCCGTAATCACGGTCTGACTGCCTTTTTCGTTTAGCTGATAATCGTCCCCCAGCGCCAGGATACTGACGATCCCCGCCTCGCGCAGAGCCAGCAGGCGCCGGATTGACTGTGACGGAACGGCGGCATAATTGTCGATAAATACGCGCGCAAGCCCGCCGCTGAAGCGCTTGCTGTCATTCTCATCCAGATGCGGGACGATCTCCTCAATCACTTCATGCAGGCGCAGAATGGCATAGCGCCAGGGCACCGTACGCCTGTCGCGTTTATTGCGTTCCACTTCATGCAGATTGGCCAGCGCCCAGCGGAAAGGGTCGTTTTGCTGGCGGTCGGCAAACCACGCCGCCGGGAAGCTGTCGGCATCCAGCGTATGCAGCTCAAGCTGCCGGCTCCAGTCCGGGTCCGCCTGGTCAATCTCCTCAACAATCAACCCGAAGATGCGATCGAGCAAACCGGCCCCCCCGGCGGCAACCGCCTTTTCGATGGCATCCGGCGTCACCACGTTTAACGGCTGATAGGGGATCGGGCAGTAAAAATCGGCTTCCGGCAGGATGCCGGTACGCGACATCAGCACAATGTTCAGCGCCTCGCTTTCCTTATTCAGCCTGAAGGTCAGCTGCTCATCCTCATCGCCGATGAAGTCGCCGTGCTGGATCACCACGGCCATCGCCGCATCAATTCCGCTGAGCGACGTGCCCATAATACCGATGTGGCAGGCGGGAATACGGGCTTCCATCAGCCCCGACCACGGACTGGGGAAGAAGGTGTGCGTCGCCTCACTTTCATCCGGCCAGACGTGCCCGGTGGCAATCACCGCCAGATCGTAGCGCGCTGCGCTGGCTTCCCCCTCAGCCCAGAGCAGTACGCCCTCTGGCGTCACCTCAAGGTCGGTCACCTGACAATTCTCGCGCACATCGACCTTAAAGCCCTGCCGCCGCGCGTGAGCCACCGCAGCCAGAAACTGCGCCCGAAAATAGTCCCCCAGCAGAATGCGCGGCAGAAACTGGCGCACATGCAGTGACTGAGGGTCCACACCATAGCGCGCCAGGCGCTGAGGATTCTGCGCCCGCAGCCATTCGATGTAGGTGATAAAAAGCGGAGGGATTTCGATGCTGGCGATATTCGCCAGCATCATGCGCGAGTTCTCTTCATCGCTGTAGGGCATACCGACGCCCGCTTCACTGGCCTGTTCGAAAACGGTGACGGAAAGCGGCGTACTGTCGTTTAACAGCGAATAGAACGTGTATATCCCCGTGGGGCCGGTGCCGATAATCGCGATCTTTTTCATCAATGTGGCTGCCTCGTCAGGGTTAGGTTCTCCATTTCATTCAGTCTAATCGAGTATCAGAGTTTCGCCTGTGCATCGCATGATGCGCACAGCACCTCAGGCTGGCGCCCTCTCAGCTAACCGGCAGCCCACTCGACGCGATTTCTGCCCAAACGTTTGGCCTGATACAGCGCGACATCCACGCGTTTAAGTAATTTTTCCAGCCGCTCATTTTCTTTTTTACCCGCCACTCCGACGCTGACGGTTAAATGAATCGCGTCATCAATCACTAATGCCTGTGTACGTTGAATAATCTGACGGGCCAGCTGTTCGGCGTCTTCAATGAACGACGTCTGCATAATCACGGCAAATTCCTCACCGCCGATTCGGGCGGCAAGCACTTTATCGTCGTACAGCGCTGCCAGCATCGCGCCGAACTGCCTGAGCACCTCGTCACCCCGGTCATGTCCGTAGCGATCGTTAATCTGTTTGAAATGGTCAATATCAATAAAAAACAGATAGTAATTTTCCGACCTCATATCCATCAGGGCATCGGTAAAATAACGGCGGTTGGGCAACTGCGTCAGCTCATCGCGGAAAGAATCAATACTGACATCGGCATACCGGTCGTTAATATAGTGAACAAGGTGAAAAACGCCGATCGAGACGCACATCATCCCCACCAGCTGAGTCATATCCTCAATGAAATAGCCCACCCACGGAGGCTGCGCGATAATTTCATCCATCAGATCAAAGGCGGCGGAAATAATCCAGACAATCAGCCCGACATTCAGCCAGCGGCGCAGGCGGGCTTTCACCGCGATACGGTTAAAACTGTAGAGAATAAAATTGAGAATAAAAAATTGCAGCGCGTCAAATACCCAGCCAGGATTGTACAGCAGCGTTTTGCCTGCCGATTTCAGGGGGAAAAAAGTCAGGTTAATAATCACCACCAGAACGCTCAGCGCCGCGGATAACAGCACCGGCAGCAGCAGGGCTTTGCGTGATTCGCTTTTGGTAAAGAGTCCGTCTTCATATTTCGCGAATGGCATATTGCTTCCTGAGAATATTGAATGAAAAAAACATCACACCCCGCGGGGGGCTCGCAGGTGGATGGCGGTAAGAAGTAGACGCCCATCACACTTTTGCAAAACAGCCGCCATCGCCACGTCAAGTTTCGTTCTGCCCTGCCGTTAATCCGATCACTCTCTTTTATGAGTTGATGCCACCAGCCCCAATGACGTCACAATACACTGTGTGACATTAATGTAATCATGTCCGCCGACTGAATCCATTCAGCTTTACGAATTTATGGTCATTCCCGCGCACATCAAGGCTGATCGCTTATTTTTTCGTCGCAATTTCAGGGGTGTAAATTTATGCAATTCAAAAATACCACCGTCCGGAGCCAGTTGACGCTCGGATTCGGCGTGTTAGTGGTGATTGTGCTGGCCGTCGTCATCCTTGCGATGAACTCCCTCAGCAAAGCTAACGACAGATTTAAAACTCACGTGCAGCAGGTCGCAGCGCGTGAATCCTCGGTCAACCTGATCCTGAGCGGCGTGAAAGACAGCTCATTGAGTATTTACGGCCTGGTGCTGGTCAGCGAAGCCGCAGACATTGAAGCCGGTAAAAAACAGGTTGCCACCGCAGAAGATAAAACGGCTACGGCGTTGAAACAGCTGCAGGCGGCCATCACCCGCCATACGGATGTGACCGAACAGGACCGGAAGTTCGTGTCGGCCATTGCCAGTGCCGAAGAGGGATACCGCCCGATTGCCCACCACATTGTTGAATTAGCGCTGGCGGAAAAAAAGGCCGAAGCCATTGACCGCATGAACCGCGAATTACGCCCTCAGCTCACCCTGTTGCTCACCTCAGCTAACCAGTATCTGCAATACAGCACCGACCGCGCCGCAGAAAGTCTGGCTACCGCAGAGAGTGCTTACCAGCAGACGCGAATTATCTTTATCGCGATCAGCCTGCTGGCGCTAAGCCTAGCGGTGATCCTCGGTGCCATGATTATTCGTTCACTGTTCCGTGCGCTTGGCGAAGAACCGGCGGTACTGGGCCAGGTGGTACAGCGTATTGCTCAGGGTGACCTCAGCCAGGTGAACGGGGCGAATACCGCGCCGTCCGGCAGCGTGTTGGGCGCCATTGGCGAAATGCAGGAGAAGCTGCATCAGTTGATCAGCCAGGTGGCGAACTCCGCCGAAAGTATTGTCTCCGCCTCAGGGGAAATTACGCTTGGCAATGAAGATTTAAGCCGCCGCACTGAAGCACAGGCCTCATCGCTGGAGCAGACGTCTGCCAGCATGGAACAGCTGACCGCCACCGTGAAACACAACGCCGATAACGCCCACCAGGGGAACCTGATGGCGACCAACGCTTCCCAGGTCGCACAGCGCGGCGGTAACGTGGTGGAACGCGTGGTCAGCACTATGCACGACATCGCCAGCAGCTCCGGCAAAGTCACACAGATCATTACGGTGATTGAGAGCATCGCATTCCAGACCAACATCCTGGCCCTGAACGCCGCCGTTGAAGCCGCGCGCGCCGGGGAACAGGGTCGTGGATTCGCCGTGGTGGCGGGTGAAGTGCGTATCCTTGCGCAGCGCAGCGCCACTGCCGCACGAGAAATTAAAAATCTGATCGACGAATCGGTGGACCGCATCAACACGGGCTCTAAGCTGGTTGATGAGGCGGGCAGCACCATGCAGGAAGTGGTGGATGCGGTGAAAGGCGTTAACAGCCTGATGGCGGAGATCACGCTGGCGTCCAGCGAGCAGCACACCGGCATCGACCAGGTGAATAAAGCGGTAGTGAATATGGACGAAGCCACGCAGCAGAACGCCGCGCTGGTAGAAGAGAGTGCCGCCGCTGCTGCCAGCCTGAAGCAGCAGGCCTATTTATTGCTGGAGGGGATCTCGGCGTTTGATATCTCTCGTGCCGGCCGTCTCAACGACACGACAGCGCTGCGCTAAGGAACTGAGATGAAACTATCCTGTGTATTAACGCTGGCAGCGCTGGTCAGTACCACCGCGGTGGCCAGCAGTGACAGCATCACGATTGGCCTGATTACCAAAACAGAGAACAACCCGTTCTTCCTGAAAATGAAAGAAGGGGCAATGCTGGGCGCGACGGTTCACGGGGTCAAACTGCTGACCGCCGCCGGTAAAGAAGACGGTGATTATCCGGCACAGATTATCGCTATCCAGGAGATGGTGGCAGCGGGTGCCACCACTCTGCTGATCACCCCCAGCGATGCGAAAGCGATTGTCCCGGCGCTGGATGAAGTCCGCGCTAAAGGTGTTCAGGTCATTGCGCTGGACTCCCCTACTGACCCGATGACGGCGGTGGATGCGCTGTTCGCCACCGACAACTACAAAGCGGGTGAGCTGATCGGCCAGTATGCCAAAGCCGCCATGCCGCTGCGCTTCGCCGGGCAGCCGCTGAAAATTGCCATGCTCGACCTCTCTCCCGGCCATTTAGTCGGGGCAAGGCGCCACAATGGTTTTATGACCGGACTGGGTTTACCGGCGGTCGGCGCGGACTCCAGCGAGCTGTCGGTTACCGCCGAGACGGTGTGTTCCGGGTTTTCCCAGGGGGCCGAACAGCAGGGCTACGAAGTGATGGCCAGCTGTCTGAAAAGCCATCCCGATATCAACCTGGTGTATACCATTAATGAACCTGCGGCGGCCGGGGCTTACAAGGCACTACAGGAAGCCGGGAAAGAGAAGAATGCGATGATCGTCTCCGTAGACGGTGGTTGTGCGGGGGTTAACAACGTGCGTGCAGGTAAAATTGCCGCTACGGCGCAGCAGTACCCCCTGACTATGGCGGCAATGGGCGTTGACGCTGCGGTGGCCTGGGCGCGTCACGGTAAGAAAGCGTCCGGCTATGTCGATACCGGCGTCACGCTGATCGCCGACAAACCGATGCCGGGTCTGGCCAGCAAAGATACCCAGGCCGGGCTGAACGCCTGCTTTGGGGCGAAATAACCCCTCTTTACCACCGACCGCTACGCTAACAGGGCCCGACCTTCCGTTCCGGTCGGCCCTGATGGTCACAGCGGACTCCCTGATACCAGATGCCCCTGAAATGTCTCGCTGAATGCGCGCAGCGCTGGCTGAGGTCAGTCTGAGAACGCCGGACCGGCAAAAGACGCTTCCCTGCGGGCCTCGGCACGCGCCATCCCTGGCGCGTGACGCCCGGCTTACCTCAGGCTGGCCTCATCCCCTCAAACATCCGCGCCCGCTGTGGGGTTAAAACCACTGCGGCTTACCCTGCGGTTTCCGGCACCCGTCTTATTGTAAGGGCCGACCTTCCGTTCCGGTCGGCCCGATGGTCGCGGCGGACTCACTGATACCAGACGCCCCTGACGCCGCCCCTGAAATGTCTCGCTGAATGCGCGCAGCACTGGCTGAGGTCAGTCTGAGAACGCCGGACCGGCAAAAGACGCTTCCCTGCGGGCATCGGCTTACCTCAGACTGGCCTCATCCCCTCAAACATCCGCGCCCGCTGTGGGGTTAAAACCACTGCGGCTTACCCTGCGGTTTCCGGCACCCGTCTTATTGTAGGGGCCGACCTTCCGTTCCGGTCGGCCCGATGGTCGCGGCGGACTCACTGATACCAGACGCCCCTGACGCCGCCCCTGAAATGTCTCCCTGAATGCGCGCAGCACTGGCTGAGCTCAGTCTGAGAACGCCGGACCGGCAAAAGACGCTTCCCTGCGGGCCTCGGCTTACCTCAGACTGGCCTCATCCCCTCAAACATCCGCGCCCGCTGTGGGGTTAAAACCACTGCGGCTTACCCTGCGGTTTCCGGCACCCGTCTTATTGTAGGGGCCGACCTTCTGTTCCGGTCGGCCCGATGGTCACAGCGGACTCCCTGATACCAGACGCCCCCTTTCCTCAAGCAGCGGCTACCCCAGGCGGCTGGCAATCAGGCGCAGCTGTTCGGCAATCTGCTTCAGATCCTGCTGATGCTGCCCCGCCGCTGACGTTGAACTTCTCACCACCAGCCGGGCAGGCAGAATCGAAGAAGAGCGGCTGTGGTCGTCATCGCTGGCCTGCAGGATACGCTGCACGGCTTCCTTTCCCTGCAAATCCAGGTCCAGCGACACGGTGGTCAGCGCCGGGTGGAAAAACGCACTCTCGTAGGTATCATCATACCCCACCACCGACACCTGCCCCGGCACCGCCACCCCCTGCTGATGCAGCGCGCTCAGTACGCCGAGCGCCATCTGATCGTTCCCTACCAGCAGCGCGCTGAAGTGCGGGTTTTCACGCAGCAGCTGTAAAATGCCGCTGTAACCGCTCTGCGCATCCCAGTTGCCGTGGATCACGCTGACAGGTTCCAGCCGGTAGCTCGCCAGCGTCTCCAGCCAGCTCTTCAGCCGCAGCCGGGCAGAGACCGAATGCTCCGGTCCCGCCAGCAGCGCGAACTCACGGTGCCCCTGCTCGTAGAGGTATTTTACGCTCGCGCGGGTGCCGTCTGCCGGGTTAAACGAAACGTTAAACACCGAGCAATAAGGGTCAACGTCAAGGAACAGACAGATAATATCCTCGTTCTCCGCAACGATGCGCTCTGCACTGGCGGTGTCCAGAGGTACGTTGATAATCACCTTATCCACCAGCTGAGACTTCAGCTCGTTAATTGATTCCTGCAAACTTTGATTGACGTTCTCATTAATCATGGCGATCAGCACCTGATAGTCAACCGCGTTGGCATAGCGCTTGATCGCCGCCGCCACCTGAGAAGGGGCGTGCAGAGCCAGGGAAGTGGTCACCAGACCCAGCGTGGTGCTCTGTTTTCCAACCAGCTGCTGCGCGAGGCGATTGGGCACGTAGCGCAGTTCCTCTATCGCCTTTGTTACCTTGCTGCGCGTACCTTGCGAGACGTTCGCAGACTTATTCAGCACCCTGGAAACGGTTTGATATGACACCCCTGCGTGACGGGCGACATCTTCCAGAGTGGCACTCTTTGATTTCATGTTTCGCTTCCCTGTTTACAGATGGCCAAATTGTATCACAGTGCACATGACGCTCAGGTTAACCCGGTCACACTGTCAGAAAATCACAAAAAAGTATGACGTTCACATTTGATATTTAGTGATCAACTTCACCAATCGTTACAATTTACGCCTAAATACTTGCAGTAAATCACACAATTTCGACACTCCAATTGCACACCCTTCACTGCCGGGCGTTTACTGTCGCCAACGTGTGAACGTATGACAAATATAAACAGAGGGTGACATGAACACAAGACTAACGGCGACCGCGGTGGCACTTGCTGCCGCACTGACTTCTCCGGCCTTCGCAGCCATCGATAACATCGACTTCCACGGCTATCTGCGCGGCGGCGTGGGCGTTTCGCGTGACGGAGGCATGGAGGAGTGGCAGAAAAATAAAATTGGTCGTCTGGGTAACGAAGCCGATACCTACGGTGAAATCGAGCTGGGCAGCGAAGTGTATAAAAAGGATGACGTCAGCTTTTATGTCGACTCCATGGTCAGCATGTTCTCGGACGGCTCTAACGACAACGAAACCACCTTCGGTGACGATGCCCAGTTCGGCCTGCGTCAGCTGAACTTACAGATTAAAGGGCTGATCCCCGGTGATAAAAACGCGGTGATCTGGGGCGGTAAACGTTATTACCAGCGCCATGA
This sequence comes from Erwinia sp. Eh17-17, assembly GCF_039675725.1. Lineage (NCBI taxonomy): Bacteria > Pseudomonadati > Pseudomonadota > Gammaproteobacteria > Enterobacterales > Erwiniaceae > Erwinia > Erwinia sp. Eh17-17. Next base: position 463,563 of record NZ_JBDFQT010000001.1, on the reverse strand, counting down.
CCTGCATATCATCGATACCAAATACTGGAATATCTCCGGCTCCGGTGCCGGTATTGAAAACTACACCTTAGGCCCTGGCGCCGTCTCCGTCGCCTGGATCCGTGGCGATGCCAACGACGTAGACTACCGTGAAGACGGCGATAACGACGTCAACATCAACTATCTCGACGTGCGCTACGCAGGCTGGAAGCCGTGGAGCGGTGCGTGGACGGAGTTCGGCGTCGATTACGCCATGCCGAACCCGACCAATAAGCAGAAAGAGTACGGCGAGCTGTACGACGCGGAAAACGGCGTGATGCTGACCGGGGAAATCAGTCAGGACATGTGGGGCGGCTATCAGAAGCTGGTGTTGCAGTACGCCAATAAAGGGCTGGCACAGAACATGATTTCCCAGGGCGGCGGCTGGTATGACATGTATAACGACACGCGTGATGCCACCGGCTACCGCGTCATCAACACCGGCCTGCTGCCGATCACCGACCGGCTGTCGCTGAATCAGGTCATCACCTGGGGTGCTGCCGATAACGTGACCGCCTTCACGGACAAGAGCACCCTGCTGTCGCTTGTCGGGCGCGCGCAGTACCAGTTTACCGACTATGTGCGCGGCATCGGTGAAGCCGGTACGTTTATGCAGAAAGATCAGAACAAAGACGGCAGCGACTATAAGCAGGCCGGGCAGAAATACACTCTGGCCCTGGGTCTGGCCGCTGGCCCGGAATTTATGTCACGCCCGGAACTGCGCATCTTTACCTCGTATCTGAACGACTCCGAACAGGGGAACAGCTTCCAGGATGGAACCGCCAGCAACACCTGGAACTTCGGTGTGCAGGTGGAAGCCTGGTGGTAATGCAGCAATAAACGCCTTCATCATCATTGGATAACCACTGGATCGCGATTTGGATAACCGTCACCGGTTATCCATTTTTTTTGCTCACGGCTGGCTGAAGAAGCGGGCCTCCATCAGCGCCCGCAGGCGGTCTGACTGCGTGCCAAAAATCGCATGCACCTCATGCCCCAGGATCACCACGCCGATCGCCCCCGCCTGCTGTAACCCGTGATTATCGACCGCCGCCAGGGATTTCACCGTCACCCGCAGGCGCGTCAGGCAGGCGTCCACCTGTACGATATTGTCCCGCCCGCCAAAGCAGCTCATCAGCCGATCCAGCAGCACGCCGTCTTCCGGGGTAGCCTCCGTCGGGTCCGGTTCCCGGCTGAAGTAGTGCTTAAATAATTTCAGACTGACCATACTCTCTCCTTACCTGCTTCAGGCAAAAAAAAGCGGGCCAGAGGCCCGCCAGTGAGACAACAATTACAGCGGGGCGCGCAGCACGCGACAGCCCCAGGGAGCCACACTCAGCGTACCGGCGAGCGGCGCACCGTCAATCAGATCGCTGATCCCCGCGGGCAGCACAACGGTATGCGTCTGCGCCGTGAAGTTCTGCAGGAAGACAAAGCTGTGTTCGCCATCGGTACGGCGGTGCGCGGTAACCCCCGGCGGGAAGTCCACGGCCAGCGCACGCGGCAGGGCCAGCCGGGTAATCAGTGCGCCGTAGAAATCACGGTGGAACGCGCGGTCGTTACGCGAGGCGATATACCACGCCTGCCCCTCGCCCACGCTGTTGACGGTCACCGCCGGTTTACCGGCATAGAAATCACTCTCATACACCGCCAGCGCCGTGGCCCCTTCCAGATGAATATGCTCGCACAGTTCACGTGCCTGATAAGCGCCCTGCAACCCCAGCACATTTCCTGCCAGCGCGCGGACGCCGTTGGTCTCGTCGTCGGTCAGGCTGTCGATCTCTTCGGCCCAGATACCCAGCAGCGGACGCAGCGGTCCGGGGAAACCGCCGAGATAACAGAGGTCGCTTTCATTGACCACCCCCGTCCAGTAGCTGGCAACAAACTGCCCGCCCCGGCGCAGATGCTGTTCCACCCGTGCGGCAAAGCCGTCGCGTACCATATACAGCATCGGTGCGATCACCAGCGCGTAGCCGCTCAGGTCCGCATCGGCGTTGATCACATCCACGGCTACGCCCTGCTCCCAGAAGGTACGGTAGTGTTCGGTCACCGTGCGCTCATAGTGCAGGCCGATATTGCGCGGCCCCTGGGCATTGTCCATCGCCCAGCGGCTTTCCCAGTCGAAAATAATCGCCACTTTCGCCTCAACGCGGGTGCCCTGTACCGGCGTCATCGCGGCCAGCATGCGGCCCAGCTCCGACACCTCGCGGCCGATGCGCGTGTCCAGATGACCGACGTGATCGACCACCGCGCCGTGAAACTTCTCCACCGATCCACGGCTTTTACGCCACTGGAAATACTGCACCGCATCCGCCCCGTGGGCCACGGCCTGTAGTGATGAGAGAATATGCATCCCCGGTTTTTTTAGCTTGCTGGTCGGCTGCCAGTTAGTGGCCCCCGGCGTTGACTCCATCAGCACAAACGGCCTGCCCTGCTTCAGGGTGCGCATCAGATCGTGGTACATCGCGGTATAGCAGGCCAGCGTGGTTTCATCCTTCTCGTTATGCCACGTCGGGTAACTGTCCCACGAGATAAAATCGAGCGGCTGCGACAGCTTCCAGTAGTCGTAGTCGTAGAAATATTCCATAAAGTTGGTGGTCGCCGGCAGGTCCGGGTTGGCCGCCTTCAGCGGTTTGATCTCTTCCGCACAGAAGTCGGTCACCTGGTCGGTCATAAAGCGCCGCCAGTCGAGGTTCAGACCGTGAATGGAGGACTCTCCCTGCGGCGATGGCGAAGCGATCTGCGACCAGTCGGTATAGGTATGGCTCCAGAAATCGCTCCACCAGGCGTGGTTAAGCTGTTCCAGGGTGCCATAGCGACGCTGCAGCCAGCCGCGAAAGGCCAGCTGACAGCGGTCGCAGTGGCATTCCCCGCCGTATTCGTTAGAAATATGCCAGCCGATCACCGCCGGGTGGTGCGCATAGCGCGCCGCCAGCTGGCCGTTCATCGCCTGCACTTTTTGCCGGTACAGCGGCGAGGTCATACAGTGATTGTGACGTCCACCGTGCAGGGCCGGGACGCGGTCGCGTCCGGTGCGCAGCACTTCCGGGTATTTTTGCGACATCCACGCCGGTCGTGCGCCGCTCGGCGTGGCCAGGAACACCCGGATAGACTGCTGATGCAGTTTTTCCAGCACATTATCCAGCCAGGCAAAGTCATAGCGACCGTCTTCCGGCTCCAGTTTCGCCCAGCTGAAGATACCCACCGACATCACATTGCAGTGTGCCTGCTTCATCATTGCCACATCATCATCAATGATGCCCGGCGAGTTTTCCCACTGTTCAGGGTTGTAATCCGCCCCGTGCAGCAGCGCGTTAACCCCGGCAGAAAGCGGTGGAAATTTAGTCATAACGATTCCTCAGAGGTGTCAGTGACACCGGCCCTCAGGCCTGTAAATTAATGAAAAGCCTGAATTGACGGCAGCACTTTGCCCTGACAGTCAAACAGCGCCTGATTTTCACGGGCGTTGCCCTGTTTCCATTCGTCGTGGATGTACTTCATTCCTTCCGGCGTCGCCCAGGTATTGCCCGGTGCGGCTATCCACATCGGTTCCCAGTACACCACGCCCTTGCCGCGATGATTGGGCACCGTCAACACCGCCTGCATCAGATCGTGCAGATAGGCCGCCTGCCCCGCGACGGTGGCCGGATAGCCTCCGTCTTTCTCTTCCTTCGCCTGGAAACTGTTCTCCGCGCTGTCACAGTTTTTCAGCGTGTAGCCGTAGGCAGCTTCCACCACCATCACGTCTTTCTGATAGCGCTGGCTGATATCGTCCATGTTGGCCTTCAGGGCGCTAATCGGGCCGTTCCAGTAGGTGTACATTGACAGGCCAATCACATCGAACGGCACCTGACGGCGGGTGATCTCGTCGAACCACCAGCGGAACATCTCATTTTTCGTCCCTTCCGCCAGGTGCAGCATGATTTTGACCTGCCCCGGATCGCTGAGGTTTTCACGCAGGCCGCTAATCGCCGCCTTCAGCAGCGCGGCCAGACGGTCAAACTCGCCGCCGTTCTGCCCCCAGCTTTTGCCTTCCGGCCACAGCATACCGCCGTTCAGTTCGTTGCCAATCTGCACCATATCCGGTAACACCCCCTGGGCTTTAAAGCGCGCAATGGTGTCGCGGGTGTAGTCATGAATGCGCGTTTCCAGCTCCGGGAACGTGAGCTTTTCCCAGGCCTTCGGCTTGAACTGCTTGCCCGGATCGGTCCAGAAATCGCTGTAGTGGATGTCCAGCAGGATCTGCATCCCCGCCGCCTTCGCGCGTTTGGCCAGCGCCAGAGTGGTCGGCAGATCGTTAGTGCCGCCGCCGTACGCTTTACCGCTGGCGTCATACGGGTCCACCCACAGACGCAGACGCAGCGTGTTGATGCCGTTAGCCTTCAGAATGGCTATCGGGTCCTGCAACTGGTTGTTGGCGTTATAAAATTTAACGCCGAGTTTCTCCAGCTCCGGCAGCGTGGAGATATCCGCCCCCTTGACAAAATCGGCAGGCACCGGCCCGATGGGGCGAATATCCGCCGTATTCGCGGCGCAGAGAGGCACAGCCCAGGCCATGGCCAGGGCGAGTAACACTGTTTTTGGCGTCATGATTTATCCCTTAGTACTTCCTGAAGTCAGACCGGAAACGAAGTATTTCTGCAGTGCCAGGTAGAGGATGGCGACCGGTACGGCAATCAGCACCGCGCCTGCTGCATAGGTGGTATAGCTGGCCCCCATTTTTTGCGAGACCAGGTTGTACAGACCAATCGGCAGCGTGAACTGATCGGGGCTGCGCAGAATGGTACTGGAGAGGATGAAATCCCCCAGCGGCCCGGTGAAGGAGAACAGCGCCACCACGGCCAGGATCGGCTTTGAAAGCGGCATAATAATCTCGATAAACACGCGGAAGTTTCCTGCCCCGTCCATGCGCGCTGACTCATCCAGATCCTTCGGAATGGCGTCGAGATAGCCCTTCATCAGATAGGTATTCATCGGGATCATGCCGCCAACATAAATCAGCACCAGCGCCAGATGGCTGTTAATTAGACCCAGCAGCTGCGACAGCACGAAGATGGCAATCAGCGCTGAAAACTGCGGGATCATCTGCAACAGCAGAAACAGCATCAGACCGTTCTGCCGCCCCTTAAAGCGAAAGCGCGAGAACGCATAGGCGGTACAGCTGACGCTGATTAAGGTCAGCACCATGGTAAAGAAACTGATTTTCATCGAGTTCCAGTACCACGTCAGGTACGGCACCGTACCGTTGAACAGATCACGGTAATGCTGTAACGAGGCGTTCTCAGGGATAATGGAACTGCTCAGCAGGCTGTTACCGGCATTCAGTGATGCCCCGACCGTCCACACCAGCGGATAGATGATGATGGTGGATACCACCAGCACCACCAGCCAGGTGAGTGACAGCCGCAGCCACTTTTCACGTTTTATACTGACTGACTTTGCCATGATGCTCCCTTACGCCATCTCATCTTGTTTAAACGATTTGGTGGCGCGGAACTGCCACAGCGCCAGACCGACCACAAAGATCGACAGCAAAATCGTAATGGTGGCGGCAATCGCGTACTGCGATGACGACATGGTGAGTTTGTAGATCCACGACACCAGGATATCAGTGCCGCCCGCGTTCGATCCCGCCACCGCCGGGCCGCCGTTGTTGAACAGGTAAATAATGTTGAAGTTGTTAAAGTTGAAGGTGTACTGGGTGATGATGATCGGCGCAATCGCGTACATCACCAGCGGCAGCGTGATCGTGCGCAGCCGCGTCCAGGGTCCCGCCCCGTCCATCATCGCCGCTTCATACAGATCATCAGGAATGGCCTGTAATACCCCGGTGGTCATGGCAAAGACAAACGGGAAGCCCAGCCAGGTCTGCATCATAATCAGCGCGGTTTTGGTCCAGAACGGATCGGTCATCCAGGCCTTAGGCGCAATGCCAAAGAAGTCGAGGATCGCATTGTTAATCACGCCAAAGCTGTCGTTAAACATACCGGCAAACACCAGGATGGTGACAAAGCCGGGCACCGCCCAGGGCAGAATGAAAATGGTGCGGATCAGCGGCTTAAAGCGCAGGTCTTTCTGGTTGACCAGAATCGCCAGCATCACGCCGACCGAACACTGCAACGTGGTCGCCAGCAGCGTCCAGACCACCGTCCACTGCAATACGTCGAAGAAGGTCGAGCGCCAGATCGACAGGGTGAAGATATTGACGAAGTTTTTCAGCCCCACCCAATCCACCAGCTTCGCGGGCGGCGTGTGGTAGAGGTTGTAGTTGGTAAAGGCGATGGCAAAACCAAACAGGATTGGGAACACCACCACAAACACCAGCAGGATAAACCCCGGCGTAATCATCAGGTAAGGAAAGCCCTCACGCAGCAGCAGCTGATACTGTTTGCGCACCCCGTGCAGCGGTTTCCCCTCATCGCGACGGCAGCCGTTCAGCCACGCATCGCGTACAGACAGCCCCCATAGCGTGATGCCGAAGGCGACGATCAGCACGCTGATAATGCCCTCCGCCAGCAGGAAGATGGAGTTATCGCGGGGGACTTCTTCCCCCAGCGTTGCCAGCCCCCACAGCCCCTGCTGCAGGAAGCGATGAAACACGCCGTAAAAGCTGGTGAGCAGGATCAGAAAACAGAGCCCTTTAGCCCACTGGCGGTGGTAAAACTGGCCGAAACCCGGTAACAGCGCCAGCAGTGCGCCCGTCAGCGCGTGCTGCCGGGTACGCTTGTTGAGCATCAGTTTTTCACTGGGGGAAATCATCACAGCATCATCCTTCTTCATTCTAGCCGCCCGCAGAGCCGGGCCTACTGGTTGCTGGCCTGCATCGCTTCAATCTGCATGGTGATCTGTTTCACCGCGTTATCCAGCGCCACTTTCGGCTCCTGTTTACCGGTCACGCTGAGCTCCAGAGCGGTGTTAGCCGGCCCCCACACTTCCTGCATCTCCGGCACGCCCGGCATGGCAACGGCGCGCTCCGCCTGCACCGCCACGGCATTGGCTTTTTCATCATTTTTAATCAGCGGATCGTTCATCAGGGCCACCACCGGTGGGATCTCCTGGGTCTTCTGGAAGCGCTCTTTGACGTACTGCGGCTGGTTAATAAACTGAATGAACTGCTGCGCCAGGGTTTTGTCTTTACTCCAGGTCGACACCACATAGCCCTTCACGCCGAGGAACGAACTCATCGGTTTACCGTTAGGCAGTTCCGGCAGCGGGGCCACGCCGTAGTTGATACCGGCTGACTGATAAGGCTGGAACGCCCACGGGCCGTTGATCACCGCCGCTGCTTTTTTCTCGGTAAACAGCGAGTCGATGGCATTCAGTCCGTTATCGCCCAGGATGCCGGAAGGCAGCAGGCCCTGAGTGAAGAAACTCTTGAGATAGGTGACGGCTTCCACGCTGCCGGCGGTATTCAGCCCGATATCCTGAGTGTTCAGCCCGCCCTTACCGTCTTTACCAAAGATGTAGCCGCCCATTGGCGCGATAGCGCCCCAGCTGTAGTAAATCTGGTCAAATTTCGCCAGCAGGCCGTACTGCTTCGCTTCGCGCTGCTTCTGGGAAAAAGCGCGATACTCATCCAGCGTTTTCAACGGTGCAGGCAGCAGATCTTTGTTGTAGATCAGCACCAGGGTTTCCACGGCTTTCGGTACGCCGTACACCACGTTGTTCTGAATAAAGGCCGCCATTGCTGATGGGGTATAGGCCGCCTGATGTGCCGCATCAACGTTAATCGGCGACAGCAGTCCCTGCACCACCGCGCTGCCCAGCTGATCGTTAGGGATCACCAGCACATCAGGACCGATACCGGCCGGCCCATCCAGGCGCAGTTTTTCAATCTGCTGAGCAAACGGCATTTCCTGTACTTTGACTTCCACGTTGAACTGCTTCTGAAAATCAGCAATCGCCGTTTTAATGCCGTCCGATTTCTTAATATCTTCCCAGACGGTAAGTTGCTGTGCGGCGTGCGCAGCCTGTCCCAGAGCCAGGGCTGACAGAAGCAGAGTGATGCAGGTTTTGACTTTCATTGCTGACCTCATGTGAAGGTATAACATTTGTCTGTTTTTTATTTCGCTGATGCTCTTAGCAGTACGGCGTAAGTCCCGAAAAATGCGCCTTACAGAAGAGTAAAGGTCACAGCGCGTCGATGTCACACGCTACGCGGATTGGCGCTTCGCCTCCACTCCGTTCTCGCTAATATGTGATCCGTATTACAGAAATCAAAATCCCCCCTAGGGCGCTCTGCATCTGGAGTTTATAGTCAACCCAGACGCCACAAGGGCTAGCGTGTCACAAGAAAGATTGTAATACGTAATACATTTATTTCTTCAACACCCCTTTCGAAGAGGTTCCGCATGTCCAGCATCAGACTGAGAAACGTGGGTAAGCGTTTTGGTAAAACAGAAACGCTCAATAATATTCAACTGGATATAGAAGACGGTGAATTCACCGTTTTTGTCGGCCCCTCTGGCTGTGGCAAATCCACGCTGCTGCGGCTGATTGCCGGGCTGGAAGAGGTGAGCGACGGTGAGATCCTGATAGGCGATGAGCTGATGAACGACGTGGCTCCCGCCCACCGGGGCGTGGCGATGGTGTTTCAGTCCTATGCGCTTTACCCGCATATGACGGTGGCAGAAAACATGGGCTACGGCCTGAAGGTGAACGGCGTGGCGAAAGAGAAGATCCGCCACCAGGTAGAGATGGTGTCCAGAACGCTGCAACTCTCTCATCTGCTGGAGCGCAAGCCGAAAGAACTTTCCGGCGGCCAGCGCCAGCGCGTGGCGATTGGCCGGGCGATTGTGCGTAATCCACGGGTGTTTATGTTTGATGAACCGCTGTCGAACCTGGATGCGGAGCTGCGCGTGGAAATGCGTCTGCATATTGCCAAACTGCACCAGGAGCTGAAAACTACCATGGTGTATGTGACCCATGACCAGATTGAAGCGATGACGCTGGCCGATAAAATCGTGGTGATGAACTACGGCAAGGTAGAACAGGTGGGTTCACCGATGGCGCTCTACTACAACCCGGTGAACCGCTTTGTTGCCGGGTTTATCGGTTCGCCTAAAATGAATTTCCTGCCCGCGCGCGTTGAGCACTGCACGCCGCAGGGGCTGACCGTCACCGTTAATGAAGGGGCGCACACGCTGACGCTGCCTGCGCCTGCGCGTTCCCTCCAGGCCGGTGATGAGCTGACGCTGGGCATTCGCCCGGACCATCTGCGGGTGAACAGCGATGCGCCGTTACAGCTGGACTTTCACTGTGAAGTGGTGGAAAGGCTGGGTAACAATACCTATCTGTTCGGCCAGGTGTACGGTCACGACGGCTTTAAAATGCTGCTGCCGGGCGACGTGCATTTCCGCCCCTATCAGATGCTGCGCCCCGCCTTCTTCGCGCACCAGTGCATGGTGTTCGATCGCGACGGGCTGCGCATCAGCGCGGATATTCCCCTGCCGCAGGATCAGGCAGCCTGACGTTAGCGTCTTCAAGATACTCGCCGATCAAACTTCCCGAGTGGTTTCGGTTGTTGGGCCCGACCTTCTTTTTCGGTCGGGCCCAATGATTGCACCATTCAAAACCGGCCGGTTTTACACCCTCATCAGAACCAGGCTTCCCACATTGCGCCGACGTTGAACGAATCCAGCTGGGTATCGTCATCGGTGCCGTTGATGCGCGCGGTGCGTTTGTTATCGACGTCACCACCGGTCACATAGAAGCGCAGCATCGGACGGAACTCCGGTCCCATGGCAATGGAAACGTTCTGCGACAGCGTCAGCTTCCAGCCGTGGTTATCGCCGCCCTGGTCGTAATCCACCCGCTGATAGCCCGCTTCCAGCCACGTGGAATGCACGTCGTTCCACCAGTACATCGGGCGCACAATCGCCCCGTAGTTGCGCCGGTCGTCGGTGCTGTCTGCTTTATTCGAATAATCGTGGAAGGCCAGCAGGTACTCCACCTGCGCCTGCTGCGTGAACTTGTAGTTGCCTTCAAAGCTGGCGTAGACGGTGGTCAGCTCATCCGTTTTATTAAACACGCTGTTGTCCGAGTTATTGGAATAACGGGTGATGACTTTGTTCACGCCCTTCTCCCCGGTGTGGCTCAGCACTGCACCGCCCTGCCAGGCCTTCAGCCGCTCTTCGCTCTCAATCGCTTTGGAGTCAAAGCCGTAGTTGGCGTACAGCTCCAGGTCCAGCGGACCGACCTTCATGCCGTGAATTTTCGAGGTCAGCGCGTAGTTGCCTTTATCCCCGGTGCCTGAGCCGCCGGTACAGCTGATGCGCGACGGGTTGCCATCTTCATCCATCACTTCCGGGTTACAGGCCTCAACAGAAGCCACCGTCGCCACGTCAAACTTCACGCCGCCCAGTTCGAAGTTTTTCACCCCGGCGCCCTGGCCGTCGTGGTTCATCCAGAAGTAGTCGTTAATCCCCTGCTGTGGGCGCTGGTGGAAATCACGCCCGGCCCACAGGTAGGCGTTGGGATTGGAGTCAAACAGATTGGTGACGCCCGCATAGGCCTTCTTGAGGTTCACCTCATCGCCCCAGTGGTCGATCATCACGTTGACATCCCAGATTGCGCCGTTGTCGCCTTTAAACGCTTTGGAAAGCTGGAACTCGCCGCCGTTGCCTTCGTTGCCCAGGCGACCGATAGCTGAGGATCCGTTATACGAGCCATCCACACCGACGAATTTCTGATCGCCGCCCTGGAACTGCGCGCCGTAGCGGGCATAGCCGGTAAACTGCACGCCGAACGGGATCGCCATATCCGGCGACTGTGCCGCCGTCTGCGGTTCGGTGATCACATCGGCTTTTTTCGCCACCGCCTTATCAATTTTCGCCTGGCGCTCGGCCAGGGCTTTATCCACGGCACCGTCAATTTTGGCCTGACGTTCGGCCAGGGCTTTATCCACCGCTTTCGCCACAATGGCGTCTATCTGTTCCTGCGTAAACTCTTGTGCAACGACGTTTCCAGAGCAAAGGGCTGCCATCACCGCCAGGGTCACTGGCAATTGATTCGCTATTTTCATAATATTCTCTTTATTACTCCGCCCTTTATTTACGCGTCACCGTGCCGCGCAAATAAAGAAGCGTGAGTGCTGTTATTTTAAAGGTAAGAGGTAAGAATACAGTCAGGTTCAATTATTCTGGTATTTAACGCTCCTCGCGATAAGTCATTAATTACTATTAACGCTGATACAGATGAATAATTTCTTCAGACAATTCACGCGCCAGCAGCGACGTCATCAGATGATCCTGTGCATGGACCATAATTAAGGTCATCGGCTGGCGTCCTTCCCCGGCATCCTGCTCAATCAGCCGGGTCTGCATCTGATGCGCCTGACGTGAAAAGCCGTCAGCCTCGTGCAACAGTGCCTTCGCCCTGGGAATATCACCGCCGCGTGCCGCATGCAGCGCCTCAAAACAGAGGCTGCGCGACTGCCCGGCATTGACGATGATCTCCATCACCGCCTCTTCTAAATCAATCATTGTGACTGTCCTCATAGTTAAACCCGTTCTCGGCGGCGGTGCGCGCAAACCACTCCCCGCTTTTCTTCACCGTGCGCTGCTGCGTGGCAAGATCAAGCTGGACAAAGCCGTAGCGGTTTTTATAGCCGTTACACCACGACCAGTTATCTATAAACGTCCACATGTGATAGCCCAGACAGCGGCTGCCTTCGCTGATCCCTTTATGCAGCCACTTCAGATGTTCGCGGACAAATGCGATACGGTAGTCATCCTGAATCTGACCGTTTTCAATAAAGCGCTGTTCATTTTCCACGCCCATACCATTCTCGGAAATAAAGCAGCGCGGATTATCATAATTAACGCGTAAATTTGTCAGAATGTCATAAATACCCGGCTCATAAATTTCCCAGCCGCGATACGGATTCATTTTTCTGCCGGGCATCTCGTAATTATCAAATAACCATTCCGGCATAAACGGCGCTTGCAGATTCACCGCGCTGTCGCGGCACTTCACCCGACGCGGCTGGTAATAGTTAATTCCCAGCAGGTCAATTTTGCCCTCAGCGATCAGGGCCCGGTCCCCCGGCTGGCAGGCTGGCAGCTGATCGTAGCTTTGCAGCAGTGCCATGAGATCCGCCGGATACTCGCCGCGCAGGACCGGGTCAAGGAAACTGCGGTTAAACAGCAGGTCAGCGTGGTGTGCCGCTTTTACATCCGCCGGATTCTGTGAACGCGGGTACGACGGGGTCAGGTTGAGTACAATGCCAATTTCGCCGCTGTACGACCCGGCACGATAGCAGCGTACCGCCTGCGCATGGGCCAGCACCGTGTGGTACGCCGCCGTAGCGGCGCGTTTAAAGTCGACCACGTTCGGATAGTGGAAGTCATACAGATATCCCCCTTCCACCGGCACAATCGGCTCGTTAAAGGTGAACCAGTGCAGCACGCGGTCACCGAACAGTTCAAAGCACATTTTGGCATAGCGGCTAAAGGCATCCACCACTTCGCGGCTCTCCCAGCCGCCCTGCTGCTGCATCGCCACTGGCATATCAAAGTGGAACAGGGTAATAAACGGCTGGATCCCCTGGGCCAGCAGCTCATCGATAACGTTGTTATAAAACGCCACCGCCTGCGGATTGACCTCGCCGGTACCGTCCGGGATTAGCCGCGACCAGCTGAGAGAAGTGCGAAAACTGTTGTGGTTAAGCTGTTTCAGCAGCGCAATGTCTTCGCGCCAGTGCTGATAAAAGGTCGAGGTATTCTGCGGGCCTACCTGCTGGTGAAAACGGCCCGGCTGGCTGGCGTACCAGGCATCCCAGGTGGTTTCGCCCCGTGCGCGGCTTTCCCCTTCGGTTTGCAGAGCCGAGCTGGCGCTGCCCCACCAGAAGTCGTGCGGAAATTTAACCTTCATTTTTTGACTCTCCAGAGTTATCCGTTATTGCGGGCTGTTTCGCCTGAGGGTGCCGCTGCACTTTGTGCTTTCTGCTGTTCGGTTATCAGTAAAGAGCGCTCGTAGGCGCGCAGGAACGGCAGGTACATCAGGGCCGACATCACCATACAGATCAGGCACATCACCACCGGGCTGAACGCCCAGTTAGCAGCCCATGACGCCCCTATTGGCGCCGGCGTGGTCCACGGCGTCAGCGATACCACCTGCGCCAGCCAGCCCAGTTTAGTGGCGCCATAGGCCAGACAGGCGTTGACCATCGGCACGCAGATAAACGGGATAAACAGCATCGGGTTCATGATGATCGGTGCACCAAACAGAATCGGCTCATTGATATTAAAGAAGCTCGGCACCACGCCCATTTTGCCGATGGTCCGCAGGTGCGTCACGCGGCTGCGCAGCAGCAGGAAGGCCAGCGGCAGCGTGGAACCGACGCCGCCAATCAGCAGATAGTGGTCCCAGAAACCCTGCAGGTAGACGTGAGGTAATGCCGCCCCGGCCGCCAGCGCCGCCTGGTTTGCCGACAGGTTCGCCATCCAGAACGGGTTCATAATCCCGGTCACAATCAGCGCACCGTGAATACCGGCGAACCAGAATATCTGGCACAGCAGCACTGACAGCAGGATAGCCGGCAGGGAATCCGACGCCGACACCAGCGGTTCCAGCAGGTGCATAATCGCCTGCGGCATAATCATGCCGGTCTGCGCTTCGATAAACAGATTGAGCGGATGCAGCGTGCCCATCACCACCACCACCGGGATCAGGATCTCAAAGGAGCGCGCCACCCCGGTCGGCACCTCTTTCGGCAGGCGGATAGTGATGTTGTTCTGTTTCAGCCAGGCGTAAACCCGCGTGGAGTAAATAGCGGTGATCAGCGCGGTGAAAATGCCCTGCCCGGAGAGATACTGGGTAGAGATATGGCCGTCAGCATAGGGGGCTGCCACCAGCAGAAAGGCCATAAAGGCCAGCAGGCCGGACATCACCGGATCAAGATTAAACTGCCGGCCGAGGCTGGCACCAATGCCCACAGAGATAAAGAAGGTCATCACCCCCATACTCAGATTGAACGGCAGCATCAGCTGTTCACGGTAGGTCAGGGAGAAATCCAGCCAGCCGCGCGCAAAGCTGTTAGTGGTGTCGGCGGAGAACGGCGGGAAGATAAACACCAGCATAAACGAGCCGATGATCATAAATGGCAGCGCGGCGGTGAAACCGTCACGGATCGCAATCACATATTTCTGCTGGCCGAGACGCCCGGCCAGCGGAGTAATCGATTGCTCGATAACGGCAATCATTGACTGATATAACGAACTCATATGAACACCTTTTAGTGAACCGCGTTAATCATCGACAGCGCGAAGTCCAGCACCTTGTCGCCGCGCTGCATACCGTAGTCCATCGGGTCGATGGGCTGAACCGGGATCCCCTGCACGGCTGCCTTTTCTGACAGTGTTTTCAGCATATATTTGACCTGCGGCCCCAGCAGCACCGCCTGATAGTGCGGAAACTGGCTGTCGAACTCGGCAACGCCATACGCCTCAATATCGACCTCCAGTCCCCTTTCCTTCGCCGCCTCTACCATTTTTCTCACCAGCATACTGGTCGACATCCCGGCAGAGCAGCACAGCATTATCCTGACCATAAACCCGTTACCTCAAAATGTAATAGAACGTAAATGTGGAAACGATTGGACACCATACGGAAACCGTTTTCCATAAAACGGAAACAGAACTGTGAACCTCATCATAAACCCCTTCGGAAAAGGGTTTTTTCCGCGATGACCCTCACATATTTTCGGCCGATATGGACACTTTTGAGGTGATATGGAAAATCGGTTTCCATGAAAAAGAGAAAACCGCTATACTGTCGATGGCGATATTTTGCGCCGTTATTGCGCTTTTTTTGCAGGCCGTTTATTGCGTTGTACAGGGGAGAAAAATGTCAACAATCAACGATGTATCGCGTTTAGCTGGGGTTTCGAAAGCCACAGTCTCACGGGTGTTGAGTGGTTCACGTGGGGTGAAAGAAGCCAGCCGTCTCGCCGTATTGCAGGCCGCAGAGGAGCTTAACTACCGGCCAAATGTCATTGCCCAGTCGCTGCTCTCCCAGTCCACCGGCTGTATCGGGGTGATCTGCGCGCAGGAGAACATTAACCAGACCACCGGCTATCTCTATGCGCTGGAAAAACAGCTCAGCCAGCATCAGAAGCACTTGCTGCTGCGTTTTGCCAACAGCAAAGCGGGCGTGATGAATGCGCTGGATGAGCTCTCCTGCGGGCTGTGTGACGACGTGCTGATTATCGGTGCCCGCTTCCCGCTGAACATCAACGATGACAATGTGATTCTGATCGACTGTGTTGATGCCGACACGCCCAACAGCATTCAGTTCGACCACGCTTTCGCCGCCGAAACCGCCTGCAATTATCTGATTAGCCAGGGTCGCCGCCAGATTGCGCTGATCCATCCCGATACCCGTGGCCATGCGGATCAGGTGCTGCTGGGCTACAAACTGGCGCTGGAAAATAACTTTTTACCGTTTAACCGTAACCTGGTGTTTATGGACTCCACCTCCTCCTCGGTGGCGGTACAGGTGCTGCTGAATAACGCCACCACCGTCAACTTCAACGCGCTGCTGGTCGCCGATGAGCAGGAGGCGCAGCGGGTGATTGGCCAGCTACAGGCGTTTAATAAGGCCGTGCCGGGGGACATTATGATCTTCAGCCTGGCCGGTTCGCTGGACCTGCCGGGCATTCCGACCATTCCGTCGATTGAATATTCGATGGATGCCATGGCGGCGCGTATCGTCAGCTGGCTGACGGAAAAAACTCAGGATATGCTCGGTGCCTGCGTGTTGCGCGGAGACCTGATCGTTCCGGACCGCCGCAAGCGCTAAGCCTGCCACGGTATCATCCCGCCCCGACCGGAACAGCCGGTCGGGGCCGGCAACAGAATCACCCACAGCGGACGCGATGATAACAAGGATGAGGTCAGACGCCGGATGTTTAGCAATAAAATGGGTGAGAATACCCCCGGTGACGACCCGTTATGCCACGCGCAATGATTATGCGCGGGTCGCCTTTCCGTCATCCTTATTTCTTATGTATCTTTGAGAAATAACAAAAGCTTATTGATAATCTTCTTTATTATTCTATTTGCGGCTTAATAATAATCAGATGATAAATAGCCCGAATAAAATGTAAATAAATGTAAATTTACCAATGTTCCTTTGCTTCCTTGCCGATAGTCTTCTTCGACGTGTTGCATCAAAAAACCCAATGTGGTTCTCCTCGCTGAAAGACTAATTATGATTAACAAGGAATTTAATATGATTACGCACGCTTTTAACTTTAATGATTTCTCGATAAGAAAAAAACTCTTTTCCGGATTTATTATTTTGATCGCTATTATTACCGGTGTATCAGGGTACGGTATCTATTCATTAAAATCGATAGAAAGAAACTCGGTAAAAACCGCGATCACCAATGATATTGGTAACCTGCTGGACATTGCCCGACGCAACCGCCTGCTATATTTGCAAAGCGCCGATGAACAGAAAATGAAAGAAAACGGCGCAGCCATCGTCTCCATGCAAACCCTCTACCAGAATGCCACTAAATTTAACTGGCGCGGGGACACGAAGCAATATTTTACCCGGCTGGGCGAAAATATCGATCGCTACAGTAAAACACGCGCGCAATATCATGAGAAAAGCATCAACAGTAACCAGCTGGCTAAAAACCTTCACCAGCTCAGCGATAAACGTTTTTTAGCTGAGCTCAATAATCGCGTACTCAATACTTCGCCGGGTGCTGAATCACGCAGTGCAATTTTTGATTTATTCTTCGCGCTATCCCTTCTCGGCGAAGCGGGCGACACGCTGATTACGCTGCATACGCCGGAGGCCATGTCGGCCGTCGACCAGGCCTATACTCATGCGGAATCTCTTTATAACGACAGCCTGCCCCAGCTGACGGATGAAACCAGAGCGGTGCTGACCCCGGCGTGGGAACATTATCAGTCTCTGAAAGCTCAGGCAGAAACCTACTTTAAATCCATCGTTGAAACGCAAAAATCGGCCGACGTGATGGGGGTGGCAGCGGCCGACCTGAACCATACCGCAGACCAGCTGATTAAGGCGCAGGCGGAATATAACAGCCGTCTCATCGCCGATACCATTATTATCATCTCGGTCCTCGCGCTGCTGGCAATTGTTATCGGGCTACTGGCCGCCTGGATTATCACCCGCAAGATCACCCGCCCGATAGGTGAAAACCTGGCGCTGGCCCAGCGCATCTCCAGCGGTGACCTGACGGCGCAGATCGCCGCTACCTCCCAGGATGAGCTCGGCGAGCTGACGCAAACCATGGGAGCAATGAATGCCCGCCTGCGCGATATGATATCGGGCATCCGTGAGAGCGTCAGCCACCTGGCCAGCGCCTCATCGCAAATTGCCGCCGGAAACACCGATCTCGCTTCCAGAACCGAGCAGCAGTCTGCGGCTGTGGTGGAAACCGCCTCCAGCATGGAAGAGCTGACCTCAACCGTGCGCTTAAACGCCGACAATGCCCAGCAGGCCAGTAAACTGGCGGCCAGCGCCAGCGCTGACGCGCGTAAAGGCGGTCAGATTGTGGGTGAAGTGGTCAGTACCATGAACGGCATTGCCACCAGCTCGAAGAAGATCACCGAAATTATCAGCGTGATTAACGGCATTGCCTTCCAGACCAATATTCTGGCGCTGAATGCAGCGGTGGAAGCCGCCCGGGCCGGTGAGCAGGGGCGCGGGTTCGCCGTGGTGGCGGGTGAAGTCAGAACGCTGGCGCAGCGCAGTGCTGACGCGGCGAAAGAGATCGAATCCCTGATTAATGACTCCGTGGCGCGCATCGGCACCGGCACCGACCTGGTCAACCGGGCAGGCGCCAGCATGGAAGATATCGTCAATTCCGTCACCCACGTCAGTCAGATCATTGATGAGATTTCCAGCTCGTCAAACGAGCAGCGACAGGGCATTGAGCAGATTGGTAAAGCCGTAACCGAGATGGACTCCACCACGCAGCAGAACGCCACGCTGGTGCAGGAATCCTCGGCGGCGGCGGTTTCTCTGGAACAGCAGGCAAGAAAGCTGAGCGAAATGGTCGCTATCTTTAAGATCTCCGCCAGCCGGGTGCATGAGGGTGAATGGGTCAGCGGCGCGGAGAAAAAAACCGCTCAGGTTACTCCCGCCAGAACGCATAAAGCCATCGAAGAGGAGTGGACGTCGTTCTAAAACAGGATGTATCGCCCGCTGAGCTTTCAGCGGGCAACCCCCGCACTCAGCCCCATGACTCCCCGCTGTTAAATACGATGGAATCCCTCTTCAGCCGCGCTGATGGAGCACGCGTGCACGCTAAATCTCTTTTTTAATCGTCACTTCCCACCCCGGTGCTGGCAGGGCAGATTGCTATACAAAATAAAATATCGTATAACAAACGCCTCCGAGGGGTGTCCTGTGATGGGCTGAGATGGCGTAAGCCGAACCCTTTGAACCTGATCTGGGTCATGCCAGCGAAGGGACGGGTTGGCATTTTACTTGCCTGATCACACCTCCGCATACCCGGATCTCCACTTAAATGAGGGGATTCAGTGTCGAAAATCATTCAGTCAGTCGATTTCAGCCACGGCCTGTACGGACGTTTACGCCAGCAGGCGGGTAACGACTGGCAGGACTACGTTGCTCACCCGTTTATCCACCAGCTTGCTCGCGGCACCCTGCCCGAAGCGGCCTTTCGCCGCTACCTGACCCAGGATTACCTGTTCCTGATCCACTTCGCCCGCGCTTATGCCCTGCTGGTCAGCAAGCTGCACACGCTGCCGGAAATGCGCGCGGCCACCGCCTCGCTGAATGCCATCGTCAGTGAACTGCCGCTGCACGTCAGCTACTGCGCAGACTGGGGGCTGAACGAAGCACAAATGGCCGCCCAACCGGAAGCGCCGGAAACTATGAACTACACCCGCTACGTGCTGGATATCGGCCACTCCGGCGATGCGCTCGACCTGCTGGCGGCGCTGCTGCCCTGCGTGGCGGGCTACGCGGAGATCGGCCTGCGTCTGCTGGCGGCAGAGGAAACGGTGCTGACGGACAGCCCTTACGCCTCATGGATCCGTAACTATGCAAACCCGGACTATCTCAGCGGCGTGCAGGCCGCCATCGCGCTACTGGACACGGTCGGCCAGCAGCGTGGAGCAGCAAGCCGCTTCGCCGCGCTGTCAGATATTTTCACCACCGCCACCCGCCTGGAGTCGGCCTTCTGGCAGATGGGACTGAACGCGGGACAACAGCGGTGATCGCTATGCAATCCAGCTCCCCGCCCGGCATCCGGGTACGCGACCTGACGCTGCGCTTTGGCCAGCGCCAGGTTTTCGACCGCCTCAGCATCGAGATTCCCGCCGGACGCTGTGTCGCGCTGCTGGGGGCCAGCGGCAGCGGCAAAACCAGCCTGCTGAAGACCATAGCCGGGCTGATAACGCCCACCGCCGGCACCGTCTGCGGCAGCGACGGCCAGCCGCTGGCCGGACGTATTGCCTGGATGGGGCAGAAAGATCTGCTGTTTCCCTGGCTGTCGGTTCGCGACAACATCACCCTCGGCGCCCGTCTGCGCAGGGAAAACATCGACACGGCGTGGGCCGACCATCTGCTGGAATGCGTCGGACTGCACGGCCACGGTGACGATCGCCCTGCCATGCTCTCCGGCGGGATGCGCCAGCGCGCGGCGCTTGCCCGTACCCTGTATGAAAGGCGACCGATTGTGCTGATGGATGAGCCCTTCTCCGCACTCGACACGCTGACGCGCGCGAAGATCCAGACGCTGGCCGCCGGGCTGCTGGCGGACCGCACCGTGCTGCTGATCACCCACGACCCGATGGAGGCCTGCCGCCTGAGCCACCGCCTGCTGGTCCTCTCCGGCCAGCCCGCCGGGATCGACAGCAGCCACACTATTGGCGGCCAGCCGCCGCGTGCGCCGGACGATGCCAACCTGCTGAAAAGCCAGGGCGAACTGTTGCAGCAGTTGCTGAGGGCTGCAGGATGAGGGGCTGCCTGGCAGCCCGCATGCGTGGGCCATTGATTTTTTGCGGGCTGATCCTGCTGTGGTGGCTGGCGACGCTGAGCGATATCCCCGCCTTTTTATTACCCTCACCCGCCGCGGTAGCAACGGCCCTGTGGCAAGGCCGCGCCTTCCTTGCGTACCACAGTCTGATTACCGCCTCGGAAGTGTTAACCGGGCTGGTGCTGGGCGTCCTGCTGGGATCGCTGCTGGCTATTCTGATGATCTTCTCCCCCCGCCTGCAACGCTGGCTGATGCCGCTGGTGCTGACCAGCCAGGCCATCCCGGTATTTGCTCTGGCGCCGCTGCTGGTGCTGTGGTTCGGCTTTGGCATCAGCGCCAAAGTGGCGATGGCGGTGCTGGTGATTTTCTTCCCGGTCACCTCGGCCTTCTTTGACGGGCTGAAGCGGGTGAACCAGGACTATCTTGACCTGGCCCGCACCATGGGGGCGTCACGCTGGTCACAGCTGCGCCATATCCGCCTGATGGCAGCGCTGCCGGCGTTTGGTTCCGGCCTGCGTATGGCTGCTGCCGTGGCCCCGATTGGCGCCATCATCGGTGAATGGGTCGGGTCCGCCGAAGGGCTGGGCTACGTGATGCTGAACGCCAACGCGCGCATGCAGACCGACCAGTGCTTTGCCGCGTTATTTATCCTGGTGCTGATGACCGTCCTACTGTGGATGGCCGTCGATACCCTGATCCACCGCCTGATTAACTGGGCACCTGAATAGTGCTGATGACCCTGATAAGGAATGCAGAATGATGAAGAAAACCCTGGCCGCCCTGCTGTTAAGCGGCGCTTTCAGTCATCTGGCCGTGGCCGGTGAGAAACTGACGCTGGTGCTCGACTGGTATATCAACCCCGATCACGCACCGGTGATGGTGGCAGAACAGATCGGGGCGTTTAAAGCGGAAGGGCTGGACGTGAAGATTATCCCCCCGTCTGACCCTTCGCTGCCGCCGCGTCTGGTGGCCGCTAAACAGGCGGATCTCGCCATAACCTATCAGCCGCAGCTGCACTTTTTTGCCGACGAGGGTCTGCCGCTGGTGCGCGTGGGAACGCTGATTAATACTCCGCTGAACACGGTCATCACTCTGGATAAAAACATCACCTCCCCCGCCGGCTTACAGGGGAAAAAAATAGGTTATTCCGTCAGCGGCATTGAGCAGGCGACGCTGGAAACCATGCTGAAGCACGAGAACGTCAGCCCGGATAGCGTCAGGCTGATTAACGTTAACTTCCAGCTGACCAGCGCCCTGCTGGCCGGTCAGGTGGATGCGGTGATCGGCGGCTATCGCAATATTGAAGCCGAGGAGCTGAAACTACAGGGTAAAAATCCGCAAGTGTTTAACGTCGAAGACTTCGGCGTTCCGGCCTATGACGAACTGGTGATCGTCGCCCACCGCGACAGCATCAATGCTCCGAAGGTGAAGAAATTCCTCGCCGCGCTGAAGAAAGGCAACGACTATCTGCAACAACACCCGGAAGAGAGCTGGCAGGCGTTTGCTCAGGCGCATCCGGAGCTGAACACCGAGCTGAACCACGTGGCCTGGCAGAAAACCCTGCCGCTGTTTGCGCGCGATCCGGCGCATCTTGATGTGAATCGCTACAACGCCTACGAGCAGTTCCTGTTCGATAATAAGCTGATTAAGAAAATTACCCCGGTGGCACGTTACGCGGTGGAGCTGCGCTAACCATCGACACGGGGCGACCGGAAAAAATGGTCTTCATCGCGTCCATTGCAAACCATCTACACGGGGCGACCGAAAAAAATGGTCGCCCCCTACGACACCCATATTCCTTTGTAGGGGTCGACCTTCTTTTCCGGTCGACCCGCCATCCCAGGCAAAAAAATTCGCCATAGATAATGATAACCATTATCATAAATTCACCCCCCTTCCGCCGGAGTCACCATGTCCACCGAACCCTCTGAACACATCACCACCGACTGCTGCATCGTTGGCGGCGGCCCGGCCGGACTGATGCTTGGCTACCTGCTGGCCCGTGCGGGCGTGCAGGTGGTGGTGATCGAAAAACACAGCGATTTCCTGCGCGACTTTCGCGGCGATACCATCCACCCCTCCACGCTGCAAATCATGCATCACCTCGGCCTGCTGGATGAACTGCTGCGCCTGCCGCACCAGCGCGCGCCGCGTTTGCAGGCGGAAATCGGCGGGGAAGACGTTACCCTGGCGGATTTTTCGCGCCTGCCGGTAAAGTGCCGCTTTATGGCGTTTATGCCGCAGTGGGATTTTCTCAACTTCCTTACCGAGAAAGCGTCTGCCCTGCCCGGCTTTTCCCTGCGTCAGTCCACCGCCTTCAGCGACCTGCTGTATGACAACGGCAGCGTCACCGGCGTGCTCGCCACCCACGCCAGCGGAACCTGCGAGATCCGCGCGCGCCTGGTGGTCGGCTGTGACGGGCGGCACTCCGGGGTCAGACAGCAGGCCGGGCTGACCGGACGCTCATTTGGTTCACCGCGTGATGTGCTGTGGTTCCCGCTCAACAAACGTGACGATGACCCGGAGTGGAACACCGGCCATAAAGGGCCAAAACAGAACTTTATCATGCTCGATCGCGGCAGCTTCTGGCAGTGCGGCTACTCCATCACCAAGGGGGATTACCCGGCAATGAAGGAGAAAGGGATCGAGGCGTTTAAACAGCAGGTGGCTGCCGTCGCCCCGTTCCCGGCGGCGCGTATGGCAGAGCTGACGGACTGGCAGCCGGTGAAACTGCTGGATATCCGCATCGACCGGCTGGACGCATGGATGAAGCCCGGCGTGCTCTGTATCGGAGATGCCGCTCATGCGATGTCACCGATCGGTGGCGTCGGCGTGAACCTGGCGATTCAGGATGCGGTGGCCGCCGCCAATATTCTGACCCCCGCCCTGCGCAGCGGTAGCGTCCCCTTGCGGCTGCTAAAAAAAGTGCAGAAGCGGCGCGAGTTCCCTGCCAGGGCCACGCAGTTTATCCAGATAAAAATGAGCGGTAAAAAGCGCAAAGAAGGCGAAGGCAGCCCGCTGCCGCGCATTATCAGACGTTTCCCCTTCCTGCCCTACGTCTTCGGCTGGATCATCGGACTCGGCTTTCGCCGTGAGAAACCACGCCGCTTCAGGGCAATATCCTGAAATATTTCGCGTGAATTCAACGGTGGCCGTTCAGATATCGTTTAGGTTACGTTTAACAACTCACGAATAAAAATGATAATAATTATCATCAATTTTTTGGCAGGAATACCGATACCATGACCGCGTTTAAAACCTTACCCGCACTGCTGTTAGCCGCTATGCCATCGCTGGCTTTTGCCACCACTTATCCACTGACCGTCACCGATATGGATGGACAGAAGGTGGTGATCTCCCATCAGCCGCAGCGCGTGATCCTGCAGGATGGCCGTGACATCCTTAACCTGGCCCTGCTGGACCGCGAGAACCCCTTCGGACGCGTGGTGGCTTGGAACAACCTGCTGAAAAAGCAGGATACCGGCAGCTGGGAGATGCTGAAAAAACGCTGGCCGGACGCGGAAAAAATCCTCGACATGGGCTTTTCTGATCAGGGAGAAGTGAATCTGGAAACGGTGATCGCTAAGCAGCCTGACCTGATGATCGCTCAGCTGCGGGCCAAACCCGCTCTGAAACAGACCGGCGTACTGGACCAGCTCAGTGCGCTGAAAATCCCGGTGCTGTTTGTTGACGATGAGCTGCATCCGGTTGAAAACACCGCGGCCAGCGTCACGCTGCTGGGCAAAGTGCTCAATCAGGAAGCCCACGCCAAAGCCTACACCGACTATTACACTCAGAAGCTGAATGCCGTTCAGGCCGCCGTGAAAGACGTGTCGCCAAAACCGCGCGTGTTCGTTGAACCGATTGCCGGAATCGGCGGTGGCGGCGCGTGCTGCTTCACCCACGGCCACAACGGCTGGGGCGCGTTAATTGAAGCGACGGGAGCAAAAAATATCGGTTCCGATCTGCTGCCCGGCACCAGCGGCACCATCGCGGTGGAGAAAGTGATCAGCCTGAACCCGGATTACTACGTGATGAGTGGCTCAAAGCGCGGCGGCAAGACCAGCCCGGTGATCCCGCTGGGCTACAACACCGACGTCAGCGAGATCAAAGCCCGCTTCGACAGCCTGCGCAACCGCACCGGCGTGAAAGATATCCCGGCGGTAAAAGCCGGCAAAGTGGCGGCGGTGTATCACCACTTCTACAACCACCCGTATAACATTATCGGCATTGAGATGCTGGCGAAGGACTTCTATCCGCAGCAGTTCAGCCAGACCAACCCGACCGCAGACTACCACCATATTATCCGCACCTTTACCCAACTGCCGGATGAACCGATTAATATCGAATATCACCCGCAGTAGTGATCTCTTCACCCCTTACCGATCGCGCTGAATCTCAGCGCGATCGCGGCGCGCACTCCTGACCTGATTAACGCCACCCTACATTTTACTTAATATTTTACTTCTGAAATCCATGGCCTCTTCAAGGCTATAGCCACCTTCTGAATTCTCTTTTTTTACCTGTTCAATAAGAAAATGGTAACAGCTGCGCCTGACTTTCTCTTGCTGATGGGTGTAATACACCTCATCCTGACTCAGGTTAGTCCTTCCCTTGGCACTGTTGCATGATTTGCATACGGCAATGAGGTTAGTGGGATCGTTGCTTCTGTCAATGGATGCCTTAGTATTCTGGACATAAGAACGGGCTTTCATACCGGGATTAATATGGTCTATCTCGAACGTCATATCTTCATAGATACCAAAACAGTAAATACAGAGCTTCCCTGTAAAGGTATGCATGCCGGAATAAATCATCTGGTCACTCAGCAGGATCTGTCCGACTGATTCTTGCCTTCCAGGCTCCCCACTTTCAATAACAAACCCATCCGGTAAATTAAAATAAAACTGATTTTCACCCTCTTTGTTTATTTCCCCTTCTTTTTTTTGATAATAAATGAAAACATCATGCCACAATAACAGCTCTTGAATTTTGAAATCCGGTCTCTTTACCGATTTGAATGCCACTTCAAAACGCTTAATCAATTCAACAGCAACTGCTTTTTTGGCTTTTTCTTTACTCAAACTCTTCTTGTTTTTTTTGGGGATGTTGTCTGTTTTTACGCCTTCGGGAAAGGCCTCTGATTTCAATTTTTTTAGATTTAAATCAGCCTGATTCATTCTCAGATTATGATCATCTTCATCTTCATCTTCATCAGCGCTGAAATTATTTATTCTTTTTGCATTCAGACCTTTATTAGGGAAAGGATTTAAGAACTCCCCAGCATCCCGTTCAAATGTGCCGTAATCCCGACATGTCACGGGATTCAAATGATACTCCGGCGTAAACTCCGATCTTTTCGCTCGGTTAAATGTTCCTGCAAGGCCCATAAAAATTGAACCCTGACCCGGCAAATCGGTGTTTTCCAGTAGATAAACCTGAACAGGGGTGTCAAAGCTGTAAATTTCGTGCAGTACCTTACGGATACCCTTTATTTTATAGACAAGGCGGTGATACTTCCAGTAAGCCGCATAATTTTCAGCCGATCTGAGTGCTTTATCAAGGTTAATCGTATCGCTTTTCTTGCTGTTACACCGATGGCAACACAAAAGCAAATTTGAGTAATCGTTATAGGCTTTAGTATGAATACTTTCGAAATCCAGTCGTTCAATCTTTAATTCATCAAGTAAAGATGAAGGGCTTTTATTTGGCATCCCCCTGAGCACTCTCTTCTGCGGATCAAAAGATGACAGGTATTCAATATTTTCCTTTTTCATTACACTGACGGCTTGTTCCGCTATGTTAAGTGCAGACTTATAAGCCAGATAACGAACATAAACCTTGTAAGGAATAACATGGTCTGCGCGACACGATCTCAGCGTAATCTTATTCAGGCAGTATGGGCAAATAACCATCGAGACATTCGCTGTTGCTGTCACATCAGGCACTTTTTTTAAATGATATTCTCTGAGGGTCTGATTAAAACCCTGAGCCTGATGTTGATTCACCAGGTCCTCAACATCACCGATGTATTCCGAAAGTAATGTCGTCACGATCAGCTTAGCCAGCGGATTCGTTGGCGTGCTATCCAGCGATTCAACCAAGCCATCAGCGTTTTTTTTCACCCCTTTCCCATTTTTACCCAATGGCATGCTGATACCTCTCACAATACATCGATAAAAGAACCCTCAACTCGAGGGTTCAACGATTCCCGGTCGGTTAATACTGAGAGAGCATCAGGCTCCCTGTCTGGTCAGTATTTTAGGGGTAATCTGCGTAATGTTATTTTCGTCAGGTTTAGCATCTATGCCGATTGCCACAATCAGCTCTTCCTGATCCGCTTTCGTGGCCTGGGCAAGAGCCACCTTCAGACTGCAGGAGTTCATGACCGATGCGCCTGCTGAGAAGCCATTGTTGCTAAAACCGTACCATTTCCCGTTCTTTTCTTCCTGATACTCAAATCTCACGGCGCGCAGGCTCTGACCACAATCACTGGCGGCAAGCCTGAGACTGTAAGGCGAGCGTGTCGGCAGCCGGAAATATAAATAATTATCCTCCAGGAAGGTTTTTCGGTTATCAACCAGGGTCTCGTCGAGATTCGCATTATTGCCCCTCTCATGACTGATGGCGATCTCCTCTCCCTTTTCATTGATACACATGACGATCATGCGCAAAGCATATTTCTTAACACCCCATGAGTCCGATACTTTTTCCAGGAAAAATTCAATCCCGGAAAGTTTTCCCTCAATCACTAAAGGCGTTTTATCAATGAAATTAACGTCGCATATTTCCTGTACATTTTTGCAGGAAACCTGTTTCAGTCGCTTTGCCCCTTCCGGAAGCGTGTCAACGTTTCTGAGCCGCAGCTTTTGTGCATATTTGGCATTTCTTTCCCGCAGCTCTAAGCTACTGCCGCTGACGGACAGACCGTCACGAACAGAGCATGACAGCACTCGCTTAGCCGCCTCAGCCGTTGCGGGTTCAAGCTCTCCGGCAGTAGTGACACTCCACTTCTGTATCAGACTGGGCTTGAACGGGCTGGCAAAAATGCTCCCTGTTGCGTCGTCGGCAGAGAGTAACAGGGGAAGCGACTGATCGTTGATCGTGGTCTTCATGGCGGAGACGAAGCGGCCAGAATTTTCCTGCAGCCAGAACTGGTGACTGCCGCGCGTATTGGGTTGCGCAATGACGCTAAAAGGCCCGGTGGTATTTATCTCGCTTAAATGCTCGACGTTTGCCACGGAAAGGACGGCATCACCCTCCCCGATCGTTATCTGCACCAGGCGGTCTCCGTTACCGTCCGTGAGCGTTTTTTCAATATAGAGCGGGATTTCAGCCAGATACCATAGGTGACTCTGACGGCCGGCCAGTGCGCGTTTGCGCAGCAGCAGCTTGTCTGTCACCGCTTCGAGCACGTAATCATTGCCCAGCGCGCGGCAGGTCAGTTCACCGGAACCGGGATAATCCCAGACCTGAGAGGCCATGTCGCTCAGCTGACACAGGCTGACCGGATAGACATCCTGTGATGTCCCGTCGGCAGCGGCGGATAAATCAACCGTCAGCGCGAAATAGATATTATCTGTTTTGCCATGCGCGGTTTTTCTGCCGGGGGTTCTCAGGACGATCTGGCCGTTTTCCGTCATTCTCCAGAGCTGCGATGAGACGGTTTCAGGCTCCACCAGCACGGCCTCTACGCCTTCGCTGGGAAGCACCGTGTTCACGGCTATCGCCGCGTCGTGGGCGTGGTTCTGAATGCTGAAGTAAACCTCACGCGCTTTGCGCCCCACCCGCTCACCGTATTCTCCGTAAAACAGAAAAAAGGCTTTATATACCGATAAGAGGTCACGCTTGGTGAGACCGTCAGAAAATCGGGTGAGGACCTGCCAGCATTTGTCCCGCAGATCTTCAGGCAGCAGATTGATACTGGGAATCAGATTTTCTCGCTGTACGCTTGCCCAGCGCCGGTAATCATAGAGTGACTCCGCCCAGGCAGCAGCGTCCTGAACCACCGTCCCTTCCCCACCAATAGCATTGAAGGTCATCGTCTGCATTTCACTGGAGGATTTTGTCCTGGTGGCCTCCTGTTTACTGTTTTCATAGCTGCCGCTGGCTTCCACATCAACGTAAACGGTGCTGAGGCTTGCTTTTACGCCGATACCGAAACGATCGGTAAAGTCAGAACTTTTCTCGCTCCCTTCAAAAAGCTTCTTCTCTGTGGCAAAGAGGCGTCCGCCGACCAGAGTCTGCAGCGGGACAAAATGACCAAAGTCATCGAGAACCTTTTTCAGTTTTTCAAAGCGTCGTCTTTCTTCCGGATCGTTTACGGCCGGTTCAACCGCGCTGGCGTCGCTCACGGCAGGGTCAGCCGCGGCCGTGGCAGCAACGGCACGTTCGCAGGCATCAAAAAACGCTCTGCTCGCACAGGCCTGCGTATTATCAAAAGATAATTCAATTTTAGGCAGGTAGAAGTTAGCCGTGGTGTAAACCGTTTTCCCGACAAAACTGCTGCTCTCTTCCTGTCGTCCGTATTTCGTCAGTGATGCACCCAGCGCAACGCTGTTGCCGAACTTCCCGGCGGCCACGCCCAGCGAAAAACTCAGATTAGTGACGCCATTTTTTTGCGTCTGAAATATTGAGTTTGAGGTTGTGTAGTCATTTTCAAAGTAGCCGGAGAAATTGGGCTTGCGGTATAACAGGTGTGCCGGACGTACCGACGGAACATCTTCAGGGCCTGCTCCTTCATCACGGGCATCTGCACGCATCAGCACATCGCGAAATCCGGCCTCAACCGGATTGCTCAGCGAGTGATCAATGACGACCCCCCGGTAAAAACCCACCCGGTCTAACAGGTCTTCGCGCTGAGCGATGCCGAGATCAAAAAAGTCCGGCTCATCTTTAAATCGGGTCTTGTGGGCCCTGAGCAGATCGACCACCTCGCGCGGGGCAAATTCGTGATTTTCATCAGCGAGCGCGCTGAGTTTTTCAAAAAGCGGAGCGGCAAGGTCAGGAACTTCAACTTTAACCGCCTTCAGCAGCCCGGTGCGGTGGTCTGCCAGCTCGGCGCGCTGCCGTTTTTTCTGCTGTTCAGTTTCTGCCTCGGCCTGCGTAACGGCCATCAGCTCCTGATCCCGCAAAACCTTATCAAAGCGACTACTGATGTCGTCATAACTTTCCGGACCAATATCATGCTCAGACACGACGCTCTCCTTAACGGTAATTAAAGTGGTGCTTCATCTGTCACTTTGCGATCTGCGATGCACAAAGCGGAATGCTGATGACGGCCAGATGCGTTAACCGGGCCGGAGCAGGCCCTCTTCCCTCTGCCGCCTTCCTGTCAGAAGCCGATATTGACCCGCAGCATGATCATCTGGTCACGCGTGCGCTGTGCGTCCATCCCCAGCGTGCCCTGATAGGCAATGCCCGGAGTGATGTTGTGCGGCAGCAGAATATCGACGCCGGTGCCCACCGTCATGGTCTGGCGACTCTGTTCATAGAGTGGAACACGCCAGGTATCATTACCGACATCGGCATAGCCGACGCGGGCGCTGCCGCTGTCGCTGAGTAACTGAGCGTATTCCAGACGACCCAGCAGACGCAGCATGCCCCAGCGCAGCGGAACGCTGTGTTCGCCGCGCAGTCCGGCGCCGGTCACCACCTGAGAGATCGTCTGTGGGGCGTAGGCCAGACTGAAGGCTCCCGCGCCCGTCTCGCTGAAACCGTCTAACCATGTGCGATCGTATTGCAGGCGCGCATAGGGTGAAATCAGACTGTCCGGCGAGCGGAATTCATAGCCGGAAGTCAGGGACGTAAAGAGCTGACGACCCGAACGACTGCCGCGCGCCACCGTATCGGTTCCGGTGACAGCTCGCCTGCTGTCAAAATCCATCAGGCCGTGCCCCAGCAGTCCGTCCACGAAGAACGATCCGGGATGGTAGCTGCCGTACAGGGCAGTGCTCAGCGCCCGCCCGTTGGAGCGCGTTCCGCTATCGCCGATGTCGCTGACGTCACGGCCGAAGCCTATCCCCATTCCCGCCGTTATCGCGGGGCTGAAGCGGTAGTCGGCACCGGTGGTCACCCCCACGGTGGTGTGGCTGAAACGAACGCCTCCGGCTTTATCACCGCCGAAATCAACGTAGCCACCGGTCCAGTAAGAGAGCCGCTGTTCCTGCTGTGCTGAAGCAAAAGGCATTGAGGGAAGTGCCGGCGGTTCCACATTTTTACTGTTGAGGGGTTTCTGCTGTTGCCAGGCCGTGGCCCACATCTCTCGATCGGCATCGTGTTCGGGCCGGGCTGAAGGCATAGAGAAACGGATACCGCTCAGGTCAGAAGAGCGATTCCCGCCGCTGTGCAGCTGTTCAAGGCGGTCACTGAAGTTGCGTACCTGCGCGCGGGCAAAACTCTGCGCGGCCCGGTACTGAGCGCTCACCATGCCGATCACCTCCGCATCCCGGCCCGGATTGGGCCGTTCGCTGATGTTCAGGCTGACACTGGCAGGCTGCGTGGAGCCGGAGGCCCCGGTCAGCACATAGCGCAGCGTCACGGTGCCGCTGGCCTGCGCCGCAGCGCTGAAAAGCAGCTGATAGTCGGCGCCGGAGGCGCGCACCGTGGCCGTTCCCAGGCGACTTTCCGGCGTGTCGAGAAGTTGTGCGCCGCTAAACGGGCCGCCTGTCGCCCCGTTCGTCAGGCTGACGGTCACCGACTGGCCGGCAGTGAGTGAGACGCTGTGGTCAGCCGCCACCGGCGCTTCTGTGGCAATAGTCAGCGTATAAGCGAACTGCCGGGTAATCCCGGCGGCATCCGTGACCTGTACGCTGAAGGTGGTGTTACCGGCCTGCTGAGGGGTGCCGGTCAGCTGGCCATCTGCAAACGTCAGACCGGCAGGCAGCGTTCCGTTCAACTGCCAGCGATAAGGTGCCGTTCCCCCGGTGATGCCGAATACCTGCGTATAGCTCTGCCCGGCCTTACCCGCTGCCAGCGCACCGCCTGCTGGCTGCATCATCAGATCGGTCTGGGGCGCAGCGCTGACGGCAAGCGTGTAACTGGCCACGCCGCTGGCGCCCTGGCTGTCAGAGGCCGTGACCTGAAAGGTGTAGCTGCCAGCGGCGGCAGGCACGCCTGCCAGAACACCCGTGCTGGCGTTCAGCGTTATCCCGGCCGGTAAGGCGGTGGCACTGAATAAATAGGGTGCTGTACCGTCCGCTGCGGTGACGGTCTGGCTCCAGTTACTGCCCGCCGTTGCTACCGGCAGCGCGCCGCCGGAAGGAGAAAGCGTCAGCAGCACCGGCGTGACGGTAAGTGATACGCGGGCGCTGGCGGAGGTGCCGCTGCCGTTGGTGGCGGAATAGGTGAAGCTGTCGCTACCGGCATAGCCCGGCGTCGGAGTATAGGAAACAGCCGTGCCGCTGACCGCTGCGCTGCCGTGAGCCGGGGCGTCCACAATGCTGACCGATGTTGCCGCACCGCCGGAGAGCGTGAGCGGGACCAGATTATTGCTGCTGTTGGCTGCCACCGTGGTCGCGCTGTCACCAGCCACCGGCGATGCGGGGTTGACGCTCAGCGTGTAGCTGACCGTGCCCGCTGCACCGTGGGCATCCGTAGCGATGACCTGAAAGCTGTAGCTTCCTGCTGCGGCGGGAGTTCCGGACAGTATTCCCGCCGACGCGTTCAGCGTGAGTCCCGCTGGCAGCGCAGTGCTGGTCCAGGTATAGGGCGCCGTGCCGCCGGTCGCGGTCAGGTTCTGCGACCAGGCTCTGCCCTCAGTGGCGGCCGGCAGCGCACCGGATGCCGGCACGACCGCCAGCGCAGGGGCGCTAACGGTCAGTGACACGGTGGCCACGGAAGAGGTGCCGCCGCTGTTTGACGCACGCCAGGTAAACGTATCACTGCCTGAGTAACCCGCTGTCGGCGTGTACACCACCGTGGCGCCACTGACCGTAGCGCTGCCGTGGGCGGGCGGGGTGACAAGGTTAATGGCGGTGGCCGCTCCGCCGGTAAGCGCAAGCGTGATGACATTGTTGCTGCTGTTTGCCGCCACGCTATCGGCGCTGTCCGTCGCCACCGGCGGGGCTTCAGCGCGCGTCACGCTGAGGGTGTAAGAGCGGGTACTGCTGTCCTGAGCCGTCACAATCACGGAAACAGTCGTCACACTGCCCGGCGCCAGGCTGATGCCTGGTGACGCCGAGCCGGAGGTGACAGTAGAACCGTTCACCGTCACGGTGGCATGGCTCTCGCTGACGACCGGCGTCACCGTCACCGATGATACGCTGCTGGCAACGGAGGCGCTGTAACTGCTGGTTGCCGCACTAAAAGAGGGCGAGAGCGTTCCCTCAGAAAGGGAAAGTCCCGACAGCGTGGCGTCGCCAGATGCCGATGAGACACTGGTGCAGTTAAACACCAGATTGCCGATCTGGCCGAAAGAGGTGTTGGCGCGGACCGCAAGACCGTTAACCTCCAGGCTCCCTGCGGGCACGGTGAGGGTGACGGTATGGGGCGTATTACTGGAGGCATTGGCGGCGTTGTAGGTCTGCGCATTACTCAGATTAAAACGGGCCAGACTCACGCTGTCGGCATTCATTACGCTGCCGCCAGAAGCCGAACCGCTGTCGGTAAAACTTAACGTCAGGGCATCACCGGCGGCAAAATCTGAGGCCGGATATTTGTTAGCGGGAAAGGAAAGCGACGTCGAACCCGAAAGCGCATTCACGGCGGAACAGCCGTTTGATAGCGCATAGGCCGAAGGTATACAGCACGTCAGCAGAACAGCAGAACTCAGACCGGCATATAACCGTCGGAAAGAAGCAACACACCCCATATTTCACCCAGAATAAAGATAAATAACTGTTAATTATTTTTTAAGAAAAATCTTATTGAGTGAAAATATCACAACTTTTTACAGGCAGAAATACCGATTGAAAAAAAGCCTCAATCTTACCGGCAGCCTCTGATTATGCGGACGCCTGACATTTACAGCCTGATAGCTGACCCGGTATACTTTTTGCCTGTTGTTACGGCCTGCAGACTGATGAGGTTTCCCCTGAATATCTCTCTGGAAAAATTCAGTAAGAGCGACTTTGCTGACTATTTTAAACTCGTCAGCGACACGCATGTTATGGCGATGATTACTGAGCGTGCTATCCCCTTGGATGAAGCCTGCCGCGATTATCAACAGCTGCTAAAAACCAACGCTGAATCCGGGGGGCTGGGTTGCTTCAGAATTACGCATGCTCAGGATGGCCACTTTATCGGACTGGGCAAACTGACCCCGCTCCCTGACCAGCCGGATACCGCCGAGCTTGGGTACATGCTTTTACCGGATTACTGGGGCAAGGGCATTGCCAGTCTGGTCGCTGCCTGGCTTATTGAGCGGGCGCACAGCACTGCGCAGTTAACTCACCTGACCGCCATCATCGATCCTGACAATCTGGCTTCAAGAAAGATTCTGATTAATCACGGTTTTACCTCCCGCGAATTCAGGGAGTTCGATGGACTGCCTGGCGAAATTCTGGCGCGGGCGTTGTAAATCTGCCCGGTATAAAAAAGGAATGACCTGCCGTTTTATGCCTGTAGAGCATACCGCCCCGCAGAGCCGGGGCGGGGTTCGGGCAAATCGCCGTGCGACACGCAGCCCCTGACCTGAAACGAACTTTTCTGAAGCTATTTCTTCTTTTTCATCATCGACTGTAAATCGGCAAAAGGATTATAGGTGGCGGCACCCACATCATTCTGCGCGTCCTCCCCCGCCACCACGCGGGTGCCGTACTGGTCGGCTTCCGTGTATTTCGAGTGTTCGTGGTCATGGCAATACAGACACAGCAGCTCCCAGTTACTGCCGTCTTCCGGGTTATTGGTATGGTCGTGATCGATATGGTGGACCGTTAATTCGCGCAGGTTGGAATAAACAAACTCCCGCGCGCAGCGTCCACAGACCCAGGGATAGATTTTAAGTGCTTTCTCGCGATAGCCGCTTTCCAGCCGCGCGTAGTTTTTTGGGATCAGAGCCATTGCCGTTGTGACCTGTTATCAATCGGTAATTTTATCAGTGGGGTGTCAATATATCGCACAATGGAACTGAAGGAGAAAGGAAAGAGAAACATGACGCTGATTTTCAGGGTGACGGACAGCTCCCGCCGCGCGCGGGTGGCTGTCCGCCAGGGGTTAAACGATCGCCACCTCTCCGGCCCGCACAGACTGGCTGTTCTCTTCACCAAAGCGAATGCGCCGGTGGCTGATATGGTCAATCAGCGCTTCGTCGTGGCTCACCACCAGCAGCGCACAGTTTTGCGCAGCGGCGACCTCGACCAGCAGCTCAATGGTCTGCTGCTGCGTCAGCAGATCGAGGCGCGACGTCGGCTCATCGGCAAACAGAAACACCGGGTCGAGCAGCAGCACGCGCAGCAGAGCGAAGCGCTGTAGTTCACCGCCGGAAATCTCGCCGGGGTAGCGGTCAAGCAGCAGCGGACGCAGCTTCAGGCGCTCCATCAGCGGTGCAATGCGCCGGTCGTCAAGGCGGTGCCGTTTAATCACATCACCCAGCGCCTGACGCAGCGTCACGCGCGGCGCAAACGCCGAGGGGGGATCCTGGAAGATCTTCTGATAGCGCACCGCCGCTATCTGACGGTGGCGCTCCACTTTCCCACTGTCGGCGGCCAGCAGTCCGAGCAGGATATCGCCAAAACTGCTCTTGCCACAGCCGCTGGGGCCGGTAATACCAATCACCTCACCCGCGTGTACCCGCAGAGACTGGCCGCTGAACAGCTGCCGCCCGCCGCGCTTGATACTCAGGTTATGGGCTTCCAGCACCACTTCCCGCGCGTGCTGTGCGGGCTGACGGGCAGCCCAGCGCGAGGGATCTGCCGCCAGCAGCGCACGGGTATAAGGATGCTGCGGCCGGGTCAGCACCTGCTCCGCGCTGCCGCGTTCGACGATCTCCCCACGCAGCATCACCGCCACTTCCCCGCCGATCTGCCGGGCCAGTTCAATATCGTGGGTGATGGTCAGCAGCCCGCCGCCCGCGCGCACTTCCTGCAACAGCAGCGCGATGACTTCATCCCGCCGCGCCACGTCCAGCCCCTTGGTCGGCTCATCGGCCACGATAATGTTCGCCCCACCCGCACGCGCAGCGGCAAAGGCCACGCGCTGGGCCATGCCGCCGGACAGCGCCTGCGGCAGACGGTCGGCGGCCTCTGCCACGCCCAGCGCAGAGAGATCGTGCAGCGCCGCATCGCGCGCCTGCTCCCTTTTCATGCCGCGCAGAAAACGGTAACCCTCTGCCACCTGTTCACCTGCGCGCATGGTCGGGTCCAGCGCCAGCCAGGGTTCCTGCGGCAGAATGCCCAGCGTATGGCCCCAGAGTGCGCGCGCCGGGCGGCTGGCGAGCGGGTGCGACTGACCGGCAAAGTGAAGCGTGCCGCGGGCTTCCAGCCCCGGTGGCAGCGTGCCGATCACCGCCTGGGCCAGCAGGCTTTTACCGGAACCGGTCTCGCCCAGCAGCGTAAACGGCTGTCCGGCCCGCAGGCTAAATGACAGCGGCTGCACCGACAGATCGCCGCCGCTGACGGCCGCCTGTTGAATATCCATCAGGATCATGATTTCTCCCTGCCTGCCAGCAGCAGCAGGCTTAATACCAGTAAAAAGACCACCACCACCGGCTGCAGCAGCGCATAGGGCGCTTCTTCATAGTACGGCAGCAGTTCGGTCATCATCAGCCCCAGTTCCGGAGTCGGTGGCCGCACGCCAACGCTGACAAAGCCCAGCGCCGCAATCGCCATAATGGCACTGGCTGCGCCAAACGCCGCCACGGTCAGCACGACCGGTGCCATCTCCGGCCACAGATGGCGGCGAAAAATCAGCCACGGACTGAGGCCCAGCAGGCGCGAAGCCTGCACGGCGGGCGAGCTGAGTAACGGCCGGGCAATCGCCCGGCTGATGCGGAAATATTCCACCCACAGCAGCAATGAAATACCGACGTACAGCATCACGGCAGAGTCCGGCACCAGCGCGGTCAGCAGCAGCACCAGCAGCAGCCCCGGCAGCGCCAGGAAGGCATCGGCCAGCAGCGAAACGCCGCGATCGACCCCGCCCCCGCGCCAGGCAGCCAGTACACCGAGCAGGATGCCGGGGATCATCGCACTCAGTACGCTAATCAGCGCCAGCCCCAGCGACAGACGGATGGCCGCCGTCAGGCGGGCAAACAGCGAGCGGCCCAGGTGGTCATAGCCAAACGGCGCGCTGAGATTCGGCCATTGCAGTGCCAGCATCAGCTTCTGGCGCACCGGATCCTGCGGCCACAGCAGCGGCAGCACAAAAGCAAATATCACCAGCAGCAGCAACAGCAGTGCCCCGCTCCGTTGCGCCAGCGAGCTGCGGCGCACTATCGTCATCATCATGCATTCTTCCTTCGCGGATCCAGCCAGTAACACAGCCCGTCACTCAGGGCATTGAGCAGCACAAACAGCAGCCCCATAATCAGCGCGGTCCCCTGAATCATCGGCACGTCGCGGGCGAAAATGGCATGCACCAGCGCATGACCAATGCCCGGCCAGGCAAACAGGGTTTCCACCACAATCACTCCTTCAATCAGGTAGATAAACTGCACGCTCAGGTAAGTCACCAGCGGGACGCTGACGTTGCGCAGCCCGTGGCGCCAGAACAGCGTGCGTGCGTTCAGCCCTTTGGTGCGGCCAAACGCATACCAGGCAGAGTCCGTCACCTGGCGCATGGCATTACGCGCCACCCGGCTGGAGACTGCCGCCAGCCCAAGGGCCAGCGTCAGCGCAGGCAACAGCACGTGCTGCACGTCACCATAGCCCGCGGCAGGCAGCCAGCGCAGACCGAGGGCAAAAATCAGCACCAGAATCAGCCCCAGCACAAAGTGCGGCAGTGCCCGCAGCGTGGTCGAGAGCGCCAGCAGCATCCGGTCAAGCTTCCCGCCGGGGGACAGCCCGGCAAGAATACCCAGCGGCGGGCCGAGCAGCAGCGAGAGCAGCAGTGCCACCGCAGCCAGCAGTAGGGTCTGCCCCAGCTGATGACCTATCTCCTCCATCACCGGCGCACCGGATACCAGCGAATTACCGGGGTTGAAGTGCAGCAGCTGCACAAACCAGTCGGCCAGCGCCTGCCAGGCCGGCCGATCCAGCCCCAGCTCCTGCTGTACCGCGCTGGCCGCAGCGGCATCAACGCGGTCATAGCCGTAGCGCCCGGCCGCAATGCGGTAAGCAATATCTCCCGGCAGCGAGCGCATCAGCACAAAGGTCAACCCGCCTACCAGCAGGGCCACCAGTCCGGCCTGCAGCAGGCGATAGCCCAGCATGCGGATCATTCAGCCCACCTCATTTTTTCCAGCCCGAAGGTGCGCTCGAACGGGTCGAGAGTGGCGCCGCTCAGGCGTTGAGAAACGGCGGCAGTCTGCTGATACCACGCCACCGGAATGGTCGGCAGCTCGGTTTGCAGAATACGCGTCAGCTGCTGGCGTTCGGCCTGGCTTTTCGCCGGGTCGCGGCCCTGCACCAGGTCGGCCAGCGTCTGGTTAAACGGGGCGCTGGTCCAGTTCATCGCGCCCCAGTCGCCGCCCCTGGGAGGATAGTCCTGCAACAGCGTTCCCAGCGGGTCCGGCGTCAGCGCGAAGTTACGCGCCACCAGCGCCAGCTCCAGCGTGCCGTCATGGTGTCTGGCGGCAATTTCCCCGGAGTTGGTCGAGTTGATCGCCACCTGGATACCCACGTCGCGCAGCTGTTGCTGGATCGCCGCGGCGATCAGCGGCAGCTCCGGACGGTCAGGATAGGTGGTCAGCGTCAGAGAGAACGGTTTGCCGTTACGTTGCAGAATGCCATCCGCCCCCGGCTTCCAGCCCAGCTCTGCCAGCAGCGCCTGTGCCTGCTGTGGCTGGCTCGTCAGCGGAGTCAGGCTGGCGTTGTGCCACTGTGCCACCGACGGAGGAAACAGCTGATCGGCCGCCGCCGGGTAGCGCAGAATGGCGCGGGCGATACCCTGGCGGTCGAGCGCCATGCTCAGCGCCTGGCGTGCGCGCACGTCATTCAGCAGCGGGTGGCCCGCATTGACCTTCAGCAGGACGCTGCGCGGAATAGAGACGGCCAGCAGCTGGAGGTTGGGGTTGTTCTTCAGGCGGGTACGGCTGGCGGGGTCAAGGTTGAGCACCATATCGGCGTTGCCGCTCTCGGCCAGCAGCGCACGGGTCTCCGCACGGCCTACGGCCATATAGCTGGCCTGTTCAATAGCTGGCGCTTTGCCCCAGTAGTCGTGGAAACGCGACACCGTCAGCTTCTGCGGCGCCTGCAGTGAGGTCAGACGGTAAGGCCCGCTGCCGACGATCTGCACCACTTTATGCGCCGCATCGTAGGAGGCGGGCGCAAGGATCTGGGCGCGGTTTTCGGCCAGCATACTCAGCAGCGGGGTAAACGGCTGGCTGAGCGCGATCACCACCTGCCCTTCCTCTGCGCGAATAGCCGTAATCGGCGCTTTATCCAGCAGGCCCGGTTTGCTGCGCGACACCTCAAGCGCGTTCACCACGCTGGCGGCTGTCAGCGCGCTGCCGTCATGGAATTTCACCTGGGGGCGCAGCGTGAAGCGCCACAGCAGACCATCGTCGGATACGGTCCAGGCGGTGGCCAGGCCCGGCAGCGGCTGACCGGCGGTATCGGCATTGACGAGGGTTTCAACAATCGACATTTTCAGGAAAATATCGCCGGACAGCGTCGGGTCAGTACCTTTAATTTCGAATGGGGCGACCAGCGCGGCGACCCGCTCAGGGGCGGCGCTGGCCGGGGCGGCAACGGCCGCCAGCATCAGAGCCAGCAGCGGCGAGCGTACAAAATTGCGCATTCGGTTATCAATCCTTTATCCAGAGAAGGGAACAACGCAGGCTGACGCCCGCGCTGCGGATGATAACTGTTACTTTATAACATTACAATTAGCAATCTGTGGTTACAATTCCCCGCCTTTAACGGGGATTTTACCTCCTTGCAGGTGCAAATCATTGGCACGGGGCGACCGGAAAAAAAGGTCTCCATCACGGCAGGTGCAAATCATTGGCACGGGGCGACCGGAAAAAAAGGTCGCCCCCTACGGGGATTTCACCGTTTCGGGGGGATACACCACCTCGGCATCACTGTTGAGCGGCATGACCGGAGAGGCCATCACGCCTTCACCTTCACCGTACTTATGTTGTAATGCGCGCTGCATCTCATGCAGGATTTCGCCGTCCAGCTTGTAGTGGCGCAGATAGATCCACAGGGTAAGAATGAAGAACAGCAGCGGTACGCCAACCATAATCCCCTGCATCCCCATGATAGTGCTGGCCGACTGCTGCACGCCCGGCACGTAGCCCACCACGCCCAGCATCACGCCAATCAGCAGCCCGGCAAACGCCGCCCCCGCTTTCACCACCATCGTCTGCACCGAGAAGGCGATGCTTTCGATGCGCACGCCGAGGGCGTAGTCACCGTAATCCACGGTATCCGCCACCATAATCACCAGCATCACCCAGAAGAAGGCCCCGCCGATATTCACCAGAATCCCGGAAAGCGAGATCAGCGTGGCGCTCTGCGGCGCAAAGAGACCCACCGCCAGCAGCAGCAGACAGCTCATGACCGGCAGTACCGACGCGCTGATCCAGATGGCCCGGCGGGAGAAGCGCGCCACCAGTTTCGGGAAGCAGAGAATGGCGATCAGGTTGGCGATCCCGGCGTACATCATGTACCACGGGAACAGCTCCGCCCGGCCCACCACGTAGGTGAAGTAGTAGATGGCAAACGCGGTGATCACGTTGTGCGCCAGGTTCCACGCCAGCGCCATCAGCAGCAGTGCGAACAGCGGACGATTGCGGAAAATCATGCTGAGCACCGCTTTAATGGTGGTCTGCTCCGGCGCGTTCGGTACGGCGGAAGAGGAGTATTTCTCCTCAATATTACACAGCGTGATAATGGCCGAGAGGATAAAGAACACCACGAGGATCAGCGAGAACAGCATAAACCCCTGCCCTTTATCGCCGTCACCGAGGTAGTTGACCAGCGGCAGGCCGATGACCCCGGTGGTGTAACCGGCCAGGCTGGCAAAGAAGCGCGGCCACGGGATCAGCGCCTCACGCTCACGCTTGTCGAGGGTAATGCAGGGCACCAGCGACCAGAACGGCACGTCCATCAGGGTATAGGTGAAGCCCCACAGCAGATAGGTCGCCCAGATCCAGGCTATCAACGCCCCGCCCTCAAAATGGTGGGCGCAGAATACCGACACCAGCACCACAGAGTTCGTCAGCGTACCGATCAGGATCCAGGGTTTAAATTTCCCCCAGCGCGTGCGGGTCCGTTCGACAATCCAGCCCATCACCGGGTCAAAGAAGGCGTCCAGAATACGGGCGACCAGGAACAGCGACGCCACCATGCTGACCGACACACCGACCACATCCGTGT
The DNA here is from genome assembly GCF_039675725.1 of Erwinia sp. Eh17-17. Lineage (NCBI taxonomy): Bacteria > Pseudomonadati > Pseudomonadota > Gammaproteobacteria > Enterobacterales > Erwiniaceae > Erwinia > Erwinia sp. Eh17-17. Next base: position 423,132 of record NZ_JBDFQT010000001.1, on the reverse strand, counting down.
AGTAGTACATCAGATACATATAGATAATGCCGATAGCAAAATCCTTGCCGAAAGCACCCAGCCCGTAGCTGATTTTTGTTTTTACCGAAACAGTCATCGTTGTCTATCCCTGCCAGTGTCATCGTAAATGGCGACCCCCGGTGAGGTCGCCACGATCCAGAGAGCGCTCCCGCTGCGGGGTTAACGGTAGGCGGGCAGCCAGTCACCGTGGGCGGCGATCAGTTCATCACACAGCTTCACCGTGTCATCGATCGACAGTTCGGCGGAGGTGTGCGGGTCGAGCAGCGCGGCGTGATAGATATGCTCTTTGCGCCGGGTGACAGCGGCCTCGATGGTCAGCAGCTGGGTATTAATATTAGTGCGGTTAAGCGCAGCGAGCTGCGGCGGCAGGTTACCGACATAGCACGGCGTCACGCCCTGCCCGTCCACCAGGCACGGAACCTCCACGCAGGCCTCTGACGGCAGGTTGGTAATCAGCCCGTGATTCAGCACGTTACCGCCAATTTTATACGGTACATCAGTTTCCATCGCTTCAATCATCCATGACGCATACTCATGGCTGCGGGTATGGGTGAGGTTCTCATTTTGCGTCAGCTTATCGCGCTGCTGATGCCAGCGGTCGATCTGCTCGATGCAGCGGCGCGGATACTCATCCAGCGGAATATTGAAGCGTTCAATCAGCTCAGGATAGTGGCGCTTAATCCAGTACGGCATATATTCCGCATTGTGCTCGGAGGATTCCGTCACGTAATAGCCAAACACGCGCATGATTTCATGCCGCACCATATCGTCATGCTTATCCGTCAGCGCCAGCGCGCGCCGCCTGATCTCAGGATAGATATCTTCGCCATGGCGGGTGATGTTCAGCAGCCACGCCATATGATTAATCCCGGCTATCTGCCACTTCACGCCGTCCGTTGGCATATCCACTGACTTCAGCAGCGTTTCCGCACACACCTGCACGCTGTGGCACAGCCCGACGGTCTTAATTCCGCTGTGGTGCAGCATTGCTCCGGTCAGTGACGCCATCGGGTTGGTGTAATTCAGCAGCCAGGCATCCGGGCAGACCGCCTCCATATCGCGGGCAAAGTCCATCATCACCGGGATGGTGCGCAGCGCGCGGAAAATCCCGCCAATGCCGAGCGTGTCGGCGATGGTCTGGTGCAGGCCGTACTTTTTCGCAATCGCAAAATCCGTAATGGTACAGGGGTCGTAGCCGCCCACCTGGATGGCATTGATCACATAGCTGGCTCCCTCCAGCGCACGGCGGCGCTGATCAACGCCGGCAAATTTCTCAATACGCGCTTTACCCTGACAGAGGTTGGTATTGAGGTTGTTCAGCATCCGCCAGGAGTCGTTAAGACGTTCCGCATCAATGTCATACAGGGCGATATCCACCTGCTGTAATGTCGGCGTGGCCAGAATATCGCCCAGCACATTCTTCGCAAATACCGTACTTCCCGCCCCGAGAAACGTAATTTTCATGGTCATGCCCTTTTGCATCAGTGAAGTGAAGTTGCCCTCACTTTAGGCAGCAGGCGGGCGGCTGCCTATGTCATTTTTTGACATTGATATGGTGAAAAATGACGGCCAGATTGAACTGTGATCTGGCTCGCTAATTACCGGTTACGGTGAAGAAAATCAGCGGGCAATGTCACAAAACACGCTTTCCTCACGCTCCATTGCCGATATTCGATGCTGTAATAACATGAAAAACAATGGAAAGTTTTCATGCAAAAAGATATCCATCCTGACGATATTGCCCAGTTTGGTCTGAACATTTACCAGTACGGGCATGAGGTCTGCGCCAGCCAGCACAGCTATGGTCCGGCAGTGCGCCAGCATTATCTTATCCATTATGTGATAAGTGGTGGCGGTACGCTGTTCAGCGGAAATCAGCGCTGGCCGGTACGTCAGGGCGAGGCATTTCTCATCCACCCGCACGAGATAACCACCTACACGGCAGACAAACAGCGGCCGTGGGAATATATGTGGCTGGAGCTGGATGGATTAATTGCGGTGAGAAGCCTGGAAAAATGCGGGCTGCGGCGCGATATGCCGATCTGGCGGCCAAAAGATCCCCTTTCCTCTGACGACGCCCGTCAGCATCTGCAACAGCTGGTCGCGCAGGACCCGCTGCATTCGCTGCGCATCGCCGGGCTGAGCTGCCTGTTTCTTGATGCGTTAATCGCTAATGTGGCTGACGGGGGAAATGAAGACAACGGCTGTGGCAACAAGCACCTGGACCATGCCGTGCAGTATATGGAACGCCATTATCATCGCAGTTTTACTATTGGCGAGGTGGCAGAATACTGCAATATTGACCGCAGCTATCTCAGCCGTCTGTTTCAGCAGCAGTTTGGCTATGGTCCGAAACACTACCTTTTATTGCTGAGAATGGATGTCGCCACGTCGCTGCTCTCAGACCCCAACCTGCCGATAAAAATTATCGCTTATTCATTAGGTTATGCCAGTCAGATGCAGTTTGCTAAGGTGTTTCAGCAGCATTTCCACTGCTCGCCGACCCGATGGCGGCAGGAGAAAACCCAATCGACCTGAAAGGACGCTGAGATTCTGCCATACTCTGTGCCACTGTCCGGCCACTGGCCGGATTCTCCGTAACCGCGAGGCGCCCGATGAATTCTGAACTCAGCCCATCCCCGGCCTACGGCCAGCTCCACGCCGCCCTGCTGGAACAGCGTTCCCGCGTGCAGTCAGCGGAGGTGATTCACACGGTGAATCGCGCCTTACTGGCCGGGGAGCGGGTCAGCGCCGCCTTTTATGACCTCAGCCTGCTTAAATTACTGCAACAGCGAAAAATTCTGCCACTTACCACGCCTGAAACCACGCGGGAAATCGAGGCATTCATTGCTGAACTGAATCCGGTGGTGCCCGCACGGCTGGCCGATGAGGCGCAGTTCTGTGAGCTGCAACAGCAGGTTAGTCAGCTGAGTGAACATTTTCACTGGCAGCACGCCAGCCTGCTGCTGGTACAAAACGCCCTGTTTGTTCGCACCTGGCTGCACTGGCAGCAAACGCTGGAAACCCTGTTCAGCGCCGGCGATAACGCCGCGGTATTTCAGCGCCTGGAACAGGTGCTGAAGGACTCCAGCGGGAAGATCCCGGTCCTGGGGGAGGCTCGCGAACTCTACCGCGCACTGGAAGGATTACTGGTCAGCTGCCGTCAGAAAGCAGAGGAGCACAGCAGCGAACAGAATGCTCTGGCCGGATACACTGCCGCTGCCGATATCGCCAGCCGGGGCATTATCACCTTCGGTGCGACCGCAGAAGCGGTGCTGCGCGGCCGCCCGCTGCCGACCGAAGCCCAGCTCAGCGCCCGCATTAAACAGCATCACGCCAGCGTCACCGACCGCACCCATCCGTGGTTTTCTGCCCTGTAATGGCCTTGTAAACCGTATATTCCGGCCGCTGGCCAGGCGCCATGCTGTGCGGCGCTGTTTGTAAATCAGCGCTTCAGGCGCTACTCTGGCGGCGGTTTCCACTAAGAATGATGGGTATTGATTCACTATGCCAGCCCCCGCCAAACGTAAGAACGATCCCGAAGGGTTAAAAAAACGCATCCTCGCCAGCGCGCTGACCACCTTTGCCGCTTTCGGCCTGCAGGGCGCGCGGATGGAACAGATTGCGGAAGAAGCCCAGACCACCAAACGCATGGTGGTCTATCACTTCACCAATAAAGAGCAGCTGTACATCGAGGTTCTGCACATGGTGTATCGCGAGATCCGCCAGCATGAAACCGGGCTGAACCTCGCCGAGATGTCCCCGACAATGGCGATGGCCCGTCTGGCCGAGGCCAGCTTCGACTACCACATTTCACATCCGGACTTTATGCGGCTGATCTGTAGTGAAAACCTGATGCGAGGCCGCTACATCAGCCAGTCAGAGACAATTAAAGCGCTGAACCAGAGCGCGCTGGATGTGCTGGATACGGTGCTGATGCGCGGCAGGGAGAGCGGAGAGTTTGATCCGGAGGTCAGAACGGTGGATGTCCATCGCCTGATTAGCAGCATCAGCTTTCACAACGTGGCTAACCACTACACCTTCAACACGTTGTTCGGCGGCAATGAAACCGGGCAGCAGAGCATTGCGCGTAACCGTCAGCTGGTGGTCGATGCCACGCTGCGCTACCTGCGTCCGGCCGGGTAACGCGTTCGTTTTCATCACCCCGCCGCAGGCGGGGCGATCGCTGCCAGCGGCAAATTATTTTTCCTGACCAAATAACGGCACCGGCTGCCCGCTGATATAGCGTTTGCGCAGCTTCGCAGAAATATGGTCCATGATCATCACAATCACTACCATTACCAGGGTGATAAACATCACCACATCCCAGTTCCACAGGCGCATGTTTTCGGCATACACCAGTCCAATCCCTCCCGCGCCCACGAAGCCCAGCACGGCGGCCGAACGGGTGTTCGACTCAATCTGGTACAGGCTCAGCGCGAGAAAACTGGGGAACGACTGAGTGAAGATGCCGTAACGGTGTTTCTGCAGGCTGTTCGCCCCCACCGCATTCAGCCCGCGCCCCGGTGAACGCTCCACCGCTTCATGACCTTCGGCATACAGTTTCCCCAGCAGCCCGACGTCCTGCATGATGATTGCCAGCACCCCGGCCAGCGGCCCCATACCGACCGCACGCACGAAGATCAGCCCCCAGATCGCCATATCAATGCCGCGCAGAATATCCAGCAGGCGGCGGACCACCAGCGCGACGGGACGCAGCAGCGGCGTGGCCATCACGTTGCGTGCTGCAAGGAACGAGAGCGGCAGCGCCAGCAGCGTCGCGGTGATCGTCCCGGCGAACACAATCGCAATCGTGATGAAAATCTGACTGAAATAGTAAGCAAACGGCCAGTTCGCCACGTCATGCCAGACAAACATGCGCATAAAATAGTGCGCCAGCTGGCCCAGGCCAACGGTCAGCTGCTGCCAGCTGATACCAAACTGAGTAAAGAAAAATACGTAATAGAGCACAATGGCCGCGGCAATCAGCCCGATGCGGCGCAGATAAGCGCGCTGGATGGCAAACAGCGCCTGATGCTGCTGTTTCATGCCATCCAGTTTGTCACTGCCAGTTAATCCGATCATCAACGGTTTCCTTCCACCACGCGTCGGCGTACCCGCCCGGATAACATATCCAGCAGCGAAACCACCACAATAATCAGCAGCAGCGTCATGCTGACCTGATCGTAACGATCCAGCTTGATGTTGGTCATCAGCTCCTGGCCAATCCCCCCCGCTCCAACCAGCCCGAGGATCGTGGACTGGCGAAAGTTCACCTCGAAGCGCATAAAACCATAGGAGAGGAACACCGGTTTCACCTGCGGCCACAGCGCAAAACGCATACGCTGCAACGACGATGCGCCACAGGAGGCGAGGCCGCGCACCGGTTTATCCGAGGCGCTTTCAATCGCCTCATAGAACAGTTTGGTCAGGCTGCCGATGGTGTGCAGCGCCAGCGCCAGAAAGCCGGGGATCACCCCGATGCCAAAGGCCATCACAAACATCACCGCCCACGCCAGCTCCGGCATGGTGCGCAGGAAGGCGACGGCGGTACGAATAGCAAAACTGACGGCGCGCGGCGTCTGGGTATTGCTGGCGGCAAAAAAGGCCAGCACCCCGGCGACCATCACCGACGCCAGCGTGGCGGCCAGCGCCAGCTGTAACGTTTCCCAAATCAGCGGCAGCTGAATATGCAGACGATACCCCCAGTAGGCCAGCGATCCTTCTGTATGGCTGTCGGCAAACAGCTGGGAAACGTGAAGTACCGGGACGGTTTCGGCGAGGTAGTCGAAGAAGTTTGGCAGTGACACCCAGATGGTGTGCAGATTAAATTCAGCCATATGGCCGGAAGCCAGGTACAGCGCCAGCAGCGTCAGCGACCACAGCAGCGTATCGCGCTTCTGTCTGCCACGAACCTGCTGGTAATAGCGTTCAAAATCGGGATGTGTCATGCGGATACCTGAGTCAAGGGCCGGCAGTCGCCAGCCCTTATCAGTGGAGAAAATAGCGGTGATTAACGGGCTTTGGTCAGCGCGCGTTTCATATCAATAATCGCCTGGTAGTCAGCCACAGTGGCCGGGCCGATATGCTGTGCGCCACCTACGGCTTTGACGAAACAGCTGTGATGTTCGGTATCCAGCTTTTTAATCGCGCTGACCAGCTTCGCTTTAAAATCAGCCGGCAGCTTGTTGCTGACCAGCACCGGGCCGTTCGGGATCAGCGGCGACTGCCAGATAATGCGGATTTTTTTCATCAGGTCCGGATTACCGGCGCGGATCATACGGGTGAATGCGCCGCTGGTGTAACCGGTGTTGTAATCACCGATCATTGAAGCCCAGGTCACGGCACCCTCAAACTGACCGTTCAGCACGCCGAGCACATCCTGCTCGTGGCCGCCGGAGAAGGTCACGCTGGAGAAGTGGCCGTTGTACTTATCGTCCACCGTGCCGCCGAACTCTTTCTTGAAGCTTTCATTCGGGATCAGGAAGCCGGAGGTAGAATCCGGGTCAGCCATGCCGAATGATTTGCCCTTCAGGTCGGCCAGGGTTTTGTACGGGCTGTCGGCTTTTACCACCACCACGGAGTGATAACCGCGTGATTTATCGGCGTCGTCCACCACGATCCCCACGACATCGACCGCTTTCGGGTCGTTGATGTAGACCGAAGCATAGGAGGAAGGGGACATGCTGAGCACCATGTCCACTTTGCCGCCAATCAGGCCCTGGATCACGCCAGAGTAGTCAGACGAGTTACGCAGTTTTGTATCAACATTCAGCTCTTTGTCGAAGAAGTCTTTCACGCACTGGTTATCACCAATCTGCTGCGTGGCATTCTGGCCGCCAAGGATACCTAAATTCAGTTCTTTTGGTGCGTCGGCGGCAGACACGTTGGCTGCCATCACACTACTGATTACCGCTGCGAGAATGATTTTTTTCATTGCTGAGTTCCGTGTCCCATAAAAGTGTTATTGCCCCAAAGACCGGCTGTTGCTCAGTCAGGAATGGAGGTTTTCGTTCAGTTGAGAAATTTCGTCGCCGTACAACAAATGCAGGAGATCGTCGGTCAGTTCTGACGGGTGTCCGTCAAACACAATGCGGCCCTTAGCGATGCCAATGGCGCGCGTACAATACTCTTTCACCAGCTCTACCGAGTGCAGGTTGACCATCACGCTGATGCCGTTATCACTCACCTGACGCAGTACGTCCATGATGCGGCGGGTGTTTTTCGGGTCGAGGGAGGCGACCGGCTCATCCGCCAGTAAAATTTTCGGGTTCTGCATCAGCGCACGGCAGATCGCCACGCGCTGCATCTGCCCGCCGGAAAGATTTTCCGCGCGCTGCAGCGCCTGCGGCAGCATATTCAGCCACTCCAGCAGACCGATAGCGCGGGCGCGGTCTTCATCGGGGAAGATTTTAAAGAAAGATTTCAGCGTCGAGGTCTGGCTCAGACGGCCCAGCAGGACATTGGTCAGCACATCCAGACGCGGCACCAGGCAGAAATCCTGGAAAATCATGCCGCACTCACTGCGCCACTGGCGCATCTGCCGGGTGTTCAGCTCAACGATGTTCTGCTGCTTACCATTCTCGTGAAAGTTGAGGATCTCGCCTTCGCTGGCCGGAATCGTCCCATTCAGCACATGCAGCAGGGTCGATTTCCCTGCACCGCTGCGGCCAATTACCGCCACCAGCTCGCCGGAATGCAGATCAAAGTTAATATCGTGCAGGACGCGATTCTGCGTACCGTAGGATTTCCCTAAGCCATTAACCGACAGCACTTTCGGGCGCAGCGCTGCCTGCGGGGCCGTCTGATGCTGGGGGGCAATCTTCAATAATGCCTGTGCCATATGTTTACCAAAGTCAGGTTGCGCGTTATCCGCTGTGCGCCCTATTAACCATGTGTGCAATGAAAGTTTAATGACAACGGGGTGATGGAAAAATGACAGGCTGAAATACTCTCAGCACCCGGAGTGATAAGCACCTATTGTCAAGAAGGGGTTTAGCGCAGGTGAATAAGGTGGACGTGCGCATACTGCCCAGGAAATGGACAACATTTTTTAATCATGGGTAATTAAGGATGAATAACATGACAATACCCGTTTATTTATGGCTAAAGGATAAGCGCCAAACCGCCGGGCCATGCCTCAGAAGGCTGTATCATTATCGGAAATACCACACGTAACCGTATCTGGTCATCCGGTGACAGGGCAGTTGAGTGGTGGAATGATACGCGCCATATTTATGTTTTTGTTTATTTTTATTCCCAACTTAGTTTTTGCTACTCCCTATTCAAATTGGGCGAATCTCATTCAAAATATTTCCTCAGGGGACCAACATACATTGGAAGAATTATCCGAAACTGTGATACGCATTAATCACTCTTTTAGCGACTCACAATCGATAGAGTTCGTAGAGGCAATTGGTTTTGCACTAATCAAAAACCCTCTTACAACACTAAACTCAACAAATAAGTTAGTTAACAACAAAGATGTTCTGGTCCAACGCTACGATACTGGAACTGTATGCTCACTCCCTCTCATCATGGAGTACTCCAAAAAATCCACGCTGCTCTACTACAAGCTTGCCTCAGAATCGTTGAAAAAAGCAGGTTTACCCGCCAGAGAGTGCCTCAAAAATATGCAAGCCTCCTTTGAGGAAGTGGAATCGGAAGAGGAACGGGGCACGATGAAGTGGGGGGAAAAAGAGTTCACGCCATAGATCTGCACAACCACACTCATTTTATTGCCAGAAAACACCTAAAACTGCCCGTTCAGTATTAAAACGCCATTCACCTCCCAGAGGGGGAATTTACATTAGTGCAATAAATCATAATTTATCCAGGCACGTTGCGGCTAAACTCATGGCACAGCAATAACAGACAATCCCGCAGGAAAAATATCCTCACTTTCTGTCTGACTGAAGTATTGCAATATTAAAGCCTGTGGCTACTAAGGAAGATCATACGTATGAAAAACAGGATGTTGTCTGCCCGCAATCATAGCGGGTTAAGTCATCAGAGTCGTTCACGAAAAGTTCGCTGGATTAAAATCGCCATTATTCTTCCGCTAGCTGCTGTTTTCATTGCCTGGGGAGCAACGCTGGTCATCCCTGCCCCTGCCAGCTCGCAGAAAACCTTACTCCCTCCCGCTGACCCTGAACAGATTCAGCGCGGTGCGTATCTGGCTCGCGTCGGCGACTGCATTGCCTGCCACAGCCGGGCCGGAGAACCGCCGTTCAGTGGAGGGGTGGCTATCGCCTCACCGATTGGCGGGATGGTTCCGCCCAATATCACCCCGGATAAACAGTTTGGCATCGGTCACTTCAGCTACGCTGACTTTGACAATGCCGTCAGATACGGCATTCGTAAAGATGGATCCACGCTCTATCCGTCGATGCCCTGGCCCTCTTACAGCCGTATTTCGCAGCAGGATATGCAGGCGCTCTACGCGTATTTTATTAACGAAGTAAAACCCGTGCCGCAGGCCAGCGCTGAAAACACCATCCCGTGGCCGCTGTCGCTGCGCTGGCCCATGACCTGGTGGCGCTGGTTCTTTGCGCCAGAAAGCGGCCCGGTATTGCAACACACGCCGGACGACCCGGTGCAGCTGGGGGCGTATTATGTCACCGGACTGGGGCATTGCGGCGCCTGCCATACCCCGCGCGCCATCACCCAGCAGGAAATGGCCTATGACGACCCTTCAGGAACAGACTACCTGTCGGGCGGGCAGGTCATTGACGGCTATGCCGCGCCGTCTTTACGGGGCGAACTGCGCTCCGGTCTGGGAATGAGCCATAGCAATGAGCTGGTCGAACTGCTTAAAACCGGCGTCACGGACAAAACAGCGACCTTTGGCCCGATGTCAGAGGTGGTCACCAATTCAACGCAATATATGACGGAGCACGATCTTCAGGCCATCGCCACCTATCTGCGCACCCTGTCTCCGGCCGTTACCCAGTCTCAGCCTTATTACACGATGAAGACCTATACCGCCTTCAGCAAGGGAGATGTGTCCAGACCCGGCGCTGAAATCTATTTAACACACTGTTCAGCCTGCCATTTAACCAACGGACTGGGTTATCGCAAAAAATTCCCGGCGCTGGCGCTGAATTCTGCTGTTAACAGTGCCGATCCTGCCGGGTTAATCAGCATCGTGCTGAACGGTGGCACCCAGGCTGAAAGTGCATTGTCGGGGCCCGGCTATGCCATGCCGGGCTTTGCCGGACAGTTAAGCGATCGGCAGATTGCCGACGTCGTGAGCTTTATCCGTTCATCCTGGGGAAATGAATCTGCGCCCGTTGCGGCATCCGCCGTCAAGACGTTGCGAAAAAATGGCCCCTCCGCCGCAACGAAATAAATTCAGATTATCGACAAAAAGGAGTTTTAATGAAAATCAGAATCCCCCGCGCGCGCCTCAGCTCTCTGCTATTCGTCGCGGTCATCAGCGCCGCCCTGCCCGCTATCGCTGACGCGACGGATGAATATCCCCCCGGAACGGTAAACCAGCTGGCGAAAGCCAACAGCTGCATGAGCTGCCACGGCCCTGGCGGCATCAGCCAGTCACCTGAATGGCCCAATATTGCCGGTCAGAAAGCCCCCTATTTAGAAAGTCAGCTGAATGCCTTTCGCGATGGCAGCCGGAAAAACGGCATGATGGAAAACATCACCAAAAATCTGACGGCAGCCGATATGAAACAGCTGGCGAAATATTTCAGCGAGTTACCTGTTGAAAATAAATAAAGCCGAGGGTGATATGAATAAACGCTCTGTAACGCGTCGAAGTGTACTGAAAACCATAACCGCTCTGGGTGTTGTCGCGTCCGGCTGGCTCAACCCGCTGCTCAGCTTTGCCAGAGAAAGTAAACCCGACCTGCTACAGCCCTTTAAGGGCATTCTGGTCTGGCGGTCGGATCCCGCCTGGCTCCGCTGGTTCTGGGGAATGACGTGGTACAGCATCAAGCCGCGCCGCTTTCCGGCGGTGATCGCACAGCCGCAGGACGCCGGGGACATTCAACTGCTTCTGGCCTATGCGGCACAGGCCGGGCATCAGGTCGCTCTGCGCAGCTCCGGGCATAACATTACCCACTCACCGCTGCGTCATAACGCAGTGACAATCGATTTATCCCTGTTTAATACCATCGACATTGATGCCGGTTCAAAGACCGCCTGGGCAGGTCCCGGCGTGTTCAGCCAGCAACTCAATGAGGAAACTTTTCAGCACGGGCTGGTGTTCCCCGGCGCGCACACCGGGTTTGTCACGCTGGGCGGGTTTCTGCTGGGCGGCGGAATGGGCTGGAATATGCCCGCCTACGGAATGGGATGTGCATCGGTGCTGGCTGCCGAACTGATGCTGGCCGATGGCCGCATCGTCACCGCCTCGGCCACGGAAAACCCCGATCTCTTCTGGGCTATACGCGGCGTTGGCCCCGGTTTTTTTGCCGTGGTGCTGCGTTATAAACTCCAGCTGCATCCGGCACCGGCCGCGGTGATGAACACATTTTATTTCCCGCTGGACCGCCTGGGTTCCGCCATTGAAGAGGTTCTGACGCTGCTGCCCGCCAATAATCAACGGTCGGAAATCCTGGGGGCGCTCGGCAGGTTCTCGCCCCCCGGTACGCCTGCCGCAGAACAGCGCTGGCACTATGTGCTGAACGTTATCTCGTTTGGCGCAACTGAAGAGGCAGCGACAGCAGTGGCGGAAATTTTCAACCGCAGCAGGCTGCCAGAAATCTGTACATTACACAGCGTGCACAACCGGTCGCTGAACTATCTCGACCTGTTCTCCGCGCTGGGTGCGACCGATGCTTACAGCACCAGCCGGACCAGTGAAACGGCCTTCTTTACCGAACATCCCGAAAAGGTTTTACCGGTTATCGCCGGGCTGCTGGAGCAGGAAGCCGTTGACTCACGCTCGTTCGGATTCTCCGTGATTGATACCAATCCTACCGTGCCGGAACCCTGTAGCTTTACCCACTGGGCACCACACTATGTGTCGTGGTATCTGATTGGCGAAAATCAGCAGGACTTCGCTGCAAACGAACGGCTGATGAAGAAACTGAATGCGGCGATCGCCCCCTGGGCCAGCGGCTATTACATCAATGAAATTGATCTCTCCATTGCGCCGGAAATGGCAAGGCAATGTTTTTCTGATGAAAAATGGCTGCGGCTGAATGAGCTGAGAGAAAAATGGGATCCTGAAAAGCTGTTTTTCAGCTATGTCACCAGCGATCCTGACCATTAGACGTGGAGGGGCGAGGTGCGCCTCGCCCGCGGTGGAAGGCGGAACGCAACCCTACGCGCTGCGTTCCGCCAGGAGCGCGGAGAAATCCCGCAGCGTCTCACTCAATGGCCCGTTATTACTCAATGTGATGCACCCTGCCGGCCCCGGCTGCGCCGCGCGTTTCAGACGCTGGCCGATCGCCGCTTCATCCTCACGCCCGCGCTGGCGCAGGCGTGAGGCAAGGATCTCCGGCGACACCTGTAAGCAGACGGCCAGCAGCCGGTCACCGTAGCGCTGTTGTGCCGCGTCCAGATGCAGCCGTGAACCGTTCACCACCACGTCCAGCCCGGCGGCCAGCCACTGGTCGATCTCAATGCCCAGCGCGTAACAGAACTGGTGGGCCTGCCAGTCAAGGGCAAACAGGCCGTGCTCACGCCGCCGCCGGAACTCCTGCTCGCTGAGGGCAACGTGGTTCTCGCCCCCGGCGCTGGCGCTGCGGGTAATGTAGCGATGGGCAACAATCATCCGCTCCGGTGCGCACTCGCGCAGGGCCAGCAGCAGGCTGTCTTTACCGGATCCGGAAGGCCCCATCAGCCAGATCAGCCGCCCCATCAGAACACCGACCTGCCCTGAGCCCACACGCGGGAAACATACACCTGCTCGCGGTGCTGACGCACCAGCACCAGATCGGCGCGTTTGCCCTCAGCGATCGCCCCGCGATCGTCCAGGCCGATAGCGCGGGCGGGGTTACGGGTGACCAGCGCGACCGCCTGCGGCAGGGTCATGCTGTTGCGCTCGTCGGCGGCGAGACGGAAAGCCGCATCCAGCAGGCTGGCGGGATAGTAGTCTGATGAAAGAATATCCAGCAGGCCGAGCTGTGCCAGCTCGCTGGCCGCCACGTTACCGGAGTGCGAACCACCGCGTACGATATTTGGCGCCCCCATCAGCACGTTAAGGCCCATCTCGCGCGAAGCGCGCGCCGCCTCTTCGGTGGTCGGGAATTCGGCGATGGTACTGCCGACACCTTTTGATTCCACCACGTGTTCCCAGGTGGCGTCATCGTGGCTGGCCAGCGGGATATCATACTGACGGCACCAGGCGGAGATCGCCTCGCGGTTCGGCACTGACCAGCGGGCCGCCAGACGCAGCTGATCGACCTGATACTCGTCGAGCTGAGCGTCACTGAGCTGATATTTTCCGCCAAAATAGGTGCGCCACGCCGCCAGCGAGACATACTGGCGCTGACCCGGAGAGTGGTCCATCAGCGACACCAGCGACAGCGCCGGGTTGCACATCAGCTGTTCAAACAGCGGCAGCGTGGAGTCATGCGGCAGCTCGCAGCGCAGGTGCAGCCGATGTTCGGCACGGTTCAGCCCGTGCTTCTGCGAGTGACGAATCGCATCGATCATCTTATTCAGATTTTCCATCCGGTGCCCGCCGTCGCGCACGTCGCCCACGCCGATGGCGTCCAGCACCGTGGTGATGCCGCTGGCGATAATCAGCGCGTCATGGCTGCTCATCGCGGAATGGGCAGGCCAGTCCACCTTCGGGCGCGGGGTGAAGAATTTATCCAGGTTGTCGGTATGCAGTTCGACCATGCCCGGCATCAGCCAGCCGCCCTCACCGTCGATGGCCGCCGGAAGCTGGCTCTGCGTGTCGGAGTAAGCGACAATCGCGCCATTTTCACAGGCCAGCGAACCCGCAACGACTTCATTTTCCAGAATCAGTTTGACGTTATTGATGATCATTCGGCGTGCTCCAGAGCAACGGGCTGCATCACATGCAGACGGTCAGCGATGCGATCGCGCACCGCGGTATCATGAAAAATGCCCACTATCGCGGCGCCGCGCTGGCGGGCCTCTTCAATCAGCGCCACCACCGCGGCACTGTTGATGGCATCAAGCGAGGCGGTAGGTTCATCCAGCAGCAGGATCGGCGAATCGGCGATAAAGCCGCGCGCGATGTTGACGCGCTGCTGCTCACCGCCGGAGAAGGTTGACGGGGCCAGAGACCACAGGCGCTGCGGCACGTTGAGGCGCGAAAGCAGGGATTTTGCCCGCTCCTCACTCTCCGTGCGCCCCACCCCACGCTCCAGCAGCGGCTGCATCACCACCTCCAGCGTGGTAATGCGCGGGATCACGCGCAGAAACTGGCTGACCCAGCCGAGGGTATCGCGGCGAATGGTCAGGATCTGCCGCGCCGGTGCGCTGACCAGGTCCACCCACTGCTGCTGGTGCTCCACCCAGATATGGCCACTGTCCGGCAGGTAGTTGGCGTACAGCGAGCGCAGCAGCGTGGATTTACCGCTGCCAGAATGGCCGTGCAGCACCACGCATTCCCCTGCGGCAACCTGCAACGAGGCGTTACGCAGCACCGGCAGTTCGGCACCGTGCTGGTTGTGCATCACAAACGTTTTTGACAGATTTTCGACGCGCAGTTTCAGATTCATTTTCATTCCCTGCAAACAAGGTTAATCCCCATGCGGGGCGACCGGAAAAAATGGTCGCCCCCTACGGAATTACGGAATTACGGAATTACGGAATTACGGAATAATGGTGCCTGCGCCCCTGGTTCCGGGCGGGACGGTTTCACACAATCGACGACACCAGCAGTTGGGTATACGGGTGATGCGGGTCGTCCAGCACCCGGTCGGTCAGACCGCTCTCCACCACCTTTCCCTCTTTCATCACCAGCAGACGGTGGGCCAGCAGGCGTGCGACGCCAAGATCGTGGGTGACAATCACCACCGCCAGATTAAGGTCACGCACCAGGCTGCGCAGCAGATCGAGCAGGCGTGCCTGTACCGACACATCCAGCCCGCCGGTGGGTTCATCCATAAACACCAGCGTGGGATGGGTCACCAGATTGCGGGCGATTTGCAGGCGCTGCTGCATACCGCCGGAAAAGGTGCCCGGCAGGTCATCAATACGCGACAGCGGGATCTCCACATCCTGTAACCATTTGCCGGCGGTTTCGCGGATCTGTCCGTAATGGCGCTGGCCGACCGCCATCAGGCGCTCACCAATATTGCCCCCGGCAGAGACCTGCGGCCGCAGGCCGTCCATCGGATACTGATGCACGACGCCCCATTCGGTGCGCAGCAGGCGGCGGCGGTCGCTTTCGCTCAGGGCATACAGATCCTGCCCCTGATAGATAATCTCGCCCTGCTGCGGAGCCAGGCGGGCAGAAATTGACTTCAGCAGCGTAGTTTTACCGGAGCCGGACTCACCGACAATGCCCAGCACCTCACCCGGATACAGCTCAAACGACACATCGCTGAAGCCTTTTCCCGGCGCGTACAGATGGGTTAACTGATTGACCGCCAGCAGGGGAGTTTCGCGCTTCATGATTTTTTTTCCTGTTGCTGATGGCAGTAGTCGGTGTCGGAGCAGACAAACAGGCGTGAACCGGCGTCGTCGAGCACCACTTCATCCAGATAGCTTTCGCGCGATCCGCACAGCGCGCAGGGTTCATCCCACTGCTGAACGGTGAAAGGATGATCGTCGAAATCCAGGCTTTCCACTCTGGTATACGGTGGAAGCGCGTAAATACGCTTCTCACGCCCGGCACCGAACAGCTGCAGCGCGGGCATCATATCCATCTTCGGGTTGTCAAATTTCGGGATCGGTGACGGGTCCATCACGTAGCGATCGTTCACCTTCACCGGATAGGCATAAGTGGTGGCGATGTGGCCGTAGCGGGCGATATCTTCATACAGTTTGACCTGCATGATGCCGTACTCCTCCAGCGCGTGCATGGTGCGGGTTTCAGTTTCACGCGGCTCAATAAAGCGCAGCGGTTCCGGGATGGGCACCTGGTAAATCAGGATCTGGTCTTCGCTCAGCGGCGTTTCAGGAATGCGGTGACGGGTCTGAATCAGCGTGGCATCTACCGTACGCTCGGTGGTGGCTGCCCCGCTGACGCGCTGAAAGAAGCGGCGGATGGAGACCGCATTGGTGGTGTCATCCGCCCCCTGGTCGATCACCTTCAACACGTCATGCTCGCCAATCACGCTGGCCGTCAGCTGAATGCCGCCGGTGCCCCAGCCGTAAGGCATCGGCATCTCGCGGCCGGCAAACGGCACCTGATAGCCGGGGATCGCGACGGCTTTGAGGATGGCGCGGCGGATGGTGCGTTTACTCTGTTCATCAAGATAGCCGGGGTTGTAACCGCTCAGTTCAGTCACGTTGCGTCTCCTGGTATTCCGCCCGCAGGCGTTTCAGCAGTTCCAGTTCAGCCTGGAAATCCACGTAATGAGGAAGTTTCAGATGCGAGACAAACCCTGCTGCTTCAACATTATCCGCGTGTGACAGCACAAACTCTTCGTCCTGCGCCGGGCTGGTAATGCGTTCGCCGTGTTCGTCGGTCTGTAAGGCGCGGTCCACCAGCGCCATCGCCATCGCTTTACGCTCCGCGCGGCCAAACACCAGCCCGTAACCGCGGGTGAAGTGCGGGGCGCAGTCATCAGGGGTGGTAAAGCCGTTGACCATTTCACACTCGGTCAGCATCACTTCACCGATGTCCAGCGCGAAGCCCAGCTCTTCCGGCACGATCTCTACCGTCACGTAACCCGTGCGGATCTCCCCGGCAAACGGATGGGTACGCCCGTAGCCGCGCTGCGTGGAGTAGCCCAGCGCCAGCAGGAAACCCTCATCACCGCGCACCAGCTGTTGCAGGCGGGCCGAACGCGGCATCGGGTAGGAAGGGGCATCGCGGGTGATATCGAGCGGTTCGCTGCCGTCATCCTCTTCGCGCAGGGCCAGACCTTCACGCGTCATCAGGTCAAACATATGTGGGCACTCCGCCGCCTGCGGCTCTTGCGCGCGCGGCGTCAGCGGCGCTTTGCCTTCAGCCAGCAGGGTGAAATCCAGCAGGCGGTGGGTATAGTCAAAAGTCGGGCCGAGCAGCTGCCCGCCGGGCAGATCTTTATATACCGCAGAGATGCGGCGCTCGACGCGCATTGCCCCCGTGTCCAGCGGCAGGCTGTCAGCCAGGCGCGGCAGCGTGGTGCGGTAGGCGCGTAGCAGAAAAATGGCCTCCACCAGGTCACCGCAGGCCTGCTTGATGGCCAGCGCCGCCAGCTCACGATCGTGAATGCCGCCTTCGGTCATCACGCGGTCCACTGCCAGACCCAGCTGCTGGTCAATCTGGACACAGGACAGCTCCGGCTGTTCACTGTCCCCCCGGCGCAGGCTTTCCTGCAGCTGATGGGCGGCGGCTATGGCCTTCTCGCCCCCTTTCACCGCAACGTACATCAGCAGACCTCCACGTCGGTGCTGCGCGGCAGAGCCATCATGTTTTCACCGCAGGTGAAGATCAGGTCAATCCCCTGTGGGAAACGGTGGTGGCGGTCACGCAGATAGCTCAGCACGCTTTCCGGCAGCTGCGGGGCAATCGCCCGGCGCTCCATCAGGCCGGGGCCGCGCAGGCGCAGCGTCAGGCCACCGCTGAGAGCGGGAACATCAACGATCAGCGTGCTGCTTTTTTCAGGCGACATATTGTCACCGGGAGAGAAGCTGTCGATGCGGGTACCGGAGCGGGCATGCAGCAGGGCAAACGGCGCATCGGGGCTGTCGGTGACCGGCGCACCGGTGTGGAAACGCAGATTGCTTAACAGCGCGTCGTCGCGCAGGGCATCGTCAATCCACAGGGGGGTTTCGTGGTCCACCAGGGTCATCATCACGGCGGTAGCGGCAGACGACGCTTTGCCCCAGGCCGGCAGTGCAGGCAGTGACACCATCACACCCGGCTCACTCATCGCTTTAAGAATACGACGGAAGGCGCGCTGGGAATCCGCAACGGGGTGGCTAAAACTGGCAAGTAAGGTCATGCGTTGTCTCCCCGGACAAGGGTAAAGAAATCGACCCGGCTGCTGGCGACTTCCCGTGAGCGCAGCGCCAGCTGCTCCTCACGCAGGGCCGCCAGCGGCACGATAATCTGCTGATATAAGTGCTGTGAGCTGTCACCCTGCAACAGGGCATCGAGCAGCGCGCAGCGTTCGGCGTGGGCTTTATCACGCCCCAGGAGATAGCTGTAGCCGCACACGCCGTTTTCAAGACGCACCACGGCGCGCGTTACGGTGGTATCACCGAGAATAAAGCGGCGACCGGTGCCGCCCATGCGCGCCTGTAAACGGGTCAGACCCGTTTCCGGGGCGCGCAGCAGCTGATACTCCGGCAACTCTGCAGGCCAGTGCGCCAGCAGCTGCTGTGGCTGACTGTGGGCCAGCACCGATAACCAGTGCTGACGTGCCTTATGTGCTTCCATTTAGTGCTCCAGCGTCAGTTCAATCATGTCGGCACGCGTCAGGCTGACGGAGTATTCCGCCATGCTGCCGCCGTCGGTACAGGTGTTCAGGGTGCGCACGCACAGCAGCGGCGCGTGCAGGGAAACTTCCAGCAGGCCGCTCTCTTTCGCCTGTGCCCGGCGCGCGGTAATGCGCGTCTGTTTGCGCGTCAGCCCGGCGGTAAGATGCTGGCGGATAAAATCATGCAGTGAACCGCTGCTGAACTTTTGCAGCTGCGGCCACCAGGTCAGATCCGGCAGATAGTGGTTAATCACGCAGACCGGAACGCCGTTAACCCGACGCAGCGTGCGCAGGTGGATCACCGTATCGCCCTCATTACAGGCCAGCGCGGCAGCCACTTCGGCATTGCAGGGGCGCAGCACCGCCAGCAGACGTTCGCTGGTCGGGTGGCTCCCCTGCTCCATCAGGTTCTGGCTGAAACGCGCCTGGGCATGGAGCGGATAATCATACGGGCGCATCAGCACCAGGATGCCCACGCCCTGACGGCGCTGAACCAGGCCTTTGTCCACCAGCTCATCCACTGCACGGCGCAGGGTATGACGGTTAACGGCATAGTGCGCCGCCAGCTGTTTTTCCGACGGCAGATACTCGCCGCTGCGGTAGCGGCTGCGCAGCTCGTCTTCCAGCTGAGCCGCTATCGCCTGATACAAAGTGGTCGGATGTCTGGATAAGTTGAGCATAAAAAAATCTCCACGGGACAAAGTGGGCAGCCGGGTAATTTGCGTTAAGTTCCCTGCTGCTGATGGCATTTACATTGCAGGTGTTGTGTGACAGTGCGGTTAACGCCAGATGAAGGTTTTTAAAAAGCGCGGAGAGTGTGTCAGGA
This sequence comes from Erwinia sp. Eh17-17, assembly GCF_039675725.1. Lineage (NCBI taxonomy): Bacteria > Pseudomonadati > Pseudomonadota > Gammaproteobacteria > Enterobacterales > Erwiniaceae > Erwinia > Erwinia sp. Eh17-17. The sequence continues at coordinate 403,764 of NZ_JBDFQT010000001.1, read as the reverse complement.
TAGACAGCGTCAGAATGGGGCAGAAGGAAACCGCGTGGATAACAAAAGCGAGATCGTGCAGGCCGGGGCTGTTTTGAACCAGCGGCTGGCAGAACTGGGAGAGGTGGATTTTCTTTATCTGCGTCAGAATAAGCTCGCACCCGAAGAGGCGCTGGTGCTCTCCAGCCATTCAGATGAGTGGATCACCGACTATCGCGATCGCCGCCGCTATCTGAAAGATCCGGTGGCTCTGGCCGCCCGACAGCGCATTTCCCCGTTTAACTGGCGGGATTGCACACGTCCTAATGTCGGGATATGCGATGCTGGCAGCCAGTGCCAGCGTGTAAAAGGCTTTACCTTCGCGGTTCACGACGAGCAGCAACAGATGTCACTGCTGAGCGTGATACGCCGCCACGACAACCTGACGTTTTCCCATGATGTCATTTGCCGGCTGGCGAATTTGCAGATGCTGTTAATCCTGCTGCACGAAAAAACCCATCTGCGGCCCAAAAACAGCCCTGCGCTGTCGCCGCGTGAGCAGGAAGTGTTGCTGTGGAGCAGCCGGGGTAAAACCTACGGTGAGATCGCCATCATCCTGGGGATTCAGCTCAGTACCGTGAAATTTCATATCGCCAATGCCACGCGCAAACTGGGCGTCAGCAATGGGAAACATGCGATTCGCCGTGCGCTCGAAATGAACTATCTTCCCTCCCCCCTCTACTAAAGGCTAGCTGGACGCGGCTGTCTCAGGCTCTACACTTGTCCTTCACTTATTGATTATCAGGAAACGTTATGTCGTCGTCTCCCGCCCGTCTTCCCGCTGCGGTTTATACCCTGGGATTTGGTGTTTTTGCACTGGTCACCAGCGAATTCCAGGTTGCTGCTCTGATGAATATCATGAGCGCCGATCTGCATATCAGTCTGCCGATGACCGGTTATCTGATTACCGTTTATGCGCTGGCCATGGCGATTGGCGGCCCGTTGCTCGCCCTGCTGCTGCTGAAGCATCCGCCGCGCCGCAGTCTGCTGATCCTGCTGGTGCTGTTCGTCGTCAGCCAGGCGCTGGGGGCGGTGGCGGGCAGCTATCTGCCGCTGATAGTTGCCCGTATTCTCACTGGCGCAGTAGCGGGGGCCTTTATCGGCTGCGCGGTCGGGACCGGGGTCAAATTAGTGCCTGCTGAACAGATTTCCGGGGCGATTACTGTGGTGCTGGGCGGGCTGATGATTGGCACCGTGCTTGGCCTGCCGCTGGCCAGCTTTATTGGCAATCTGGCAGGCTGGCGTATCAGCTTCTGGTCGGTCGTGGTGATTGCGCTGCTGGCCCTGTGGCTGACGTACAAAACGGTGCCTGCCACGCTGGAACCGGATGAGATCAACCTGGCGGATGAGCTGCGGGCGCTGAAAAACCCGACGCTGTGGCGCGCCTACAGCACCAGCCTGCTGATTATTGGCGCGACCTTCGCGGGCTTCAGCTACTTTACCCCGATCCTCAGTTCGCAGAGCGGTTTCAGCCAGGGGGAAGTGACCGTGCTGCTGCTGGTGTATGGTAGCGCCACGGTGCTGGGCAATGCCGTGGTAGGCAGGCTTGCCGGGCGTTATGCGCTGCCGGTGATAGCCACTGGTCTGCTGGCACTGGCCTGCTGCTTCGCGCTGTTTGCCAGCTTTATTCAGCTACCGTCAGTCGCCATCGCCTCGGTGATTGGCGTCGGGCTGTTCGGCGTGACGATGAACCCGGCGATGGTGACGCGCGTGATGGCAGCGGCCGGCAATCGTCAGCTGGTGAACACGCTGCACACCTCGATGATTACCTTCGGCCTGATGCTGGGATCGTTGCTGGGAGGACTGGGGATTGAGTACGGTTTCGGGCTCAGCGCACCGCTGTGGATCGGAGCAGGTATGGCGCTGTGCGGGCTGTTAACGCTGATCCCGGATATGAAAACACAGCAACGCGAAACCTGTCGGGGCTGAACATCGGCACGGGGCGACCGAAAAAAAAGGTCTTCATCACCGCTGTGCTATGCCATTGGCACGGGGCGACCGAAAAAAAAAGGTCGCCCCCTACGGGACATTAGGAAACCATCACCCTGGGGCGACCGGTGCGATGGTTCGCCTCCGGTGGCAATACCGTTACCCGAATCCTGTAGGGGCTGACCTTCTTTTCCGGTCAGCCCGCAGCGCGCAGACCATCAACACGGGGCGACCGGAAAAAAAGGTCGCCCCCTACGGGACATTAGGAAACCATTACCATGGGACGACCGGTGCGATGGTTCACCCCCGGTGGCAATATCGTTACCCGAATCCTGTAGGGGCTGACCTTCTTTTCCGGTCAGCCCGCAGCGCGCAGACCATCAACACGGGGCGACCGGAAAAAAAGGTCTTCATCACCGCTGTGCTATGCCATTGGCACGGGGCGACCGAAAAAAAAGGTCGCCCCCTACGGGACATTAGGAAACCATCACCATGGGGCGACCGGTGCGGTGGTTCGCCCCCGGTGGCAATATCGTTACCCGAACCCTGTAGGGGCTGACCTTCTTTTCCGGTCAGCCCGCAGCGCGCAGACCATCAACACGGGGCGACCGAAAAAAAAGGTCTTCATCACCGCTGTGCTGTGCCATTGGCACGGGGCGACCGGAAAAAAAGGTCGCCCCCTACGGGACATTAGGAAACCATCAACACGGGGCAACCGGTACGATGGTTCACCCCCGGTGGCAATACCGTTACCCGAATCCTGTAGGGGCTGACCTTCTTTTCCGGTCAGCCCGTCATTTTTTCGAGCCGTCTCGGGAAAACACTCTTTGATATTTTACCTGTAAACACCGGGCTTTTACGCTGGGGTTTTCAGGGAGAAACATCATGCAAAAACGGAAATCGCTTCGCCTGCCTCACTATGATTACCGCCATCCGGGCGCTTATTTCATTACGCTTGTCACCCACCAGCGTAAACACTATTTTGGCGAAATTGAGGCCGGCATTCTGCACCCTTCCCCTGCCGCCACGACGGTATGCCGCTGCTGGCGAACGCTGCCGGACAGGTTTACTACGCTGAAAATCGATCAAATGGTGCTGATGCCCAATCACCTGCACGCTATTCTCTGGATAACGCAAGGAACCGGACCCGGCCTGAATTCCCTTGTCGCCCTGTTTAAAGGCAGCGTCAGTAAAACGGTTCGCTCACCGCGGCCTTTGTGGCAGCGGGGATTTTACGATCGGGTTATCCGCAACAGTGCAGAATTAACCCGCATTCGCGACTATATTCGTCAAAACCCGCTGCAGTGGGAACTGGATAAACTGAACAGCGCAGAATAATGCGGATACCGGATGACGGGGCACCAACCTCTGTCCGCACGGTCGGGGAAATCCTCGGTACGGGACCGGTGTTATACCGCGCTCAGCGCCGGGAAACGTTGCTTCAGCCCGGCAAACAGCCCCGACATCTGTTCAGCCAGCGGCAGCTCGCCGCCCTCGCCCGCCTTCACCGCCGCAAATATCTGATGTTTGAGGAAGTGACGCCAGACCACCGGCTGCTGCGCCAGGAATGCGGTCAACAGCTGATAGCGCTCCGGCGTCCACAGGGTTTCAAAGGTGCGGCGCGCCTCACCGACGTCAAAGTGTTCGCCGCTGCCTTCCGGCATCGCCGCACGCAGGCGCGCGGTGGTGACTTCGTCGATCTCACCGTGTGCGAGCGCCACGCCGTACTGCTCACGCGCCGCCTGCTCCGTCAGGAATCCACACTGCACGTCCTGCAGTACCGCCTGCACGCGGCGGTTCTTCGCCAGCCCGTAGCCCCCTGCGCCCGGCCCTTTAATCGCCACCACATCACCCGGACCACAGTGGATCACATCGGTGTTGCCGTGCTCCGTCACCCGGCCATCGGCATGTTCGGTGCGGAACCATGAGGTGCTTCCCGCACGGCCCCCTGCCGCTCCGGCAGAGGAGAACACCGAACGGTTGCGGTTACGTGCCGTAATGGTGGTATTCGGGGCAGACACTTCAAATGCCATTTCAGTCGCCAGCCCGCCGCGATACTCACCGGCGCCCGCGCTGTCGGTCGCCAGACCATAGCGCAGGAACCGTACCGGAACTTCGGCTTCGTTAATCTCAATCGGCGTGTTTTTCAGGAAGGCCGACAGGCCACCGGAGCCGTCCGGGCCATCGTGTTTCGGCGTACCGCCCGCCCCGCCGCCTACCGGGCCAAGAGAGGCGACGACGCTGCGGTTCAGTCCGTCAACCGTGCGGATATTTATAATCGAGTTACCGCCAGGCGAGTTGGCGGGCAGCCGTTCCGGCATCGCCAGGGAAAACGCCCCGACGGTGGCAATCTGCGACATGGCACAGGTCAGCGAGCGCATGCCTACGGCAGCCGGCGCCTCGCAGTTCATAATGGTGCCCGGCGGCAGGATCGCCCGCGTCGGGCGCAGCGTTCCGGCGTTCAGCAGCAGCGAACGGTCCAGCGTTGACAGCACATAGGTGACCCCGACCAGCGCCAGCGGATGACGCTCCCGCCCCCCGGTTGGCATATTGAGCGAGGACATTAACTGCGGATCGCTGCCGGTATAGTCCAGCTCCAGGCTGTCGCCTTTTACCCGCAGCGTCACGGCGATTCGGCAGGGATAGCCGCCTTCACCGTCTTCGTCCGCGTAATCGGCATAGAAGTAATCCCCGTCAGGGATGGTGCTGATAATCCCGCGCGCCTGCTGCTCGGCGTAGTCGAGGATCCCCTCCACTCCGGTCAGGAAGTCCTCAATGCCAAAGCGGGCGATAATCTCCTGCACCTTGCGCTCTCCGATATTCACCGAGGCGATCTGGGCGTTGAAGTCCCCCCAGTTCTGGTCGGGCGCACGCACGTTAAGCCGCATAATGCGCGCCACCTCCTCATTCAGCACGCCGCCGCTGATGATCTTCAGCGGCGGGATGCGGATACCCTCCTGCACGATTTCCGTCAGCGAACGCGACAGTGAGGCAGGAACCGCGCCGCCAACGTCGGTGTTGTGGATATGCCCGACCACAAAGCAGGTGATTTCACCGTTATGGAATACCGGTTTCCAGATATGAATGTCCGGTGAGTGGGTGGCAACGTTACCGGCATACGAGTCATTGGTGATGCAGATATCGCCTTCCTGATAGCCGTCTATCAGCGTCAGCACCGGGCCGTAATCAATGCCGCTGTACCAGGGCGCGCCGAAGCTGCGCGGCGAGGCAAAAGCCAGCCCGTCGCGGCTGACAATCTGACAGGAGAAGTCTTCCGTCTCTTTGACAAAGGTGGAGTGCGCGGTGCGCATCAGGGTAAACGCCATCGCGTCGGCGGCTGCCGCGCAGTAGTTGGCGAGAATTTGCAGGTTACGTCCATCAATGGCCATGATGTGCTCCGGTTTGCGGGGTAATAATCAGGTTACCGTAGTGGTCAACATCGACCTGCATCTGCGGGGGGACACAGGTGGTGCAGTCGTCCTGGGCAATAATCACCGGTCCGGTGAGCTGGTGACCGGCAAACAGCGCGCTGCGGGAGACCACATCCAGCTGCCACCAGCGGCCGTCAATCCAGGCCTCGACCTGGCGCAGCGCCTGTACCGGGCCGTTGGCCTTAGCCAGCGTGGTCAGGCGCGGTTTCGGCGTCGGGGATGAGAGCACCAGCCGCAGATTGATCATTTGGACCGGGGCCTGCGCATCGTGATGGCCAAAAAGACGGGTGTGATGGGTGTCGAAAGCGCTGCGGATCGCCGCCAGGTCGCCCTCCAGCAGCCAGGACGGCTGCAACAGCACGTCAATCTCAAAGGACTGTCCACGATAGCGCATATCGGCCGAGAAGCTCAGCTCATACGGCAGGTCCGCGCCGTATTCACGGGCCAGCCAGCCTTCGGCTTCAGCCCGCAGCTGCTGCGTATTCTGTTGCAGACGCTCGCTGACGGCCGGGACCAGGTCGCAGTAAAGCGTGCGGATGAAATCGTTTTTAATGTCGGCCACCAGGCCCCCCAGCGCCGAGAGCACGCCCGGCGTTGGCGGCACCACCACGCCTTTCAGCTTCAGCTCCCGCGCCAGGAAACAACCCATCATCGGTCCGGCACCGCCGAACGCGAGGAAGTAAAATTCGCGTGGATCCAGGCCGAAGCGTGAGATCAGCCCGCTGGTATCGCTGTACATGCTGGAGACGGCCAGGGCGATGATATTTTCAGCCGTCTCTTCAATGCTGATCCCCAGCGGGTCTGCCAGTTTCCCGACCGCTGCACGCGCTCCGGCAACATCTACCTGCACGGCGTTGTAACCGAGGTCACCGTGGCCAATCAGACCACAGGCGGCAAAGGCATCGGTGGCCGTGGCTTCAGTGCCGCCACGGCGGAAGCAGACCGGCCCCGGCAGCGATCCGGCGCTGTCCGGTCCGACCTGCAATACCCCCAGGCTGTCGATCCAGGCAATCGATCCCCCGCCCTGACCCACCGACGTCACCGAGACGGACGGAATGTAGATCGGGAAGTCACCGATGATTTCACCGTTGCCATATTCCGGGCGACCGTCAACGATCACCGCCACATCAGCGCTGGTGCCGCCGATATCCAGACTTAACAGTCGGTTTAAGCCGCAGCTTTCAGCAATATAGCTGGCCCCCATCACCCCGGAGGCCGTGCCGGACAGCACCATCTGCACGCACTCGGCTTTAGCCTGCGCCAGGCCCATCACGCCGCCGTTGGATTTGGTGATACGCGGGGGGACCGGCACGCCCATCTCTTTCAGCGCCCGCTCGAAGGCATCAAGATAGTGGATCACTTTCGGCTGCACGTAGGCGTTAATCACGGCGGTGATGGTGCGCTCGTATTCGCGGATGATCGGCCAGATCTCCGCCGAGCAGGAGGTCAGCAGATCGGGCGCCACTTCAGCGACGATTTCGCGAACCTGTGCTTCGTTACTGGCGTTGCGGTAGCTGTGCAGCAGTGAAACCACAATGCCCTCGCAGCCCGCCGCGCGTGCCGCCTCCACCGCGTCAATCACACTCTGCCGATCGACGGTTTGCAGCACGTTGCCGTCGCGGTCGCTGCGTTCTTTGATAGCGAAAACGCGGTCGCGGGTGATTAACGGTGCCGGGCGGCGCGAGAACAGGTCGTGGATATGGGGAATTTTAAGCCGCGCCAGCTCCAGTACGTCACAGAAACCTTCGGTGGCGAACAGCGCCAGCTTCACGCCTTTGCGCTGGATCACCGCATTAACGCCGACCGTAGTACCGTGGGTGAAGTAGGTGATTTCTGCAGGGTCAATACCGTCGCGCTGCCTGAACGCAGCCAGCCCGGTGGTAATTTCGCTGCCGGGGCTGTCGGGGCGCGACAGGACTTTCAGGGTACGGATGCTGTTATCGCGCTCGTCCAGCAGCGCAAAATCCGTGAACGATCCGCCAATATCGACGCCAACGCGGTAACTCATGGGGTGTTTTCCTCTGGTGGGGTGGGAATAAATTCCATCAATCGTTGTGGCTGGGCCACCGGCTGCCAGCCCGCCCGACGATAAACCTCGTGGGCATCGTCGGTGGCCAGCATCCAGCGTTTTATGGTGTGGAGTTCCGGGTGGGTCAGAATGGTGGCAGCAAACCAGCCGCCCAGCCCTTTGCCGCGGTGGGCATCATCAATCATCACGTCGCTGAGGTAGGCAAAGCGGCTGTAGTCGGTGATCAGGCGACCGAAGCCGACCTGCTTCTGCTGATAATAGATGCCAAACGGCATCGATGCGGCCAGCGACCGCTCGGTGGTGGCCAGCGACTGCCCGGCGGCCCAGTAGCTTTTTTCGGCAAGCTGAGCGTGGATCCACGCGATATCGAGTTTGCGGGTATCGCTGCTTAACAGATATTCATCGCGCTGCCACTCGGCAACCACGGGGACAACCGGCTTGAGCATGGTGGCTCCTGACTCTTTTTTCGGCGGATAAAAAGAGTGTAAGCCCTTTACCCACCGCAGTTTTTTGGTTGTTCGGGGTCGGTACGGCGTTTTGTGGGGAATTACGGGCGGGCGGGGAAATATTCTGCCGGGGCGATGTTACCTCACGGGCGGACCGGAAAAGAGGGTCCGCCTCTACAACAGTGGTAAATGTTTAAAATTCGACCTGGGTATGGCGGGTAATCAGCGACCTGAGCGGCACGCTGCTTTTCATAATCGGTGACTTAATCACGATATAACTGAAGTACTTGTCGATGCCCACTTTGGCGTCCAGCAGTCCTTCAATCACTTCCTGATAGTGCTCAATACTGCGGGTAATAAAGCGCAGCAGATAGTCATAGCCACCGGTGATCAGGTGGCACTCCATCAGTTCATCAACCTCGCGGATGGCATTTTCAAACTTGAGAAAATCTTCGCGCCGATGGCCGGAAAGGGTCACTTCGGTAAAAACGGTGACCGAGTCGGTGATTTTCGTCAGATTGATGTGCGCCTCGTAGCCGGTAATAAACCCGGCGGTTTCAAGGCGCTTTACGCGCTGCAGGCAGGGGCTGGGCGAAAGCCCAACGGCATCGGCCAGATTCACATTGCTGATACGGCCATCTTTCTGCAGCTGTACCAGGATGTTAATGTCGATACGGTCCAGTTTCATTAAGCCGTTCATAAGACCCCTCATTGGTTCACGTCGCTCAACTGGTATAGCACGCTTAATCACTGAGACGCCAGTGTTTTAACAACGCGTGCTATCCGGGCGTAATTATCAATAAATGCAATAATATCAATGAGGAAGAATTATCAGCCCAGGCGACCGGTGGCACGAGCCAGTGCGATATCAAAGATATGCAGCGCCTCTTCCAGCTGCGAATCGCTGGTCACCAGCGGTGCGAGGAAACGCACGGTATTACGATGCAGGCCGCATTTAATCAGCAGCAGTCCTTCCTGGCAGGCGCTGTCGAGGATCTTCTGCGTCAGTGCGGCGTCGGGCTTTTTGCTTTCGAAGTCGATAATCTCTACCGCCTGCATAAAACCAATGCCGCGCACTTCTCCGATACAGGCATATTTCTCCGCCAGCTGTTGCAGGCGCGCATTCATCTGTTCACCGAGCTGATTTGAGCGCTCCAGCAGGTTCCCGTGCTCAAACAGATCGAGCACCGCCAGCGCCGCCGCGCAGCCCAGCGCGTTCCCGCCATAGGTGCCGCCCAGCCCGCCCGGCGTCGGCGCGTCCATCACGGCGGCTTTGCCCACCACGCCGGAAATGGGCAGACCGCCGCCGAGGCTTTTTGCCACGGTCACCAGGTCCGGCACAATCCCGCTGTGCTGGAAGCCGAACATCTTGCCGGTGCGGCCAAAACCGGTCTGCACTTCGTCACAGATCAGCAGGATGCCGTGGCGTTCGGTGATCTCACGCAGCGCCTGCATAAAGGCCGGTGACGCCGGCAGGAAGCCGCCATCGCCCTGCACCGGCTCGATGATGATCGCCGCCACGCGCTCCGGCAGGATCTGCACCGCAAACAGGGTATCCAGCGCTTTTAAGCAGTCCGCTTCGGAAACATCATGGAAGGCGTTCGGGAACGGAACGCGGTAAATATCACCGGGGAACGGGCCAAAGTTCTGCTTATACGGCTGGCTCATGCCGGTTAAGGTCACGCCCAGCAGGGTTCGGCCATGAAAAGCCCCGTCGAAAGCAATAATGCCGGGGCGCTGGGTGTGTGCGCGGGCAATTTTCACCGCATTTTCCACCGCTTCGGCGCCGCTGGTGAAAAAGACGCTTTTAAATTCTTCGCCCGCACCAATCAGCTTGTTCAGGCGTTTTGCCAGCTCGATATAGCCCGGATAGGCTGCCACCTGGAAACAGGCATGAGACACCCGCTGCAGCTGTTCCGTCACCGCATTGACCACCGCAGGATGGCTGTGGCCAACGTTTAATACGCCAATGCCGCCAACGAAATCTAAATAGCGATTCCCTTCCACGTCCCAGACTTCGGAACCTTTACCTTTCGCAATCACAATCGGGTGTGCGGTGACGACGCCACGGGGAACATTTTCTGCACGAGCGTCCAGAAACAGGGCGTTATCAGAGAATGTCTGCTGTTCAGCCAGTAAATTGTGCATTTATTTGCCTCATTGACGTGAAGATGAATACGTTGCCCGCTGCGGGCATGGGTCAAGTATCGCAATAAGCCGTAAGGGAAAGCTGCCGTTCAGGGCACAGCGGCAGCATTAACTTTCGTAATTCGTCCTAAACGTTGAATTAAATTTTTACCGCCAGCGATTCCTGCACTACCGCGCAGAACCAGCGGATGCCGTAAGGGATCAGCGCATCGTTAAAGTCATATTCGGAGTGGTGCAGCGGGCGGCTTTGCGCCGAGCCCAGCCACACATAGGCACCCGGCCTCGCCTGCAACATAAAGGAGAAGTCTTCAGAGGTCAGCGCCGGTTTTGCCGCCGGGCCATGCTCCAGCCCGGCACGACGTGCGGCGCTCAGGGCCACTCCCGCCTCGTGCGCCGTGTTGACGGTGGCCGGATAGTAGCGGTCATAGGTGACGCGGGCCGTCAGGCCGTGCGCCGCCGTCACGTGCTGCGCCAGCTCGCGCATGCGCTGCTCTATGCGGTCCTGCACCGCACGGTCAAAGGTGCGTACCGTTCCGCTCAGCGTGGCCTGCGCCGGGATCATATTGTGCGAGAAACCGCCGTTAATGCGCGTCACCGTCAGTACCGCCGGATCGCACGGGTCAAGGTCGCGGCTGACAATGGTGTGCAGCGCCACCACCAGCTCGCTGGTGGCCAGCAGCGTGTCGGGCGTCAGCTGCGGCTGAGCAGCATGTCCCCCGCCCCCTTCAACGGTGATACTGAAGGCGTCTCCGGCGCCCATTATCGGGCCGGGCCGGGTCTGCACCGTCCCCAGCGGCAGCTGCGGCCAGTTATGGATGGCATACACCGCATCGCACGGGAAGCGGGTAAACAGGCCGTCGTCGATCATCGCCTGCGCGCCTGCCAGCCCCTCTTCCGCTGGCTGAAAGATGAAATTCACCGTGCCGTCAAAATCCGGGTCAGCGGCCAGCGCCTGGGCCGCCCCCAGCAGCATCACCGTGTGGCCGTCGTGACCGCAGGCGTGGCAGACGTTCGCCTGCCGGCTTTTCCACGGCTGGCTGCCGTTATCCGCCATCGGCAGGGCATCCATGTCGGCGCGCAGCCCAACAGAACGCGGGCTGGTGCCGCGCTTCAGCACACCGACGACGCCGGTTTTACCGATCCCCTGATGCACCTCCAGCCCCAGCCGGGTGAGGAATTCTGCTACCAGCCCGCTGGTACGGTGCTCCTGATAGCCCAGCTCCGGGTGCTGGTGAATATCGCGCCGCAGCGCCACTAATGCTGCCATATCCATCTCAGTATCCTTTATCGCGGTCGACCACGCCGACCATGGTTTCACCGCGCTCAAAGCGGCGGATATTCTCCAGCAGCGCCCGCACCGCGCTTTCCGGCTGCGTCTGGCTGGCGATATGTGGCGTCAGCCAGACAGCCGGATGTTGCCAGAAGGCGTGCCCGGCGGGCAGCGGCTCCGGGGCGGTCACATCCACCACCGCCGCGCTCAGCTGCTGGCTGTCGAGCGCGCGGATTAAATCGTCATGGCTGAGCTGCGCGCCGCGTCCGACCTGCACTAGCGCCGCCCCCTGAGGCAGCTGGCTGAACAGGTCCGCGTTCAGCATCCCTTCGGTGCTGGCGGTCAGCGGCAGCAGGCAGATCAGAATGTCAGTGCGGGCAAGGAACTCGCAGAGCCGTTCGTTACCGGCAAAGCACTGTACGCCGGGCAGGTCGCGCGGCGTGCGGCTCCAGCCCGCGCAGTCAAAACCGAGCGTCACCAGCGGTTTCAGCACCGCTTCGCCCAGCGTGCCAAGCCCCATCACGCCGATGCGCCGTGTTGCGGCGGTGTGTACCGGATGCGCCTGCCAGATGCCCTCCCGCTGCTGCTGCAGATAGCGCGGCATATCGCGGTGCAGGCCGAGGACGGCAAAAGTGACGTATTCCACCATGCCGCTGGTCAGGCCGGGTTCGATCATCCGCACCACCGGCAGATCCGGCGGCAGGCTGGCATAGTCGAACTGATCGGCCCCTGCCCCGACGGAAAACAGCACTTTCAGGTTGGGAAACTGCTGCATAATATCGGCGGGTGGGACCCAGGCGACCAGATATTCCACCTCTTCCGGGTTCCCGATCTCCGGCCACAGCCGGAAGCTGGCGGCTGGCGCCATTTCCGCCACCAGCGCGGCCCATTTCTGCCCGCGTTCGGGTTCAGACTTATAGACGATATTCATCAGGCCAGCGCCTGGTTCATCAGGGCGAACGCCTGCATGCCGCCCGCTTCCGGCTGCCACGGTGTCCCTTTGTACATGGTGACCGGTGCATCCACCTCCACCAGCCCCAGCGCGGTGAGCCACGGCCCCATCCCGGCGGAGCGGTCGGTATCGATGCGCACAAACTGACCGCTGACGCCGCTAAGCAGGTGACTGACCAGCAGCTTCGCGTTGGGCAGGCTGCGTGCAATCACCGGGCCAATGGCGTAGCCGTGCCCGAAGCGGCGCAGGCAGGCAAACCCTGCCGCCGTGCCGTTCTCTTCCAGTACCAGAAAACGCTGCGCGCTGTCGAGCAGATTGGCGATCAGCAGCGGGCGATGCTGGCCCAGCGTCTGACGGTCCAGCGCGGTCAGCAGTGCAGCATCCTGTACGCCTGCACTGCGCAGCTGCTGATGGGGGCCACAGGCAACGGGCGTCACCGCCGCCAGTTCACGGCACTGATGCTGTTCAACGTGGCCGGTGGCGACGAAGCCCAGTTTTTCATACAGCGGCTTGCCCGCTTCTGTGGCGTGCAGGCGGACATTGCTGCCTTCCAGTTTCGCCAGCGTCTGCTGCATCAGCTGTTTGCCAATGCCGCGCCCCTGCTGGGCTCCGTCAACAATCACCAGGCCGAGAGTGGCGTAATCACGCCCCCAGCGCCAGTGCAGCGCTGTCCCTATCACCTCGCCATTTTCCTGCGCCACCAGGCCCTCGCCCAGCAGCAGCGCCTGCTGCCAGTCGGCGCGGCGGTGCGGCCACTTCATCTGCTGCGTCAGGGCGTAACCGGCATCCAGATGGTTTTCATTCATCGCGACAAATTCGATAGTCATTTCTGCTCCTTACATCATGCCCGGCGCATCAAGGCCGGAACCGTCGATCAGGCGTTCATAGCGGAACGGCGTCGGGTCAACAATCGGGGTATCTCTGGTGGCGAGGTCGGCAGCCAGCCGTCCGGCTCCGGGACCAATGCCGAAACCGTGGGCGCTGTATCCGGCCGAAAGCACCAGTCCAGGCAGCCTGCCGACCGGGGAAATCACCGGGACCGCATCGGCGGTGCTGTCGATCATCCCGCCCCAGGCCTGCTCCAGGCGCACGTTTTCCATTGAGGGGAACTCCTGGCGCATTGCGCTCAGCCCCTCCGCCACCATCGCCATATCCGGCACGGGATCGAGAATACGGACTTTTTCAAACGGTGAGATGCCGTCCATACGCCAGTGGGCCAGCGCCTCCGGTCCGGTGATAAACGGGCTGAGGCCGAGGTTAATCTTCAGATTTTTACGGCGCGCCTTAAAGGTCGGCCAGAACTGACGCGCATAGCGCAGCCCCTGTAAACCGGGTTCCAGGCGACCGCGACCGGAGACGGAAACGGTGTAGCTGCCGTCCAGCTGCGGGCGGCAGGCGAAGCCCGGCGTGTAGAGCGGCAGCGCGATTTTCTGTTCGATCGGCGCGGTGCGGAATGCGGTGCCGATGACGTTGCCAAGCGGCAGATCAATGCCGTGCCGGCGGCAGAACATGGACGTCCAGGCCCCGCCGGCACAGATCACGCTGCTGGTTTTGATCAGCCCCCGTTCGGTGACGACGCCGCTGACGCGTCCGGCGGAGATATCCAGCCCGCGCACCGCGCACTGCTGAAACACCAGCGCCCCCAGGCGCTGGGCGGCAATCGCCAGGCCTGGTGCCGCCAGCGATGGCTCGGCGTGACCGTCTGTCGGGGATGAAATGCCCCCCAGCCAGGCGCTGGAGCTGCCCGGCGTCATCGCTTTCGCCCGTTCGGCGGTGAGAATTTCGCTGTGGAAGTCATAGCCTTTCGCCATTTTATTCCAGGCTTCCCAGGCGTTAATATCCTGCTGGTTTTTTGTGGCGTACACCAGGCCACTGCGGCGGAACCCCAGCTCTTCACCGGTCTCCTCACCCAGTTCGCCCCAGCGTTGCAGCGCATATTGGATCAACGGCAGCTCGCGCTCGTCGCGGTTCTGCTGACGGCACCAGCCCCAGTTACGGCTGGACTGTTCGCCGCTGACCAGCCCTTTCTCAATCAGCACGACGCTGACGCCTTTTTTCGCCAGTTCATAGGCTGCGGCCGCCCCGGCAATGCCGGCTCCGATCACCACCACGTCGGCGGAAGGCGGGAAATGAGGGCTGTCCTGTACGTATCGAATCGGTGCGGGCATGTTGTTCCTTACCTGAATATGGTGTCGCCTGCGGGCGGACCGAAAAAAAAGGTCCGCCCCTACAAAACCGTGATTGCCCGTGGGAGGCAAATCCGGTGCGGGCAGGTGGTTCCCTGCCTGCATATGGTATCGCCTGCGGGCGGACCACAAAAAAAGGTCCGCCCCTACAAAACCGTGATTGCCCGTGGGGGGCAAATCCGGTGCGGGCAGGTGGTTCCCTGCCTGCATAAAGTTCCGCCACGACAAATATCTCACCGTAGGGGTCGACCCTTTTTTTCGGTCGACCCTTGGACATGAATCTGTTACAGCGCGATATCGCTCTCTTCGTGCTCGTCCAGCCAGCCCTGACGCAGCTCCGGGACGGCGCGCTTCAGGCGCTCATAGTACAGCTCGCTGGACGGCTTGTCGTAGTCGGCGCGCGCCACCTGGGTAACCATGCGGCCATTCTTCACCACAATGATCTCGTCACACACCGAACGCACCGCATGCAGGTCATGGCTGATAAACAGCACCGACAGCCCCAGCTCGCGGCGCAGCTCGGTAATCAGGTCCAGCACCGCTGCCGCCACCACAGTATCCAGCGCTGAGGTCACCTCATCGCACAGGATCAGGTCCGGCTCTGCCGCCAGCGCACGCGCCAGGTTCACGCGCTGCTTCTGCCCGCCGGACAGTGACCAGGGCTTGCGCCACAGCACGCTGCGCGGCAGACGAACCAGGTCGAGCAGCTGCAGCATGCGCTTTTCCAGCGCGGCGCCGCGCAGCCCGTGGAACAGCTTCAGCGGGCGCTTGAGGATGGTTTCAATGCTGTGCGCCGGGTTCAGCGCGGTATCCGCCATCTGGAATACA
Organism: Erwinia sp. Eh17-17; assembly: GCF_039675725.1. NCBI lineage: Bacteria > Pseudomonadati > Pseudomonadota > Gammaproteobacteria > Enterobacterales > Erwiniaceae > Erwinia > Erwinia sp. Eh17-17. Next base: position 388,527 of record NZ_JBDFQT010000001.1, on the reverse strand, counting down.
TACTGGATGCGGCGCAGCTCATTCTCCGGGCGTTTATACATATCCCCGGCAATATAGTGACCGTTAAACAGAATATGGCCGCCGCTCGGCTTATTCATGCCGGCGATAGCGTGGGCCAGGGTGGTTTTACCCGACCCCGACTCGCCGATGATGCCAATCGCCTGGCCGCGATACAGGCTGAAGTTGATCTCTTCGAGAATTTTGATTTTCGGCTGACCGCTGCTGTCCAGCGGGCCGTATCCGGCAGAGAGATCGCGCACCTGCAACAGCGGCTGTACGCTCTCTCCCTGCGCCTGCCACGGGCTCGGACGCGGTTTCTGCCTTGCCGCTTCCAGCAGCAGGTGGCTGTACTCTGCTTTGGGTGCGCGCAGCAGCTGTTCGGTGGTGCCGTATTCAGCAATCGCGCCTTTCAGCAGCACCAGAATTTTGTCGGCCATCTGCGCCACCACCGCCAGATCGTGACTGACGTAGATGGCCGTCGTACCGCGCTGGCGCACCACGCGGCGGAAGGCTTTCAGCACCTCCACCTGGGTGGTGACGTCGAGCGCAGTGGTCGGTTCGTCGAGGATCACCACCTCCGGATCACCGATCAGCGCCATGGCGGTCATCAGGCGCTGAAGCTGCCCGCCGGAAACCTGGTGCGGATAGCGGTTACCGATGGTTTCCGGGTTGGGTAACGCCAGCTCGCGGAACAGCTCAATCGCCTTGGTTTCCGCATCAGCGCGGCTCATCACCCCGTGGATCACCACCGGCTCGACGACCTGATCCATGATGGTCATTGCCGGGTTGAACGAGGCGGCGGCACTCTGGGCAATATAGGCAACTTTGTTGCCACGGAACTGACACAGCTGGCCAGGGGTCAGCGAGGTGACATCCGTTCCCGCTACGTGAACCGTGCCGCCAGCAATTTTACAGCCGTGACGGGCATAGCCCATCAGCGCCAGAGCGATGGTGGTCTTACCGGAGCCGGACTCGCCAATCAGGGCCAGCACTTCCCCTTTCTGCACGGTGAAGTGAATATCAGACACCAGGGCTATTTCATGACCATCATCGGCCTGCGCGGTGACGCGCAGATGATCGACGGACACCATCGGCGTTGACGCATGTGGCGTAATATTCATGCAACCCCCTTAGCAACCACGGTTAATGAACGCATCGACTGTAAGCTGTCAATAAACAGGTTAGCCCCGATAGTCAGGCTGGCAATGGCCACCGCCGGCATCAACACCGCCGGAGAGCCATCAAACAGGCCCTGCAGGTTTTCACGCACCAGTGTCCCCCAGTCGGCATACGGCGGCTGTACGCCAAGGCCGAGGAAACTCAGGCCGCTGAGCAGCAGGACGATATAAACAAAGCGCAGGCCGAAATCGGTCAGCATCGGGTGCAGCATATTCGGCAGAATATCGTGGATAGCCACGTACAGGCGGCTTTCACCGCGCAGACGCGAGGCCTGCACGTAGTCCATCGAACGCAGGCTGGAGGCCATAGCGTAGGCAATGCGGTAGGCGCCCGGCCAGTAGGTAAACACAGCGGTGATAATCAGCATCGGCAGCGAGGATCCGAACACGGCGACAATCATCAGCGCGAGGATTTTACCCGGCAGCACCAGCATGGCATCGTTGATGCGCCCCAGCACCTCCTCCAGCCAGCGCCCCGCTACGGCGGCCAGCAGTGCCAGCAGCGTGCCGACCAGGCTGGCGAGCACGGCGGCAGTCAGCGCCAGGCCGATGGAGTAGCGCGCGCCGAACAGAATGCGGCTGAAAATATCACGGCCAAGATAGTCGGTACCAAACCAGAACTCGCGGCTGAAGTCACCGAACAGCGGCCCGCCGCCGATATCCTCCAGATTGTGCGGAGCCAGGGCGGTGCCGAACACCGCCATAAAGATCCAGAACAGGGTGATCAGCAGGCCGATGCGGCCGCTGATGGTGAGCGATTGAAAGAAGCGCCACGGCAGCGTCAACAGATTCATCAGCCCCTCCACTTAGGATTGAATGCGATTGTCAGAATGTCAGCGGCCAGCAGCAGCACCAGATAGCAGACGGCAAAGAACATCACGCAGAGCTGCACCACCGGCAGGTCGCGGTTGCTGACCGCATCCACCATCTGGCTGGCCAGCCCCGGATAGCTGAAGATACTTTCGATAATGATCACGCCGCCAAACAGGTACGAGAGGCTGAGCGAGATGGCGTTAGCAATCGGCCCCACGGCGTTGGGCAGCGCATGACGCAGCATGGCGCGCAGCGGCGAGACGCCTTTCAGCAGGGTCATTTCCAGATACGGGCTGTCCATCTGGTTCACGATCGCCGCGCGGGTCATCCTTGCCATCTGCGCGACCACCACGCAGCACAGCGTCATTACCGGCAGGGCAAAGGTGCGCAGAAAGCCGAGGAAATCCTGATGGGTGGAGCCGAGCGACATCGCCGGAACCCACTGCAGTTTGACCGCGAAGATAATCACCGCCACGGTCGCCACCAGAAATTCCGGTACGGCCACCACGGCCATGGTGCTGACCACCAGCGCACGGTCAAGGAATGACCCGCGCTTCATGGCGGCGGTAATGCCGATAAACAGCGCCAGCGGGACCGACACCAGTGTGGTGGTGGCGGCGAGCTGGAAGGTGGCCGGAATTCGCTGCGCCACCAGCTGGGTCACCGGAAGATTGCTGGCGAAGGAGGTGCCAAAGTCGCCCTGAAGCATGCCGGCCAGCCAGCTGAAGTAACGCATCATCAGCGGTTGATCCAGACCGAGCTGCTGGCGCAGTGCCGCGACCGTTTCAGGCGTCGCGGACTGGCCGAGGATCATCTGCGCGGCGTCGCCCGGCAGCATGCTGGTGATAAAGAACACCAGCGCCGAGACAATCAGCAGCGTAAGTAAGCCCGACCCTATGCGCCGGAATATCAGTGTGAAAATGTACCTGTTCATCGCCATTCTCCTGGTGAAAGTTGAAAGATTTACGACGTCAGCCAGGCGTATTCGTGGAAGCGATAGCCCATCATCATGCCCGACGGCATCGCTTCCACCCCTTTCACTTTATTGCTACAGCCGTCCATCGTACTGATGAAGGCCGGGATCAGCGTGCCGCAGTTGTCGTACACCAGCTTCTGCATATCGCCATACATCTGTTTGCGCTTTGCCTGGTCGCTTTCGCCACGGGCAGCGGTCACCAGCTGGTCGAACTGCTCATTTTTCCAGCCGGATTCGTTCCATGAGGCAGAGGAGTAGTAGAACTGAGAGAACAGCATATCCAGCGTCGGGCGCGGGTTAACCGAGCCGTAGCCAATCGGGTCTTTCATCCAGTGGGCTGACCAGTAGCCGTCATACGGTACGCGGCGCACCGCGACGTTCAGACCCGCAGAGCGGGCAATCTGCTGGATAAGCTGGCCGCCTTCCACCGCCCCTTCGATATTCGGGGTGGTGATGATTTCCACTTTTGCGCCGACCATATTGGCCTTTTTCAGGTGGAATTTAGCTTTGTCGAGGTCCAGCGGGCGCTGCGGCAGATCCTTGTTAAACATCGGGTGCCACGGCGGCACCGGCGTGTCGTTACCGACGTCACCAAAGCCCTGCAGGACGGTTTTAACAATCATCTCGCGCGGCTGCAGGTATTTCATCGCCAGCACAAAGTCCGGGTTGTTGCCGGGTGCCCGATCGGTACGGATGATCAGGTCGCTGTACATGCCGGATTTACTTTCCATGATGGTAAATTTGCCGTTCTGACGCAGGCGTTTCACATCGTTAGCTGACAGCGTGGAAACCATATGCAGGTCGCCGGACATCAGGGCGTTGACGCGGGCAGCCGGGTCGGTCACGCCCATCAGCTCCACCTCGTCCAGATGAGGCAGTCCCGGTTTGTAATAGTTTTTGTTTTTGCTGCCGACGGTGCGCACGCCCGGCTGGAACGAGGTGAGGACAAACGGCCCGGTGCCGATGGCTTTGCTGAAGTCTTTGGTGCCGTCCTGCACAATCAGGAAGGAGCTGGTCGCCAGGATGGACGGCAGGTCATAGTTTGGCTGTTCGAGAACGATCGTGATTTCTGAGGGGGCTGCCGCCTTGATCTCTTTCATCTGGCTGGCCAGGGTGATAACCGTGGAGGCCACGGCCGGATCTTTATGGCGGCTGAGAGAGTAAACCACATCGGCGGCGGTCAGCGGTTTGCCGTCATGGAAGGTTACGCCGGTGCGCAGCTTCACCTGCCAGGTCAGGCCGTCGCTGCTGGTCATGGATTCGGCCAGCGCGGGCTGCGCTTTCAGCTCTTTATCCAGCTCCATCAGGCCGCTGTAGAACATAAACTGACGGCAGTAGTCGCCGCTGTTGCTGCCTTTTGCCGGGTCGAGGGTATCGCTGGCTGAAGCATTGGCGACGGCAGCACGCAGTTTCCCCCCTTTCACCGGGGCCTCCGCTGCGAAGCTGAACTCCGGGAAGCCGATCAGCCCGGTGCTCATCACCGCACCGGCGGACAGCAGCTTCATCATGCCACGTCGTGAAATAGCAACATCCGTAATCGCCTGGGTCAAATTCGGGTTAACGCGGCTAAATTCTTTGCGAAATTTACTCATTTGCACACCCTCGAAATCGTTATTAATGACGGTTACCCTGGTCGGATAGATTCTTAGTTAAGAAAACTTATCTTTGGCTTTGTAATACAGTCCCGCTACCGGCAGGAACCAGGGCTTCCCGAAGTAGCCGGGAACCGCTGGCCAGCTGCTGCGCTGCCACGGGTTGTCGTTGCTTTTTTCTGCTATCAGGTCGGCCATCACGCGGCCCATCCACACGGACATCTGGGTGCCGTGCCCGCTGTAGCCCAGCGAGTAGAACACCCCGTCCTGTTCACCGGCATGGGGCAGACGGTCAGCGGTCATATCCACCAGCCCCCCCCAGCAGTAATCAATGGCAACGTTGCCCAGTGCCGGGAACATGGCCTGCATTCCTGCCTTCAGCACCTCCCCGCTCTTCGCATCGGAGGTCGGGTTGCTGATGGCAAAGCGGGCGCGGCCGCCAAACACCAGACGACGGTCGGCGGTGGTGCGCAGATAGTTGCCCAGGTTCAGCGAGGTGACATAGGTGCGGTCACCCGGCAGTAAACGGTTGAGCAGGCGCTCATCGAGCGGTTCAGTAACCACCACAAAGCTGCCCACCGGGATGATGCGGCGCTGGAACCAGTCAAACGGCCCGATATTGGAACAGCCGGTGGCCATCAGCACTTTTTCCGCCACAATCTCGCCCTTCGCGGTGCTGACGCGGTGACGGTAGCCGTTCAGACGCGTCAGGCCGGTGACCGCGCTGTGCGGATAGACCGCCGCCCCGGCACGGACAGCTGCGTCGGCGAGGCCAGCGCCAAACTTGCCCATATGCATCTGCCCGCCGTGGTGCTGGAGCAGCGCGCCGTGGAACTGCGGCGAGTCGATTTCGCGTTTCACTTCATCCGCGCTGAGTATTTCCACGTCGGGATCGACGTGCCGTTTCATCATCTCGCACGCCGCCACCAGCGACGGCAGATGTGAGGCTTTGCTGGCCAGCTTGAGCTTGCCGCAGCGGCGAAAATCACAGTCGATCTGCTCGCTGGCCACTACGCTCTGCACGTAGTCCACCGCATCGGCAAATGCACGGTAGTAGCGGGTAGCCTGTTCAACGCCCTGGCTTTCCACCATGGCGGCGAAGTTATGCGCCACACCGGTATTACAGTGGCCGCCGTTGCGGCCGGAGGCCTGGCTCATTACCTCACCCGCTTCCAGCACCACCACTTTCACGCCGCTGCGGGCGAGATTAAGTGCCGCCGAAATGCCGGTAAAGCCGCCGCCAATCACCACCACATCGGCAGTGGCTGGCAGGTCGCCTGTTGCTGCGCCGGTAAACGCCGGTGCCGTTGCCTGCCAGAATGATTCCAGTTTCATACCCTGCTCCTCTGAGGCTTACAGCCCCACCACGCCCGGAAGACCACCGATACCGCTGATTTCGGTATATTCATAGGCCGGGTTGCCCGGACCGTGACCGCGGTTGACATACACTTTGTTTTTGATGCCGAGGTCATACGCGGTCATCAGGTCATAACGCAGGCTGCTGGAGACGTGCAGGATCTCTTCCGGGCCGCAGTCGAGCTTGTTGAGCATGTATTCGAAGCCCTTCATCTGCGGCTTATACGCCCCCACCTCTTCAGCGGTGATGGTCATATGGATCGGCGCACCCAGGCGCGGGATGTGGTTTTTGATCAGCTCATTGGTTGAGTTGGTCAGCAGCACCAGCGGGAACTCTTTCGCGACTACCGCCAGCCCGGCGGGCACGTCCGGGTGTGGCCCCCAGGTGGCACAGGCGGTCATCACGGCGGCACAGTCTTCATCGGTGCACTCCACGCCCCATTTGTTACAGGTGCGGTACAGCGCGCTGGCCACCACCTGTGGGTAGAGCTTGAACGCCCCCAGCACTTCATCCAGGCGGTAGCTGGAGAAGTCATTGGTGAACGCCAGCATCTGTGCCGGACTGACGCGATCCGCGAAGATGGCGGCAGCTGCCCCGGCCATATCGAAGTTGATCAGCGTGCCGTAACAGTCGAAGGTGATGTATTTCGGTTTAAACACAGCCATTGCGCTACCTCTACAGAGTGGGTTTAGGGATGAAAGCAGGGTCAGAAGTCGATCAGCACGCTTTTATAGCGCTGGCAGGCCTCGAAGGCCTGACGCCCAAGATCTTTGCCGATGCCGGATCCGTGGAAGCCCCCGGTCGGAATAATAAAGTCGCCGGAGCGCCCGTAGCGGTTGATCCACACCGTTCCCGCCGCAATGCCACGCATCGCGCGCAGGGCACGGTCGATATTTTTGGTATGCACCCCGGCGCACAGGCCGTAGGTTGGATGGGAGGCCAGCGCCAGGCCTTCGGCTTCGTCGTCGAAGATCTGCACGGTCAGTACCGGGCCAAAGATCTCCTCCTGCACCGCCGGGTTGTTATTGCCGCTGACGGCCAGCAGCGTCGGCTGCCAGAAATAGCCTTCGCCGGTATCGGCAAAGCGCTCACCGCCGACCAGCACTTCAGCGCCCTGCTGACGGGCGCTTGAGACCACCGACGCCACTTTTTCCGCCTGACGGCGGTCAATCATTGGCGCATAGCGGCTGCTGTCGTTCCAGGTGACGCCAGCGCGGAAGCCCTGGCAAAGATCAATCAGCTTAGCGATCAGCGCATCGTGAACGCCGCGCTGCACAATCAGACGGGTCCCGGCCACGCAGGCCTGGCCGCCGTTGGCGGTAAAGCCGCGCAGAATTCGTCCGGCAACCTCGTTGATATCACCGCAGTCGTCAAACACCAGCTGCGGGCTTTTACCGCCCAGCTCCAGCGTCACCGGCTTCATACCGTTGAAGGCGGCATCGCTCATGATGCGCGCCCCGGTGGCGGTGGAACCGGTAAAGGAGACTTTACGCACCAGCGGATGCGCCACCAGCGCACTGCCGGTGACGGCCCCGCCGCCCTGAATGATATTCAGCACGCCGGCAGGCAGCCCGGCCTGAATTGCCAGCTCGGCCATGCGCACGGTGGAAAACGGCGTCAGTTCGGACGGCTTCAGCACCACGGCGTTACCTGCTGCCAGCGCCGGGCCACATTTCCACGAGGCCATCGACAGCGGGAAGTTCCACGGGGTAATTGCGCCGATCACGCCGTAGGGCTCCGGCACCAGCATACCGAGGCTGGCATCGCGGGTCGGCAGCACGTCGCCGCTGTATTTGTCGGCGCACTCGGCGTAAAAGCGAATGGCTTCGGCAGTGAACGGGATTTCGTGGTTCACCACGTCGTGAATTGGTCGGGTTGAACCGAGCGACTCTAACTGCGCCAGCAGCGGGTCGTGGGCGATCAGGTCAGCCCAGCGGTTCAGTACGGCCCCGCGCTGGCGTGGCGGGCAGGACGCCCAGCCGCTGTCACGCGCTGCCCGGTCGGCGTTGGTCACCGCCTCGTCCACCAGCGCGGCATCTGCGGAAAACAGCTCGGCGGCACGCAGGCCATCGGAAGGACGGTTAACGGTTAACGCCTCTCCTTTACCGGTCAGATGCTGACCATTAATGAAGTGTCCTGCCGGTAACGCTATTTTATCGGGATCGAAGCTGAGCATGAACGGACCCTTAATGTTGACCAGAACTTTTTGGTCTGAGTTATTTCATTTGTATTAAGCAATGCAGAAAGTATGCCACCCGTGCAAAAAAATAATAATGCGTAAAAGCGGGTGCAAAAAAATTTTCTGCCGTAATGACGGGCGTTTTATGACAGATAAACCGACTGAGTAAATAGATGATTTTCATCACAAAATAAACGCACCGCTTTGGTGATTCTGGTACTAAACCTGCACCAGCACAGCGCATGACTTTGCGTTCTTTCAGCATAAGTAACGGTATTTAAGACAAAAAAAATCCTGCACCCATTCAGGTGCAGGACTTTTTTTTATCACTTAAAATTTATTTTTAATTTTATAAGCTGCCAAAGTGGAACGCTTTAGATTCCAGATATTCGTCAATACCGTAGCGCGACCCCTCGCGACCGACGCCCGATAATTTAATTCCGCCAAACGGTGCCACTTCCAGCGAAACCGACCCGGTATTAAATCCGACCATGCCAAACTCCAGCGCCTCACCCACCCGCCACGCGCGGCGAATATTTTCGGTAAAGAAATAAGCGCCCAGACCAAATGGCGTGTCGTTCGCCATCGCGATGGCTTCATCTTCCGTGTCAAAGATAAACAGCGGTGCTACCGGGCCGAAGGTCTCTTCGTGGGCAATGCGCATGGCGCTGGTCACGCCGCCCAACACCGTCGGCGCCACAAAGGTGCCGTTACCGCTGCTGATACCGCCGGTCAGGAGTTCAGCCCCGTGGCTGAGGGCATCTTCAATATGGCCGTTCACTTTGCTGACGGCGGCCTGGTTAATAAGCGGGCCGATGGTGCTGCCCTCGGTAAAGCCATCAGCGACTTTCAGCTTTGCCACTTCTGCCAGCAGGCGTTCTGCAAAGCGCGGGTAGATGTTGCGCTGAACGAGGATACGGTTGGCGCAGACGCAGGTCTGCCCGGCGTTTCGGAACTTGCTCATCATCACGCCGCTGATGGCAATCTCAAGGTCGGCATCATCAAAGACAATCAGCGGGGCATTGCCGCCCAGCTCCAGACTGAGGCGTTTAATGCTGTCGGCGCTCTGCTGCATCAACAGCTGGCCCACTCGCGTTGAGCCGGTAAACGAGATTTTGCGTACCGTGCGGCTGCCGGTCAGGGTCTCACCGATGGCCTTCGGCAGCCCGGTCACCACCTGCAACACCCCCGCCGGGATGCCCGCGCGCTGCGCCAGTTCTGCCAGCGCCAGCGCAGAGAGAGGCGTCAGCTCCGAAGGTTTAACGATAACCGGGCAGCCTGCCGCCAGCGCCGGGGCAACTTTACGGGTGATCATCGCAATCGGGAAGTTCCACGGCGTAATCGCCGCCGCCACGCCCACCGGCTGTTTCAGTACCAGGATACGACGGTCGTCGCTGGGTGCCGGGATAGTGTCGCCGTAGATGCGGCGCGCCTCTTCCGCGAACCATTTCACAAAGCCCGCACCGTACAGCACCTCCCCTCTGGCTTCGGCCAGCGGTTTCCCCTGCTCGGCGGTCATGATAATCGCCAGGTCGTCGGCGTTGTCGAGGATCAGCTGATGCCATTTTTCCAGCAGCAGCGCGCGCTGGGCGTTGGGGGTTTTCGCCCAGCTTTTGCGTGCCGCATCGGCAAAGGCAATCGCCTGTTCAGTTTCCTGCGCGCCGAGCGACGGAATGGTGCAGAGTACATCGCCGGTAGAGGGGTTGATCACCGGCAGCGTTTCGCCATTGAAGGCCCCCTGCCACTGTCCGTTGAAATAAGCCTGCTGGCGCAGCAGAGTGGCATCCTGTAAACGTTGTGCGAGCATAGCGTCTCCTTAATTAGTTCATTTCACTTTAGCGGAGGAGGCACAGCCAATGCTGCGTTATCGTTCGATGCGATGCGGGGTGAAGAGGGTTTTGGCCGGGGAAACGAAATTTTATGCCGCGCCCGTCGGCCGGGGTGGTGGCGAGGGGAACCGGGGTACAGACCATCACGGGTTGACCGAACCGTAGGGGTCGACCCGAAACCCGGCATGGCGACAAGGGGAACATGGGTGCAGACCATCACGGGTTGACCGAAACAGAAGGTCAACCCCTACGGTGCAAGGCATCACCCGGACGCGTAGGGGGCGACCCTTTTTTCCGGTCGACCCGAAACCCCGTGTGTTGACGAGGGAAACACAGGTGCAGACCATTACCACGGGTTGACCGAAACAGAAGGTCAACCCCTACGGTGCAAGGCATCATCCCGTACCGTAGGGGTCGACCCTTTTTTCCGGTCGACCCGAAATCCCGTGTGGGATACGCGGGCCCTGCCGTTATCGACAATTCCGACGGGAAAGAAGAAATGCCATCATCACCATGCCCCCCGCCAGCGCGAACGTCAGCCGCATACCGTGGGACGATGCCAGGTCTGGCGCAAAATTCCCGTAGCGCACCCCGGCGGCATACACCGCCGCCATCAGTGCGGCTCCCGCAATAAACCCCAGATTACGCCCCAGATTCATCAGTCCGGACACCAGACCACGTCGCGCAGGATCGGCACCTTTCAGTAATGCGGTATTGTTTGCCGCCTGAAACAGCGCATAGCCCGCCGTTAACAGCATCAGCCCGGCAAGATAGCCTCCACCCCCCGCTCCCGGTGGTAACCCTGCCAGCAGCAGGCAGCCCCCGGCTACCGCCGCTAACCCGACCGACGTGGTGTTGCGCGCCCCCAGACGGTCCACCAGTCGTCCGGCAGGCAGGCCGCAGACTGCCGCTACCAGCGGCCCGACGGCCATCACCAGCCCGGTCTGGCGGGGGGTGAGCAGCAGCCCGTGGCTGAGATAGAACGGGCCGACGACAAAGGTGGTCATCATCACCATCGCCACCGCCAGGCTCATCGTCAACCCGCGTGCCAGCGCCCCCTGACGCAGCAGGGACAGCAGTGAACCCCGCGGCGTCACCGCCTGTGCTGCGGCAGTATGCGGCAGAAAATGCTGTAGCAGCCCCCAGGCCACCAGACCGAGCGGCAGATTGATCAGAAACAGCGCCTGCCAGCCAAAGGCGGCAATCAGCAGACCGCCCAGCGCCGGGCCCAGCGCGGTCCCGATGGCAGAAACGGTGCCCAGCAGGCCCATGGCGCGCCCGGTGCGGTCGGCAGGCAACACCTGAACCACCAGCGCCAGCGTGCTGGCCATCATCATCGCGCCTCCCAGCCCCTGCACGATGCGCGCAGCGATCAGCCAGCCGATCCCGGTCGCCAGGCCGCAGCCAAGCGAGGCCACGCTAAACAACAGTACGCCATAGCCCAGCAGCCGCTGGCGGCCAAAGAGATCGGCCAGCCAGCCCATTGCCAGCACCGAAGCGGTCACCGCCAGCAGGTACGCCAGCACCACCCACTGCATCTGCGCAAAAGAGGCACTGAACGCCGCAGCCAGCGTCGGCAGCCCGACATTGGCAATACTGCTGCCCATCGACGAGATCAACATGCTGAAGGCCAGCGCACAAAGCGGCCCGGAAGAGGAACGAACAGGAAGTAAGGTCATGGCATAAGCCCGCAGGTGAAGGTACCCGAAGCTTATGCCGTTGACGGATAAGGCGGAAGACGCACGAATGTCACTATATAGCTGCACCCGGCGCCATGTCAGGATCAGATCTGGAAGTCGATCACCGGCTCTTCTTCGTTCAGCGACAGCGCCTGGCGTTTAATCTCTTCCAGTGAAAGGTTGGCGTTACACAGTTCGAGGAACTGCCAGACGTAATTACGCTGTAACTGGCCGCGTTTCAGCCCCAGCCAGACGGTATTTGAATCAAACAGGTGGCGGGCATCCAGGCGCGTCAGCGACGAGTGCTCATCCAGCTGGCAGGCCTGGTCGGCCAGTACCCCAACGCCCAGCCCCAGCTCAACGTAGGTTTTCACCACGTCAGAGTCCTGTGCGCTGAGAACGATATCCGGTTTCAGGCTGGCGGCATGGAAGGCGCGGTCTACCTTCGAACGCCCGGTAATGCCCTGCCGGTAGGTAATCAGCGGGTAGCGGCTGAGGGCCGCCAGCGTCAGCGGCTGCTGCTGTTCCAGATCGTGCCCCTTCGGCACCAGCAGCGCATGGTGCCAGCTGAACCACGGAAAGGCGGCCAGCGCCGGGTTGTTCACCACCTGCTCGCTGGCAATGCCAATGTCCGCCTCGCCCGCCACCAGCATGGAAACAATCTCCTGCGGCGAGCCCTGATTCAGCTCAAGGCGCACATTAGGATAAAGCGCGCGGAAGGCTTTAATCACTCTCGGCAGGCTGTAACGCGCCTGAGTATGGGTGGTGGCAATGGTCAGCACGCCGCTGGACTCATTGGTAAAGACATCGGCCAGGCGCCGGACTTTACCCGCCTCATCCAGAATACGTTCGGCAATGGTCAGCAGCGCTTTACCGGGCTCGGTCATCCCCAGCAGGCGTTTGCCACGGCGGATAAAGATCTCGACCCCAAGTTCATCTTCCAAATCCCGGATATGGCGGCTGACCCCTGACTGGGAGGTAAACAGCGCATTGGCCACTTCGGTAAGATTAAACTCGCAGCGTGCCGCTTCTTTAATAATTTTAAGTTGCTGAAAATTCACGCGCGCTCCTCCCTCTGTTATCTGTTGGTTTCCTTCATGTTAAGGATGCACATTGATAGCAACAAATAATAAAAAAAGGTTTTATATGCTTTTTAGCGATAAGGCGTGAAGTGAGGCGCGCGACTGCGCGCCCGGCACCAGGGGGATTAACTGACCAGCATCAGCTCGCGATCTTCCGAAACGGGATTATTCAGCAGCGACAGCAGGATGTTTTTCACGGCCTGCGCGGAAGGCGACATCGGCAGCGTGGAGGAGACGTTCAGCGACAGCGGCAGGTTCAGCGTCGGGCTGGTAATGCGCGCCATCCAGGCATTGGTTGAGCTGACCAGCGCACGCGCGGCAGACTCCGGTAACACCGTTGCGCCCATTCCGCTGGACACGGCGGCGGTCAGCGTGGCGATGGATTCAATTTCACCGATAATGCGTGCGCTGAGGCGACGCAGGGAGAAAGCCTCATCCACGCGCTTACGCACGGCGCTGTAGTCTCGCGGCAGGAACAGATTCATCCCGGCTACATCAGTCAGATCGATGGTCTGGCCAGGGCAGACGCTGGCACCCACCAGATAAAGTTCTTCTTTCATCAGCGGAATGCTGGTAATACCGGCGGCCGGTGAGCGGTCGTAAAGCACTGCCATATCCAGCTGCCCACTCATCACTTTTTCATTTAATGAGGCACCGCCGTTCTCGTGCAGATAAACCAGCACGTCCGGGAACTGTTCGCGCACGGTCTGCAGTAAAGGCATGGTCAGCGATGAGGCTGCCGTCCCCGGTGCCAGGCCGATAGAGACCTGCCCGCCCAGCGCCTGCCCGGCATTGATCACCGCCGTCTGCGCCTGTTCACACTGGCGCAGAATAGTGCGGGCGTGAGCATAGAGGATTTTACCCGCATCGGTCGGCGTGACGCCGCGCTTGGTGCGGATCAGCAGCTGCTGGTCCAGTTCATTTTCCAGCGTGGCGACCTGCTGGCTGAGCGCCGGTTGCGCAATATGCAGCACTTCTGCCGCCTGAGTCAGGCTGCCGATATCGACGATTTTCACGAAATACTTCAGTCGTCTTAAATTCATTTTGCCTCCGTCACGTATCCCCGATCGCCAGCGAAACTGGCGGTTTATAATAAGTTTTCATTCTGACAGAACAGGATTTGCAAGGGACGTGCCAGCTTTTTTCTAACGGTGACAGGGCGTCAGAAACAGGGTGTAACAGACGGTAAAATAAGAGAATCTGATTACTGGCAGCGGCAGGCACGTTGCGATTGCGCGCTGGCCGGTAAGATTGGGACAGGCGGTTGCACACGGATGGTGCAGGAAATGCGTTGAGGATGTGCAGGTTTTTGTCGGGACTGACCCTGATTTGCAGTCAGCCCCGACAAAGGATTACCGTTTTTTGCGGTTGCGATACATATCGATGGATACCGCGGCCACAATAATCATCCCTTTGATAATATCCTGGATGTAGGCGTCGACGCCGACAAAGGTAAAGCCACTTTTAATCAGGCCGAGGATCACCGCGCCGATCAGCGTACCGGTAATGCGCCCGACCCCGCCCATCAGGCTGGAACCGCCGATGACCGCAGCGGCAATCGCATCCAGTTCATAACCCAGACCCATACTTGACTGGCCGCTGCTGACGCGTGCCGCCAGGACCACCCCTGCCAGACCGGATAAGCCGCCCGCAATGGTGTAAACGATGATCAGGTATTTATTGACGTTAATACCGGAGACTTTCGCCGACACCATGTTGCCGCCAATCGCGTAGACATACTTGCCGTAGCGGGTGTGTTTCAGCGCGATATGGAAAATCACCGCCACCACCAGGAAGATAATCACCGGCATTGCGCCCTGACCAATGGAGGTGAAGCCGTCAGACAGGAAGCTGATAGGGTTACCCTGGGTGTAATACTGTGCCAGACCACGGGCTGATACCATCATGCCCAGCGTGGCGATAAACGGAGGAATACCGGTTTTCGTAATCAGCACGCCGTTGACGATACCGCACAGTATTCCGACCCCAATACCCGCCCCGATGGGCAGTACCGCAGGCATGTCCACCAGCGACGGAAACATCGGTGACAGGCTTTCAGAAGTTTGCGCCAGACTGGCCGCCACCACTGCCGTCAGCGCAATCACTGAGCCGGACGACAGGTCAATCCCCGTGGTGATAATGACCTGGGTCACCCCGACGGCAATAATACCGATGATGGCAACCTGCAGAACGATCAACACCAGACGGTTCGGGTTCATCAGGAATGACTGATCGCGCACATACCAGCCGAAGGCTTCAAAAATCAGCGCAATGCCGACCATCACCACAAAAATACCGGTATCTTTAGGCAGTTTGCCTTTCAGGTTGCTGAAGAACGATGGTGTTTCAGCTGACTGTTGCGTTGTCATTTTCACATCACTCATGTTTGTTTACCTTACGCCCTTACTCGGACGCCAACGACAAAATGGTTTCCTGGTCGGCTTCTTCTTTATTGAGGATGCCGGTAATACGTCCACCGTGCATCACCATCACGCGGTCACTCATACCAATAATTTCCGGCAGTTCAGAGGAGACCATGATGATGGCAACGCCGCGGCTCGCCAGTTCGCTGATAAGACGGTAGATTTCCGCTTTTGCGCCGACGTCGATACCACGAGTAGGTTCGTCAAGGATAAGGATTTTGGGTTGTGCCAGCAGCCAGCGGGCAATCAAGACTTTTTGCTGGTTACCGCCACTGAGGTTATTGATGATCTGGTCCATGGTTGGCGTCTTGATATTCAGACGCTTGATCTGTTCCAGACAGTCTTTCGCCATGTTGGCGTGATCAACAAAGCCGCCCTTAGCGCTGTAGTCCGTCATCTTGACGATGCTCATGTTCTCCATTACTGACAGCACGAGGAACAGGCCGGACTTTTTACGGTCTTCGGTCAGGAACGCCAGCCCTTTATCAATGGCGCTGGCCGGCGAATCAATGGTGGTTGGCACACCGTCAATCAGGATTTCGCCGCTGTCGATGGAGGTCATACCAAACAGACTTTCCATCACTTCACTGCGTCCGGCACCGACCAGCCCCGCAACGCCGAGGATCTCACCGCGACGGACGTTAAAGCTCACGTCGTGGAACACATCCTTACGCGTCAGGTTGCGCACCGTCAGCACATCTTCACCGATATTGCTCTCGGTTTTCGGGAATAGCTGGGTCAGTTCACGCCCCACCATCTGGGTAATCAGCGACTGGCGCGTATAGCTTGATGTCTCGTTGCTCGCCACCCAGGTGCCGTCACGAAACACGCTGACTTCATCGGTAATGGCAAAAATTTCATCCATTTTGTGGCTGATGTAGATGATGGCTTTGCCCTGCGAACGCAGGTCGCGAATGATGGTGAACAGGTGCGCCACTTCGGTTTCCGTCAGTGCCGACGTCGGTTCATCCATAATCACAATGTCTGAGTTCCAGGACACCGCCTTAGCGATCTCCACCATTTGCTGGGAGGCGATACTGAGATCGCCCACCATTTGTTCAGGACGCAGACGGATATTGAGCTTAACCAGCAGGTCTCTGGTTAAACGGTTGAGCTTGCCGTGGTCAACGAAGCCGAATTTCATCGGCTCGCGACCCAGCCAGATATTTTCGGCGACCGTCATATGCGGTACCAGATTTAGCTCCTGGTGGATCATGGAAACACCCGAACGCAGTGCATCCAGCGTATCGGTAAACTGCACAGGCTCCCCTTTAATGCGAATCTGTCCCTCATCGGGACGATAAATCCCGATGAGGCACTTCATTAAAGTGGATTTACCCGCACCGTTCTCACCCATCAGAGCATGCACCGTTCCCGGCTTGATACGAAATGAGACGTTGCTTAACGCCTTCACGCCAGGGAAAAATTTGCTGATGCCTTCGGCTTCAAGCGCATATGCGGTCATTTGACACCCTCCGTACTACGAGTTCAGCGAAAGTTATTTCAGGTTTTTACTGGTAAAGTTGGTGTAGTTATCTTTAGTAATCAGCTGATAAGGGATAAATACGTTTTTCTGAACCTGTTCGCCTTTCGCCAGTTTCACGGCAGTCTGTACGGCACCGGCACCCTGACCTTTAGCGTCCTGGAAGACGGTAGCGACCATTTTGCCGTTTTTAATCATCTGCAGTGCATCTGGGGTACCATCGACGCCCGCAATCAGGATTTTCTGGTCGTTCTTACCCAGCGCCTGCAGGGCACCGATGGCCATTTCATCGTTGTTGGAGGCAATCGCCTGGATATCATCACCTGCCGTCATCCAGTTACTCACCACGTCTACCGCATCGTTGCGGGTAAATTTCGCGGTCTGTTTCTGTACCACTTTCAGGCCTGGATATTTTGCGACTACCGCTTCAACCCCTTTGGTACGGTCACGGGTCGCTTCGTTGGCGAGGTCACCCAGCAGGATGGCGACGTTACCTTTGTAGTCCATACGTTTTGCCAGCGCTTCCATCTGCAGACGGCCTGCCAGCTCAGAGTCAGAACCCACATACGCCATCTTGCCGGTCAGCTCGGTCGCTGGCTTACGGTTAACGAACACCAGAGGAATACCGGCTTTCGACGTCAGATCAACAATCGGCTTCACCGCGTTGGTATCTACCGGGTTGATGATGATGGCGTCTACGCCCTGGCCGATAAAGTTCTGAACCTGTTGCAGCTGCTGTGCGACGTCACCTTTGGCGTCTTCAATCTGGCCTTTGACGTTTTCCGTTTTCATCTCGCTGGTAATGGAGTTACGAACGATGGTTAAAAAGTTGTCATCAAACAGCGCCATAGAGACGCCAACCTGCAGATCTTTGGCAAAACTGGTAACAGGCAGCATGCAGACTAACAGTGACGCTAAAATTGTTTTTTTCACGTTCATGTCCAGGTCCTTAATTATCGTTAGCTTGCGAAGGTTTAAGATTCTGCGAATGAAAAATTTCTTTTACATTCAGACAACCTCACCCACGGCTTAAGTAAAGTGTAGGGGGTAACTATATCGGGTAAAACTATCTTTCTTTTTACTGTGCATCGGGTCTTACTTTTACTATAAAAAACAGAACATTAAGCACACTTCCATTGTTTATTTTTTGTTGGTATTCACTGGTGTTGGCGCGAGGCAGTTTTTTTGTTTCAAAACACAGTCAATTGAAACTTTCACTATGAAAGCATCGAAACGCATGTTTTAAAATCAGCAAATAACAAAAATTTGACACACCTCTAACATCGGCCAGCTAATAGCAACAAAGTGAGATCTGGCGCAGAGATTGAAGATTGTCCAATCAAGATAAAAAAAACGCAGACTGCTGCTTTTCACAGCAAACGCACTGTAAGGATAGATTAGGGCTTTGACATTTGTCCGACACGCCGTTAACATGCGCCCCGTTCACACGATTCCTCTGTAGTTCAGTCGGTAGAACGGCGGACTGTTAATCCGTATGTCACTGGTTCGAGTCCAGTCAGAGGAGCCACATTTCTATTTTCATGCATCTTCTCGAATCTATCTACGATTGAGATTCAACGAGTTAGCGTGAAAAGCCATCCCGATGTCTTTTCATATCCCCTGCGCATCGGGCAAGATTTGGGGTCATTTCAGTTCGACGAGGGAGTGACCACCCTATGTCTCTGACCCGCACTAAAATCCGCCGCTTATAACCCTGCGCTAAACCCTTCAAAGTTTCCGATTCTCATGGCCTGTACCTTTTAGTCAATCCTGGTTGTTCACGTCTCTGATCTCTCAAATAACGTGTTAACGGTAGGGGATGCCGCATTGCGCTGGGCCACCACTATTCTGAAACAGATTAAATGTCTCTCTCGTGATGGTGAATTGAAGTGAATATTAGCGATTACCTTAGTGCTGAGGGTATCTATTGGAATATTAGTACAATCGGGAAGTCTACGGGATAATTAACCTCATTGAGTGCTTTATCATGTTTGCATAATGAGATTGCTGAGTTGTACGAGAGTGTCGTGTTAGCAAGTTCTATCGCCATCAGCCCAGCGCTTGATATCATTCATATTTGGCGACCTGATGCCCGTACTCAAGATATTCTTGGTTGTGTATAAGCTAATCATCGCTTTTTCACCCTCATGACTTTCTATCTCAATGAGCGTGTTGTTAATCAACAGTCCTTCGGAAAGAAACTTTTGCGTGATCTCACCTTCTTTACGCTCACCGTCAAACTCGCTGAATACGATCACCGGGTTTCCTGAATATGATTCATATTCCAGACACTGCCTTGCCATATGCCTTATAGTTCGATAAGTATCCGAGGATCCCGTCTTGCTAATAAAACTGCCGTCTAAGGATGATTTGCTGTTTTTTAAATCGCTGACGGTTATGGCGCATCCGCTAAGTGAGATAGAAAGTAATAGGGTAGCCAGGGCCAAATATTTCAATTTATGCTCCATTATTCTGGTCAATGTCTTACGCATGACTGGGACTAATAATTGCGTTCTCTTTCAGACAGAATGGTGATTTGGGATATCAACAATAACCATCAGCCCGCCTTCTGCAGACGTACTTAGGAAAACACTGCTGTTATGTTGCTGCGCAACCGCTTTGACGATGGCAAGCCCCAATCCACTCCCGCTTTGTATCTGATTGGGATCGCGAAAAAATCTGTCGAACACGCGCTCCCTCAATTCAACCATGATCCCGGGCCCTGCATCTGAGATACGCACCTGAGTGGATTTATCTAACGATCGTACCTCTACCTCAACCCGCCCGCCCTCAGGACTGTACTTCACAGCATTTTCAATTAAGTTGTCGAGCAGCGACATCAGGCGTTCCCTGACACCTGTAATCCAGACTTCATCATGAGAGTAGAATTCAAGCTCAATTCGGCTCTCAGCAGCTAGCGGTGCCAACTCAGCCATTCGCTCCTGTATCAGCGTCGTCAGCGCTACAGGTTCCATAACAGTGTCAATGCGCGCTTCACTGTGCATCAGCAGCAGCAACTGATTGACGAGACGGGCAGCACGGCTATTGCTACGAATAATCCCTGTAAGCAATTCCTGTTGACTAAAGTTGCTTACATCGGACTGCAAAGCCTCTACATTGACTCGCATTGCAGCCAGCGGAGTACGCAACTCGTGAGCGGCATCTGCAATAAAAATCCGCTCCCTTTCAGTGCTTTCTCGTACCCTGGCAAGGAATATATTTATCGCGTCCACTATTTGGCGAAGCTCCTTGTGCTTTGGCACTGCTTTTAAGGGAGAAAGATCTTCTGGTGTTCGTAAGGAAACTTCATTTGCCACCTTGTTCCAGGGACGCATTGCAATGCGGATTGACAGCCACGCAGGAAACAAAAGAAAAGGAATGCATACCAGCAGCGGTAATATGTAGTATCCGCGCGAGTTCAGGTATATGAAGAAGTTCCAACCTCCAGCAGGAGTGAGCAGTGTTACCTCTGTGTCGGAGCTCCTGGACTTCAGAGTACGGCTGGTCCAGGTGCGGCCGTTACTCTGAATACTCTGAATCACTCCATAACCGATGTTTTTCACTCCTACCGGAGCGCCATCCGATGAATAAATTATCTCTTTATTCTTCCTGACGATTAGGCTGATTGACATTTTAGGGTCTTCACCTCCGCCATAGCCTTCCCGCAGTGCCTTGCTGAATGTTTCCAGCACATCGTTTAAATCGTGTGGGCGATTCCCCATACGATCCACCAAAGTCATAATGGTTTCATAGGTTTTGTTGCCTGATAGCATTGGAGGGCTACGTAAGTTATCCCATAAAATGTAGGTCAGAAAAATACACCAGAGCAGCGTGAGTAATAGCATCTGGGCGATCATAATTCGCCGTACGAGCGTTGGGATTCTCAGATAGCGCCAAAAATTACGCATCAACCTGCCCCCTTCTGAATGGGTACGGTGTCTATGACAAACCCCACGCCTCTCACTGTTCGCACATATCCGTCACCGATTTTGCGACGCAAATTGCCCATATGGACATCGAGCGCATTGCTCATATTTTCTTTTGCACCGAAGATCCTTTCTTCCAGAAAACTCCGTATCAGCACACGGTCAGGGCGCAACATTAACGTTTCAAGCAGTGCGTATTCACTTGCCGTCAAATCAACATGACTCGCGCTTACAGTCACGCGACGAGTCGGCACATGCAGAGACAGCCCTCGAATTTCTATCGCCTCATCCTGAAAACCGTAACTGCGCCGCACCAGTGCTCTCACCCTGGCCAATAACTCGGCGAGAACGAAAGGTTTGACGAGATAGTCGTCTGCACCGGCATCCAGCCCAGTCAAGCGGTCCTGCAGAGTGCCCCGGGCAGTCAGGATGATAACGGGGATCCCCTTAAACTGTTGACGCAGTCGCGCCATCAGGCTCATGCCATCACCGTCGGGCAGACCGAGGTCGAGCAATACAAGTTCTGGCACGCATAGATCAAGTTGATGCAGCGCATCTACTTTGCGGCGAACCCATATGACATCTAATCCCTGGTCTGTGAGGGCAATACGAACGCCATTGCCGAGATCGATGTCGTCTTCGATTAGGAGAATTTTCACAAGAGTTACTTTATCAACAGTGAATGAAGAACGTCTGAAGAAAAAAACGGTATCAGTAAATCTATCAGGTTTGCATAACGGGTACTTGCTTCAGTATTTCTTCATTTTTGGCTCATCAGAACTTCAGGGCCAGCATTCACACTGAGCGTTCTGGCGTTTAAAACCGCTTGTATCGTAGTCAGTTGAATCCACAAGGACTTCCTTAATGAGAAATATCAAGCTGAGTCATAAGTTCCTCCATTCACTCTCTGGGCAGACCCTGAGAAAAGTGTTGTCAGGATTTGTCCTGGCGTTACTGGCAACCCCAATACTGGCAGCAGAACAGAAACAGGGCAACGAGTTGACCCTGGGAGGAGGAGTGGATGTTGCGCCACGCTATTCTGGTTCGGATGCAAACCGGGTCACGACGGCCCTGGTGATTGATTACTCTATGTTAAATGGTTTCTTCGTCAGCTCGACACGTGGTATCGGTTACGGTAACAACATCGGGAAATTTGATTACAGCGCTGCGCTGAGTTATCGCGCAGGCCGAAAGGATCGTGATGTGGACAGCGATTCGCTCAGCTACGGTAGCGACCACTTGCGAGGTATGGGTGACGTTAAAGGCTCGGCTATCGCTGTGCCTGGCCTGGGGTACGAGGTGACCGACTGGCTTAATTTGCAATTGCAGGGTGAGGTACCGGTTTCTCAGCGAAGCAATGGTGAGGCCCTGCATTTCAGCATTGTCAGCCCACTCTATACGTCATCGAAAAACGCTGTGACGCTGGCGCTGACCAGTAGTTGGGGGACCAGCAAGTACATGCAGACTTACTACGGGGTCAGTGCATCACAGTCGGCCGCATCGGGGTTTGCTCGATATGATGCCAGGTCTGGAATTTATGCCTATTCACTGAATATGGACTGGACGCACAACCTTAATCAAGATTGGAGCGTAGTTGCCGCAGCAGGTGTTACGCAGTTGGCTGGTGATGCACGAAACAGTCCAATTGTTCAACGAAAAACATCGCCCACTGGCAGTCTGAAGGTGACATATCGCTTCTGATCGTTGTTCAACCTGTGCTTCTCGCTAGCGTGTGGCTATGCACTGTCAATAAATACAAATTCGCCCCAGTTCAGATGATGGGGCACTACTCAACGGGGAGCAGGCCCGGTCACTGTCAGCTACCGTCTGGCATATTCCGCATTGCCCCTGACTTCATTGCAGAATTTGCTTACTCAGAGAGTAATAAATTCAGGCTCATAGCTCACAGGGAAGTTTACTGACCTGGCGATAAAGCACACTTTATGGATCGCATGGTGAATTGCGGTTGCAGCGTCAATATCAGTACCGGCGACTACAGTAATTTTTGGCCTGAGTACGATTGATAAGAAGCGGCCAGCGACAGAAATATCCCATGTACGGGCATATGAACGATATCCGGAGGTTCCTTTCCCCAGAGTTCCGGACTTGTCTTCGTCTGAAAAGGAGCTAATACGGGTCTGTTTACACCGGCGGCGAAGGGAAAAAAGCCGCACATACGAAGGTCAGTCAGCAGGATGGCATCCCGCGGATGGATGGGATGCCGGCACCGGGTCAGAGAGGAAGCGATCAGACTTTGAGCATTTTCACCGTGCTGTCGATGTCGATCTCATCTTCTGAGAAGATCAGCGTTGTGCCCTGGAAGGTGGTAATAGCCAGTTTTTTCAGCGAGCGCATTTCACCCGGCTGAACGTCTGTTTTTGGCCGGATGCTGTTCATCAGCAGGCCCACGGACAGCACCGCGTTTTCTTTATCAATGCGGGTATCAGCAGGGACCTCTTCGCTGTAGACCACGTAAGAGCGGATCGAGGTCATTTTCAGGCGCTCGCCTGCGATATAGATATAGTGACTTTCCGGCAGGACTTTCACGTCGAAAGCGGACAGCCCCTTGTTGTTAGTGGTAGGTTCAAACGTCACCGCCGCATCTTTCTTGATCAGATCAGGGTTGGCGACCTTAATCACGTGAAAATAACGGTTATCACCGTTTTCATCTTTGATAAATCCAAAGCCTTTTTCTTTAAACCAGGTTGTGATCGTTCCGTTCATCGCCATTACCGCCTACTTAATCGTTTATCTGCTCAGTTTTTACAGCGCGCAGTGTAAAACACAATGCCTGCGCAGACCACGCCTTTGGTTTAAGTATGGTGCATAATTCGTTATTATCCGCCCCCACTCTCGCTCCGGGTCCACTGATGTCCGCCATTATCGATACCTTTATCGCCCCGCCGTGCCACGACGAGATAGAGATCCTCTATCAGGATGATCACCTGGCATTAATCAATAAACCCAGCGGGCTGCTGAGCCTGTCGGGAAAAAATGCGCAAAATCTTGATTCAGTGCATCACCGGCTGGTGAAGATCTTTCCCGGCTGCACTCTGGTTCACCGCCTGGATTTCGGTACTTCCGGACTGATGGTGATTGCGCGCAACAAGGCGATCAATGCCGCCCTGTGCCATCAGTTCAGCCAGCGTACCGTCAGCAAGGTTTACAGCGCCCTGCTCTGCGGCCATCCCGGCGATAACGCAGGGACAATCGACGCGGCGATTGCTAAAGATCCGGCGCTGTTCCCGCTGATGTCGATTTGCGCCGTCCACGGCAAGCCCGCCCGCTCACGCTATCGGGTTGTTGAGCGCCTGTACCAGCCGTTGGAGGGGGGGACGTTACTGCCGGTAGCGCGGGTGCAGCTCACCCCGGAGACCGGACGCACCCATCAGCTGCGCATTCACTGCCAGCATCTCGGCTATCCGATTCTCGGCTGTGACCTGTACGGCGGCCGCCTGCTGCCGGGTACGGAGCAGGTGCCGCGCCTGATGCTGCACGCCAGCGAACTGGATTTTGTTCATCCCGTCAGCGGAGAGCAGATCAACGCCCGCCACCCCTGCCCGTTCTGAAACCTGGGTTTTAACTCATTGATGATGCCGGGCTGAACGTGTAGCGCGGATTACCACATCAGATCGTCAGGCACTTTAAAGTCAGCATACGGATCGTCTTCATCCTGCTCTTCCTGACTCAGCGCGCTGTTTAACACAATGCTGCTGGCATCGCGCTGGGCAATTTTGTCGGCGACGCTGGCGGGGATGATGGCGTACTGACTTTCGCCGCTGTTATCCGTCATCAGACGCGCAATGGCGAGACGGCCGCTAATCAGCTGAGACTGCGTGAGCTTATCGACGGATATTTTTTTAATCAGGTTGCCATCGGTGAAGTTAAAACCGATATCGCCTCTGGAAATATCGAGCCTGTTCATTTCAATCAGCTGCTTTACCTGAGCTTTATATTCTTTCGACAGCGCCGCCTGTTTCTGCTGCTCGCTCAGCTGCTTATCGCGTTCAGCCTGAGCTTTTTTGTTCTCTTCTACCGCTTCCCTCGCCTCACGGGCCTGCGCTTTAGATTTTTTGACCGTCCTCTGGACTTTGGCCATTTTTTTGCTGCTTACCAGCCCTGCTTTGAGCATCTGTTCTTGTAAGGTCAGTTTTGTCATGGTGGTTTCTGAATCCGCTGTAAATTTTCCGGGATTATACCTGTAACTGCCGGGCGTGTGCCAGACAGAGAAAAGCCCGCTCAGGTCTCCCCGGCGGGCTTTTCAGGTTAGCGCTCTCAGATATCGAAACGATCCAGATTCATCACCCTAGTCCAGGCGGCAACAAAGTCTTTCACAAACTTCTCTTTCGCATCGCTGCTGGCGTAAACCTCAGCAGAGGCACGCAGTACCGCATTGGAACCAAACACCAGGTCGGCACGGGTCGCGGTGAACTTCACCTCGCCGCTAACGCGGTCACGCCCTTCAAAGCGCTCCCCGCTGCCGTCGGTGGCTTTCCACTGCGTGCGCATATCCAGCAGGTTGACGAAGAAGTCAGTGCTCAGCTCGCCCGGACGCTGCGTGAACACGCCGTGCTGGCTGCCGTCAAAGTTAGCGCCCAGCGCGCGCATCCCGCCGATCAGCACCGTCAGCTCTGGTACGGTCAGCGTCAGCTGCTGGGCCTTGTCGATCAGCAGATTCTCTGTCGACGTGCGGCCTGCTGCACCGCGGTAGTTACGGAAGCCGTCTGCTTTTGGCTTCAGCAGTTCAAACGATTCAATATCCGTCTGCTCCTGGCGGGCATCAACGCGGCCGGGCGTAAACGGCACGTCAATCGCCACACCTGCCGCTTTTGCCGCCTGTTCAACACCGACCACGCCAGCCAGCACGATAACATCGGCCAGCGAGGCCTTCTGCACTGACTGCTGAATGGCTTCCAGCACGGGCAGCACGCGGGCCGCCGTAGCGTTCACTTCCCACTCCCTTTGCGGCAGCAGTGCCAGGCGCGCGCCGTTGGCCCCCCCGCGTTTATCCCCCCCGCGGAAGGTGGACGCCGACGCCCACGCCACCGAGGTCAGTTCACTGACGCTCAGGCCGGAAGCGGCAATTTTCTCTTTCAGCTGCGCGATATCCGCCACGGTCGGGTGATACTCCGGCACGGGCAGCGGATCCTGCCAGATCAGGTCTTCTTTCGGCACTTCAGGACCGATATAGCGTGCTTTTGGCCCCATATCCCTGTGGGTCAGTTTGTACCAGGCGCGGGCAAAGGCTTCGTTAAACGCCTGCGGGTCGCCGTGGAAACGACGGGAGATTTTCTCAAATTCCGGGTCGAAACGCAGCGTCAGGTCGGTCACCAGCATCGTGGGTTTATGTTTTTTCGCCGTGTCGAAGGCATCAGGAATAATCTCCGGTGCATTGCTGGCTTCAAACTGAATCGCCCCCGCCGGGCTGCGCGTCTGCACCCAGTCATATTTGAACAGGTTCTCGAAGAAGTAGTTACTCCACTGCGTTGGCGTCTGTGACCAGGTCACTTCCAGACCGGATGTGATGGCATCTGCCCCAGCACCGCTACCGTGCGTGCTGGCCCAGCCCAGCCCCTGAGCTTCAATCGGCGCAGATTCAGGATCGTCACCGACGTGCGAGGCCTCACCGGCACCGTGCGTTTTACCCAGGGTGTGACCCCCGGCGATTAACGCCACGATCTCTTCGTCGTTCATTCCCATATTGCCGAAGGTGGCACGAATCGCCGGAGCGGCCGAAGCTGGATCGCCACTCTGCTCTGGGCCTTCAGGGTTGACGTAGATCAGCCCCATTTCCGTGGCACCGAGCGGCGAAGAAGCCAGCGACTCAGGATGTCGGTGTTCCAGCCAGGCGGTCTCATCGCCCCAGTTCACATCCTGGTCCGGTTCCCAGACGTCTTCACGCCCGGCACCAAAGCCGAAGGTGCGGAAACCGGAGTTTTCCAGCGCGACGTTACCCGCCAGAATATAGAGGTCGGCCCAGGAGATTTTCTGACCGTATTTTTGCTTCACCGGCCACAGCAGACGGCGCGCCTTGTCGAGGCTGACGTTATCCGGCCAGGAGTTGAGTGGGGAGAAACGCTGCTGACCGCGCCCGGAACCGCCGCGTCCGTCAACCGAACGATAGGTGCCCGCACTGTGCCACGCCATGCGAATGAACAGACCGATATAGCTGCCCCAGTCGGCTGGCCACCAGGACTGAGAGTCGGTGAGCAACGCCTTGATGTCGGCTTTCAGCGCAGAATAATCTAATTTGGCAAATTCTTTACGGTAATCAAACCCTTCATCCAGCGGGTTAGAACGGCTGGAATGTTGATTCAGCAGGTCGACCCGCAGCTGATTGGGCCACCAGTCACGGCTGGTTGTGCCGCCGCCGGAGGCTTTATTTTCGTTACCGGCATGGAAAGGACATTTCCCCGCCGGGGCTTCTCTGTTGGCTTCGGCTACTGGCTTTGCATCTTCGGGCTGGTCATCAATTGAATGGCTCATGCTCACACTCCCTAATTTATTGTCATCACTACTTTATACGTGACGGTCACCGGGTCACACCTGAATTACCCTATGTCTTTGATAGCTTATTCTGTGGGTTTTAAGCGTTCATGTTGCACAGGCTGATAATGAAAAGCCTTTTTACCCTGTGTATAGAGTAGCCCTTCATTAGAAAAGGTTTTTCGTGTCGGCACATTAAATGAAAAAAACTCACGTCAGGCTCTGAAAACGGGCTTTTTGCTATCTGGCGCTGGGGTTTTTGGCTATAGTTTCCCGAAATTAACAAGGACTAACAGCCAGAATGAAACCTACCCCAGGCGATATCTATTGTGTTTTCCACCCCCAGCTTCAGCAGTATGTTGCCTGTCAGGTGACAGCGCTTAAAGACTCACGCCTGGTCGCGGTACTGGAACTCGACTGGTCCGGCGATGCCCTGCCGGATGCCGCCGGGCTGGTGGCAATGCGGCCATTGATCTGTGATTTTTTCTTCTGGCGCGAACATCTCGACCACCGTTTCCTGCCCGCCAGCGTCCCGCCCCATTACACTTACGTCGGGAACCTCCCTCCGCTGGTGAATGAAGAGGTCAACAGCTACGGCGGCGGCTGGTGCGTTGGCAACAGCCTGCACAGCCAGCGCCGCTGGCAGACGATTGCCCCGGACAGACGTGCACGGTTTAAAGCAGCTTCGCGTGACCGCCAGGTGACGCTGCCCACAGGCGTACTGCCGGAGAACACGACGAAGATCACCGACACCTGGCTGACTGGCCTGACTGATTTCTCTCTACTGGAACAGCTGCCCTGTCTGACCTCGATTGAAACGGCACAGGGCAGCGAGGCGCTGGCGGCCTTTATCCGTCAGCACCCGTTCATCAGTGAACTACACTGGGCCTCCTGCGCCGGGATGACCGCGCTGGACCTGAGCGGCAGCCAGCTCCGACGGCTGATCGTCGACCCGACCGGACTGACCTCGCTGACGCTGAATGATAATCTCCACCTGCTCTCATTCACCCGCGAACCGGCGCCCGATCTCGTGATCCACAGCCTTCACGACGGCCGCCACCTGACGCTTTCGCCCGGCCAGACGCTGCCCGCGTTGCAGGGGCTTGATGCGCTGCGTGAGCTCTATTTAACCCAGGTTGAGCAGGCAGATATCGCCGCGATTGCCGACCGTTTCCCGGCGCTGGCCGGGTTAAGGCTGTGGGGTAAGCCGGGCACCGTCGCCCATATGGACAGCCTGTCGCGCCTATCTCAACTGCAAACCTTCACCACTGTCGATCTGTTCGGCTTCAGCCCGGAAGAATTTCCGGTACCGGAGCAGTTGCCCCATATGGCGATGCTTTGGATGAGCAGCCTGCCGGCTGACGTGGCGGCAGCGGTGAAAAAAAGCTGGAAAAAGGCGGCAGGCGTGGAGCTGTCCGTGACTAAACCGCGCAAGCCGGAGTGGCTGGCAGAGAATCTCACCAATCCGTTCCGCGACTGGGATGGCCGTGAAAACATCAGCCCGGCCAACGCAAAAAAGGCCGCCACGCTGTATAAGAAAGCGCGGATTTCCCTGCGTGAGATCGACAGTGCCAGCGATGCCGCCAGCGTGAGCGCTAGGGCGGAGGAGATGGTGCGCAGCTGGGCAGACGCCTTCAACGCCATGGATCGGCGCAGCAGCAGCATTGAGACCATCGAGCGGGAAGAGATTGCCGACGTGATTTACGGGCTGTTATCAGAGATGGAGCAGCAGCTGGGGCAAGGCACCCCGCAACCGTTTGATAAGGCCGCCATGATGGACCTGTTCGATCGGTTACGGGATTTTTAATCCGCCGGGGTGGGTAGACATTATCCCCCCCATACAGGCAGACATATCCCCGTAGGGGCTGACCTTCTGTTCCGGTCAGCCCGTTTTACCGGGACGGACGCGATACGTGTTCGGCTGCCGCCTGGTTGGCTTTATCAACCGCCACCGCCAGCGTCGCCCCCTGCAGCAGCGTGGTGCACAGCATCCCCATAAAGCAGTCGCCCGCCCCGTGAGTGCTGACCAGCTGTACTTTCTGCGCTGGCAGTGACCGGGCTGGTGCGCCCTCTTCGCAGAAGGCAACGCCGTGCTCCCCTGCCGTCACCACCACCGCCGGGAAACGGCCGCCGAGGCTCTCTGCGGCCTGACAGGCCGCGCTTAAATCCGCCACCGCAATCTGACTGAGATCGCGGGCTTCCACCGCATTGACCACCAGCAGGTCCACCGCGCCCAACATCTCAGGGGTAAGCGGGCGCGCCGGGGCCGCATTAAGGCACACACGGATGCCGCGCTTTTTCGCTTCGGCTGCGGCCTGATGGTTCACCGCCTCCGGCACCTCATTCTGCAACAGCAGCATACTCACCTGCTGCCAGAGTGCGTCATCGCTCAGGGACGCCAGCGTAATGTGGTTATTGGCATTTGATACCACCACCGCGCCGTAGTCGCCTTCCGCATCCTGAATGGCTACGCTCATTCCGGAGGGAATGCCCACGTTGACCGCGACATGAGTGGTATCCACGCCGTTTTGCTGCAGCACGGCGAGTAAAAACGCCCCCTGCGCATCGTCGCCCACCGCCCCGGCAAAGCGCACCTGCGCACCGGCAAGCGCCGCCGACACCGCCTGATTGCCGCCCTTACCGCCGAATTTATAGGCACAGCCGCTGCCAATCACCGTTTCCCCTTTTTCCGGGCGATGGTCGGCCTGCAGCATAATATCGTAATGAAGACTGCCGATGACTAAGATGTGGCTCATACTAGTATTCTCTGAGATCCTGGACTGCCTGCTGGGTTTTCTTCAGGTTCTTCTCCGCCGTCTTGAGATCCTTCTGCGCTATCGCCACAAACAGTGCATCCAGAATGTTCAGCTGGGCAATGCGTGACGCGGCGTTTTCCCCCAACAAATGCGAGCCCTGAGAGGTTGACGTGAGCACCACATGCGCGCTGCGCGCAATGGGCGACTCGGCATAGTTAGTAATAGCAATCACTTTGGCTCCGTTGCGTGCCGCCAGTTTTATCGGGTCATTCACCGCGCGCGTGGCGCCGGAATGGCTGATGGCGATCACCGCATCGTCATCCGATAACACTGCCGCTGACATCAGCATAATATGCGCATCATCATACACCGTGGTTTTAATCCCAATTTTTAACATCTTATGGGATAAATCCCGTGCGACGGTTGCGGAACCGCCAACGGCATATAAATCGATGTGTCGCGCTTTAAATAAAATATCAGCCGCCCGGTTGAATTCAGACACATCAAGAATAGTCAGCGTTTCTTCTATTGCCTGAAGTGAGGTTCTGAATACTTTTGCCAGTAATTGCTCCGACGAGTCATCCGCCTCAATTTCCGCATGCATACCGGCCACTTCAGAGTAGTTATAATAGATCAGGCTACTTCTGAAATCCCTGAAACCTGAAAAGTTTAACTTCTTGGCAATTTTGACCACCATGGCTTCAGAAACATTATTCATCTGAGCGATTTCTTTAATTGAGGTCTGCTCAGACAAATCCGTTTTCGACGTCACGGAATCAACCACCTTTCTTTCCAGAGGGGTCAGGCTGGGTAATCGCATACGTATTTTAGCGCCTATGGCTCGCGGGTCCTGCTTCATTACTTGCCTCGTGTCGCTCTGTCAATCAACATCGCTATGATAATAATAAGGCCAGTAGCAAGCAATTGATAAAACGCCTGAATATTAAGAAGCGTCAGGCCGTTACGTAAGGCACCGAGGATCACCGCACCAATCAACGTGCCGACGATACTGCCTTTTCCCCCCATCAGCGAGGCACCGCCAATGGCCGCCGCCGCAATCGCATCCAGCTCCCAGAGGTTACCGATGGTCGGCTCGGCCGCGCCTAAGCGGGCAATCAGGATCAGTGCCGCCAGCGAGGCCAGCACGCCAGAGATGACAAACACCGTCACTTTGGTGCGCTTCACCGGGACACCCGCCACGCGCGCCGCTTCTTCATTCCCCCCGACGGCGAGGATATATTCTCCCAGCGGGGTTTTGTTCATCACCACCCACAGGAACAGGGCGATGACCACCACCACGATAATCGGCGTCGGGACGCCAAACACCGTGCTGTTGACCAGATTGCGGAACTCCATCGGGATACCAAACACCGGATTACCATTGGTGAAGATCAGCGCTAAAGCACGGAACAGCGACAGTCCGCCCAACGTCACGATAAACGGCTGCAGCCCGGCATAGGCCACCAGCGTACCGCTGAACACGCCGCACAGCGCGCCGACGCCCAGCGTCGCCATGACCGCCAGCGGCACCGGAACACCAGCCACCATCAGCGTCGCACCCAGTACCGCAGACAGCGCCGCCGTCGGACCCACCGACAGATCAATACCGCCGGAAATAATCACCAGCGTCATCCCCAGCGCGATAATGGCATTAATGGACGACTGCTGAAGAATATTAAGCAGGTTAGGCAGCGTCCAGAATACCGGAGACAGAAACGAAAATGTCACCACAATAATTAATAAACCAATCAGCGTTCCCGCATCGCGCAGATTAAATTTGAACAACGCCGCTGACGGCACCCTGGTTTGCGTTTTCTCTTGCGTCATCATGATAATTACCTTTAATCGTTCTTAAGCCAGATCGTTAATCGCGTAACGGGCAATATTTTCTTCGGTGATAGCCTCACCGCTCAACTCTTTGGTAATTTTCCCTTCACGCATTACCAGCACCCGATCTGAAATACGCATAATTTCCGGCATTTCAGAAGACACCACCACAATGGCTTTTCCCTGGCGGGCTAATTTCTCAATCAGATTATAAATTTCTGACTTGGCACCAATATCAATTCCCCGGGTTGGCTCATCAAAAAGAAACACTTTATTATCCGCTGCCACCCAGCGACCGATAATCACTTTCTGCTGATTACCGCCGCTTAACGTGCCAATCGGCTTTTCAATATTTAACGGACGCAGATTCAGGTCACTCATCACTTCCAGCGCCACTTTATCAAGCTGGCGCTGGCGTATCAGACCTGCACGGGTAAATTTCATCATCGACGGCAGCGCCATGTTCATTTTTACTGCGCGCTGCTTAATGATGCCCTCTTTTTTGCGGTCTTCAGGAACCAGGCCAATCCCGGCCTTAATGGCGCTGCTGACGTTCAGCGTTTTCACCGCGACGCCATCCACCAGCACGCTGCCGCTGGTGCGGGCATCAATCCCGGCAATCAGCTTCAGCAGTTCTGTACGCCCTGCCCCCACCAGCCCGGCAATACCCAGCACTTCCCCGGCTTTGACGCTGAAGCTGGCAGACTGGACCGCGCGGTCGCGCCCCAGTCCGTCCACCCGCAGCACCTCTTTGTCGGTGATATAAGACTGGTGCTGCACTTTTTCTATCTTGCGTCCGACCATTTTGGTGACGATGGTTTCTTCGGTTTCGTCGCAGATATTGACCACGCCCACCTGTCGGCCATCGCGCAAAATAGTGGCGCGGTCGCAGACCTTGAAAATCTCGTTCATCTTGTGTGAAACGTAGATCAGCGCCACATTCATCGACTTGAGATCGGAGATCAGCTCGGCCAGGCGGTCGAACTCGCGCGGCGTCAGGCTGGAGGTTGGCTCATCCATCGCAATGATTTTGGCCTCGTCCAGCAGCGCACGCGCTATTTCCACAATCTGCTGCTGCGAAACTTTCAGGTTCTTAATCGGCTGGTCCGGGTCGATGCTTGGGTCGAGTCGGCGCAGAATGGCAATCGCCCGCTTGCGCTGCGCCTTACGGTCCACAATGCAGCCTTTAAAGCGCGTCAGCGGCCGGCCGAGAAACATATTTTGTGCAACGGAGAGCTCAGGAACATGCTGCAACTCCTGATGAATCATCGCAATGCCGGCATGGCGCGCAGACAGCGGATTCTTCATCTGCACCACTACCCCGTTCACCGCGATCTCGCCGGAATCCGCAGAGCGTACGCCGGAGAGAATATTCAGCAGGGTGGATTTCCCCGCCCCGTTCTCACCGATCAGGGCATGCACCTCTCCCGGTCTGACGGAGATATCCACATTCTGTAACGCTGCCGCACTGCCGTAGGTTTTATTGATGCCACGCATCGTCAGGCAAAACTGTTCCATACACCCTCCGCCGTTATTACTGCTGTGCTAAAAGCTGACGCAGCTTGTCGTTATCTTTGGTCGAGAAGGCATCGGCATTGTCTTTGGTGATCAACGCCTGCGGGGTGGACACCACGCGCGACAGTTTCTGGCCCGCGATCAGACGCAGCATCACGTCCATCGCCACTTCGCCAGTCAGAACCGGGAAGCTGTCCACGGTGCCGGTCAGCTCGCCGCGTTTAATCGAGGCATACGCATCGGAAATGCCGTCAGTGCCGAAGACGGCGGTCTGCGCAGATTTCCCCTGGGAGCGTACGGCTTCCACCACGCCCAGCGCCATACCGTCATTGTTGGCGTAGAAACCAATCAGGTCGGGATGCTGCTGCAGGATGGTCGAGGCCGCGTTATAGGCATTTTCGCGGCTCCAGTTGGCCGGAACGCTGGCCACCAGCGTGAACTTGCCGTTTTTAGTCATGGTTTCGCGGAAGCCTTTCGTGCGCTGCGCAGCAGCATAAACGCCCGGCTGCCCTTCAATGACGGCCACTTTACCGCCCTTCGGATAGTGCTGGATAAACCAGTTGGCCACGCGCACGCCGTTGTCTTTCTGTACGTTGCCGACGTAGTGCGCCGCGTTAGGCATTACGGCATCGTTGACGTTAACCACCGGAATATTTTTGCTTTTCGCCTCTTCATAGGCGGGCTGCATGTTGGCATCCGTCTGCGGAGAAACCAGCAGACCGTTAAAGCCCTGCGAGATCAGGGTTTCAGCAATCGACAGCTGGCCGAGCTGATCGTCTTCGTTGGCGGCCGCCTGATACTCGACGGTGATGCCATATTTCGCCGCTGCGGCTTTGTAGCCTTCACCCAGCGAGCGCCAGTATTCGTTGGTCAGCGTTTTGGAAACGCCGCCGATTTTCAGTTTTTTGTCCGGTGCCGGCAGCGGCCCATATTTTTCAGTGAGCTGCGTCCAGTCGGTACGGTCCGGTTCAGTATCGGACTGCAGCGGCGGCAGGTCGGCGGCATAGACGGACGAGCAGAACAGCGTAGCGGTGAGTACAGAGAGCAAGTGCTTTTTCATAATCTATCCTGTTATTTTTATAGGGCTTATTACCCGTGGGAGAGACGTATTACGGTGCCAGCATGATGTCGTTAACAATCTGCTGGGAGGTGACGGCATCCTGACGGCTGATGGCATCCAGCAGGGCCGGGTTGTTATCCAGTTTGTCGCAGAGACGGAGTAAACGGGTGACGGTGGCGATGTTGGTTTCGGCTTCCCGCACCGGGTCAAGGCCGCTGGCATCCGGGAAGGTGTCAAAGTAGTAAGCGCCTTTATAGCCATCGCGCTTCATCTGCCAGAGGAACTCCAGCGTAGCGCGTGGGTTAACGGAAGCTGCCATCAGGCCGTCATCGCGTTTGCCCCAGCCATCGTTCAGGTCAAGGCCGAGCAGGCGTGAACGGCGGGCAACCATCGCTGCGGCGTAAGCCGGGATTTCATTGGCGTACAGCACGTGGGCAAAGTCGAGGGTGATACCAAGGTTCGGGCAGCCCGCCTCTTCCACCGCCAGCAGGCAGGTCGTGACGTTCGGGAAAATGGCGAAAGCGCGCGGCTCGTTGGGTTTGTATTCAATGCTGACGTCCATATCTCCGGCATATTCAGCCACTTCACGTACCGCACTGACCGCATCTTCCCATACTTTTTTGTAGTCAACCTGGAAGCAGTAATCAAAGCCGTCCTGCCCCATCCACAGCGTCATAATGCTGGCACCAAATTCGCGCCCGGCATCAATCCCGCGTTTGGTCAGGTCGATGGCCTGACGGCGGATTTTGGCATCCGGGTTGGTATACGCGCCGATTTTGAATTCCGGTGCGTCCCAGCGCATCTGCATGCCGTTGACCGCCAGCCCCACGTCTTCGATTTTCTGACGCATGGTTTTCACATCGTCGGTGATGTGTTGCGGATAGTTCAGATCCAGATGGGTCAGGCCTTTTGCCGTAGCGGCACGCTCAATCATCTGCAGCACAGAAGGTTTGCCTTTCAGCTCCGGCCAGTAGCGCCACGCACCAGAGGCAAACGAGTTGAGGCGGGTCGCAAATTTCAGTTCTGACATATCGGTGTCCCTTGATTGTTGAGTTGTGAATTACTTTACAACTTTACATTTATTTGTGAATAAGTGCATTACTATCACTAACAAATTCTCGCCGCAACACGAACTGCCGTTTTACTACGCGATTTGAGAGCTGATTCACGAAACTGCGGCTGTGTACGGCCGGGAAAATGAAAAAGCTGCACAACTGTGTGACAGGTCGCATTTTGAACATCC
The DNA here is from genome assembly GCF_039675725.1 of Erwinia sp. Eh17-17. Lineage (NCBI taxonomy): Bacteria > Pseudomonadati > Pseudomonadota > Gammaproteobacteria > Enterobacterales > Erwiniaceae > Erwinia > Erwinia sp. Eh17-17. The sequence continues at coordinate 353,123 of NZ_JBDFQT010000001.1, read as the reverse complement.
GCTGAGAATTGACCGGCAGGTTGCCCGTTGTGTGATCACGGCGAAAGATTTACTGTAAAACACACTCCAGTAAACTTTCCGCACAATCACACAGGATGGGAACCGCGATGCCACACACCACAATCACGCTTAAAAAATCCTTTTTCAGCACCACTGCGTTTGAGGCCGTGCGGTCAGGCGACTGCCGTGCCGAACTTTACCGCACGTCAACCGGCATTGAGGCCGTACGTCTGAGTAACCGCCGCGGGCATCTGGTGATCCTGCCCTGGTATGGCCAGATGATCTGGCAGGCCACGTTCGACGGCGTTGACCTCACCATGCAGAGCCACTTCAGGGAACCGCGGCCGGCCAGCGATATCGTCGGCACCTACGGCTGCTTTATGTACCACTCCGGGTTACTGCGTAACGGCAATCCCGGCCCGCAGGATAATCACGCGCTGCACGGTGAGATGCCGCTGGCCGCGATGGACAGCGCCAGTATTGAAATCGGGGAAGACGCGCAGGGGCCGTGGATGGCACTGGCCGGAGAGCGTGAGTATCTGATGGGCTTTGGCGATCGTTACATGGCGCGCCCGCGCGTGGTGCTGCGCCCCGACGCGGCGACCTTTGACATTCAGATGACGGTGGAAAACCTCTCTCAGGATGACATGGACCTGATGTACATGTGCCACGCCAACTTTGCGTTTGTCGAAGGCGGGAAAATAATTCAGCCCACCGGTTTTGGCCGCGACGATATGGTGGTCCGCACCTCGGTGCCCACTATCGTTCAGGCCAGCGACAGCTACCTTGACCACCTGCAAAAGTTGCAGCAGGACCCTTCCGCCACCCGTGTTGTCAGCACCGATCTCGGCGTGGACCCGGAGCTGGTTTTTTATCTGAAAAACCTCAGGAAAGCCCAGGACGGGCGGGTACATGTGATGATGCGCCGGCCAGAGGGGGATGCCTTCTCGATGCGCTATAACCCGCAGGAGTTCTCCCATCTGGTGCGCTGGATCCTGGCAAACAACCGGCAGAAAGTGTGCGCCTTCGCCATGCCGGCGACCTGCGGTGTTGAAGGCCACTTCACAGAGAAAAGTCTGGGTAACGTCCGTACCCTGCACGGTGGAGAAACGGCCAGCTTCACCCTGACGCTGGGCTATCTGAACGCGCAGGAGGCCGGAGCAGAGGAACAGATCGTGCGTGCTTCACGCTAGCGGCTTTTCCCCCCTGCCGCAAAAGCGAGTTGTGAGCTGAATCAAATAAGGACACTTTGCTTCAGTAATAGAATTTACTTTGTAAGTTTTTTGAGTAAAGTCAATTTTACCAGCGGGACAATTAATGCGGTTTGTTCCAGGTACTGAGAGAAGACGAGACAGTTTTCCAGGCGTGCTGAAAACGGGACATCCTCTTCTTACCTTCTCCATTTTTTACCGTTTAGCCACGTTCAATGCCCCAGCGGAACCGGGTCCGACAGGCCAGCCTGTCCTCCTGCCCCTCTGAGCAGTTTTGCCAGAGAACGATGCGCGAAGATATCTATGATAAATAAGAGGTATAACCATGAATCGCCGCATTTTTGTTAAATTAATGAGTTTATCTGTGCTGATTTCGATGAGCGCAGGTATCGGCTGGTCAACTAACGCCGCCGCCGCTGAAACCAAAACCATGGTGACCGTGGTGAAGGCCGTGGGCGTTCCGTGGTTCAACATCCTTAATCAGGGGCTGGAGGAAGGCGGTAAGCAGTTCAACCTGAAAACCTCCATGGTCGGTCCGACCCGCGCTGACCCCGCGCAGCAGGTGAAGCTGATCGAAGATTTGATTGCCAAGAAAGTTGACGTGATTGGCCTGGTGCCGCTGGATACCAAAGTCACGGCCCAGGTGGTGAAACGCGCGCGTGACGCCGGGATCATGGTGATTACTCAGGAAGGACCTAACCAGCCCGGCAAAACCTGGGACGTGGAGCTGATGAGCGCCCAGGCCTACGGCGAAGCGCAGATGAAAGCGCTGGCGCGTGAAATGGGCGAACAGGGTGACTACGTGGTGCTGGTCGGTACGCTGACCACCACCGGGCACAATCAGTGGGCGGATGCCGCCATCGCCTATCAGAAAGCCAACTATCCTAAAATGCACCTGGCGGCCGACCGCTTCCCCGGCGCGGACTTTATCGATGAGTCCGAGCGCGTCACCCAGGATATTCTGAAAGCCTACCCCAAAGTCACCGGCATTATGTCGATGGGCTCCAACGGCCCTATCGGTGCGGGTAACGTGCTGAAAAAACGCCATCTGGAGAAGAAAATTGCGCTGGTGGGCACCACCATTCCTTCCCAGGCCAGGGCTTACATCATGTCGGGTGTGATCCGTGAAGGCTTCCTGTGGAACCCGAAAGAAGCCGGCCTGGCGATGACCTCCGTCGCCCGCCTTGCGCTGGATAATGCGAAATTTGAAAACGGTATGACTATCCCCGGCCTGGGCAAAGCGACCGTAGACAGTGAGAACAACGTGGTGATGGTCGATCGCATTCTGACGATTAACAAAGCTAACATCGCAGAACTCATCAAACTGGGACTGTAAAACACTGCCTTACTCCTGACACCGTCCCGGCGATCGCTCGCCGGGACGGCCTCCCTGTACCCTCACTTATTGCAAGGGGCCGCGCGATGTCCGTTTTCTTACAGCTAAATGGAATTTCGAAAATATTTGGTGGGGTCCATGCGCTGTCTGAGGTGGATCTCCAGCTCAGAACCGGCGAGGTCCACTGCCTGTGTGGCCAGAACGGCTGCGGTAAATCCACGCTGATCAAAATCATGTCCGGCGTCCACCAACCTGAACCCGGCGGCAAAATCACCATCGCCGGGGAACACATTACGCACCTGACGCCGGTCGAAAGCACCCGCCTCGGCGTGCAGGTGATTTATCAGGATCTGTCACTGTTCCCTAACCTCACCGTAGCTGAAAACATTGCTATCGGCCTGCACGCAGGCGGGTTGCGCAAGGTGAACTGGAAAAAAGTGCATCAGCTGGCCAGCGAGGCAATGCAGCGCATCGGCGTATCGCTGCCGCTGAACGATAAGGTCGCCAGTATCTCGATTGCCCAGCGCCAGCTGGTCGCCATCTGTCGCGCCATGGCCGCCGATGCGCGCCTGGTGATTATGGATGAGCCCACCTCTTCGTTAACGCGTTACGAGGTTGACGCCCTGCTGAAACTGACGTTGCAGCTTAAAGAGCGTGGGATCACCATTGTTTTTGTCAGCCACCGCCTGGATGAAGTGCTGGAAATTGCCGACCGGGTCACCGTGATGCGCGACGGCAAAATGCTCGGTACTTACGACGCGCGCGATATGTCTGACCGCAAACTTGCCACGCTGATGACCGGCAAGGAGTTCAGCTATCAGTGCGCCGCCAAAGATCGCCCTGAGACGGCGACGGTGCTGGAGGTACGCGGGCTGTCGCGTCCGGGAGAATATCAGGACATTCACTTCGACGTGCGGCGCGGAGAGATCCTCGGCCTGACCGGGCTGCTCGGCTCAGGGCGTACCGAGCTGGCGCTGTCGCTGTTTGGCCTTACCCGCCCTGAAAAAGGCGAAATCGTGCTGAACGGTGAGGTCGTCCGGCTGCGTTCGAACCGCGATGCCATCAGCCGCGGAGTCGCCTATCTGTCTGAAGACCGTCTGGCGCTCGGCCTGGTGCTGGAGCAGTCGATCAGCGCCAACATCACTCTGTCGGTGATGGAGCAGCTGGTCGGCAGCGGCGGTCTGATCCGCGAGGACTGGTATGAAAGTACCGTGCGGCACGGCATCGAGTCGCTGACGATTAAAGCGGGTAACCCCGACAATAAAGTGAAAACGCTTTCCGGCGGCAACCAGCAGCGCGTGGTGCTGGCAAAATGGCTGGCGACCAATCCCTGCCTGCTGATCCTCGACAGCCCGACCGTCGGTGTCGATATCCATGCGAAAGACGGCATTTACGCCATTATCAGGAGCCTTGCCGCCAGCGGCATGGCCATCATTATGATCTCCGACGAAATTCCGGAAATTTACTACCACAGCGACCGCGTGCTGGTGATGCGCGCCGGCCGCTTAAACGGCGAATATATTCCGGGGCGCTGCTCAGAAGAAGAGTTAAAGGAGGCGGTGAATGCGTGATTTTTTCCAGCGGTTTATCCATACGCATGAGTGCCGGTTGCTGATCGTCATCACCCTGATGGTGGTGTTTCTCACGCTGTTTACGCCAGAGTTTGCCTCTCTGCAAAACCTGGTGGATGTGCTCGGTGCCACGTCGTTTACCGGTATTCTTGCCGCCGGTCTGCTGGTGGTGATTATTACCGGCGGCATCGATCTCTCCTTTGCCGCCGTGGCGTCGATCACCCAGTTCACCGCGCTGACGGTCGCGAACCACTTCGGCATCGGCTGGGTCGGCGTGTTTGCCATCGCAATCGGACTGGGGGTGGCGCTGGGGTTGATCAACGGCCTGCTGGTGAACTCGCTCAGAACCTCGGCGCTGATCATTACCATTGCCACGCTGAACGTCTTCTTTGGCATCCTGCTGACCGTCACCGGCGGGGCCGATATCTTCGCCCTGCCGGACTGGTTTACCGCCGGGTTTGAATTTGTCTTTTATACCGACGCCCAGGGGATCCCTTATGCGGTGAACTTCCAGATTATTGCGCTGTTCTTTATCTTTCTGCTGACGTGGCTGCTGCTTAACCGCAGCAACGTTGGCCGTCAGATTTACGCCATGGGCGGCAATCCGGACGCGGCACAGCGCGTGGGATTCAATGTCTATCGCCTGAATATGCTGGTGTACGGCTACATGGGCGCGCTGGCCGGCGTCGCCTCGCTGGTGCAGGCGCAGCTGGTGCAGTCGGTGTCCCCTACTGCGCTGGTCGGGCGCGAGCTGGACGTGGTCGCGGCGGTGGTGATCGGCGGGGCCAGCCTGACCGGTGGCTCCGGCACCGTGATGGGCACCGTGCTGGGGCTGGCGCTGATCGCCATTCTGCAGAACGGGCTGATCCTGCTTGGGGTGTCGTCGTACTGGTCCCTGTTCAGCACCGGGCTGGTGATTATTGCCGCCATGATCATGATGGCCAGAGAAACGCGCAAGCGTCATAAGCAGGCTGAAGCAGGAGCGGTATCATGAAACACAACGTAAACGGTCTCTCAGGGCGGATCCAGCAGCGCGTCGGCACCACCAACTCACGGCTGCTGGTGATTCTGGCGCTGATGGTCGTCGGCCTCGGCCTGCTGGAAGGGAATAAGCTGTTCGGCATTGCCGGACTACAGTCGATGGGTTTTCAGCTGCCTGAGCTGGGTTTCCTGGCGCTGGCGATGATGATCCCAATGCTGTCCGGCGGTATTGACCTGTCGATTATTGCCACCGCCAACCTGTGTGCGCTGACGGTCGCCTGGACCCTGACGGCGCTGATGCCGCTGATGCCGGACGGCCACAGCGTCAGCTGGGGAATGATGCAGGTGGGCGCTCTGTTCGCCGGGCTGGTCGTGGCGGCGCTGGTCGGCCTGCTGAACGGGGTGCTGGTGGCTTATCTGCGGGTGCCGCCGATGCTGGCAACGCTGGGCACCATGACCGCGGCCAAAGGCCTGGCGATTGGCTTCAGCCACGGCAACGTGATTTCCGGTTTCCCGGAGCCGATAGTGTTTATCGGCAACGGTACGCTGCTCGGTATTCCGGTCGCGCTGATTATCTTCGCGGCCGTAGTTTTCCCGCTGAGCATCTTCGTCAATAAAACCCCGCTCGGCAGCGCCATCGCCATGATCGGTTCGAACGAGCGGGCCGCAGAGTATTCCGGGGTGAATACGCGCCGTAGCCTGGTGTGGGTCTATCTGATTTCCGCTCTGCTGGCCGGGGTGGCGGGCATTATTATGATGGCCCGTTTCGACTCCGCCAATGCGGCCTACGGGGAGAGCTATCTGCTGGTCGCTATTCTCGCCGTCGTGCTCGGTGGGGTGGATCCCCTGGGCGGATTCGGTCGGGTCAGCGGCGTGATCCTGTCGCTGCTGATCCTGCAGCTGATTTCCACGGCATCGAGTCTGCTCGACCTCAGCCAGTTTATCACGCTGGCATTGTGGGGCGCGATCCTGCTGCTGGCTTCGGGCGGGATGGTGCTGAAAGAGTGGATGTCGGAGCGGTCAAAAGCGAAAACGGCGACGCAAGCCTCCAGGGCCTGACGCTGTTAATTTTCCCGTGCCGGGCGTAGCATCCCGGTGCGGGAAATCAATAGCCGCTCCCGATATGCCATGATATCTTTACGAATTAACAAACACTTAGTCAGGGAATAAGCCATCTCATGGTCAATACTGCCGATGATACAAGCTCGATTGGCCCCCGCTTACGCATGATGGTATCGGTGCTGACGCCTTTAGAGACCCGGCTGGTTAACGCGGTGCTGTCGAGCGACTTCGATGAACGCGTGGCCCTGAAAGACGTGGCCGCTCAGTGTGAAATGTCGGAAGCGATGGTGGTGAAGACGGCGAAAAAACTGGGTTTTAGCGGTTTTCGCGAGCTGCGCAGTAAGGCGGCGGAGTACAATCGCCTGCCCATCAATGAGATGCATCAGGAGCTCTCGCCAACGGATACGGCGGCCGAAATTGTCACCAAAGTGTTCCGCACCTCCGCTCAGGCGCTGGAAGAGACGCTGGCGATCCTGGATATGAAAGCCTTTGAGCGGGCGGCAGAGCTGCTGGCCAGCGCGCAGCAGCGCGATTTCTACGGCTTCGGTGGCTCGGCGCAGATTGCCCGTGATGCGGTGCATAAATTCCTGCGCATTGGCGCACGCGCCACCGCCTGGGACGACCCCCATATGATGCTGATGTCTGCCTCACTGCTGGGTAAGAATGACGTGGTGCTGGCGATCTCTCACTCCGGGCAGACCAGGGATATTCTCGAAGCGGTCAAAGCGGCCCAGGCTAACCAGGTGCCGGTGATTGCCATCACTAACTACTCCGGGTCTCCCCTTGCCAACCTGGCCGACACGGTGTTGTGTTCCACCGCGCAGGGTTCCCCCCTGACCGGCGAGAATGCCGCAGCACGCGTCGCGCAGCTTAATATTCTGGATGCCCTGTTCGTGGTGGTGGCCCAGAGCGACTACGCGCTCGCAGAGCGGCAGCTCAACCGCACCATGATGGCCGTCGCTCACAAAAGAAAATAGAGCCGCTGTCCACCACCACGCCGGGACTTTTCAATCCGCTCAGCTCGGTTTCAGCTGCGTTCAATTTTCTTCGCCGCATCGTCCAGCGCATCGATAATGGCGAACAGCGTCTGCTGCGAAATCCCTTCCTGCGACAGACGAAAGTTTAGAGCCGTTTTCATATTGTGGATGGCCCGCTCCACATCCGGCAGGCTGCGGTTGTTAACCAGCACGGCCAGCGTGGAGAGCCGCTGAATAATCGTCGCCAGGGTGGCGCGATGTTGACTCAGCTGTTCCCGCCCTTTCGCCTCCAGACAGTAGGCCTTGCGCGCCGCGAGGGGGTCAACCACCGCAATACACTCCATCTCCTCCAGCAGCGTGAGATTAGGATAGATAATTCCGGGACTTGGGGTGTATTCGCCTTTCGACAGATCCTCGACGGCTTTGATCAGCTCGTAGCCGTGCGCCGGCTGCTGGCTGAGGAAATGCAGCATCAGCAGACGAATATCGCTGGCATCGAGCATTTTTTCACGGCGCTTCCTGCGGCCAGGGCGCGCGCCGCTGTCGGAAGCGCAGATTGACGGTTCGCTCTTCATCTTATTTCTGATGCCAGTACGCCACGGCACGAACGAAGGTCGCATCACAGCCGCGCTGCTCAATGAAATAGTCGCTCAGCTTTTTCACGAACTCCGCTTCTCCGGTCAGCCAGATAAAGTAATCCTCTGGCGGCAGCTGGACGGTATCCAGCGTGGCGGTCAGCGCGGCCAGGTTCTCCGGCTGCATGTTGCCGCTGCCCATCCAGGCGGCATCTACGCCGTTCAGACGGCCAAGATAGCTCTGACCAACGGCCTCATCAACATAGCCGAACAGCCTGAGCTGCAAACCGCTGAGCACCTCGTGACGGCGCTTAAAGGCAGGCAGCCCACTTTCGTCACAGACATACAGCTGGAAGGCATAATCTTCCGGAACCACCAGCGAGCCGCGTGGACCGCCAATCGCCAGCTTATCACCCGGCTGTGCCTGCTCCGCCCAGTCGCTGGCCACGCCACCGTCATGAATATAGAAGTCGATGGTCAGGGTGTTGGCTACCCCGTCAAAGAACAGCGGCGTGTAGTCGCGGGACACCGGGCGCGCTCCCTCCTTCCACACCACGCCCTCCTCTGTCACGTCCGGCAGGTTCAGCGTACCGCTGCTGGCGTCAGGGAAAAACACTTTGATGTGGTCGTCAAAACCCGGAGAGGTAAACCCGGCCAGATCGTCACCGCTAAAGTCGATGCGCCAGAAGCGGTCGGCAGTGCGGCTTTTCGCGGTCACGGTCAGCTGGCGGAAGCGCAGCTCATTGCGCACGCGCTGGGGTACACGGCTTGCTTTTGCAGAGTCAGTTAACACAGGTCACCTCTGGGTTATTGAAATCAGGAATCATTCTCATTAGAGGGGTAAAATATATCTATGATATATCTTGATCGCAAGTCCGTCAGACTTAATCGCTGGACAAAAAGGTGGCAATCTGTGCGCTATTTCTGTTCAGGCTGCGGGCGATACTTCCACAGCCAGCGTCCACTGTTCATACGGCGATAGAAGAATCCGCCGCGGATCATCCAGTCCAGGAACATGCCGAGCCAGATGCCCACCACGCCGAAGCCGAGCACGATACCCAGCAGATATCCGGCCACAATGCGCCCTCCCCACATGCTTAACAGAGAGACCCACATGGTGAAACGCGCATCGCGCGCGCCTTTTAATCCGGCGGGCAGCACCCAGGAGGCCGCCCAGAATGGCATAAAGGCGGCATTGAGCCACACCAGTATCTTCACCACGTCGATCACATCTTCATCCCGGGTGTAAAACTGCGCCAGCACCCCGGCAAACGGCACGGTCAGCAGCGCCAGAGCACAAAGGAAAAAGGTCGACATCCAGAAGATATAGCGCAGCTGACGCTCCGGCTGCCCTAACTGCCCGCGTCCGAGGCGGGTTCCGACAATAATCGTGGAGGCCGAGCCAAGCGCGTTCCCCGGCAGGTTAATCAGCGACACAATGGAGAAGGCGATAAAGTTCCCGGCGATCACGTCGGTTCCCATCCCCGCGACGAAGATCTGGGTTAACAGCTTGCCGCCGTTAAACAGCACCGATTCGATACTGGCGGGCACCCCGATGCCGAGCACTTCGCGCAGAATGTTCATGTCCAGGCGGGTGAAATAACTTTTGATCGAGATTTTCAGCGCCGGAACAAAGCCAATCACCAGCACGTAAATCACGGCGGCCGCACCAAGATAACGCGAGATAGTCAGCCCCAGGCCCGCTCCGACAAAGCCCAGCCCGTGCCACGAGAAACAGCCGTAGATCAGTACGCTGCTGATGACGATATTGAGGATGTTCATGCCGCCGTTGATCAGCATGGGAATTTTGGTATTTCCGGCTCCGCGCAGTGCGCCGCAGCCGATCAGGGCGATAGCCGCCGCCGGATAACTCCAGGCGGTAATTTGCAGGTAGGAGAGCGCCAGCGCTTTCACCTCTGGCTCCGCTTTACCGGCGATCAGATCGATGATCTGCGGACCAATAAACTCAATTGCCAGCGCCAGCAGAACGGCAAACACCGTCATGATAATCAGTGACTGACGCGCAGCCGATAGCGCACGTTCGCGGTTCAGTTTGCCCAGACTGAAGGCGACCACCACTGTGGTACCGAGATCGATAGCGGCAAAAAAGGAGATCACCACCATATTAAAGCTGTCGGCCAGACCGACCCCGGCCATCGCTTCTTTACCCAGCCAGCTGACGAGGAAAGTGCTTAGCACCCCCATCAGCAGGACGCAGAGGTTCTCAAAAAAGATGGGTACGGCCAGGGGGGTTATTTCACGCCAGAACAGCACCCGCGAGGAACGTCGTTTTGGATACCACGCAGTGCGCTTTATCGCCTGCTGCAGAGACACGCTGAGGTTTTGCAAAATTGTTCCAGTTTTTCACGGAGAAATGGGTCTGTGATTACCAGATGATGGTAAAAGACTGGAAAATATGCAAAGTCTTTTTATGTATCAAAATACGGCAAGAGAAGCGGCCCGTTGCGGGCCGCCCTGTGCGCTTACAGTAACGGCCGGTTGAACAGTTTTTCCAGCACTGACAGCGGTGCATTTTGCGGGTTTTTCATCCCTGACAGCGGCAGTAAAAAAGTCTGCTCCAGCATATACTGGCCGCTCATTGCCGCATGGGGCGTCTGGTCCGCAAAGCAGACCCAGCTGCTGCCGGGCGGCAGCGTCAGATTCACCTGCGGCGACTGCTCCTGATAGCGAATATCGGCTTTCATCGCATCGTGCAGGCGCAGCATGATGTGATCGTAACGCGTGCGGTAGGATTTCGTCATCCCCAGACGCTGTTGCAGCCAGCTGCTGAGCGCCGAATAGCCTTTCAGCTGCGACATAAAGCGCTGCACCAGCACCGGGAAGGGTTCACCGACGCGCCACTCGCGGCTTTCACCGTTGGGGTTAATATTGGTGAAAATACGCAGGATGCGCTCGCCGTGAATCGGACGCGAAGGGAACGCATCCACATGCAGGCGGCTGTCGTCTTTGCGCCACGAGGTGCTGTCGCGCCAGGCACCGATCGGATGCAGGCGCAGCGTATTCATCGGGGAATGAACGGCGTGGCTGTACTCCGGTAACAGCGTGCGGATAAGCTTAACGCAGTGCTGATAGTAGCGTTCCAGCAGGGCTTTCACCTGCGGCTCGCTCTCTTTACGCGCCATGCCATGCAGCAGATTTTTCAGCGGATCAAAGCTGATATTTTTACGTTTAGGGTCCACCAGCGCCGGGTCGAGTAGCGCAAGTTCTTCCGCTTTCAAATGAAAGGTGAGGTGGGGGAAAAAAAGCACGTTACCCTGCTCCAGCGAGGTGACGGCGGCGCACTCCTCCAGCGGTTCATCCCAGCGCACGGCGGGCAGTGTTCGAATGACGTGTTCCCTGGATAATGACTGTTCAGACACACTAATATCCTTATTGCCTGTGGCAAAATCATGTCAGTCTGGCACGGTGTCATCTCACCGGCCCAAAATAGAGTAAAACCCGGCTACCACGTTAAGGATGCTGTCGCGGCGGTGTATCGCAAAAGATGCGATGCCAATTTATTGCTACACTGCGCCATCGACTACAGGAGTGAACTATGAGATCGCGTTCCGTGACGCTGGACGATGTTGCCAGCGCCGCCGGTGTGTCCTATCAGACCGTATCGAGGGTGCTGAACCACTCGAGCCAGGTTGCCGAGCAGACGCGCAGCCGGGTGGAAGCCGCCATGCAGGCGCTGAACTACGTGCCTAACCGCGTGGCGCAGCAGCTGGCCGGTAAAAACACCCGTACGCTCGGGCTGGCTACCAGCGATCTGGCGCTGCTGGCCCCGGCTCAGATCGCCTCCGCCATTCAGCAGCGCACCAGCCAGCTGGGTTACCATCTGGTGATCGCGATGGCCGGCCAGGGTGGCGCGCAGCAGGCGGTCAGCGATCTGTTATCGCAAAGGGTGGATGCCCTGTTGATCAATGTGCCGCTGGAAGCGCAGGCTGCACAGGAGATTGAACGTATGGCAGGCTCCCTGCCCTGCCTGTTTCTTGATGTGGCCGACGAGGCGAAGGTCCCGGCCTGCACCTTCAGCGCCCGGATCGGTGCCCGTCAGGGTGCCCGACATCTGTTGCAGCTCGGACACCAGCAGATCGCCTTACTGAACGGCCCGCCAGATTCTGTCGCCGCCCGTGCGCGGACGGCCGCCTGGATTGAGGTATTGCAGGAGCATCATCTGACGCCGGTCTGCCAGCTGAGCGGCGACTGGAGTGCGCAGTCGGGTTATCAGGCGATGATGCGGCTGGCCGGACAGGTGCTGCCCACTGCGCTGCTGGTCGCCAACGATCAGATGGCGCTGGGGGCGATGCAGGCGCTGCACCAGATGGGCGTCGCCGTGCCCGCTGAAATATCAGTGGTGGGCTATGATGATACGGCCGACAGCGCCTGGTATCAGCCGCCGCTGACCACCGTGCGCCAGGATATGCGTCAGCTTGGGGAGTCCAGCGTTGACTGGCTGACCGGGCAGCTGGAACAGCCAGGCAGTGACAGCGTCCTGCCGCCGTTTGTTACGTCGCTGGTGGTGCGGGCCAGCACGGCGGCACCGCGCGGGGAAAAGCCGGTGGTTCACCCCGTAGCCGCAGAGTTACGCCGCCTGGCGCAGCAGCTGGATAATCCGCAGCCATAAAAAAGCCGGGCATCTCTGCCCGGCTGTTGCTGCTTCCACTGACGACCTGCGTATTACGCTTTTGGTTCGCCCAGTGATTTCAGTTTTTTCGAGATATCGCGACGTTCTTTCGACAGATCGGCATTTTTGATGATGTAGTCATCAACGCGATCTTCGTAATCGCTGCGCATGCTGGCGATAATTTCCTGAATGGCTTCAACGCTCATGCCCGGTTTGATGTACTCACCCAGGTTGTCGAGCAGCAGCACACGCTTCTGGTTATCACGGATTTTCTTTTCGTTGTCGACAATTTCACGTTGCAGCTTGTTCTTACGACGGAACATACGCACGAACTCCAGTACGTCCTGAAATGATTGTTTTGCATTTTCCATGAAGACACCTTTCGTTTGGGCCTGCGCATACAGGCATCATTATCGTGGCTACCAGCTTAACGGCGGGCCGCTGCCGATGGCAATTTTAAACTGACAAAACCGGATTGCGCCTATCTTACCCTGAAGCGAGTCAGCTCGCAGTAAGTTGTTGCTGAATCATTCTATTTTCGCAGCGCCAGGCGGATCAGTTCGGTCAGTCTTTCCAGCTGACTGGCCATTTCCAGGCTCAGCCAGACATATCCGTGAATAGGGGTTTCGACCAGATCGTCGCTGTCTGACTCGGCAATCAGCTGCCGCAGTTCACGGGTGATCTCCGCCAGTTCTTCGCTGTTTGCCGCTATTTTCCCGGTATCCCCTTCCACAATTACCTTCGACAGGGCGCGCAGCGTATTTTCCGTCATCTGCTGGGTGCGACGCAGCGCGGGGGCATTCAGCATAATCAGGTGGCTCTGGCGCGACGCCCACCAGGCATTGAGCTGTAGCTCCAGAGTACACACCAGATTGCGGTTCAGGGTCTGGATCCCTTCAAACACCGAGCGCGGCGTGCGGGTCTCTTTGCTGGAGGGCTCGATCAGCGCACGCATTTTGATCACGTTACTCAGCAGGCGCTGCAGCGGACGCGACAGGCGCGGTTTTTCCACCAGATTGGGCGAAAAGCCGGCATGATAGATACGTGCGGTTTCCAGCAGCAGGTCCGACAGCTGGATGCGCCAGTGGGTATAGGCCTTCTGCGGATAGATGCTGGTAAACAGCAGCGCCAGCAGTGAGCCGAGGATCACATCCCCCCCGCGCCACAGCGCCGTGGTCATATCCCCCGGAATGCCCCCGCAGATCACCGCCAGCGTGATGCCGATCAGCAGCGCCATGTAGGGGTGACGCCCCAGCGTGAGGAAACCGCTGATAAACATCACCGCCGCACACCATATCAGCATGGCCGGCAGGGAAATCAGCTCAAGCTTGAGGGCAATCAGCCCGGAGATCGACCCGAAGATCGTGCCGCCAATACGCTGCACCGCGCGCGGGAAAACGTTGCCCCACGAAGAGATCGGCCCCATCACCACCACCAGCGTGATGAGCGGCCAGCTGCCTTCCGGGATCTCCATCAGCCGCACCAGCAGGAACGTCAGAATAAACGCCAGGGCAATCCGAACGCCGTGCACGATACGGTAATTGCGGTACAGGCTGAACTCAAAGGCCGACAGCGGCTTGTCCGGTCGCAAAGGTGGCTCCGAAGGAAGAGAGAATAAGCGGGATATGATACCTGAAGGGCACATCGGGAACAGGCGTTGAGACAAGATTTTGTCGCCTTTTTGTCACTCATTTCAGCGGGGCAGCAGCAGAAAACACTCAGCTTACCCCGCTGATACAAACGATTAATCAGCTATTCTCTTCCTGCTGATCTCATTCACCATTTTGTAACAACCCACCCCATCAGGCCGGATTTTTTTCCAGCGGAACGCAAATCAGAAACGTCCAGATCCCGCTTTCCGTGCCGTCATTCAGGTAATGATCAAAGCAGAGCCCTGCCGCACGCCGGTAGCCGCTGGTGGGTAACCACTGATCAAAAAAAGCCAGCCACGGGGTCGAAAAGTCCCCGTCGGTTACCGTCACCTGCGCCACGCCGTAGGTCCCGCCCGGCACCGGTCGCAGCGCCATCCCCTCGCTGTCAGCCGGCAAAATAAAATCGTCCGGAACGCTGATGGCGGTATCAATGCGCAGCTGTTCAGGGGGAACAACCTCAGGGTTATCGTAATAGAGTGCCATCCAGTCACCCGTGAGCTGATGGCGATCCACCCATGCGCTGAGCAGGGCAAAGCCCTGCGGGGCGGTTTCATGCCACGGACCGGTAAGACGCACCGCCGCCACCTGGCGGGCTTCAAGATGACGAATTTCAACCTGCATAATTCTCTCCTTGTGAAATGACTGCTGTATAAATAACCATGATCAACGGCGTTTTACCAGCGTCATCAGCAGCAGTTGTCGGATCTGAGGAGAAGAACACAAAAAGAGGGGCTGACCGCCGCGATGAACGGCCAGCGCATTACGAGGATTAGAGCTTCAGCTTGATATAGTCGCTGATGCGGGTAAAGATGCCCGCCTCTTCAACCGGCTGCAGCGCCACCAGCGGATAGCTGGCCAGCGTTTTGTCGCCTTCAACCAGCTGGATGGTGCCCACCTGCTCGTGCAGCTTGATCGGCGCTTCCAGATCTTTACGTTCGATAACATATTTGGCTTTCACCTTCTGCACGTCCTGACGCGGCAGAGCGAGGAAAACGTCTTTATCGCTACCCAGTGAGATACGGTGCGGATTACCGTACCACACGGTTTCATGGCCGATCTCTTTACCGGCGTGGAACAGCTGTACGGTATCAAAATTACTCTGCCCCCAGGTCAGCAGTTTACGCGCCTGCTCTTCACGACCTTTCGGGCTTT
This sequence comes from Erwinia sp. Eh17-17, assembly GCF_039675725.1. Taxonomy (NCBI): domain Bacteria; kingdom Pseudomonadati; phylum Pseudomonadota; class Gammaproteobacteria; order Enterobacterales; family Erwiniaceae; genus Erwinia; species Erwinia sp. Eh17-17. Next base: position 337,976 of record NZ_JBDFQT010000001.1, on the reverse strand, counting down.
TCCCGCCCATGATGACGGCAATCAGGCGGCGCTGGCCGTCAACGCTGGAGGCGATAATATTGAAACCGGCACTTTCGGTATGGCCGGTTTTCAGGCCGTCAACGTGCAGCGTTTTATCCCACAACAGCCCGTTACGGTTCTGCTGGGTGATGCCGTTCCAGGTGAGCGACTTCTCGCTGTACATCTGGTAGAAGTCCGGTTCACCGCTGATGATGGCGCGCGAGAGCTTCGCCAGGTCACGTGCCGTGGTGAACTGCCCCGGCGCATCCAGCCCGTGTACCGTTTCAAAATGGGTATTACTCAGCCCCAGCTTCTCCACGTACTGATTCATCAGGGTGACAAAATTCGCCTGGCTTCCGGCAACATAGTCGGCCAGCGCCACGCAGGCATCGTTACCGGAGTCAATAATCACTCCCCGGCTGAGATCGCGCACCGACACTTTTTCTCCCGGTTTGAGAAACATCAGTGAAGAGCCTTTAAATACCGGGTTGCCTGCAGCCCAGGCATCTTTACCCACGGTAACAATATCGTCACGGGTAATACGCTTCTGGTCGATGGCGCGATCCACCACGTACCCGGTCATCAGCTTGGTCAGGCTGGCAGGGTTACGGCGCTCGTCGGGGTTGCCTGACGTGAGGATCTGGCCGGTGGTCGCGTCCATCAGTACCCAGGAGGCGGCATCAATCGCCGGGGACGTTAACGGGAACACCAGCGCATCCGGCTGGCCTTCGGCAACGGCGGCGGTACTCAGCGCCATGAGCACACAGAAACTTGCAAGCTGATGCTTTTTCAACGATCAATCCTCAACATATCCAGAATAAAAAAACTGCGCATGTTGTACGGGATCCCCGATGTTTTTGCGTGAATAAATTGCAAGAAAATATGAATAATTCAGCGAATTAGCGTTATTTTTGCGCGATGTGACTGATGACACTTTTCCTGAGGCACGACGAGCCGGAAATCCGGATATTGTCGCCGCCCTGAAAACGATTCAACGCGGCGCAAGACGGGGCTGCCACTTTATGTCTATGAGGATAGCGTTTACACTGCCAGGCTAAGATCTTATCTCCTCCGGCTCTAACGAACAGAAGTGAACAGAGAGAAACAGTGAAAGACACAGCTAACCAACCTACGTTCCTTTTCCACGATTACGAAACCTTTGGTAAAAGCCCGTCACTGGACCGCCCTGCCCAGTTCGCCGGCATCCGCACCGATATGGATTTCAACATCCTCGGTGAACCGGAGGTATTTTACTGCCAGCCTGCCGATGACTATCTGCCACAGCCGGAAGCCGTGATGATCACCGGCATTACTCCGCAGATTGCGCAGGCACGCGGCGTCAGCGAAGCAGAGTTCACCCGGCGTATTCATCAGCTGTTCAGCGAACCCAATACCTGCGTGGTGGGCTATAACAATGTGCGTTTTGACGATGAAGTCAGCCGCAATCTGCTCTACCGCAATTTCTACGACCCCTACGCCTGGAGCTGGCAGCACGGTAACAGCCGCTGGGATCTGCTGGATGTGATGCGTGCCTGCTATGCCCTGCGCCCCGAAGGCATTGTGTGGCCGGAGAATGAAGACGGCTTACCCAGCTTCCGGCTGGAACACCTGACGAAGGCTAACGGCGTCGCTCACGAGAACGCTCATGACGCGATGTCTGACGTGTATGCCACCATCGCCATGGCAAAGCTGGTGAAAGAGAAGCAGCCGCGCCTGTATGACTTCCTGTTCAGCCACCGCAACAAACAGAAAATCAGCGCGCTGGTCGATATCCCGCAGATGAAACCGCTGGTGCATATCTCCGGCATGTTTGGCGCGGCACGCGGCAACACCAGCTGGATTGCTCCACTGGCCTGGCACCCGGATAACCGTAACGCCCTGATCACCTGCGATCTCGGTGGGGATATGACCCCGCTGATGACGCTGGATGCCGACGCGCTGCGTGAACGTCTGTACACCCCGCGCAGCGAGCTGAACGGTGCGCCTGCGGTGCCGCTCAAGCTGGTACATATCAATAAATGCCCGGTCGTCGCCCCGGCCAATACGCTGCGCCCGGAAGACGCCGAACGCATCGGCATTGACCGCCAGCGCTGTCTGGATAATCTTGCGCTGCTGCGTCAGCACCCGGAAGTGCGCGAAAAAGTGGTGGCGCTGTTTGCTCAGGCAGAACCTTTTACGCCGTCGGAAGATGTGGATGCCCAGCTCTACAACGGCTTTTTCAGCGATGCCGACCGCAACGCGATGACTATTATTCGCCAGACCGCCCCGGAAAATCTGCCGGCGCTGGATTTAGCCTTTAATGATGCGCGTATTGAGAAACTGCTGTTCCGCTTTCGCGCACGCAACTTCCCCGGCACGCTGGACGACGCCGAACAGAAACGCTGGTTACAGCACAGACGTGAAATGCTGAACCCTGAGCGGGTGCAGCGCTATGTGCAGGAGCTGGAGATGCTGTTTAATCAGTACGAAGGGGATCAGGTTAAGCTCGACCAGCTGAAAGCGCTGTTTGAGTATGCGCGGGAATTAGTGTCCTGAAATAATGAGGGCTGACCGAAAAAGAAGGTCAGCCCCTACAAAAAAAGAAGGTCAGCCCCTGCGAAAAAATGCGCTAAATCGATCTGCAGGGGGCGACCCTGTTTTCCGGTCGCCCCGCATCGGGATTACAGCCCTTCTTCACTGCACTGCGGCACCGGGTTACGGAAGCTGCGGGTCACGAAGGCCAGATACAGCAGGCCAATAGCCGCCCACACCAGGCCCAGCACCATTGAACTCTCTTCCAGGTTAACCCACAGCGCACCGACGGTCAGCGCCCCCATCAGCGGCAGCACCAGGAATTTGATGTTGTCTCTGATGGTTTTATTACGCTTCTCACGGATCCAGAACTGCGAAATCACCGACAGGTTAACGAAGGTAAACGCCACCAGCGCACCAAAGTTAATCAGCGCCGTCGCGGTCACCAGATCGAAGGTGATGGAAGACAGAGCAATTACCCCGACCAGCAGCACGTTCAGCGCAGGTGTCCGCCATTTCGGATGGATATAGCCGAAGAAGCTCACCGGGAATACCCCGTCGCGCCCCATGACGTACATCAGACGCGATACGCCCGCATGTGCCGCCATACCCGAAGCCAGCACCGTGACACAGGAGAAAATCAGAATGCCGAACTGGAAGGCTTTGCCCGCCACGTACAGCATGATTTCCGGCTGAGACGCGTCCGGATCTTTAAAGCGCGAGATGTCCGGGAAGTACAGCTGCAGGAAATAGGACACCACGATAAAGATAACGCCACCAATCAGCGCGGTCAGGAAGATCGCTTTCGGGATCACCCGCTCTGCATCTTTGGTCTCTTCCGACAGCGAACTGATGCCATCAAAACCAAGGAACGAGAAGCAGAGTATCGTCGCCCCGGTGATCATCGGCACCACGTTGGCATTTTCCGACCAGAACGGCCTGCTGCTGACCAGCGTGCCTGCGCCTTCACCGTGCGCAACCCCCCAGACAACCATTGCCATGATGGCGACCATCACCACCACCTGCAGCACCACGATCACGCTGTTAAAGTTGGCAACCGTTTTAATGCCCTTGAGGTTGGAGAGGGTCATAAAGCCGACCAGCAACACTACAAAGATCCACGACGGAACGCCGGGAACCAGCGCTTCCCAGTATATTTTCGCCAGCAAGATATTGATCATCGGCATGAACAGATAATCCAGCAGCGAAGACCAGCCAACCATAAAGCCGACGTGCGGGCTGATGGCTTTCTGCGCATAGGTATAGGCCGAACCCGCAGACGGGAAACGACGGACCAACTGGCCGTAGCTCAGTGCGGTAAACAGAATAGCAATCAGCGCAAATGCGTATGCGGTCGCGACGTGGCCATCGGTCAGGCCAGAAACGATGCCAAACGTATCGAATAAGGTCATTGGCTGCATATAAGCCAGACCCATCATGACAACAGGCAGTAACGTCAGCGTTTTTTTCAGTTTTGCACGCGGTGCGGCTGGATTGAGGTTATCAAGCGACATGATTTAATCTCCCCACAGCATCAACCGTTCCGGGTTGCACCACAGGGGAGCTATACGTCGTGCGATAGCTTTTCAAGAGAGGATTCTGGGAATAACAGGCAGGTGTGAAGGTGTACCCTGCTGTGGCGCCGTAGTCATCGCGCTGGCGGATCCCAGCAAACGCTGGAGTAAGAAGGTGAAGCCCCATGGGTTATTTCCTCAATAAACACGTCAAAGTGTATTTAAAAGCGAATATCTATCCGGTTCTGGACCGGCCTCTTTAAAAGCGAAAAAGTTGCCTGCTAACCTACAAATAAAAAAATACCGCCGCCAGGAAATCAGCGTCGGTTTACAGGTATCGTTAATGCAGGGCGCGTATTCTGCACCAGAATAAGGCACGATGACAAGCCCCCGAGAGCTTCGGTTACAATTTACTGGCATCTGAACAGTAAGCCGGGCGTGCCAGGCACGCCCGCGCGCGCAGATCTCAGGCGTTTTTCAACATCCAGTCAATTTCTGTGGCGGTAATTAACCGTTCAAACTGCATCAGCTCATGGTGCTTGCACTGGTGCCAGACAAAGCCAAAACGTGTGCCGAGCAGCGCCTGCATCGCGTGGTTTTGTTCAAAGGCGGTGAGCGCATCGCTCTGACGAATCGGCAGCGGGTTGCCCTCCGCTTCGTGTCCGTTGCCCTGCACCGCAGGGGGCAACGGCAGCTGATTATCCAGGCCGTGCAGGATCCCGGCCAGGATGGCTGCCATCACCAGATAGGGATTAGCATCCGCCCCGGCGACCCGGTACTCAATGCGATGGTTCCGGGTATCCCCGCAGGGAATACGCAGGGCGACGGTGCGGTTGTTGTGGCCCCATGATGCCCGGAGCGGTACAAACGCATCCGGCACGAAACGACGATAGGCATTCACATTGGGAGCCAGCAGCGCCATCGACGCGGGCATCAGGTCAATCATCCCCGCCAGCGCCCGCTTCAGCAGCGGTGAGTCGCTGCCGTCGTCACAGGCAAAGGCATTATGGTCGGCGGCATCCAGCATACTGATATGTACGTGCATCCCGCTGCCCGCCCAGGCCTCATAAGGTTTCGCCATAAAGGTCGCGTTCATCCCGTGCTGCCCTGCCACCTGACGTACCAGGCGTTTAAGCTGAACGGCATGATCGCAGGCGTTAAGCACGTTGCGCGTGTGGTGCAGGTTGATTTCAAACTGTCCGGGAGAGGCTTCTGCCAGCGCGCCATCGGCCGGGATCCCCTGCATATGGGCCAGGGTGTCGATATCGCCCAGCACCGCAGAGAAGTGGTCCAGATTATCGACCGAATAGACCTGGTTCTGCCGGTTCCGTTCGTCGCTGCCCGGCGCGCACGGCGGCTGAATATCACCTTCCGCATCGCGCTGCTTATCGACCAGATAGAACTCCAGCTCTACCGCTACCACCGGAAACAGACCCCGATTGCGTAAACGCTGCCAGAGGTGATTGAGTACGTTTCGGGGTTCAACGTCAAAGGGAGTGCCATCTTGATTGCACATGGTCAGCAGAACCTGTGCGAGGTGTTGCGGGTCGGCGGCGGAGGGGGTGAGTGTGCCCTCAACCGGCAGACAAATATTATCAGGTTCACCCAGCGTCTGGCCGAGACCGGCCTCTTCAACGGTATTACCCAGAATATCCATAGCGTATACCGAAGCGGGGAAATAACAGCCTTGATCGAGCTTCATCAGGCTGGCGATGGGGATGCGTTTGCCGCGGAAAACGCCGTTGAGATCGTTGAGGAGAATATCGGCATACTGCGTTTCAGGATAGCGTTCCAGATAGGCTTTAACCTCATTCCGGAACGCGCTGGTTCGTTTCTCTTCACTGTGCCGCGTGAAGTCTTCTACTTCGACAATATTGGTCATCAGGTCACCCTTTCAGGTTGTTGAGAACTGCTCAAAATAACGGCCACTCTCTTAACATAGCGCCAACATAAAAGGTGTGCAAATGTAACCATGTGCTTTATTTCTGCGCTTATTGCGTTTGAATATTAAGCAACTGATTGCTAGATTGAAAACAGATTGCACACTTTCCGGTCATTCCGGCTCTGAACGGTTGATATATTGACCAGCAGCACAGGGGGTAAGATGGGCATTATTTTTGACAAGCCGTTGATTGGCGTAGTGATGTGCCAGATTGATAAACAGGGCCATCCAACCCAGATGGTACACAATAAATATCTTGATGCGATTATCACCAGCGGTGGCGTTCCACTGGCCCTGCCCCACGGACTGATGTCTTCCCCTCATCTATTAGAAAACGCTATGACGGTACTGGACGGAATTTTACTGACCGGCAGCCCGAGCAATATTGAACCCCGGCACTACGGCGAAAGCGGAACGGAGGCCCTGGCGGACCCCGGACGCGATCGGCTCTCCTTTGCGCTGATCGACTACGCGCTGGCGCACCAGACGCCGCTTCTGGCAATTTGCCGGGGATTACAGGAGCTGGTCGTCGCCACCGGCGGCACCCTGCATCGCCAGCTGCATCAGGTGCCGGGCCTGCAGGAGCACCGCGAGGATGAAGGGCTGCCTCTGGACCAGCAGTATGCCCCGGCCCATGAGGTCTGGCTGGAACCCGGCGGACTGCTGGCCCCGCTGGTGAACCACTGTGAGAAATTCTGGGTCAATTCACTGCATCAGCAGGGCATCCGTTCGCCAGGCGACAGCCTGCGCGTTGAGGCCCGCGCCGGAGACGGGCTGATTGAGGCCGTCAGTCACCTTCAGCATCCTTTTGCCCTTGCCGTGCAGTGGCACCCGGAATGGCACAGCGATTCTTCAGCCCTGTCACGTCAGCTGTTCGCGGGCTTTATCGCCGCTTGCCAGCGGGCGAAGGGGAACGCCCATGAGTGAATCCCCTCTGGCACCGGGCCGGCGCCTGGCAGAAATCCGCCAGCAGATGGGGCTGTCGCAGCGGCGGGTGGCGGAACTCTCCGGCCTGACGCACAGCGCTATCAGCACCATAGAACAGGACAAAGTCAGCCCGGCCGTCAGTACCCTGCAAAAACTGCTGAAGGTCTACGACCTGTCGCTGTCGGCGTTCTTTGCCGAGAAGGTGCAGGACACACCGCCGAAGGTGGTGATTGACGCGCATGAGCTGATCGATATCGGCAGTCAGGGCGTTTCACTGCGCCTGATTCACAACGGCAACCCGCAGCGCACGCTGGCGATGCTGCTGGAAACGTATGAACCGGGGGCCACCACCGGTGAACGAATTCGCCATCAGGGGGAAGAGACCGGCACCCTGCTGGAGGGGGAGATTGTCCTTACCATCGGCGGTCAGACCTATGCCCTGCATGCCGGGCAGAGCTATGTCATCGACACCAGTAAACCCCACAGCTTTACCAATGCGTCCACCCGGCCGTGCCGTATTATCAGCGCACATACTCCGGCCACATTCTGACTTTCGCCGGGATTCAAGGAGAGTGTATGGAACATATCAACAGCTACTACGCTGCCACCACTAACCCGCACCAGCCCTGGCCGGAGCTGGAGAGCGATATCCAGTGCGACGTCTGCATCATTGGCGGTGGGTTTACCGGGCTGTCATCCGCGCTGTTCCTGACCGAAGCGGGCTACGACGTGGTGCTGCTGGAGGCCGCACGCATCGGCTTTGGGGCCAGCGGACGTAACGGCGGCCAGGTCGTGAACTCCTACAGCCGCGATGTCGATGTCATTGAGCAGCGCTACGGTAAGGAGACGGCGCGCCTGCTGGGCAGCATGATGTTTGAGGGGGCGACGATCATCCGCGATCGCATCGATCGCTATGCCATTCAGTGTGACTATCGTCCCGGCGGCATTTTTGCCGCGCTGAACAACCGTCAGATGCAGCATCTCACCACCCAGCATCAGCTGTGGCAGCGCTATGGCAACCACGACGTTGAGCTGCTCGACCAGAGCGGCATCCGCCGGGAGATTGGTTCAGAACGCTATGTGGGGGGGCTACTGGACAGGCGCGGTGGTCATATTCACCCGCTAAACTTGGCGCTGGGTGAAGCGGAGGCGATTCGTCGTCACGGCGGGCGCATTTATGAGAACTCGGCGGTAACGGCGGTCAGCTATGGCAGCCCGCATCGTGTGCGTACTGAACGCGGCGAAGTCAGCGCGCGCTTTGTCATTTTTGCCGGCAATGCCTATCTCGCCCCGCATCTGGAACCGCGCCTGGCGAAAAAGAGCCTGCCCTGCGGATCGCAGATTGTCGCCACCGAACCGCTGTCTGCCGACCAGGCGCTGTCGCTGTTGCCCAACCATCGCTGCGTGGAAGACTGTAACTATCTGCTGGATTATTTTCGCCTGACCGCCGATAACCGCCTGCTGTACGGCGGTGGCGTGATCTACGGCGCACGGGAACCGCAGGACATTGATGCGCTGATCCGTCCGAAACTGCTGAAAACCTTCCCACAGCTGGCGTCAGTGAAGTTTGACTACGCGTGGAGCGGCAACTTTCTGCTTACCCTGTCGCGTATGCCGCAGTTCGGGCGTCTGGAAAACGGCGTGTACTATATGCAGGGTGACAGCGGCCATGGCGTGACCTGCACCCATCTGGCAGGAAAGTTAATCGCCGAAGCAATGCGCGGCGATGCAGAGCGTTTTGACGCATTTGCGACATTACCGCACCTGCCCTTCCCCGGCGGCCGCAGCCTGCGCGTGCCGTTAACCGCAATTGGCGCGGCGTGGTATGCGTTAAGGGACAGGTTAGGGGTATAGGCGACCGTCCCTACGTAGGGGCCGACCTTCTGTTTTGGTCAGCCCGCTGTCAATCAACCAGGGCCGACCGGAAAAAAAGGTCGGCCCCTACGGAAATAACCGGTCATCCCGCTGGCAATCAACACCGGCCGACCGTCCCTACGTAGGGGCTGACCTTCTGTTTCGGTCAGCCCGCTGTCAATCAACAAGGGCCGACCGGAAAAAAAGGTCGGCCCCTACGGAAATAACCGGTCAGCCCGCTGGCAATCAACACCGGCCGACCGTCCCTACGTAGGGGCTGACCTTCTGTTTCGGTCAGCCCGCTGTCAATCAACCAGGGCCGACCGGAAAAAAAGGTCGGCCCCTACGGAAATAACCGGTCATCCCGCTGGCAATCAACCAGGGCCGACCGGAAAAAAGGTTGGCCCCTACAGACATCTGCCGCCCGGTATTGATTACGCCAGCGGCATTCTGGCCGGGTCGGGGTACTGATATTCAAACCCCAGCTCACGGCAGATTTTGCTGCCGTCAATCAGCTTGCCGCTGTTGTTCGCGCTGTCGGCAACGAAGGTCGGCGGTTGCAGGCCCAGCTGGCGGGCCACCTGCGGGTAGAACTGGTTACGTGCAGGGTGCTGTGGAGCACTGAGATTATAAATATGGCCGCCTTTCGGCGTTTGCAGCAGCAATGAAATCGCTTCGATCACATCGTCCAGATGCACGAGATTCACCCCCTGCGCACCGTTAGTCAGATCGGTTTTACCGGCGAGAAAACGGCCCGGATGACGTCCCGGCCCCACCAGCCCCGACAGCCTGAGAATATCAACCGAGGTATTCGGCAACTGATGCAGCCAGCTTTCCAGATTCTGTAAGGTCTTACCGGCGATGGTGACCGGTTCCAGAACGCTGCTCTCTTTCGTCACCCCACTGGCATCGCCATAAACCGAGGTCGAGCTGGTAAAGATGATGCGCGGCACATTGTATGCCAGCGCACTGTCCACCAGCTGCTGCACCGCCAGCACGTAACTTTCCCCCCCGGAGGCGGTTCGGCTGGCAGGCAGCGTAATCACCAGCGCATCGACGCTGAGCAGCGCATCAAGGTCATCCGACTCGCAGTTCAGCTCCGGCGTCAGCTCCAGCAGATAACTGTCAATTCCGCTATTGCGGGCGGCATTGACGCCATCAAGGGTCGTTTTGCTTCCGGTAACCTGCCAGCCAGCGGCTGTCAGCGACATGGCCAGCGGCATGCCTAACCATCCAAGACCGACAATTGCGACTCGTTTCATCCCTCAGCTCCTGTTTATGCAGACTTTCATCGCCTCAGGCTACGCCAGCCCCCGGTCGCTGACAACCGCCAGTTAATAAGAGAATTTTTCAACATTGACAAAAAAGGGTTGCGCCACGCGTCCATTCTCGTTAGGTTAATTGCCACGTAATGAATAGTCATTCATCCAAGAGAATTTTATGAAACGCGTTCAGTTCAATCACCATCATCACCATCACCCTGACTAGTCTTTCAGGCGATGTGTGCTGGAAGACGATCAGAATCTTCCAGTGGTGCAGAACGCAAACTCAGCCCCCGGAAGATCGCCTTCCGGGGGCTTTTTTTATGGCCTGAGATAAGCAGAACGCGGACACAACATACCGACTGGAATAAGGATAATAAGCATGTTAGATAACACCCGTTTACGCATAGCTATGCAGAAATCAGGCCGTTTAAGCGATGAATCACGCGAATTGCTCGCACGCTGCGGTATCAAAATCAATCTTCAGCAGCAGCGCCTGATTGCCTTCGCAGAGAACATGCCGATCGATATTTTACGGGTGCGCGATGACGATATTCCAGGCCTGGTGATGGACGGTGTGGTTGACCTGGGGATTATCGGGGAAAACGTGCTGGAAGAAGAGCTGCTGACCCGTCGCGCTCAGGGCGAAGACCCGCGTTACTTTACGCTGCGCCGTCTTGATTTCGGCGGTTGCCGCCTGTCGCTGGCGATGTCCGTTGATGACGAATACACCGGCCCGCAGTGCTTACAAAACACCCGTATCGCCACGTCTTATCCGCACCTGTTGAAAAAGTACCTCGACAAGCAGGGCGTCAACTTCAAATCCTGCCTGCTGAACGGCTCCGTTGAAGTTGCCCCGCGCGCCGGTCTGGCCGATGCCATCTGTGACCTGGTGTCCACCGGTGCCACGCTGGAAGCCAACGGCCTGCGTGAAGTGGAAGTGATTTACCGTTCCAAAGCCTGTCTGATCCAGCGCGACGGCGAGATGCCTGCCGCCAAGCAGGAGCTGATCGACAAGCTGATGACCCGTATTCAGGGTGTGATTCAGGCGCGTGAATCCAAGTACATCATGCTGCATGCGCCGAGCGAGCGCCTGGACGATATTATCGCCCTGCTGCCGGGTGCCGAACGCCCGACCCTGCTGCCGCTGGCCGGTGACAAGAACCGCGTGGCGATGCACATGGTCAGCAGCGAAACCCTGTTCTGGGAAACAATGGAAAAACTGAAAGCCCTGGGTGCCAGTTCTATCCTGGTACTGCCTATTGAGAAGATGATGGAGTAATCCGATGGCGACCCTGATGACCCCGATTGTCTGGCAGGACTGTAGTGCAGAACAGCAGCAGGCCCTGCTGATGCGCCCTGCGCTGCAAGCTTCTGACAGCGTCAGTGCCACCGTGCGTGGCATTCTCGACAAGGTTAAAAGCGAAGGCGACGCTGCGCTGCGTGAGTACAGCGCGACCTTCGATAAAACCGAGGTCGACGCGCTGCGCGTCAGCGAACAACAGATCTCCGACGCCTGTGCGCGTCTGGGTGACGAGATCAAACAGGCGATGGCTGTTGCGGTCGCCAACATCGATAAATTCCATCTGGCGCAGATCCTGCCAGCGGTGGATATTGAAACCCAGCCAGGCGTCCGCTGTCAGCAGGTGACCCGTCCTGTCGCCTCTGTCGGGCTGTATATTCCTGGCGGTTCCGCTCCGCTGTTCTCCACGGTGCTGATGCTGGCCACCCCGGCGCGCATTGCCGGATGTGGACGCGTGGTGCTCTGCTCGCCGCCGCCGATTGCTGATGAAATCCTTTATGCCGCACAGCTGTGTGGGGTGCAGGAAGTCTTCCAGGTGGGCGGTGCGCAGGCGATTGCCGCCCTCGCCTTCGGCACTGAGTCCGTCCCGAAAGTGGATAAAATTTTCGGTCCGGGTAATGCCTGGGTCACCGAGGCCAAACGTCAGGTGAGCCAGCGCATGGACGGGGCCGCCATTGATATGCCTGCCGGGCCCTCTGAAGTGCTGGTGATTGCCGATGAAGGCGCCACGCCAGATTTCGTCGCCTCCGACCTGCTGTCGCAGGCAGAACACGGCCCGGATTCTCAGGTGATCCTGTTAACGCCTTCGCAGACCATGGCCGAACAGGTTGCCGTGGCCGTTGAGCGCCAGCTGGCTGAACTGCCGCGCGCCGCCACCGCCGCGAAAGCGCTGGAGAGCAGCCGCCTGATGGTGATGCGTGACCTGCAACAGTGCGTTGAAATCAGCAACCGCTACGGGCCGGAACACCTGATTATTCAGACGCGCCAGGCGCGTGACCTGGTAGACAGCATTACCAGCGCCGGGTCGGTCTTTCTCGGTGACTGGTCACCAGAATCCGCCGGTGACTATGCCTCGGGCACCAACCACGTGCTGCCAACCTACGGCTATACCTCCACCTGCTCCAGCCTTGGGCTGGCGGATTTCCAGAAGCGTATGACCGTGCAGGAGCTGACGCCAGCCGGTTTTAAGGGGCTGGCCGCGACGATTGAAATCCTCGCCGCCGCCGAGCAGCTGACCGCGCACAAAAACGCCGTGACCCTGCGCGTTGCCGCACTGAAGGAGAAACCATGAGCAGCAGCATTAACGATCTGGCCCGCGCCAACGTGCGCGCCCTGACGCCCTATCAGTCGGCGCGCCGCCTGGGCGGCAACGGGGATGTGTGGCTCAACGCCAATGAATACCCGCTGGCGGTCCCGTTTGAGCTCAGCCAGCAGACGCTGAACCGTTACCCGGAATGCCAGCCAAAGTTGGTCATTGAGCGCTACGCCGCCTACGCGGGGCTGGCACCTGAGCAGGTACTGGTCAGCCGCGGTGCCGATGAAGGCATTGAGCTGCTGATGCGTGCCTTCTGCGAGCCGGGACGCGATGCGGTGCTGTTCTGTCCGCCGACCTACGGCATGTACAGCGTCAGCGCTGAAACCATTGGCATTGAATACCGTACTGTAGAAGCGCGCGAAGACTGGCAGCTCAACCTGCCGGCCATCGCTGAGCAGCTGGACGGCGTGAAGCTGGTGTACGTGTGCAGCCCGAACAACCCGACCGGTAACCTGATCAACCCCGATGACCTGCGTCAGCTGCTGGAAATGACTCAGGGTAAAGCGCTGGTGGTGGCCGACGAGGCGTATATTGAATTCTGCCCACAGGCATCTCTGGCTGGATGGCTGAAAGATTATCCACACCTGGTGCTGCTGCGCACGCTGTCCAAAGCCTTTGCCCTTGCTGGTCTGCGCTGCGGCTTCACCCTGGCGAATGCCGATGTGATTGCGCTGCTGATGAAGGTGATTGCGCCTTACCCGCTGTCGACCCCCGTGGCCGATATTGCCGGGCAGGCGTTAAGCGAACAGGGGATCGCCCTGATGCGCCAGCACGTCAGTGAGCTGATTGCTACCCGCGAGCAGCTGATTGCCGACCTGCGCACCCTGGCCTGTGTTGAACAGGTCTATGAGAGCGACACCAACTATATTCTGGCGCGTTTTTCTGCTTCAAGCGCAGTATTTAAGACGCTGTGGGATCAGGGTATCATCCTGCGCGACCAGAATAAGCAGCCCGGACTGGCCGGATGCCTGCGTATTTCAATTGGCACCCGTGAAGAGTGCGAACGCGCCGTTGCCGCACTAAGATTATTACCCGGCCCCCCCGTTTCTCAGGAGCAAGCATGAGTCAGAAAGTCCTCTTTATCGATCGCGATGGCACTATCATTTCAGAGCCACCGGAAGATTATCAGGTCGACCGCATGGACAAACTGGCCTTCGAGCCTGACGTGATCCCTGCCCTGTTGTCACTGCAGAAAGCAGGCTATCAGCTGGTAATGATCACCAACCAGGACGGTCTGGGCACCAGCAGCTTCCCGCAGGATGATTTCGACGGCCCGCACAATCTGATGATGCAGATCCTCAGCTCGCAGGGCGTGAATTTCAGCGATATTCTGATCTGCCCGCACCTGCCGGCAGACAACTGTGACTGCCGCAAACCGAAAACCAAAATGGTCGAAGCGTGGCTGGCCGAAGGGGCGATCGATACCGCCAACAGCTATGTGATTGGCGACCGTGCCACTGACGTGCAGCTGGCGCAGAATATGGGTATTACCGGCCTGCTGTATGGCAAAGAGCTCGGCTGGAGCGCCATTGAGCAGCAGCTGACGAAGCGCGACCGCTATGCGCTGGTGCAGCGCAACACCAAAGAGACGCAGATTAAAGTCGAAGTCTGGCTGGACCGCGAAGGCGACAGCAAAATTAACACCGGCGTTGGCTTCTTTGACCACATGCTCGATCAGATCTGCACCCACGGCGGTTTCCGCATGAATATCGACGTGAAAGGCGATCTGTACATCGACGATCACCACACCGTGGAAGATACCGGCCTCGCGTTGGGTGAAGCGCTGCTGAAAGCACTGGGCGATAAACGCGGCATCGGCCGCTTTGGCTTCGTGCTGCCAATGGACGAATGCCTGGCACGCTGTGCGCTGGATATCTCCGGCCGCCCGCACCTCGAATATAAAGCCGAGTTCAGCTACCAGCGCGTCGGTGACCTGAGCACCGAGATGGTCGAGCATTTCTTCAGCTCGCTCTCCTACACCATGGCCAGTACCCTGCACCTGCGCACGAAAGGTAAGAATGACCACCACCGTGTGGAAAGTCTGTTCAAAGCCTTTGGCCGTACGCTGCGTCAGGCGATCCGCGTGGAGGGTAATACCCTGCCAAGCTCAAAAGGAGTGCTGTGATGGATGTGGTGATCCTCGATACCGGCTGCGCCAACCTGTCATCCGTTAAATGGGCGGTACAGCGGCTGGGTTATGAACCGATCGTCAGTAAAGAAGCGGATGTGGTCCTCAATGCCGATAAGCTGTTCCTGCCCGGCGTAGGTACTGCACAGGCAGCCATGGATCAGCTGCGTGAGCGTAACCTGATCGAGCTGATCAAAGCCTGCACACAGCCGGTGCTGGGCATCTGCCTGGGTATGCAGCTGCTGGGTAGCGGCAGCGACGAGAGTGGCGGTATTCCGACGCTGAATATCATCGATCAGCCGGTGCAGCGAATGACCGATCACGGTCTGCCGCTGCCGCATATGGGCTGGAATCAAATCGCTTCCCAGGCGGGCAACCACCTGTTTCGCGGCATCGAAGACGGCGCGTATTTCTACTTCGTCCACGGCTACGCCATGCCGGTGAATGAGTTCACCATTGCCCAGTGCAACTACGGTGAGGCCTTTACCGCTGCGGTGCAGAAAGACAACTTCTTTGGCGTGCAGTTCCACCCGGAGCGTTCCGGTGCCGCAGGCGCGCAGCTGCTGAAAAATTTCCTGGAGATGTAACCGGCATGATTATCCCGGCATTAGATTTGATTGATGGCAACGTTGTTCGCCTGCACCAGGGCGATTACGGCCAGCAGCGTGACTATGGCAGCGACCCGCTGCCGCGCTTACAGGATTACGAAGCCCAGGGGGCGCAGGTGCTGCACCTGGTGGACCTGACCGGGGCAAAAGACCCGGCAGCGCGCCAGATCCCCCTGCTGACCAAACTGCTGGCGGGTGTCAGCGTGCCGGTGCAGGTTGGGGGCGGCATTCGGACTAAAGACGATGTGGACGCCCTGCTGAACGCCGGAGCCACGCGCGTGGTGGTCGGTTCAACGGCGGTGAAGCAGCCGGAAGAGGTGCAGGAGTGGTTTAAGCAGTACGGACCTGAGGCCATCGTACTGGCCCTTGACGTGCGTATTGATGCCAGCAACCGTAAAGAAGTCGCGATCAGCGGCTGGCAGGAAGCCAGCGGCATCACTCTGGAAGAAGTGATCGGGCAGTTTCTGCCATCTGGCCTGAAGCACGTGCTCTGCACCGATATTTCCCGCGACGGTACGCTGAGCGGCTCTAACGTTGAGCTGTATCGCGAAGTCTCCGCGCGCTACCCGACCATTGCCTTCCAGTCGTCTGGCGGCATCGGCTCACTGGAGGATATTGCCGCACTGCGCGGCTGTGGCGCACAGGGTGTGATCGTCGGTCGCGCCCTGCTGGAAGATAAATTCACCGTATCGGAGGCGATTTCATGCTGGCAAAACGGATAATTCCCTGCCTGGACGTGCGTGACGGCCAGGTGGTCAAAGGCGTACAGTTCCGCAACCACGAGATCATCGGTGATATCGTGCCGCTGGCACAGCGCTATGCGCAGGAAGGCGCGGACGAACTGGTGTTTTATGATATCACCGCCTCCAGCGACGGCCGCGTGGTTGATAAGAGCTGGATCTCGCGCGTGGCGGAGGTGATTGATATTCCCTTCTGCGTGGCGGGTGGAATTAAGTCGGTGGAAGATGCCGCCCTGCTGCTGTCGTTCGGCGCGGACAAAATTTCCATCAACTCCCCGGCGCTGGCCGATCCTGAACTGATCACCCGCCTGGCGGACCGCTTCGGTGTGCAGTGCATCGTGGTGGGGATTGACACCTGGTACGACAGTGAGAGCGGTAAATACCACGTCAATCAGTACACCGGTGACGAAAGCCGCACCAAAGTCACCACCTGGGAAACCCTCGACTGGGTGCAGGAAGTACAGAAGCGCGGCGCGGGTGAAATCGTGCTGAATATGATGAATCAGGACGGCGTGCGCAACGGTTATGACCTGATTCAGCTGCAAAAAGTGCGGGCTGTCTGCAAAGTGCCGCTGATTGCCTCAGGTGGTGCCGGCACCATGGAGCACTTCCATGAAGCCTTCCGTGATGCCGACGTGGACGGCGCGCTGGCGGCTTCCGTGTTCCATAAACAGATAATTAATATCGGTGAGCTGAAAACGTTCCTGATTGAAAAAGGTGTGGAGATTCGCGCGTGTTAACTGAAGAACAACTGTCCCGGCTCGACTGGGTGAAAACCGACGGCATGATGCCCGCTATCGTCCAGCACGCGGTCTCAGGCGAAGTGCTGATGCACGGTTATATGAATCAGGAGGCGCTGGCAAAAACGCTGGAAAGTGGAAAGGTCACCTTCTGGTCGCGCACTAAACAGCGCCTGTGGACCAAAGGCGAAACCTCTGAGCACTTCCTGAACGTCGTCAGCATCACCCAGGACTGCGATAACGATACGCTGCTGCTGCTGGTGAATCCCGTCGGGCCAACCTGCCATCTGGGCACGTCCAGCTGCTTCTCCCCGGCGGCCAGCGACTGGACGTTCCTGTATCAGCTCGAAGAGCTGTTAGCAGCCCGTAAGCACGCTGACCCGAAAAGCTCCTACACCGCCAGCCTGTATGCCAGCGGCACTAAGCGCATCGCGCAGAAAGTCGGTGAAGAAGGCGTGGAAGTGGCGCTGGCCGCTACGGTCAACGATCGCCATGAACTGACCAACGAAGCCTCCGATTTGGTTTATCATCTGCTGGTCCTGCTGCAGGACCAGGATCTGAACCTGTCAACGGTGATTGAGAATCTGCGTCAGCGTCACAAATAGCATTCATCACCTCTTCCTGTCAGGCCGGTTATCCGGCCTTTTTTATTGGAAACTGAAAATGACGACGTTTGATAAACTGAGCGCCCTGCTCGACCAGCATCATGCCCACTATCGGGTGATGGAACATGCGGCGACAGGAAAATGTGAAGAGGTCGCGGCACTGCGCGGGACCGAACTGGGCCAGGGCGCGAAAGCGCTGGTGTGCCACGTGAAGGGCAACGGCGTGAAGCAGCACGTGCTGGCGGTGCTGCCCGCTGACCAGCAGGCCGACCTTGCCCGGCTGGCATCGGCCCTCGGCGGTACGCGGGCATCCCTCGCCAGCCCGGCGGAAGTGGAGAAGCTGACAGGCTGTGTATTTGGCGCCATTCCCCCCTTCAGCTTTCACCCGGACCTGCTGCTGGTCGCTGACCCTTCGCTGTTCACTCGCTATCAGGAACTGGCGTTTAATGCCGGGCTGCTGGAGAAGTCGATGGTGCTGAATACGGCAGATTATCAGAGGATTGCGGGAGCGACGGTGCTGGCATTTTTGCGTGAGGCATGAAAAAGGCCGGGAATACCCGGCCTGTCTGGTTTAACTGTTTTTTCTTAAACGATAATTTGCGGCAGCACTGCGGCCAATAACCACGGCCGAACCAAACACTCCACCCAGAACAATCGCTAACAGCATCACTAAGGTCTTCTTAGGGCTGTCGCGGTGGATGGGTAAATCGGGCTCGGAAATATAGCGGTACGACTGCAAGTGACTGAGATCGATTTTCAGGTGGGTGACTGCAAGCAGCGCACTCTGGGTGTCATAGTATGATTTGTCCAATATCAGTGGCCTGGTGGACTCATTTTGTATCATTGAACCGAGTGCGCGCGTGCCCAGCAGATAGAGGGTATCGTCCGACAGATATTCAGCCTGATTGAGCTGCGAGTTGTTTAAATTCGAAGCTTCGGCAATCTTCATTGCCTCTCTGATGGCGTCCAGCCTCTGCTGTTTTTTATTAATCGCAACCTGCTCTTGCGCTTCAAGAGAGCTGGTCAGCTCAAGAGTTTTGACCCCTAAGGTCCGGCGCAGGTCTTCAGCGTAGCTGTCTACGATGCGGTCGTTCACCTGCAGGATGTACTTAGCAAGCTGTGCCTGAGCCTCTTTCGCCGTTTGTGCGCTAAAAGCAATACTGACCTGATCGTTGCTCCCTTTATTGACCTGATCAATTTTCAATGTCTGGGGGTTATCCTGATTTTGTAACGCGCCAGCCAGTGCACTCATTGATGCAGTGAAACGTCCAAAGAACTGCTGTTGCAGGTCAGGTAACGAAGTTTTGTCACGCGGGGTCTGAAGATAGAGCACTGTCAGTGAAGCGTTGTAGTTGGCGATCATCCCTGACGAAGGAAGTGTAACAATCGCTTTACTTGTCCAGGTCTCTTTAGCTAAAGCCAGATACGCTCCTGCCGCAATCATAAAAAGAATGACAACAGCAATAACGGTTTTTTTTCCATGCCAAATCAGAGCAATCACATCGAGTAAATCGATTTCATCGGCGGTATTCGATGATTTTTGACGAGACGGGGATTGCTCAACATTCTTATTATCGGGATTCATATAGTCAGTAACTCTGCGCAAAAGAAAAATAAGATAATACTTAGGCGATAGCTGACTAAATGTAGATGAGTTGGGGAAGAAACGCTATGGATAGATTCTGAAATGAGGTTAGAAACCTCCCGCAAAGCGGGAGGTTAGGATAAAACTTAGTCGAGCCACTCGGTGTGGAACACACCTTCTTTATCAGTGCGCTTATACGTATGCGCACCAAAGTAGTCACGCTGCGCCTGGATCAGGTTCGCTGGCAGTACCGCTGAGCGGTAGCTGTCGTAGTAGGCGATGGCTGCAGAGAAGGTCGGCGTCGGGATACCGTTCTGTACGGCATAGGCCACCACGTCACGCAGTGCCTGCTGATATTCATCGGCGATGTTCTTGAAGTACGGCGCCAGCAGCAGGTTAGCAATGTCAGCGTTGTCCGCATAGGCATCGGTAATCTTCTGCAGGAACTGGGCGCGGATGATGCAGCCTGCGCGGAAGATCTTAGCAATCTCACCGTAGTGCAGATCCCAGTTATTTTCCGTAGAGGCCGCCTTCAGCTGGGAGAAGCCCTGTGCGTAAGAAACAATCTTACCGAGGTACAGTGCACGCCGCACTTTCTCAACGAATTCGGCTTTATCACCGCTCACGGTCTGCACTTGCGGGCCGCTCAGCACTTTAGATGCCGCTACGCGCTGAGTTTTCAGCGAAGACAGGTAACGGGCGAAGACAGATTCAGTGATCAAAGACAGCGGCTCGCCGAGATCCAGCGAGCTCTGGCTGGTCCACTTACCGGTGCCTTTGTTGGCAGCTTCATCCAGGATCACATCAACCAGGTAGTTACCCTCTTCATCTTTCTTCGTGAAGATATCTTTGGTGATGTCGATCAGGTAGCTGCTCAGCTCGCCTTCGTTCCACTCGCTAAAGGTCTTAGCCAGGTCGTCATTGCTCAGATTCAGCGCGCCTTTCAGCAGTGAATAGGCTTCTGCAATCAGCTGCATGTCGCCGTATTCAATACCGTTGTGCACCATCTTCACATAGTGACCCGCACCGTCCGGCCCCATGTAGGCGACACAGGCTTCGCCTTCAGCGACGGCTGCAATTTCGGTCAGGATTGGAGCGACCAGCTCGTAAGCTTCTTTCTGGCCGCCAGGCATGATTGACGGGCCTTTCAGGGCGCCCTCTTCACCACCGGAAACACCGGTGCCGATAAAGTTAAAGCCCTGCTCAGACAGTTCGCGGTTACGACGAATAGTGTCTTTATAGAAGGTGTTACCACCGTCAATCAGGATATCGCCTTTATCAAGGTGCGGAGTCAGGGAAGCGATGGTTTTGTCGGTGGCTTCACCGGCCTGGACCATCAGAAGGATACGGCGAGGTTTTTCCAGAGAGTCAACAAACTCTTCGATACTGTAGTGCGGAACCAGTTTCTTGCCAGGGTTCTCAGCGACCACTTCATCGGTTTTTTCACGTGAACGGTTGAAGATAGAAACTGTGTAGCCACGGCTCTCAATGTTGAGTGCCAGATTACGGCCCATCACAGCCATACCTACAACGCCGATCTGTTGCTTGGACATACCTACTCCTGTCTGGGTGAGAAAACCAGCAGTTCTGTGACTGCGGTCAATGTTCCGAACATGTTAACTCAGGTTTGTACGATGTGGATAGTGATTGGTGCGATAGACTTACCAGAAAGGAGTAGTCACAATTTTGTGGTTGTTATTAAGTATTCATCGCCTGTTAAGGGCCTCAAAACCACAAAAAATCTATTGATTGCGTTTAAAAAAGCGGGTGAATAGTCGTCGATTAAGACCGGAGTGGCCGAAGGCAAGGGAAATTATGGGCGGGTGGCATAAGAGAGGATCTGCACCAGAATACTGATGCAGATAACAGTGGGCTTTTACAGTGACAACCAGAAAAAGGCCATCACCCCGTCAGGATAGTTGGAGTAAGCCTAAGATTTCTTCGGTTTTTTCGTTCATCAAAGCGACATCCGCTTTCGACTCAACATTAAGTCTGACCACAGATTCAGTATTTGACATACGTAAATTGAAGCGCCACTGAGTAAACTCCACGCTTAACCCGTCGGTTTTATCAATATGTACTGCGCCGTCACGATAGAAACTCTCGACTCTGGCAATCGCGGCCGCCGGGTCGGCAATCAAACGGTTAATCTCTCCGGATGAAGGATAAGCCGCGATCATATCGTTTACCAACTGCGACAAAGGCTGCTGATGAGTGGAAACCAGTTCCGCTACCAGTAGCCAGGGGATCATCCCGCTGTCACAGTATGAGAAGTCACGAAAATAGTGATGAGCGCTCATTTCACCGCCATAGACGGCATCTTCAGCTCTCATTCTCTCTTTAATGAACGCGTGGCCCGTTTTAGACTGTACGGGGATGCCACCGTGTTCGTTAACGATATCGATAGTATTCCAGGTCAAACGTGGGTCATGGATAATGCGCTCGTCAGCACTTTTTTTAAGAAACGCTTTCGCGATTAAGCCAACAATATAATAGCCTTCGACAAACTGGCCTTTATCGTCAAAGAAGAAGCAACGATCGAAATCACCGTCGAAAGCGATCCCCATATCCGCGCCATGGGCAATAACTGCATTCGCAGTGTCACTGCGGCACTCAGGTAACAGCGGATTGGGGATACCATGAGGGAAATGTCCATCCGGCTCATGGTGAATCTTGATAATTTCAACCGGGACATTTCTCTGAGAAAAAACCGCCTCAATACCATCAATAACGTGACCTGCTGCGCCATTACCCGAATTAATGACTAACTTCATCGGGGTCAGATTATCGGTGTTAATGTAGCCGAGAAGATGATCAACATAGTCATCAAAAACGCTGATTTTTTTATAGCTGCCAGACGGCTGGCCGTTAACAGCCGGGAATTCATTTTTTTCAGCCAGCTGCTGAATCTCTGCAAGACCATTTTCGCGACTAATTGGCCTGCTTTGTGGGCCAACCAGTTTCATCCCATTGTATTCGATGGGATTGTGGCTTGCTGTCACCTCAATGCCGCCATCCAGCTCAAGGGAAAAGGTGGCGTAATAGATCTCTTCAGTGCCCGCAAGACCAATATCAAGGACGTTCACGCCGCTATCCTGTAAACCCCGCGCCAGGGACAGCTTGAGGGATTCACTGGTCAAACGCACATCGCTGCCCACAACAACCGTTTTCGGATTGAGCAGTTGCCCGTAAGCCCTGCCGATACGGTAGGCAATATCTTCATCAATCTCGTCAATGAGTTTTCCGCGTATATCATACGCTTTGAAGCACGTTAACTTTTCCATAACTACCTTAGAGATTTTTTTGGAAAAAAAGTATCATTA
Source organism: Erwinia sp. Eh17-17 (assembly GCF_039675725.1). Taxonomy (NCBI): domain Bacteria; kingdom Pseudomonadati; phylum Pseudomonadota; class Gammaproteobacteria; order Enterobacterales; family Erwiniaceae; genus Erwinia; species Erwinia sp. Eh17-17. Next base: position 315,619 of record NZ_JBDFQT010000001.1, on the reverse strand, counting down.
GTAATCAAATTCGCCCATAGCGATCGGCAAAGCGAATAATATCATCTTCTTCAAGATAAGAGCCTGTACGCACTTCTATTATTTCTAAAGGAATTTTACCGGGGTTCTCGAGGCAATGTTTCACACCTGCAGGAATGAACACAGATTCATTTTCACCAATGATGGTCATCTCTTCAGCGATAGTCACTTTAGCGGTTCCGGAAACAACAACCCAGTGTTCAGCACGATGATGATGCAACTGCAAAGACAATGCTTCACCAGGTTTAACGGTTATATGCTTAACCTGATAATGTTCACCGGCATCTATAGAGTCATATTTACCCCATGGCCGATAAACTTCACGGTGCGTGTTATGCTCATAGCGCCCGGCAGATTTGATTTGCTCTACAATTTTTTTCACATCCTGGACTGAATGTCGATCGGCAACAAGCAAAGCATCTTTAGTCTGAACTATTATCAAATCTGTTATGCCAATAGTTGCTACAAGACCAGCCTCTGTGTGAATATAACTGTCAATGGTGTTGTGATTGATCACATCCCCACGAACAACATTCCCCTTCTGGTCCTTTTCACTGATATCCCAAAGTGAAGACCAGGAGCCAACATCGCTCCATCCGGCATCCATTGGGATCACTACCGCATCAGAGGTATGTTCCATAACAGCATAGTCAATAGACTCTTCAGGACACGACAAGAAGGCTTCTTCATTAACACGAATGAAATCAAGATCGGTATCCACAACATACATTGCTTCTTCACAGGCAGTCATAATATCGGGGCGGAATTTTTTAAGCTCTTCCAGATAACGTCTTGCGCTAAAAAGGAACATACCGCTATTCCAGTAATACTCTCCAGAAGAAACATATTTTTGTGCAGTATCAAAATCAGGTTTTTCAACAAACTGTGCCACTTCGAAAGCGGAGTTTACTGGTCCAATCAGGCTTGAAGAACCGCGTCGAATATATCCATAACCCGTTTCTGGTTTATCGGGGATAACCCCAAAAGTCACTAACTTTCCCTCATTAGCAAGGACAGTTGCAGTTTTAATGGCTGCAGTGAAAGCATGGACGTTGGTGATGACGTGATCAGCGGCGAGAACTAAGAGTAATTCATCCTTATCGGCAGACCGTAAGGCCGTCATTGCCGCTAAAGCGATCGCTGGGGCAGTATTTCTCCCTGCGGGTTCGAGAATAATATTCTGATTGAGTTTACCTATTTGCCTCAGTTGTTCAGCAACCAAAAAGCGGTGATCTTCATTACAAATAACAATAGACTCTGCAATGTCCAGGCCCTGTAATCTTTCAACGGTTTCTTGTAGCATAGACGAACTGCCGCTTAAATTCAGAAACTGTTTAGGGAGCTCGCTTCTGGACATCGGCCAAAGTCGGGTACCAACGCCACCGGCTAAAATGACTGCCTTAATGTTATTCATCTTAATTAGTCTCTTATAAAATCTTTAACCCACTGATCTACATGATACTTTTCATAAGTATGTTGATCAGTTGGAATATATTCTTTTCTTAAAAATGACGTAATGCTCTCAGGTGAGATTTTATCATTAATGATTAAAAAATTGGAATCATTATAAAAATCGTAATCGATGACATGCTGATTAGATGTTATTATCTTCTTTTGCGCACCCAGGGATTCTAATGTACGCATAGTTAATCCTCGCTGTTTCGGATGAGAGATATCAATAACAGCTTTTGAATTACGTATTACATCTACAACTTCTTTCTCGCTCATTGAGTGAAAAGAAACATCTTTATATTTTACATTTTTTATCTCTTTAATAATAAATCTTTTGTAGAGATAAATGAATATACCAGGACAATAAAAAAACACATAAGAATTGAACTGTTTTGTTAAAAATTTAACGATTCTATAGCGATCAGAGTGAACTGTTCCAACAAAAGAGATGTCATATTTTAATTCAGGGTAACTGACAAGATTGTAATATGAGGATGAAAAAAAAAGTGGTTTAAAGATCAGGTTGCTAGTCTCTGCATCCAAGGGATCGAAAGTAAAAAACTTGTCAGCACTTTCAATCAAAGATTTAGCCCCAGGCTTATTAAGGAATGAGTCCCACATATATATTACTACTTTTGAACATTTACTCCGGAAGAGTTTAATAGATTCAGGGGTAATACACTCAGGGTTAACAATTAGTAAAAAATCATAATCCGGAGACAGGTGATCATAAATGTTTTTATAATAGCTTTTTATTTTTGTCTGAGTTAATTTCCTCCATCCTAATCGCACTAATGATTTACCAATGACACCTTTAAATGCTCTTTCATCAAAAAGAGTTACTTGATATCCATTTTTTTCCAGTGACTTTTTAATAATCTTATCGTATGAAAAAAAACCCGTGCAAAAAAGTAATACTTTTTTTTCTTTAGACACGCTCCCACACTCCACTATCATGGTTATATTTTTTTACGATGCGAGCAGGAGAACCAACAATAACACAAAAGTCCGGGAATTCTCCTCTTACTACTGAGTTTGCGCCAACAACACAGTGCTGACCAAGTTTTGTACCCGCCTGAATTGCTGCCCCCATACCAATGAAGCAATTTTTACCAATTATAGTATCGTTTACTAACAATTTCTGTTCTGCCATTGGCATTGATATATCACGATAGTCGTGATCAATGGTAGTAATAAAAACATTCGCTGTAATTAAAGAATTCTCGCCAATAATCAATTTCGCGCCAGAGGTTAAATGTACATTTTGGGCAATTGATACGTTATCTTCTATAATAATTTCACCAACACCATGTGTCTCTAATCGACAACCAGGGAAAACTCTTACTTTCTTACCAACAGAAACACGATTCAATCCCTTAAAAAAAACAGGAAATGCGAAGTATGTCGGAAATTTTATTTTTTTTAGAAAAAAAGATAAGAAAATAGCACTAGTAAACCATTTTAATTTAAAGAGCATTATTGCGCCTCGATGATACGATTAACAACCTTCTGATAAATTTTAATTTATAAAAAGCCAGGAGACTGAGGTATGAAAGATAATTGATGTCACGTCTTTTATATGCTTTCCAAAGCATCAAACAAGAACCGCGTTGCATTTCGGGCAGGTTAGCAGAGAGCCCCTCATCACCGAAGTTGTGTTTACCGTTACCCGTGCTGACAGTAGATTCAGGATGATAATAAAACCGGCCTGATTTGGAACATATTCGCACCCAGAGATCTGCATCTTCACTGTGTGTCATCGTTTCGTCATAAAGACCACATTGTTGTAAAACTCCTTTTTTAACAACAGCTGTAGACGTTTGCGGAAAGACTTTTATCAGTAATTCTTTAGGAGAAGCCTGATGAACAGAAGTAATTTTACGACCTAAGATAGATAACGTTTCGTTGTTTCTCGCAGAACCTATAAAATTAGGCTCTGGCTTGATTGTATTGATATAGCTTGCCTGCAGCGACAGTTTGTTGTCAGACCAAACATCATCAGCATCTAAAAAAGCGATCCATTCGTATTGTGCATTTTTGATGCCAAAATTTCTGGCTTTAGAAACACCACCATTAGCAATGGTATAAATATGAAGATTATCAAGATAATTAAGGGACTTGTATTCATTAATCAGGGTAAGAGTATTATCAGTTGAACCATCATTAACAACGACCACCTCTAAAGTATGTTCATCAAATGAGAGTGTTTGTGAAAAAACAGAATCTAATGCTTTCAGAATACTCTTCTCACCGTTATAAACAGGAATTACAACTGAAAACCTCATTTGAAAACACTCTCCCAATTTTTTGTAATGACCTCATCTTTCCATGTCTGCGAAGATATAAACGAGCTGTTTATCATCATCTGTAGATGAGCAGGGTCGGCTATTAGCTGAACTAATTTATCCTGGAAGTCTTGTTCATCATTTTCATTTATTAGATAACCATTATCAGAATTGATGATATCACGAGGTCCAGATGGGCAATCAAAAGATACTACCGGCAAACCAAATGAAATAGCTTCAAGAAGGACCATACCAAATCCCTCACTTCTTGACGAAAGAGCAAAAATTGATGACTCCTTGTAGTACCTTTCAATTTCTTTATTAGCAGGAACGAGTTCTACATTATTTTCCATGCTATTGGCATGAATATACTCCAACAAAGCAGAATGTAGTTCACCACTACCAACTATTCTTAGTATCCAGTCGTTTGGGTATGTCTTACAAAGAGTTTTCCACATTTCAAGTAACTTTAGGTGTTGCTTATCCGGAGTTAAACGCCCTACAGTTAAAACGACTTTCGCAGAACCATCTACTTTTTTATATTCCATATCGGGACGGTAGTGCGGGGTATAATATACAGGAAACCCCATCTTCTTATAAATCAAACTATCGGTTTTGGTAGGGACACAATATGCATGACAATATTTATAGGTTCGATTCCTGATGAATCTATATAGCGAATTATAATTATTACTTGCTCCGTGCTCACTAATTACAATTTTTTTGTGATCTACACCAGCGAGCAATAGATAAAGATGCGTCAGAGGGTGCGTTACGTATATATAATCATAATGATTATTTTTAATATAGCTTCTTAGGGTATAAATTATTTTGACTGACAAGTTAAGCGTTTGGAAAACTCGAATTAGTCTGCTTTTCATATTCAAGTTAAAATCACAATTCAACGAGTCGCGTTGTACATTATCATTTACTGCATAAAACGATTCTTTTGAATCAAACGTTAAAATTGTTGGATGGTAAATATTTGATAACTTATTGGCAATAGTGGTAACTATACGTTCAATCCCACCTGCTGGTGACAGAGATGGAATCAAGAATAATATTTTTTTCATGATGTAATTTTTCTTCTTTTAACCAGCAAGAAAATAAGAACCCTCCAGATAATGACGGTTTGGAATGCAATTGATATTTCCCATATATCAAATGATAAAAGTGGGAAGAACATTACCAGAAAGAAAACACAGACTCTATTTTTCTTATCCACAACCGGAATCAGGAGATAAATTACTACAAATACTGAAGTTAGAAAGAGTAGGTTAAATATGGCTGTAAAAGCGTCACCGTTAAACAGGAAGAATAAGAATCCCGGCAGCCCCATAAAGATGCTATATGACTGACCAGCTCCAATTGTTTGCAAATTAAAAATATCAGAAGGCGTCACAGATCCAAATGAGCTTAGACCTATAAGTCGCTCACTTATTATTCCCAAACTGAAATAATCAGATATAGCGTTAAAATCAAAGCTGTTTGATTCTATAAATAACAACGATGAGGTAGTTGAAACCCTTCCAATCGCTAAGGACAATATCTCGTCAAGATTAAAACCAACGCCACGCATTTCATTTCTGATTGAATAAAGGTAGGAAGCTAAAGACAATACCGGTCCTGAAAATATGAAAGGTATTGCCAAAATCAAAATAAAAACAGATGTTTTTAGATTATAGTTTTTAATAATGAACACTCCCAGGCAAAGAAGCGTTATGAAATACCCCTGGAGTGACTCCTGTCTGTAACCATACAAAGCAGTCACTAATAAACAAATGAAAAATTTCTTAGTGCTAATTTTTGAAAATGCTATCAGAGGAAGCAAAGCTAATGGGTTTAATTTACCTGCTATTTTTATGAATACACCACTCAAGCCTGGGACGGGATCTTGTCCGATTTTATTTGCTCCAAAAAATATTGTCACAATCCCAATAAATATGAAGACCTTGAATAAAAATCCCTCTAAATCCAGATCAGAGAAGTCTTTAACTTTAACTCTATTTGTTATTTTAATAACCACGTAAAGCATAAGAAAAGGAACAAAATAAAATAATAAAACACTTATAATATCAATAGGGCTTAAACTGTACGAGAAGCTACGAAAATCACCAAGCAGATAGCCACTGACAGATATTAAATAAAGCGACAAAATCAATGGTGCAAAATATATGTATATTAAGTAAGCATTAATTTTCTTCATTACTTAATGATCTCATGGATTTTTTTCTGATGTTCTGATGCAGAGAATTGTTTTTTTATATTCATCATTGTTGATCTATATTTATTCAAAATATTTCTGTCAGCACTAATTTTTTTTACTGCATCTCTCATCTCGTCAATTGAATTACATAAAACCCCGAACTCACCATACTTAGTAAAGTAGGTTTCTAACTGTTTATTTTTCATAGCTACAACGGGAATGAGAAAAGCAATACAGTCAGAAAAGACGCCACTTGACACTAAGTCATACTTTTCCTCATCAGTACGCGTGCTATTGTTAAAGATGAGCGCCACATCGATTTTTGATACTGAGCTGAAAAAATCTTCTTTACTGATAAGAGCTTCTCTAAGCATCCCTCTACAGTAATGGGTTACGTGCTCAGACTGGTCGTATTGAAAAGAGCCGTCAGTAACCCCCACTGTCATTAGCCTTATAGTGTCATTTGAATCCATATCTAACAACTTTGTCAGACCATAAATTTTGTCACTACCTTTTTCTGCTGAATGTACACCGAAAGAGCCAAAATTTATCGATCCGCTTGGGAATTCACCCTTTTTAACAGGTTCTGTTTGAGCTGTAGGATGCTCTACAAATGAAAATTTTCTATCTGGGAAAAGTTTACTCATCGCTGAATGTACGGGAGAATTGATACAGATAAAGTTAACCTTACCAAACCTCAATGAGCACTTAATAAAAGATGCCCCTGCCTTTTGTCCTAAACCTACAGGGTTTTTCAAATAGCCTAATTCACCATGCATAAAAGCATATATGTCATTACTTTTAAAGCACGATATAAAGCTTGTTATTAGATATTGAAGAGGAGTTAATGATAATAAAAAAACAGGTGTTTTATTTAATTTAAAAAGCAATGAAGACAATCTAAGTGAGGAAACAACCCAATAATAAAACTTGCTATTCCTGATGGACAATTTATTAATTTTGGCTTTATCTTTAATATCATCAAGATAAGACACATCAGCTGAAAGCCAGCACTCTGCCCTATCATACAAATTTATTAAGCTATTTATTGTTATAAAATTAAAGGTATAGTGCTCTTCTTTACGGCGAATCAAGTCAATAATCGCAACTTTAGATCTAGACATTCTTGAAATCCTTATACACTTCCAGTGGCCAACGCCAGTTGTTATAAGCCATTTGTACCACTAACTGCGACAATACCACGCCTAAAAGGCCAGCATTCATGACTGATGCAGAAAAAAGCGATAATAATAGTATTGCCAGTCCACTCAAGAGAATGCTTTTTAAGAAAATGACTTTATTTTTTGTTGTGAGATATGTTGTACACAACGAGTAATTCATCTCAAACAACGCGGTCATCAAGTATATTAGTAAGATCCAAAATGGCAATAACCGAGTACTCTCGGTGAGATAGCTTAATAAAAAATCTCCTGCTATCAGTAAAATAAATGCTGAAAATATGTATATGATATTTGCAACAAAAATTGATTTTAAGAAAATATTTTTGACAACAAGTGTGTTTTTTAAAACCTGCTCTGAGTTCAATCGGGGTAAATTCAAACCGAAAAACATAGATGCAATAATAACCATAACCATCGTTATTTGTACGGTTAGCCCGTATGTTGCAGCTGCATCAAGCCCGACAAAACTGGATACAACAAGAATTCCGGACCTGACCGTTAAGTAATTACCTAACTGCACAAACCCCATATCTTTTGCACTAAGCCAAATGTTTTTACGCAAAACTTTCTGCTCATCAGTAATGACATTTTTTTTGTTGAGCATACAATCTTTTTTGAATACAGCTCTTCTGACAAGAACACGATCGACTATTATGGATAAAAAAGATGAAACTGCTAATGAAAATATTCCAAATCCTAATATCAACATTGGTATAGCTGATAATAGCAACACTGACTTTGTTGCAACAATAATTTTATTTAGTGCGGTCTGGTCACCACGGCCTTTCAATAAAGAATTGTAATAGCCGAAATATAGTTGTACAGCAATACTTACACCATAAAGTGTCCAACATGCAGCAAGCCAGGTATAATCAACGTCACTGTGTAATGTGTAAAGATAATAGTTGCCACCGATGAATATCGCGGCGATTGAAATAATTGCAATTTTTTTATAAATATATTTTGATGCATAAAAAACATCGTTTAATAGAGAGTAGTCGATTATATCTTTTTCACACTGAGGAATTTCATTATAATTTATTTTTTTAGCCCCAGAATAAACATAAGATACAAACCTTGATATACTAGGTAGAAGCCCGAACTCTAACAGTTGAATGAGTCCTGCCATCGCGATAAAAACATACCATAACCCTAACTCTTCTTTATCAAGGAACTTAAGAACAAAAGGGAGTAGCAATAAACTGGATGCAATATTGAGAAACTGGGAAAGATAGCCCCAGACTATATCTACATTTTTAACTGAATGGCTCATGATATTTCCGATTTAAACTCATCAATCATTATTGCTAAATCTTCAAGCACAGAGCGAGGTTTGTAACTTTTAAGAATGTTTCCTAATTTACTTATTTCAGTAACCGGGAATATTTCTTTTAAAGGGTAAGGGGTATTCCACTTAATTTCACATCCGGTTTTCTCTTCTAAAATATTACTTATCGACAATGCAGACGTATTATACCCTGAAGCTATATTAAATATCTCACCTACAGCCTCTTTCATTTGACTGAGTTCTAATATACTCTGAGAAACATCATTAACAGAGACATAGTCCTTCTCATATTCCTGACTCACAAACATGTTCACAACTTTTTTCTCGATTGCATCCCTTGTTATTTTTGGCAGGAATAAGGGGCTATTGAGAGCAAGGCCATAAACGTTGCTAGGCCTGACAATAATGGCATCACGCTTACTCTTCAGGCAAAGGTCTTCACCCGCCATTTTCGTCAAATTAAATAGTTTTCTTGGGTCATTATTTGATATTAATAAATCATCATTTTCGCCAGATGAATTATTATTCATGTAAAGCCTGGTTGATGATATATATACAATTTTGTCAAACTTAGAATTTTTCAGAATATTCGACAAAAGGGTGGTGTTTGATTCAAGTACATCAAAAGGTTTGTTTACGCAATCCCCTGCTCCAATACAATAAATTACAATACCCAAATTTTTGCTATAAAGGTCATCGCCTCTTTCAGGCACAAAAACTTCCATGTTATTTTTTAATAATAAAGAAACAATTTCCTTTCCTATGAACCCTTTACCACCTAATACTGTATACAATGACATTTTACCACCCGGATATAATTTGTTTTTTTATTTCATTAAAAGATGGTAAGATTTTATCTTTATCAGAAAGAATTGGTTCGGTAACAGGCCAGTCAATCTTGATATCAGGATCGTTCCAAATTATTCCAGCTTCATCAGCAGGGGAGTAGAAATCTGTACATTTGTAATAGAAGTCAGCAACTTCACTTATTACACAAAACCCATGCGCAAATCCCGGTGGTATGAAAAATTGTTTTTTGTTTTCTTCACTAAGTATAAGTGCTTCGTATTGACCAAAAGTTTCTGATCCGGGTCTTAAATCCACTGCAACATCGTACACTTCACCTTTAGTGACAGTAACGAGTTTACCCTGCGGATTTTTTTTCTGAAAATGCAAGCCTCTCATTACATTTTTGGTAGAACGTGAACGATTATCCTGAACGAATTTGTACTCTATACCTAGATTAGTGTATTTATCCTGATTATATAATTCATAGAAAAAACCACGCTCATCTGAATATATAGTAGGTTCAATAATAATTAAATCGCGAATCTTTGTATTAATAACTTTCATTTTATTTAACCAGTTCAAGAAGGTATTGTCCGTAACCTGTTTTCGAAAAAACCTTACCAATTTTTTCAACTTCAGTTTTATCCAGCCATCCATTCAACAACGATATCTCTTCTAAACAGGCAATCTTGTAGCCTTGTCTTTTTTCAACCGTCTGAACAAACTGAGCTGCTTCTAATAACGAATCGTGGGTTCCAGTATCTAACCAGGCGAATCCTCTACCCAGTGGCTCGACTTTAAGCTCACCCAACTTCAGATACTCTTCATTAATAGATGTTATTTCTAACTCCCCGCGAATAGAGGGTTTGACTTTTTTTGCAAAATCTACCACTCGATTATCATAAAAATATAATCCGGTCACGGCCCAATTAGATTTAGCTTTCTTAGGTTTTTCTTCTATAGAGATAGCATTAAAATCATCATCAACTTCTACAACACCAAATCTTTCCGGGTCCTTTACTTGATAACCGAAAACTGTTGCTCCATTGATATTTTCCATGGCATGAGACAATTGTTTTCTGAAAGACTGGCCAAAGAAGATATTATCTCCAAGCACCAGACATACATTATCTTTACCGATAAATTCCTCACCGATGATAAATGCCTGAGCCAATCCCTCTGGCTTTTCTTGCGCTAAGAAAGTCAGGTTAATACCAAACCGTTCCCCATTACCCAAAAGACGGACAAAGGCTTGTTGTTCATCAGGTGTCGTAATAATCAATACGTCACGAATACCCGCTAACATAAGAACGGATAATGGGTAATATATCATCGGTTTATCATAGATAGGCAATAGTTGCTTAGATGTACCGAGAGTGATGGGGTGTAACCGTGTTCCAGATCCACCAGCCAGTATAATTCCTTTCATTTGTTACTCTCTCATTTTCGTATAGCACGGCTAACTTTATAAAAAGCCATCCATGCATATAAAATATTATTCCGCAGTGCGCTATGATTCAGAAAATGGTTTACATTCTTACAAGGTAATTTATTGTCAATTAATTTTAAACTCTTTAACTTTGCTAAACACACAGTATGTACTTTGGTATACGCAAATCATTGTCTATTTACGATTGTAATTAGCATCAATCCAGGACTGATAATTTCCACTTTTCACATTCTGTACCCATTCACTGTTAGCCAGATACCACTGCACAGTTTTGCGAATACCACTTTCAAATGTTTCTTGCGGCTGCCAGCCCAATTCCCGGCAAATCTTATTTGCATCAATGGCATAACGACGATCGTGGCCAGGACGGTCGGTCACATAGCTAATTTGTTGACGATAGCTGCCCTTTTTTGGCACCAGCTCATCCAGCAAATCGCAGATTGTTTCGACTACCTGCAAATTCTGTTTTTCGTTATGCCCACCGATGTTGTAGGTTTCGCCAATTTTTCCCTGAGTCACCACGGTGTACAACGCACGCGCATGGTCTTCAACGTATAGCCAGTCACGGATCTGGTCACCTTTGCCGTAGATTGGCAGTGGCTTACCTTCTAATGCATTGAGAATGACAAGCGGGATCAGTTTTTCAGGAAAATGATAAGGGCCATAGTTGTTGGAGCAATTGGTGACTATTGTTGGAAAACCGTAAGTGCGTAACCAGGCGCGTACTAAATGATCGCTCGACGCTTTCGACGCAGAATAGGGGCTACTCGGCATATAGGGAGTAGTTTCTGTAAACAATGGCAGTTCAGCACCGGTCGGCACTTCATCAGGATGCGGCAAATCACCATAAACTTCATCGGTGGAGATATGATGGAAGCGGAAGGAAGTTTTGCGAGCGGCGTCCAGCGTGCTCCAGTAGCTGCGGGCTGCTTCCAGCAGGACATACGTGCCAACAATATTGGTTTCGATAAAAGCAGCAGGACCGCTGATGGAACGATCGACGTGACTTTCAGCCGCAAGGTGCATTACAGCATCAGGCTGATGCTGGTTGAAGACCGCATTCATTGCAGCACTATCACAGATATCGACCTGTTCAAACGCATAGCGGCTGTTACCGCTGACATCGGCCAGTGATTCAAGATTGCCTGCATAAGTCAGCTTATCGATATTGATTACGCTGTCAGAAGTGTTGCTGATAATATGGCGGACCACGGCAGAACCAATAAATCCGGCACCGCCGGTCACTAAAATTTTCACGCGAGTATTCTCTCTTTATTCATTCTATTACTGAGTCAGGTGAAACTTCATTTTACCGTTATGAAGCTATCAGCCGTTAGCTTTAACCTTGCAACCAGGCGAACGGCATACAACAGCGCGATAAAACTCAGGCAGAAAATACTAAACTGCCAGTGATCCGGTACACGGTAAGCTGAGAAGATAATTCCAAGCGTGCCGAAAATTAACTGCACGGTTGCCATGATAGCTAATGTTCTTCGCCCGTTGAAACCTGCGCGCATCAGAATATGATGCAGATGTTCGCGGTCGGGTCGAAACGGGCTGTTACCGCGACGAATACGGGAAATCATCACCCTGATCATATCCATTAATGGCAATGCAATGATCCACAGCGCCGTTACAGGTGCCACGACGGGTCTTTTCCCCTGCGTGGCAAGAATCAGAAGCCAGATGACGGTAAAACCAATCAGCATACTGCCGGCATCACCCATGAAAACTTTAAATTTACGTCCCCACGGCACACCGAGATTAAGCAGAATATAAGGCACACAGCACACGACCAGCGCCAGGCACCACATTCCCAGCTCAATGCGTCCGCCAAAGAAGAACACAATGCTTAATGTTGCAAACGCTACGCTTGCTAATGCACCCAGTAAACCATCAATGCCATCAACCATATTAAATGCATTAATCGAAGCTATCACGGCAAACAGGGTGATCAGATAGCCCAGACTGCCTAATAGCAGCGGGTAGCCGAAAAGCACGCTACCTAGATTGGTTATCGTTAAACCCTGCCACATCATGATCCCAGCCACACCGGCCTGCATTACCATGCGCGGCATCACCGGCAGGTCAAAGCGGTCATCAAATACGCCGACCAGTAACAGAAGAGTGACACAAATCATATAAACGGTGAAGCCGGGTAACCAGCCTGGCTGTAAACCATAAAGCAGCCACAGGGAAAAGTAGATCGACACCCCTCCCACCAGGGGGATATGGCCATGATGATGTTTTCGGGCATTCGGTTTGTCAACGAGGCCTACGCGTCGGGCGACTTTACGCGCAATGAACAACAGCGCCAGAGCCCCTAAAAAGAGGAGAACGATATCTTGCATGTTTTGTACCCGCGCTCACTGAGTATAAGTATGATTTTTCATGGACCCACGCTACCGCCCCTGACTATAGCTGCCAGATAGCTCTAATTGCAGTCGTCCGACATAAGCTTAGACGGACTATCTTGTGGAGGGTGCCCATTTTACCAGGAATACTCCCAGAAACAATTTTACATACATCATGATGTAATGCTCAGCTAATTCTCATACTTAGCCTACGGGCATACAAGCTTAATCTACTAAGATCATGACTAATCTTGCAATTAGCTAACTAAATGGGCAGTTAATACGCACAAATGGTTGTTTTTGATACGCATATCAGCCCGATACAGATAGCAGGAGTTTCTGTTTTTAATAGTGATCTTCACGCGGGGTAAACAAAAAACTCCCGACAAGCGGGAGTTTGTTTAATACAGTAGGGCAACTAATCAACGATAGCCGTTAGGGTTGTTCGACTGCCAGTTCCAGGTATCGCGCATCATCTCATCAATGCCGCGCGAAACACGCCAGTCGAGCTCTTTGTCCGCCAGCGAGGCATCTGCCCAGAATGCTGGGAGGTCGCCAGCACGGCGTGGAGAAATGGTGTAAGGCACAGGTTTACCCGCCGCCTTTTCAAAGGCTTTAACCATTTCCAGTACCGAGTACCCTACCCCGGCCCCCAGGTTGTAAGCTTTGTAGCCATCAACCGAGGCGATATGGTCCAGCGCCTTCAGGTGGCCTTCAGCCAGATCCATCACGTGAATATAGTCGCGCTCGCCGGTGCCATCTTTGGTGGGATAATCTCCGCCGAAAATGCCGAGTTTTTCCAGACGACCAATCGCCACCTGCGCAATGTAAGGCAGCAGGTTATTAGGAATGCCGTTAGGGTCTTCACCGATCAGGCCAGACTCATGCGCCCCCACCGGGTTAAAGTAACGCAGCGCGATGGTTTTAAACTCCGGGTTTGCCTGGGCATAGTCGCGCAGGATCTGCTCGACCATCAGCTTGGAGGTGCCATACGGGCTGGTCGTGCCGCCAATCGGAGTGGTTTCTACATACGGAACCGGCGCATCAGCACCGTATACGGTCGCAGAAGAGCTGAAGATAAACTGGTTCACGCCCGCGCTGCGCATCTCTTCCAGCAGCACCAGCGTACCGGTGACGTTGTTCTGATAATACTCAAGCGGCTTACGGGTGGATTCACCCACGGCTTTCAGGCCGGCGAAGTGGATCACCGCAGTGATGTTCTGGCTGGTGAAAATATCACGCAGGCAGGCACGGTCGAGGATATCCCCTTCACAGAAGGTTGCGGTCTTGCCGGTAAGTTTCTGCACGCGGTTAATGGACTCGCGTGAGGCATTGCTCAGGTTGTCCAGCACCACCACATCATCACCGCGCTGCAATAACGACAACACGGTATGAGAACCGATGTAACCTGCCCCGCCCGTTACTAAAATAGCCATCTTGACTCCCTCAGACCACGCCCGGCGCGGCCATCATCGTTAGGTTTATTTTGCCAGAATCTTTTGGATTTCTTCGCGGAATTCACGGCCCTGAGCGTGGTTACGCAGACCCCAGGTGACAAATGCCTTCATGTAACCCAGTTTACGGCCACAGTCGAAGCTGTCGCCGCTCAGCAGGTGCGCATCAACCGGCTGCTTTTTGTTAAGGTTGGCGATCGCATCGGTAAGCTGATAGCGGCCCCAGGCACCCGGTTCCAGGTTTTCCAGTTCTGACCAGATATCGGCCGACAACACGTAACGACCCACGGCGGCCAGATCGGAATTCAGCGTCTGTGGGTTTTCCGGTTTTTCCACGAAGTCGACAATAGAGCTGACTTTGCCTGGGAAGTCCAGCGGCTCGCTGGTGGTGATAACGGAATATTCAGACAGGTCGTCATTCGGCATATGGTGCGCGAGTACCTGGCTGCGGCCGGTCTCTTCAAAGCGCGCCACCATGGCGGCAAGGTTATAACGCAGCGGATCGGCGCTGGCGTTGTCCAGCAGCACGTCCGGTAACACCACCACGAAAGCCTGATCGTGCAGCATCGGGCGGGCACATAACAGGGAGTTGGCAAGACCCAGTGGCTGTGGCTGACGTACGTTCATGATCGTCACGCCCGGCGGGCAGATAGACTGCACTTCGCTCAGCAGCTGACGTTTAACGCGCGCTTCAAGCAGGGCTTCCAGTTCGTAAGAAGTATCAAAATGGTTTTCAACCGCATTCTTGGATGCATGGGTGACCAGAACAATTTCCTTAATCCCTGCGGCCACGCACTCGTCGATGATGTACTGAATCATCGGCTTGTCGACAACAGGTAACATCTCTTTAGGAATGGCTTTTGTAGCAGGGAGCATATGCATACCGAGACCCGCAACCGGGATAACTGCTTTAAGCTTGGTCATAGTGTTTCCATATAAATGAAGTAAAAACGTTCACTGATTATGCATTAAAGAGATGATTCACAAGTATAATCTTAATCTGAAAAATAAGCAGCCAGGTCCGATAATAAAAAAAGGCCACTCTCTGAGTGACCTTTTATTTATTACCGACTTACAGTATTCCGCTGAACCATTCGGGTCTGATAAACAGATTAAAATAATTCACCAGCGCCATGATCCCGACAAAGACCAGCGCCACCGACATCCACTGGCGGGCATAGGGGATAAACGGAATGCCAATCACTGGCTTAATGAAGAACGGATGGGCAAAGGCCGAGATCAGCACCTGAGAAATCGACAGCGTCAGCGCCACATACCAGACATTCGGCCAGATCCAGGTCGTGGCAAGGACCAGCACAACGATAATGCTCGCCACCACGTTCCACCAGAACTCGACGTTGGTGCGTCCGTTCGCCTGAGAAATCGCCCCCGTCAGACCGCCCATCGGGCGCAGCATGCCGAACAGCAGCATCAGCGGGATAAGCTGCCCCACCGCCTCATGGGCCGGTCCATACAGCACGCGTACCACCACCGGCGAAAGGATGCCGATGGAAAGGTACATCAGGCTGCTGAACAGCATAATCATGAAGGTGCCTTTCAGGAACAGCTTCTGTAGCTGAGCCGGTTCATGCTGTTTCTCGGCAAAACGCGGCAGTGCCAGACGGTTGATCACCGGCGTCACCAGCTTCAGGGGTTGCAGCACCAGCTCTTTTGCCAGGGAGTAAACCCCCAGCATCTCCGCGCCCATTACTTTACCGACAATCAGGGAGTCAGCCTGGGTACGCAGCTGGTTGATGGTCTGCGATCCGAGTTGATAAACGCCGTATTTCATCGAACTGAAGAACGTGGACTTATCAAACTCGAAGGTCGGCCGCCAGGACTTCTCACCAAACCAGATCATGCACAGAATGCGCATCGCCGCGTTGGCAAACAGGCCGAGGATCACGGCGGATACGTTAAGTGGCGAATAATAAAGCAGCCCGACCGTCAGGACAAATGCGAGGAACTTGGTGACCATTTCGATCTTTGCCAGCAGCACCATGCGTTTGGCTTTGACAAAATGCGCCTGATACTGAGACAGCGAACCGAGTACCAGAAAGTTGATACTGGTCAGCATGATCAGGCCGGTAAGTTCCGGGATATGGTAGAAATACGCAATCGGCCAGGCGATAGCAATCAGCAATAAACCGGTCAGCAGGCTGAGCAGCACGTTAACCCAGTAGATGGTGCTCTGCTCTTTACGGGTAATATCCTGGCGATGCACGATATAGCTGCTCATGCCCATGTCCTGCAGTACCATTGCCACTGCGAGAATGGCATTGATTATCGCCAGAATACCCAGTTCATGAGTCTCCAGCTTGCGTGCCAGCACCCCAAGCTGTACCACCTGTAACACCGCAGCGAAACAGGTACCACCAAACAGCCATACGGCCTGATTTTTTAAACTACTCACGCTAATTGCTCCAGAATCTCTGCCAGCTCACGATACGCAATATGCTGGTTAAATTCGGTTTCCACCCGCTGGCGGGCGGCCACGACGACAGGTGCCACATCGGCCTCTCCGCGCGACAGTTTTAACAGAATGGCGGCCAGCGCACTGGCATCACCTTCCGGGGCCAGCCAGCCGGAGACATTATGCTCTATCAGCTCGGGGATACCGCTGTGCTCGCTGGAAACTACCGGCAGTCCTACCGCCATGGCCTCCATCAGTGCGACCGGAATCCCTTCCATATCACCATCGGCGGCGGTCAGGGACGGCAGCAGGAAGATATCGGCCTCATCCAGATAGCGTTTAATCTCCTCCTGCGGTTTGAAGCCAACCATTTTCACGCAGTCAGCCAGGTCGGCCGCTGCGATAGTCGCCCGCAGCTCCTCTTCGAGGTCGCCGTTGCCGACAATGGTGTATTCAAACTGGCCGCCCTGCGCTTTGAGAATTTTGCAGGCGTCAATCGCCACGCCCAGCCCTTTCTTCTCGGTCAGGCGCGCCACGGACAGAATGCGTAACGGCTGATGCAGGGAGTCACGGACTTTAAGATTAAATTTCTCCGGCTCAATCCCCATCCGCGTAACGTGGATTTTCTCCGGCGGGCAGCCCATGCTTATCAGCTTGTTCTCCCACAGGTGGCTGATAGGCAGCAGCAGCTCAGTCTGGGTAAACAGGCGGGCATAGTCAGCTTTGTGCTCGTCAAGGATATGACGGCGCGAGATATCCGCCCCGTGGAAGACCGTGGCCTGTTTACCCTGCAGCACGTTCAGCTCGCGCAGCTTGTTGGCCAGGGCACCGGCATAGCCAAAGTGCACCAGGAACACGTCGGCCACGAAGGGCTTTTTGTTCGCCGCCACGATAGCCGGCAGCAGGAGCTTGCTGGACTGGGCGCCGTAACGCCCGATATTGAAGGATTTCAGCGTGGTGATGCTGAGAATTTTCGGCAGCACGATTTGCAGACGCTGCTTCAGTTTATCTGCGTTACTGACTTTCTCTTCCGGCAGCAGATAGTGGGTCTTTTCTGCCAGATTATAGCGGTCAAACGCGCCGTGACGGTTGACCAGATCGCCGGGAAATACGGAGATAATTTCAACGTCATAGCCAATATCAATAAAGTGCGTGACCTGGTTCAGGACAAAGGTTTCGGAAGAAACCGGGAATCGCATGGTGAAAAATGTCAGTTTCATAGGCTTACCCCAGGCGTTTAACCACGTCATCAGTGATGCGGTTACCCAGCACCCGCTCTTCTTCCACAGCGCTGTCGACCTGCTGTTTCACCGCATCGTAGTTATCCAGCACGCTATTCACTTTCGTGATAATGCTGCCGTCCATCAGACTCTTCACATCGCTGGCCATCTCAGGCAGCCCCAGCTGGTTCATCACGCCCAGTGATTTGTGCTCGTAGTTGATCGCCACAGCGGGCGTCCCAAAGTTCATCGAGATAATCGCAGAGTGCAGACGCGTACCGATGGTGAGGTGACACTGTCCAAGCAGGATGCCCAGCTCAAGGTCGTTAAACTCATCCATGATCACGTGATATTTGTCTTTCTGCTCGATGTGATCGCTCAGCGTCATTGCCACCATGCGGTCATCTTTGTTGTAACTGTCGATGCCGGTACAGGTTGAGAACGCCACGACCTGATAGCCGCGCGCAATCATGGCGTTGATCACTTTGCCAAACGCGGCTTCGTACTGCTGCTGGGTCACGCCCAGACGCTTGTCGAACGGTGCCAGTTCACGCACGGTGATGGCGATGGTTTTCTGCTGACCAATGACCTGCTGCCAGTGCACCAGGTTATGACCCGGCTCAGCCACCTCACGCGCGCGAACCAGGAAGGCGGTATCAGCACCTTTTACCACTTTCCCGGTGGTGATACCGCCCTGCTTCATCATCTCCAGGCTGACGCTTTCGCGCAGCACCAGACTATCGACACGGTCGAACACGAAATTAGCAATTTCATTAAAGCGCGGCTTCTGGAACGGGCCGACGCTGTGGCCAATCATATGGATAGGCTTTTTCGCCAGCAGGGCACACAGCGAGTGCTCAAACTGCAGCGGGCCGTACAGATCGACAAAGAACGAACCGCCAACCTGAATAATCGCATCGTACTGTTTAAGATTGTCGCTGAATTCCTGCAAATACTGCGGTACCGGGAACAGCTTGAAAATGCCGCGATTCGCGATGTGCGCCATCATGATTTTTGGCATCAGGCGGCGCATTACCTTATCAACAAACTTATTTTTGCCCTTTTTGGTCTGTAAAAAGAGCGCATCAGGCAGAATGTCTTGCTGGAGCAGATAACCAGAACTGGTGGGATAACGGCTAATAACATCAATATCAAGATCGTTCCTTGCCAGATTTAACGAATCAATAATCCCGCGTAAAATTGCGCCATCACCACGATTTCCACATGTATGATTGCCAACTAATAAAATCTTCATAACTACTCCAGAAAAATTTTTGTAATTTTTACAGGCATAATTTGCCAATAAGGGGTTATCTAATAAGTCTTATTGTTCTGAAAATGCCAAACTCCCATCAACCCAACTTAACCGCTAAAACAGGCTGCCTGTCCTGGTCCCGGAAAAACAGCCTGATAACTCTGAAATTGCCTGGTCTTAACTGAAAACTGTCACTTATTTAAGAGAAAAGTACGGTATGGCAACCTGCTTGCCATTCAGCACCACCGAGACAAACCCTTCCGGGTGGTCGGTATTGACCTGATCGGCCGTCAGTGGACGCGACGCCATCAGCAGATCGCCCGCTTCATTAGCACCAATCCCGGCTTTGCCGTTATGCAGGCTAAAGCGCTGGCTGGCCCGGCTGACGTCTTTCCCTGACGGCGCTGCACCAAACTTCATGCTGCTGTCGAAACGCGCACAGCGTCCGGTTTTAAAGCGGTCTTTGGCGGTGGTCTTGATCAGCACCCCGGCAGAGGCCACCCAGCCATCAATTTTGACAAACACCTGCACGTCGGTGTCATGCGGCGTGACGATCATCACGTCCAGCACCGGGCTGGCACCTTCTGCATGCCAGGCGGCTTCAAACTTATGGGTTTTGCGTTGCAGGCTGACAATGGCCCGTCCGCCGGTGGTTTTATCCCCGACCACTTTATTGAGCGGGGCGTTGCCGCTGCCGTTGCTGAACGAAGACTGTCCGAAGATTTCAATCTCCCAGGCATCGCCCACGTCCGGGGTATAGATGTTGCCCAGCTCTATCCACTTCTGCTGATTGCTGTTGTTTTCGATACGAAAACGCGAGGTCAGGTAGTTGTATTTCATGCTGCCATCAACCGCCACGCCGTAGGATTCGACGCGGGTTGAACCCCGTTCCCAGGCACCCAGCCATTCGCCTTCTGCCAGCGAATTATCAATCCAGCTTCCGGCCTGCAGGTTAGTCTGGCGCATGTTAAGCCGCGAGTTATGTGCGATCAGCGGGTTCTTACAGGTTTCCAGGCTCAGAGCATCAATGATCCACTGCCCGTTGGAGATATCGCCGGGAAACTCGGTGTGCTCAATCCAGCCGTTATGGATCAGGGACTGGCCGCAGCGTTGCAGGTTAAGCACTTTACCGTCGGTGCAGTACTGGGCGTTAAAGTTGGACAGTTCAATCGCCGTGCTGTGGTCCCATTTGCCCTTCGGCGCATTGGACCAGACGGATTTGATCACGTCACCGCTGCAGCGCAGCGCATACCACTGGTCAATTTTGCAGTCGAGGGTATCCATCAGGCTGATTGCCGTGCCGCCCACGCGTACAAAGCGCAGGCAGGCCCCGCGGAAGTACTGGCCGCCTTCACACTTGTTGTCGAAGAAGCCCTGCTTATTGGCCTGCGTATCGGTGCGGCCGTTAAACTGCAGGTTGCTGACTTCCACCCAGCGGGTGTTCACCTTAAAGACAAAGTCAGAGTCACCGTCCGACACAATGGTGGTCGCGGGGAAGTAGCCGAAGTTGACCATCGCCCCGGAAACGCGGAAAAAGCGCGTCTGCTGCTGCGAAAAGTCACAGCCGCTGACAAAGAAGGTACCGGCCGGGAACTGCAGACAGATCTGCTGGTTGGCATCCTGCGCCCACTGATACATCGCTTTAATTGCCGGAGCACTGTCGGTTTTACCGTCGGCAATTGCGCCGAAATCAAACAGCGTCAGGCGGTTGAAGTCTTCCACCACGCGTCGCCAGTGATAGTCAGCGCCAGAAGAGATCGTGACCCCACCATCGTCTTTAGCCGCTTCCAGCTGACCGATAAACTCGCCGCCTCCGACTTCCAGCCCGTCGTGCCAGCTTTTCAGCTTAATTTTTGCACCGCTGAACAGCGGGCGGGTTTTGCGCAGGTCGTCAACGGACGGAATTTCCCCGATCAGCTGATAACCGGCAGGCTGTGCCAGACGCTGACTGAAGTTATTAGCGCCGCGGGTGACATCCGGGATGTTAAACAGCGTATTGCCCGCATCGTCCACCACCGCCATCGAGTGCGACGGGTCAGCAATCAGCGCCGCGTTATCGGCAATAAACTGCTCAAAACTGCCCTTATTAAGCGCCACGGGCTGCTGCACCTGCGAAAGTTTGCCGGAGGCATCGCGCAGGTAAAGGTTAATCAGATTGCCGGACTGCGTCGGGTCAGCACCGGCCTTACCGATGTAGAGTTTGCCGCTGAAATTCTTCCAGAACTGGTCCGGCATGGTATAGACGTTTTCTGGCGTCAGAATTGGCACATCGCCCTTCGGCAATTCGCCGGGAGTAATGCCTTTTAAGGCCAGTGACGGATCGCTTTTTGCCGCCTGGCTGGAAAATGAACTTACAGAGAGCCCTGCAAGAATCGATGAGAACGCAGTAAGTAATTCTCTTCTTTTCATTGGTATTATCCCGTGGTCAATTTTTTTTGGCCTGTCATCCAGGCATGAAACAGATGTCCAGAGATACTGCCGGTGGAACCTGTACTGTCCTTACACCAGCGACAGCCAGCTCTCTTTAATCACTTTGCCATCAAACCTGAGGGCCGTTTTTTGAGTCGCGGCACTCATGGCATAGAACATCTCGTCGTCATGGGCGAGTCGGTTCATACTTTCGATAAAACGCGCTTTGTCGTTCATCGCCACCAGGAAACCATCCTGCTGATGATGAATAATTTCCTGCGGTCCGGTCGGACAGTCATAGGCGACCACCGGTAAGGACCAGGACTTCGCTTCCAGCAGCACCAGCGGCAGGCCTTCATAGCGTGAGGTCATCAGCGCCATATCGCTGTCGCGGTAGTAGTCGTTGATATTGCTGACGCGGCCAACAAAATTCACGCTGTCGCTGATATTCAGCCTTGCCGCCTGTGCCACCAGCGCGTCTTTCAACTCACCGTCACCGGCAATCACCAGCGTCCAGTCAGGATTGTTCACGACAAAGCCCTGCCAGATATCCAGCAGCAGGTCGAAGCCTTTCTGATGGTCGAGTCGCCCGACGGCCAGCGCCTGACGGTGGCGCGTGGTGCGCTGCAGATTTTTGTACACCACAGGATTGGGGATGGTTTTGCTGGCGATATTCCAGCCGTTAAAGACCTGATGGTCTTTGTCGGTCAGTACGATCACGCGGTCGTAATAACGCAGCGTCAGATATTTGAGGAGTTTGATCGGTTTACTGAAGGAGTTGATCGCCACATGTTCGCAGGCGTACACGCGGGCCGTTTTCTTTTTCAGGGACATCATGCTGTGCAGCGCGAACATCACGCTCAGACGCCCCATACTGATCAGGAAAACGCTGTCAAACTGCTGTTGATGGATCTGCCTGACGACGGCTTTCAGCGGATTTTTTTCGCCAGCAAAGCTGACGATTTGCTGTACCTGGCTGAAAGGATAAAACGGTTCTCCCGACCCTTCCAGCGAATAGACCGTCACTTCATGCTGCTCACCCAGGCATTCCGACATGAAGTTACAGATATTCTCAGTTCCGGCATAGGAATAAGCATCCTTAATCACCAGTACGATTCTTTTCATTCTCTCAGTCACCTCAGATTAACGATGCTTTAAGGTAAACAACACGCCGTTAACCATATACCAGACGTAGTAGTAATAAACTTTCAGCGGATTATTTTTATAAATGAACTTCAATAAATCCAGGTGCCACTTTGCCGCTTTATTTTTATTGCGCGACAGGGAGTCACCCATTTCGTAATAGGTCACCAGGTTTTTATCAATCACGCGCGCCTGTTTGTACTGGTCAAACAGCTCGTAGAGGAACAGGAAGTCTTCATGGCCTTTCTTTTTGAACAGCACCTGACGTGCCGGGCGGCGGTAGCAGACCGAAGAAAAACAGATGCGAAACTGTTTTTTAACAAAATTATCTTTCATCAGCAGCGGGCTACCGTAACGCACATCATAGGTTTTCGTGCGTGACTGATAGTGGTAATGGCTGATCACCAGGTCATCTCCGGCGGCCAGACAGGCGGTCTGTAACATAAGTTTATCGCTGGCCCACTGGTCATCGCTGTCGAGGAAGGCAATAATCTCTTCACCTGCCGCTTTTAATCCCACATTGCGTGTTTCTGCCGCACCGAGATTTACCTCATTGCTGAGAAGCGTAATACGCGGGTCCGTACAGTGCTCACGGACAAACTCCAGCGAGTCATCGGTGGATTTATCATTAATTAAATAGATGCGCCAGTCGGTATAGGTTTGATCAATCACCGACTGCACCGCCCGTAAAATGGTCGCGCGCGCATTGTACATGGGGATAATAATCCCGACCGTGCCGATTTGATTATTCATCTGATACCCTGAATCTGAGGTTAAATTTTAACAATATTCATTACGGCGGGTCGGGTATGTCCGACCCGCTGGTTTTAAAACAGTCTGAACAGCGGAGCAATGCTGTAACCATTAATCGACTGCACCGACAGAATGGTGTTATACGCCAGATAATACGACGTCATCGCGAACAGCAGGCCAAAGTTCAGCAGCGGATTCCGGATGCGCGTCATCAGGAACGCCAGCAACAGCGGTTCACAGTGCAGGAACAGGTTCCCCACGCGCCCACCGATGATCGAGAAGTCCGAGAAAATAATACGCACCGCCGCACCGGCGGAATAAGCAATAAACAGAATATAGGCGATACGGTCTTCTTCTTTAATCGGCCGGTTGAAATAGACCACCGTGAAGAAGGCAATAAAGGCAATATTCTTTAAGTTTGCCAGGCCAAACACCGGCGAGGCGGCATCAAACACCGTGCCGCTGTAGCCCATCGCACGGTCACCGATTACCGGCACAATCCCCAGCGAGTCAAGGAACAGCTTTTTACCGCCGATCAGCCCCAGCGGGATCGCCGCCAGCACCATCGCAATACCAAAGTATTTACGCTCTCTGAGGAACAGGAACGGTAATACCATCAGCACCGCATAGCCGGTTGAGTGTGACTGGGTGCTGAACGCCAGAAACACAAACGCCAGAAAATATTTCCGCCCGGCAGCCGAACAGAGACAGGCCACCGCAAAGGCGCTGGAAAGCCCGAAGCGGATCTGGTTCATGTCCTTGTTGATAAACAGGTGCGCGGAGTACAGGCACAGCGAGCAGAGGATCAGCGGTGAATACTTTTTAAATATCCAGGCGTTGGTCGACACTGCAATACAGGCGATAAACAACAGGAAAAAGTAACTTTCATGGGTAAACCAGGAGAGCACCCACGCCAGCAGCATAAACAGGTTTTCATAGCGGTAGATATCCGCCACGGTTTCATAACCACTGATACTGGTCTGACGCGAGAAGTCGTAGAAGAACCCCAGATACTGCCAGTCATCAATGCCGGAGTTCGGTCCCCTGAAGCCCGCAAACATGATCAGAGCCACCACCGCCACAAAGAAAAAGTAGGTGGTAACGCGCTTCATTTTTGGCTCATTCGCCTGGTTAATCGTCGCCAGCTCAAAAAAACACAAAATAAGTATGCTGTAACTGACTATCCAATATATTGCCATATTGTTTCCCACCAAATTATTATTCTTCTGCTCACATTACTTTCCCCCGATTCGCGCCCGGAGTTTGTCTTTGACGCGGTTGAGGAAGTAGGTGCGGTTATCTTTATTGGTTAAGAAAAAGTAGCGTGCAAAACTCAGGCTGGCCTGGAGCGATTTCCCGTCCATTTTATAGCGCAGCGGCAGCTTGTAGGCCTTATAGGTGTGAATATCACGCCGGGTGAGGTAAGGCTTCATATTGTCGAGCCAGAAGTAGGAATACTTCACCGACTCGCCTTTGTGCTTTGAGCCGAATTTGGTCACCAGGTGATAGTTCGCCAGCGGCTGGGCAATCATCACGAACTCGTAACCCAGCTTGTCGGCGCGGATGCAGAAGTCGTAATCCTGATGGCGGATATACTTCGGATCAAAGAGAATTTCCCGCGCATCTTCGCGCTTCAGCACGATGGTGCTGGTCTGAATAAAGCCATAGCAGCCAAACAGATACTCCGCCACGGTCTCCGTGCGGCTCACCGGCTGTAACGGCAGAACTTTGAGGAAGTGGCCATCCTGAATGATATTGACCTGGCTGTAGATAATGAACTTCTGTTTGCCCTGCCCTTCCAGTTGTTCAATCACCTTGAGGGTTTCTTGCAGCTTGTCCTTGTGCCACTCATCGTCGGCATCGAGGAAGCTGACGTAATCGCCGGTTGCCAGCTCAATGCCTTTGTTACGCGCGCCGGAGCCGTTAAGCTTCTCCTGCGACAGCACCAGATTAATCTTCAGCTGGCTGTAACGTTCTGACTGCACCAGGGCGGCCAGCTTGTCCGCATCGGCAGATTTGTCATCAATGATGATCACTTCAAAATTCTGATAGCTCTGCGCCGCCACACAATCCAGCGTGGTGACGATAGATTCGGATGCATTATATGCAGGAATGACGATCGAAAAGAGAATATCCTTCATTGCCAGGCACCTTATTCGTCCAAAACAAACGGTAGAAAAATTAAAGGAACCTTCAAAGAAGGTTCCTCAGGGTTAATTAGCTTTTTGCATCCTGCTTGTAGCTGTAGTCGTAATAGTCATAACCGTAGCCATAGGCATTGGCTGACTTACGCACCACGGCGTTGAGGATCACCCCTTTAATATCGATACCGTTCTGAGCAAAGCGTTTGTAGCTGATTTCCACTTCTTTAAGGGTGTTGGTTTCAAAACGCGCCACCATCAGAGAAGTTCCTGCCAGCTTGCCAATAATGGACGCGTCGGTAACGGCCAGAATCGGTGGGGTGTCAATTAACACCAGGTCGTAATTTTTGCTGGCCCAGTCGAGCAGCTCGTTCATGCGATTATGCATCAGCAGCTCCGACGGGTTCGGCGGCACCTGACCACGGGCGATGAAATCAAAGCCGAAATCACCGTGCTGGACCAGGTCCGGCGTAAACGGCGTTTTGCCTGACAGAATGTTAGACAGACCGGTTTTGCTCTCGGCCCCCAGCAGCTCGTGGGTATAACCACGGCGCATGTCACCATCGATAAACAGCACCTTCTGACCGGCTTTCGCCACCAGCGTGGCCAGGTTGGAACAGATAAAGGTTTTACCAATTCCAGGGCTGGCGCCGGTGATCATCAGAATGTTGTTTTTCGCTTCCATCATCGCGAAGTGCAGGCTGGTACGCAGGCTGCGGATCGCTTCGATAGAGAGGTCAGTCGGGTTGCCTAACGCCAGCAGGCTGTTATGCGGATCCACCTTGCCTTTGAGGTTGCGTTTCGCCAGGGCTTCCGCATCCTTTTTACGCTGCCATTCGGAAAGCGGCACGCTGGCATACACGCTCAGGCCCAGCTCTTCCAGCTGCTCCGGGTTATCAATCCCGTGATGGAACAGCGCCTTCAGCAGCACCACGCCCACTGACACCACCAGACCGGCAATCAGGCTGGCCGCGATCAGCAGCAGTTTTTTCGGTGCAACCGGCGCACCGGCGGTTTCCGCATGGTCGATGATGCGCACATCACCCACGGTGCTGGCCTTGCTGATGCTCAGCTCCTGCTGACGGTTCAGCAGCTGCATGTAAATCTCCTGCCCTGCCTGCACATCACGCGTTAAACGCACGATTTCCTGCTGGGTCTGCGGCATCTGGCTGATTTTACCATTCAGCTTTTTCTGCTCAGCTTCCAGCGTGGCGCGTTTTTCCAGCAGTGCGCGGTAGGTCGGGTGATCTTTCTTGAACAGCTGCGACACTTCCGCTTCACGGAAGGTCAGTTCGTTCAGCTGGGTCTGAATGCTGACCGAAGAGTCGAGCGCCGACTTGGCTTCCAGCGACACGTCAACAGAGTCATTCTGGCGGCGGAAGGTGTTCAGCTTGTCTTCGGCAACGTCCAGCTTGCTGCGAACTTCCGGCAGCTGGTCTTTCAGGAAGGCCAGACTCTTCTCGGCTTCTTCAGATTTGCGCTCAACGTTCTGATAGAGATAGTTATTGATGATCTGGTTCAGCACCTGGCTGATTAACACCGGGTCTTCACCGGTATAGGTCAGACCCAGCACGCCGGTGTCTTTGCCCATATCAGCAACGGTCAGGTTGTTATAAATCAGCTTGATCGCCTGCAGATCGCTCAGTTTTGTCACGGTGAAGCTGGTGCCTTCATCCGCTTTGATATCGCTGACCAGCATGGTGACGTCGCCGTGCTGTTCAAACTGGCCGACTTTACCTTTAAACAGCTCATCGCCATCTTTACTGACGGTGTAGCTGTCCGGGCCATTCACTTCGATGGTTAACTGACGTTTGTCCCAGATAGCCGGCACTTTCAGGCGAGAAACCGCAATCTGCTCCGGTTTGCTGCCCATCATGCGCGCCAGACCTTTACCAATCAGCGGCAGGTAGTCCTGCTGAATCAGCACATCCAGGCCGAGGTCGTCTACCGTTTTACCCAGTACCATGCGCGAAGTGACAATCTGCACTTCCGTCGCGGAAGCTGGCTGAGCGTTCGGCATCATCTGCGTCAGGTCATTCAATACCGTGTTGGCATTTTTCTGCTCGACCTGCACCATCGCATCGGCGCTGTAGATCGGTGTGGCAAACAGGCTGTAAAGGGTGCCCATCAGCATAAACAACGCGGTAACCGCGACGATAACCCAGCGATGGTCAATCAGCTGTCCCACAAGATGCGCCAGATCGAACCCGTTCGAATCGTCTTGAGGCGCTGACGGTGCCTTACTTTTTATTTTCATGGAGGTCCCAACTATCGGCTTAATGCGTTGACCCATTTCTGGGCAGCGTTTTCAAGGATTCCGTACACGGCCTCAAAGGCATCGCGGCTTTTCTTATACGGGTCGGCGATTTCCTGCTGATTGATCCAGTGTCCAAACAACATGGTTTTGCCACGTACGGAAGGGTTGATGCGGCAGACCTGGTCGACATGTTTTTTTTCCATCACCAGGATCAGATCATAATCCCGGCACATGCCTGAGGTGAGTTGCTGTGCCACATGCCCCTGCAGTGACACACCGTGTTCACCGGCCACGCTGATGGCAGTGTCGTCAGCAGCGTGGCCGACCAGAGCTCCCAGCCCGGCGGATGCGATATTCTTCTCAGGTAGTGCGGATTTCAGCAGCCGCTCCCCGGTCGGGGAACGACAGATATTTCCGATACAAACAACTAAGATTGAATTAATCATAATGTTTTCCGGCGGTTACCAGTTGTGAAGCGTCTGCACGGTACGTGTCGCATCGTAAACACCACTGATAGTAGGAACCAGCTGCGAAATAACGCGGTTCCAGCGGGCCAGCGGCGTTGAGGTGACATAAACGATGTCATACGGTTCTAACTGGAACTCGGTCCCCATTACCATCGCGGCGGCATCTTTAGTATTGAGCTGATAGATGTTGGCGATTTTGCTGCGGTTAGGTCCTTTAATCGGACGAATAACAAAGACGCCCGTTGCATCGGCAACGGTCTGGTCCATGCCCTGTGCATTACCCAGCGCTTCGGACAGCGTCATACCGCTGCGGTCCATTTTCAGCGTGGCCTGCTGCTTCACTTCACCCATCACGAACACTTTCAGATCGTCGTTACGCGGCACATACAGAATGTCGCCAGGGTAGAGCAGATGGTTTTGCGACAGGTCGCCATTCTGCATCAGTGCCTGCAGAGAGATAGGCTGTTCGCGTCCGTTGTGCGTCAGCACCACGTTGCGCCAGTCGGCAGCGGCGGTTAAGCCGCCTGCGGCGTTGATCGCATCCAGGATGGTCAACGGCACGTTGGTGATCGCCTGCTGACCGGAGGTGGTCACTTCACCGGTCACGTAGGTTTTCTGCGATTTGAACGAGGCGATGCTGACATCAACCTGCGGGCTTTCGATGTACTGGGCCAGGCGGCGCGCAATCTCGTCGCGCACTTCCTGCACGGTCCGTCCCGCCACGCGCACTCTACCGATGTACGGATAGAAGATGGTGCCGTCAGAATGTACCCAGTTGCCGGTATCGCTGGCGCTACGGTACTGACCGGCTGGCGTGGTCAGCTCCGGGTGGTCCCAGACGGTGACGGTCAGGACATCGCCCACGCCCACGCGGTACTCGTAGTTCTGCACCTCACGCTGTAAAGCATCATTCGCCTGAGCCACTACCGGCTTCGGCTTCATGCGCTCCACCAAGCTCGGCGTCAGCGGGAAGACGTTGACGTACTTATCGATATCAAAATCACTGTCCTGCTGTTTAACAACATCTTTACCCGAAGTGGAAAGGTGACTGCCCGGTTCGATAGTACAACCGGAAAGGAGCACTGCTGATACCAGCATGGGTATCAATTTAGTTTTCATTGTAATCATCTAGTTCATCGCTATCAGTAATGTGAATGATAGTGGCGAGACCGCCGCTGTGTAGCGTCTAAGAGTTGCTAATTGCTCAAATCAGGCACTGTATCTGTTGGTCATTATCTGTAAGCCCCCTGGCTTGTTTTAATAAGCCCCATCCCGTTTCAGAACCACACCCACAGTTTTGAACAAGATGGCGATATCGTTCCACAGTGACCAGTTTTTGACGTACCAGGAGTCGAAGTAAACGCGCGTTTCATAATCCACGTCGTTACGTCCACTTACCTGCCACAGACCGGTCATGCCTGGTTTAGCCATAAAGTAGTAATCAACATCACCCGCATAGCGTTCCAGCTCGGCTTCGATCACCGGGCGTGGCCCCACCAGACTCATTTCACCGCGCACCACATTCCAGAGCTGCGGCAGTTCATCAAGACTGGTCTTGCGAATAAAATGTCCCACACGCGTAATACGCGGGTCATTTTTCAGCTTAAAGTCTTTATCCCACTCTTCACGGGCGGCCGGGTCAGTGCGCAGCACTTCTTCCAGCACCTCTTTTGAATTCACCACCATTGAGCGGAATTTCAGACATTTAAATTTGCGGCCATTCATGCCAACGCGCTCATGACCATAAATCGGTGCGCCACCGTCGCGTGATACCATAAAGATCAGCGCGGCTAATGCCGGCAGCAGCATGGTAATAATGCTCAGTGCGCCAACAATATCGAAGGTACGTTTCAGGAAACGCGAGGTGCGCTTGGCGAGGTTATTATTAACGCGCAGTATCATCACTTCATGGCTGAAGATATAGGCCATATCCGTACCGTAAAGAGGTACGCCGCGTAATGAAGGGATCACCGAGACTGAACGACAATTATGTTTGGCCAGATTTTTCAACCACAGGTCGCGTGACTGACTCTGCTCATATTCCACGGCCACGATAAACTGCGTTTCGCTGTTGACCATCGCCCACAGTGCCTGCTCGTCTTTCAGTACCGGAACACCAAACAGTTCGTAAGCCGGCTGGCTGCCGTCAACATCGAAGAAGGCCACGACATCAAAGCCCATCACCTCTTCGCTCTGCAGCGCCTGCCACGCTTCTTCAGCGTTCTTACCGCTGCCCAGAATGATCGACTGTTTCTTCCACAGGTTATTGCGGTTAAGCACACGCTTCACCACCGCACGACCGACAGGGATCATCACCATAGCCAGCAGCCAGGTTAATACCCAAATCCAGCGGGATAATTCCCATTTTGATAATGCGCTAATCGACAGCGCAATTATTGAGAACACCAGGATAGTTCTGAAGACTTCTTTTAACTCAAACCAGAATGGCTTGCGATAGGTGTAATGCCGTAATCTCACCCAGAACCAACCTACGCACACAACAGACAGCATAATATGTGTTGCAATAGTCAGTTTGAAATCGACGGCTGGAATATCTGCCAGAACATCACCTGCAAAACTATTAATCAGCAATATGGCTAATGCCAGTGCTGCATTAAAACAGATGAGGTCTGAGAGAGCTAATGACAGTTTTATTAACAACCCTTTAAAGGTAAATTCAATATCGCGCATAGTTAACTCGTAATTTTTATCTTAGGAAGCCTGTGTTTTATTGGTCTCTGACCTGGTGAGATGAGTATTTAATCAACACATCAGTTATTACACAGGAAACTTATTTAGGGAGTCTGACAAAAAGGTCATCGAAGCTGGCATAGCGGCTAGAGATTTTGGCAAGAAAATCAACATGAACGTTTACTGTTCCGCGGCGCTTCCTGAACAGTCTCAAGACTCGTCAGGACACGCTACCGCCCCTGGCTTGTAGCTGCCAATGCGCTGTAAAATGTTGCCGTTTCATGTTGTTTTCCTGACTTCTCTTGCAGCAGGCTTTAACGCTGAGTTAGCGGATTGTGTGTTGATTCACATAAATCAACATTGGATCCGCCTTCACTGCGCTAAATTCAACATCCACGCAGACATTCAGTAACACGTTGCTATACTAGTTATAACTGGCCTGTTTACAAGAGGCTCCCCGCGCCCATACCTTCTTTTAGGATTAAGACTACGTTACTACTGTGTCAGTACCACTCATTGCCTAACTCCTCTCGCGGTAAAATTAAGATTAATGCCATGCGGTAAATAAGATTAATCTTACTACCCGGTATTCAGGCTATAAGTATCACTCTTTAATCATTCTGTCCCTATACGATTATTCCTGAAAAAAACAGTTTAAGATTTCCGGCAAACGGTGATTATTTATCCTGCTATCTGCCCTATTTCTGCGACGGTTAATGCTGCAAGGGGGATACAGCAGGATTACGGGTTGAAATGGGACCGATTCCGTCACATCATTGAATATTGCAAATGCTGTTCAGGTGGAAACAATGTTCGAATTGATCGCCGACCCGTCAATCTGGGCCGGTCTGGTCACGCTGGTCCTGCTGGAGCTGGTGCTGGGTATCGATAACCTGGTATTTATCGCCATACTGGCGGAAAAGCTGCCTCCGGCGCTGCGTGACCGTGCCCGCGTAACGGGCCTGATGCTGGCGTTAGTCATGCGCCTGCTGCTGCTGGCCTCTATCTCCTGGCTCTCTTCTTTAACCTCTGCGCTGTTTAGCATCAATGAGCACCCCTTCAGCGCACGCGATCTGATCATGCTGGTCGGTGGGGTATTCCTGCTGTTTAAAGCCACGATGGAGTTAAACGAAAGGCTGGAAGGAAAAGATGAGGAAGAAGGCCCACAGAAACGTGGGGCACGATTCTGGCCGGTGGTGGCGCAAATCGTGGTGCTGGATGCGGTGTTCTCGCTGGATTCAGTCATCACCGCCGTGGGCATGGTGGACCATCTTGCGGTGATGATGGCCGCCGTGATCATCGCGATTGTGCTGATGCTGCTGGCCAGTAAACCGCTGACGCGTTTTGTTAACGGCCACCCGACGATTATTATTCTCTGCCTCAGCTTCCTGCTGATGATCGGTTTCAGCCTGGTGGCTGACGGCTTTGGTTACGCTATCCCGAAAGGGTATCTCTACGCCGCTATCGGGTTCTCGGTGATTATCGAAGCCCTGAATCAGCTGGCACAGTTCAACCGCCGCCGCTTCCTGTCGGCAAAGTCACCGCTGCGTAAGCGCACCGCAGAAGCGGTATTACGGCTGCTGCGCGGCCACCATGAACAGGCGGAGCTGGATGCTGAAACCTCTTCGCTGGTTGCCGATAACGCCGGGCGTAAGGCGATCTTTAACAAGCAGGAGCGGATGATGATTGCCCGCGTGCTGGCGATGGGCCAGCGCAGCGTCAGCAGTATTATGACCTCCCGGCATGATACTGAGCACATCGACCTGGCTGAATCGCCGGATAAAATTATGGCGCAGCTCGATAATAATCAGCACACGCGCCTGATCATTACGGAAAACAGTGAGGAGCCTCTCGGCGTCGTCCATGTGATTGACCTGCTGAAGCAGGCGCTGCACGGTAACGATCTCGATCTGCGCGGGCTGATTCGCCAGCCGCTGGTGTTCCCGGAGCAGCTCAGCCTGCTCCCGGCCCTGGAACAGTTCCGCACGGCGCGTACCCACTTTGCCTTTGTGGTGGATGAGTTCGGTTCCGTCGAGGGGATTGTGACGCTGAGCGATGTGATGGAGACGATTGCCGGGAACCTGCCCAATGAAGGGGAAAAAATCGATCCGCGTTATGACATTCAGCAGAACGCCGATGGAAGCTGGACGGCCAACGGGCATATGCCGCTTGATGACCTGGTGATGCATCTGCCGCTGGAGCTGGATGAAAAACGCGAATACAACACCCTCGCCGGGCTGTTAATGGAGCACTTACAGGATGTTCCGCAGGAAGGGGAAGAAGTCCAGGTAGGCGACTATCTGTTCCGCACCCTGCAGGTCGAGAGCCACCGGGTACAGAAGGTGCAGATTATCCCGAATAGTCACGAAGGTTAATTTTGGCGGGTGAACCACCGGCACGGGCCGACCGGAAAAGGGTCGGCCCATGCCATCCGGCGGCAATTACAGGTCTTTCAGCACCTTTTTGACATCGCTGCTTTTGTCGCTGTCGGGGTTACGCTCTATCCACTGTTTCAGACGCTGGCGCGCTTCATCGCGAATCTGCTGACGCAGTACCTGATCCACCTTCAGGTTGTAATTAATGGCCGCCCACGGGCCATAAATATGCAGCGGCACCGGAGTCTGCTGCAAACGCTGTACCAGCGTACTGTCGCCACTCCAGCCCTGCGTCACCGTCACGCCAAAGCGAATATCCAGCAGCCTTTTCACCACGTCAATCGAGCCTGCCCCGGTGTAGTTCAGCGTGCCGGAACTGGCGTCGAGGTTGCCGAAATCAAAGACACCGTTTTTCAGCGCCAGCGTGCCCTGGATCTGCTGCAGATTCGACTGGCTATCACCGCTGTCACCGTGGACTTTACTGCTGTTATTTTCCACCGCGCGCTGGATCATCTGCTGGAAATTCAGCCCGGCAAACTGCGCATCCCGGATGCTCATCTCCGCCCTGCCCTGCCACTGCTGTTTAAACGCTGCCACGGTCAGGCCCACACCGCTGAAGTCGCCTTTGAGTGACAGCTTACCGCTGAGGGTATCCGGCAGATCGAACCCTTTCAGCAGGGGTAACAGCGCAAAATCCTGCAGTTCCGGTCGCAGCGTAACTTTGGTCAGGGCGGTGCGCACATCAATGGTGCCAGGCAGTGAGAAACGGCTATCCGCTGACTGCCCTTTGAAAGTACTGACCGTCAGCAAACCGCGCTCACTGGCGGCCACCAGCTGAACCGCATTAAACTGCATAGCGCGCCAGCTCAGCGTGTCGGCCTCCAGCGTGAGTTTTCCATCCATGGCATTGAGCGGAGAGTTCGCATTGTCATATTCTGGCAGAGCAGCAATCACCGGAGCAGGCCCCGCGCGACGATCGGCCACCGCTACGCCCGCAGCGGAGGTCTGGCTCAGGCCCAGCAGCGTATCAAGATTGAGCGTAGTGGCGTGTAACCGCCCTTCCAGCTGCGGACGCTCGCCAAGAGTACCGGACAGGCTTCCGGCGATCTGGCTGTCATTGGCGCTGAGGCTGATATTGTCAAGACTGAAGCGCTGCGCCGGAATATCCCAGCTCGCGGTCATCTGAGCCTGACCTTTAACGCCGTCCTGAGGAAGATCGGCCCCTTTAAGCTGATACTCCAGCTTATTGATCGCCGCGCCCAGGCGCTGCGGGTAGCCGGTAATATCCAGGTCGCTATTAATATTCAGCTGCAGCTCACGCTGGTCGCGGTTGATACGGCTGCTGAATTCAACATGGGCGCGGCGGGGCTGAGTCTGGTCCAGCGAAAGATTGAAATCGCGCACGTTCAGCTGTTCGCCGTTATTTTGCTGCCACACCAGCAGGCTGTCGGCAATACGCAGATGGGCAATATCGAATTTCCAGCCGCGCGTGACGTCAATCACCGGGGAGGTGTCGCTGCTGTCGGCAGGACCGATCGGCGCATCTGCCGGTCGCTGGCTTTCGCTGTCCGGCATCAGGCGCACGACGGCACCTTTCAGCATCACCTGTTTGACCGAAAGCTGATGGGAAAGTAGCGGCAGCAGGTCAACGTCCAGACGCATGTTCTGAGCGCTGACCACCGGCTGAGTGGCACCCGGCGCCGTCAGCGTGATCGGGCCAGAAAGGATGCTGAGCTGAGGCCAGACATGCCAGCGCAGGTCACCATTGATAGCCAGGCGGTAGCCGTTCTGCTGTTCCACCTGGCGAACCATGTAGGCGCGAAAATCATTAGGATTGACCAGCACGACCAGCGCGGTCATACCAGCCACCATCACCACCAGTAGAATGGCCAGTGTGGTAATAAATCTTTTCATGCCTTCTCCATGTCTAGTCTTTATCAATACGACTGGCGTCTGCGCCCTGTTGACCTTTGTATTTGGCATCCTGCCGACTGTTGTACGGGCGGGCCGCCGGGCCCGATAACGGTTCAAAACTGAGCGCACCAATCAGCATACCGGGACGCAGTGCCAGCGGTAGTTTACCTGAATTATAGAACTCCAGCACAATCCGGCCCTGCCAGCCGGGATCGATACGGTGCGCAGTGACGTGGACCATCAGGCCGAGGCGCGCCAGCGAAGAGCGCCCGTCCAGCCAGCCGACTAAATCGTCAGGCAGTGTCACCGACTCCAGCGTCACCGCCAGCGCCAGCTCACCGGGATGCAGATAAAACGCATCCCCTTCCGGCAGGACAATTTCATCACTCATTACGCGATCCAGCGCCGCACTCACTTCATCTTTCGGACCGCTTAAATCAATAAAAGGGGCCGTATGGCCGCGAAACGTGCGGAACTGATTGCCCAGACGCACATCAACGGTGGCACCATTAATCCGTTCCACCGGCGGGCGGGGATCAATCCCCAGTTTGCCATTATCGAGCCAGGCTTCTATATCGCGATCGCATAATCTCATCGGGTGCTCCAGCAGACACTTCGATTACTCGAAGAACTGATTAATTTTCGCTTTCAGAATATCAATGGCAATACGGTTCTTGCCGCCGCGCGGCACGATGATGTCAGCGTATTGTTTTGAAGGTTCGATAAATTGCAGGAACATCGGGCGCACGGTCTTCTGATACTGTGCCATTACCGAATCCATTGAGCGGCCGCGTTCATTAACATCACGCTTCATACGGCGCATCAGACAGATGTCCAGCGGGGTATCGACGAAAATGGAGAAGTTCATTTCCTGGCGCAGGCGCGCGTCGGTCAGCAACAGGATCCCCTCAAGAATGATCACTTTCTTCGGCTTGAGGCAGAGCGTCTGCTGGGTGCGGGTATGCTCAACATAGCTGTACACCGGCAGGTCAATCGGCTGACCGGCTTTTAACATCTGCAAATGCTGCAACAACAGGTTGTGGTCCATGGCGCTGGGGTGGTCGTAGTTGGTCTTGACCCGCTCTTCCATGGTGAGGTGACTCTGGTCTTTGTAGTAGGCATCCTCGGGGATGACACCAATATTTTCATCACCGACCCGATCGCGCACTTCACGATACAGCGTACTGGCAATAAGACTCTTTCCCGAGGCAGAAGCGCCTGCGATACCTACGATGACGCACTGATGCGACTTGTCAGTCATATATTAAAGACCTGATTCTGAGACAATATAAGGGTGAGCACACCCGGCAGATTTAGCGCTACAGACAGATTTGGCTGCCCGCTTGCCTGCAGCTTGAAAATGAAGGGTATAGCGGGCGCAATTATAGGGAGTTCGCCCTGCTGATGCCAGAAAAAAGCGCCTGCGGCCTTTTCAGACTTTCCCGTTAGGCGACAATAACTTTCCTCGTTAAACTGCTAAACAGAAAAACAGCAACAAGGAAAACGCGTGTCCTGGCATATTGTTCATATCTTGACCTACTTTGGTGACAGCATGTTGCTGATCCCCACTGCCGCCATCATGGCGCTATTGCTTTACTGGAAAAGCGACTCCAGACGCACTGCAGGATACTGGGTACTGGCTTTCTGTACGGCCGGGGCCGTGGTCAGCCTGTCTAAAATTGCCTTCCTGGGGTTTGGCATTGGCAGCGCACGCTTCAACTTTACCGGTTTTAGCGGCCACAGCGCGATGTCTGCCACGTTATGGCCTGTTTTACTCTGGCTGTTAAGCGGCAGTCTCGCGATTAACTGGCGCCGTGCAGCCCTTGCCGTCGGTTATCTGATCCCACTGATGGTGGGCGTGTCGCGCCTGGTGCTGAACTATCACTCGGTCAGTGAAGTGATCGCCGGTCTGACCCTCGGCTTCACCCTCAGCAGCATATATCTCTTCAGCCAGCGCCACATTCGTCTGCGCGGGTTTTCGCTGTGGCAGTTGAGTCTTGCCCTGCTGCTGCCGCTGCTGTTGATGGGGCACGGTCGCATCGCCACAACTCAGCAGTTCCTGCAGCGGCTATCCGTACAGATTGCCGGAATCGACCACGCATGGACCCGTGAGGAACTGCTTAAAACACGTCAGTAAGGCAAATTACGGTCGTCATCCGCGCTTCAATCGTCCGAATAAAGCGATCTTTTGATTTTGGCGCTGTATCGCTTATTTCTTATGCTAGCATGACATTAGATATTGAGATTACGCCTATAGCGGCGCCGTGCTGGATATGACATGACGACAGAAATTTTATCGCCTGTAGCCCCCTCCCGCCCACAGTGGTTTAACGGCCTGCTGTTGAGCATGTTGGGTTTTGTCGTCACTTTTTATTGCCTGGAACTGATTAAAATCAGCGGGCAGATCTCACCGCTGTGGTTTTCGACTGCCCTGATGACCATGGTGGTTTTTCGTAACCCACCGCGTGCGCTTCCCGTTCTTCTGCTTGGCTGTGTGACTGGCGTAGCCTGTGCCAATGCCGCCGTACTGGGCGCTTCACTGCCTAATCTTAAATTCCCGCTGCTGAACATGCTGCAGGCGCTGATCGGCGGCACCCTGCTGAGACGGCTGCTGGACCCGCGCGCGCCGCTGGACTCACTGTTCAGCTGGTGCAAAATGATGCTCACCGTGGGTCTGTTCACCCCGCTGATTGGTGGGCTGCTGGCAAGCTGGCTACTCCATGCGCACGGCCCGACGACGATGCGTTTCTTCGCCACCTGGACGCTGTCGGAAGTGATCGGGATGCTGGCCCTCGGTCCGGTGTGCCTGCTGTGGCAGCCGGGCTGTATGCGCAGCCACCTGCGCCAGAAGCTGCTGCTGGAAACGCTGGTGACCCTGATACTGACGCTGATACTGTGCTGGGTCGCCCTGCGCTATCTGCCCTGGCCGTTTACCTTCATCATCGTGGTGCTGTTTTACAGCGCCGTGCGTCTGCCGCGCTTTGAGGCATTTGCCATCTACCTGGCCACCATCTTGATGATGTCGCTGATGCTGGCTTTACAGCTGATCCCCAATGATACCAATAATGCGCAGCTGCTGATCTCAGCACCGTGGTTACCCTTCCTGATGGCGCTGATCCCCAGCCATATGATGACGCTGGTGATGCACTCCTTCCGCGAAAAGGGCAAACGTATCGCTGAGAGCGAAACGCGCTTTCGTCACGCGATGGAGTACTCCGCCATCGGTATGGCGCTGGTTGCGACCAGCGGCAAGTGGATGCAGGTGAATAAGGCACTCTCCCACCTGCTCGGCTACACGCCTGAAGAACTCTATGACCTGACCTTTCAGCATCTGACTCATCCGGAAGACCTTGAGGACGACCTGAACCAGATGAACGCTCTGCTGGCCGGTGACATTGCCAGCTACAGCATGGAAAAGCGCTACTACCGTAGAGACGGGCAGATCCTGTGGACGCTGCTGGCGGTGTCCCTGGTGCGCAACAGTGAACAGCAGCCGCTCTATTTTATTGCCCAGATCGAAGATATCTCCGACCTGAAAAAAACCGAGAAGGTGAATCAGCGGCTGATGGAGCGCATCACCCTGGCCAATGAAGCAGGCGGGATCGGCGTCTGGGAGTGGGATTTACAGACCGGCACCATGAACTGGGATAAACGCATGTTCCAGATCTATCAGCTGCCCGCTAACGCCCAGGCCAACTATCTGACCTGGACGAACAGCCTGCACCCTGCCGATCGCGACAGAGCCATCAGCGCATTCGACCATGCGGCGAAAACGGGGACACCCGTGGATGTTGAGTTCCGCATTGATTCCAATATCGGCGTGCGCCATATCCGCGCCCAGTGCAGCATCGTGCTGAATGATAAAGGGCACGTGGAGCGCATGCTGGGCATCAATCAGGACATCAGCGCCCTGCGCCAGCTGACCGATGCGCTGTATGAAGAAAAAGAGCGTATGCATATCACGCTGGATGCTATCGGGGAAGCGGTGATCAGCACCGATGAAGAGATGCGCGTCATCTTCATGAACCCGGTGGCCGAAAAGATGAGCGGCTGGCTGCAACATCAGGCCTCCGGTAAACCTCTCAGCGACATCCTGCGCATTACCCACGGCAGCCAGGGGCCACAGCGGGACAATCTGCTGCTGTGCGATTTACCTCTGCAAAAAACGCCCGGTGAGCTGGATGCCGAACTGGTACTGCACAACCGTAGCGGTGAGCAGTTTGCGGTGCATTACAGCCTGTCGCCGCTGAAGACGCTGTCAGGGGACAATATCGGCAGCGTGATGGTCATTCAGGATGTGAGTGAATCGCGCGAGATGCTGCGGCGTCTGAGTTACAGCGCCTCGCACGATATGCTGACGCGCCTGCCCAACCGGGTAAGTTTCGAACAGCAGCTTAAACGGCTGATCCTTACCTGTGCAGACCAGCAGCATGTCCTGGTGTTTATCGACCTTGACCGTTTTAAAGCCGTTAACGACACCGCCGGCCACGCGGCCGGTGACGCCCTGCTGCGGGAAATTTCCAGCGTGATGCTGCACCACCTGCGCAGCAGCGATTTTCTTGCCCGCCTCGGCGGCGATGAGTTTGGCATACTGTTACCGGACTGCTCGCTGGCGCAGGCCAGCGAGGCGATCGCGCGGATTATTAATGCGGTCAACGAACACGATTTCCTGTGGGAGGGGCGTCTGCATCGCGTCGGTGCCAGCGCGGGGCTGACACAGATCAGTGCGGACAATGCCAGCGCCAGTGAGCTGATGGCACAGGCCGACCTCTCCTGCTATAACGCCAAGCACAACGGGCGCAGTCAGCTATCGCTATACGAAAGTCATCTGCTTAAACGCCTCAAGCCGGTGATGAGTCGCCTTGAGAACGAGCAGATCATTGCCCGGCAGCCGATGCGCCTGCAAGTCTGGGCAGCGGCCCCGCCGGCAAAAATTTACGCCACCAGCTTCTGGCTGGCAGAGATGCAGCTGTTTACTCCGGAAGGCCACGAGATCGAAGAGCAGACCTTCCGGGCAGGCCTGCAGGACGCTGAACTTTTTGTCGCGCTGGACCGCAAGCTGATCGGCGAGTTTTTCCAGCACTACGCGCAGGGGACGCTCGCTAAAGGGCTGACGCTGGCGCTGCCGGTGTCCGGCTTCGGCCTGCGTGACCACCACTTTATCAGCGACACGCTGGCGCAGTTTGCGCGCTGTAACGTGCCCGCTAACGGCATCTGGTTTGCCATCAATGCCGATGTGCTGAGCCAGTATGATGAGGTGGTGCATCACAACATTACCCGACTGCGCGCTGCCGGAAGCCGTATTATTCTGCGTGATTTTGGCCGCAACCTCGACGCCTTTAACCAGCTACCGGCAGAGGACATTGATTATCTGATCCTCGCCAGTGAACTGGTGGCTAACGTCCACTGCAATCTGATGGATGAAATGATGGTATCGATTATTCACGGCCATGCGCAGCGGCTGGGGATTGCCACCCTCGCCGGGCCGGTAGAGCTTCCGGCGGCGCTGAATACGCTGTCATCGATTGGCATCGACGTGGTGTGGGGCGATACGATTGCCCCACGCCAGCCGCTGTCGGCACTGCTGGTGAACAGCTACTTCGCGATAAAATAACGCTAACACCATTACGGCCGCAGACAGGCCTCACTGACCCAGCGGCGGGCTTTCTCATCCTGCGCGGAGTCGGTCAACCGCTGCGCGCTGGCCGCCATTAGCGGGCCGCAGGCCAGGCCGGCTTTCAGCATCACCCGCAGCGTGTCGGGCTGGTCCTCATAGCGGAACACCTCCACCATTTGTCCGGGTGGCAACGTCGCGCCCTGAGCGATGGCGGTGGCAAGCACCTGCTGTAACACGCTGGGTGATTCCTCGCGGAAGCGCCAGTTACCGCGCGCCTCATCAATCAGCGTATTGGTCATCTCCTCTTTGCCGGGCTGGCCTTCGGGTTGCAGATAATGGTCCCAGCGAATCAATCCGCTGTTCAGCAGCGTCGTGCGGGTCGCTGGCGGTGCGTATTTAATCATCCACGCCATCAGCGTCAGGCTGCGCCCGGCACCTTCAGAGAAAGTTTGCTCCAGCTGTCCCGGCTGCTGGCGCAGGGCCGCCATCAGGGGTGCGGTATCTCCGTTCAGCGCCAGCAGCGCCAGGTGCCACAGGCCTTCGGGCGCGGGCAGGTAGGCCAGCAGGAAGTTGGCGCTCTCGGTGTTACCGTTGAAAATCGCCGTGGTCAGGTAGGACGGTTTCTGCTTATCGCGCGAGTGGATCCAGTCAGGGCGGGCGGCCAGCAGCAGGGCCATGCTGGCATAAAACGCCTGCTGCTGCGCCTCTCCCGCTGGCGGATCCAGGCGCAGATCGCGCAGCGGATCGTAATCAAAAGAGAGGGCCTGAATCTGTGCCGGACTGAGCACCGACAGGAACAGTCTCAGCGCCGCCGGATTATGGCTTTCAATCGCATTGCTTAAAGCGCTGTAACCATTGTCGCCTTTATCCAGTGGAGAAAGACCACGGCGGATAAAATAGCGCAGCGTCTGCTCGGGGTAATCTTTGGCCGCCGCGCGGTAAAACAGCTCGCGCGCGCTGTCGTCCGGCAGGCGGTTCAGCTGTGTTGTCGCCCCCTGCTCAAGCAACACCAGATTGTGCTGCATCTGCCGCTCGTGACGCGTCCAGTTCATGGTGCTCTGATGGGACGGATAGAACCAGAAGGCGGCGGTAAACACGCTAAACAGCAGCCAGCCGGTCGCCAGCGCCCTGACCGGCGGGGCGTCACGCGGCTGCCAGCGCGCCAGTATCAGCGTCAGCCAGGCCACCAGCGTCACCATCCAGCACAGGATTTCGCCTGAAAAATTGACGACCTTCAGCCCGCCCGGCCAGATTAACAGCGCCACGATCAGCGCCTGTGGCACTAATAACGCCAGCAGCACCCAGCGCGAACGGATCCGCCGCCAGCGCAGCGCGACGGCCAGCGCCGTCATGCCCAGAACCAGTGGGGCAATCATTAACCCCACCAACAGCAAAAGTACCGACCAGCTCATTTACCCCTCCCGGCCCGGTGCCGGATGGCAAGGCGGTTATTCCATTTTATGGGCGCGATTCTATACAAACCGGACAGATAAATAAAAGCGCTCTGCGTAAACACTATCTTGTTACTTGCACCGCTCACGCACTCAGGCTAAAGTCGCCCCCTTTTTTCACACTCAGCGGAGGAAACGATGTTTATCGGTTTCGACTACGGCACGGCAAACTGCTCAATTGCCATCATGGAAAACGGCGCCCCTAAGCTGCTGCCGTTAGAGCAGGGCTCGCCTTATTTACCCTCAATGCTGTGTGCGCCCACCCGTGATGCGGTCAGCGAATGGCTGTTCCGCCATCACCAGGTTCCGACCCCGCAGGCAGAAAACCAGGCGCTGCTGCGTCGCGCGCTGGCTTTTAACCGCGAAGAAGATATTGAGGTCCTGCCAGGCAGCGTAAAATTTGGCCTCGCCTCGCTGGCACAATATATGGATGACCCGGAAGACGTGTGGTTCGTCAAATCACCGAAATCCTTCCTCGGGGCCAGCGGGCTGAAGCCGCAGCAGGTCGCTTTCTTTGAAGATCTGGTATGCGCAATGATGCTGCATATCCGTCAGACGGCGGAAAGCACGCTGAACGACAGCGTGACTCAGGCGGTGATTGGCCGTCCGGTCAACTTCCAGGGTCTGGGCGGTGATGATGCCAACCAGCAGGCCGAAGGTATTCTGGCGCGGGCAGCCAGCCGCGCCGGGTTCCGCGATGTAATTTTTCAGTTTGAACCGGTTGCGGCCGGGCTGGATTTTGAATCAACGCTCACCCGGGAGACCCGCGTGCTGGTGGTGGATATCGGCGGGGGAACCACCGACTGCTCGATGCTGCTGATGGGGCCACAGTGGCACGATCGGGCAGACCGGGGTGACAGCCTGCTGGGCCACAGCGGCTGCCGCGTCGGCGGTAACGATCTGGATATCATGCTGGCCTTTAAAGAGCTGATGCCGCTGCTCGGCCTGGGGGGTGAAACGGTAAAAGGCACCGGCCTGCCTGCTCTGCCGTGGTGGAACGCCGTGGCGATCAACGATGTCCCGGCTCAGAGCGACTTTTATGCCACCGCGTCACGCAAACAGTTGCAGGATCTGATCCGCGACGCGGCGGAACCGGCCAAAGTCCAGCGCCTGCTGAAAGTATGGCAGCAGCGCCTGAGCTATCGCCTGGTGCGGGCCGCAGAAGAGAGCAAAATTGCCCTGTCGCAGCGTGACAGCGTAGAGACCGCACTGAGCTTTATCGACAGTGGTCTGGAAACCGGGATCACCGTAGCGGCACTGGAGGCGGCCATCAGCCAGCCGCTGGAGCGTATTCAGGAGCAGGTAACGCTGGCGCTCAACACCAGCGGCACACGCCCTGATGTGATTTACCTGACCGGCGGCAGCGCCAAATCTCCGGTACTGCGTGCGGCGTTACAGCAGCAGTTACCGGACATTCCGCTGGCCAGCGGAGATGATTTTGGTTCCGTCACGGCGGGGCTGGCGCGCTGGGCGCAGGTCATGTTCCGTTAAACCTTTACGGCCTGACCGGCCATCCGGTCAGGCCGGTGAACGCTCCCGTCCGGCCCGCCACCAGAGCAGCAGCGACAGCAAAGCAATCAGCCCCAGCACGGAAAACGCCACGCTGAACGAGTAGCGCGTGGCAATCCACCCCGCCAGTGCGGGACTGAAAGCAGCTCCCGCGCCCTGCATAAACATAATCATCCCCTGCCCCGCATTAACATGTCCCGACCCCTTGAGCACGCTCACCACATACCCCGGTAGCGCCACACCGAGGATCCCCGCCGCCAGTCCGTCCATGATTTGTACCGGGATCATCGCCAGCGGTTCTGCAAACCCGGCGGCGATGGCGGCGCGAAAGGGAAGCACCAGCAGTGCCAGCATAATCAGACGTCGGTAGCCATACTGCTCAATGCGCGCGGCGGTATACAGCGCCACCGGGATCATCACGCACTGAGAAATAACCACGGTGGCAGCGGCATACAGTCCCGGATTTATCGCCACGGAGCCCGTCGCCGAGGCAACGCGCATACTGAGCATGGGAAGCAGCGCCGCGTTCGACAGATGAAACAGCAGCAGCGTCAGGCCGGTGATAAGCAGCAGCGGATTTTTCGCCAGCACCGATAAGCGGGGAAC
This sequence comes from Erwinia sp. Eh17-17, assembly GCF_039675725.1. Taxonomy (NCBI): domain Bacteria; kingdom Pseudomonadati; phylum Pseudomonadota; class Gammaproteobacteria; order Enterobacterales; family Erwiniaceae; genus Erwinia; species Erwinia sp. Eh17-17. Next base: position 270,921 of record NZ_JBDFQT010000001.1, on the reverse strand, counting down.
GGGGGTGTTGTCATGAGCAGAGGCCAGACCACGGGCGACGGCATGGTCGATATCCTGTTCCCGGATGGCAAGCACCGCCACAGAGGTCAGCAGCGCCATGCCCGTCATCAGTACAAAGACGGCACCAATGCCGCTGTACCAGCTGGCTAATCCTGCCAGCACCGCAGCGGTCATATTCCCCGCATGGTTAAACGCTTCGTTGCGCCCAATCTGACGGTTGAAGCCTGCCTGACCGGTGATGCCGAGGGTGATCCCGGCCAGCGCCGGGCCGATAAACGCGGCCGCAATGCCGGTCGCTATCTGCGACAGCGTCACGGCAACCGGTTCAGGCCGATACCATAGCCACAGCGTGGCACAGGTGATCACCATGCAGCAAATCAGTATCCACAGGCGTTTGCGCAAGGTGGCATCAATCATCACCCCCGCCGGAAGGGTTACCAGCAGACCGGCCAGCCCCCCGGCCGTCATCACCAGGCCAATATCATCCGGCTTCCAGGCGCGTTCGGTGAGGAAAATGCCTAAAAAAGGCCCAAGACCATCACGAACATCGGCAAGAAAAAAACTCATCAGGCACAGCGCCTGAAGCGATCGTTGAGATTGGGACACGGTATTTCCCCTGGTCAGGCGGTCAGAGTGATAAAACATCACTGAATCATAAAAGTATCAGATTTTACTTATGATGCCTGAAAATGGCGATAAATCACTGAGCGGGATAGTAACGAATTGAAACTTGCGCAAAAAATTGTCCCCCAACGCGCTGACGAAAAAAAGCCCGCCAGAGCGGGCTGTTTTATGATCACGCGCTGAGCCAGCGGCTCAGCGGCGTTTAGTAGCTGCTGACTTCGGACAGCAGGCGCAGGTCCTCATCTTTCAGCTTCAGCACTGCGGCCTTCGCCAGCTCGTCCACCTGCTCCAGCGAGGTGGCGCTGACAATAGGAGCCGTAATGGACGGACGGGCCATCTGCCAGGCCAGTGCCACCTGTGCCGGCGAGGCGTGATGCGCTTCCGCCACCTGCACCAGAGTATGAATAATTTTCAGACCGCGCTCGTTGAGATATTTATCCACCACTCCCTGACCGCGCGCACTTTTCGCCGCATCCTCTTTGCTGCGGTATTTGCCGCTGAGGAAACCGCTGGCGAGAGAATAGTAGTTAATGACGCCCAGACCCTGCTCTTTCGCCACCTGTTCCAGCCCGCCTTCGTAACCTTCACGGTCATACAGGTTGTATTCTGGCTGCAGGGTTTCATAACGCGCCAGACCGTTGTCTGCACTGATCTTCAGCGCATCGCGCAGGCGATCGTCGGAGTAGTTAGAAGCACCGATTGCCCGCACTTTCCCTTCTTTGATCAGGGCATCAAAGGCGGCCAGCGTCTCCTGGAGCGGGGTATCAGCGTCGTCGCGGTGCGCCTGATAAAGATCGATATAGTCCGTTTGCAGCCGGGTCAGCGAAGCCTCAACCGCCTGACGAATGTATTTCGCTGACAGCCCGGTTTTGCCATCTCCCAGGTCCATGCCGACCTTGGTCGCCAGCACAATCTTGTCGCGTTTACCGCTTTTCTTCAGCCAGTTGCCGAGAATCACCTCTGATTCACCGCCTTGATTGCCCGGCGCCCAGCGGGAATAGACGTCCGCCGTATCGATAAAATACAGCCCTTTCTCGACCAGCGCATCGAGCAGGGTAAACGAGGTTTTTTCGTCGATGGTCCAGCCAAACACGTTACCGCCAAAGGTCAGGGGCGGTACCTGGATGCCAGAGCGGCCCAGCTGACGGTGTTCTAACTTACTCATAGTCATTCTCCTCATATGAAGTCATTAGCACGGGTGCGACAGTCTGTAAGCTTAGCAAACTCATTATTTCGCGCTCGATGTTTTGTGGCAAAAGATTTGCAATTTAAGTCACAACCAGGCAGGACAGAAGAAATCTAACCCGTTATCCTTAATTCCTTCATTTTTCAGCGGTTGAAATTCGCTATTCTTATAAAATTCGGGACACTTTTTTGTCCTGTCCGGGCATGTGCCAGATTTACCGAGAGCAAAAAACATGAAAAAACCGCGTCGTTTTCCCCTGATCCCCCTGGTCATCGCCGTTGCGCTGGTTGCCGGAGGGGGTTACTGGTGGTACAGCCACAGCAGCGAATCTCAGGCTCAGCCCGCAAAAGGGGCAGCGCAGCCGGGGGGTAAAGGCCATCGCGGCGGTGGGCGACCGGGCGGCATGAGCGGCGTCGCGGCACCGGTACAGGCAGCGGAGGCAGTACGCCAGAGCGTGCCGCAGTATCTTTCCGGGCTGGGGACGGTGACGGCGGCGAATACCGTCACGCTGCGCAGCCGGGTTGACGGTGACCTGATGGCCATCCACTTTAAGGAAGGCCAGGAAGTGAAAGCCGGGCAACTGCTGGCGGAGATCGACCCGCGTCCCTATGAAGTGGCGCTGATGCAGGCCGAAGGACAGCTGGCGAAAAGCAAAGCGACGCTGGCGAACGCCCGGCGCGACCTGGCACGCTATGAAAAACTGGCCAAAACCAGCCTGGTCTCGCAGCAGGAGCTGGATACTCAGCGCTCGCTGGTCAGTGAAACCCTCGGCACCATCAGGGCCGATGAAGGTAGCGTAGCCAGTGCGCGGCTCAACCTTACCTACAGCCGCGTGACCGCGCCGATTGATGGCCGCGTGGGGCTGAAACAGGTAGATGTGGGCAACTACATTACCAGCGGCGATACCAACGGCATTGTGGTGATCACCCAGACTCACCCCATCGACCTGGTGTTCAGCCTGCCGGAAAAAACCATTTCCGCCATCCTCAGCGCCCAGAAGCAGGGTGACGTGCCGGTAGAAGCCTGGGACCGCAGCAACAAAACGCTGCTGACCAGCGGGATGCTGCTGAGCATGGATAATCAGATCGACACCACCACCGGCACCGTCAAGCTGAAAGCACGCTTTACCAACCAGGATGACAGCCTGTTCCCCAACCAGTTCGTCAACGCACGTCTGAAGGTCAGCACCCTGAAAGATGCGATTGTCATTCCGCCGGCGGCGCTGCAGATGGGGAACGAAGGCAGCTTCGTCTGGGTGGTGAACAGTGACAGTAAAGTGAGTAAAAAAATCGTCGAAGTGGAACTCCAGGACAGCGAAAAAGTGGTGATTAAAGCCGGGCTGGAAGTCGGGGAAAAAGTGGTCACCGACGGGCTGGATCGCCTGACAGAAGGGGCGAAGGTAGAAGTGGTTGCCCCACAGGCCACGCCGCTAACCTCCGGTAAGGTGGCACAGCCGGCGAAGGGAGCCAGCGACTGATGCAGGTGATGCCCCCTACTCCCGGCGGCGGGCCATCCCGCCTGTTTATTCTGCGCCCGGTCGCAACCACGCTGCTGATGATCGCTATTCTGCTGGCCGGGATTATCGGCTACCGCGCCCTGCCGGTCTCCGCCCTGCCGGAGGTGGATTATCCGACCATCCAGGTGGTGACGCTGTACCCTGGCGCCAGCCCGGACGTGGTGACCTCGGCCATTACCGCCCCGCTGGAGCGCCAGTTCGGTCAGATGTCCGGCCTGAAACAGATGGCCTCACAAAGCTCTGGCGGTGCCTCTGTGGTGACGCTGCAATTCCAGCTGGAACTGCCGCTGGATGTGGCCGAGCAGGAGGTACAGGCCGCCATCAACGCCGCCACGAATCTGCTGCCCGGCGATCTGCCCAATCCGCCGGTCTACAGCAAGGTTAACCCGGCCGATCCCCCGATTATGACCCTCGCGGTCACCACCACCAGCCTGCCGATGACGCAGGTGGTGGATATGGTGGAAACCCGCGTCGCACAGAAGATCTCACAGGTTTCCGGAGTGGGTCTGGTCACCCTTTCCGGCGGCCAGCGCCCGGCGGTACGCGTCAAACTCAATGCACAGGCCCTTGCCGCGCTGGGAATCACCAGCGAAACGGTGCGCACGGCCATCGCCAATGCCAACGTCAACTCGGCGAAAGGCAGCCTGGACGGCCCGGAACGCTCAATTACGCTGTCGGCTAACGATCAAATCAAGACGGCAGAAGGTTACCGCCAGCTGATTGTCACCTTCCTGAACGGAGCGCCGGTTCGCCTGGGGGATGTCGCCACGGTGGAGCAAGGTGCAGAGAACAGCTGGCTCGGAGCCTGGGCCAATCGCCAGCAGGCGATTGTGCTCAACGTGCAGCGTCAGCCGGGGGCAAATATCATCGCCACCGCAGACAATATCCGCCAGATGCTGCCCACCCTCACCGCGTCGCTGCCGAAGTCAGTGGACGTTCAGCTGCTGACGGACCGCACCACCAACATCCGCGCTTCCGTCCACGATGTGCAGTTTGAGCTGCTGCTGGCGCTGGCGCTGGTGGTGATGATTATCTATCTGTTCCTGCGCAATGTGGCCGCCACCATTATTCCGGCGGTGGCGGTTCCGCTGTCGCTGATTGGCACTTTTGCCGTGATGTATTTCTTTGGCTTCTCGGTGAATAACCTGACGCTGATGGCGCTGACCATCGCCACTGGTTTTGTGGTCGATGACGCCATCGTGGTGATTGAAAACATCTCGCGCTATATCGAAAAAGGGGAAAAACCGCTGACGGCGGCGCTGAAAGGCGCGGGAGAAATCGGCTTCACCATTATCTCCCTGACGTTCTCGCTGATTGCCGTGCTGATCCCGCTGCTGTTTATGGGCGATATTGTCGGCCGCCTGTTCCGCGAGTTTGCCATCACGCTGGCAGTCGCCATTCTTATCTCAGCGCTAGTGTCACTGACGCTGACGCCGATGATGTGCGCGCGCATGCTGAGCGTGGAGTCGCTGCGCAAACAGAACCGCTTCTCCCGCGCCAGCGAAGCGCTGTTTGAGCGGGTGATTGCGCGCTACGGCCGTATGCTGCAAAAGGTGCTGAAGCATCCGTGGCTGACGCTGGGCGTGGCGATCGGCACCATGGCGCTGACGGTGCTGCTGTGGCTGGCGATCCCGAAAGGCTTCTTCCCCATCCAGGATAACGGTATTATCCAGGGCACGTTACAGGCCCCGCAGTCGGTCTCCTACAGCAATATGGCCCAGCGCCAGCAGGATGTCGCCTCGGTGATCATGAAAGACCCGGCGGTGCAGAGCCTGACCTCGTTTGTCGGTGTCGATGGCACCAACCCGGCGCTGAACAGCGGCAGGCTGCAAATTAACCTCAAGCCGCTGGACGAACGCGACGACCGCATTCCGGCGGTGATTGCCCGCCTGCAACAGCAGGTCGCGAAGATCCCCGGCGTCACGCTCTGGCTGCAGCCGGTGCAGGATTTGACCATTGATACCCAGGCCAGCCGCACGCAGTATCAGTTCACCCTGCAGGCGGGGTCGCTCGAGGCACTCAGCCTGTGGGTGCCGAAGCTACAGGCTAAACTGGCCACGTTACCGGAACTGAAAGAGGTCAGCAGCGACTGGCAGGATCAGGGACTGGAAGCCTATATCCGCGTCGATCGTGACAGCGCCAGCCGGTTAGGTATCTCACTGGCCGACGTCGATAATGCGCTGTATAACGCCTTTGGCCAGCGGCTAATCTCGACCATTTATACCCAGGCGAACCAGTATCGCGTCGTGCTGGAACATGACACCGCCGCCACGCCGGGGCTGGAAGCGTTGCAGAGCATTCGCCTGAAGAGCACCGAAGGCGGCAGCGTGCCGCTGAGCGCGATCGCCAGCGTGGAGCAGCGCCATACGGCGCTGAGTATCAATCACCTCGACCAGTTCCCGTCCACCACCTTCTCGTTTGACGTCAGCCAGGGCTATTCGCTGGAGCAGGCGGTTAATGCCATCACTCAGGCCGAGCAGTCCCTTGCCATGCCGTCGGAGATCATGACCCAGTTCCAGGGCAGCACCCTTGCCTTCCAGGCCGCGCTCTCCAGCACGGTGTGGCTGATTGTGGCGGCAGTGGTGGCGATGTATATCGTGCTGGGCGTGCTGTACGAGAGCTTTATTCACCCGGTGACCATTCTGTCTACCCTGCCAACCGCCGGAGTCGGTGCCCTGCTGGCGCTGCTGGTCAGCGGCAGCGAGCTGGATGTGATCGCCATTATCGGGATTATTCTGCTGATCGGCATCGTGAAGAAGAATGCCATCATGATGATCGACTTTGCGCTGGCTGCCGAGCGTGAACAGGGAATGACGCCGTATGAAGCGATTTACCAGGCCTGCCTGCTGCGCTTCCGTCCGATCCTGATGACCACCCTTGCGGCGCTGTTTGGCGCGCTGCCGCTGATGCTGAGCACCGGGGTTGGCGCTGAGCTGCGCCGTCCTCTGGGGACGGCGATGGTCGGCGGGCTGGTCGTCAGCCAGGTCCTGACGCTGTTTACCACCCCGGTTATCTACCTGCTGTTTGACCGTCTGTCACGCGCCACGCGCCGCCTGACGAAGCGGGAGGCAGAGTGAAATTTTTCGCCCTGTTCATCCACCGCCCCATCGCCACCACGCTGCTGACGGTGGCGATCCTGCTGGCCGGGATCCTCGGTTTCCGCCTGCTGCCGGTTGCCCCGCTGCCGCAGGTGGATTTCCCGGTGATCGTGGTCAGCGCATCGCTGCCCGGCGCATCGCCGGAAACCATGGCGTCATCGGTGGCGACGCCGCTGGAGCGCGCGCTCGGCCGCATTGCCGGGGTCAGTGAAATGACCTCGACCAGCTCGCTCGGCAGCACGCGCATCATCCTGGTGTTTGATTTTGAACGCGATATCAACGGCGCAGCACGCGACGTGCAGGGGGCGATTAACGCCGCCCAGAGCCTGCTGCCGACCGGGATGCCCAGCCGCCCCACCTATCGCAAAGTTAACCCGTCGGACGCACCGATCATGATCATGACGATGACCTCCGACACCTGGTCTCCCGGCCAGCTGTATGACTACGCGTCTACACAGCTGGCGCAGAAACTGGCGCAGATTGATGGCGTGGGCGATATCACCATCGGCGGCAGCTCCCTGCCGGCAGTGCGCGTCGCGCTCAATCCCCAGGCGCTGTTTAATCAGGGGGTGTCGCTGGATGCCGTGCGCACCGCCATCGCCAGCGCCAACGTGCGTAAACCGCAGGGGGCGATTGAAGACCACCATCAGCGCTGGTGGCTAAAAACCAATGATGAGCTGCAAACCGCCGCCGAATATCAGCCGCTGATCGTCCATTACAATCAAGGCGCGGCGGTAAGGTTACAGGATGTCGCCACCGTCACCGATTCAGTGGAGGACGTGCGCAACGCCGGCATGTCGAATGCCCGTCCGGCGATCCTGATCCTGATCCGCAAGGCACCGGAAGCCAATATTATTGATACCGTGGACCGTATCCGCGCGGAAATCCCGCAGCTGAGTAACATCATCCCGGCCTCGATCAAGCTGGAAGTGGCCCAGGACCGTTCACCGACCATCCGCGCCTCGCTGCATGAAGTAGAGCAGTCGCTGGCGATCTCCGTCGGCCTGGTGATCCTGGTGGTCTTCGCCTTCCTGCGCTCCGGGCGCGCCACGCTGATCCCGGCGGTGGCCGTGCCGGTGTCGCTGATCGGCACCTTTGCCGCGATGTACCTGTGCGGATTCAGCCTGAACAATCTGTCCCTGATGGCGCTGACCGTGGCCACCGGCTTTGTGGTCGACGATGCCATCGTGGTGCTGGAAAATATTTCGCGTCACGTTGAAGCCGGAGTCAAACCGCTGCAGGCGGCGTTGCAGGGGGTGCGTGAAGTCGGTTTCACCGTGGTGTCGATGAGCGTCTCGCTGATTGCGGTGTTTATTCCCCTGCTGATGCTCGGTGGTCTTATCGGGCGCTTTTTCAAGGAGTTTGCCGTCACGCTCTCGGTGGCGATCGCCATTTCGCTGGTGATCTCCATTACTCTGACGCCGATGATGTGCGCCCTGCTGCTGCGCAATAAGCCACAACATCAGCAGCCGCGTATTCGCGGATTTGGCCGCGTGCTGCTGGCCGTTCAGCAGGGCTATGGCCGCACGCTGCACCGGGTGATGGACCACGCTCGCTGGGCGCTGCTGGTGTTTATCGCCACCATCGGGCTGACGGTGTATCTGTATATTTCCATTCCGAAAACCTTTATGCCGGAGCAGGACACCGGGCGGCTGATGGGCTTTATCCAGGCTGACCAGAGCATCTCGTTCCAGTCGATGCGCAGCAAGCTGGAAGACTTTATGCGCATCGTCCACGCTGACCCGGCGGTGGAAAGCGTGGTTGGCTTTACCGGCGGATCGCGCACCAACAGCGGTTCGATGTTTATTTCCCTGAAACCGCTCAGTGAACGCAGTGACACGGCCCAGCAGACAATCGCCCGTCTGCGCGGCAAGCTGGCTAAAGAGCCCGGTGCCAGCCTGTTCCTGATGGCAGTACAGGATATTCGCGTCGGCGGGCGCGAGTCGAACGCGGGTTATCAGTACACGCTGCTGTCAGACAGCCTGGACGACCTGCGCGAGTGGGAGCCGAAGATCCGCCGGGCGTTCGCCGCCCTGCCCGACCTGGCTGACGTCAACTCCGACCAGGAAGACAAAGGTTCTGAAATGGCGCTGACTTACGACCGCGCCACCATGTCGCGGCTCGGTATTGACGTGGCGGATGCCAATAACCTGCTGAATAATGCCTTCGGCCAGCGGCAGATTTCCACCATTTATCAACCGCTGAACCAGTACAAAGTGGTGATGGAGGTGGACCCGCGCTATACCCAGGATATCAGCGCCCTTGACCAGATGTTCGTGATTAACAGCGAAGGCAAGTCGATCCCGCTCTCCTCATTTGCCCGCTGGCAGCCGGCGAACTCGCCGCTGTCGGTTAACCATCAGGGGCTGTCTGCGGCATCCACCATTTCGTTCAACCTGCCGGAAGGGGTATCGCTGTCGCAGGCCTCGGACGCGATTGACCGCAGCATGACCTCACTGGGCGTACCGTCCAGCGTGCGCGGCAGCTTTGCCGGGACGGCGGCGGTATTCCAGCAGACGCAGAGCAGCCAGCTGTGGCTGATCGTCGCGGCGATTGCGACGGTCTATATCGTGCTCGGCATCCTGTACGAAAGCTATGTCCATCCGCTGACTATCCTCTCTACCCTGCCTTCCGCCGGGGTCGGGGCGCTGCTGGCGCTGGAACTGTTTAGTGCGCCGTTCAGCCTGATTGCGCTGATCGGCATCCTGCTGCTGATCGGCATTGTCAAAAAGAACGCCATTATGATGGTGGACTTTGCGCTACACGCCCAGCGCAACGGCGGTATGACGCCGCGCGAGGCGATTTTCCAGGCCAGCCTGCTGCGTTTCCGGCCGATCATGATGACCACGCTGGCCGCGCTGTTTGGCGCGCTGCCGCTGGTGCTGACCAGCGGTGACGGTGCCGAACTGCGCCAGCCGCTGGGGATCACCATCGTCGGCGGTCTGGTGATGAGCCAGCTGCTGACGCTGTACACCACGCCGGTGGTCTATCTGTATATGGACAAACTGCGGCGCAAACCACGCCTTAAAACTGTGAAAGAGGAAGGCTGATGCCATGACCTCGTCACCCGCTTCGGTGCGCTGGCAGCTGTGGATCGTTGCCTTCGGCTTCTTTATGCAGACGCTGGATACCACCATCGTCAATACCGCCCTGCCGTCGATGGCGGCCAGTCTGCATCAGAGCCCGCTGAATATGCATTCGGTGATTGTCTCCTACGTGCTGACGGTGGCCATCATGCTGCCGATCAGCGGCTGGCTGGCAGACCGCTTTGGCGTGCGTAACGTGTTCTTCAGCGCCATTGTGCTGTTCAGCGCCGGTTCGCTCTGCTGTGCGCTCTCCGCCACGCTGGATCAGCTGATCCTCTCGCGCGTCCTGCAGGGTATTGGCGGGGCGATGATGGTGCCCGTCGGGCGCTTAACGGTGATGAGGCTGGTGCCACGCGCTGAATATATGGCCGCCATGACGTTTGTCACCCTGCCGGGACAGATTGGCCCCCTGCTCGGCCCGGCGCTTGGCGGCGTGCTGGTAGAGTACGCCAGCTGGCACTGGATTTTCCTCATCAATATCCCGGTCGGAATTGTCGGGGCAATCGCCACGCTGACGCTGATGTCGAACTTCACGCTGCCAACCCGACGCTTCGATTTTAGCGGCTACCTGCTGCTGGCGGCAGGGATGGCCACGCTGACGCTGGCGCTCGACGGCCAGCGTGGAAGCGGATTCACCCCCCTGCTGCTGTGCCTTTTGATCCTGTGCGGCGTCTTCAGCCTGGTGTTCTATCTGCTGCACGCCCGTAATAACGATCGCGCCCTGTTCAACCTGAAACTGTTCGACAATCGCCTGTACGCCATCGGCCTGACGGGCAGCCTGACCGGGCGCATTGGCAGCGGGATGCTGCCGTTTATGACGCCGATTTTTCTGCAGATTGGCATGGGCTACAGCCCGCTGCATGCCGGACTGATGATGATCCCGATGGTGCTGGGCAATATGGGAATGAAGCGCATCGTGGTGCGCATCGTTAATCGCTTTGGTTACCGCAACGTGCTGGTGGGGTCCACCCTGGCGCTGGCGGGCGTTGTGCTGCTGTTTCCGGCCGTGGCGCTGCTGGGCTGGCACACCCTGCTACCCGTGGTGCTGTTCCTGCAGGGCATGGTCAATGCCATTCGCTTCTCGGCGATGAATACCCTGACGCTGAAAGAGCTACCCGACGAACTGGCCAGCAGCGGTAACAGCCTGCTGTCGATGGTGATGCAGCTGTCGATGAGTATCGGCGTCACCCTCGCCGGGCTGCTGCTGGGCACCTTCGGCCACCAGGCGGCCACCGGTAGCCCGCAGATCGCCCAGGCGTTTATTGACACCTGGCTGTGTATGGCGCTGATTATTGCCCTGCCCGCTCTGGTTTTCTGGCGTGTCCCTGAAGAGACGCCCCCTAATGCACTCGTGTCGCGCAGGAGAAAGTCTTAATGTTGGCCAGATTACGTATCGGCATTACCGCCAAGCTGTTCGCGGCAATCTTCTCGACCTGCATGCTGGTGCTAATCACCATGCACTGGGGCGTGCGGCTCAGCTTTGAGCACGGCTTTATCGACTATATCAAGCGCGGCAACGAGCAGCGGCTGATGATGCTGAGCGATGCGCTGGCCGATCAGTACGAACAGCACGGCAGCTGGGACTTCCTGCGTAATAACAACAAGCTGGTATTCAACATTCTGCGTTCGCTGGAGCAGAACCCGGATGCCAGCAACCAGCTGCCGCCCCACGGCTGGCGCACGCAGTTCTGGATCATCGACCAGCAGTATCATGTGATGATCGGCCCGCGAGCGCCGGTCCCCCAGGAGGGATCGCGGCGCAACATTACCACCAGCAGCGGAAAAGTCGTCGGCTGGGTGATCGGTTCGCCGTCTGAGCGCCTGACGCGCAGCGCCGATATCAACTTCGACCAGCAGCAGAAGCGCACCAGCTGGATGATCGTCGGGCTGACGATGCTGCTGGCTGCTGCCGTCACCTGGCTGCTGTCGCGCGGGCTGCTGGCACCGGTCAAGCGGCTGGTTGAGGGCACGCACCATCTGGCCGCCGGGCACTTTACCAGCCGGGTGCAGGCCTCCAGCCGCGACGAGCTGGGGCGTCTGGCACAGGACTTCAACCGTCTGGCCAGTACGCTGGAAAAAAATGAAAAGATGCGGCGCGCTTTTATGGCCGATATTTCTCACGAGCTGCGCACCCCGCTGGCCATTCTGCGCGGTGAGCTGGAGGCGATACAGGACGGCGTACGCAAACTCACCCCGGAATCGATTCTCTCACTGCAGGGGGAAGTGGCGACGCTGACCAAACTGGTGGATGACGTGCACCAGCTGTCGCTGTCGGATGAAGGTGCGCTGGCCTATCGTAAAAGCCAGACCGACCTGGTTCCCCTGCTGGAGCTGGTGTCCGGCAACTTCCGCCACCGTTACGCACAGCATCCGCTCACCCTGACGCTGACGTTACCGGACCAGGCGCCGCAGTTTGGCGATCCTGACCGCCTGATGCAGCTTTTTACCAATCTGATGGAAAACAGCCTGCGCTACACCGATCCCGGCGGCACCCTGCACATCAGCCTGCATCAGACCCCCGGCGGCAACGTCCTGCACTTTGATGACAGCACGCCCGGTATCAGCGACGCGCAGCGCGAACAGATTTTTGAGCGTTTCTACCGGGCGGAAGGGTCACGGAACCGCGCCAGCGGCGGCTCCGGGCTGGGGCTGGCGATTTGTCAGAATATTGTTGAAGCCCATGACGGCACCATCGTTGCGGAGCACTCCGATGCAGGTGGCGTCAGAATTACGGTACACTTGCCCGATAAGACTCACTGACAATGGTTAACGCTATGACACTGGATACTCCTGCTCCGCTGATTTTGATCGTTGAAGATGAACCCAAGTTGGGCCAGTTAATGATCGACTATTTGCAGGCGGCCAACTTCCGCACTCACCATCTGCTGCGCGGTGATGAAGTGCTGCCGTGGGTAAAACAGCACTCGCCGGATCTGATCCTGCTGGACCTGATGTTGCCGGGGCTGGACGGGCTGTCCGTCTGCCGCGAGCTGCGGAGTTTTTCCGATCTGCCGGTGGTGATGGTGACGGCAAAAATTGAAGAGATCGATCGCCTGCTGGGGCTGGAGATTGGCGCTGATGACTACATCTGTAAGCCGTTCAGCCCGCGTGAAGTGGTCGCCAGGGTCAAGACTATTCTGAAGCGCTGCCAGCGTACGCCAGAGGAAGCCCGCCAGGTTTCCCTGCTGAAAGTGGATGAAAAACGTTTTCATGCCAGCTGGGACGATAAGCCCCTTGACCTGACCCCGGCGGAGTTTCGTCTGTTAAAAACGCTGGCTCAGGAGCCGGGCAAAGTCTTCTCGCGCGAGCAGCTGTTAAATCATCTGTATGACGACTACCGCGTGGTCACCGACCGCACTATCGACAGCCACATTAAAAACCTGCGCCGCAAGCTGGAATCGCTGGACGCTGACCAGCCGTTTATCCGCGCCGTGTACGGTATGGGCTATCGCTGGGAAGCAGATATCTGCCGTTTGATTTAGATCAATTCCACCGAACTCCCGCCGCCTTACAATCCCCCGCCGTCGGGCCGATCGGAAAAATGATTGGCCCCTGCAAAAACGACCCCCTATCGCAATATCTGACCTGACATCAGACTGAGACATTATGTTTAAACCGGAACTGCTTTCTCCGGCCGGGACACTGAAAAACATGCGTTACGCTTTTGCGTATGGCGCAGACGCTGTGTATGCCGGTCAGCCTCGTTACAGCCTGCGCGTGCGCAATAATGAATTCAACCATGAGAATCTTGCCACCGGCATCCGTGAAGCCCACGCGCTCGGTAAGAAGTTCTACGTGGTGGTCAATATCGCCCCGCACAATGCCAAGTTGAAAACCTTTATCCGCGACCTGAAACCGGTGGTCGATATGCAGCCGGATGCGCTGATTATGTCCGATCCGGGGCTGATTATGCTGGTGCGCGACGCCTTCCCGCAGATGGATATCCACCTGTCGGTGCAGGCGAATGCCGTCAACTGGGCCACGGTGAAGTTCTGGCAACAGATGGGGCTGACGCGGGTGATTCTGTCACGCGAGCTGTCGCTGGAAGAGATTGGTGAAATACGTCAGCAGGTGCCGGAGATGGAGCTGGAAATTTTCGTTCACGGTGCCCTGTGCATGGCCTACTCCGGGCGCTGCCTGCTGTCCGGTTATATCAATAAACGCGATCCGAACCAGGGCACCTGCACCAACGCCTGCCGCTGGGAATATAACGTGCAGGAAGGCAAAGAAGACGCCATTGGCAATATTGTGCATCGCCAGGCGCCGATTGCCGTACACAACGTGGAACCGACGCTGGGTGCCGGTCAGCCGACGGATAAAGTGTTTATGATCGAAGAGGCGATGCGCCCCGGCGAATATATGACCGCCTTCGAGGACGAGCACGGCACCTACATTATGAACTCGAAGGATCTGCGCGCCGTGGCACACGTGGAGCGCCTGACGCAGATGGGCATCCACTCGCTGAAGATCGAAGGCCGCACCAAGTCATTTTACTACTGCGCCCGCACCGCTCAGGTTTACCGCCGGGCGATTGACGATGCCGCCGCCGGAAAGCCGTTTGATTCTGCCCTGCTGGAAACGCTGGAAGGCCTGGCGCACCGGGGTTACACCGAAGGTTTTCTGCGCCGCCACACGCACGACAGCTATCAGAGCTACGAAGCCGGTTACTCCGTATCCGACCGCCAGCAGTTTGTCGGTGAGTTTACCGGGCAGCGCCGGGGCGCGCTGGCACAGGTCGATGTGAAGAACAAATTCAGCGTTGGCGACAGCCTGGAGCTGATGTCACCGGCCGGCAATATTAATTTCACCCTGACGCAGATGGAAAATGGCAAAGCGCAGGCAATAGAGGTGGCTCCCGGTAACGGTCATCTGGTGTGGCTGCCGCTGCCGGAAGAGATGGATTTGCAGTATGCGCTGCTGATGCGCAACCTGGCAGGCACCACCACCCGCCATCCGCATGCGGTCGGGCTGGCAAAAGAAGTTACATGATGTAACTGATTTTAGAATCCGATCACATTACCGTCGCGCATTCCCCGTTATGATGCTCGCGCTCCTAACGATTAAATCCAAATAGCGCAGGATCGGGGCCATAAATTTCAGGTTGCAACAGCGCCGCAAGTAAACAAATCCCCCGGAGCTTACCCCCGTAAGTGACGAGAGTGAGTCAACGCAGCTAACGCCTCTGCAGCGCGAAAGATACTGGTCAGCACCACCTCGTTCGGCCCTTACGGCTCCCCCGTCTGGGCCATTTCTTTTTCTGCCCCCTCCCTTTTCAGAAAACTCCTCACGTTTTCGCCCGGAGTTAACCCTCTGCGGCAAGGTATGCTATATCTTGATGCAAACCACCAATGCCTTCAGGGATTAAAAATGGAAAAACATTCACTTACGCTGGCCATTTTAAATGGCAAAAGCGCCGGTAATGAAGAACTGCGCGCGGCGGTTGCCACGCTGCGCGAGGAAGGTTTCCCGCTGGAAATCCGCGTCACCTGGGAGCACGGCGACGGTGAGCGCTACGTGCATGAAGCGGTTACACTGGGCGCTGAGACGGTGATCGCCGCCGGAGGCGACGGCACTGTAAACGAAGTCGCCACGGCCCTGGCCCGACTCTCCCCGGAGAACCGGCCGGTTCTCGGTCTGGTCCCGCTAGGAACCGCCAATGATTTTGCCACCAGCGCCGGTATCCCGGAAGAGATGGAAAACGCGCTGCGCCTCGCCATCCGGGGTAAAGCCAGCGCCATCGATCTCGCCCGCGTCAATAATGACCGCTATTTTATTAATATGGCGACCGGCGGATTCGGCACGCGCATCACCACAGAAACGCCGGAAAAGCTGAAATCGGCGCTGGGCGGCGTCTCCTACTTTATTCACGGGCTGATGCGCATGGACACGCTGAAAGCAGATAGCTGTACGCTGGAAGGACCAGATTTTCACTGGCAGGGCGATGCCCTGGTGATCGGGATCGGTAACGGCCGCCAGGCAGGGGGCGGGCAGCGCCTGTGCCCGACGGCACTGATTAATGACGGCAGGCTGGAGCTGAGCATCGCCACCTCGCAGGAGCTGTTGCAGACGCTGGTGCACAAGCTGACCAGCGACGAAGAAAACCCCAATCTGATTACCGCTTCGCTGCCCTGGCTGACCATCCGCGCGCCGAATGAGATGACCTTTAACCTCGACGGCGAGCCGCTGACGGGGACAGAGTTTCGTATTGAGGTGATGCCCGATGCGCTGGAGTGCCGCCTGCCCCCCTCCTGCGAACTGCTGGCGTAACCGCCACGAGCAGGCGGCGTTGCCAACGCAACCACCGGACCAATGCGCTGACAGCCTCCCGCATTAACACTGATGAAAAGCGCCGACTGGCGCTTTTCTTCCCTTCCCTTCTCAACCCCACGAATGTGATCTCACTCGCGAATCCGGCACACGCAACTTGTATGGTAGTACGTTATCGGCGTATTTTTTCAGCATTGTTAGCGTACAAGGCGGTCCGGAATGAAAATTGTAAAAGCAGAAGTGTTCGTTACCTGCCCAGGCAGAAACTTTGTCACCGTTAAAATCACCACCGACCAGGGACTGACCGGTGTCGGTGATGCCACGCTGAACGGGCGTGAACTGCCGGTGGCGTCGTATCTGAAGGATCACGTCTGCCCGCAGCTGATCGGGCGTGATGCCCACCAGATTGAAGATATCTGGCAGTTCTTCTACAAGGGGGCTTACTGGCGTCGCGGCCCGGTCACCATGTCGGCGATCTCCGCCGTTGACCAGGCGCTGTGGGACATCAAAGGGAAAGCGGCCAATATGCCGGTTTACCAGCTGCTGGGCGGCGCATCGCGCACCGGAGTAATGGTTTACTGCCACACCACCGGGCACAGCATCGATGAGGTGATGGACGACTACGCCAAACACCGGGAACTGGGCTTTAAAGCCATCCGCGCCCAGTGTGGCGTGCCGGGTATGAAGACCACCTACGGCATGGCAAAAGGCAAAGGCGAAGCCTACGAGCCCGCCACCAAAGGCGCGCGCCCGGATGAGCAGCTGTGGTCAAGCGAAAAGTACCTCGACTTCACGCCGAAGCTGTTTGCGGCCATTCGCGATAAGTTTGGCTTTGACGAACACCTGCTGCACGACATGCACCACCGCCTGACGCCAATTGAAGCCGCCCGCTTCGGTAAAAGCGTGGAAGAGTACCGCCTGTTCTGGATGGAAGATCCGACCCCGGCAGAAAATCAGGAATGTTTCCGCCTGATCCGCCAGCACACCGTGACGCCGATTGCGGTCGGTGAAGTGTTTAACAGCATCTGGGACTGCAAGCAGCTGATTGAAGAGCAGCTTATCGATTATATCCGTACCACCATCACCCACGCGGGCGGCATCACCGGCATGCGCCGCATCGCCGATTTTGCCTCGCTGTATCAGGTGCGTACCGGTTCCCACGGCCCGTCCGACCTGTCACCTATTTGTATGGCGGCAGCACTGCACTTTGACCTGTGGGTGCCTAACTTCGGCGTACAGGAATATATGGGCTACTCCGAACAGATGCTGGAGGTGTTCCCGAACAGCTGGAGCTTCGACAACGGTTACATGCACCCCGGCGACAAACCGGGTCTGGGCATTGAGTTCGACGAAAAGCTGGCCGCGAAATATCCCTACGAACCGGCCTACCTTCCGGTTGCCCGTCTTGAAGACGGCACCCTGTGGAACTGGTGAGGAGATGAAGATGAAAAGCGTGGTGATTGAACGCCCCGGTGAACTGATGTTACAGGACCGCCCCCTGCCGGAACCGGCCGCCGGGGAAGTCAGAGTCAAAGTGAAATACGCCAGCATCTGCGGTTCCGATGTGCATATCTGGCACGGGCATAACCCGTTTGCGCGCTATCCCCGCGTGATTGGTCATGAGTTTTTTGGCCTGATCGATGCCGTTGGCAGCGGCGTCGACAGCGCGCGCCTCGGTGAGCGCGTGGCGGTGGATCCGGTGGTGAGCTGTGGTCACTGCTACCCCTGCTCCATCGGCCGTCCTAACGTCTGCAGCGAATTGCAGGTGATTGGCGTACATCGCGACGGCGGCTTCAGCGAATATGCCCTGGCACCGGCGGGCAATGCTTATACCCTGCCGGATGCCATTCCCGACACGCTGGCCTGCCTGGTTGAACCGTTTACTATCGCCGCCAATATCAGCGCCTTCCTCAAGCCGCAGCCGGATGATGTGGCGCTGATTTACGGGGCCGGGCCGATGGGCCTGACCGCCATTCAGGTGCTGAAAGGCGTCTATCAGGTGAAAAAGGTGATAGTTGCTGACCGGCTGGAAGAGCGGCTGGCAATGGCGCAGGCCAGCGGGGCGGACGTGGTGCTGAACAACGCCGACATCCCGCTGGCCGCACAGCTGGAAGGCGTGCAGCCTACGCTGATTATTGATGCCGCCTGCCATCCGTCGATTCTTGCTGAAGCGGCCGCGCTGGCCTCTCCGGCCGGGCGTATCGGCCTGCTCGGCTTCTCCGGCGAGGCCTGCACCGTGACGCAGCAGAGTCTGACCAGTAAAGAGCTGTCGCTGTTTACCTCCCGCCTGAACAGCCACCGCTTCCCGCAGGTGATCGCCTGGATGGAACAGGGGCTGATCCAGCCGGAGAAACTGGTGACCCATACGCTGCCGCTGGCCCGGATTGAACAGGCCATGACGCTGTTCGAGAAAGACCCGCGCAGCTGCTGCAAAGTGATTATCAGTATGTCTTAACGCCAGAACGCCGGGGTTATTCCCGGCACCCCCACGACCCTACAAATTAAAACCAGAACAAGCGGAGCTATTACAATGTTTAAAAACCTGCGCTGGACGATCGTTTTACTGCTGTTCCTTGTTTACATGATTAACTACCTTGACCGGGTGGCGCTGTCTCTGACCGTGCCAATGATTGAAAAAGACCTGATGCTGAATGCAGAAGAGTTTGGCCTGATCTTCGGCAGCTTCTTCTTCGGCTATGCCATCTTTAACTTTGTCGGTGGGCTGGCGACCGACAGGTTCGGCCCGACCATTACTCTCGGCGTCGCCGTGGGGATGTGGTCCCTTTTCTGTGGTTTTACCGCGCTGGCGACCGGTTTCTGGTCAATGCTGATCCTGCGCGTGCTGTTCGGGATGGCGGAGGGGCCGATCTGCGCCTCGGCGAATAAAGCGATTAACGGCTGGTTCCCGAAAAAACAGGCCGCCACGGCGATGGGGCTGTTAAGCGCCGGGTCACCGCTCGGTGGCGCCGTGGCAGGCCCGATCATTGGCTATCTTGCCCTCGCCTTCGGCTGGCGTCCGGCGTTCGCGATTATCTGTTCGATTGGTATTATCTGGATGGTGGTGTGGTTCTTTATTGCCGCCGACAACCCGCTGAAAAGCAAGTTAATCAGCGAGCGTGAGCGCGCCCTGATTGCCCAGCTGAAAGATGAGCAGCTGAGCCCGGAAGAGGAGCTGTCGCAGTCGCAGCACGGCCTTGGTTACTACCTGCGCCAGCCGATTATCCTGGTCACCGCCTTCGCCTTCTTCTGCTACAACTATATTTTGTTCTTCTTCCTGAGCTGGTTCCCGGCCTATCTGGTCCAGGCACACAACCTCGATATTAAGGCGATGAGTATTACCACTATGATCCCGTGGATCGTTGGTTTTGTCGGCCTGGCGCTGGGGGGCATCATCTCGGATAAAATCTTTAAAATCACCGGGAAGCTGCTGCTGTCGCGTAAAATCGTGCTGGTGGTCTCGTTAATGGCCGCAGCGATTTGTGTCGGTCTGGCGGGTACGGTAAAAGAGGTCACCTCGGCCGTCGGGCTGATGTCGGTGTCGATCTTCTTCCTGTACATCACCGGGGCGATTTACTGGGCGATTATTCAGGATGTGGTGCATAAAAGCCGCGTCGGCAGCATCAGTGGCTTTATCCACCTGATCGGCAGCCTGTCCGGGATTATCGGGCCGATCGTCACCGGCTATATCGTGCAGCATACCGGCAAGTTCGACAGCGCCTTTGTGCTGGCCGGCGTGGTCGCCGCGCTCGGAGCCCTGCTGGTGCTGTTTGTAATTAAACCGCCGAAGAAACTGGATACTCCGGTATCCATCTGATTATCGCGGGCGGGGCCAGCCCCCGTCCGTCACCTGAGGATGCATTATGTTGTGTTGCGATACCCTCCCACCCGACGTGCAGCGCCCGCTGTATAACCGCCAGTTACTGCGTACCCGCATGGTGCATATCGGTTTTGGTGCCTTCCACCGCGCCCATCAGGCGGTGTGCAGCGATCGCCTTGCTGCGGAACAGGGCAGCGACTGGGGCTACTGCGAAATCAATCTTAACAGCGGCGAGCTGATTGCCGCTCTGCGCCAGCAGGGGCTGTGCTACACCGTGGCCGAAATGGCAGATGATCGCCTGAATCTAAGGGTGACTGGCGTGGTGACAGCCGCCCTGCACGGCCAGTCCGACGGTATTGAAGCGGTACTGGAGGCGCTGAGCCAGCCCGATGTGGCGATTGTCTCCATGACCGTCACTGAAAAAGGCTACTGCCACCATCCTGCCAGCGGGGAATTAAATCTTGAACACCCCGGTATTGGCCACGACCTGGCTCATCCCGACACGCCGCAGACGCTGCCGGGCATTATTCTGGCAGCCATCCGCCGCCGTCGCGATCGCGGGCTGGCTCCTTTCAGCGTGATGTCGTGCGATAACATGCCGGAAAACGGCCGCGTCACGCGCCGTGTCATTGTTGAACTGGCGAGTCAGCAGTCGCCGGAGCTGGCGGACTGGATCGGGCAGCAGGTCACCTTCCCCTCAACCATGGTGGACCGCATTGTTCCGGCCATGACCGGGGAAACTCACCGTGCGCTGAGCGAGAAACTGGGCTGCGAGGATCCGGTGGCCGTGGCCTGTGAACCTTTCTTCCAGTGGGTGATTGAAGATAACTTTGTCAGCGGCCGCCCGCAGTGGGAGCTGGCCGGGGCAGAACTGGTCGCCGACGTGCTGCCGTTTGAAGAGATGAAGCTGCGGATGCTGAACGGCAGCCACTCGTTCCTGGCCTATCTGGGAAATCTGGCGGGCTATCAGCATATCAGCGACTGCATGGCTGACGCACACTTCCGCACCGCCGCGCGCCAGCTGATGCTCGATCAGCAGGCCCCCACGCTGCGTACCCCCGGCGTTGACCTGACCGCCTACGCGGATTCGCTGATTGCGCGTTACAGCAACCGGGCGATCAAGCATCGCACCGCGCAGATTGCCAATGACGGCAGCCAGAAGCTGCCACAGCGCTGGCTGGACAGCATTCGCTGGCACCTGGCGCACGGCAGCCGTTTCGATCTGCTGGCGCTGGGCGTGGCGGGCTGGATACGCTATGTCGGCGGTCGCGACGAGCAGGGACAGCCGGTAACCATCAATGACCCTCTCAGCGCTGAGCTGGCAAAACGCGTGGCGGAAACGGCGGAAGGGGAACCGCGCGTGGCGGCCCTGCTCGGCCTGAAGCATGTTTTCGGTGACGACCTGGCCGGTAACGCGACCTTTGTGGAGCAGGTGAACCATTATTACCGCCTGCTGTTGAGCCAGGGAGCGAAACAAACGGTGTATCAACTGGTTGCCCGCGTTTAACTCTGGCGCAGACGCGCCAGCCTGATTAGACTGAAGACTTTCACACCATGCGTGGGCGGGCCGTTGACCCGCCGCTAAAGGGAAGTTGCCGAATGTCGACTGTCTATACCATCACCGCCAGTGAGCCGGTCAATCAGCAGATTTATCGTTTTCTGCGTCAGGAGATCGTCACCTGTGCGATCCACCCCGGCTCCTTTCTGTCGGAAAAAGAGGTCTCCACGCGCTTTAACGTCTCACGTCAGCCGGTGCGTGAAGCCTTTATCAAACTGGCAGAAGCGGGCCTGGTGCAGGTTCTGCCACAGCGTGGCACCTTTGTGCGTAAAATCTCTGCGCAGCGCGTTGCCGACGGTCGCTTTATCCGTGAAGCCGTCGAGGTGGCGGTGGTGCGCCGTGCCGCGGCAGAAGCCACGCCTTTCGGTCTGGCCGCGCTGGAACACAATCTGCAGTTACAGGCGCTGGCGGCGGACCGCCATGACAGCCAGGCTTTTCTGCTGCTGGATGATGAGTTTCACCGCCTGATTGCCCAGAGCATTGGCTGTGAGCTGGCGTGGGAGACGGTAGAAAATATTAAAGCCACCATGGACCGCGTGCGCTTTCTGACGCTGAGCAAGGTCTCGCCACCGGAGAGCCTGATTGAACAGCACCGTCAGATTTACCAGGCGCTGTGCGCGAAAGATGCCGATGCCGCAGAGCAGGCGCTGCGGCGTCATCTGCAGGAGATGATTTTTTCGATTACGCCGATTGCCGAACAGAACAGCGAGTGGTTCGACGCGGTGTGACCGATGACGGGGCGACCGAAAAAAAGGAGGAACATGGGCACCCGCACGTAGGGGCTGACCTTCTGTTTCGGTCAGCCCGTCCGGTTCACAGCACGGGGCGACCGGAAAAAAAGGTCGCCCCTACAGGGTCACCCCGTTCACCGTCAGGCGATGGTGACGTTCTTCGCCAGATAAACGTCCTGCACCGAATTAATCAGCGCTACGCCGTCCTTCATCGATTTCTTAAACGCTTTACGTCCCAGAATCAGCCCCATTCCCCCGGCGCGCTTATTGATGACCGCCGTGCGTACGGACTCGGCGGTATCGGTATCCCCGGCCGCTGCGCCGCCGGAGTTAATTAACCCCGCACGGCCCATATAGCAGTTCGCCAGCTGGTAGCGCACCAGATCGATCGGGTTATCACTGGTCAGCGTGCTGTAAACGCGTTCGTCAGTGTGGCCAAATTTCAGCGCCTTATAGCCGCCGTTATTCTCCGCCATTTTCTGCTTAACGATATCCGCGCCGATGGTGGCCGCCAGATGGTTCGCCTGGCCGGTCAGGTCAGCGCTGGCGTGGTAGTCCACCCCCTCTTTCTTGAAGGCATCGTTACGCAGGTAAGCCCACAGCACGGTGACCATGCCCAGTTCATGCGCCCGTTCAAACGCCGCAGAGATCTCTTCAATCTGACGCCGCGACTGCTCCGAGCCGAAATAGATGGTTGCCCCGACGGCAACGGCACCAAGGTTAAAGGCCTGTTCGACGCTGGCATACAGCGTCTGATCGTACTGGGTGGGGTAACTCAGCGTTTCGTTATGGTTCAGCTTCACCATAAAGGGAATGCGGTGAGCATAGCGGCGGGAGACGGAGGCCAGCACGCCATAGGTGGAGGCTACGCAGTTACAACCGGCTTCAATGGCCAGTTCAACAATATTTTTCGGGTCAAAATAGAGCGGGTTCGCCGCAAAGGAGGCGCCGGCTGAATGCTCAACGCCCTGGTCCACTGGCAGGATAGAGAGGTAACCTGTCCCGGCTAAACGTCCGGTGTTGTACAGGGTTTGCATATTGCGTAACACAGCCGGGGGGCGGTTGTTATCCACCATCACCCGGTCAACATAATCCGCTCCGGGAAGGTAGAGGTTGTCCGCTGGAATAGTCATGCAGCGATGTTGCAAAAGAGAATCCGCTTCTTTGCCCAATAACTGTACGATGTCCGTCATGATAACTCCTGTTAAAATGTTCAGGACCCTTTTCAGGGCCCGCGCGTCAGTTTTTCTGACCCCAACAGGTTGAACCCATAACCCGCATTAAGGCAAATTGCTGACTCCATTTTTCAGAACGATCCGCACTAAAAGCCCGTGAAGTGTGAGCGGGTTACCACCATTGATGAAAATGGTGTACCGGCCCGTTTCCGTGGCCCACCTCCAGCGAATCGGCCTGCTCCAGCGCCCCCTGTAGCCAGTGTTTTGCCGCCTGCACGGTGGTGACCCAGTCATTATGACGCGGACGCAGCGCCGCCAGCGCCGCCGACAGGGAACAGCCGGTGCCGTGCGTATTGCGGGTATGGATGCGTGGCGCGGTAAAACGCTGCTCCAGCTGGCGGGTAAACAGCCAGTCGGGACTTTCCACTGCGCTGAGATGGCCGCCCTTCATCAGCACCGCCTGGCAGCCCAGCGCCAGCAGCGCACGGCCCTGCTGGCGCATTTCCCTTTCATCACGGGCGGGCGGGCACTGCAACAGCGCGGCGGCCTCCGGCAGGTTCGGGGTAATCAGGGAAACCTGCGGCAGCAGGCGCTCGCGCAGAGTAGCAACCGCGTCGGCACTGAGTAACGGGTCACCGCTTTTCGCCAGCATCACCGTATCCAGCACCACCCACGGCACGTTCGCCCCCTTCAGGCGCTCGGCCACCACATCGACAATGGCACTTTCTGCCAGCATGCCAATTTTAATCGTGTCGATACGCACGTCCGACAGAACAGAGTCCAGCTGCGCGGCCACGAACGCGGGCTCAATGCGGTAGACCGACTGAACGCCGGTGGTGTTCTGCGCCACCAGCGCCGTGATCGCGCTGGTACCGTAAGCGCCCAGCGCCGAGAAGGTTTTCAGATCGGCCTGGATCCCCGCGCCACCGCTGGGGTCGGTACCGGCAATCGTCATGGCATTAATGCGTTTCATCGCCACGCCTCCGGGTCCAGCAGATACAGAGCGTCGAGGAAGGCCGGGATAAAGCTGCCCGGCCCCCTCGCCTGCGCGGCGGCACGTTCTCCGGCGAGGGAGACGACGCGACAGGCGCTGGCAACATGGACCAGACGATCGCCCGGCAGCGTGGCAAAACCGGCCACCGCCGCCGACAGCGCGCAGCCGGTGCCAACCACCCGCGTCATCAGCGCCGAGCCGCCGCTGACGCTCAGGGTACGGTTGCCGTCGGTGACAAAATCTACCTCTCCCGTCACCGCCACCACCGCGCCGCTCTCCTGCGCCAGCGCCTGTGCCGCGTGCAGTGCGGCCGTCGAGGCGTGCTGGCTGTCAACGCCACGGCCGCTGACCGCCTGCTTTGCCAGCGCCATAATTTCCGAGGCATTACCGCGAATTGCGGCCGGTTTAAGCCGCAGCAGCTGGTGACAGAAGGCGGTGCGGAAATCCAGCCCCCCCACCGCCACCGGATCTAACGTCCAGCCGCGCCCTGCCGTACTGGCGGCGTGAACGGCGGCCAGCATCGCCTCACTGCGGCTGTGAGTCAGGGTTCCGACATTGATCAGCAGGGCATCGGCCATCGCGCTGAACTGCGCGGCTTCCTGCGCATCGATGACCATCGCCGGGGAGGCACCCAGCGCCAGCAGGACGTTGGCCGTAAAGGTCTGCACCACATCATTGGTCATACAGTGAATCAGGGGGGATCGCTGTTGGAACAGCGTCAGGGAATCGGCCACGTCGCTGTGGCTGAGGGGTTCAGGTTGGATCATTTTTGCTCCCAACCGGCGATCAAGAAGGCGATGCCGGTCGGGCATCTGACTTCCCTACGCTGGCATTATCCAGATCAGGTTATACGGGTATTTCTCAGCCTTCACAAAGAAGGGCACCCCGAGTCATTGGTCGTGTTTACTGTTTATTCATTACTGACTGAGCGGACAGGATAAGAGAGAAACGGTGATCCTGTAAACCCGTTTAGGCCGCTACCCCTGCTCTGCCACCAGCAGCGCCAGGGTATCCGCTTCCAGCGCTCTGAAAATATGCTCACGGTCAGCGGGATAACAGATGTAATCGCCGGGCAGCAGCTCCTCTGGCGCCTCTTTCAGCCCGACCAGCGCCCGGCCCTGGGTGACAATAATATGCTCTACCGATCCGGCATGATGAGGCAGTGACAGCCGGTCGGCCCCCGGCTGGGTCATCAGCAGGTAGATGTCACGGCGCGCGCCCGGCGGGCAGCTGGCCAGCAGGATCGCCTCATAGTTCGCTTCCCCGGCCACCACTTTTGCGCCTTCACCACGGCGGATCACCTGGGTTTTCTGTGGTTCCGGCTCCAGCAGTCTGGCAAACGGGATATTGAGCGCCACGCACAGCGCCCAGAGCGTCTCCAGGCTGGGGTTACCGTTGCCCGCTTCCAGCTGCGACAGCGTGGATTTTGCAATCCCCGCTCTTCTGGCCACTTCGGCCAGGGAAAGCCCGGCCAGTGTACGCTCGCGGGTTAAACTCTCTGCAATTACCGCAATGGGTTGGGTCATCGGCTGCCTCAGTGTTCGCTAAAACGAACGAAACGTTCGGGTTGATATTCAATGTTACTGCGTTCATTATAATGTCAATTTCGTTCGTTATGGTAAATATCTCATGATCGCCCGTCATTTTTCATCGCTCGCGCCGGATACGCGCAAAGCCATTTATTTGATCTGCCTCGCCGTTGGCGTGGTGGGCATTTCCTATGGCTCGCTGGCAACTGCCTACGGCTTCCCGCTCTGGGTGCCGCTGTTCTCCAGCCTGTTTGTACTGGCCGGGGCATCGGAATTTATGTTTATTGCCATTGTCGCCGCAGGGGGAAATCCGCTGGCGGCTGCGCTGGCCGGGCTGCTGGTCAACGCGCGCCATTTCCCTTTTGGCATTGCCGTGCGCGATCTGGTCGGGTCGCGTCTTTCCGCCCTGCTGGGCTGCCACATTATGAATGATGAGAGCGTGGTCTTCGGCCTGTCGCAGCCTACGCCACCGCAGCGCAAAGCCGCTTTCTGGCTGTGCGGGCTGGGGGTGGCCGTGGTCTGGCCCCTGGGCGCGGTGCTGGGCAGCGTGATTGGTCAGCTACTGCCGGATACTCAGGTCATCGGGCTGGATGCCGTGTTTCCCGCCATTTTAATCGCGCTGGTGATCCCGGCGCTGAAATCCCGCCTCACGCTGACGCGGGCCTCCTGCGGCGCGGCGCTGTCGCTGCTCGCCGTCCCCTTTACCCCGACCGGGTTGCCGGTTCTGTTATCGCTGGCCGGGCTGCTGGCCGGGAGGAAGAAATCATGACAGGCAACGTCACGATCGTCGCCGGGATTGTGCTGCTGGCCTGCGGCACCTGGCTGATGCGTTTTGCCGGAGCAAAACTGGGTAATCGTCTGGCGCTGTCTGACCATGCCCGTCAGCTGCTGTCCGATGCCGCCACCACGCTGCTGTTTGCGGTCGCCCTTGGCAACACCTTCTACGAAGGTGTTCAGTTTGCGGGGATTGCACGGGTCGCCGGCGTGGCGGTGGCGGTGCTGCTGGCGTGGCGCAAAACACCGCTGATTGTGGTGATCCTTGCCGCAGCGGCGGTCACCGCGCTGTTACGCTATGCAGGCATCCCCTAACCCCACCCCGGCTTTAATTCGGCGTTATGTGCAGGCGAAGCTAGAATTACAGAGATCGGTCGTCGCCTGCGTGATGAGATGCGCGGCAAACCGCAGCCCGCCTCCCTGCCTGTGTATCAACAAGGGGGCTTAAGCGCCTAAGCGGAGACCGTTCAGTGACTCTTTTTCATCGTTTTTTTCACCATGAAAAAAATGCTCACCACCTCAAAAAGGAAATGAAAATGCCGAAGATTTTAGTGCTTTATCACTCAATGTACGGTCATGTTGAAACGCTGGCACACACGGTCGCTGAAGGGGCTGCCAGCGTTGCAGGCGCGCAGGTTACGGTAAAGCGGGTGCCGGAAACCATGGACAGCGACGCTTTCAAAACTTACGGTGGCAAAACCGACCAGCAGGCTGATGTTGCCTCACCGGCAGAGCTGGCCGACTATGATGCGATTATCATCGGCACCCCCACGCGCTTTGGCAACATGTCAGCACAGATGCGTAACTTCCTCGACCAGACCGGCGGCCTGTGGGCGAAAGGCGCACTGGTCGGCAAAGTGGCCAGCGTGTTTACCTCAACAGGCACCGGGGGCGGGCAGGAAATGACCATCACCTCCACCTGGACAACCCTGGCGCATCACGGGATGATCATTGTGCCTCTCGGTTACAGCACGCCAGAGCTGTTTGATATTTCGCAGGTGAGTGGCGGAACACCTTACGGGGCGTCCACCCTGGCCGGCGGCGACGGTTCACGCCAGCCCGATGAGCGCGAACTGGCTATCGCCCGACATCAGGGAAAACACGTGGCAGAAATTGCCCTGAAACTGAAATAGCCCACCGGCCAGCGTCAAAGAGATGAGCCCTCCTCATCTCTTTTTTTTGCGCTTCGTTCCTCTGCGCGCTGCCTTTCGCTGTCAACGATACGCTTTTGCGCTACACTCTGCGCCGAAGCCACCCGGCGTATCTGTTGCAGGAGTTTGACCATGATAATTCGCCCGTTTACTGAAGCCGATCGGCCCTTTTTGCGCACCCTTTTTCTTGCCTCCCGCAAGGCTAACTGGACCTGGCTGGATGACGGCGAATGGCAGCTGGAGGATTTCGACCAGATCACGCTGGGCGAGCGGGTGCTGGTCGCGGAAGAGGACGGTCACCGCCTTGGATTTGCCGCCGTGCTGGACAACGATAATTTTCTGCACAGCCTGTTTGTTGACCCGGTCTATCAGGGGAGCGGTGCGGGTAGTGCTCTGCTACAGGCGGTTCAGAACAGTTTTACTTCAACCGGTGCGCTGAAGTGCCTGGCAGAAAACCTTCAGGCACAGAGTTTTTATAAAAAGCACGGCTGGCGGGTTGCGGCCCACGGCGAGAGCGATCAGGGCGAATACCTGTTGATGCACTACGTGCTCCCCTCCCGCTAAGCGCAGTTTCGCGCAAACCCCTGGCGCTAATCTTCACGCATTATTCGGAGACTTTTGATAAAAAGAGACCGAAAATGAAACAACGTTTAGCGCCATTATCCGACACCATTCAACGTCTGCTCCCTGAAATTACAAGCGTCTATCAGGATCTTCACGCGCACCCCGAGCTGTCGATGCAGGAGTTCCGCACCGCCGGGATCGTCGCCCACTTTCTCAACAAATTCGGCTACGACGTCAGCGAGAAAATCGGTGTGACCGGGGTGGTGGGTATCTTACGCAACGGTGACGGGAAAACCGTGATGCTGCGTGCCGATATGGATGCCTTGCCGATGGAGGAACATACCGGCCTGCCCTTTGCCAGCAAAGTTAGCGCTGAAACGCTGGAGGGGGTCAAAACCCCGGTGGCCCATATGTGCGGGCATGACCTGCACGTTGCCTGGATGCTCGGCGTGGCCAGCGTACTGGCGCAGCATCGCGACGCCTGGCAGGGTACGCTGATGCTGGTATTTCAACCCGGTGAAGAGACCGCTTCCGGCGCACTGGCGATGATTGCAGACATGAAAACGGATTTTCCGAAACCCGATATTATCCTCGGCCAGCATGTGATGGTGGGTGACGCCGGTACGGTCAGCTGCCGGCCCGGTGCCATTCTGACCGCAGGCGACAGCCTGCAAGTGAAGTTCCTCGGCAGGGGCGCACACGGTTCTAACCCGCAGAATGCGATCGACCCGGTGATGATGGCAGCGTTTACCGCCGTACGCCTGCAAACCATCGTCTCGCGTGAAACCTCCCCGCTCGACAGCACCGTGCTGACTATCGGGGCGATCCAGGGGGGCAACAAAGAGAACATTATTCCCGACGATGCGCTGCTTAAACTCAATATCCGCACCTGGGACGATGCCGTGCGCACTCGCGTACTGGATTCTGTGACGCGTATCTGCACCTGTGAAAGTCATGCTTCCGGTGCGGCGGACCCGGAGATTAGCGTGATTAGCCGCTATCCGCTCACCGGAAACGATCGCGACTCGACGGAACGGCTGGGGAAAAGCTTTACCACCTTTTTCGGCGGCAGGGCCTTGCTTGCTGAACCCGCGATGAACAGCGAAGACTTCAGCCATTTTGGCCGTAGCTGGAATGTGCCGTATGTTTTCTGGTTTGTTGGCGGCACGGAAAAGTCCGTCTGGGCTGAGGCGGTGAAAAAGAATACGACGCATCAGATCCCGGCCAACCACTCTTCGATGTTTAAAATCGAGCTGGATCCGTCGCTACAGACCGGCATTGAAGCGATGATCGTCGCGGCATTCACCTGGTTATCATGCTGCGGATGAAGAGATGTTAACGGCTTTTGATTTTGTCGACCTGATGGGCACCTTTGCCTTCGCGCTGAGCGGGGCGACGGCCGGGGTAAAAGAAGATTTTGACTTCTTTGGCGTCTTTGCTCTCACCACCGTGACCGCCGTCGGGGGCGGCGTCATACGTGATATCTGCATTTCTGACCTGCCCCCTGCGGGCCTGACCAGCATCCCTTGTCTGCTGGCTATTGTTGCCGCGCTGGTCTGTGTCTCCTTTTTTCAGCGGGTTATCCTCTCTTTTGAGAAAGCCACGCTGTTTTTTGACGCGCTGGGACTGGGTTTTTTTGCCGCGTTCGGCGCCAATAAAACCTGGCAATATAGCCATAATGTTGAATTGTCGATTCTGCTGGGCTGCGTCAGCGCATCAGGCGGGGGTTGCCTGCGCGATCTGCTGACCGGCAAACCCCCCGGTATCTTCAGCCAGGATATTTATGCCAGTGCGGCGGCGGCAGGCGCAGCGCTGGAGTTGTGCGGTTCTGCCGGGCTGGTGCCGCAGTCAGTCAGTGCCTGGGTGGCGGTGGCGACCTGCACCCTGATACGGCTGATTTCACTGAAATATAAAATCGGCTTGCCCTCGATTAAACACAACGGGCTATAATGCCGTTTTCGTCTACAGAGAATGGCAGCAGAAACCAGGATGAACAGCAGACCCCTTCACGAACAGGCTGGCGTGAGTAAAAACGCTTACGAGATGCTGCAATACCTGAAACGTATCGCGCGTGGCGATGCGGCGTTTACTCTCCAGGACACCCTGCTTAACCACCGCTGCAATGTCACGCCCGATAATGATTTCACCCTGATTAATCAGCTGTTTGATGCGGGGAAAATTGATTTTGACTATTCGATGGTGGACGGGTTTCAGCAGAGGCACGTGCGGCTGGCGTAACCCGCCAACAGCGGGCCGCCCCGAAAAGGGTCGGCCCCTGGGCCTTTTGTGACGGCCCGCCAGCAATTACAGCGCGCGGAACGCGATATCTTCCGGGATCACTTCCCCCTGCCAGTAAAGCTGCGCCGCCACGCGGTTCGCCAGCTGGCGATAAAGCCCGGTAAACTCACTTTCAGGCCGACGGATCACCGTGGGTTCTCCGTTATCCAGATCTTCGCGCAGGCTGATATGCAGCGGCAGCTGGCTCAGTAGTTGGGTATGGTACTGCTGCGCCAGTTTTTCCGCGCCGCCGGTGCCAAAGATCGCCTCATGGTGACCACACTCGCTGCAAATATGCATGCTCATGTTTTCCACCACGCCCAGCACCGGGACATTCACTTTTTCAAACATCACGATGCCTTTGCGGGCATCAATCAGCGCAATATCCTGCGGCGTGGTGACCACCACCGCGCCGGTGACCGGCACGTTCTGCGCCAGCGTCAGCTGAATGTCACCGGTGCCCGGCGGCATGTCCAGCACCAGATAATCCAGCTCCGGCCACAGCGTTTCATTTAACAGCTGCATCAGCGCCTTGCTTGCCATCGGCCCGCGCCACACCATGGCGTTGTCCTCTGTCACCAGATAGCCAATCGAGTTGGTCGCCAGGCCGTGAGCGATGATCGGGGCCATATGCGTTCCGTCCGGCGAGGTGGGACGCTGGTCTTCAACGCCCAGCATATCCGGGATGGACGGGCCGTAAATATCCGCATCCAGCAGACCGACTTTCGCCCCTTCGGCCGCCAGCGCCAGCGCCAGGTTGACTGCCGTGGTCGATTTTCCCACCCCGCCTTTGCCGGAGCTGATGGCAATAATGTTTTTCACACCGTTGACGCCCGGCCGGTTTTTAACCCGTTGCAGCGTCGCCACGTTGAGCGTTAAACGCCAGGCGATGGCCGCTGCGCCCGTCAGACGCAGCAGTTCGGCACTGGTGCTGGCTTTCAGCGCCTCGAACGGGGTCTGCCAGACAAAAGGCATACTCAGTTCAATATGCAGGGTATTGTCCATCAGGGCACAGTGATGCAGCGCCCTGAGCGTGGTCAGGTTATGCTGCAAAGTAGGATGCCCGAACGTGCTCAGCACGCCCATCACGATAGCGCGCAGCGCTTCAGGGGAATGATTTCCCTGGGATTGTGAAGTCATCTGGATTCCTTGATTATGCTGGTGGTTCTGTCGGTACTGATAGCCTGAAGCATATCAGATTCTGACTCAGGCTGACGTCAACCGCAGGAAAAATCCATCAGCGGCCCAAGCCCTTGTTTACGCAGGGTCCGGCAATCGGTTACCATCTAAACCCCCTTTTCAACAGGAATGAGCTAACTCTCCCTATGACTCAAGTCGCGAAAAAAATTTTGGTAACGTGCGCACTGCCGTACGCTAATGGCTCCATCCATCTCGGCCACATGCTCGAGCATATCCAGGCAGATATTTGGGTCCGTTACCAGCGAATGCGCGGCAACCAGGTTTACTTCATCTGTGCGGATGACGCACACGGTACGCCAATCATGCTGAAAGCTCAGCAGATGGGCATTGCGCCGGAGCAGATGATTGCCGATATGAGTCAGGAACATCAGACCGACTTTGCCGGTTTTGATATCAGCTATGACAACTATCACTCGACGCACAGCGAAGAGAACCGTGAGCTGTCTGAGCTGATCTATACTCGCCTGAAAGAGAACGGTTTTATTAAGAACCGCACCATTTCTCAGCTCTACGATCCGGAAAAAGGCATGTTCCTGCCCGATCGTTTCGTCAAAGGCACCTGTCCGAAATGTAAAGCGCCCGATCAGTACGGCGATAACTGTGAAGTCTGCTCAGCAACTTACAGCCCGACAGAGTTAATCGACCCGAAATCCGTGGTTTCCGGTGCCACGCCGGTGATGCGTGACTCTGAGCATTTCTTCTTCGATCTGCCAGAGTTCAGCGCGATGTTGCAGGCCTGGACCCGCTCCGGCGCGCTGCAGGAGCAGGTTGCGAATAAAATGCAGGAGTGGTTCGAATCCGGCCTGCAACAGTGGGACATCTCACGCGATGCGCCGTATTTCGGCTTCGAGATCCCCGGTGCGCCAGGCAAGTATTTTTACGTCTGGCTGGATGCGCCAATCGGCTACATGGGCTCTTTCAAGAACCTGTGCGATAAGCGCGGCGACATCGACTTTGATGCCTTCTGGCAGAAAGATTCCGATGCCGATCTCTACCACTTTATTGGTAAAGATATCGTCTATTTCCACAGCCTGTTCTGGCCGGCAATGCTGGAAGGCAGCAATTTCCGCAAGCCGACCAACCTGTTTGTTCACGGTTACGTCACGGTTAACGGCGCGAAAATGTCAAAATCGCGCGGCACCTTTATTAAAGCCAGCACCTGGCTGCAACATCTGGATGCCGACAGCCTGCGTTACTACTACGCGGCGAAGCTCTCCTCACGTATCGACGATATCGACCTGAACCTGGAAGATTTCGTGCAGCGTGTGAATGCCGATATCGTGAACAAAGTGGTCAACCTGGCATCGCGTAACGCGGGCTTTATCAGCAAACGCTTCGGCGGGCAGCTCTCCGCTGAACTGGCCGACCCGGCGCTGTACAACACCTTTACCGATGCCTCAGCCAGCATTGGTGAAGCCTGGGCCAGCCGCGAGTTTGGCCGTGCGGTGCGTGAAATTATGGCGCTGGCCGACGTCGCTAACCGCTACGTGGACGAGCAGGCGCCGTGGGTGGTGGCGAAGCAGGAAGGCCGCGATGCCGACCTTCAGGCCATCTGCTCGATGGGCATCAACCTGTTCCGCGTGCTGATGACCTGGCTGAAACCGGTAATGCCATCCCTGACCGAACGCTGTGAAGCGTTCCTGAATCAGGAACTGAGCTGGGACGGTATCGAACAGCCGTTGCTGAACCACACCATTGCCCCCTTTAAAGCGCTGTATGGCCGCATTGAGATGGATAAAGTGAACGGGCTGATCGAAGCCTCGAAAGAGGATGCGGCGGCGGCGAAAGCCCCAGCCAGCGGCCCGCTGGCGGACGATCCTATTCAGGACACCATCACCTTTGACGATTTTGCCAAAGTGGATATGCGCATTGCGCTGATTGAGAACGCGGAATTTGTCGAAGGCTCCGACAAGCTGCTGCGTCTGTCACTCGATCTGGGCGGTGAAAAGCGTAACGTGTTCTCCGGCATTCGTGCCGCTTACCCGGACCCGTCCGTGCTGGTAGGCCGTCTGACGGTCATGGTCGCGAACCTGGCACCGCGTAAAATGCGCTTCGGTCTCTCTGAAGGCATGGTGATGGCGGCAGGTCCCGGTGGCAAAGACATTTTCCTGCTCAGCCCGGACAGCGGCGCACAGCCAGGCCAGCAGGTTAAATAACCACCGTGCTTTGTAGGGGTTGACCTTCTTTACCGGTCAATCCGTTGTTAAGATGTCAGTCATCTGCACGGGGCGACCGCAAAAGGGTCGCCCCCTACTGTTCAGGACACTGAATGCATACCGCCCTCGTTACGCTATGGCAATATCTCCGCGCCTTCATCATTATTTATCTGTGCCTTTATGCCGGGCGTGGCCTCTCTGCCCTGCTGCCGGTCGCTATCCCCGGCAGTATCCTTGGCATGTTAATGCTGTTTGCTCTCCTTGCCTTTCAGCTTCTCCCTGTTCACTGGGTAAAACCCGGCTGTCATCTGCTGATCCGCTATATGGCGCTGCTGTTCGTCCCCATCAGCGTTGGCGTGATGAACGATATGGATATCCTCACCGCGCAGTTTGGCCCGATCGTTATCTCCTGTGTGGTCAGTACCCTGGTGGTGCTGGTCACCATCGGGCTGATGTCGCAGCGCCTTAACGACCGCCACCAGCGGCGAACAGGAGCGCAGGATGAGTGATATCTGGTGGTCCCTGCCGCTGACTATTCTGGTGTTCCTCGCGGCGCGCAAACTGGCAGCCAGAGCCAAAATGTCGATCGTCAATCCGCTGCTGATTGCCATGGCGGTCATCATCCCGCTACTGCTGCTGCTGCAAATGCCCTACACGCGCTACTTCCAGGGCAGCGCCCTGCTTAACGATCTGCTTCAGCCTGCCGTTGTAGCGCTGGCACTGCCGCTCTACGAGCAGATGCATCAGATCCGCGCGCGCTGGAAATCGATTATCAGCGTCTGCTTTGTCGGCAGTATCACGGCGATGGTGTCCGGTACGGCCATTGCTCTGTGGCTGGGAGCAACGCCGCAAATTGCCGCCACGCTGCTGCCGAAGTCGGTCACCACGCCGATTGCCATGGCGGTGTCAGGGACGCTTGGCGGCATTCCGGCCATCAGCGCCATCTGCGTACTGCTGGCGGGAGTGCTGGGCGCCGTTTTCGGCCATATGCTGCTTAATCTGCTGCGGGTGCGCAGCAAATCCGCACGCGGGCTGGCGATTGGCAATGCCTCGCACGCGCTGGGCACCGCCAGAGCGGCCGAACTCGACTATCAGGAAGGTGCGTTCAGTTCGCTGGCGCTGGTGCTGTGCGGCATTATTACTTCACTGCTGGCGCCGTTCATTTTCCCTCTGCTGATGGCGCTCTGGGGCTAAAACTTGCGATAAGTCTCGCAATTTGCTGATCAATTTCATTTATTACATTGATAGAGAGATTTAGATCACATATAACTGGCTGCCGGCCCGCTAGCATGGGCTGCTTTTTGCGAGAGGCTCACTATGCACCCACGTTACCAGCAGGCATTTGCCACACTTCCTGATCTGCTACAGAATGCCCTTCAGCCGATAATATCCGCTGACGATTTTGCCGGATTTATCACCGCCAGCCAGGCACAGCAGTTGAAACAACACTGCGGGCTCGACGACAGCGAGCTGGCCTTTGCCCTGCTGCCGCTGGCCGCCGCCTGCGCCGTGGCAACGCTGTCTGACTTTAAGGTCGGGGCCATCGCCCGAGGTAAAAGCGGAACGCTGTGGTTTGGCGCCAATATGGAGTTTTCCGGGGCGACCATGCAGCAGACGGTTCACGCTGAGCAGAGTGCCGTTACCCACGCCTGGCTGCGCGGCGAAAGCAGCCTGGAAAGCATTACCGTGAACTACACCCCCTGCGGTCACTGCCGTCAGTTTATGAATGAACTGAACAGCGGCAGCGGGCTGACCATCGAACTGCCTGGCCGCGCCGCCGCCACGCTGGGCCACTACCTGCCGGACTCCTTCGGGCCGCGCGACCTGGCCATCACCACGCTGCTGATGGACGATATCGATCACGGTTTCAGCGCCACGGGTGATGCGCTGGAACAGGCCGCAGTGGCCGCCGCCAGCCGCAGCCACGCGCCTTACAGCAAAGCCTGGAGCGGCGTCGCACTGCAAACCACCGGCGGCAGCCTCTTCGCCGGGCGCTATGCGGAGAATGCCGCCTTTAACCCCAGCCTGCCACCGCTGCAGGGCGCACTGAACCTGCTTAACCTGAGCGGCCATGCATTGAGTACTATTCAGCGCGCCGTTCTGGCCGAAGCGCCGGACGCCGCCCTCAGCCAGCAAAGTGCTACCGCTGCGACCCTGGCCGCGCTGGGTTGCACCCATTTCAGTACGGTTGCACTGGTTAAGGCGTAAGGAAAGTCACTGTAATTCGAGAAAGATCGCAGCTTTTGTTATTGCGTGTTAACAAAAGCTGTACTTTCAGATGAATTATTTTAGGATTGGCCCCACAACATCCCGATCCTAATAGAGTATGAATTCATGGAACTCGAATACGAAAGTAAACGACCGCTGTACATCCCTTATGCTGGCCCGATCCTGCTGGAATTCCCCCTACTGAACAAAGGCAGTGCGTTCTCAATTGAAGAGCGAAATGACTTCAACCTGAACGGCCTGCTGCCAGAAACGGTAGAAAGCATCGAGGAGCAGGCAGAGCGCGCATGGCGTCAGTTCCAGGACTTCAAAAACAATAACGATAAACACGTCTACCTGCGCAATATTCAGGACACCAACGAAACCCTGTTCTACCGTCTGCTCGACAATCATCTGGAAGAGATGATGCCAATCATCTACACCCCAACCGTGGGTGCCGCCTGTGAGCACTTCTCAGAAATTTACCGTCGCGCACGCGGTCTGTTTATCTCTTATCCGAACCGCGCCAATATCGAAGATATGCTGCAGAACGCCACTAAGCAGAATGTGAAAGTGATCGTGGTGACCGACGGTGAGCGTATTCTCGGACTGGGCGATCAGGGCATTGGCGGCATGGGCATTCCTATTGGTAAGCTTTCACTCTATACCGCCTGCGGCGGCATCAGCCCGGCGTATACCCTGCCGGTCGTGCTGGATGTCGGCACCAATAATCAGCAGCTGCTGAACGACCCGCTGTATATGGGCTGGCGTCATCCGCGCATCACTGGCGAAGAGTATGACAGCTTCGTCAATGAGTTTATCAATGCGGTGAAAAGCCGCTGGCCGAATGTGCTGTTGCAGTTCGAAGACTTCGCCCAGAAAAATGCCATGCCGCTGCTGGAACGTTACCGCGATGAAGTGTGCTGCTTTAATGATGATATTCAGGGCACGGCGGCGGTTACGCTGGGCACCCTGATTGCTGCCAGCCGCGCCGCAGGCAGCAAGCTGTGTGAGCAGAAGGTAGTGTTCCTCGGTGCCGGTTCTGCCGGGTGTGGCATTGCCGAGCAGATTATTGCGCAGATGAAGTCGGAAGGCCTGAGCGATGAAGAAGCCCGCGCACGTGTATTCATGGTTGACCGCTTTGGTCTGCTGACCGACAAGCTGCCAAATCTGCTGAACTTCCAGAGCAGGCTGGTACAGAAAAGTGAGAGCCTGGCGAGCTGGGACAGCAGCAGTGATTCGCTGTCACTGCTGGATGTGGTGCGTAATGCCCAACCCAACATTATGATTGGCGTATCCGGCCAGCCGGGTCTGTTCAGTGAAGAGATCGTGCGCGAGATGCATAAGCACTGTGCCCGTCCGATTATCATGCCGCTGTCGAACCCGACTTCACGCGTGGAAGCTACTCCGCAGGATATTATGGCGTGGACCGACGGTAATGCGCTGGTGGCGACGGGCAGCCCGTTCTCTCCGGCGGTCTGGAAAGATAAAACCTACCCGATTGCCCAGTGCAACAACTCGTACATCTTCCCTGGCATTGGTCTGGGCGTGATTGCTTCAGGTGCTACCCGCGTGACGGACAGCATGCTGATGGCAGCAAGCCGTGCGCTGGCGGATTGCTCACCGTTGGTCAATGACGGCTTTGGCCCGGTGCTGCCGGAAGTGAAAGACATTCAGGGCGTGTCAAAACTGATTGCGATGGCGGTCGGTAAAGCTGCGCAGCTGGCAGGCGTTGCCGTAGTTACTTCTGAAGATGTGCTGTCAAAAGCCATTGCGGCCAACTTCTGGCTGCCGCAGTATCGTAACTATCGTCGTACCTCAATTTAAGCCTCATCCCCCCTTCCCCGCCGTGCCGGTGAGGAAGGGGGATTGTGTGAAAACAAACCATTCAACACACTGTTACTTGCTTCACTCCCCCGCCTCAAGTAGCCTTGATGCCACTTTCCCCCGGCAACCCGAGCACCGTTCAGCATGTTGAAACGCCTGACTTATGGTCTGATCATCATCATCACCCTGGTGGTTCTGACCGCGCTTGGGCTCGATCGCTGGATCAGCTGGAAAACCGCACCCTACGTCTATGATGATATGAAGTCATTACCCCATCGTCAGGTCGGTGTGGTGCTGGGTACGGCTAAATATTACCGCACCGGCGTGATTAACCAGTATTACCTCTACCGCATGCAGGGAGCGATCAACGCTTACAACAGCGGCAAGGTGAATTATCTGCTGCTGAGCGGCGATAACGCCCAGCAAAGCTATAACGAACCGATGACGATGCGCCGCGATTTAATCGCCGCCGGCGTCGATCCGTCAGATATCGTGCTGGATTACGCCGGTTTCCGCACGCTCGACTCGATAGTACGCACCCGTAAGGTTTTTGATACCAACGACTTCATCATTATCACTCAGCGCTTCCACTGCGAGCGGGCGCTGTTTATTGCCCTGCATATGGGGATTCAGGCCCAGTGTTACGCCGTGCCTTCACCGAAAAATATGTGGAGCGTGCGGATGCGTGAAGTGGGTGCCCGTCTGGGCGCGCTGGCCGATCTGTATATTATGAAGCGAGAGCCGCGCTTCCTCGGCCCGCTGGTGCCAATCCCGGCGCGCCATGAAGTCCCGGAAGATGCCCAGAGTTATCCGGCGGTG
The DNA here is from genome assembly GCF_039675725.1 of Erwinia sp. Eh17-17. Classification (NCBI taxonomy): domain Bacteria; kingdom Pseudomonadati; phylum Pseudomonadota; class Gammaproteobacteria; order Enterobacterales; family Erwiniaceae; genus Erwinia; species Erwinia sp. Eh17-17. The sequence continues at coordinate 232,367 of NZ_JBDFQT010000001.1, read as the reverse complement.
ACGCCAGAGCAGCTGCTGGATATTCAGCAGAAGAAATAAAAAGGGCCAACCCCAAAAGCGGTCGGCCCCTCAACTCTTTTCCCTTCGTCACCTTTTCCGGCCGACCTGTCTGGCCGACCCGAACGGTCAGGGTAAAATTATTTCTTACGTGCGTACTTCAGGGAATCCAGCGCTACCGCGAAGATGATGATGCCGCCCTTGATGATGTACTGCCAGTAAGGGTTAACGCCGATATAGGTCAGACCGTAGTTGATGACGGTGAAGATAATTACCCCGGTCACCACGCCTGCTACCGTACCCACACCACCGGCAAACGACACGCCGCCGACCACGCAGGCTGCAATCGCATCCAGCTCATACATAAAGCCGAGGTTGTTGGTGGCAGAGCCGATACGGCCCGCTTCCAGCATCCCGCCAAAGGCGTAGAACACACCGGATAATGCATACACCAGAATCAGGTTCCACGGCACGTTAACGCCAGAGACGCGCGCCGCTTCCGGGTTACCACCGATGGCAAAAATGTTCTTACCGAAGCGTGTTTTATTCCACAGGATCCACACCACGAAGATGGCGATAATCGCGTAGAAGGTAATGTACGACAGTTTGAAATCACCAAGACGCAGGAAGCCCTGAGCAAAAGTCGAGAATTTCTCGTCAAAGCCCGCTACCGGCGAAGCGCCCACGAAGTCGTAATACAGTGAGTTAACACCGTAAACGATGATCATGGTACCGAGCGTGGTGATAAATGGCGTCACCTTCAGGTAAGCAATGATCACGCCGTTAATCAGACCAATCAGTGCACCAATCGCACAGACAATGGCAATCACCACCGCAATCGGCATGGTTTCCAGATGCGGGAACACCTTGTTAGCGTTGTCCATCGCCTGCAACAGCGTTGCGGCAACCACTGCGGCCAGACCCACCTGACGCCCTGCTGACAGATCCGTGCCCTGGGTGACAATCAGACCAGCAACACCCAGCGCAATAATCACGCGCACTGAGGACTGAGTCAGGATGTTACTCAGGTTCATTAAACTTAAAAACGTTGGGTCCTGGATAATAATGATGGCCAGTAATACCATCAGCACCACATAAATCCCACCTTCTTTCAACCAGGTGAGTGCACTTTTCTTATTCACTGCTTTCATAGTAACAGCCCTTACATCATTAAAGGTGCAACGATGCCAAACGCAATATTTCGTTTTGCGTGGTTGTCTTCGTTTCGACAATGCCTGCAGCCAGGCCATTACTCATTACCAGAATACGATCGGTAACGCCCAACAACTCTGGCATTTCAGAAGAGATAATAATAATGCCCTTACCCTTCTTCGCCAGTTCTGAAATCAACTGATAGATTTCAAATTTCGCCCCCACGTCAATACCACGCGTGGGTTCGTCGAGCATCAGTATTTCCGGCTGGGTTAATAACCAACGACCGATAATCACTTTCTGCTGATTACCACCAGATAAAGAGCCAATCGACGTATGGTGACCCGGTGTTTTTACCCGCATGGAGTCAATCACCCACTGGGTGTCGCTCTTCATCCGGCTATTATCCAGCAGGCCGATACTGTTTTTATACTTGCTGATATTTGAAATCAGCGAGTTAAAACCAATATCCAGGTACGCGTAAATCCCGGTAGAACGACGCTCTTCCGTGACCAGCGCGAAGCCATGATTAATCGCTTCGTTAGCGCTGTGGTTATTAATCGATTTACCGTGCAGCTTAATCGTACCGCCCGATTTTTCGCGTATACCAAACAGAGTTTCAACGATATCGGTACGTTTTGCTCCGACCAGGCCCGCAATACCGAGAATTTCCCCTTTACGCAAATCGAAAGAGATATCACGGATCGACGGCTGACGCAGCGAGGTCAGATTACGTACCTCAAGGATGGTTTCACCCGGCACGTTGGTTTTATCCGGGAAGCGCTGATTCAGCGAACGTCCCACCATCATGGAGATGATCTTATCCATATCCAGCCCTTCAAGGGACTGAGTGGCAATCCACTGACCGTCGCGCAGGATGGTAATTTCGTCACACAGCTGGAAAATCTCTTCCATTTTATGCGAAATATAAATAATTCCGCAGCCGCGATCCTTCAGCTTACGAATAATCGTAAACAGATGGTTCACTTCTTTTTCCGTCAGGGATGAGGTCGGCTCATCCATAATGACAATTTTTGCATTATAGGAAAATGCTTTGGCAATTTCGATCATCTGCATTTGCGAAACAGAAAGCGAAATTACTTTATCCCGTGGGTCAATATCAATATCCAGCTCGTCGAAGATCGCTTTAGTATCGCGATACATTTTATCCTGGTCGACGAAAAAGCCTTTCTTTGGATAACGGCCCAGCCACATGTTATCCATTACCGTACGTTGCAGAACCAGGTTTAATTCCTGATGCACCATCGACACGCCATTTTCCAGCGCCTCTTTGGAGCTCTTGTAATTAACTTCCTCGCCCTGAAAAAGAATGCTCCCCGCATCTTTACTGTAAATGCCAAAAAGGCACTTTAAGAGTGTTGATTTTCCGGCACCATTCTCTCCCATCAGGGCATGAATCGAATGTGGACGGACTTTTAAATTAACATTATCGAGCGCTTTTACACCGGGGAATGACTTACTGACATCGGTCATCTCCAGTAAAAATTCGCGCTGTGTTTGCACGTTATCGCTGCCCATATTTCTACCCGGCTGAGTGGTGTGGAGTCAGGTCACCCTGACTCAACGCCTGAAAAAGGGTGCTGAAAATCAGCACCCGTATCAGATTGTACTTATTTCGGCAGGTCTGCCAGGTTGTCTTTATCGACCGGTACATAGGCAACGCGGACGACTTTACCGTCCAGTTTATAATCGGTGCCTTCGGTAGCAGGTTTACCCGCCGCCAGGTTGATCGCCATATCCAGCGTCGCTTTTGCCTGGTTTTTCGCATCATTCAGCACGGTGCCGGCCATTGCACCAGATTTCACCATCGCCAGCGCTTCTGGCAGGGCATCCACACCAAACACCGGAACAGATGACTTGTTGTGGGCTTTCAGCGCTTCAACTGCACCCATTGCCATCGCATCGTTGTTGGCGATAACCACTTCAATTTTGTTACCGTTCGGGCCAGATAACCAGGCATCCATCTTGTCTTTCGCCTGGGCGGTATCCCACATGGCGGTATCCAGATGCAGCTGCTGAGTTTTGATGCCGTCTTTGTTCAGCGTATCGATCACGTATTTGGTACGCGCTTCCGCATCCGGGTGACCCGGCTCGCCTTTCAGCAGAACGAACTGAATCTGGCCATCTTTGTTCAGATCCCAGGCCGCGTTCGCTTTCCAGTGTTTCTCAATCAACTCGCCCTGCTTCACGCCGGATTCTTTCGAGTCGGTGCCAACATAGTAAGCTTTGTCATAGCTGGCCAGCGCTTTTGCCGTTGGCTCTTTGTTAAAGAACACCACCGGGATGTCATTCGCTTTTGCTTTGCTGATCACCACTGCGGCAGCCGCCGGGTCAACCAGGTTGATTGCCAGAGCTTTCACGCCTTTAGCAACCAGAACGTCCACCTGGTCGTTCTGCGTTGACTGGCTGTTCTGCGAGTCATTCATCAGCAGCTGAACGCCTGGGTTGTTCTTGGCTTCTTTCTCAATATCCTTGCGCACGACGGACATAAAGTTGTCGTCGTATTTGTAAATGGTGACGCCGATACGGGTATCAGCTGCCTGAGCAGTTGCGCCAAACAGCATGGTGGCCACCAGGGCGCTGAGAGTGAAAACCTTCTTATTCATGGTATCTCCGGTTTTTGTAGGGTAGTACTCAACGCCGCGTACCGGCAGATGACCAGATACGGAGCGATCAGTTGGGTGGCGGTGACGCGAAAGGTTAATTCCAGGATCAGCGGCACCGACAATGGTTAACATCAAACCCGACTTCCCTGTACGGAATGCTTCCTGAATGCTGTGTGTGTGAAACTGTTTCACAGGGCGGCAAAAGTACCATCATAAAAGGCTCAACTGCCGTTACATAATGTTTCAAACCCTGTAGGACGCTGTCATCATAGAGAAGGCGTTGTTAATTAACTGTGAATTTACTCACAGATTGGAAACGGTTACATCTCAGATTCGCCTGAGTTAGTGACGGCCGCCACATTTTGTCGGGTTGCAACGGAATGCCGCCGTACCAGGGTGGGCATAAAGCAGTGACGGGCGCTGCTGTCCAGCTCGCCAGCGGCCCCTTTTAACGCCAGTTCGGTGGCCAGTTTAGCCATAGAAACAATCGGGTAGCGCACCGTGCTCAGCTGTGGGTCGGTGTAGCGCGAGATAGGAATGTCGTCGAAACCCACCACGGACAGCTGCTGCGGCACCGCGATGCCGTTATCTTTCAGCGCGGCCAGTGCCCCGGCCGCCATGCTGTCGTTATAGGCAAATACCGCCGTCAGATGCAGATTACGCCCCAACAGCTCGACCATGGCCGCCTCACCGCCCTGTAAATCCGGCTCACCGGCGGCACACCAGCTCTCGACTGGCGTGACGCCCTGCTCGCTCAGCGCCTGCGCCCAGCCGTCACGCCGCTGGTCGTTATCTTCAATCGGATGTACAGAACCGAGGTAACCAATGCGCTGATGCCCGTGCTGTTGCAGCATACGCATCGCCATCAGCGCACCGCTGACGTTGTCCAGACAGACGCAGCGATGGGCAAAGCCGGGCACAATACGGTTGACCAGTACCATGCCGGGAACCTGCTGCATCAGCGAGGCAAGCTCCTGGTCACCCAGGGCTTTTGCGTGGACAATCAGTGCGTTACAGCGTTGACGAATCAGCACTTCGATGGCGTGGCGCTCTTTATCCGCCTGGTGATAGGAGTTGTTGATAAGCACATGTTTTTGCAGGCGCTGGGCCACGGTATCAACCGCTTTCACCAGCGCGCCAAAGAAGGGATCGGACACGTCCATCACCACCACGCCAATGGTGTCACTGACCTGAGTGGCCAGCGCCTGCGCGTTGGCATTGGGGCGGTAGCCGAGTCGTGCAACCGTTTTCAGAACGGTCTCGCGCGTGTCACCGGTCACCGCGGCACTGTTATTCAGCACCCTGGAGACGGTCGCCACGGAAACGCCCGCCTCACGGGCGACATCACGAATGGTAATCATCGGCGATCACCACAGAAGCTTAATTTTTGCATAGCCTTTCCTGACCCAGACGCATTCTGGCGTCTATTCTGTCAGGCGGCAGCCGCAGGCTACGTGAATTCCGTCACAGGCTTGAAAACGGTTACATACAAATTTGTAACCTTTGTGACGAATATCATCTTCCGCTGAGTGTTCGATCCTCCTGTTTCACTCCGGCACCGGTAAGACGCCGCCACAACCACTCGACCGGGCCCTGGCGGAAGAAACGCAGCCAGCAGACGGAAAACAGCAGGTTACAGGCCCAGACCAGCGGGACAATCAGCAGAAGTTGCAGGCGATCGAAGTGGTTAAACAACGCGAAGTGGTTAAACAATGTGGTACAGATCAGGGTCTGTAACAGATAGTTGCTTAACGCCATGCGGCCCACTGACGTCACGGCGCGGCTCAGACGCCAGCGCTGGATCTGCGGCCACCAGCCGAAGCACAGTGCGGCATAGCCCAGCGACTGTAAGGGCGCGCTGATTTCGCGTGGGACCTGCAGGAAAAAACCGGCCCAGCGGAAGTCCCATTTGACGTGCCACTGTAACGCAATTGACGTGGCCTCAATCAGCATGCCCAGCATCACCAGCAGCGCCCCGGTGCGGCGATAGTGCTGCACGCTCCAACTGCCGCGCAGCCAGCCCGAACGCATCAGTGCGGCACCCAGCATCATCAACCCGGCCAGCTGCCAGCCATACTGTGCCGCCAGCGCCATCAGCGCCGAACCGAGCATATCAAGGCGATTTATCGCGGCTTCCCAGCCACCCTGAGTGCGCCAGAAGGTTTCATACTGTACGTCGGCGGCGCCGGGCAGCCACGAGCTGTTCGGATTCGGGCCGGACGCCATGCCCAACACCACCAGCACCGCACTGCCAATCAGATACAGCATCACCCCGGTATTGAACAACTGACGGGTAGTGGCAACATCGCGGATCATGCGCCAGGCCACCAGCCCGGTCAGACCATAGGCCAGCAGAATGTCGCCCTCCCACAGCAGCGCAGCGTGCAGAAAGCCGAAAATGACCAGCCAGGAGAGGCGCGACTGTATCCAGCGCTTGCCGCGCGGCAGCAGCAGCTGCAACCCGGCACCAAACAGGATGGCGAACAGCGTCAGGAATTTTGCCTGGGCGAAAAGGTCCATGGTCGCCCACACCAGAAAATCAGAGAGTGACGGCAGACCCTGCCAGGCAGGATTGAGGTAGGCGGCCTTCGGCAATCCGAAGGCGGTAATATTCAGCAGCAGGATGCCGAGGATCGCCATCCCACGCACAAAATCCAGCGGAACAATACGGGGCATGACGGCTATCCTGTAGGGGCCAGACATCCTGACCCTGAATATTAACGATGGCGTACCGAACGCAGGAATTCCTGACGGGTATTCTGGCTGGACTTGAACAGCCCGCCCAGCGAGGTGGTGGTGGTGGCGCTGGTCGCGTCGCGAATACCGCGCGCCTTAACGCAGTAGTGAACCGCATCAATGGATACCGCCACGTTGCTGGTCCCCAGCAGGGTCTGCAACGCCACGAGGATTTGCTGCGTCAGTCTTTCCTGCACCTGCGGGCGCGACGAGAAGAACTGCACGATACGGTTGATTTTCGACAGACCAATCACTTTCTCTTTCGGGATATAGGCCACGGTTGCCTGGCCGTCGATAATCACAAAGTGATGCTCGCAGGTGCTGGTCAGCGTAATGTCACGGACCGTCACCATCTCATCCACTTTCATCTTATTTTCGATGACGGTGATTTTCGGGAAGTTAGCGTAGTCCAGCCCGGAAAACACCTCATTGACATACATTTTCGCGATCCGCTGCGGAGTTTCAGCCAGACTGTCATCTTCCAGGTCGAGATTCAGCAGCTGCATAATCTCGGTCATATGACCGGCGATCAGCTGCCTGCGCGTGTCATCGTCCATTTCACGTACGGGTGAACGCAGTGGGGTTTCCAGGCCGCGGGCAACCAGCGCCTCGTGAACCAGTGTGGCTTCCTGACTTAACGTCGCCATATGTTTCTCTTCTCCGGCAGGGTGTGACATGCCAGGATAAACAGTCCTGGCGAATTCTGAGGCGCTATTTTGGTACACATTGCGAGTGTAATCCAGTGAATCAATTTAATTGGCGATGAAACCGTTTCATTCAGCCGGCTCCTCACGCCGCCACACCAGCAGGCCTGCGACCAGCAGCGCGACCCCCGCCACATACAGCGCCGGTTCCAGCCGGTGCGTCAGTGCGGTGGAGATCGCCGACAGCAGCGGCCCCACCAGCTGACCAATGGCATAACCGGTAGTCAGCAGTCCGGCGAGGTAACGCGTGTGCAGCGGAGCCAGCTCACGGGCATATTGCAGAGAGAGCTGCACCACGCAGAGGAACCCGCCGCCGACCAGCGCGGCCCCAAGCGCCAGCCCGCCCAGACCGGGGATGATATCTGATGCAAACACCCCGACTGCCTGTACCCACAGCACCAGCGCCAGACGACGGTTGCTGTTCCCCAGGTGACGGGTCAGGATGCCGGTGACAATCCCCACCACGGCCGCGCCGCCGAACACCGGCCAGACAAACTGGCTAATCAGGCCGGGAAAACGCGTGGTGGCCATCTGCGCCAGAAAAGTCGCGGGCAGGATGTAACCAAACCCGGCCAGGCTGTAGCTCCAGACCAGCCGCTTCAGGCCTGCGGTGAGGCGCAGCGGCTCCGGTGCCGTTTCCGGGCGATGCAGCTGCCCGCTGCGCGGCAGCGTACGGGCAATCACCAATACCAGCACCAGCGCCAGCAGGCCGTAAGCGACCCAGGCCCAGGCCGCGCTGACCTGTTCACTGTGCAGCCACACCGCCAGCATGCCGCTGAGAAATATTCCGGTGCCCGGACCGGCAAACACCGCTGCGCTCAGTCCGGGGCGCTGATGACGATGCAGCTGCTCGTTGCTCCACGCCGCAATCAGCACCATCGCCCAGCCGCTGGCCCAGCCGATAAGAAAACGTACCACACCGTGCTGCCACGGGCCGGAAACCCATGCCGACAGCAGCGTCAGCGCTACTGCCCCCCAGACGCCGGCCTGCAAACGCCATTCGACGCGGCGGGTGGCGCGCATGGCATCAAATGAACCACAGAGGTAGCCAAGATAATTCAGCGCCGCCACCACCGCCGCACTGGTGAGTGAGAGCTGGTGCTCACCAATCATCAGGGGCACCTGCGGAGTAAAAGCAAAGCGCCCGATGCCCATCGCCACCACCAGCGCCAGAAAAGCACACAACGCAACACGTACTGCCATTTTAAACTCCCGGCCGATTTTAAGTTGCCATCAGCATGAGTGATGGTTAGAATCACAAAAAGTGAATAATACTAACGAAGTTGCTTACAATAAGAGAACAAATGGATCTGACTCAACTTAAAATGTTCTGCGCGGTGGCCGACAGCGGTTCCGTGGTGCGGGCGGCGGAGCAGTTACATCGGGTGCCATCGAACCTCACCACGCGCCTGCGTCAGCTGGAAGAAGAGCTGGGCACCGATCTGTTTATTCGCGAAAAGCAACGTCTGCGCCTGTCCCCGATGGGCCACAACTTTCTCTGCTACGCGCAGCGCATTCTCGCCCTGAGCGAAGAGGCGCTGAACATGGCGCACGGCGGCAAACCCGCCGGTAACTTTGCCCTGGGGTCGATGGAAAGCACCGCTGCCACGCGCCTGCCTTTGCTGCTGGCCGAGTTTCACCAGCGCTATCCGGTCGTGAACCTGGCGCTCAGTACCGGCACCTCTGCCGAAATCATCGAAAAAGTTCGCATCGGCACGCTCGGTGCAGCGCTGGCCGATGGCCCGGTCAGCGGCGACGAGCTGAACAGCTGCGTGGCGTTTCAGGAGCAGATGATCCTGATTTCCAGCCGGGAACATGCTCCGATAGTCACCCCGGACGATGCCGCAGGCAGCACGCTGTTTACCTTTCGCCCCGGCTGCTCTTACCGCACCCGCTTTGAGAACTGGTTCCGTGAAGCGGGCGTCCAGCCGGGCAGCGTGATGGAAATTCAGTCTTACCACGCCATGCTGGCCTGCGTCGCCAGCGGGTCAGGGCTGGCGATGCTGCCTGAAGCCGTGCTGGCCCAGATGCCGGGCCATGAGCGCGTACGCCAGCACCCGCTGCCGCCTGCGCTGCGCAAGACTGACACCCGACTGGTCTGGCGGCGGGATGCGTTTACGCCCAACGTCGAGGCACTGAAGTATCTGATTATTGAACAATTTGATGAGAAGTCCAGCGATTAACTGCTGTTTTCGTCAAGCCTGGTTACGCTTATTACACAATTCCGAATGACAGGAGCAACACATGCAGATGATTAAAACACGAGCCGCCGTCGCCTGGGGCCCTGGTGAACCACTGAAAATTGAAGAACTCGACCTGATGCCCCCGCAGAAAGGTGAAGTTCTGGTGCGCATCGTCGCCACCGGCGTCTGTCACACCGATGCCTACACGCTGTCGGGCAAAGATCCTGAGGGCGTGTTCCCTGCGGTGCTCGGCCACGAAGGCGGCGGCGTGGTGGAAGCCATCGGTGAAGGCGTGACCAGCGTGGCCGTGGGCGACCACGTGATCCCGCTGTATACCCCGGAATGCGGTAAGTGTAAGTTCTGTCTGTCCGGCAAAACCAACCTGTGCCAGGCCATCCGTGCCACCCAGGGCAAAGGTCTGATGCCAGACGGCACCACCCGTTTCTTCAAAGACGGCCAGCCCATTTTCCATTACATGGGCACCTCGACCTTCTCTGAATACACCGTTATCCCTGAGATCTCGCTGGCAAAAATCAGTAAAGAAGCGCCGCTGGAAGAAGTGTGCCTGCTGGGCTGCGGTGTTACCACCGGCATGGGTGCCGTGACCAATACGGCCAAAGTGAAAGAAGGCGATACCGTGGCGATCTTCGGCCTCGGCGGCATCGGCCTGTCGGCGATTATTGGGGCAAAACTGGCGAAAGCGGGTCGTATCATCGGGATTGATATCAATACCAGCAAATACGACCTGGCCCGTAAGCTGGGTGCCACCGACCTGATTAACCCGAAAGATTTCGATAAGCCGATTCAGGACGTGATCGTTGAGATGACTGACGGCGGCGTCGACTTCTCCTTCGAATGTATCGGTAACGTCAACGTAATGCGTTCAGCGCTGGAATGCTGCCACAAAGGCTGGGGCGAATCCGTGATTATCGGCGTGGCCGGTGCCGGTGAAGAGATCGCCACCCGCCCGTTCCAGCTGGTGACCGGGCGCGTCTGGCGCGGCTCTGCCTTCGGTGGCGTGAAAGGCCGTTCGCAGCTGCCGGGCATTGTGGAGCGCTATATGAACGGAGAGTTCCAGCTCAACGACTTCATTACTCACACCATGGCGCTGGAAGAGATCAACGAGGCGTTCGACCTGATGCATGAAGGAAAGTCGATCCGTTCCGTGGTGCATTTCGCTAAAAAATAAGAGAGGAAAGGATGCCATCTACTCTGGAACTCCTGGAAGAACATCGCCTGTTTGGCGGCTGGCAGCAGCGCTATCGCCACCCGTCCGTCAGCCTGAACTGTGCGATGACCTTCAGTATCTTTTTGCCAGGGCCAAAGAGCAGTACGCCACCGCCGGTGGTGTACTTCCTGGCGGGCCTGACCTGTAGCGACGAAAACTTCAGCGTGAAGTCCGGCGCGCAGCGCGTGGCGGCCGAACTCGGTCTGGTTCTGGTGATGCCGGATACCAGCCCGCGTGGAGAAGACGTGCCCAATGACGAAGGCTACGACCTCGGTCAGGGCGCAGGTTTCTACCTGAATGCGACCGAAGCGCCGTGGGCTGAACATTTTCGCATGTATGATTACATCAACAGCGAACTCCCTGCCCTGATTGCCGGTAATTTCAACGTCAGCGATCGTCAGGCGATTATGGGGCATTCGATGGGGGGGCACGGTGCTCTGATGATTGCACTGCGTAATCCGGGCAAGTTCAGCTCCGCCTCGGCGTTCGCGCCGATTGTGAACCCGCTGGAAGTGGCATGGGGACAGAAAGCGTTCCGCGCCTATCTGGGTGACGATATCAGCAGCTGGCAGCAGTACGACAGCTGCTGGCTGATGCGCAACGGCGGCGCGCAGCTGCCGATGCTGGTCGATCAGGGGGACAGCGATCAGTTCCTTGCCGACCAGCTGCGCCCGGAGCGGCTGGAAGCGCTGGCAGAAGAGTTGAACTACCCGTTAACCGTGCGGATTCGGCCGGGGTACGATCACAGCTACTTCTTTATCGCCAGCTTTGTGGAAGACCATCTGCGTTTCCACGCCAGGCACCTGCTGGCATAAAAAAGGGCCGGGACAGAAGGCCAGTAAAGGCCGACCGAAACAGAGGGTCGGCCATGACGGGGGACCTGCTGTTTCGGTCGCCCCTGCATCAAAACGCCGGTGATTCCACCAGACCATCGATCAGCACCTGCGGCACGCCCTGCGAACAGCGCTCAATCCGCCCTTTGACGCCATACACCCGCGCCAGACTGTCCGGGGTAATCACCTCTTCCGGTAAACCATCCGCAATCAGCTCACCGTTTTGCAGCATCAGGACGTGTTCGCTGTGGCGCAGCGCGATATTAATATCGTGGACCACCACCACCGTGACAATGTTACGCAGGCGGGTTTCACGCCGCACCAGATCCATTACGTGAAACTGATAATTCAGGTCCAGCGCACTGAGCGGTTCATCCAGCAGCAGCAGCTCCGGGCGACGGATCAGCGACTGCGCCAGCCCGACCAGCTGCTTCTGCCCGCCGGAAAGCTGATCAAGATAGCTCAGCGCAAGATGCGCAATCCCCAACTGTTCCAGCAGCGCCATCACTTCGGCTTCGCTGCTGGCGTTGCTGCGCCCGCCGCTGGCGCGCTGCGCCACAATAATCGACTCCAGCACGTGCAGATGTACGCCCGCAGGCAGCGACTGCGGCAGATAGACCACGCGTGAGGCGCGGCGGGCAAACGGCAGCGTCATCAGGTCTTCACCGTTGAGCCACAGCTCGCCCTGGGCACGGTTAAGCCCGGCCAGGGAACGCAGCAGCGTTGACTTGCCGCAGCCGTTTGGCCCCAGCAGCACGGTAATTTTCCCGCGCGGCAGCAGCGGCACATTCAGGTTGCCGATCACCTGGCGTTTAGGATAACCGGCGTTAAAGCCGTTAATTTTCAGTCCCTGCATCAGACAGTCCCCCGGTGGCGCAGAATAATACTCAGGAAGAACGGTACCCCCACCAGAGAGGTCACAATACCTACCGGAATGATCACGCCAGGGATCAGGTTCTTCGACACGACCGATGCCATCGACAGCACCAGCGCGCCGGTCAGGGCGCTGGCCGGCAGATAGAAGCGGTGATCTTCACCAAAAATCATGCGGGCGATATGCGGGGCGACCAGGCCGATAAAACCAATCGGACCGACGAAGGCTACCGCCAGCGCGGAGATCACGCTGATGCGCAGCAGCGTCACCAGGCGCAGGCGGCGAACATCAATACCGAAGCTGACCGCACGATCTTCACCCAGCCGCAGCGCCGTCAGTTTCCAGCTGCTGAGCATCGAGAAAGGCACCAGAATCACCAAAGCCACGCACAGAACGCCGAGTTTGTCCCACGAGGCGCGCGCCAGGCTGCCCATCGTCCAGAACACCAGCCCCTGCAGGGTGTCTTCGCTGGCGATAAACTGCATCATCGAGACCAGCGCATTGAAGGTGAAGACCAGCGCGATACCGAACAGCACCACGCCCGATGTAGAGACCTGCGTCCAGCGCGTCACCGCATCCAGCATCAGCGCGGCCACCAGCGCAAACACAAAGGCATTAGCGGAGATAAACCACTGGTCGGGAATGCCCGGAATACCGATGCCGAGCACAATCGCCAGCGCCGCGCCAAAGGCTGCCGCAGACGACACGCCGAGCGTAAACGGGCTGGCCAGCGGGTTATTGAGGATGGTCTGCATTTCCGCACCGGCCAGGCCCAGCCCAAGACCGACCACCACCGCCATCAACGCATAGGGCAGACGAATGTCCCAGACGATGACCCGGGTTCCGGCATCCACCGACTCCGGCGACAGTAGCGTCTGCCACAGCACCGATAAAGACAGCCCGGACGGACCGAGGGTAAAGTCCAGTATCAGTGAGGCCAGGATCGCCAGTACCAGCACGGCCATAATCAACAGTCGGTGACGCAGCAGCTGGTGATAGCGCCCCATCGCCCCTTCAGGCGCGACGCTCGCAGCGTGCTGCACAGATTCCCCGGATACACTCATTATCAATACCTGCTCAATGTCTTTTTATGCCGCTTAAAATAAAGCAAATGATAATACTTATCAGTAATATTTTCAGTCTGTTTTCATAACATAAAAAAAGGCGCGGGATCCGCGCCTTTATTTTGCTATCCCGACAGGGTTACTTTTTGAACGTCGGAAATTCCATCTCGCTGTACTTCACGAAGCGCGTTTTGCGCGTCAGTTTGAAGCCAAACCAGATGATCAGGAACAGCGGGATCCCGATATAGGTCGCCGCCACGCCGCCCCAGTCGATGGTATCAGACAGGAACGCCTGATAGTTCTGACCCAGGGTAATGATCAGGCAGAGCACAAAGGCGAAAATCGGCCCGAGAGGGAAGAAGCCTGAACGGTACGGCAGGTCAGCCAGATCGCGGCCCTGGGCGGTGTACCCTTTCCGGAAACGGTAATGGCTGATGGCAATCCCTAACCAGGCAATAAAACCGGTCATCCCGGAGGTGTTCAGCAGCCACAGATACACCGTCTGGTTACCAAACATTGAGGTCAGGAAGCACAGCCCCGCGACGATGGTGGTGGCATACAGCGCGTTACGCGGTACGCCGCCTTTCGACAGCTTCGCGAAGATGCGCGGCGCTTTCCCTTCCGACGCCAGGGTGTAGAGCATACGGGTAGAGGCATACATGCCGGAGTTCCCCGCAGACAGCACGGCCGTCAGGATTACGGCATTCATCACCGCCGCTGCCGACAGCAGGCCAGCGTGCTGGAACACCAGGGTGAACGGACTGACGCTGATGTCTTTCACATCGTTGCGCAGCAGGCTTGGGTCGGTATACGGGATAATCAGGCTGATGACCAGGATGGCGAACACATAGAACAGCAGGATGCGCCAGAACACCTGGCGAACCGCACGCGGGATGTTTTTCGCCGGATCCTCTGATTCACCGGCGGCAATGCCGATCAGCTCGGTGCCCTGGAATGAGAAGCCGACAATCATCGCCACACCAATCATCGCCGCAAAACCACCGGAGAATGGCGCATCGCCAATCTGCCAGTTATGCCAGCCCGCACTTTCGCCACCGCGCATAATGCCGGTAATCATCGCCACGCCGACGATGATAAAGATAATCACGGTGGTCACTTTGATCAGCGAGAACCAGTACTCCGCTTCACCGAACCCTTTCACAGAGATGTAGTTCAGCAGGAAGATCAGTCCCAGGAACAGTGCGCTCCAGATCCAGCCCGGCGTATCCGGGAACCACCAGGTCATCACCAGCTGTGATGCCACCAGGTCAACGGCGATGGTGACCGCCCAGTTGTACCAGTAGTTCCAGCCCAGCGCGAAACCAAAGCCTTCTTCGACGTATTTTGCGCCATAGGTCGAAAAGGAACCGGATACCGGCATAAAGGCAGCCAGCTCACCGAGGCTGGTCATCAGGAAGTACACCATCAGGCCAATCAGCATGTAGGAGAGCAGCGCTCCGCCCGGACCTGCCTGTGAAATAGTCGCACCTGAAGCGACAAATAAACCGGTACCAATCGAACCGCCAATGGCGATCATGGTCAAGTGACGGGCTTTAAGAGCGCGTCTTAATCCAGGGGGTTGTGTTGTTTTTGTGTCATGATCCATGTTTTAACGCTGCGCCTTGCAAAAAATAAGGCGCGATTATAGCAACCTGCCTCAGGTCGTATAGTGATTACACCAAGTTATAAGTTAGCTTCATGATCGGCGATGAATTATTAGCAGAGCATGGGCATAACGGGCGGACCGAAACAAAAGGTCCGCCCCTAATGTAGGGGTCGACCTTCTTTTTCGGTCGACCCTGCACCGTTATTCGGTGCAATAACTGAGGAAGCGGTTCAGTGCCTTAGAGAGGTGCTTCTGGCGATGATGAATGCGGTACAGGGTACGTTTCAGTTTTGGCAGCGGGATCGCCACCTCAACCAGCGTGCCCATCTCCAGCTGCTCGGCAACCACGCGACGCGACAGACAGCTGATGCCCATACCGTGACGCACTGCATTTTTAATCGCTTCTGAATTACCCAGCTCCAGCGCCAGCTCGAACTGGGGCAGATGCGACAGCAGTAAATAATCGACAATTTCACGCGTGCCGGAACCATGCTCACGCAGGATCCACGGCGCAGCGGCCAGGCTGTGCAGCGATACCGGCTGGCTGAGGATCGCAGCCCCCGGTGCAGCAAACACCACCAGCTCATCTTCCAGCCAGGGCTCGGTTAGCAGTTCAGCCATATGGCAGGGCCCCTCAATCAGACCAATGTCCACGCGGAAATCGGCAACGGCGGTGATCACATCCTGGCTATTACCCACGCTCAGTTCCAGCGGCAGCCTGGGAAAGTCACGACGATAGCGGGCGATCATCCCCGGCAGCAGATAGTTACCGATGGTACTACTGGCCGAAACCCGCAGCGCTCCGTTGTCTTCGCGAAACAGCTGCTCAATTTCCAGCGCCTGCTCCAGTAAGCCAACGGCACGCGGGTAGAGGAGGCGGCCGTGTTCATTAATCACCAGCCGTTTTCCTACCCGGTCAAACAGCTGAACGTTGAGCTGGCCTTCAAGGTCCGCCAGCGCCGCGCTCACCGCAGACTGCGATAATGACAGCACCTGAGAGGCCTGAGTGGTTGAACCACTTTTCAGGACCTCTGTGAACACTTCGAGTTGGCGCAGGGTTATATGCATTGCTCTTCCTCTGACAAATTCATGCTTTACGGGCCCGCCGCGTCCGTGACAGTGGAGATCCCTTTAACACTTATAGTGGTTGATTATAAGTATATAATCAATTTCTCTTTTAACCGAACTCACGCCATCCTGTCCCTGTTATTTACGGAGGAAGATAATATGGCTGACATGGTTCTCAACAAGCATCATTACCCGATCGGACGTTTCATCCCCGGTCTGGTGCTGGCAGGCGGGATTGCCGCGCTGGCTATCCTGGCTGCCAGTATTCCCCGGATTGCCGCACTGGGCCTGGGCGCGCTGACCCTGGCGATTGTGGCGGGCATCATCGCGGGAAACACGCTGTACCCCAGAATTTATCAGTATTGCGACGCTGGTATCATTTTTGCTAAGCAAAAATTGCTCCGACTTGGCATCATTTTATATGGTTTCCGCTTAACTTTTCAGCAGATTGCCGATGTGGGCGTCAGCGGCGTGGTGATTGATGTCCTTACCCTCAGCTCTACATTCTTTATCGCCTGCTGGCTGGGGCGCAAGGTGTTCGGGCTGGATCGCGATACAGCCTGGCTGATTGGTGCGGGCAGCAGCATCTGCGGTGCGGCCGCCGTGCTGGCAACCGAACCGGTGCTGAAAGCGGAGGCTTCGAAAGTCACCGTCGCTGTGGCTACCGTGGTGATCTTTGGCACTGTGGCCATTTTCCTCTATCCCCTGCTCTACCCGCTGGCTGTCCACCTGTTCCCGTGGGTGACGGCGGAAAATTACGGTGTCTATACCGGCTCCACCATGCATGAAGTCGCCCAGGTGGTGGCCGCCGGGCATGCCATCAGCCCGGAGGCAGAGAATGCGGCGGTGATCGCTAAAATGCTGCGCGTGATGATGCTGGCACCGTTCCTGGTCCTGATTAGCTGGCAGATTAAACGCTCGCGGCCTGCGGCAGCAGGCCCGGTGAAGAGCGCCGTCTCTTTCCCCTGGTTTGCGCTGCTGTTCATTGTTGTGGCGCTGTTCAACTCGCTGCATCTGCTGCCGCAGTCGGCGGTCAGCATGATTAACCAGCTGGATAATATCCTGCTGGCGATGGCGATGGTCGCCCTCGGCGTAACCACGCATATCGGTCAGTTGAAGCGCGCCGGGCTGCGTCCGATTCTGCTGGGGCTGATACTGTTTATCTGGCTTATCGTCGGTGGCGGTGCCATCAACCTGCTGGTTGAGCATTTGATGGCATAATTTCCACGCTTTTCCGGTTATGATGACCTGCCTGCCATTCAGCAGGTCATCAACAGGAGAACGGCATGAAATATATCGGTGCCCACGTCAGCGCAGCTGGCGGTGTGGATCAGGCGGTACTACGCGCATTTGAACTGGAAGCTACGGCGTTCGCGCTGTTTACCAAAAACCAGCGCCAGTGGCGCGCGGCCCCGCTGACTGATGAAGTGATTTCGGCCTTCCGTTCCGCCTGTGAAAAATATCACTACACCCCCGGACAAATTCTGCCCCACGACAGCTATCTGATTAACCTGGGTCACCCGGTTTCAGAGGCGCTGGAGAAGTCGCGTGAGGCTTTTCATGATGAGGTAACGCGCTGTATGCAGCTGGGGCTGACGCTGCTGAACTTCCACCCCGGCAGCCATCTGCATCAAATCGCTGAAGACGACTGTCTCAAACGCATCGCGGAGTCGATCAACATCGTGCTGGATAAAACCGAAGGGGTGACGGCGGTGATTGAAAATACCGCCGGTCAGGGCAGCAACCTGGGGTTCCGCTTTGAACACCTGGCGGCGATCATCGACGGCGTGGAAGATAAGTCGCGCGTCGGCGTCTGTATTGACACCTGTCACGCCTTTGCCGGAGGTTATGATTTACGCACCGAAGAAGAGTGCGTGAACACCTTCGCGGAATTTGAGCGTATTGTCGGCTTCCGCTATCTGCGCGGAATGCACCTTAACGATGCGAAAAGTGAGTTCAACAGCCGCGTCGATCGCCACCACAGCCTGGGCGAAGGCAATATCGGTAAAACGGTATTTAGCTGGCTGATGAAGGATGCGCGATTTGACGGTATCCCGATGATTCTGGAAACGGTCAATCCGGATATCTGGAAAGATGAAATTGCGTGGCTGAAGTCAGAACAACACCCTTCGTAAATCAAAAAAGGGCTGACCGGAAAAAAAGGTCAGCCCCTACGCCGAAAAAGAAGGTCAGCCCCTACGCCGAAAAAGAAGGTCAGCCCCTACAGAGAGGCCGATCAATTTTTCGATCGGCCCTTTACCTGGATTATGCTTTAACCGCTTCCGCTTCCGGGCGTTTCAGCACCGCGTAAGACAGACCCGCTACCAGCGTTCCGACAATAATCGCTGCCAGATAACCGACAACCGGGGTGATTGCGCCAGGGATTAACAGCACAAACAGACCGCCGTGTGGCGCCATCAGTTTGGCACCAATCGCCATCGACATCGCACCGGTGACCGCGCCGCCGATGATGCAGCAAGGCAGTACACGCATCGGGTCACGAGCCGCAAACGGAATCGCACCTTCAGAGATAAAGCACAGGCCCAGTACCAGCGCCGCTTTGCCCCCTTCCTGCTGACCTTTGTTGAACTTGCGGCGGGCAACCAGCGTTGCCAGACCCATCGCCAGCGGTGGTACCATACCGGCCGCCATAATTGCCGCCATCGGCGCATAGGTTTGCGAGCTGAGCAGACCGACGCCAAACGCATAGGCCACTTTGTTCACCGGGCCACCCATATCCGTACACATCATGCCACCGAGGATCGCGCCCAGAACAACGGCATTCGCCGTGCCCATGTTCGCCAGCCACGCGGTCAGACCGGACATGATACCGGCTACCGGTTTGCCCACGACGTAAATCATCAGCAGACCAGTAATCAGACTCGCTACCAGCGGAATGATCAGAATCGGTTTCAGCGCTTCCATACTGGTCGGGAGTTTCACCTTCGAGCTGAGGAACTTCGCGGCATAGCCGGCGATGAAACCGGCAATGATACCGCCGAGGAACCCGGCGTTAATGCTGGTCGCCAGCATACCGCCAATCAGACCTGGGGTCAGACCCGGACGGTCAGCAATCGAGAAGGCAATAAAGCCTGCCAGCACCGGCACCATCAGCGCAAAAGCACTGCTGCCACCAATCTGCATCAGAGCCGCAGCCAGCGTACCCTGCTCTTTAAACGCGGTGATACCAAAAGCAAAGGAAAGCGCAATACTCAGACCACCCGCCACCACCATCGGCAGCATGTAGGACACGCCGGTTAACAGGTGACGATAAGCGCCTGCCTTCTCTTTTTTGTCGTCCTGTGCCGCAGACTGACCGCCCTGAGGCTGGTAAACGCGGGCTTCTGCCACGGCTTTATCCAGTTCCTGACCGGTTTTCTTCAGCGCCAGGCTGGTTGAGGTACGGTACATTGGCTTACCGGCAAATTTCGCCAGGTCCACTTCAATGTCCGCCGCCACAATCACCAGGTCAGCCGCCGCGACTTCTTCAGCGGTGATGGCATTGCCAGCGCCCACTGAACCACGGGTTTCTACCTTGACCCACCAGCCGCGTTTTTTGGCTTCGGTGTCGATGGCTTCTGCCGCCATAAAGGTGTGTGCCACGCCGGTCGGGCACGCGGTCACCGCCACTACGCGTTTCGGTCCGCTACTGACCGCAGCAGGTGCGACTGCCGAAGCAACGGCCGCAGGAGCCTGATAAGGTCGGGCGTCGGTCTGCGCTTTCGCCAGCACTTCTGCCGGTTGACGCAGCAGTTGTTCAATATCAGCCAGATAAATGGCTTTGCCGTTCAGGTTACCGTCTGCCGGAATGTTTTTGCCCGCTACAATCACCTGATCCGCTTCTGCCAGATTATCCGTCAGAGTCAGACCGGCGCTTGCCGCAGCCGCAGTGGTAATATTTTTTGCCAGATAGCCGGTTGCCAGTCCCAGCGAAGAATCAATTATCAGCAGCGTTTTCATTATGCGTCTCCTGCTGTTAGTTTGTGAAAGGTTCCAGGTCAACACGCGCCATCATTGCGGCCAACTGGGTACGATCGGTAACGCCCACATTGCTCTGGCTGACGGCCATTGCCGCCACTGCCGTTGCAAGACGCAGTGTATGCTCGCTGGACTCACGCATCAGCAGGCCATAAATCAGCCCGCCAACCATTGAATCGCCAGCACCCACGGTGCTTACAACTTCACAGGCAGGTGGTTTTGCAATCCATTCGCCTGAAGCATTCACCCACAGCGCCCCTTCGGCACCAAGAGAGATCACCACGTGAGCGATACCCTGCTCACGCAGCGCATGTGCTGCTTCAATCACATCTTGTAATGTCGGTAATTTGCGGCCAGCCCAGATCTCCAGCTCGCGGCGATTGGGTTTAACCAGCCACGGTGCGGCTTTCAGGCCCGCGACCAGCGCCTCACGGCTGCTGTCAAAAATAATGCACGGGCAGTGGGTGCGCAGCTGCGTCATCCACTCGGTAAAGGCGTCCGGGTCCACGCCTGCTGGCAGGCTGCCGCTGACGCAGACCATATCGAACTGGCCCAGCCAGGTCAGGGAGTCGGCGCTAAAGCGATCCCAGTCCTGGGCGGTAACGTCAAAACCGGAGAAGTTGAGGTCGGTGACGTCACCGTCTTTCTCGGTCAGTTTGACGTTGATACGGGTACGGCCTTCCACAACCTGGAAGCGGTTGGCAATGCCTAACTCGCTGAACAGCAGCTGGAAGCCATCCTGATTCTCTTTGCCCAGAAAACCGCCGACAGTGACATCAATACCAAGGTCTTTCAGTACCTTAGCCACGTTGATGCCCTTACCTGCAGCGTGCAGCCCGGTGGTTTTTACCAGGTTGACTTCGCCGCGTTCGATTTCCGGGGTGTATCCCACCAGATCGTAGGCAGGGTTCAGGGTAATAGTGGCGACGCGTCTGCTCATGCTGCACCCTCGCCCAGACCGGCGGCGATCGCTTCACCCACGGCATCCAGCGCCGCGCGTGCATCTTCACCGCTGGCGGTAAAGCGCAGGCGATGGCCTTTTTTCACACCCAGAGCCACGACTTTCATCAGGCTGCGACCGTTAGCCGGTTTACCGCTGCCATCGAGGTTGGTCACGGTGACGTCACAGTTAAATTGTTTGATCACGCTGACCAGTGCCGTGCCCGGTCGGGCATGCAGGCCGTGTTCGTTGCGGATGGTGAACTCTTCGGTCAGCACATCTGCCTGCTCGGAGACTTCGCTGGTCAGCAGCGCCAGGATCCCGGCGGCATCAGCACTCAGCAGGCGATCGGCTTTCTGCTGGATCAGCAGATCGCTTAAATAATTCAGCACGTTCAGCGGCTGGTCATCGGTCACCGAGACGGTGATCAGCAGGGAAGCCGTTTCGCCGTTGACGCTGAACGGCGCTGCCGCACGACTGATGGCCACCGCGCTCGCCAGGTTACCGCTGGTACTGTCGCTGAGCCAGATACCCTGCCCCAGGTTTAGCGGCTTACCGGCAATCACATTGCTGACAAAGGAAGCGTCAATCGCCCCCGCCTGCTGCAGACGACCGGCATTCAGCGCCTGAAGTGTCATCAGGTCACTGGCGGCAACATCGGTCGCAATCAGTGAGGTGTCGAACTTAAACTCTGCCGCCAGCTTCTCACCCATCAGGATGCTGCGCAGGGTTTCTGCGGAGTCGGTGGTGCGCAGCTGTTCTGCGACGCTGTCATCGCTTAACACGTGTGTCAGCTGGCGCAACAGGGCCAGATGTTCGTCGGATTTAGCGGCAATCCCGATCACCACATAAGCCGTCTGATCTTCGCCCCAGGCAATGCCCTGAGGGAACTGGAACACCTGCACACCGGTTTTCAACACCAGATCGCGGGTATCCGTGGTGCCGTGCGGAATGGCAATACCATTTCCCAGATAGGTAGAGGTTTGCTGTTCGCGCGCCAGCATACCGTTGACATAGCCTTCGCCCACGTTACCGGCAGCGGTCAGGGCTGCGGCCACCTGACGAATCGCATCTTGTTTGTCGCCAGCCTGGGCACCAGGCTTAATGGCATTAAGTTCTAACTGGAACATGGTTCTCCTCGCTGCTGAATTTGAATCGTTTCAGCTAAATTGAGAAAAAAAGCGCAGTCTCCGGACCAATGACCTGACAAGACAACGCTGAAACGTTTCAATGAGTGTGGTCCTGATAGCGGATCTGTTGCAAGTTTTACCGTGAACGATGTAGCAGATTTTTGAAGTCCCGCACATTTTATCAATCATTTTCAGAAAAACGCTCGTCGAAAATGCGCAAAAGCTGAAGGCCTGCTGAAGCCCCCCAGGTTGCTGACGCAAATGGCTGAACGGTGCAAAAAGTGCGTAAAATGAGAGTACATTCATTAACGACTGAAAAAGGATTCCCGCCTCTGATATAACAGCGTAAAATATCGCCGTTTTTCCTTATTCAGGCCTGTATAACTCATGTCACTCCCTGCTGCGCCCGCCCGTACCCTGCCAGACAATCAATCGCTGGCCTTTCTCATCGTGGCGTTTATTTCCGGACTGGCCGGCGCGCTGCAAACCCCAACGCTCAGCCTGTTTCTGAGCACCGAAGTCCACGTTCGTCCGTTTATGGTTGGGCTGTTTTTCACTCTCAGCGCGGTGATTGGTATTGTCGTCAGCCAGCTGCTGGCACGCTATTCCGACCGTAAAGGGGACCGTAAAACGCTGATCCTTTACTGCTGCCTGCTGGGAGCCATGGCCTCGCTGCTGTTTGCGTGGAACCGTAACTACTTTATTTTGCTGTTCGTCGGCGTACTGCTTTCCAGCTTCGGCACCAGCGCCACATCGCAAATGTTTGCGCTGGCGCGTGAGCACGCGGATAAGACCGGGCGTGAAAACGTGATGTTCAGTTCAGTGATGCGCGCCCAGATTTCTCTGGCCTGGATGGTTGGCCCCCCGCTGGCCTTCGCTCTGGCCCTGGGCTACGGTTTTCGCACCATGTATCTGACTGCCGCCGTGGCCTTTGTGCTGTGTGCGGTGATTGTGCGTTATCTGCTGCCTTCTATGCGCAAAACCCATGTGACGATCGGCCAGCCGCTCCAGGCTCCGCGCCGCAACCGCCGTGCCACGCTGATGTTATTTATCGCCTGTACGCTGATGTGGTCCAGCAACGGCCTGTATCTGATCACCATGCCTTTGTATGTGGTTAACGAGCTGCATCTGTCGGAAAAACTGGCCGGGATAATGATGGGGCTGGCTGCCGGGCTGGAGATCCCGGTGATGCTGCTGGCAGGTTATTATGCGAAACGCTGGGGCAAACGCCGACTGATGCGCGGCGCGGCGTTCTGCGGGCTGTTGTTTTACAGTGGAACACTGCTGTTTAACGGCGAGACAGCCATGCTGATGTTGCAGCTGCTGAATGCCCTGTTTATCGGGGTGGTAGCCGCCATCGGTATGATCTACTTCCAGGATATGATGCCAGGCCAGGCCGGAGCCGCCACCACGCTGTTCACTAACTCCACGCGTATGGGCTGGATTGTCGGCGGTTCACTGGCAGGAATGGTGGCAGAGGTGTGGAGTTTTCACGCGGTATTCTGGTTTGCCGTGGTGATGATGGCCGGGTCGCTGCTTTGTCTGCTGCGCGTGCCGGAACCCCAGGCAGCAGAGGAAGCCAGTGTATCGGGATGACTCAGGGCGCGGTCTGTGCTTCCAGGTCCAGCAGGAACACCATTGCCTGCTGGCGGGAAGTGCCGCACATCGTCACTTCCGGCTGTAATCCCGCACACACCTTTGGCCGCAGCGGTGAGCCGAAGATCATACAGCGTGACTGGCTGTCGAGCTGAATACAGGGCGTATTCGCCGGTTTGCCGAAGGGCATGCCGGGAATAGGCGATGAAATTGACGGTGCTGTACAGCAGGCACCACATCCGGCACGACATTCCATCTCTGACCCCTCGCATTAAGATCGCGACAATAGCAGTTAGCCCTGGTGAATACTATGGTTGCTGTCGTGAGGCCGATCGGGTCGACCGCAAAAGAAGCTCGCCCCCTACGGTTTGCCGGGACAACCGTGATATCACGGCCACATATTTTCTCTGCCCATCTTGCCTGACGACGCGGGCGCGAGTAACTTGTCGCGATAATTTTCTCCTCTTCAAACACGAGACCTGTTTTATGCCAAGAGCGAACGAAGTCAAAAAGGGCATGGCGATCAGCTACAACGGTAAGCTGCTGCTGGTGAAAGATATTGATGTGCAAAGCCCGAGCGCCCGTGGCGCTTCCACTCTGTATAAAATGCGCTTTACGGATGTGCGTACCGGCATGAAAGTAGAGGAACGTTTTAAGGGTGATGATATTCTCGACACCATCCAGCTGAGCCGCCGCCAGGTGACTTTCTCGTACATTGATGGCGACGAATACGTGTTTATGGATGATGAAGACTACACGCCGTACAACTTCAAACAGGAGCAGATTGAAGATGAATTGCTGTTCCTGCCAGAAGGCGGTATTCCGGGTATTCAGGTCCTGACGATGGACGGTCAGATCCTCGCGCTGGAACTGCCGCAAACCGTGGATATGGAAATTGTCGAAACCACGCCAGGCATCAAAGGCGCTTCGGCCAGCGCCCGCACTAAACCGGCAAAAATGGCTACCGGCCTGATCGTTCAGGTGCCAGAGTATCTCAGCAACGGCGATAAGATTCGCATTCATATCCCGGAACGTCGCTATATGAGCCGCGCCGACTAGCGCGAATAAAAAAGGGTGGCGCCGTTGGCGCCACCCTTTTTGTTATGTTATAACAATTTAGTTGTTACTGATATTCCATCGTCAGTATTCCCAACCGGTGTTGACCGTCCAGCCACTTGATCTGGCTGCGGCCGATATTATGGGGCATAGGCTGTGAAGCCGTGGTATTCAGCGCCAGTGTTGTGGTCTGTGTCTTTCCATTGCGCAGGCAGGAAACCTGAAGTGACCCTTGCTGAACACCGGATTCGCAGGGGGATTCCACAATGCTGCCTACAAAGAGAATAGTTCCCGAATTGACTGCTGCTTGACTATTCCCTGCCAGTGCATTGCTCGTCCATGAGGCGAAAAGCATTACGGCGATCGCCGCCAGAGTGCTGTTCATTTTTTCACCTCGTTACTATCGTGGTTGTCTTTCCCCTTTACCTTAGTCAACAACCTGCCTTCGCGTGATGAAAACAAATACGGCTAAAGAACGATAAATATCATTAAAGTTTTTTAAAGGAGCGCACATGACCCGCGTCAATCTGATCACCGGCTTTCTCGGCAGTGGCAAAACGACCACTCTGCGGCATTTACTGGCCTGTAAACCTGAGGGTGAACAGTGGGCCGTACTGGTCAATGAGTTTGGCGAAATTGGTATAGACGGTGCCCTGCTGGCGGAAAGTGGTGCCGTGCTGAAAGAGATCCCCGGCGGCTGCATGTGCTGTGTTAACGGTCTGCCAATGCAGGTCGGGCTGAATATGCTGTTGAAGCAGGCCAGGCCTGACCGTCTGCTGATTGAACCGACCGGCCTCGGCCACCCTAAACAGATCCTCGATATGCTGTCAGCCGCCGTTTATCAGCCCTGGATCGACCTGCGCGCTACGCTATGCCTGCTGGATCCCCGTCAGCTGGCTGATGCGCGCGTGCGGGAAAACGAAAACTTTCGCGACCAGCTGGCGGCGGCCGATATTATCATCGCCAATAAGCAGGATCGCTGGGCTGACGCTGATGCACAGGCGCTGAGCCAGTGGCATCAGCAGGTGGCCCCTCTGCGCCAGCTGATCGTCACCGCTCACGGCCAGATTGACACTGCACTGCTTGACCTGCCACGAGCGAATCTGGATACGCTGCCTTCCCCTTTGCACCATCATCATCCCTCTCAGTCCGGCCTCGCTGCGCTGAAGCTGAGTGAGAACGCGCGCTGGCGTCGGGCGCTTAATCAGGGTCAGGGCTATTATGCAGCAGGCTGGATTTTCGACAGTGAAACGGTATTTGATACCATCGGTCTGCTGGAATGGGCCAGACTGGCCCCGGTGTCACGGGTAAAAGGCGTCCTGCGCATTCCGGAAGGCCTGGTGAGTATTAATCGCCAGGGTGACGACTTCCATATTGAAACCCGGCAATCTCCTCCGCCTGACAGCCGGATAGAGCTGATTCACGACGAACAGGCTGACTGGAATAGTTTGCAAACCACCTTGTTGACTATTCGTTTATAATACCGGGCATACTCTACGCGCCGACTTTTCGGAAAAAGCCTTCATTCCACTATGACTATTAAACGTTTATTGCTCATCCTGCTGCTGAACTTACTCGGCCTTGCGCTGTTTTTCTCCTGGTATCTTCCGGCGCATCACGGGCTGTGGTTCACCGTGGATAAAACCATTTTTTACTGGTTCAACCAAAGGATGGCAACGGATCCTGCCCTGCTCTGGCTGGTAGCAGTGACCAACTTCCGGGCGTTTGATGGGGTTTCACTGCTGGCGATGGGCGCTTTGTACCTGCACTTCTGGCGTCGTGAGACGCCGCAGGGGCGCCGCCGTATGTTTGCTATCGGCATCACCATGCTTATCACGGCGGTGGTGCTGAATCAGCTTGGACATCAGATTCCGGTATCACACCCCAGCCCAACGAAATACTTCCCGAATGTGAATCACGTCACTAAGCTCACGGGAATTCCCACCAAGGATGCCTCCGCGGATAGTTTTCCGGGCGATCACGGCATGATGCTGATTATTTTTTCCTGCTTTATGTTGCGCTATTTCACCCGCAAATCTTTTGCGCTGGCGCTAGTGATTGTGGTGGTCTTCGCGCTTCCCCGCGTCATGATTGGTGCGCACTGGTTTACGGATATTGCCGTGGGATCGCTGTCTATCGTGCTGGTCGGTATGAGCTGGTGGTTACTGACGCCAGCAAGTGATTATCTGGTGAACTGGCTGTACCGCAATTTACCGGGAAAATATAAACCGGCGAAGTCATCCTTCTGATACCACAGGTTTGCTGTTTTTTTGTGGGTGTTATTTTTGTCGCCAGACACTCTGTTCTGGCGACACATTCATTCTTTAATATAAGAATTAATCCTCACCTGAAGATAGCCGAAAGCGCTGATTTGCCCGCCTGTCCAGACAGATAATTCTGATTTCCTTCTCGCCGGCGCTATAGCGCTGAAAAATTGCACTTAGGGGCACTCAGTTACTCTGGCAGTTGGCGATAATGTAACCGATTCGTTACTTAATGATTTCACATCACAGAAACCTACAAAAAAGTGCTTAAAACCCCTCGCCATGCGGCTTGTAATCGGGTAACCTCACTTTCGATTAGGCGAAATGGCTAAAGTATTTCGGTATGTTACATTTTAAAATGTGCTCAATAACACATTTTAACGTTTTCCGAATTGTCTTACCCTCCGGCACTAATTAATCTCGTTTCGTTTCGCAATTCTGCTAACGACCTCGTCGTTAAGGACTTCAAGGGATCACAAACATAATGGTCAAGTCTCAACCTATACTGAGATACATCTTGCGGGCGCTCCCCGCCGTCGCGTTAGCGGCACTGTTGTCAGCATGTAGTTCGAACAGCGGGCACAATGTACAAACTGATACTCATGCAGTTAAAGATCAAAATGGTTTTTTACTGCAAGCGTCTCAGGATGAATTCGAACAAATGGTTCAGAATGTGGATATTAAATCCCGCCTGATGGACCAGTATGCGGACTGGAAAGGTGTGCGTTACCGTCTTGGCGGTACCAGCAAACGAGGCATTGATTGTTCAGCCTTCGTCCAGACCACATTCCGTGAACAGTTTGGCCTGGATCTGCCGCGCTCGACTTACGAGCAGGAAGATACCGGTAAAAGTATTACGCGCACAAAACTGCGTCCCGGTGATTTAGTGCTGTTCCGTGCAGGCTCTACGGGTCGTCATGTCGGTATATATATCGGTAATGACAACTTCGTTCATGCCTCCACCAGCAGCGGTGTGATGATTTCGAACCTGAATGATTCCTACTGGAAAAACCGTTACCGCGATGCACGTCGGGTACTGAGCCGAACGCAGAGCTGATTTCATTCCCTTGAAGTCTGCGAACACGAGATAAAAAAACGCTGCCCCGGTAGCGTTTTTTTTTGCTTTTTTTCCCGCTGTTGCCCGCAGAAGCAGAGAGGCAGTATCGGCTAATAAACGGCTATGACTTCGCCCTGCTGAAAAGAAGTGATTATCATCAGGAAGATAGAGACAGAAATCCCCCTCCGTTATATGCTCACTGGCTGACACCAGAGCAGAGATGCTTGTAAACCCTCAATAATAATAAAACGGGCAAATACGGGAGAAGTCGCCGCATGCCACTATCTACTACCGTCAGGCACCCTGTTTCCCAGCCGCGCAAGATAGTCTGGCTCAGTGCATCCATTGGCTTTGCTTTTTTTCTTCTGTTCCTGATTATTATGCTGACCCTGACCTGGCATCGTCGCGCAGAAGAGCACGACCGCCTGGCCGGATATACCCAGAATTATGTAGTGAACGTTTTTGACGAGTTAAAAAGCACCCTGCTCCCACTTCAGCCAGCCACGCTGGCGGGCTGTGACGCCGTTCGCAGCGATCTGACCCAGCGCGCCGCCTTTGCCGAGAACGTGCGCGCTATTTTACTGGTCAACAACCGCAGCGCTTTCTGCTCCTCGGCTACCGGTCCGATGCAGTTAAATATCAGCGAAATCTCTCCGTTTACCGATGTCAGCCGCGCCATTGATATTCGCCTGATCCCCGGGACCCCGATGGTACAGAGTAAACCGGCTATTGTGCTGTGGCTGAAAAACGCCGGACAGGCGGGCAACGGTATTTTCACCACGCTGAACGTGAACCTGATTCCTTATCTGCTGCTCGCCTCACGGCAGCAGCAGATAAGCGGTATGGCGCTTGCGGCCGGTGATATGGCAATTGCCACGTGGAACGATCGGCTGGTCAATATCCACAGGCTACCGGCACACCCTCTGCGCCGCATCGCTATTCCCGGCTACCCGCTGACGCTCTATCTTTACGGCGAAGCCCTGCCGCATCGGGATATACTTATTATCCTGCTCACCGGGTTACTGATGAGCGTCCTGATAACCTGCGGCTGTTTTATGATGTTCACGCTGCGCATGCGCTCAGGTAAAGAAATTATGCTCGGTATTAAGCGCGGGGAGTTCCACGTGGAATATCAGCCGGTCATTGAGACTCATAGTGGAAAAGCCTGTGCCCTGGAAGCTCTGTTACGCTGGACGCATCCAACAGAAGGCGACATCCCCCCGGATTCTTTTATCAGTTACGCTGAAGGCCAGAATCTGATCGTGCCGTTAACCCGCCATCTGTTTACGCTGATTGCCCACGATGCTCACCGGATGCGCGAAACTATTCCTGCCGGAACGCAGATGGGAATTAACCTTTCCCCCAGCCATCTTATACATCCGACGTTCCGCCAGGATGTACTTGACTGGCTGGCGATGATGCCGGCCGGACATTTTCATTATGTATTTGAAATTACGGAACGGGCGATGGTCGCAGAACACAACGCCGACGAGATATTTGACTGGATAAGAAAGCAAAATATCAAAATAGCGATTGATGACTTTGGCACCGGCCACAGCGCACTCATCTATCTGGAGAAGTTTAAGTTTGATTACCTCAAGATCGATCGTGGGTTTATTCAAAGTATCGGGTTAGAAACGGTAAATTCCCCCGTGCTGGATGCCGTTGTGACGCTGGCGAAAAAGCTGGGTCTGAGCACCGTCGCCGAAGGCGTGGAGACCGGTGAACAGGCGCTGTGGTTGATTAATCGTGGCGTCACACATTTACAGGGTTATCTGTTCAGCCGCCCGCTCACCGTTATACAGCTGATTGACTACTTTATTGAACAGAAGACACCTGCCCTCAGCCTCAGGGTTGAAAGTTAAACCATTAATATTTAATCAGTAGAAAAAAATTCAATATGATTGTGCCGCATGAATTTTACTGTCAGGCTGGCGTCATTAACTGATTCATCACCGGTGGGAGGCTGTTGAAAACATGATCGTGCGTCTTGTAGCCCTGACATTACTCGCTCTATTTACGGCCAGCGTGCAGGCTGAAAATATTCATGAGAGCTACAGTTTTGCCCAGCTCGGCACGCCCAAATATGCCGCTGGTTTTACCCACTTTGATTATACCAATCCCGCTGCGCCCAAAGGCGGCAGCGTCACGTTGTCGGCGATCGGTACTTTCGACAATTTCAACCGCGCGGCGATGCGCGGAAATCCGGCCATCGGCACCGAAAACGCCTATGACCGCCTTTTTACCTCATCGGATGATGAAACCGGTAGCCTGTATCCCTTAATTGCTGAATTCGCCCGTTATCCCGACGATTATCGCTGGTTCGAAGTCGTCATCAATCCCCAGGCGCGATTCCATGACGGTAGCCCCATCACCGCTGAAGATGCCGCTTTCACCTTCAACATGTTTATGACCCAGGGTGTCCCCCAGTATCGTGTGATTTACAAAGGGGTTACAGCAAGAGCGATTTCACGCCTGAGAGTACGTTTTGAACTGCCTAAATCTGACCGCGACATGATGATGTCGCTGCTGTCGTCACCGGTTTATCCCAGGAGCTTCTGGAAAGATCATAATCTCAGCGATCCCCTGCGTACCCCACCTCCGGGCAGCGGCCCCTACCGCATCAGCGCCTATAAAATGGGCCAGTCCGTCACCTGGTCACGGGTGAAAGATTACTGGGCGGCGAATCTGCCGGTCAATAAGGGGCGTTTCAATTTCGATACCATCCGCTACGACTACTATCTGGAGGATAACGTCGCGTTTGAGGCCTTTAAAGCCGGTGCCTTTGATTTTCGCAGTGAAGGTTCGGCTAAGAAGTGGGCCACTCAGTACACCGGGAATAATTTTTCACGCGGTTATATCGTGAAAGATGAGGTCCCCAACACCGTCGCGACCGATACTCAGTGGCTGGCGTTTAATATCCAGAAGCCGCAGTTCGCCGATCGCCGGGTGCGCGAGGCGCTATCGCTGCTGTTTGATTTTGAATGGATGAACAAGGCGCTGTTCTACAGTGCGTACAAGCGGGTAGACAGCTACTTCCAGAATACGGAATATGCCGCACAGAATTATCCTGATGCGCAGGAGCTGAAAATTTTAGCGCCTTTAAAAGGACAGTTTCCCGAAGAGGTGATTGATAAAGTTTATCAGCCGCCAAAATCCGACGGCTCAGGCTACGACCGCCAGAAGTTGATGGAGGCCCTGGACCTGCTCAAACAGGCGGGCTGGGAACTGAAAAATCAGCGGCTGGTTAACATCAAGACGGGGCAGCCCTTCGCCTTTGAATTGCTGCTGCGCAGCGGCGGTAACTACGAGTGGGTACTTCCGTTCCAGCACAATCTGGCGCGTATCGGTATTACCATGGAGCTACGCCAGGTGGACAGCTCCCAGTATCTGGCCCGGCTGCGCAAACGTGATTTTGACATGCTGCCCTCACGCTATCTGGCCTTTGCCACGCCCGACACCAACCTGAAAATTGTCTGGGGGTCTGCCTATATCAATTCATCGTGGAACACCCCCGGCGTTACCAGCCCGCTGGTGGATAACCTGATTGAGCAGATCGACCAGCATCAGGGTGACAAAGAGGCGCTGTTACCGCTGGGGCGGACGCTGGACCGTATACTGCTGTGGAACTATTACATGATCCCGATGTGGTACACCGCTAACGACCGCTATGCGTACTGGAATAAGTTTTCAATGCCCGCCACGCGTCCAACCTACGCGCAGGGTTTTGATAACTGGTGGTACGATGTCAATAAAGCCGCACAGTTGCCGGCGCAACGTCGCTAAGGAGCCTGACGGTGGGTGCTTATTTAATTCGTCGTTTACTGCTGATCGTCCCCACGCTGTGGGCGATTATCACTATCAACTTCCTTATCGTGCAGATTGCACCGGGTGGTCCGGTGGACCAGGCGATTGCTAACATTGAGTTCGGCCAGACCACCGGTATGCCTGGTGCCGCCGGGGAAGGTTCCTCTCACGGCCGCAGTTCGCTGAATGCCCAACCGGGCGAGGGGCAGTATCGCGGGTCCCGCGGGCTTGACCCGGAAGTGATTGCCGAAATCACCAAACGCTACGGCTTCGATAAACCACTGCATGAGCGCTACTTCACCATGCTGTGGAACTATGCGCGTTTCGATTTTGGTGACAGCCTGTTCCGCAGCAGTTCGGTGGTCCAGCTGATTAAAGAGAGCCTGCCGGTTTCCATCACCCTCGGACTGTGGAGTACCCTGATTATTTACCTGGTGTCGATACCGCTGGGAATTAAAAAGGCGGTGCGCAACGGCAGTGCTTTTGATCTCTGGAGCAGTACGCTGATTATCGTCGGTTATGCCATCCCGTCATTCCTGTTCGGTATCGTACTGATTGTGCTGTTTGCCGGGGGCAGCTATCTCGACTGGTTCCCGCTGCGCGGGCTGGTGTCGACGCAGTTCGACAGCCTGCCGTGGTACGGCAAAGTGACCGACTATCTCTGGCATATCTGCCTGCCGGTGCTGGCTAATGTGATCGGCGGCTTCGCCACCCTCACCATGCTGACCAAAAACTCGTTTCTGGATGAAATCCGTAAACAGTATGTGGTCACCGCCCGTGCCAAAGGGCTGGATGAGAAGAAAATCCTCTACCGCCACGTCTTTCGCAACGCCATGCTGCTGGTGATTGCCGGATTCCCGGCCATGTTTATCGGTATGTTCTTCACCAGTTCGATGCTGATAGAAGTGATGTTCAACCTGAACGGTCTGGGGTTGCTGGGGTATGATGCTATGTTACAACGCGACTATCCGGTGATGTTCGGTACGCTGTATATCTTCACCCTGATCGGCCTGTTGCTGAATGTTCTCAGCGATATCACCTATACGCTGGTCGACCCGCGCATTGATTTTGAGGGCCGCCAATGAGCCGTTTAAACCCGATTAATCAGGCGCGCT
This sequence comes from Erwinia sp. Eh17-17, assembly GCF_039675725.1. Taxonomy (NCBI): domain Bacteria; kingdom Pseudomonadati; phylum Pseudomonadota; class Gammaproteobacteria; order Enterobacterales; family Erwiniaceae; genus Erwinia; species Erwinia sp. Eh17-17. Next base: position 199,352 of record NZ_JBDFQT010000001.1, on the reverse strand, counting down.
GGGCGCGTTTCAAACACAACCGTCGCGGCTACTGGTCGCTGTGGATCTTCGCCGTTATTTTCATCCTCTGTCTGGGGGCCGAGCTGCTGGCCAATGACAAACCGCTGGTAGTGCACTATCAGGACCGCACCTACTTCCCACTGCTGGTGAATTATCAGGAGAGCGATTTTGGCGGTCCGCTGACGACCCTGGCTGACTACCAGGATCCGTGGCTGAAGTCACGCCTTGATAAGGACGGCTGGGCACTGTGGGCGCCGATTCGTTTTGGCGATGATACGATTAATTTTGCCAGCTCAGTGCCCTTCCCTTCTCCGCCGTCAGCGCAGAACTGGCTGGGAACAGATGCCAACGGCGGCGATGTGATGGCGCGTATTCTTTACGGCACCCGCATATCCCTGCTGTTTGGCCTGACGCTGACCCTGATTTCAAGCGTCATCGGCATTTTTGCCGGCGCGGTACAGGGCTATTTCGGCGGGCAGGTGGATCTGTGGGGACAGCGCTTTATCGAAGTCTGGTCAGGCATGCCACAACTGTTCCTGCTTATTCTGCTCTCCAGCGTGATACAGCCCGGTTTCTGGTGGCTGCTGGGGATTACCGTGCTGTTTGGCTGGATGGGCCTGGTCGACGTGGTGCGAGCTGAATTTCTGCGCGCGCGTAATTTAGACTACATTCGGGCCGCACAGGCGATGGGCGTCAGCGACTGGCGCATTATGTCACGGCATATGCTGCCGAACGCCATGGTGGCGACCCTGACCTATCTGCCCTTTATTCTCTGTGGTTCCATCACCACCCTGACCTCTCTGGATTTTCTCGGTTTTGGCCTACCGATGGGTTCACCTTCGCTGGGTGAACTGCTGCTCCAGGGCAAGAATAATCTGCAGGCACCGTGGCTCGGACTTACCGCTTTCTTCTCGCTGGCGATCCTGCTGTCGCTGTTAATCTTTATCGGTGAAGCGGTACGCGACGCCTTTGACCCCAGCAAGGTACATTGATATGCCGCTACTTACGATTCAGGATCTCAGTATCGCTTTTCGTCAGGGCGGCGAAGAGCGCCAGGTGGTCGATGGGCTGTCGCTGTCGGTGGATGCCGGTGAAACGCTGGCGCTGGTCGGCGAGTCCGGTTCAGGAAAAAGCGTGACCGCGCTGTCGGTGATGCGCCTGCTGCCTACCCCACCGGTGGTTTATACCCAGGGTGACATCATTTTTGACGGGCAGAGCGTGCTGCGCGCCGATGAGCGAACGCTGCGAGGGCTGCGTGGTAACCGCATCGCGATGATCTTCCAGGAACCGATGGTGTCGCTCAACCCGCTGCACACCATTGAGAAGCAGCTGTATGAGGTGCTGTCGCTGCACCGCGGCATGCGTCGTGAAGCCGCACGTGCTGAAATGCTGACCTGCCTGGACCGCGTAGGCATCCGTCAGGCCGCCAGCCGGCTGAATAACTTCCCGCACCAGCTCTCCGGCGGTGAGCGCCAGCGTGTGATGATTGCGATGGCGCTGCTGACCCAGCCTGAACTGCTGATTGCCGATGAGCCAACCACCGCGCTGGACGTCACGGTACAAGCGCAGATCCTGACGCTGCTGAAAGAGCTGAAGCAGGAGCTGAATATGGGCCTGCTGTTTATCACCCATAACCTGAATATTGTGCAGCGCCTGGCGGACAACGTTACCGTGATGCGTAACGGACAGGCGGTGGAGCATAACAGCACTCGCCAGCTTTTCAGCGCCCCGCAGCACCCGTATACCCAACAGTTGCTGAATGCCGAACCTGAAGGGCAGCCGGATCCGGCAGATGAACAGGCTGAGCCGCTGCTGCGCGTGGAGAATTTACAGGTCGCCTTCCCGATTAAACAGGGTTTGATGAAGCGCACGGTCGGCTACCACCACGCGCTGAAGTCACTGAGTTTTACGCTAAGGCCGGGGGAAAGTCTGGGTCTGGTCGGCGAATCAGGATCCGGCAAAAGCACTACCGGGCTGGCGCTGCTGCGCCTGCTGCACTCTGAAGGGGAAATCTGGTTTAACCAGCAGCCTCTGCACCTGATGAACCGCAGAAAAATGCTGCCCGTGCGCCGCCAGATTCAGGTGGTGTTCCAGGATCCGAACTCATCGCTCAATCCACGCCTGAATGTTTTACAGATTATCGCCGAGGGTTTGCAGGTACATCATCCGGAGCTGAATGAAGCCGCACGTGAGGCGCGGGTGATCACCGCCATGCACGAAGTGGGGCTGGACCCGGAAACGCGCCAGCGATATCCGTCAGAATTTTCCGGCGGCCAGCGCCAGCGTATCGCCATTGCCCGTGCCCTGATCCTGCAACCGCAGCTGATCGTTCTGGATGAACCAACCTCTTCACTTGACCGTTCGGTGCAGAAGCAGATCCTCGCGCTGCTGAAAAAGCTTCAGCAACAGCACCGTCTGGCCTATATCTTTATCAGCCACGATCTGCGCGTCGTGCGTTCACTGTGTCATCAGGTGGTGGTGCTGCGTCAGGGGGAAGTGATCGAACAGGGCAAGTGCGAACAGGTGTTTAACGCGCCGCAGCAGAGTTACACGCAGCAGTTACTGGCGTTAGCGTAGCGGGTAACATCGTCAGGCACGGCGATCGATAAGGAAAGGTTCGGCAATCCCCACGCCGAAGCTTTTCAGCCGGCAGGTGGTGGCGCTCTCATCTTCACGCTGTACGAACAGGCAGGGCTCACCTTCCCATTCGACCACCGAACAGGCTAGCTGGATCTCCGCCAGGGCCGCTTCGATTTTTTGCATGATTTCCCACGCCGGTGCGCCGCTGTGACTCAGCAGGCGCAGACCGATCAGGTCATCCTCGCTGCTCAGCCCGTTAAGCGTCTGCGCTTCGATCACCAGCCCGACCGGACCGGTGCCCCAGCGATAGCTTAGCGGCAAACGATGTACCACTGAATGTTGTAACGTATTCAACAGAATTCCCCAGAACAAATTTTAAACAATATTTTCACAATTACTTCACAAGGTAAATCATCAATTGCCGGGTGCAGGTTAACCTGTTAATAAACGGCACTATTTACCCTGCGAGCAAGCTCAGCCTGGCGGCAGGAAGTGCGCCACAGACCAATTTTTGAGAGTTAGCTCTCATTTATTCGTTATATTTACCGCGTTAACCGGGGGATAACAACCGTTTTTGCTGCAATATCGTTACTTTTTTAGGGATAGTTATTTACAAAAAAGCAACATCACAGCGGTATTTAAAGGCGGGAATAATGCCGGGCAGGGTCGGGGCATGCCCCGACCGGGTCAGATATAGCTGGCGCGCTGTCAGCCTGCTGTCGCGGATTTACGTGGCCGTGACGCGTAGGTAAACAGGGCAATCGACACCGTGGCACAGATGAAGATGGCGCAAACCATCGGCCACGCGCTGCTGAAGGTAATGGTGGACAGTATCGCCCCGGCCAGCGCACCCACGCCAAAGCGCAGCGTACCCGCCAGCGATGAGGCCGTCCCGGCCATATGAGGAAACTCTTCCAGAATCACGGCCATCGCATTCGACGACACCATCGCCACGCAGCCGATAAACATCGCCACCCCGAACACCAGTGGATAGAACCCGAGATTGAGCGCGCTGACCAGCACCAGCCAGATCCCCATTGAGAACTGAATCAGCAGACCCAGGCGGAACATCACCAGCGGCCCGAAGCGGCGCACGCAGCGGCTGTTCAGCAATGTCATCAGGAAAAGAAACACCACGTTCAGAGCAAAGTAGTAGCCAAAATCCTGCGGAGAAATGTGGTTCAGCTCAATATAAACAAATGGCCCGACGTTAAGGAACGAGAACAGCCCGGCAAAGGAGAAGCCGCTTGCCAGCATATAGCTGAAAACGCGCTTATGGCGGAACAGAGAGAGGAAGTTGCGCAGCGTGGTGCGCAGGCTGAACGGCTGCCGCTTCTCTTTCGGCAGCGTCTCTTTAATCTGGGTTACCACCAGCAGCGTGGTCACAACCGCTGCGGCAGAAATGGTCCAGAATATGGCGTGCCAGCTCCATATCAGCAGCATCCAGCCACCGATAATCGGTGCCAGCAGCGGCGCAATGGTGGTCACCAGCATCACGAAGGACATCATGCGTGAAAACTCCTCTTTCGAGTAGCTGTCACGCATCAGAGCGCTAATCACCACGCTGCCTGCCGCCGCCGACAGGCCGTGCAGAAAACGCAGATTGATCAACTGGTCGATGGTTTGCGCCATCGCACAGGCGGCCGCGGCAATGGCAAAAATCAGCGTTCCGGCGGCGATCACCGGCTTACGACCAAAACTGTCGGCCAGCGGCCCGTAGATCAGCTGGCCGAGGGCAAAACCGAGGATGTAAGCGTTGAGCGTCATCTGCACGCTGCCCGCCGACACCGCGAATTCCCGCGCGATCTGTGGCAGAGCCGGAAGATACATATCGATAGACAGCGGCATGAGCATCGCCAGCAGCCCGAGGATCACCACCAGCCCGGTAGAGGAATTCTTATCTTTTGCCACGCACCGCCCCTTTACCCCTTGCCGCTTCAGGCGGCGAGAACACCGTCCCGCCCTCCGCAGCATCAGGGTTTTTATGGTATGAAAGTCTGATTAACGCGCCAGGCCAACGCTGGCAATTTCTTCTGCGGTCAGCGGACGATAGTCGCCGGGTTCCATTTCTGCATCCAGCGCAATGGCACCGATACGTTCACGATGCAGCCCCACCACGTGGTTGCCCACGGCGGCAAACATGCGTTTTACCTGATGGTAACGACCTTCACTGATGGTCAGACGGACCTGGTGCGGGTCAATCACCTCCAGCGTTGCGGGTTTGGTCAGCGTTTTTTCATTGTGCAGCTGTACCCCATCTGCAAACTGCTGTGCGGTATCGTCACTGAGCGGTGATTCCAGCGTAACCAGATAGGTTTTCTCACAGTGATGGCGCGGAGAAGTGATGCGGTGTGACCACTGACCATCATCGGTCATCAGCACCAGACCGGTGGTATCAATATCCAGGCGGCCGGCAGCATGCAGCTTGTAAGCGGAAGGCTCTTCAAGGAAGAACAGCACGGTCGGGTGATCCGGGTCTTCCGTCGAGCAGACATAGCCCACGGGCTTATTCAGCATAAAATAGCGCGGTCCGAGCTGCTGTTGCAGCGGAGTGCCATCATATTCCACCGCACTTTCCGGGCTTAATTTAAACGCCCCTTCGCGCACCACTTCACCGTCAACGGTGACTTTTCTTGCACGCAGCTCACGCCCGGCGATGGCACGGCTGACTTCCAGTTGCTGGGATAAAAATTTATCAAGTCGCATTAACTCTGCACTGCCTGTTTTGGTTTGGAATGAAAACTGACGAAATCGTCTTGTTGATGTGGCGCAGAACGCCCATCAGGAATGGATATCTTATTAGATGCTAAGAGTATAGCGGCAGAAACCACTGAGGCACAGAGGGTAGCGTATTCTTATGGCGCTTTCGTGGCATAATAGCCCTTTGTTGCTGCTTTACAGGTCTTCATGTTGTTTACCCTACGCCCTTACCAGCAGGAAGCAGTCGATGCCACCATCGGCTACTTCCGCCGTTCATCACAACCTGCGGTGATCGTCCTGCCCACCGGCGCCGGAAAAAGCCTGGTGATTGCCGAACTGGCGCGGGTGGCCCGTGGGCGTGTACTGGTGCTGGCCCACGTGAAAGAGCTGGTGGCGCAGAACCAGGCAAAATATCAGGCCTACGGGCTGGATGCGGATATCTTCGCCGCCGGATTACAGCGTAAAGAGAGCCGTGCCAAAGTGGTCTTTGGCAGCGTTCAGTCGGTCGCACGCAATCTGGAGCAGTTCAGCGCAGAATTTTCTCTGCTGATCATTGATGAATGCCACCGCATCAGCGATGCCGCAGACAGCCAGTACCAGCAGATTATTGACCATCTGCGCCAGCACAATCCTCAGCTGCGGCTACTGGGCCTGACGGCCACCCCCTATCGTCTGGGGAAAGGCTGGATTTATCAGTTTCATTATCACGGCATGGTCCGGGGCGACGAACGCGCCTTCTTCCGCGACTGCATCTATGAGCTGCCGCTGCGTTATATGATCAAACACGGCTTTCTGGTGCCGCCGGAGCGGCTGGATATGCCGGTGGTGCAGTACGACTTCAGCCGTTTGCAGGCGCAGGAAAACGGTCTGTTCCGCGAAGCGGATCTCAATCGCGAGCTGAAACAGCAGCAGCGCATCACGCCACATATTATTCAGCAGATTGTCGAGTTTGCTCAGCAGCGTGAGGGGGTGATGATCTTCGCCGCTACGGTCGAACACGCCCGCGAAGTGCTCGGCCTGCTGCCGGACAGTAAGGCGTTGATCAGCGCCGGGACGCCTGCTGCCGAGCGCGACGCGCTGATCACCGCCTTTAAGGCGCGTGAACTGCGCTATATGGTCAACGTCGCGGTGCTGACAACCGGCTTTGATGCGCCGCATGTCGATCTGATTGCTATCCTGCGCCCGACCGAATCGGTCAGCCTGTATCAGCAGATCGTCGGGCGCGGGCTGCGTCTCAGTCCGGGTAAAACCGACTGCCTGATCCTCGACTACGCCGGGAACCCGCACGATCTGTTCACCCCGGAAGTGGGCTCACCGAAGGGAAAAAGCGACAATCAGCCGGTGCAGGTCTTCTGCCCCGGCTGCGGTTTTGCCAATACCTTCTGGGGAAAAACCACCCAGGACGGTACCCTTATTGAGCACTTTGGCCGACGCTGTCAGGGCGTGCTGGAAGATGATGACGGCCTGCGCGAACAGTGCGACTACCGCTTCCGCTTCAAAAACTGCCCGCACTGTCACGCTGAAAACGATATTGCCGCCCGGCGCTGTCGCGAGTGTGATGCCATCCTGGTTGACCCGGACGATATGCTGAAAGCCGCGCTGAAGCTGAAAGATGCACTGGTGCTGCGCTGCGCTGCCATGGTGCTGGAGAGCGGAAGCGACGGGCACGGTGAATGGCTGAAGGTGCGCTACTTCGACGAAGAAGCCACCGAAGTCAGCGAGCGTTTCCGCTTAACATCTCCGGCACAGCGCACCGCGTTTGAGCAGCTGTTTCTGCGCCCGCACCAGCGTGCACCCGGCGTGCCGCTGGGCTGGAAAAATGCCGCTGACATCATCGCGCTTCAGCCGCTGCTGCGCCATCCCGACTTTGTGGTGGCGCGTAAACAGCGCCATTTCTGGCAGATCCGTGAGAAGGTGTTTGATTACGAGGGGCGTTTCCGGCGCGCTAACGAATTACGCTGAACCCAGCTGCGCTGCGGTTATCTGACTATTTCATTGCCTGCCATGGCAAACCCGGCTATAATCCCGCCCGCTTTTGCCTGGCTCTGCCGGGTGAAAGCTGAACAATCTACCTGCTGCTGGGTCGCCTGTAGCAGGAATAAACCTGAAGAGACTTAAAAATGTTCACTATTAATGTTGAAGCTCGTAAAGAGCAGGGCAAGGGTGCGAGCCGCCGCCTGCGTTTAGCTAACAAATTCCCGGCCATCATCTATGGCGGAAATGAAGCAGCTATTGCTATCGAAATGGACCATGACTCCGTACTGAACCTGCAGGCTAAGCCTGGTTTCTACGACGAAGTTCTGACCCTGGTTGTTGATGGCAAAGAAACTAAAGTAAAAGTGCAGGCTGTTCAGCGTCACCCGTTCAAGCCAAAACTGCACCACATCGACTTCGTTCGCGCTTAATTGCCCGTTCGTTACTGATGTGAAAGAAACGCCGCTTAATGCGGCGTTTTTTTTCGTCTGAATGGTGCAGGAAAACCGAATATCGGCGCGGAGGCAGCGCAGTTATTTACCGCTGGTACGGCGCTGTAACTGATCGCGCAGGTTAGGTGGTGTGCCTTTGATGGTCAGGGTGTCCGTGGCCGGATCCCAGAAGATACGCTCGCCTAACAGCATCGCGTCAAAGTTGAGCGTCAGCCCCCCGCCGCTTCCGGCGAATTTAGTCAACTGACGCAGCGTGCTGCGGTCTGCCGGGAAGCTCTCTTCCAGCTCATAGCCCTGTTCCTGAGTAAACGCCTGGAAGGTTTTATCCCCCAGCGGGGCCAGCTCGTTTGACAGCCCTTCCAGCTCAATCTCTTCGCCGGACTTAAGCTGCTCGTTACAGTAGGTGGAAACCTGCTGACGATAATTCTGCCGCTCATGTTTATCCAGACTGGCCTCTTCGCAGTAGTCGTCCACCGCCTGTAACAGGCCACGGTTCTGCGCTTTGGTATCCAGACCGACGCTGGCACCGAGGAAGTCCATAAAGAAGTCAGACACCTTGCGCCCTACCCGCCCACGCAGGAAGGTCAGGTAACGGGTAGATTCAGGATTGGTTTCCCATTCGGTGAGGTCGATGCGCGCCACGATATCGGCATGGCTGATATCCAGATAGTGAGTGCTGCTGATATCCAGCTCTTCGTTGACGCGCATACTGTTCTGACTGCTGAGCACTGCAACCAGCAGGTACTCAACGGCCAGGTAGCGATAGTGACCAAATAACACCACGCCGCTTTCGGCAAACGGATATTTACCCAGCTCATCGCGCAGTCGCGCGCTGGCGGCACGGCTGAAGGCCAGGAAGTCATTTTCACCCTTACGGCAGTTGCGCAGTGCGTCGGCCAGCTCGCTCTCTTCATTGAACAGGCCGTAGGCTTTGCTCTTGGCACTGTAGACGCGATGCAGCTCTTCCATCATTTCCGTCACCGGCGCGTTGGACGGCAGCAGTGAATCACGCAGGACCAGTTCCAGCGTCTGTTCGTCACGCTTGATCATCTGGTGAAGGGCAATCTGGGTAATATCCAGACTCATGGTAAACTCTCCTTTAAGCACAGGCGCGTATTCAATCACTGCGCGCCATTACGATCAACTGTCACAACGATGCACTGTTCATTCGTGTTGCTTTGCGATAAAAAAGCAGAAAAAAGCGCTTCCTTACGGTAAGATAGCGCCCTTTAAACCTCAGTATAAATTTGACGTTATGGCACAATCATCCCGCTACAGCAACGAGCGCGTGGAGAAGATCCTCGCAGAAATGGTCCAGGTACTGGAATCAAACCAGACCCCAACCGATCTTTCCCTGATGGTCCTGGGAAATATGGTGACCAATTTACTAAATACCAGCGTGGCACCGGCACAGCGCCATGCAATGGCCCGTTCGTTTGCCGATGCCCTGCAGGCGTCGGTACGCGATGACAAAGCCCACTGATGAGATGACCCTGATCCCGATATGGTAACAAATCAACAGCGCTACCGTGAAAAAGTCTCCCAGATGATAAGCTGGGGGCACTGGTTCGCCCTGTTTAATATCATTTTCGCTTTCATTCTGGGTAGCCGCTACCTGTTTGTCTCCGACTGGCCGGCATCGCTGGCTGGTCGTCTCTATTCGTTCAGCAGCTGGATTGGTCATTTCAGCTTTATTGTTTTCGCCGCCTATCTGCTGATTATTTTCCCGCTGACGTTCGTGGTGATGTCGCAGCGGCTGCTGCGCTTCCTCTCCGCCATCATCGCCACCGCCGGGCTGACGCTGATACTGGTGGACAGCGCCGTATTTTCCCGCTTCCACCTGCACCTGAACCCGGTGGTCTGGGAACTGGTGGTTAACCCCGACCAGAGCGAGATGGCACGTGACTGGCAGCTGATGTTTATCAGCGTACCGGCTATCTTCCTGGTTGAAATGCTGTTTGCCACCTGGAGCTGGCAGAAGCTGCGCAGCCTGAACCGCCGCAGCTTTGGCAAGCCGCTGGCCGGGCTGTTTATCACTGCCTTTTTCGCCAGCCATCTGATGTATATCTGGGCAGATGCGAATTTCTATCGCCCGATTACCATGCAGCGCTCTAACCTGCCGCTCTCCTATCCGATGACGGCACGCCGCTTTCTGGAGAAACACGGCCTGCTGGATGCACAGGAGTATCAGCGCCGTCTGGTACAGCAGGGGAATCCTGAAGCGGTCTCCGTCGCCTATCCCCTGAACGACATCAACTTTGCTGATAAAGGTACGCGCAACAACCTGCTGGTGATTACGGTGGACGGTCTGAACGAGGCGTCGATGGCAAAATCATTGCCTAATCTGACGCGTTTTGCCGAGGGCAACGTGCGCTTCAGCCAGCATTTCAGCTCAGGCACCAGCGAAGACACCGGCCTGTTTGGCCTGTTCTACGGTATTTCGCCAAGCTATATGGACGGCGTGCTGTCGTCGCGTATTCCCTCTGCCCTGATTAATGCGCTGGGGCAGCAGGGTTATCAGTTTGGCCTGTTTGCCAGCGACGGTTTCAACTCGCCGCTGTACCGGCAGGCGCTGCTGACCGACTTCTCGTTACCGGCCTCTGAAAACCAGTCGAACGCCGACACCACCAGCCAGTGGCAGCGCTGGCTGGACGGACATAAAGGCGGATCGGCACCGTGGTTCTCCTACCTGTCACTGTCAACGTCCGATAACAGCGATACTGCGGATAAGCAGAACCCGCGCCGCTACGCCCGCGCCGCCGCCAGCGTGGATCAGCAGATTCAGACGGTGCTGAATACGCTGGATCAGAAAGGGCTGCTGGAAAATACGGTGGTGGTGATTACAGCCCAGCACGGCGTGGTGCTGGAAGGTGAAGCTGACGAAGGAAATCGTCAGATGCTGCAGGTGCCGCTGGTTGTGCACTGGCCGAATACCCCGGCGCAGACGGTGAACAAGCTTACCGATCATCAGGATATTATGGCGACGCTGATGAAGCGCCTGCTGCACGTCAGTACGCCAGCGATTGATTACTCACAGGGTGAGGATCTGTTTGCCGCTCAGCGCCGCCACAACTGGGTTGCCAGCAGCACCAATCATCAACTGCTGATCACCACCCCGCAGGAGACGCTGGTGCTGGACAATAATGGCAGCTATGCCGCATGGGATTTACAGGGTCAGCCCCTGAAAAATCATAAGCCGCAGCTGGCGCTACTGTTACAGGTACTGACAGACGAAAAACGCTTTATCGCTAATTAACTGTATAAATCTAGAGCAGTCAAGACGTTAGCGGCTTGCAATCAGCGCATAGTTCAGTAAGATAGTTTTATTCGTCGGCGCGTAGCGCAGCCTGGTAGCGCATCGTCATGGGGTGGCGAGGGTCGAGAGTTCAAATCTCTCCGTGCCGACCAAAATACTCTGACAGGTCAAGGGGTTAATCGTGAGATTAGCCCCTTTACTTTATGTACATTTTTGCATATGCCCTCTCCAGCTGACCCTGACCCAAAATCCTGCTCCACTCAGAAACAGAATTCCGGCATGATAAACACTTCCCTGAACGGAGGTGGTGCCGATGAAAAAGTCACGATTCACCGAAGAGCAGATTGTCTTTGCCCTCAGGCAGGCTGCCCACTTGTCTTCGTTGCCGCCCCAGGCTTTTCATTCAACTTAACGGGTGTACTCCAATGAGCCAGCTTTACAACTACAAAAATCCGCCTGCAAGTGCAGAAGACATCGCTATGGCTATGCAGAAGTGCGATATAAAACCGGACGCATGGATAATCGGATTCTGGGCGCAGTGCGACGGCGCGATGATCGAAGACCTTGTGCTTATTCATTCCACGGTATCCATCGCTGAACGGCAACAGGCCTACGACATATCGGCGTCGTTTCCTGATCACCTGCTGATTGGTGACGACTCTGGCGGCCGCTTAGTATTAATGGAGCGCTCGGCAGAGCCTCGATTTTACCTACAGGACTCGGGAAATCCTTTCATCGACAATGCAAAGGTTTTTTCATCCCTTGATGCATTGATCAAAGCAGTTGTTGAAGAGGACTGAGCATAACCACAGGGTAGCGGGTGCCCACCTGGCGTCCTTCCCAGCGGTCATGTGCGGCCTGGATATTAATCCAGAAATCATCGATTCTTGTATCCATAAAAAACCTCCGCTTGTTGGTAGTACTCACTGGCACGAGACGCAAATACGTAAAAGTCAATACCTTGGCAGGCACGAATTTGCACCATCTTTAAAACGTGAACTAGATATCACTTCAGGGGCACTTAGGAAAAGTGGAGTTCCTAAATCTAGAGTAAAAGGATTAAGAAGAATGGCTAAAAAATTCCATAGTAGTCTTAACGGATATGGGTGAATATATGACTCTGGTTAAAGAAATTATATTATCTGATGACTTTAAAAGCTCTGGCATTGTCATAGGTGGTGACTCAGTAAAATTAAATAACTGGCCCACGAATCCTGATGGAGAGGCTTTAGTACTAATTGCAACTATAATGTGTGCAAGCCTAAAGAAGACTCACAATTGCAGGTCGATACCCCAGGAAGGCATACTGTATGTTTTTTCAACCTACAGCAGCTCTGATTATTTTCTCGACAAAGTTACTTATAGCGGCAACGCCTCCGAACTGGGATCGATATCGAGTGGTTACACTCTGGTAATCATGAAAAACTCAGAATTGGAAATTATTAGTCCAGATAATATAATTCCGAAAATCAATACAACATTTAAAGATAAAAAAGTGCAGGAGGACGATTACCCAGTATTCTCTATGCTTACGAACACTCCACCTAATGGAGTAAAGTTACCCTCAGATTTGCTGAAGGAATACGAATTTATTATGCAGCTATACTCATCAGACTTTCCGGATCCATTTAAAGATATATTTTATTTGACAGATGCTGTTGGCTGCCTTCTCTTGAAAAGAGACGGCTCAGGTGATGGGTTGTTTTTTGTGCATACGGCATAAATAAAAACATACTTTAGCAATTAAATAATCTCAGCCTAAATAGGCGCACTGTAGTACTGTTTTTTAAAAACTCATAGATGTAACAGCTATATTCGGATGCCACCTCCTCGTGCGGTGACATACCGCCCTGTTCCATGCCCTTTAGTGAAGCCAGCGATCGCAGAAGCACTGGCCATTAATGCCGCTCAGCCACCGTCATCGTGAAGACAAGCAGGCTGCTGTCAGCATTGGTGTAATGGTGAGGCCTGTCCGTTCTGGCCACCGCCGAACAGCCCTTCTGCACAATCAGCGTGGTGCTGTCCACCTGGAGAGTGAGCACGCCTTCCTCAACGTGCAGCAGTTCAAATGTCCCCGCGGGGTGGCCTGATGAGGCGAATAATTCTCCGGGATGCATCTCCCAGCGCCACAGTTCGACCATATCCGGACCGCTGTTACCCGCCAGTAAACGCGCGGTGCCGCCCTGCTCCCCTGTCCAGAGAACGGGAATATCCTTCTGCGCGACAAGATGCACCACGGGTTTACCCGCCACATCGACAATATCCGCAACTGAGACCCCCATCGCCGCAGAGATCTTACACAGGATGGCAATACTGGGATTCGCCGCGCCTTTTTCGATCTCAACCAGCATGCCTTTGCTGACGCTGGCCCGGCGTGACAGTTCATCGAGGGTGAGCTTCTGCTGTCTGCGGAAATCTTTTATTCTCGCGGCAAGCGCGAGGCTGACAAAGTTCACATCAGCACCCGTTTCAGTCAGTATATTGACTTTATGCGTCATCAGTCATTACCATGGAATAAAATAGTCATTAAAGGATTATCTGATGCTTACCGTTTGTCCGTCAATCCATCCCGCTATCACCGCCCTTGCCCCTGGGTTCAGGGCGCTGAGCATTGTGGTTGAAGCCGCCCCGCTCAGGCATGCTGAAGTGGGGGCTGAAGCGTTAAAGGCCGCCTGTGAAGGTATCTCCGCAGACTCCCCCGCGTGGGCTGAGGCGCATCTCGCCGCATGGGGCGAGGTGTTCAAAGCCTTTGGCGCCAAACCCAAGCGCACACCCTGTTCAGCAGAAGCGTTACGCAAACGCGTGCTGCGCGACGGCGCGCTGTCGGCTATCGATCCGGTGGTAGACCTGTATAACGCGGTCAGCATTAAGTATGCGATCCCGGTTGGCGGTGAAAACATCGCTGCCTACATTGGTACGCCACGGCTGATGGTGGCCGACGGTTCTGAATCGTTTGACACAATAAAAGAGGGGGAAGTGGTACTGGAAACCGTGGACGCCGGGGAAGCGATCTGGCGCGACGATAAAGGAGTCACCTGCCGCCGCTGGAACTGGCGCCAGGGGGTCAGAACCCGTTTAGATTCCAGCGCCCGTCAGATGTGGTTTATCCTGGAAAGCCTGCCCGCCATGCCGCTGGACGCCTTACACGCTGCCGGTGACGAGCTGATTGACGGCCTGCAACGGATGATGCCGGGTGCGAAGATTGAAAAACAGCTGCTGAACGCCCTCTGACGTCAGGGCAGTCAGGACGGGTTACCTGCCCTGCTGCCATCCTTCCCCGTCACCCGCTCACCGTCTTCCTTAATAAACTCTGCCTGCTGGGGATCGGGAAGAATATCAAGCACTCTCTCTGACGGGCGGCACAGCCGGGTGCCCAGCGGCGTCACGACAACAGGACGATTGATAAGGATCGGATGCATCAGCATAGCCTCTGTCAGCGCTTCATCGCTGAAAACGTCCTGCGCCAGTCCCAGGGTCTCATAGGGTTCAACGTTAGTGCGCAATAAATCACGCGCGCTTATTCCCATCGCGGCAATCAGCGCTTTCAGTTCTTCCCGGTCGGGCGGCGTTTCCAGGTAAAGAATAATTGTGGGTTCGACGCCGCTGTTACGTATCAGTGCCAGCGCGTTGCGTGAAGTGCCACAGGCGGGATTATGGTAAAGAGTGATATTCGTCATGGTCGCTCGCAGGTGAGTGTCACGGGCAGGTACAGGAACGACAGTTCGCCTCCAGTATCTGCGGGTAAAAATCGGTTATATATGATAATACGAATAAGTTATTACCCACCGCATGACGTAGCGACAATATGGTCGAGTGCGCTACGCACCTCGTCATGCCGCCGTAAAACGTGGCGAAAGTCTCAATCTTCGTCTCTGCAACAAAAGTGTCACAGTAATATCATACGCTGTCGCTACACTTTCACCGCACTGTCCAGACAGAGATAACTCAAATGGCAATTATCAAAGCAAAGAACTTTAAAGACGCGGAAGAACTGCTCCATTCCGGTATCAATAAAGTGGAACTGGCTTATGACATCGGCAGCGACGATTTTTTCCGTCTTGCCAGCCAGTGGTGTGAGCGCGGAGCGAAAATCTCCAAAGGTCACGATCACTTCGTGGTCTCACTGAAAAGCTTCGCCATCCCACCGAATCATTAATCAAAAGCGTTTATTTTGATATCCGGCCACTAACCTGTTTAAAATAATTCATCTTATTTGCACAGGTTAGTGGCTATGTCTGCGCTGAACATTCCGTCCTGCCCCCCCTTTATTTCGCACTGCTCCCTGCAACCGCTGGCAGAAGCGCCGGATATCCATCTGATGAATGCGCGCTACGATGCGGCTCATTTCACGGAGTCGCTGTTCGCTGACCTGAATATCCCTGCCCCTGCCCATTTGCTGCGCGCGGTCAAAAAGCGCCGTGCGGAATATCTGGCCAGCCGCTACTGCCTGCAACAGACGCTGGCAACCTGGGGGATAACGGGATTTTTACTGAGCAACGGCCCGGACCGCGCCCCTGTCTGGCCGCAGGGAATTATCGGGTCGCTGTCGCATACGCATCAGCAGGTGTGCGCACTGCTGACACGGCGTCAGGACCTGGTGCTGGGGGTTGACTGTGAAAAGATGATGACGGCAGAGGTCGCCCGTGATACCCACAAAATGCTGGTCAGCCCCGCAGAAAAACAGCGGCTGGAGCAGTGTGGGCTGCCGTTCACCACGGCGCTGACGGTGGCTTTTTCGCTCAAGGAGAGTCTGTATAAGGCGCTTTACCCGCAGGTGAAGCAGTTTATGGATTTCAGCGGCGCGGAAATTATGGCGTTCAGTGCGGATTTAAACCACATCAGTCTGCGTCTGACACAGACATTCTCCGCAAGGCTGGTCGCGGGAAGCCTGTTTTCAGGAAGAGTGCTGCTGCAACCCGATCGGGTCATTACCTGGGTAACCGGGCCACAGTAGCCTGAAAATTAACGGGATTCGTCCGGGTAGTGCTGCTGCACGGGCGGCAAATCGTGTAAAGCCACGCCATACAGCTCGACCATCGGTATCATTGCCTCGATCACCCGACAGCTGTCGAGCGTTGCCATGCCAGAGGGTGCCTGAAAGAATCGCGTGAAGTGCAGCCAGAGACCATTCATCGTGTTATTCCTCTGTTAAGTGAATCACTATTAAACCTGAATTGCCCCACCAGACAAAATACCCATTTTGCACAGCCTTTGCCGTTTCGCGGCATTACTTCGCTATCCCATTTCACGACTGATTTAAGCCAGATTTGTTGTTTTACAGCAGCGGGCCTGCCTCCAATAATCGCCGGTAACCGATACCGTTCAAGGATGCATTATGGCTTACCGACTGAGCTTACTGGATAAAAGCCCGCTGGCTGAGGGCGAAACCGCTGCGGCAGCGCTGGCCCGCACCCTGACCCTGGCACAGCGGGCGGAAGAGCTGGGATATCACCGTATCTGGCTGGCAGAGCACCACAACACCCCCGCACTGGCCAGCCCGTCGCCGGAAGTGCTGATCGCCTGGATTCTGGCGCATACCCGCCGCATCCGCGTCGGTTCGGGTGGCGTGATGTTGCAGCACTACAGCCCATATAAAGTGGCGGAAAACTTTAACCTGCTGGCCTCGCTGGCCCCGGATCGCGTCGATCTCGGCGTGGGTAAAGCACCGGGCGGCCTGCCGCTGTCCACCAGAGCCTTACAGCAGGGCATCAATCAGCTGGAGAAAGGCGATTTTGCCAGCCAGCTTCGTGCGCTGGATCAGTGGCTGACGGGCTCCCCTGCCGCCGACGGCGCAGATCAGCTGCTCGCCACCCCGCTGCCGCCACGTCCGGCAGCGCGCTTTCTGCTGGGGGCCAGCGAAGCCAGCGCGAAGCTGGCCGCCGGGCTTAACTGGCAGTTCGTTTTTGCCGCTCACCTGAACGGTGACAGGCAGGAGCTGGAGCGTGCGCTGACGGCCTATCGTCACGACAGCAACGGGCAGTCTGCCCTGCTGGCAGTCCAGGCGATTGTGGCGGATACCCCTGCCGAAGCCGACCGGCTGGCCGCTGATTTGCAGCAATTCCGCGTGCACGTGGACAACGGCCAGAGCGTAACGGTGGGTAATCTGGCACAGGCCGAAGCCTTTATTCGTCAGTCCGGTGCCGTGCAGCACCGCATTGAACCGCGTGAATCTTCCGTACTGAAAGGGACAGCGGCACAGGTTCATGCCGGGCTGGAAGCCCTGCATCAGCGCTACGGCGTGGAAGAATTCATCATTGATACGCCGATAAGTGCAGGCGTTCCGCGCCTGAAATCCCTGCAACTGCTGGCCAGCCATCAGCTGGTCGCCGCATAAGGAGCCGAATGATGAACGCATCTCTTGCCCAACAGCTGGTGGCATGGCGACGTGAACTGCACCAGTACCCGGAACTTTCTAATGAGGAGTTCGCCACCACGGAGCGTATCACCGGCTGGCTGAACGAGGCCGGTATCCGGCTGTTACCCTTCGAACTGAAAACCGGCGTAGTGGCGGAGATCGGCCAGGGCGACACGCTGATTGCCCTGCGCGCCGATATTGATGCCCTGCCGATTGACGAGATCGCTCCGGTCACGTTCCGTTCACAGCAGCAGGGCGTGATGCACGCCTGCGGTCACGACGTCCACACCTCGGTGATGCTGGGCGCCGCCAGGTTGCTGAAAGCACGCGAAAAAAGCCTGCCTGGCCGCGTCCGCCTGCTGTTCCAGCCTGCTGAAGAGCGTTTTGGTGGCGCGAAAACGCTGATTGCAGCGGGCGCGCTGCAGGAGGTGGCGGCGATCTTTGGTATGCACAATGCCCCCGAGCTGCCGGTGGGCACTTTTGCCACGCGCGGCGGTCCGTTCTATGCCAACGTCGATCGCTTTGACATTGAGGTACAGGGTAAAGGCGCACACGCCGCCCGTCCGCAGGAAGGCGTGGATGCGATTGTGATTGCCAGCCAGATCGTCAGCGCCCTCCAGACGCTGGTCAGCCGCAGCTACAGCCCGCTGGAGTCAGTGGTGGTAAGCGTGACGCGTATTGAAGGCGGCAACACCTGGAACGTGTTACCGCAGAAGGTGGTGCTGGAAGGCACGGTGCGCACCCATAACGCTGACATTCGCAGCGAGCTGCCGCAGCGTCTGCGTCAGCTTATCGCCGGTATTGCCAGCGGCTTCGGCGCTCGCGCCGAACTGAACTGGCACCCCGGTCCCCCCGCGCTGATCAACACCGAACGCTGGGCGGAGTTCAGCAAGCAGGTAGCCGCCCGTCAGGGTTACGACGTGCAGCACGCCGAACTGCAAATGGGCGGCGAAGATTTTGCATTCTATCTGCACGACACCCCAGGCACCTTCGTCAGCATTGGCAGCAACAGTGAATTTGGTCTGCATCATCCCGGTTTTAACCCCGATGAAGCCCTGCTCTATCCCGCCGCAGAGTATTTCAGCCAGCTGGCTGAAGCGGCACTGAACGACATCGCTTAACGGGCAGTGACCTGCCTTTTTCATCTGCAGCTTGATCATAATAAGAGTGCGTCATCATGAAAAAAACATCCGTATTACTGGGGCTGCTCAGTGCCTCTCTGTGGCTTGGCAGCACGGCAAAGGCAGAAACCGTCAAGATTAATGGTACCGGCATCAGCGTGGAGGCTAACGCCGCACCGGTTCACGCCCCGCTGAATCCGCAGGCGGTGGCGCTGCTGCCGAAAGACCTCAAGCTGGCGGTGCCGGGTAAATTCACCGTGGCAGTCGCCGCGCTGAATTCGCCACCGCTGACGCTGTTTTCTGATGACAATAAAACGCTACAGGGCAGCGAAGTGGATATCGCGCGCCTGGTGGCTGACAGTCTCGGACTGGAGCTGAACGTGGTGCCCACCTCGTGGGAAGACTGGCCGCTGGGCGTCAGCTCCGGCAAATATGACGCCGCTATCACCAACGTCACCGTGACCAAAGCACGTAAAGAGAAGTTTGATTTCGCCACCTACCGCAAAGACTCCCTCGGTTTCTACGTAAAATCTGACAGCAAAATCACCTCACTGACTAAAGCGGAAGACATTGCCGGACTGCGGATTATTGTCGGTTCCGGGACCAACCAGGAAGCGATCCTGCTGGCGTGGGATGAAGAAAACCAGAAGAAAGGGCTGAAACCTTTTATCCCTAACTACGTAAAAGATGACGCCGCGCAGACGCTGGCCCTGCAGTCCGGACGCGCCGATGCTTATTTCGGTCCGAACGTGATTGGCGCATGGAAAGCCGCGCTGACCGGTAAAACCAGACTGGTCGGCAGCGTGGACGGCGGCTGGCCAAAAGCGGCGCATATTGCGGTGACGCTGAAGAAAGGTAACGGGCTGGTGACGGCGGTTAACGCCGCGCTGAATGGCGTGATTAAAGGCGGCGAGTACGACAAAGTGCTCAACCGCTGGGGCGAAGGCGTTGAGCGCCTCGATCGTTCTGAAATCAACCCTGAAGGCCTGGGCGACTAAAGGAGGTCAGCATGAGCCATGAACATTTCCGCCAGCTATCGCCGGAGGCACCGGAGCTGGAGCCGATTATCGACGGGTTGTTTGGTGAGTACAGCGCACGCTACGGCGACTTCTTCGCGCGGGATGCTGAAGTCGAGCTGACCGAATGGTATCTGCCACCACGGGGTATGTTTGTGGTGCTGGAGCGCGACGGGGAAATTATCGCGATGGGTGCCTGGAAAGCATTCGACGCCGACACCGCCGAACTGAAACGCATCTGGACGCGCAGCGACCTGCGTCGTCAGGGGCTGGCGCTGAAGGTGCTGGTCGAGCTGGAACGCCGCGCGCTGCTGGCCGGCTATCGCCAGGTGTACCTGACGACCGGTTTCCGCCAGCCGGAAGCGGTACGCCTCTATCTGTCGCACGGCTATCAGCCGCAGTTTGATACGCAGCGTGACCCGGAGGAGTACAGCCTGCCCCCTTACGACGGTCGCCTGCGCTTTACCAAAACGCTGCATCACGATGCTGACGCAGGAGCCGCCCATGAAATCCGCTGAAACCCTGCGCGTGGTACCCGCCCGCTATCCGCTGCGGCTGGTCGGGGCGGTGATTGCGCTGTTTATTCTTGCCGTAGTGATCCAGTCGGTGGCGTTCAACCCGCGCTGGGAGTGGTCGGTGTTTGCTCAGTGGTTCTTCGCCCCGGCCATTCTCAGCGGTCTGGGCCAGACGCTGCTGCTGACGCTGATCGCCAGCCTGCTGAGCATTCTGCTGGGCGTAGGGCTGGCGCTGGCCCGTCTCTCTCCGTCCTGGCTGCTGTCCGGGCTGGCATTCGGCTATATCTGGCTGTTCCGATCGCTGCCGCTGATCGTGGTGCTGATTATTCTCTACAACTTCTCTTATCTTTACGACACGCTTTCTCTCGGCATTCCATTTACCCCGCTGACGCTGGTTGAGTATAAAACCATTGATGTACTCGGGCAGTTCAGCACAGCCGTGATCGGGCTGACGCTGGTGCAGGCCGCCTATACGGCAGAAATTATTCGCGGCGGTATTTTAGGGGTCGATCAGGGGCAGTTTGAAGCGGCTGCCGCGCTTGGGCTGCCGTCATCGCGCCGTACTCTGCGCATTATTCTGCCGCAGGCGCTGCGATCGATTATTCCGACCGGTTTCAACGAAATCATCAGCCTCGCCAAAGGGACCGCTATGGTTTACGTGCTGGCGATGCCGGAGCTGTTTTATACCATTCAGATGGTTTACAACCGCACGCAGCAGGTGATCCCGCTGCTGATGGTGGCGGCGGTCTGGTATCTGCTGATCACCACCGTACTGTCGGTATTCCAGCACTACGTCGAACGCTGGCTGGCACGCGGTGCCACACGTGAACCTGTTCGCTTGCCGTCACAAAGGCTGCGCGCAGCCATCACGCCCGTCAGGAGCTAATCATGTCTGAAGCTATCGATCTGCACAGCGATATCACCCCCGGTCATATTTCGATTGCCGGAGTCAGCAAAAGCTATGGCCGTTTTAAGGCGCTGGACAACGTCTCGCTGGAGCTGGCTCCGGGTTCGGTAACGGTGATCCTCGGCCCGTCCGGTTCAGGGAAATCGACGCTGCTGCGCGCCATTAACCATCTGGAACGCGTCGATGAAGGATTTATCCGCATTGATGGCGACTACATTGGCTACCAGCGCAAGGGCAATAAGCTGTATGAGCTGAAGGAGAAAGCGATCCTCAGGCAGCGCATCGGCGTGGGCTATGTCTTTCAGAATTTCAATCTGTTCCCTCACCTCACGGTGCTGGAAAATATTATCGAAGCCCCGCTGGCCCACAAGCAGTTTTCACGTGCGGTGGCCGAAACGCGCGCCCTGCAGCTGCTGGATACCGTTGGCCTGCGCCATAAAGCCAATGCCTGGCCACGCCATCTTTCCGGCGGCCAGCAGCAGCGCGTGGCGATCGCCAGAGCGCTGGCGCTGAACCCGAAGGTGATTCTGTTTGATGAGCCCACGTCGGCGCTTGACCCGGAGCTGGTCGGAGAGGTGCTGGACACTATTAAGCAGCTGGCACGTTCCGGAACAACGCTGGTGGTGGTGACGCACGAAATCGGATTCGCCCGTGAGGTAGCGGATAATGTGGTGTTTATGGTTGAGGGTAAGATCGTGGAACAGGGCAGCGCCAGGCAGGTGCTGAACCAGCCGCAGCATCCGAGGACCCGGCGTTTTCTGGCGAAGGTGCTGTAAGGCGGACGCCGGTTCCACCCCGGTGGCAATAGCCGTATCCCGATTTTGTAGGGGATCATCACGTTTGCCGGAAACCTTCGGCACGGGGCGATCGGAAAAGAAGGTCTTCATTACGTTTGCCGGAAATCTTCGACACGGGGCGACCGGAAAAAATGGTCGCCCCCTACGACGGGGACATCAACATCGGTACGCGGCGATCGGAAAAATGGTCTTCATCACGTTTGCCGGAAACCTTCGGCACGGGGCGACCGGAAAAAATGGTCGCCCCCTACGACGGGGACATCAACATCGGTACGCGGCGATCGGAAAAATGGTCGCCCCGACGACGGGGACATCAACATCGGCACCGGGCGACCGGAAAAATGGTATTCATCACGTTTGCCGGAAACCTTCGGCACGGGGCGACCGGAAAAAATGGTCTTCATCACGTTTGCCGGAAATCTTCGGCACGGGGCGACCGGAAAAGAAGGTCGCCCCCTACGACGGGGACATCAACATCGGCACGCGGCGACCGGAAAAATGGTCGCCCCTACGGTAACAATATCAGGTAGGGGTTGACCTTCTTTTTCGGTCAACCCGCTGCGGTATCGGTGCGTTTTACTGCGTCGAGCGTGGCGGCTTCGCGCTCGATACCCGTCAGCTCTGTCAGCGTCCCGTCGCGCATCTCCAGCAGGCGGTCAGCATGCAGGAAATAGTGGTCGTCATGGCTGATGGCAAACACTGTTTTCCCCAGTGACTGTAACCACGGCAGCAGCTCGCGGTAGAAGATACGGCGGAAGTGCGGATCCTGGTCGGCCGCCCACTCGTCCAGCAGCAGAATGTCGCGCTGCTCCGCCGTCGCCAGCAGCAGCGCCAGACGCTTGGTCTGCCCTTTCGACAGCTTCAGGTTCAGCACGCGGTTGCCTTCCAGCTTGATTTTATCCTGCATTTTCAGGCGTTCCAGCCAGCTTTGCACCAGCGCCGGATCGACAGCCTGCCCCTGGTCGTCAATCAGGCGGTCAAACAGGTGTACATCAGTAAACACCGCAGAGAACAGGCGACGGTAGCTGTCCATTGACGTCGCCTCCACCACCTTCCCGTCCAGCAGGATCTCACCGGAGACCGGCTGATACAGCCCGGTCAGCAGCATCGCCAGCGTGGATTTTCCACTGCCGTTACCGCCAATCAGGAACACCAGCTCGCCGCGCTTCAGCGTCATATTTACCGGACCGACCCTGAAACCGTTATCCCCGTAGTGAAACATCAGATTGTGCAGTTCCAGCGTCTGCCAGTTTTTCGCCGCCGGGAGCTGCGGGAATTCTGCCTGATAAGGCGTCAGATCAAAGGTATTCAGCTTGTCGAAAGCGACCTGAGCCGTCAGTAGCGTAGGGAGTGCGCCCACCGCCGACAGCATCGGCGTGCGCAGGAACAGCAGGGTCAGTGAATAGGTCGCTGCCACCGCGGTATTCGCCCAGCCGAGGCTGTTCGCCAGCCAGAACGCCAGCCCGATGGCCCCCAGCATCATGATATTCGACCAGTTTACGGCGCTGAGGTGGTAGGTATCGGCGCGCACAATATGGTGGCGGTAGGTCCTGGCGTCTTCGCTGTAGACATTTTCAAAGATCTGCTGCGCACGCTGACGGTTCAGCGCCAGCTCTTTGCGCCCTTCGATAATAATCTGGAAGTCGTGGTACAGACGGTCTTCCGTCTCACGCAGCACCGCCATATGCTGGTAAACCCGCGCCACCAGCAGCCAGCCGCCGATGATGGTGACTGCCACCCAGACCGAGGTGACCACCATCATTTTCGGTGACAGCCAGGCAAGATAAGCCGCTGAACCCAGGGTCAGGATAATCCCCTGGATCAGTTCCGGCAGGCGCACAAAGGCAATGGTGATATTGCGCACGTCGCTGGTCAGGCTGGCCAGCAGCTGGGCATTGCCAATCTGCTCAATGCGCTCGACCCGCGTATCGAGAATTCGTTTGATAAACTCGCCGCGCAGACGATAAACAAAATGGTGGCCCAGCAGGGTCAGCGCCAGCTGCGAGCCAAGGGTGACGGCCATTAACAGCAGCAGCAGCCCGAGGAACTGCGGTAATACCATCACCGAGGAATTAAGGGTAACGATCAGTTCGCGGTTGATAAAGGCAATCAGGCCAATCCCCAGCGCGGCGCTGAGCAGGCTGAGCAAGATGACCAGAATAAAAGGCCAGCGATACTGCTTGTAGACAACGTGAAGCAACTCCATGAAAACATCCCGGCAGGTAAAAAGCAGCTTGCAGTTTAATGAGAAGCAAGACGAGATCAATACTAATTCTCATTCTGGACAGAGGGGTCCCGGACTAGCGTGCGCGGCGGAACGTCAGATTAAAGCGGAAGGGCCCGGTCAGCGGGTGAATACCCGGCTTCAGCGGCAGAATACCGTGATAGCGCAGCCGGGACGGCCCTCCCCAGACCACCACATCCCCCTGCTCCAGCAGGACGCGCTGACAGGCGTCAGCACGGTCGAAGCCGCCGAATAAAAACACCGCAGGCAACCCCAGCGACACCGACACAATCGGCTGACGCAGGTCACGTTCGTCTTTGTCCTGATGCAGCGTCAGCTTAGCGCCGGGTTCATAGCGGTTGATCAGGCAGGCGTCAGGATTGAAACCGCGAAAACCGGCTTCGGCGGCGCAGGCTACCGCCAGCTCGCGAAACGTCTCAGGCATGGCCGGCCAGCGCTGACCGCTGGCCTGATCCTGTTCGCTATACTGGTAACCGCGTGAGTCAGTGGACCAGCCGAGGTCGCCACAGTTGGTCATCGCCACCGACATACGGTGCCCGCCCGGAGTGATGCGGTGTTCAAAAGGATTCAGCGCGGCAATCTGCCCGACCTGCGCCATCAGATCGCCGGCGCTGTCGCGGGCGCGGCGGCGCAGGATCACCGCCCCTTCGGTGAGAGGCTCCTGCCAGGGGGCATCGTCAGCAAACAGATCGAGCATCGCGACTCCTCAGGTTATCAGTGTGCGGAAGAGGGCTGAATAAATGCGGCAAACTGCGGCGACATCCAGCTGGTGAAATGGTCATCCTGCTTGAAAATCAGATAGACCGCCAGCTTATCGCGCAGCGCCAGCGCTTTGGCTTTCTCAGCCCCCAGTACCATCAGACCGGTGTCCCAGCCATCCGCCTCCAGCGCGGTCGTGGCGATCACCGTCGCCGACACCAGCTTGTGCTGGATCGGCCGGCCAGTCGCCGGGTCAATCACGTGTGAGATACGCTTACCGTCCAGTTCATAATAGTTGCGGTAGCTGCCGGAGGTGCTGATACCGTGCCCCTGCAGGTCAACTATCGCCTGCACCGCATTTTCCTGGTCGGTGGGTTTCTGGATCGCCACCTGCCATGGATTGCCCTGCGCATTATTACCGCGCGTCAGCACCGCGCCGCCCACTGACACCAGATAGTGGTTAATCCCCTCCTGTTCCATCAGGCGCGCCAGATGATCGGTCGCAAAACCTTCGCCAACGGTGGAGAGGTCTACATACAGTCCCGGCAGATCTTTTTGCAGCCACGACCCATCAGCGCGCTCAATCACCTGTAAATGGGACAGTCCGGTCAGCGCGCGCGCCGCATCAATCTGCTGCTGTGTCGGCGTTTTTACCGGCTGTTTATCCGGGCCGAAGCCCCACAGGTTCACCAGCGGTCCGACGGTGATATCCATTGCGCCGGCAGTCTGCTGACCGATGCGCAGTGACAGCGTGACAATGTCCGCCATATTGTTGCTGACCGGCTGTGGCGCCGTGCCGCGATACTGGTTAAAACGTGACAACACAGAGTCACTTTTCCAGGTGGAGAGTTCGTGGTCGTCATTATCCAGCTGCTGTTGTATGGCTTTTTGCAGGGCTTCCCGGCGTTCTGGTGCCACGCCAGCCAGGCTGACCCTCCAGAATGTTCCCATTGTGCGCCCTTCCAGCACCATCCCTTCAGATCCCGCTGAGGGCTGAGGATCGTCACAGGCTGCCAGCAAGCAAACCACCATTAAACCTAAAAAATACCGCCATTTACTCTTCATTTGTGCCTGTTATCTTGATTATAAACTGGTCCGAACCGGCCCTTGCCGCAGAGAAAACTCAGATTCGACGCCTTGATCTTACCGTCATAGCTCACCAGGATGGTGGCTGTACAGGGCACTTTCGGCGCTCATCATTCACTATTAAAGGAGAGCCATAATGATCTATTACGCGCTTCTCATGGTTTCAATTGCACTAATTATCTTTGCAGGCTTTAAGCATTACAAGCAGACGAACACCCGACAGCTACCAAGACCACGCCACCGCTAACGGCAGCTTTCCCTCCCCCGGTCTCACCGTGGGGAGGCCTTCTGGCACCCTGATGGTGCAACCGCTCTTCCGGCTGACCCGCACACCCTGCCACATCGCCCCTGAATCGCCATACAACAGCCGCAAGTGACCTGGCACGTTTTCTGCAACAGCAATCTTACTGTTCACTCCGGGGAATAACCAATGCGCAATAAACACTCAGTTAAAGAGAACCAGGCACGCCGCCGTCTGCTGCGCTTTTCACTGTTTACACTTGGTGGGATGGGGCTGGAAGGCAGTTACCTGCCAATGAAAGAAAAGAACAGCGAGGAGAAGCCGGGCGTGATTGCGGCTTAAATCTGTTGGAAAAAGGACCGATCGAAACAGACGATCGATCCTATCGTAGGGGCTGACCTTCTTTCTGTAGGGGCTGACCCTTTTTATCAGAACTGGTAAACCAGGCCTACACCCACCACGTCGTCAGTATTGATACCGGCAGCGCGGGTGAAGTCGTTGTCATCCAGCAGGTTGATCTGATAATCCACGTAGGTGGACATGTTTTTGTTGAAGAAGTAAGTCGCGCCCACATCCACGTACTGTTTCAGGTTCTGGGTGCCCCAGTTCTGAATGTCAGTCCCGCGTGACGTCACGTATGCCAGAGATGGACGCAGGCCAAAGTCGAACTGATACTGTGCCACCAGCTCCCAGTTCTCTGCTTTATCCGCAAAGCCATAGGCCGCCGGGTTGTCCGTGCTGCCAAAGCGCGTCGCGTTGTACGATTTGGTGTACATTGCCGCCAGGTAAACATTGTTGGCGTCATATTTCAGACCACCGGAGTACGCTTCTGCTTTGTCGCCATTGCCCAGCAGCGCATTGCTGTTCTGGGTGTTGGTACGATCGGAAGAGAACATCGCGGCACCGGCGCTGAAGCCTTCACCGATGTCATAGGTCGCAGACAGACCATAGCCGTCACCGTTCTGCGCGGTTGCGCTGCGGTTGCCGGCCACTTCGGCATCGCTGTCATTTTTACCCTGGTACTGAATGGCAAAGTTCAGACCGTCAACCAGACCAAAGAAGTTATTGTTACGGTAGGTGGCGACACCGGTGGCGCGCTGGAACATGAAGTTGTCAGCACCGTATGTATCACCACCGAACTCTGGCAGGACGTCGGTCCACGCGCCGATGTCGTACAGCACGCCGTAGTTACGACCATAATCGAGAGAGCCTGCATCGCCAAACTTCAGACCTGCAAAGCCAACGCGGGTATAGCTGTCCGCAGTCCCCTGGCTTTCAGCGGTGTTCAGCGCAGCCTGATATTCCCACTGACCGTAACCCACCAGCTGGTCGGAAATCTGAGTTTCGCCTTTGAAACCAAAGCGCAGGTAAGACTGGTCACCGTCTGAACCGGCATCGTCAGAGAAGTAGTGCAGGCCGTCAACTTTACCGAAAAGATCCAGCTTGTTGCCGTCTTTATTATAGATTTCGGCCGCACCGGCACTACCGGCAACCAGCAGCGCTGGAACCATCAGGGAAAGAACGCGAAGCTTCATTTTAATACCCTCTCGATTATAAGTTTTATTTTGCCACTGCGTGCTAAGTGTGGAAATTAAGCACTTAGTGTCATCTTAAGCCGGGGAGAGTAATTATCTATCAAGAAAATGATACTAAATTTCGGAAAATGTTTCATTGAAGGGTTATAACATTTCTGAATGTAAATAACGGGGAACTTTTACACAGCACAGAGGGACCAAAAATAGCGCACAAAAAGACAAAAAATAAGATAACTCTTATAATTCATCACGTTAATAAAACAGCCTGCAATAGGCACTGATTGATAAAAAATTTCCAGAAAGGCGTTGTATTATTATCCCGCTATCATCATTTTATTGAATTATTATCTTCACTCACCCCGAATGAGTTGTACCATCTAATATTGTTGCCAGGCTTAATGCCTGGCATTTTTTTATCTGTTGCGAATGCCCCCCTGTTTCTGACCATTGCTGGCCAAATATCAACGCTCGCGCATCGACTCTTTGACCTTGTTCAGAGGCTTGATCAAATAGTCCATTACGGACTTCTGGCCGGTTTTAATCTCAACATTCGCCACCATTCCCGGCACTATCGGGAATTTACGCCCCGCTTTATTCGTCAGCTCTGCTTTATCGGTACGCACATAAACCCGGTAGTAATACTGGTCACGTTTGACCTCATCCTGCAGGGTATCAGGCGATACGGTTTCCACCTCTCCGCGCAGGTCGCCGTAAATCGACGAATCATAGGCCGTGACTTTCACCGTCGCCGGCAGTCCGGGGCGAATATAGGCAATATCACGTGGGTTGATGCGGGTTTCAATCAGCAGTTGATCCTCCAGCGGCACAATCTCCATCAGCTTGCCGCCCGGCTGAAGTACACCGCCCACGGTGGTGACCTGAATATCTTTTACGATGCCGCGCACCGGGGAGTATATGGTGGCACGGGTCAGCTGATCCTCTTTTCCGGTCATCACCTGCAGCTGCGCGTCCAGATCGGCGTTGTTTTTCACCTGCTCTTCGCGCGCGCGCACGGCATAATCGTTTCGGGCCTCATCAATTTTCCCCTGCAGCTCGGCAACCTGACGGCGCAGACGGATTACTTCCACCTCTCCCGCCGCACCTTTCGCCACCAGCGGCTGTGTCATACGCAGTTCATCCTGAACCAGTTTTTTTGACTGCTCCAGATTACTCACCGTCTCCTGCAGGTTACGCCGCCGCGACTGGAACAGCTGCGTTTCACGCGCCACCAGATCCGGTTCTTTCAGCGTTTCCGCACTGAATTTTAGCGGCGCTTCGGTCAGCTCAGCCCTTAAACGCTCAGCCGATGCGCGCAAAGTGCGCGCTCTGGCTGCCGCTTCACCAAAGTTAGACTGGAAGCGGGTGGGGTCGAGTCTGGCCAGCACCTGCCCTTTCTCGACAATGTTGCCTTCGTGTACGTTGAGTTCGTCCACGATGCCGCCGTCCAGGCTTTCAATCACCTGCGCCCGGCTGAGCGGCGTCACTTTCCCGGTGCCGACGGTGACTTCATCAAGGATGGCAAAATGTGCCCAGACAAAAAACAGCACCAGCGCCAGGGTACAGAGCCAGATGATGGCAGAGGTGCGCCGTTCATTCTGTTTCAGACTGCGATCCATCAGTACCAGACTCATGCGGTGTCTCCTGCTTTTACGGGGGTCACAGGCTGAGCCGCCTGGGCGGTCTGGGCGGTGGCTCGCTTCAGAATGTCATCTTTCGGACCGTCAGCGATGACGCGGCCGTTATCCATCACGATAATGCGGTCCACCATTTTCAGCAGCGCAGGACGGTGCGTCACCAGCACCAGCGTGCGTCCGCTCAGCCAGTTCTGCATCTGGCGGATAACGTGTTCTTCAAGCTGTTCATCCATCGAGGCGGTAGGTTCGTCCATCAGCACCACCTGCGGCTGACGCAGGATCATGCGGCTGAGCATCACCATCTGGCGCTGCCCGCCGGACAGCCCGCGCCCGCCCTCATTGATGATGCGGTCCAGGCTGGCAGCATCCTGCTGAACCAGGCTTAGTGCTCCGCTGACGCGCAGCGCCTGCAACATATCCTGCTCGCTGGCGTGCGGGTTGCCCAGCATCAGATTCTGCCGCAGCGTGCCGAAGAACAGGCGCGAATCCTGCGACAGCCAGCCTAGCTGACGGCGCAGATCGACCGGGTCGATGCGGCGGACGTCAACACCATCGACAATCACCTTGCCCTGGGTCGCCAGCGCCTGACCGGCCAGCAGCTTCAACAGCGTGGATTTGCCCGCGCCAACGCGGCCAAGAATGGCGATGCGTTCGCCGGGTTTGATTTGCAGCTGGTTAATGGCGATCACGTTTTTCACGTTTTCTTCATCGTAGCTGTACTGAACGCCGCGCAGATCGTAGTGCCCCGTCAGGGTCGGACAGTGTGCCATATCGCCCTCTTCCGGCTGATCGAGCGGTTTTTTCAGCAGTTCATCCAGCCCGTTCATCGCGCTTTTAGCATGCTGCCAGCGCGAGAAGACCATGGTCAGCTGCATCAGCGGCGCGATGGTGCGCGAGGAGAGCATACTGCTGGCCACCAGCGTACCCGTAGTTATCTGACCGTCGAGTACCAGATAAACCCCGAACACCAGCATGCTGGCATAGGTCAGCTGCTGCACGCTCGATGCCCAGCCGGTCAGACGTGCGCCCCACAGGCGCTGCTTCATACCGATGGCTGCACTCACCTCGTGCGTCTGTTCCCACTGGCGTTGAAAGTAGGGTTCCGCCTGCAGTGACTTGATATCCTCAATCCCTTCGATGGTTTCTACCAGAATGGCGTTGCGCAGCGCCCCTTCGCGCAGTCCTTCTTTGGCCAGCTTTGCCATCGGGATCTGGATCAGCAGGCCGGGAATGACGATCAGCGGGATCGCCAGCAGCGGCACAATCACCAGCGGTCCGCCTATGAATGCCATGATAAACAGGAACAGAATCACAAACGGCATATCTGCCGCCGCGCCAACGGTGGTCGAGGTCAGCAGTTCACGCACCTGATCAATCTCGCGCAGCTGAGAAATAAACGACCCGGTCGATTTCGGACGTGCCTCGTTGCGGATATTCATCGCGCGCGCAAACAGCATAGAGGACACTTTCAGGTCGATGCGTTTTCCCATCAGATCAGAGACCTGGGTACGCATCAGACGAATGAGATATTCGATCACCGCTGCGATCAGTACGCCGCCAAACAGCACCCACAGCGTGGCTTCCGACTGCGCGGGGATCACCCGGTCATAGATCTGCATTGAGAACAGGATGCCCGCCAGCGCCAGCACGTTACCGACAATCGACGCGAGGGAAATTTCGCCTATTTTGCGCCCCATGCCGTTAAAGTTCTGCCAGAACCAGTGTTTTTTATACGGCTGGACGAACTCATCAATGCGCGCATCGCGCCCGCGCGCCGCGACGCCGATAATGCCCACTTCCTGCTGGCTCTGCTCCAGCAGCTGTGACAGCTCGCTTTCGCGTACCACGTCGCCGCCGTCACTGAGCCAGTAACGGGCATTCCCCTCGCTGTCGATAGCTTCCACCACCACCACGCTGCCGCTTTCCATAATCAGCACCACCGGCGTCACCTCCTGCCGCCAGCGAATGCTGTCACGCGGGGTCATCGTCAGGTGCAGGCCAAGCAGCCCTGCCAGCCGTTCAAGCTGCTGCGGCGGGGTGAGATGTTCAAACCAGCGCATCTGCTGGCGCAGGGTTTTACCGTCAGCCGGTTTACCAAAGCGGGCCGCCACGCGCAGCATGGCGTCGATCCAGTTTTCCGTGGTTGCGGTCTGTTTAGTCATATAAAACTGCCTTATCTGGTTATCTTACCCGCAGCCGCACTACAGCGACGGCAGCGTTTGTCCGCTATTGGCTTCACGATCGATGCCCAAAATGTCCAACAGATTGTCAACCGCTGCGGCATAACGCACCGTGGCATCCCAGCCATCGTACAGTGCCGTCAGGCGGCTGCTGTCAGCCTGGAAGACATCCTGCTCCACGCTGAGCAGGTCGTTCAGACTGCGTTTATTCAGTTTGTATTCATCGGCATACACCTCACGGGTGTGGTCTGCGCTGCTTAGCTGCTGCTCTCCCGCTTCTTTACGCTGCTGCGCCCCGATCATGTCGGCATAGGCGGTGGAGGCATTCTGATTAATTTGCAGTTTTGACTGCTGGATTGCGGCTTCAGCGGCCTGACGGTCACCCTCGGCGGCACGGGTCCGGGCATTGACCAGCCCGCCCTGATACAGTGGTGCTTCGACCTGCAATTGCAGTTCGTCATCCCAGTAAGAGCGGCTTTCATTTTCATAGCGGGTGCGGCCCGCCTGGACTTTGATGGTGGGCCAGTGGTTGGACTGCGCCTGGCGCACGCGCTCCATCGCCGCCTCCTGTTTCGACTGCGCACTGCGCACGGCTGCGCTTTTCTCGTAGGCGATTTTATCCAGCGTTACCTGCTGATTAAGCAGCGCCTGCGGCAGTTCCGGCAGGTTTTCCGAGGTCACCCCCGTCAGCACCGTCAACTGTGCCCGCGCCGAGCGCGCCTGCGCACGATACTGCTCCATGCTGGCATTCATTCCGGCGATACGGGTCTGCGCCTGCAGGACATCGGACTGGGAGCTTAACCCGGCATCGGCACGCAGCTTCGCCATGTCCCTGACCCGTTGCAAAGAAGCGATGTTGAGACGAGCGGCATCCACCAGCGCCTGATAGCGCTTCACCGCCAGATAGGCCTGCAGGGTATCCTGGGCGACCGTCGTCATGGTGTCGTAGAGGGCGTAGCGATAAGCCTCGGAGAGTTTATGTTGTTCATCAATGGCCCCGCCGGTGCGGCCAAAGTCATACAGCAGCTGGCTGAGCGTGATGCCGCCAGAGCCACTGTTATTCAGGCTACCTGCGGAGTCAGTCTGTTGCGATCGTCCGCCGCTCGCCATCAGAGAAACCTGGGGATACCAGGCACTTTTTGCCGCGTCGAGATCGGCTTCCCCGACCCGGATCTGTGCCGCCGCTTCGGAAATTTTAGGGTTGCGGGCAAAGGCCCGCAGAATGGCATCACGCAGTGTCAGGCTGGTTATCTGTTCTTCCGTGGGGGCGGCTCGCCAGTTAAAGGCCGCGACAGGTTCCTGTTTTGCCGCCTGTACGTGCTGTCCGGCCAGGCAGGTTGTAAAACACAGCAATATCACCCTATTTTTCATTTAGACACCTGTGATCCTGATTTTTCGGGCCAGAGGCGGGCTGAATCATGGTGTATCCCCTTGTGTACCCGGTAAGTGAGTCAGCGTCTGCGCAGGAAAGCGGGCCTGAGGCCATTTTTTCCACGCAAAACATCAGCCAGCGCGACAAAAATAGCGCTGAGCTTCACCCGGTGTACAACGGGTCACAACGTAACCCTGAACAAGGAAAATGATTAAATTAACTATTATAGGAATGCTGGCGCGGCTAACGTTATCCGGGTCTTCAGCGTAGTGCCCGTGGTCATCATCTGGAATAACGCCACGTTATGCTTATTTTATCTTATTGTTATTTCGCTCTTACTCACTTTGTAAAACTATTTTTTGAGTTATTCAGTGCCATAACGTAAAACAGCGGCCGAAGCCGCTGTTGGATTGTTCTGCTACCAATCTATCACTTCCTCTTAACTTTAGACGCACTGCGCGGGAATGCGACCCGCGCAGGCGTTATTTTTTCGTTATACGACATGGACCTGGAGATTATGCTGGATCAGCACATCGCCCAGGGTGTTGTCCGACGACAGCGCCGAGTTGTGATAAATATCAAACGTCTGCCCCTCCACCGTACGCTGCCCGGTGGTGGCCCAGACGCCGCCGTCGGTATTGGCCAGCGTCACCTGGTCACCTACGGTCCCTTTGATCAACAGGTCATCGGTCTGCCTGTCGGTGATGTTCAGCGCTTCGTTCAAATCCAGCTTGATGCTGTTGTTGCCCGCAAGGCCAAGGTCGATAATCTCCACGTGCTCGATTTTCAGGCCGAGTGCGGTGAGATCCAGCACCATATGCTCGCCGTTCAGCACCAGCGTATCCGTCCCCGCTCCACCATCAATGTGGGAGAAATCCAGCGTACTGACAGTGATATGATCATTGCCAGCGCTGCCGGTAACGGATTCACCGTGGACGGTCAGCCCATCCGCCAGAGTAATCGTCACTCCACCGATGGTGTAGCTGCCCTCCTCCGTTACCGCTGCCGTAGTTTCACCGGCGGCTGCGGTGCTGACCACGGCACTGCTGGCCGCACTGTCGGTGCCGCTGGTATCACTGCCCGTGACCAGGGTGGAGTCTGGCGTCGCCGCCGTATGCGCGGTGGCGACGGTACTGCTCTCCTCCGTGGTGTTGGCCGTACGGCTGGCCGAGTGATCGGTAGAGGCCACGGCCAGTGAGTCATCGGCCGCCGCGGCCATCATCGTCAGCGCCGACGCCTGAGCCACGCTGACCGCTGGCAACAGGGTGCCGACCGTCAGCAGACCGCTGGCGGAAGCCGGGTTTTTCGCCACATCCTGCGCCGCCACTGAGATGGTAGAGCTCAGTCCGAGGTAAGACAGGATGCTGCCGGTGAAGGTGCGGGTATATCGTCCTGAGCTGTCAACCGTTGCCGTGGCGGTAGCGACGTGCGTGCCCTGCGTCAGGGTAATCGTCACCACGGTGCCCGCCGCCAGACCTCGCGAGGAGCCTGATACGACCAGCGAACCGCTTAACAATGTGCCCAGCAGGTTATCGACGCCTCCCACGGCAATCGCCGGCAGGTTTTGCGTTACGGCAGTGAAACCGGCGCTGGTGCTGGCCGTATTCCCGGCGATATCGCGAATGGTAATTGGCAGTGACTGCGCACCATCCGCTATTGCACTCAGAGCCGCCGGGGTGAGAGCAATGCTCCATGTCCCGTTCGCCGCCACCGTCGAGCTGTAGGTGGTATTCCCGATAGTGACAGAGACCGTACCGCCAGGGGCATTAGTAGAAACGCCGCTGATGGTCTGCGTCACGGACGACTCCGCGCGGTTCAGATAGTGGTCGCCGCCAAACAGGCTGCTGTCCGTCAGCGTTATCGTTGGCGTGGTGTGCGTCCCGACAATCAGTGCAGACGAGTTGGTCACACTATTGCCCGCTCCGTTGGTCAGGGTCGCCGTCACCGTCGTATTGCCATCCGCAATCTGCTGCAGGCTGGCCGCCGGAACAGAGACGCTCCAGGTACCGTTGGCTGCAACCACCGTGGTGTAGACCAGGCCGCTGCCAACGCGGACGGTCACGGTCGACCCTTCCGCATTGGTGGTGGTGCCCGAAATCGTCTGAGCCGTCTGGGCCTCTATCGCATTCAGTGCACCATCGCCGAACAGCTGGGTAATGGTGACCGATGGCGGCGTTCCGGCGATAACACTGACCGAGCCGTTAGCGGTGGCAATATTGCCATACGGGTCGGTCAGGGTTACGGCGACCTGTTCGGTGCCGTTTGTCAGCTTAACAAGTTCAGTTTTCGGCACGCTGAGGCTCCAGCCGCCGCCGCTCCCCACGGTAGTGGTATAGGTTACCCCGGCCAGCACCACATTAATGGTTGAACCGGCCACCGCATTGGTTGTCGTCCCGCTAATCAACTGAGCGGTAGCCAGGTCTCCGGCGCTGAGAATGCCGTCGCCAAATACCGTATTCACCGACACGGTCGGCGCCGTTTTCACTCCGATAATCACCCCGGCGCTGGTGCTGGCGGTATTGCCCACCGCATCGGTTACGGAGACCCCGACGGTCAGATTGCCGGTCAGCAGCGTATTGAGCAGGTTCGGTGCCAGCACGGCACTGAAGTTACCGCTGCTGTCAGTGCTCGCCGTCAGAACGGTGCTGCCGACGTTGATTCTGACGGCAGTTCCTGCGGCCACACCAGCGATGTTCCCGCTGAGGGTCTGCCCCAGTAACGCTTCCACCACGCTCAGCACACCATCACCAAACAGCGGATCCAGCGTGACCTTCGGCGGCGTGATACCCACAACGGCACTCAGTGGCGTGGTGCTGGTGTTGCCCGCCGTATCCGTCACCGTGACGCCGACATTGAGCGTACCGTCAGTCAGCGTTGCCAGCAGCGCCGGGGTTAACGACAGGCTGAATTTGCCGTCACTGCCCGCCGTCGCCGCCAGCTGCGTACTGCCTATGTTGACCGCCACGCGCGCGCCGGCGCTGGTGGTCCCGCTGATAACCTGGGTCAGCAGGGCATCGGCGGCATTAAGAACACCGTCGCCAAACAGTTGCAGTTCGTTCAGTACCAGGGATGGCGGAGTCAGACTTAGCTGCAATCCGCCGGTGGTTTCAGCGCGGTTACCGGCAATATCCGTCACTTCAGCGCTGACGGTCAGAGAGGCGCCCGTCAGCTTCTGCAAATCTGTCTGCGTCAGGCTGGTGCTGAACTTACCGCTGGCATCGACCGTGGCCTGAACCTCAACCAGGCCGCCCAGCGTCACCTTAACGATGGAGCCCGCCGCAACGTTTTTCACCGTACCGCTAATCAGCTGGCTGGCAAAGTTGGCCACATCGGCAATATTGAGCACGCCGTCGCCGAAAATGGTGTTCAGGGTGATTTCAGGCTGTTTGTTGAACACGCCGATGGTGGCGGTGTTGCTGGCGGTATTCCCCGCCGGATCCACCACTTTTACCCCCAGCGACAGGTTGCCGCTCGCCAGCGCCGTCAGGTCTGTGGCAGGGAGCACCACGCTCCAGCCGCCGCCGGCCTGTACCACAGCGCTGTAGGATTTCGCCCCCAGCGTGACGGTCACGTTCGAGCCTGCAACCGCATTCAGTGTCCCGCTCAGGGTCTGCCCGGCCTGTGCTTCCAGCAAGTTGAGCAGGTTATCGGTGCCAAACAGGTTGGTCAGCGCTCCCACCACCGGCAGATTGTCGACAATGGTGGTTACCGTCGCCGTTGCCGTCGCCACATTGCCCGCGACATCAGTCAGCACAAGGTTCAGCGGCACCGTCCCGTCGCCTAACGCCGTCAGGGCCGCTGTTGGTACCACCAGCGTCCAGTGACCGTCCGGACCAACATTTGCGGTCACTATCTGACCATTGCCCAGCGTCAGTGTGACTAAGCCGCCAACCGCCGACACCGACTTACCGGTGATCAGCTGGTCAATCCCGGCTTCAGCCGCCCCCAGATAACCCGCCAGACCATTTTCACCAAATACCGTATCCACACTCAGCCCCAGCAGGCTGTTGAACACTTTATTGACGGTGATCGACGCGCTGGTCTGGTTTCCGTGTTCGTCGGACACTCTGACCGTCAGCAGGTTGCCGCCGTCCAGCAGTCCGGCAAGCGCCGTTGGGGTAAGTGACAGGCTGAAGGCCCCGTTCAGCACGGTTCCCTGCGCCAGCGGTGTGCCGCTGTTGCCCAGATAGACAGAGACGGTTTGTCCGTCCGCGGCGTCTGTTTTGCCCGTAAGCAGTTGGGTGGCGCTCGCCTGCACCAGGTTAAGAACGTTATTCCCCAGCAGGGCATCCACATCCAGCAGCGGTGCCACGGTGTCGACGATAACAGGCCGCGTTATCGTTCCCGTGTTACCCGCCGCATCGCTCACGGTCGCCGTCACGCCGTTCACGGTCTGTGGCAGCGCCTGAAGGTCGGCAGACGGCACGTTCACCGTCCAGGTTCCCCCGGCCTGCACCACGGCGGTATAGATTTTGTTTCCCAGCGTGACGGTGATCAGACGACCGATTTCCGAGGACGTACCGGTAATGATCTGCGGCACGGCAGCTTCCGCTGCGGTGAGAGTATCATCCCCGGCGAATGACGTAATGCTCACCACCGGTGGTACGAGATCGATCAGAAGGGTGCTGGTGGACGAGACAACGCTGCCGGTATCCGGCGTGAAGGTAACCACCACCGACTGTGACCCGGTGCCAAACAGCGCATTTTCCAGCGGTCCGCTGCTGAAATTATTGTCCGTGCGCGTATCGCCGACCGGGATGGTCGCCACCAGGTTGCCCCCCACCGTAATGGTGATCGACCCTCCCACCGTAAGAGGCACGTTGATCAGTGCGCCGGACAGCGTAGTGGTTAATGGATCGCTGGCATTGATAATACCGTCGCCGTTGACAGGCGCCAGCGTGACAAGGGCATCGCCGGTGGGATTAACATTTAAGTTGACTGTCCCACTAACGATGTCGAAGTTCCCTGCCGCGTCGGTAATATCCACGGAGTAGGCACCGCCTGCGGCGATCAGCGCCTGCAGGGCCGCCGGGTTGACGTTGATTGACCACTTGCCATCCGCGCCAATAACGCCGTACAGGCTCTGAGTGCCGATGGTCAGCGTGACGGTGGATCCCACATCGTTAATGCCGGAGGTTCCGGTCAGCGTCTGCGTGCTCAGACTTTCCGCATAGGTAAGCGTGTTATCTCCGGCGAGGACCAGCTCGTCAATCAACGGTGGCAGCGTGTCGATGATGAATGTTTCGTTCAGGGTATTGGTGTTACCGCCGGGGTCGGTCACGGTGATGATAATACCGTGCTGATTCTGCCCCAGCTGGCCCTGAATATCAGCCAGCTCAGACGGTGATAACGTCAGGGACCAGCTACCATCGGGATTCACCACGGCGGGAAGCGCCGTCAGGTTTCCGAAGGTCACCGTCACAATCTGCCCTGCTCCTACCGCACCGGTGGTACCGCTCAGTATGGTCTCATCAAGAAGAACATCTTCGTTGAGATAACCATTTTCAAACGGCACCTGCAGCGTCGGCTGCGGCAGCGTCAGATAGGCATCAAAATTCCCGGTGGTGGTGCCGACGTTCCCCGCCGCATCCGTCACCGTCACGATGATCTGGTGTGTGGTATTGCTCAGGCCGTTCAGCGCGCCCGCAGGCAGGGTCACCGTCCAGTCGCCGTTGGCGTCAACCGTACCGTTATAGACCACGCCGTTGACATCCACTTTCAGCGTCACGTTCTGGTCCTGGCCCGCCACCGGGGTGATGCCGGTTTTACCCGTGATAGTCACCACTCCCGCAGCCTCGCTGATGCCCAGCCCATCGCCAAACGGAATAGTTATCGTTGGCAGAGGTGCCGTCAGCAGTGAGTCAAAGGTGTCGCCGACCTGCGCGGTATTGCCGTAAACGTCGGTCGCCACAACCACGATAGTATGTTCACCGTTGGCCAGCCCTTTCAGGAAGTCGCTGCTGAGATCCAGAGACCAGCTACCGTTGGCATTTACCGTCGCCGCCACGGCAGCAGCATTGTCAATGCTGACCATCACCTTCTGTCCGGCACCCAGCACCCCGGTAGACCCCCTCAGTACCTGATCCACGCCTGCTTCGGCAATATTCAGCAGGCTGTCAAAAAACGGCGCGCTGATGGTGGGAGCCGGTACGTTATTAATCGCCACCGTCAGTAACGAGCTGTCTGTTGCCGTGTTGCCAACGGCATCTTTCACCGTCACGCCAATCGTCCACTCGCCATCAGGGAGCGCTTTTAAATCAGCAGCAGAAAGCGCAAGTGACCAGCTTGTTCCGTCAGCACTGATGGTCGCTGGCAGTAATGTTCCGTTGATGCTGACCGTCACCGTGGCCCCTGCCGCCAGTCCGAGGAAGCTCAGCCCCCCGCTCAGCGTTGCGCCAGCGTCCACTTCGTTCAGCGTCAGAATACCGTCACCAAACAGCACTTCCGGGATCGTGATAGTCGGGGCCGCCGTAATCAGCGCGTCAAAGTCCAGCGAGGTCGTTGCGTCATTATCAGCCCGGTCAAGCGCTGTGACCTCAATAGTGTGTTTACCATCACCCAGTGCCAGCATCTGCGCTGGCGTCAGGGTAACCGTCCACACCCCGGAATCATTCACGCTGACGATCAGGTCGGAGATCGGGTTGCCATCGATGGTCAAAATAACCGTTTGACCCGGACCCGTCAGGCCCGTGGTTCCGGAGATCGTCTGATTGACGGCCGCTTCTGCCAGGTTGAGCAGTTTGTCACCAAACGGAACGTCGATAGTCGGATTCGGGGCGGTCAGCACCAGCTCGGCACTTAATGTATCGCTGGCTGGGTTCACCTCATCAGGCAGAGTTGACACCGTGACCTGCACCACACCATTACCCAGTGCTGTCAGGGCGTTAGCCGGGATCTCTGCCTGCCAGAGCCCCCCGGCAATGACCGTGCCGGTAAAGGACAGGGTCCCTACGGTCACCGTCAGCGTCGTCCCCACGTCCAGGTTGGTGGCGGTGCCTGTCAGGATCTGCACGGCAGCCGCTTCATCCAGATTAAGCAGCCCGTCGCCGTCAAACGGTAAGTCCAGTGTCAGAACCGGAATATCCCTGACGGCCACATCAAAGTCGACGTCGAGGATTTTTTCGTTACCGTAGCTGTCTTTGACCGAGACGCTGATCTCCGCCTGGCCATTAGCCAGCGCCAGCAGGTCAGCAGCAGGAATGGTGGTACTCCAGATACCATCAGCATCCGCCAGCACGTTGTACACTTTCCCCGCCAGCGTGACCGTCAGGTT
Source organism: Erwinia sp. Eh17-17 (assembly GCF_039675725.1). Taxonomy (NCBI): domain Bacteria; kingdom Pseudomonadati; phylum Pseudomonadota; class Gammaproteobacteria; order Enterobacterales; family Erwiniaceae; genus Erwinia; species Erwinia sp. Eh17-17. The sequence goes on along the minus strand of NZ_JBDFQT010000001.1, from coordinate 159,414 downwards.
GAGGTTCGGATTGGTCGTACCGCTGACCACCAGCCCGGCCTGCGCTTCGGCATAGCTGAGAATACCATCCACTGCCACCGCCGCTCCCACGGTCAGGGTCAGATCCGGCTGCGTATTATGGACGGTGAAGCTGTCACTGGCCGTCGCCGTATTGCCCGCTACATCGTTACCTGTCGCCGTAATGTTATTACTGTTCTGCGGGAGGTTCTGAACATCGCTGCGCGGAATGGTGGCCGTCCAGTCACCGTTGCTGTCAACGGTCGCTGGATACTCTTTCCCGTTAACCGTCACGGTAATGGTCTGACCGGCCGGGATATGCTGGCTGCTGCCGGTGACGATCACGCCGTTGGCGTCCTGCGACTCCCGGTAATCAATCATGTCATCGCTGGTGACCGGGTTGATCGAAATGGTCGGCAGATCGGCTCCGCGCGCAATCACGGTAAAATCACGGGTGTCATCGGCCACGTTGTCATAAATGTCTTTAACCGTAACGCTTACCTGCTGCGGACCCTCCGTGATGGTGCCCACCGATGCAGCCGGTACGGCATAATTCCACACGCCGCCCTGCACCTGAGCCTGGAAGGTCTGACCATTAAAGCTAATCGTCACGAACTGCCCGTCGGCGACGTTGGTCGTGGTGCCACTTAAATTCAGCACCTGGCCCAGTTCGTTAGTGTTGAGATAGTCGTCACCCGATATTGCATTGATCGTAATCGTCGGCAGATCGCCGGCAGCGGCTCTGACTTCGACAGTTTCAGTTTGTGGCAGTGACGTATTGCCCGCTTTATCGGTCAGCGTGGCGGTCACCACATAGCTACCGTCGGTCAGGTTCTGCGTCGCATTGCCCGGCAGGTCAAAGCGCCAGGTTCCGTCATCCTGCACCGTAGCCAGGTAGGCAGGCTGATTACCATTAAAGGTGATGCTCACCTGCTGGCCGGCGTTATCCGGAGAGGTGCTGCCGCTTATGGTGACGGTTTGCAGGATTTCAGTGGCATTGATGACGTTGTCAGAGGCTACCGGATCCAGTAGCAGCGTTGGCGCAGTGAAATCAACGATCGCGCTAGTGGAGGCTGAGCCAACATTGCCGTGAACATCGGTGACCTGCACGTCAATCTGCACCGACGGCGGGGTCAGTCCCTGCAACGTCGAACTGTTCAGCGGCAGCGTCCAGTTGCCATTACTGTCAGCCGTAATGTTGTAAACCTGTCCGTCAACCGTGACCGTGACCTTCTGCCCTGCGCCGGTCGCCCCGGTGGTCCCGCTCAGTGACTGGCCGTTGACGGCAGCGGCTTCGGCCGCATTGAGGTAGCCATCGCCGAACGGCAGGTTAATCGTCGGCTGCGACGGTGTGGTATCCAGCACAATCGGACGGTTTACCGTCACGACGTCGCCGCTCTGCGGCGTGGCCACTACCGACAGGGTGTAGCCGTTGTCCGCCAGACCGGTGAAGGCGCCGGACGGGATCACGGCACTCCACTGGCCGTCGCTGCCAACAGTCGCGGTATAAGGCTGGCCGTTAAAGGTGACCACTACCGTGGTTGTTCCCTCCGGTACACTTCCGGTCACGGTGATGCCTGCGCCTGCTTCAAGCGCATTCACCACATCGTCACCGGCAACCGGGTTCACCAGCAGCGGGTTGACGATGGTCGGATCCAGTATCACGTTGGCATTCTGGGTGACGCTGTTGCCTGCCGGGCTGGTGACGACCACCGACACCGTGTTATCGCCCGGCGTCAGCGTATTAAGTGCAGTGACCGGCGCAGTAACCGACCACTTGCCCTCACCGTCCACCGTGGTGGTCAGCGTTTCACCGCCAATGGTGACGCTGATGCTGTCCCCCGTGGTTCCGGTACCGCTAATTTTCAGCGGCTGAGCAACTTCAGCACTGTCAATGATGCCGTCTCCGGCGAGAGGATCCAGAGTGTAGACAGGGGCTGCGGTGTTAACCTGTACCCGTTCGGTATCCACGGTTTTATTGCCTGCCGGGTCAGAGGCAGTGACGGTGACGTCGTAACCCCCATCGGCCAGCAGAAGGAGGTCGCCCGCCGGGATCGTCGCGGTCCAGTTCCCGCTGCCATCAACCACAGCGGTATAGGTTTTGCCCTCCAGGCTCACCACTACCGTGCTTCCCGGCGTGGTGGTACCGGTAATGTCCAGCGGTAACCCCTGTTCGCTCGCGTTGATGATGCCGTCTCCGGCAATATCACCATTCAGCGTCAGATCGGGCAGCGTGGTAGCGACAGTGACGGGCGACGGTGCAGAGGCCGCAGTATTGCCTGCCACGTCAGTGGCCGTGACGATAATAGTTTGTGAGCCCGCAGGCAGTGCCAGAAGCTCAGCGGAGGTCAGCGTCAGGCTCCAGACACCGGAGCTGTTGACGGTGGGATAGAATTTCGCCCCACCAATATCAACCTCGACCGTCTGGCCGTTGCCGGTTACACCAGTGGTCCCCTGAATAATCTGCGACGTTAACGCTTCGGCATTGTCCAGAGTACCGTCGCCAAACACCGGGGTGGTCAGCGTTGGCGCTGGCAGAGTCGTCTGCACAATCAGCGAAGCATTGCTGGTCGCCAATGTCGCGTCATCCGGGCCGATCAGCGTCGCCGTGCCGTTGTAGCTCCCGTTACCCAGATCGGCGACCACGGTCTGAGGAATGGTGACAGTCCAGGTGCCGTTGGGCTGCAACACGCCGTTGTAAGTCACGCCATCCAGTTCAAAGGTCACCCGGCTGTTTGCCGGTGCATTGACAGTGACCAGCGTGACGTCGAGTCCCCCTACCGCCTGAGACTCGCTGAAGCTAAGATAGCCGTCGCCAGCGAGCGGGCTGACCGCTACGGCGGCTTGGGTGTCATCAACGGTAAACACTTTATCGCTGGTTCCGGTATTACCCGCTTTATCGGTGACACTGACGGTCAGGGTATAGGTGCCGTTTGCCAGCCCGTCCAGTATGTTCGCGGGCAGGTTAGCCTGCCAGCTGCCGCCGGACAGAATCGTGGTAGTGGTGCTGTAGGTCGCGCCATTGCCGCTCAGCGTCAGGGTCAGCGTCTGTCCGGCTTCCACGTCTGATGCCGTACCGCTGATAATCTGGTCAACCTGCTGTTCGGCACCGTCCACCACATTATTGGTGGTGATATTATTGACGAAGATTGACGGGACACCGGTATCGACCGTCAGCGGGGTGCTGGCCGTCGCGGTATTACCCGCCGCATCGGTGGCGGTCACCGTCACGGTATAATTATCATCACCCAGCGCAGACAGTGCGGTGCCAGGGATCAGCACCGACCACAGACCGTTACTACCCACCACCGCATTGGCGATAGTGCCCCCCAGCTCAACCCGGATCAGGCTACCCACTTCACCCGTTCCGCTAATGGTCAGCGGCTGACCTGCCTCTGCGGCATTGATGTACCCCCCGGAGACCGGGTTGAGGCTGACCGCAGGCGCGGTGGTATCCACGTCAATCGTGCGCACCACGGTCGTGGTGTTTCCTGCCGTATCGGTACTGGTGACCTGCAGGTTATTACTCCCCTCAGGCAGCGCCTTCAGCGCGCTGACCGGCAGCTCGATCTCCCAGTGTCCGGTGCCATCCACGATAGCTTCGTAGGTTTTATTATTCAGGGTGACGGTAATACGATCGCCCTGCGTACCCGACCCCTCAATGATCTGAAGGCTGTTCTGTTCTGCCAGGTTAATGCGGTTATCCGTCGCTACCGCATCCAGCGTGACAACAGGAGCCAGGGTATCCTTAATGAAGCTGCCGCCGATGCTGACGGTGTTGCCCGCATTATCCCCGAACGTCACCGGCAGATTGGTTACCCCTTCCGGCAGGCTTTGCAGTGTGGCTGAAGGGATTGATATGCTCCAGTTGCCCTGCGCGTCTACCGTTCCGCTATAGGTGATGCCGCCAAGCACTACGCTGACCGTCTGGCCTGCGCCCACGACGCCCGTGGTCCCGCTCAGCGTCTGCGCACTGCCCGCTTCACTGGCGTTGAGATAGCCATCGTCAAACGGTGGGTTGATCACCGGCTGGAAGAGCGGATTGACTTCACTGTTCAGCGACTGTTCGACGGTGACGGTGACACCGTTCACATCCACAGCGCTGGCGCTGACCCTCTCACTACCATTCGTCAGACCGACTAAATCGGCCGCCGGGACAGTGACGGCCCAGCTGCCATCGCTGTTGGTGGTGGTCTGGTAGGCCCTGCCGCGGAACGATACCGTCACGGCGCTGCCAAAGGCGACAAAGCGGCTGAAGCCGTGGATGGAAAGTGGCAGCAGCGCTTCTGCGGCGTTCAGCGTGTTGTCATCGCTGATCACCCCAATAGCGATGGCGCTGAAGCTGTTGTCCACGGTAAAGCTGCCTGCACCGCTGGCCGGGTTACCCGCCACATCGCTGACGCTGACCGTATAGTTATCCGTGCCGTTGGCCAGATTAATCAGCGCAGCGGCCGGAACCAGCACGCTCCAGCTGCCGTCTGACTGAACCAGGCCGGTGTACTGGCTGCCATTCAGGCTGACCGTTACCACCTGACCCGCCTGGACATTGGTGGTCGTCCCGGTCATCAGCTGCGACAGGCCCTTTTCCGCGCCGTCGAGAATATTATCCCCGGCGAAGGCACCAGCAGTGATGGTCGGCAGTGAGCCACTGGCGGCAATCACCGTCAGCGGCTGGCTGCTGCTGCCAGTGTTACCGACAGGATCGGTGGCGGTGACGGTCACGGTGTAGCTGCCGTCCGCCAGTCCGGATACAACGTTAGCGGGAACGGTTACCGTCCAGTTACCGTTTTCGTCTACCGTCGCCGTGTAATTAACATCGTTAATGCGCACCACGACACCCGCACCCGGTTCGGTGGTACCGGTCACAGACAGTGCAGCATTGTGCTCCAGCGCATTGAGATAGCCATCGCCGGAGATCGGAGCAACGGTCACCAGCGTCGGTGCGGTATCGATCGTCACCGGTGCCAGCGCGACGGTTTCGTTACCGCTGCTGTCACGGGCGGTCACCTTGATATCATATTGACCGTCAGCAAGCGTTTGTAACGTTGACGGCGCAATATTCAGGCTCCACAGGCCATTGCTGTCGGCACTGGTCTGGTAGGTGACCCCGTTGAGCAACACGGTTATGGCGCTGCCCGCTTCTGCAGTCCCGGAGACCAGCAGCGGCTTGCCCTGCTCCGTGCTGTTGATAATGCCATCACTGGCGACCAGCCCGACAGACAGCGCCGGGCTGAGCGTGTCCACGCTGACGCTGGTGGTATGCACAATCTCATTGCCGGCGCCATCACGCACGGTCACCAGCAGATTGTTACCCCCCTGCGGCAGATTTTTCAGGTCTTCCGGCGGTAAATTGATGCTCCAGTTGCCGTTGGCGGTGTTAACCGTGGCCGTGTAGGTTTTGCCATTCAGCTGAACGGTGACCACCTGATCCGGCAGAGCCAGTCCGGTGCTGCCGCTGAGCGTCTGCAGGGTTTGTGATTCTGTCAGGTTGAGGATATTGTCGCCGCCAAAGGCCGCATTGACGGTCACATTGTCCGGGAAGTTTGCCTGGACACCGATGTTCAGCGTTGCGGTGACGCTGGCATTCGACGGGTCGGTGACCGTAATGGGATAGCTGCCGTTGGCGACGCCCACCAGGTCGGCGGCGGGAATTGAGGTAGTCCAGTTACCGCTGGCATCCACGGTGGCACCGTAGGTCTTGCCGTTAAAGGTGACGGTTAAAGGCGTGCCGTCGGGCAGATTCTGGCTGCTCCCGCTGACGGTCACCGGCAGTTTCGCTTCTGCGGCGTTAATCCAGTTATCGTCGCTGACCGGCGCAATACCCAGCGCGGCCACCTGTGTATCGCGCACCACGCTCACCTGACCGTTGTCATTCACGGTGGTGCCGTGGGTATCGGTCACCGATGCGGAGTAACTCAGGGTTGCCCCGTTTACCAGAGCGGTGAATTCACTGGCAGGAATGCTGACGTGCCAGATCCCCCCCGGCTGAACCACAATATTTTCGTAGGTTGTTCCGTTAAAGACCACGGTCACCAGCTGACCCGCTGCGACGTTAGTCACGGTCCCGCTCAGCTCCTGAGCGACCAGCAGCTCCCCGCTTTGTAAGACATCATCCCCCGTGAAGGGATTAATCACGATCGCTGGCTGACTGCCTGGCTCGACCGCCAGGGTGACACTGCCAGAGTCGGTGCCCACGTTACCGGCCGCATCTGTCGCGGTGACCGTAACCGGATAGGTTCCGTCAGCCAGCGCGGCTTTATCATCCGCAGAGAGGGGAATGCTCCACTGACCAGAACCGTTAGCCGTGGCGGTCAGGCTCAGTTCCCGCCCGCCAATGGTCACTTTAATCACGCTGCCAGGCTCTGCCGTACCCGCGATCTCCAGGTTACCCAGTTCATTGACCGAGACATAGTTATCGCCGGTCACCGGGAGCAAATCGACGACCGGAGGCTGAGTGTCCACGTTCAGCTCACTGGTGATGGCCGGGGTGACATTGCCATTTTTATCGCTGGAGGTGACCACCAGGTCGTGTTCACCCTGCCCAAGCTGTTGCAGCGCCGAGGCTGGAATACTCACGCTCCAGCTACCGTCCGCGTTCACCGCGGTGGTGTAGGTTTTCCCTTCAAGGGTGACAGTGACCGACTGACCGCCGGTGCTGACCCCCGTTACCGTCAGAGGCAGGCTGATGTCGGCCGCATTCAGCGTGTTATCGAACTGGATGCCGGTGACAACAGGCGGCAGGCTATCCACAGTGACCTGAACGATGGTACTGCCCGGGTTACCCGCGGGGTCGGTGACGTTAACCACCAGCGGCAGGGTGGCTTCAAGCTGGCCCCCGACCGCACCCGCCAGGATCGTCACGCTCCAGCTGCCGTCGTTGTTGACCGTGCCGGGGTAGGTATTGCCGTTGAAGACCACAGAGACCGTTTGATTAGGCCCGCTGATACCCGTACTGCCGGTAATCGTCTGCGGCTGCGCGGCTTCCGGCCCCGTCAACACGCCATCACCAAACGGCAGATCGATTCCCACACTCGGCAGCGTGGTGATCACATCCACCGTCACAGTCGTGTTATTGCTCAGAAGCGTGCCGTCCGGCAGCGTCACGGTGGCCACAATCAGGTTTGAACCCTGCGGCAGCTGCTGCAGGTCAGCGGAGGGAACCGTCACGGTCCAGCTACCGTCGGCCTGCGTCGTTGCGGTATACCCCTTCCCGCCCAGGGTGACAGAGACCTGGGTTCCTGCGGCAACCCCGCTGGCGGTGCCCGTCAGCGTCAGCGGTGCCTGAGCTTCCTGAGCATTAAGATAGCCATCGCCGCTCACCGGAGAGGTAATGCTTACCCCTTCCGCAGGGGCTGGCTGCACGTCAATGGTATGGCTATCGCTGGCGGTCTGACCTGCGCTGTCAGCGACCGTCGCGGTGATGGTCGCTGTGCCGTTAGCCAGCGCCAGCAATGCGCTGGATGGCACCGAGACGCTCCAGCTACCGTCAGCCTGGACCGTGGCGCTGTAGGTGACGCCGTTGAGAACGATGGTAACCACCTGTCCTGCCTGAACGTTGGTGGTGGTTCCACTCAGCAGCTGGCTGGTTCCTTTTTCCGCCGCGCTCAGGACGTCATCACCGGCAAACGTGCCGATGGTCAGCGTCGGCGGGATTTGCGGTGGGTTTGTACCACCGCCGTTGTTGCCGCCGTTGTTACCGCCGTTGTTGCCGCCGTTGTTGCCGTCATCACCACCGCCACCGCCGCCGCCGCCACCGCCGAGTGCAGCGGCACCCAGTCCGACCAGGCCCAGCGCGCCAAGACCCGCCGCTGTTATCACGCCGTTACCGGCACCGGTATCGGCCAGCAGCAGAGGTTCAATGCTGCCAAGGGATTCGTACTGCGGAGTGAGGACCATGGCGGTCTGGGCATCGGCAAACTCGCTGGTCAGCGGGAACAGTGCATGTTCAGGGGGGTTGACCCCATCGTCAAACACCAGTTCGCTGTGATCGCCATCCACGTCATCGAAGAAGAACTGTTGATAGCGCACGGTAGTGCCATCTTTCATGTGCAGAATGAGGTCGTTACCCTGGCGCTCATATTGCGCCACCATCTCACGCGTGCCGTGAATTTTTACGATGCTGGGCTGGTTGAGCAGAACGGTTTTGGACGAGCCCGCATTGGCCTGAGAGAGGAGAGATCCGTCGTCGCGTGAAAGAATGTCAACGCTGCCATTATTGAGCTGTGCCATTTTAGTAACCTCATGTACATCAGAGAACAGGATTTAAAATTCAACGCGACAAAAAGTGAAAAAAATCTTCACTTTCACCGACATTAAATAAATTTTATTCACGCCAGCGTGTGGCGCTACTTTTCACCTGATGTACAGTCAGGGGGGACTTCCCCTGATAAAAAATGGTTTAAACTGACCTGTGCTGCATTTTTTTTGTTTAATTCCTCACTCACATATAATTAATAAAATAAATGTTTGTTTTGAATAAAATTAATCGTATCGATTCACACCTCTAATCAATGCCGGTAGTTTACTTTAGATAAACTTGTCAATAATTGTTTAAAAATGAAAATCGGTCTCATTAATGATTTGATTTAATTAACAGAAATAAAATTATTTCTGGTTAATAGCTAGTGTTACAAAAGATTAAAAAGAGGGAAAACCAGATAATAACGCTGCGTGAGTGACGCGAAAATTTCATGTTGATCCGTGATGTTCCGCACAGGTACATGGCGGTCAAAAATCCACCAAAGGGGAGAATAAAAACCACAGTGAAACGCTTTTTTTATCAGCGTTACCAGTAATTTGAGTTAAGCGACGCTTTCCATCCGCCACGCCAGGAGTGTTCTGAAAATTTAGCTTTAAGGGATAATTCTGATTATCTGGCGTGTTTTCAGCGGTTATTAAATTTACGCAGGCTGTCACACCGCGCTGGCACTCGCTCTCAGAGAGGGCCAGAGAAAGGGTTTAGCTTCTTTACTGGCACTAAATGTGGTAAAAAATGAGGTTAATAACGCGACAGGCCAAATGGACAAAATGACAACACCGGAAGCACCTGCCTCTGACAGCCAGGCACTGGCTACACAGCGCGCCACGCGTGCCGTGTTTTTAATTGCAGGTATTGGTATGGCGTCGTGGGCCCCTCTGGTTCCCTTTGCAAAATATCGTGCCCAGCTGAGCGATGGCTCCCTCGGTACGCTGCTGCTGTTCCTCGGCTTAGGGTCGCTGATTGCCATGCCGCTAACCGGTATGCTGGTGGGTCGCCTGGGATGTAAGCGCGTGATTGCCAGCGGTAGCCTGCTGTTACTGATCCTGCTCCCCCTGCTGGCAACGCTATCGACACCGGTAACGCTGGCACTGGCGCTGATGGTCTTTGGCGCGGCGATTGGGCTGATTGACGTGGCGATGAATATCCAGGCCGTTGAAGTCGAGAAAACCGCGAATAAAGCCATGATGTCCGGGTTCCACGGTTTCTTCAGCGCAGGAGGCATTGTCGGTGCCGGCTTGGTCAGCGCCGCACTGGCGCTGGGGGCTTCGCCGCTCATTTCGGTGTTAATGATTAATCTGCTGCTGGTCCTGCTGTGGCTAACCTGCCAGCGCCATCTCCTGAATCAGCGTCTGCACCAGCCGGATACTCCGCTGTTCGTGATGCCGCGCGGCTGGGTGCTGTTCCTCGGTGCTCTGTGCTTTATTCTGTTTCTGACAGAGGGTGCTATTCTTGACTGGGGCGCACTGTTTCTGACTCAGCACCGGGATCTGCCTGCCTCACAGGCCGGGCTGGGTTACGCGGTGTTTTCTGTCGCCATGACGATTGGCCGGCTGTTCGGCGACCGCATCGTTCACGCCGCCGGCCGCACGGCTACCCTGTTTTTCGGCTCGCTCGGCGCGGCGGCCGGGCTGGTGCTGGCCGTGGCTGTGCCCGATGCAACCTTTACGCTGATCGGTTTCCTGTTGGTCGGTTTTGGCGCCGCCAATGCGGTGCCGATTATGTTTAGTGCGGCGGGAAAACAGCAGGCGATGCCGGCCAGTCTGGCGATTGCCGCCATGACAACCATTGGTTACGCCGGTATTCTGGCAGGCCCGGCCCTGGTGGGATTTATCTCACAGTGGTCCAGTCTGTCCGTTGCTTTCAGCGCGATTGCTGCGCTGCTTTTGATCGTCGCGGCCAGTGCCCGACTGATTACTCGTTAAACGGGATTTCACCACATGTTGCCCTATAAATTTCCCCTGACCTCTGGCAATGTTACGCGCTTCTTTGTGATGTTCATTCTGGTGCTGCTGCTGGCGTCAGGATTCATGATCCACAATGCGGTCAACGCCTGGCTGACGGAAAAACGCTACGCGATGGCGGACATCACCCATGCGATGCAGAAACGCATCGATGCCTATCGTTTTGCGACCTGGCATATTTACGAAAATCTGGCGGCCAACGCCACCGGTTCACCCGCCAATAGCCTGCAGGAAACCCGACTGCGCCCGGACGTCTATTATCTGGAAAAAACCCGACGCAAAACGGAAGCGCTGATTTTTGGCTCTCACGACAGCGGCACGCTGGATATGACGCTGCGTATGTCAAACTATCTCGACACCACCTGGGGGGCGGAAAACAGCACCTGGTCGATGTATTTCCTGAATGGCCAGGACAACAGCCTGATTCTGGTCTCTACGCTGCCGCTGAAAGACATGGCTTCGCGCTACAAAGAGAGCGCCATTAGCAATATTGTTGAAGCGCGCCGGGCCGAGATGCTGCAGCAGGCCAATGCGCTGGATGAGCGCGAAAGCTTCTCCCCTCTGCGGCGCTTTACCTGGCAGAACGACCACTACTTTACGGTGCGTACCACCTTTAACCAGCCCGGCCATCTGGCGACGGTAGTGGCCTTTGATCTGCCGGTTAACGATATTATTCCCGCCAATATGCCGCTGGAAAATTTCCAGCTGAAGCAGGACACCACGCCGGTGGCCGAAGGGGATGACAGCCAGGACAGCAGCAGCAGTACGCGCATTAACTGGATGAACCCCAATATTGAGATTGCCGGTTCGCTGGCCAGCACGCCGCTGCAGTTGGTCTACCGCGTGCCGGTCACCGGTCTGGTGATTGATACCCTGCGCAATCTGCTGTGGCCACTGCTGGCAAACCTGACGCTGCTGCTGCTGTCGCTGGCGGGACTGTTCCTGCTGCGCCAGCAATCCCTGCGTCCGAGTGAAAACCAGAGCGCCGAGCTGGAATCCCTGCGTCTGCTCAACGAAGAAATTGTCGGCACCCTGCCCGTGGGGCTGCTGGTGTACGACTTCGCTAACAACCGCACCATCATCAGCAACAAGATTGCTGAACATTTGCTGCCGCATCTTAACCTGCAAAAAATCATTAACATGTCCGATCAGCACCAGGGCGTTTTGCAGGCCACGGTAAATAACGAAGTGTACGAGATACGCCATGCGCGCAGTATGATTGCGCCGCATACGCAGCTGTTTATGATGCGTGACCAGGATCGTGAACTGCTGGTTAATAAGAAGCTGCAGAAAGCGCAGCAGGTGCTGAATAAAAATCATCAGTCGCGTCAGCAGTTACTGCAAAACCTGGGCCATGCCCTGCAACGACCGCTGAATGACGTCATCGCCCATTTACATGCGCTGGCAGATGAACAGCCCGCTGAGCAGGTTAACCTGTCGCTGGAAGCCTCACAGAGGCTGAGCCGCCTGGTCGACGACATCGTGCTGCTTAATCAGCTGGAAACGCTTGACTGGGCACCAGATGCCGGAAGCTTTAACCTGCAATCCCTGCTTGATGAGCTGGTGGCTGAACTGCTTCCGGTCATGCGGCGTAAGGGGCTGACCCTGATGATCGCCAATAATCGCAGCAGTGATGAAACTCGTTTTGGCGATCGCCGGGCCATCGGCAAGATCCTCTCCACGCTGCTACATTATGCCGTGACCACCACCACCTGGGGGCGGGTAAGCGTGACGGTGAATGCAACAGAAGACCGCCGCGACCGCCTGTCGATTGAGATTGTCGATACCGGAGCCGGTCTGTCCGCCGACGAGATGTCGAACACCGATTTCCCGTATCTTGGCGAAACCCATCAGGATCGCTACGGTCAGGCTTCCGGCCTGGCCTTTTTCCTGTGCAAACAGCTGTGTAAGCAGCTGGGGGGCCAGCTGGAAATCAGCGCCAGCCCGGATATTGGCACGCGTTACAGCATTCAGCTCCATGCTCCGCTCGAACCTCAGTTAGAGCAGGAAGAAAAGCTACTGGAAGGGGTGAATGCTCTGATTGATATTACGGTTGATGATGTCCGGAAAATCGTTGTTCATCAGCTTGAAGACTGGGGCGCAAACTGTATTACCCCCGATGAGCGCTTCTCCGGTCAGGAACACGATGTGCTGGTCACTGACGAACCTGACCGTTTAACCCCGTGGGCATTGTTGCTGACGGATGACGAACCCGGTTTCAGTCCGTTAACGGCGAATCAGTACCGGGTGAACTTTAATATCAGTAGCGCCATGCAGGATGCATTGCTGACACTGATAGAACAACAGCTGGCCCAGGACGGGCTGGCAGATGAAAATGCTGAACAGTCAGAAACGGTGCCGCTTTTCGCCAGTGGATACTTTCAGCTTTTCGTCGATACAGTACCCGATGATGTCAAGAGACTGTATAATGAGGCCGCAAACAGGGATTATAGTGCGCTTGCTCAGACCGCGCATCGGCTGAAAGGCGTGTTTGCCATGTTAAATTTGCTACCCGGCAAGCAGCTTTGTGAAACGTTAGAACATCACATTGAACAGTGTGACGATTCAAACATTAAAAATACCACCAGTGAAGTTGATACTTATGTCAACGACCTGCTGCAGCAAGGTAACCAATAATATGAATAACCTGAATGTCATTATTGCCGACGATCATCCCATTGTTCTGTTCGGTATTCGTAAGTCACTCGAGCAGATTGAATGGGTCAACGTTGTTGGTGAGTTCGAGGATTCCACAGCTTTAATTAACAGCCTGTCCAAGCTTGATGCGAACGTTCTGGTCACTGACCTGTCGATGCCGGGCGAAAAATATGGCGACGGTATTACGCTGATTAAATACATCAAGCGTCACTACCCCGATCTGTCGATCATTGTTCTCACCATGAACAATAACCCGGCAATCCTCAGCGCCGTACTGGATTTGGATATCGAAGGAATTGTCCTGAAGCAGGGTGCACCAACTGACCTGCCTAAGGCTCTGGCCGCGCTGCAGAAAGGCAAAAAATATACGCCTGACAGCGTTGCCAAACTGCTGGAGAAAATCAGTGCAGGCGGTTACGGTGACAAGCGTCTGTCACCGAAGGAAAGTGAAGTCCTGCGCCTGTTTGCAGAAGGTTTCCTGGTGACCGAGATTGCCAAGAAACTGAACCGCAGTATCAAAACCATCAGCAGCCAGAAAAAATCAGCAATGATGAAACTGGGTGTGGATAACGATATTGCACTGCTTAACTACCTGTCATCTGTCAGCATGTCACCCGTCAAAGAGTAAGTCCGTATTCACATTTGGCGTGACGATGGTGTAGAGGCTGACCTTAGGGTCAGCCTTTATTTTATTCAACGCTTCCCCTGCTCCTGCGCGCCAGCTCCGCATATTGCGTCAGCGTCTGCTGCAACGTATCCATGGTCACCGGCTTCGACAGGCAATTATCCATGCCTGCATCAATACAGCGCTGCTTCTCTTCAGCCAGTGCATTGGCCGTGACGCCCACGACCGGGAAGGTTCTCCCCTGCTCACGCAGACGCCGGGTCAGACCATAACCATCAAGGTTAGGCATGTTGACGTCCGTCAGAACGATATCGATCTCGTTACGAGCGATCACGTTCAGCGCATCAAGACCATCGCGCGCGGTTTTCACCCGGTATCCCAGCGAGCCGAGCTGATCGGAAAGCAACATGCGGTTAATCGGATGATCGTCCACCACCAGGATCAGGATGTCATCGTGGGTGATACTGTTGTCATCTTTCGCCAGCAACGCAGGCAGGCCTTCCGGCTGACCGGCTTCTATTCGCCAGATTCGCGCCAGCAGCGCCGGTAATTCATGCGGCGTCGTGGTGGCACAGACCCACTGTGCTGCCGTGATGTTCTGTGGCGCATCATTATGGCGATGGTCAAAACGCACGGTTGCACGCACGCTCTGCTCCGGCTGGAAATCATGGTCGGTAATAATGATGTCATCGGCTGCGGCGTCGCCTTCATAGCGCTGAACCTGCAGGCCGTGCTGGCGTAACAGGCAGGTGAGGAAGGTGGCCAGCTGTTCGTTGCGCACGGCCAGCCAGCAGCGTTTATCCTGCAGTCCGTCGTGCAGCTCTGCGGGCATCTGGCGACTGTTATATAGCGGAATACGAATAATAAACAGACTCCCCATGCCGGGTTCAGAGTCGACCTCGATATCACCATCCATCATGTTGATCAGTTTTTCACAGATCGCCAGACCCAGTCCGGTCCCCTGGAAATTACGCTGTACCCCGCTTCCCACCTGGAAGAACGGGTCGAACAGGCGCGTCAGCTCTTTCGCCGGGATCCCTACCCCGGTGTCACGCACCCGGAACGCCAGATAGCCATCCTTCACATAGACATGGAGGATAATGCCGCCCGTATGGGTAAATTTGATGGCGTTGTTAAGCAGGTTAGAGATCACCTGCTGCAGGCGCATCGGGTCACCGTCCAGGCTTTGAGGAACGTCGCTGTCAATAAAGCACCACAGCGTCAGACGTTTTTTAACCACCATGGCCAGATAGTTAGAGGTGATGTGCGCCACCACTTCACGCGGGGAAAACTCCGCGGGTTCAATTTTCAGCTGCTCGGATTCAATCTTTGAGAAGTCGAGAATATCGCTGATGATTTTCAGCAGCAGGCTGGAGGAGTTATTCATCGCCGTCACCAGCGACTCCACGCCCTGCGGCAGCGACTTGGTTTGCAGAAGATCGAGGTTACCGATAATCCCGTACAGCGGGGTGCGTAGCTCATGGCTGACGGTGGCAAGAAACATCGATTTAGACTGACTGGCCTGCTCCGCGGCCTGGGCCATCTCCTGCAGTGACTCTTCCATTTTCACGCGTGCGCTGACGTCCACCAGCACGCAGATCGCCACATTTTCATTGCGATAGCGCGAGTGAACAAAGCTGATTTGCAGGTTAGTATTGCTCCCGGTCAGAACATCCACAAAGTTGACCTGCTGGCCGCAGATAATTTCCGTCAGCCGCAGGCGGTCCTCCTGGGTCAGCATCGTGAGATAGTTGTGTGCCAGCTCATTACTGAGGATATTGGTGCCGTCACTGGTGCGCAGAATGCAGATCCCCACTGGCGCGGAAGCCACAATTTTGCGGTTAAACTGTTCGTGTTCCTCCAGCCGGTGTGCATTATCTTCGGCAGGCAAAAACATGCGGCGTTCAAACAGCCACGCCAGGGTAAACAGCACAATGGCGCTGACCAGGTTTAGCAGCAGTGCGTTGATGATCAGAATTTTTAACTGCCCGACCATCATATCCGTCGAAACCGAATACACCACGCTCAGTGAAGAAGGCGGCAGGCTTTTCTTCATGATCAGCTGTTTATAACCCGATACATAGCCAAACCAGGCGGCATCGTCAGGCAGATCGTCCGTTGAGAATTCCGGGCCATTGCGCGCGGAAGAGAGCACGCGCTGGTTATTCTGATCGATCAGAGTCGCCGTCACCGGCAGGCTCCCCGGCAGAACCAGTTCATCCATGCGGATGCCCTGCTCAATGCCGAGCAGCGCCGTCACCTTATTGGCCACATATACCGGGGCGATCATATAGTAATAACCTACGCCCGGCTGTGCCGCAGGCGAAATCCAGAACTGGCTTTTCTTACGCTCGTCATCGTTACTGTTGCGATATTTTAGGATGCGATCGCGCAGTGATTTCAGCGCCCGTTCCCGATCCACCGATACGGTGCCCAGACCGAACTCCGCCAGACAGGAGCTTTCTCCCCCGATAAAGAACACCCGGTTCAGTTCGTAAGCGGAGGCAAAATTTTCTTTCCAGTAGTTGAGGAAGTAACTGAGGGGTTCCAGTGAGTTACGCCAGGTATTACTCATGGCGTTACAGTCTGAATCCGCATACAGCGGATAAAACTGAGGTGCGGTGGCTTTAACCGGAAATACGCCGTTGATGGCGTCCAGCCTGCTGACGGAGGTATTCAGTCGATTTTCAGCAATAAACTTCAGCTCACGGGTGACATCAGCAGAGTGGCGAACATACCACTGGGCCTGATCGTAGCTGGAATTAAACTCCTGACGAACCTGTGACTCTCTTTCGTGCAGAACATTAATAATATAAAACGTGGTCAGCAGCGCACCCAGCGTCCACATCATCAACGCCAGGGCGCGGAACAGATAGCGGGAGATCTTTAACGTCGTGCGGAAAGAGACAAGATATTTCAAGCGTAACCCACTGGCAGCCGTAACGGACAAAAGAAAATCATTGCCGATACAGTAGCGTCAGGAGGGTAAAAAAGCCAGTTATCAGCGCAGTTGCGCCCTGCTATTTCAGTGATTTTCAGCCTGTTCCCAGGCCTCCCTGCGCCACTGAGAGGGGGTTTTGCCCGTTATGCGCAGAAACTCCCGGTTAAAGTTCGATTTGGTCTGAAAACCGACCTCCTCCATGACATCGATGACCGTTTTGTGAGTCAGTGCCAGCCGTTCGCTCGCCTCGCGAATGCGCCAGCCGTTAACATACTGCGAAACACTCTGCTGGTGCAGGCCGTTGATGGCGGCGGAAACCTGTCGTGTCGGTATGCCGGCTTTCCGTGCCAGGCGGGCCAGGTTGAGCTGGGGTTCCCGGTACAGCCCGGCCAGCATCAGTGCATCCAGACGGCTCATGATGGTGTCATCTCCTGAACTGGCTACCCTGACAGCCCTGTTAGCCACAGGGGGGGCGGGATGCACGGTGAGTAACAGCATCAGGCACATCACGCCTGCGATAGCCAGGTTACCCGATAGCAGTAACCACTGGGTCCCCACCGCTGCGGCGAAAACAATCAGTAATGAAATGGTCAAATCCAGCGCGGCAACGGCTATCAGCGTCAGGGCCAGAGACTGCCATCCACGGTGCGTCAGCGGAGTGTCTGCCAGGGCTGTTTGCGTCAGTACATCACTTCCCGGCCTGAGTCGCCGCAGCATCAGCAATGCACAGCCCAGCCAGATTGCAGGCATTAGCCAGTCGATGGCCTGCGGCAAAAACAACACGCAGACGATCATGGTCATCAGTACCAGGATAGTGCTGCGGCATGGCAGCCGTTCGCCCGCCGCCTGCTCCAGCGCCAGGCGGCACATCAGCGGCAGTGCCGCAGCGGTAACCGGCTGCAACCAGCGCCCTGTTCCCGCTGCCGGGAAGGCAATCGTCAGCCCGGCAACCAGGCTGTGCAACAGGCACAGTAATAACAGCAGCCGGAACAGCCGCCCGGCATCCCGACGCTGTACCAACAGCATCACACAGATCAGACTGAGGAAAAAATTAACCGGTATCAGCATAGGACTCTATCGCGATCGAGGACGCCATGCGCCCCTAAAATTCTGATAATAGGCCTTTTATAGCTCAAGAGTGAATATGATGCGTACTATTATTTCTGCCCTGCTGCTGCTGCTCAGTTTTCCCGGCTGGAGTTTTTCCGTGGGTACTCAGCAGGAGACGATCGTCGATGCCCGGACTCAGCGTACACTCACTGTACGTGTCTTCTATCCCACCCACAGCCAGCTGCCTGCTCAGCAGCAGGCGGAGAGCGGCGTCTTTTCCGGCTATCCCGCCATTACGCGAGCCCCCCTTGCAGCAGGCCGTTTTCCGCTCATCGTGTTCAGTCACGGCAGCGGCGGCAATAACGCCAGCCTCGCCTGGCTGGCACTGCCTCTGGTCGCTCAGGGGGCGATTGTGATTGCGGCAAACCATCCGGGCAGTACCACCGGTGACTCTCGCCCCACTACCGACCTGACCTTACAGATCGCCGATCTCTCTTTTATGATCACGCATTACCTTGAGAGCACCCCGTGGCAGCAGGCCATCGATCGGCGAAAAGTCGGTGCGGTGGGCCACTCAAAAGGCGGCTACAGCGTGCTGGCGCTGGCGGGTGGCAGGGTGAGCCGTGAGCGGCTGAACCACTACTGCCAGACCATGCCGCAGATGCCGGACTGCCAGTTTTACCGGCGCAACGGCGTCCAGCTGGAAAATACCGATAACACCCGGCTGGCCGCCAGCTATCGCGATCCCAGAGTGAAGTTTGTGGTGGCGCTCGATCCGGGCATGAGCTATGTCCTGACCCGCAGCAGCCTGGAGGCTATCCATATTCCGCTGCTGACCATTGCCGCAGGCTACTTTATTCATGCCAGCGGCACGATGAACCTGGGGGTCGACAAACTGAAGCTGCCGCTGCTGACGCTAGCTGACGCCGGGCACTTTGATTTTCTGCCTTTATGCCAGCCTGCGGCGGCGGGAATACTGGCAGAGGAAGGCGAAGCATTTATTTGTGAAACGCCGCGCGCTCAGAGGGAGAAGATCCACCAGCAGACGATCGCGGCCATCAGCCAGTTTATGCAGCGCAACGGCTTTCTGAACGCCCCGCGCTGAGCTGAATTTCAGGCAAAAAAAAGCCGGTTCGTCATGAACCGGCTTTCTCATCAGCGACTAACGATTATTCGTCATCAGCCTCTGGCGCATCGTCGTCATTTTCCACTTCCGGGGCAATATCATCATCCCCTTCCGCTACGCTGCCGTCGATAGCATCCAGCTCTTCTTCCGCTACCGGTTCGGCCACACGTTGCAGACCCACGACGTTTTCGTCCTCAGCGGTACGGATCAGGATAACACCCTGGGTGTTACGCCCCACCACGCTGACTTCCGATACGCGGGTACGCACCAGCGTACCGGCATCAGTGATCATCATGATCTGATCGCTGTCGACCACCTGTACGGCACCAATCACCGGGCCGTTGCGTTCGGTCACTTTAATCGAGATCACACCCTGCGTCGCACGCGACTTGGTTGGATACTCGGTATTAGCCGTACGCTTACCGTAGCCGTTCTGGGTAACGGTCAGAATGGCACCCTCATCACGCGGCACAATCAGTGACACTACGCGGTCGCCTTCTGCCAGCTTGATACCGCGCACGCCGGAAGCGGTTCGGCCCATGGCGCGTACCGCCGTCTCGGCAAAGCGTACTACTTTACCGGCAGCAGAGAACAGCATGGCTTCGTCGCCACCGTTAGTCAGCGACACGCCGATCAGTTCATCGTCATCACGCAGATTGACGGCAATAATACCGGCGCTGCGCGGGCGGCTGAACTCTTTCAGGGCGGTTTTCTTCACGGTGCCGCTCGCGGTCGCCATAAAGATATTCCAACCGTCTGCGTACTCGCGTACCGGCAGGATCGCCGTGATACGCTCGTTGGCTTCCAGCGGCAGCAGGTTGACAATAGGACGGCCGCGGGCACCACGGCTGGCTTCCGGCAGCTGATACACTTTCATCCAGTACAGACGACCCCGGCTTGAGAAGCACAGGATGGTGTCATGGGTGTTGGCGACCAGCAGGCGGTCAATAAAGTCTTCTTCTTTGATACGTGCTGCCGACTTCCCTTTGCCCCCACGACGCTGCGCTTCGTAATCAGTCAGTGGCTGATACTTGACGTAGCCCTGGTGAGACAGGGTAACCACCACATCTTCCTGATTGATCAGGTCTTCGATGTTGATGTCGGCGCTGTTTGCGGTAATTTCGGTGCGACGCTTATCGCCGAACTGATCGCGGATCAGCTCCAGCTCTTCGCGGATCACTTCCATCAGGCGCTCAGAGCTGGCCAGAATACGCAGCAGTTCTGCAATCTGCTCCAGCAGCTCTTTGTACTCGTCGAGCAGTTTTTCATGCTCAAGGCCGGTCAGTTTCTGCAGGCGTAAATCCAGGATGGCCTGAGCCTGCTGCTCGGTCAGATAGTACTGACCATCGCGGATGCCGAACTCATCTTCCAGCCACTCAGGGCGGGCAGCGTCGTCACCGGCACGTTCCAGCATTGCCGACACGTTGCCCAGCGCCCACGGACGCGCGATCAGGCCCGCTTTGGCTTCGGACGGAGATGCAGCATGGCGGATTAGCTCGATAATCGGATCGATGTTCGCCAGCGCCACCGCCAGTGCTTCAAGAATATGCGCACGGTCACGCGCTTTGCGCAGTTCGAAAATGGTACGGCGGGTGATCACTTCACGGCGGTGACGCACGAAGGCTTCAAGGATATCCTTCAGCGGCATGATCTTCGGCTGACCCTGATGCAGAGCCACCATGTTGATACCGAAAGAGGTCTGCAACTGGGTCAGGGAGTAGAGATTATTCAGTACCACTTCGCCGACCGCATCGCGCTTCACTTCGATCACGATGCGCATACCGTCTTTGTCAGACTCATCGCGCAGTGCGCTGATGCCTTCCAGACGTTTCTCTTTCACCAGCTCAGCAATTTTCTCAATCAGGCGTGCTTTGTTCACCTGATAAGGAATCTCATGCACGATGATGGTTTCGCGACCGGTTTTAGCGTCGACTTCCACTTCGCCACGGGCGCGGATATAAATTTTACCCCGGCCGGTGCGATAGGCTTCTTCGATGCCACGACGACCGTTGATGATAGCAGCAGTGGGGAAGTCCGGGCCCGGGATGTGCTCCATCAGGCCTTCAACGGTAATGTTCTCGTCTTCAATATAAGCCAGACAGCCGTTGATCACTTCAACCAGGTTGTGCGGCGGAATATTCGTCGCCATACCGACTGCAATTCCTGAGGAGCCGTTAATCAGCAGGTTCGGTACCCGCGTTGGCATCACTTCCGGGATTTGCTCGGTGCCATCATAGTTTGGCACAAAGTCGACGGTATCTTTTTCCAGGTCCGCTAACAGTTCGTGAGCGATTTTGGACATGCGTACTTCGGTGTAACGCATTGCCGCAGCGGAGTCGCCGTCGACGGAGCCGAAGTTACCCTGACCATCGACCAGCATGTAGCGCAGCGAGAACGGCTGCGCCATACGGACGATAGTGTCATACACGGCGGTGTCGCCATGAGGGTGATATTTACCGATAACGTCGCCGACAACACGGGCGGATTTTTTATAAGCTTTGTTCCAGTCGTTACCGAGCACGTTCATAGCGTAAAGCACGCGGCGGTGAACCGGCTTTAAGCCATCACGGACATCTGGCAGCGCACGGCCAACGATGACCGACATTGCGTAATCCAGATAGGAGTTTTTCAACTCTTCTTCGATATTGACCGGTGTAATTTCGCGGGCGAGGTCGCTCATGGACGCGCTTTCCTTACTGTTATTCCCGGATTCAAAGGTGCGAAAGTATATCACATTGCGTCCAGGTGTTGAATGGAAAGCATCGCTTTGGCCGCTTTATTGCATTCTCTTTTTCCCCGGACGGCAACCTTGCCTCCCTGGGGGAGTAACCATGTATACTGCGTCAAACTTTGGCTGGAGTAATAACCCAATGAAAGCAGAACAAAACGCGGGCGCGCAGAACGTGGACCACAGTGAAATTGCTAAATTTGAAGCCGTAGCTTCACGCTGGTGGGATCTGGAAGGTGAATTTAAACCCCTGCACCGGATTAATCCCCTGCGCCTGGGCTGGATTGCTCAGCACGCTGACGGGCTGTTTGGCAAGAAGGTGCTGGATGTTGGCTGCGGTGGCGGCATTCTGGCAGAGAGCATGGCTCGTGAAGGCGCTAACGTGACGGGTCTGGACATGGGCGCAGAACCGCTGGAAGTGGCACGTCTGCACGCGCTGGAGAGCGCAGTCACCATTGACTACGTCCAGCAGACGGTTGAAGAACACGCTGAACAGTTTGCCGGCCAGTACGATGTGGTGACCTGCATGGAAATGCTGGAACATGTCCCGGATCCGCGTTCAGTGGTACATGCCTGCGCGCGCCTGGTGAAACCCGGTGGTCAGGTATTCTTCTCTACCCTTAATCGCAACAGCAAATCATGGCTGATGGCGATTATCGGCGCAGAATATGTATTGCGCATGGTGCCGCGCGGCACCCACGATATCAAAAAGTTTATACGCCCGGCAGAACTGCTGAACTGGGTGGATGAAACATCGCTGCGTGAACGTCATATGATTGGTCTGCACTATAACCCGGTGACCAACCACTTTAAGCTGGCACCGGGTGTTGACGTTAACTATATGATCCACACGCAGGCAGCAGAGTAAGGTGACTCTCCTCCGATGGCACACCGCCATCGGACGCCGACTAACGCACAGACATCCCGACAGGATAAGAAAAAGCGTAAATATCCACACGACGGTTATTGCGCCCTGTTACTGCTTTTTCCTGCGGGGTTTGACGGTCGCCCAGAGCAATAATGGCGCTGGAGACATCTTTAGCAAAATGGGTCAGTGCATTTCGCGCCCTGCGGAAAGACAAATCCAGGTTGGGGCGGGATTGACCGGTACTGTCTGCCCTGCCCACCATCACCAGACCGCGATAAGAACCGGCGTACAGGGCCTGTTTTATACGTAGCGTATTCCCGCTCTCAATCACGTCACTTCCGCGCTCAAAATAAACCGTACCGATGTAGGTCATCTTTAGCGAAAGGTGCCTCAGTATCAAGTCATCCAAATTTGCCGTATTGCCTGAAACAGACACACGACATAACTGCAGTTTTAAGTCGCCAAGTTGGCGGAATACATGGCGCATCGAGGAGTCCCGCCCCCCTGCCCCACGGATAACATTGCCGTTAAAGTAAAATAACTGTTTTTTTTCTACCGTGGGGCCGGATGAATTGAACTGTATTTTACATTCCAGTTCAGCGGGAAGAGTGACCATAGCCGAATGACCACAATGGGCGAGCAACAGCAGAGATAATACAAACATCTTCATGGCTGCGCATCCCTTGAAGTCGATTCCTGTGAGATCAGATAAAGCAATCGAGCTTCAATCGTGTCAGAGATACTTTGACCAGGGGTTGGCTTAATATCGTCAAGTACGATATAACCGGCATCATCCTTCTGTGGTGTTGCACACTGCAGATCAAGAAACTTTTTCTTAGCTTCCTGGTCGGGTACTATAAAAACAATTTTTATGGCATTTCTTTTGTACCATGATGATTGAATAGCAGCACAGCTGTTCTGGATAGCCTGCAATTCAGCTTGCGCTGCATCGCTATTACCCTTACCTCCCAGACTCTCTTTCTTATCTGATGCGAAAACTAAAATAAGACTCCTTCTGTTTGTACCCGAAGAGTTATTCGCCATTCTCCCAGCCCAGAGAATACCTTCAAGAGATTTTAATTTCTTATTATCAAAGGGGATAGACAATATGGTGTCTTTTATAAGGTTATAATCATGGCTATCGTTGACTACCGGAACTGAAGGGCAGGTATCAGTATAAGTATCAGCAAAAAAACCCACTGTCTTGACGGCAAGATCGCTTAGACTATCAGGTGCTGATGTCACATCACTGGCAGAATGACTGAAATCTTCGCGACTAATTGAATAGCCATTGCTGTTTGCAAAAACATCGTTATAGTCTTCGAGCAGTGGATAGTTATCTTCATGAATATTGTAATGGTTGGCCAGAGGAAGATATTTTTCGTATTGTTCACTTTGCATCATACTGTCAACCTTGGATTGCTGGCCCGGTATCTCTTTATTTAACTTATCGATAGCAGCTTTACTCTGCACAATTTTAATATTAGCATCATTATTATTACGGCCTAATTGGGCGAGAGAAACTGAGATGCTGTTATATTGAGGTGTACCAGGCGTTGCATTCGCCAACTGCGCTCGTAAACTTTCGAGGTTTTTTTCGTTTTCTCTAACAATATTACCAACCCATGTGACATCGAGCTCAGCTTCGCGAAGTTTATGTATCATGCGTTTTAAGATTTCTTCTTCATAGTAGAAATTCTCCCACCATTTAAAACTAAATTTATCCCCTCTTGATATGCCTGTGTAACAATAGTAGTCCAAGTTAACACGAAATGAATAAGGTATAATGCTAACGCGACTACCATATGCATTATAGAATAACTTCGTTACCATTTGAATTAAGGGTTGACGAACAAGATTAACATTATTTTTATTTTCTGGTGTGTTTTCAATGGCAATGATAACATTTATCGGCTTAATAAGCTTTATAGACCGATCGTAAGTATTGATGTTAACATTTCTGTCGTTTCCTATAGATTCATTGATATCTGCAAAAGGTACCTCGACTGATTTGCTTGTCGAGGCTGAATTCCTTATCGGGGTGATAGAATGAATATTAGCACTTGAAGAAACGATTTCTTTTAAATTCAAAAAATCAATTTTTGACGTGAACTGATAGCTGGCAGTGCTATCCTCGGCACTTACGGCAGACAGGATTTTATTGGCATTGTCATCATTCAATCCTTCACCGATAAGTGACACTCTCGTGAGTGCATCAGCATTAGAAATCTGACGTGATTTTTCTAATACCGAATACGATATGTTATCAACCCAAAATACACATATAAGCACTATTGCGCCACCGATAGCAAAAAAGGGTGTGACGCTTCCTTTCTCAGAGTACAGAAAACTCATTCCATTGCCTCATCTTTGAACATATTTAAATTTAGTGATAATGCCCCGGTTCAATGGCCGATTCGCTAACAACCCCAATGTCGTCATCAATAAAACCAGTAAAGGTTTTTAAGCAGACCGTTACTCGATAGACGCCATTCATTCTTCCATAAGAGGTCACAATGTTGATGCCATAACTGTTAAGTGGCTTATTGATACGACAGACCGGATCCTGGGAATCCAGCTCTACTTTTTTATAACTCCCCGTTGCATAGGCTGTAGACTCAACAATGATAGTAATATTATTATTTTTAAAATCTGGATAAAATCTTTCTATCATACTACTAAGTTTTTCCATATCCTGATCGCTGAGATCCTCACTGTCAAACAGGATATTTCTTTGAGAGATCACCGAAACAACCTGCGAAGCCAGTTTGAAAGCATTAAGGTGCAGCGTAATCAGAACTGATTGATAAATGACAAAAGACAGAACAAATGAAAAAAAAATGCATATAAATGTCGTCTCTATAGCGATGGCACCACGCTCATCATCGATCAGCTTTTCAATTGTAGTAATCATTTATTAAAAAAACCTCTCGTTTAATGTCTACCGGCAGCGATAACAGAGAGGTAAACACAGGATTAGTGTACTTTCTCGTTACCGTGTAAGTGAAATTGACTATCTTGTCATACCTGCCACATGAGGTGGTTTGTTTTAAGTCGAGGTTGTTGTAGCAATGTATACGGACGTCAGTGTAAGCCAGCGAACTAAAATAGTTACTGGCATTGTCTTGTTCAAGCTGCCCGGCAAACTGACTGCGTAACTCGGTATACCGGGTATTTAACATAGAAACGTCCATCCGATGGATGGCGATCTGCTCATTATAGGTAATCATTGCAATATCAGTTTGAAACTTTAACGTTTCATAAATAAAAAAGAACAAAAACATAATAATAGAGATACATAACGTCGCCTCTATCGTCGCAACACCGCTTTCCTCTTTGAGGAGCTTATATATTCTTGACATTGTGGATAGCTTTTAATTCGTCAATAACGGTTAAGGCTTCAGCCTGCGGATATCTGCGGGTTAATAGCTTGAAGGCCTGTCCTTCATCACCCTGACTGATTAAAGCCATCACTAAGTTAGACAGCATGGTATCAGAGTGAGAATCATTATAGCCACGATAGAGTAAAGAGATATCACCGCTGGCGTTTGCATTGCTGCGCATATATTGCGCAATAGATAAATTATCGCTAACAGATAAGTCACCTGGCAAGTATTTACCTGCTGTACCGAGCAGTTCAATACACTGGTCAAATAAGTTTTTCTTACAGTATGCAATAGCAAGATAAGTGAGAACCTTGCCATACTGCTGATGAGTCAATTCCTTATTCTTATTCAGCTTATTAAGGACATTAAAATGGGTCGTCACTGAAGAGAAATCACTCAATTTAAGATCGTTCCTCATCAGCTCCATAGTGAGCTTTATAAAATTGTCGGTATCTTTACTTTCGTCGATATGCATAGACGAAAGTATAGATTTTTGCAAATCGTATTTACCCTGCTGATAATATATATCCGCAAGTCCGAAATTGAGGTCAATATTCTCTGGGTCTTTTTTTAATCGTTTCATCATAATAGACTGAGCTTTATTTGTTGCACCCATCTGCAACGAAAGCTTGAGTTTGTCTTTATCAGGAATAGACTGGTCATCATGAGATGAACACGAGCAGATAAGCATAATACCCACAAGCATCAGCAAGCGTTTCATTTTGTCAGTATCTCCAGTGACATGTTTTGCATTGCACGTAACAATCCGGGTGCAATGATCTCAACAATGATAGGAAACATAATGAACAAAATAAGTGGAATACCCATTTTCGCATTGACCTTCCCTATCTTTTCTTCTGTTTCCATGAAATGGAACATCCTTATTTCTCTTGCAAGATCCTGAAAGCTTGAATGCATTCCTGCGCCATATTGGGCTGAGTTCTTCACTGTTGAGATAAAATCATTAACTTCGCTTAAATTTATCTTTTCCTGCAACTTCACACAGGCGAAGTCAAGGTTGTTATGTTTTAAATCTCGTGAAAATTGGATCATCTGATATGACAGCAGTGTAGAGAACTTATGTAATATCGGTTCAACCGCATCCAGTGACGCAGTCAGCGTCATCCCTGTTCGTATACACGTTGCCGTCAGGTCGAGAAAATAAATAAAATTTCGTCGAAATTCCTGTAGCTGTTTCTTAGCTCGTTTTTCCAGAAATAACTTACTGCCGATATAAAATATGGCCAGAGATGCAGGAATAAAAACGACACTACACCCATCGACAAACACCAGATAAAGCGTCACCCCGGTAAAAATAAAAAAAGTACACAATAGCAAAAGATAATATATGATTGCGGATTCATCGCGATAAAAACCAGCATCAATAACTAATTTATGATATTTTTTGTTTTTTAAATAAGCATTAAGAAAAATCAGCATTTTGCTTTTGATAATAAAGAAACACTCCCGCAATTTAACGCGAATACTGAGATAGTCATTTAATTTATTATAATCCGAGACGATAAAGTAGAACTTATCGTAATACTCCTCTTCTTTCTTGTGTTTTAGTGTCATCATTAAAAATGCTATCGCACCAAAAAGAAAGCATAAGATCGAAAGTACGTAAATCATAATTCAACCTCTCTGATCATTTTCGATATAATGACAAAACCAACGGTGACACTGATAACAGCATAGATAACAACAATACGGCCATAATAGGCGTCAAACAAATACAGAAAATTTTCTCGTGAAAAAGAATATAACACTCCCAGCATAATTAACGGCAAAAATGCCAAAATTTTCGCTGCTCCACGCGCTTCTGAAGTTAATGCTTTAGTCTTTTTCTTTATGACCTGCGCTGAGATTAAGTCATCAGCCAGAGAGAGTAATGTATCCTTCAGGCTCCCGCCTTTTTTAACCGACACTTTTATGTAAGAGCTAAACACAAAGTATCCTTTATAAGGATATAACTTTTCACCTTTGTCTAACACCTGTTCAAATGTTGCACCATTTCTAAGCTGGTCGGAAATCCGCTGAAATTCTTTTTGCATGATGCCATGAATATTCTGAGCCGCCGCGTCTATCGCTGCATAGATAGTTTGTCCAACAGCCATATTTCGACTAATCATTCTCAGCGCGGAGGGGAAGTTACTCTCAAAGTAATCACTAAACATTAAATTGAACTGACTGATAACGAAATATATCCACAACGCGATCAGGCAAACAATGCCAAAAAATGAGATAATGACTGATAATTCAAATGTGAGTGAACAAAACGTCCAAAAGGACAAATAGAATAATAGTACCGCCACAGAAGAAACTATATTTTTAACACCAAGGATGAAGACGAAGTCTTGATCGAGCAGACGGCTGAAAAGCGTAAAGGTTGTTTTTTTCTTATGGTCAGTAACTTTAATATCCTGATTAATAACAACGATGTAACTCATTAACTTTTTCTTTTCTACCGAAACTTGATACTTTTTATAAAGCAACATGAGTAGACTAAAGAAAATAATTACGCTCAGGATTTTAATCATTGAGCACACCTTTGAATTCAGCTAGTAATCCCATAAATGATGCCTTTTCTTCCAGAAGAGAATAGGACACATCCTGCTTAAATTCATAGTGATAAGTACCATCTGAATTTTTAATATTATCCAGATAGAAAATATTCTGACTCTGGATCACCTCCCCTTCAAGAGAACCAATTTCAGTAATCGCCGTAATTTTCCTTTCGCCGCTTGGCAAACGCGCACACTGAATAATGATATCAATGGCCTGTGAGATCTGGCCACGTACCGTTGCCTGGCTAAAGTTAGCGTTCGTCATCGACAACATGCTTTCCAGACGCACCAGCGCATCTTTAGGTGTATTGGCATGGATGGTAGAAAGCGATCCTTCGTGGCCGGTATTCATTGCCTGCAGCATTTCAAACGTTTCATCACCGCGACACTCACCGATGATAATGCGATCCGGACGCATACGCAGCGCGTTGATCACCAGATGCCGGATACTCACTTCCCCGCCACCATCAACACCTTGTGGCCGAGATTCGAGGCGAACAACATGGTCTTTCTGTAACTGAAGTTCTGCGGCATCTTCGATGGTCACAATACGGTCACCGTCACCAATTTCATTAGAAATAGCATTCAATAATGTTGTTTTGCCCGAACCAGTCCCCCCTGAAATGATGATGTTTGCTTTAGCGCGTACCATCAAACTCAGGTAATGTGCCATTCTCTCCGTCATTGAGCCAAAATTTATCAGATCGACAAGGTCGAGCTTGTCCTCTTTGAATTTACGAATCGAAATCGTACATCCATCCAGAGCAACAGGCGGAATGATAATATTTACACGGCTTCCGTCCGGTAAACGGGCATCGACCATAGGAGAGCTTTCATCAACACGTCTGCCAATAGGTGCCACAATACGTTGTGCTACTCTTAAAATTTGTTCATTTGATTTGAAGTTAACCTCCTGCCTGATGAGCTTACCTGCACGTTCGATATAGATCGAATTGCATCCATTAACCATAATATCATTGACGGTAGGATCGATAAGTAAGTCTTCGATGGGGCCAAACCCATGAATATCATCATAATAACTTTTTGTTAACTCTTCAATTTTCCTTCTGCTAAGAATAATATTTTCACGGTCAAGCACAGTGACTAAAAGACGTTCAATATTATTCATTGCCTCATCAATATCTATATTAGCTTGCTCATCAGTATCAATGCTATCCAACAGATATCCGCGAATCCTTTCATAGAGTTCAATATTCATTGTCACTTACCTGATAATACAATCAATGATGTTTTCACTTTCTTTAGATTTATTGAATAAGCTAGCCAGCTTTTCTGGTAGTTTAGAACCCGAAGAATAATCTATCTCGATCTGTAGTTTCTGTACTATCTCACTATCAGTGATATTATTGACACTTAATACTTTCGAGGTATTTGTTGGCCTAATCGAGATAAGTTTGTCCCTTTTCTTACTCTCTCTTTCATTTTTAAATGAAATGCTATTTTTCAGATAGTTTATATTATAAACAGATTCTATTCTGCCATTAGTCATCAGAACCCGGATATCGCTGTTTTTAAGCATGGACAGAGCCACAGGAAAAGCAATAAGATAATACGGCAAGTTCAGAAAAATGAATCCATAGGCATTGCTGACAGAGTCTACTATATTAGATATACGCTGAAGCAAATAGTTGGCATCATTCATTTTAACGTTATCCGCCATTACATTGAATGACAGATAGTCAAGCTGCTCACGAATATGAGAAATCAGTTTTAATGATGATTCAGTATCAATTTCACTGTCAATATTGAGTGCCAGCGCTGTCGCTTTCTCGTTTGCTTTCACACCCAGTGTCGCATCGTAATAAATATTACTAATATCACAGTTTATAAACAGCGCTGAGTAACCTTTCATCGTTTTACTGCTAAGCAGGTCGTTGAAGGTACGATAACTCACCTCAGCATCCGGTGAGGTATTACATAACCCAACGACTAATGATGTTCTGGAGCGCTCATAGCCAAAATACTTTACAATTTCCGATATGAGATACTTTATTTCGTTATTACGAACAAAATAGTTACTAAACCCATTGTCTCTGGCAGTACACACGGCTCCGATAGAATCTTCGAAGCCAATCAACATTGCCGGATAACGGCCGCGCAATATTTTAGCAATCTCAATCGTTTCGCTTTCACTGTAGGCCGCACCATCGATAACAAAATAGGTTTTAGACCCAGGAATGTCATTAACCGTGTCCAGCAGTTCACCGACATTAAGATAATTATTTATCACCTCGACACCATATAATGATAAGGATTCGGTGATTCGCGTAAAATCGCTGGGTGTTTTAGTCAAAAAGTAGACTTTTTCTCTTTTTTTTACACCATCGCTTTTTCTTTTGATTTTATCTAGGAACACTTTTTACATCCTGATTTCGTTATCATTCACTGTTATTGGGCAAATTATTGCATCTTCATACTCTTTCATTTCCTGGTATGTGGCCTTGTACCAGTCATAATCATCGACCGCAAATTGATAACATGCCCCACCTGCCTGATGTTTATTTTCAACGAGTACAGTCACATGCACGTTTTTGTTCTGTAAGAACCGTAGCGTCGAATTAACTTCATATTTTAGAAATAAACTTTCTTTTAACTTTTTAGCTTCCTGATAGTTGTTATTATTATATACAACAATAACTTCACCAACTCGATCATGGCTATTTTTGGCGATAATTTCATTGAGCTTTTGCATCTGTACTTCACCAGGTGCAGTTTTAAAGCCGACGATGTAATACTCTTTACCATGGTGGAATACATCAACACATCCCATAGAGGTAAAGATCACAAAGGCCAAAAACAATTTATTCAATGACATAATCAGCCTCTTTAATCACATCATGAGTAACCTCGCTCATGTCTTGCTTTAAATTAAAAAAGACTTCCCAGGGACTACTAAATTTTACATACGGTAATCGAATATTTTCGCCCTGAGACGGCTGTACGTACTCCACTGTCGCGAAAATAACCAGCTCGCTCCTCCCTGTCTGAAAACCGGCTGACTTGAACAGAGCGCCAAGCACAGGAATATCAGCCAATCCCGGTATTTTATTCACGGACTGGGTCTGGTTATTATCAATCAACCCGGCTAAGACAAATGTCTCTCCATCTTTCATTTTTACAGAGGTTTTCACCTCACGCGTTTTGATGGTCGGTAACTCTGTATTTTCATAGCGGTAGTAGCCCGCAATTTGCGATGACTCTACGCTGACATCCATGCTTATACTGGAATCTGCATTGATAACAGGAGTGAAATTCAGTAAAACACCGTAATCCTTCCACTCGACGTTACTGCCGTTCTGATTCTGCTGGAAGATGGGAATTTCACCACCTCCATGGAAACTTGCTGATTTACCATTAGTCACGGTCAGACTTGGCGTCGTCAGTACATTAGCCAGATTGTTTTTGGCCAGTGCATTAATTGCAACGCCTAATGAGTCAAAACCAAATCCCTTAACCAGTCCGGTATAAATCCCGCCATTAACGGTGAGGTTGCCACCGTCGACGCCCCCGACACTGCTTCCTCCACCGCCGCCAGAATCATTATTTTTTATCTGTCCCCAATCAATCCCCAGATCGTCAGTAACTGTTTTTGATACTTCTGCCACGGTGACACGAATCTTAATCTGTTGATTTTTTTGAATATCAACAGAATAATGAATCTTTTCCGGATCAACATACTGGTCCAGCAATTCCTTAATTTCATCCAGGGTATCATTATCTTCTACACTGCCGCTGACCAACAGGTTTTTACCCATATCAATGGCTCTGACATATTTATATCCTGAGCTCACCAGCAGGGTGTTTATTGCGGTGGCACTATTACGCAAATCATTGACTCTTATTTTTAATATCTTTCTCTGGCCCTTTATGCCTGTAATGTTGATGTTAGTATCGCCCTCTTTTTTTCCAAATATATAAATACTGTTGTCTTCACCCATACGAAAATCAGCAACTTCGGGTGAACCGACCACCACTCTCTTTATGGGGAAATCAACGTTAAACTCCTGTGACATATTGACATCAATATCAATCGCATATGTTGAGAATGACAGGAGCATCAACGTCACCACGGAGTAGAATGCGTGCCTGAATGAGATCATCATTATTATTGTGCCCCTCTTATTTCGACTACCCTATCCCTACCGCCCGAGGAAGGCGCCCCGGAAACCACGTCCGACGGTGTGATTTCACGACTGGCTTTACGTATCTTAGAAATGCCACTTTCCATGTTATTTACTTTTTTAGGGGAGACGAAAAACATACCCAATATCTGAGCCTGTATGACAAGCTCCAGATCCTGCTTTCGAAAGAATGCATATACGACTTTCACACCATTATTAGAAATATTATCAGCATGGTTACTGTTTTTACTCTTTATATCAGCATCAGAAGCTTGATCGTTTTCATGTAGTTCGTCCTTTTTGGCTTCTTCATAATCCCTGATATAGTAAACATTTTCGGCAAAGAGCTTAACCCGGGTATCTTTATACTCTTTTCCGAGTTGATCTTTATCCTCGAAATAATTATTTCGATAAGTTTGATTGTCGTTAGAAATCAAATATAAGTCAATAAACCCTCTGTCTCGCAATGAAGGGTTTGAGATACTACTGGCCAGAACAGAAATTGGCATGATGACATATTCGGATCTTATTTTGTCTACTATTTTTCCTATATCATCTTTTTCTATAACCTCTTCTTTTGAAACATTTCTGATTATCGTTGAATCTTCATTCAGTATTTTCTTCACATCATTCTTACTCAGAGAGTTCTTCAACCACGCTGGTTTATTATCTACGGGATATTCGACAACCCGGTCGCGAAGGTCAGTTGATGTAATGAACTCACCCACGTAAAGATCTCGTGTCGCGGTGAAGTACACCTCGCGAGCTTTCACTGGAGCAGTTGCTGACGGCCTGCTCTCTTTTGTTTCATCTTTACCTTGTGTAATGATACCCATAACACCCAGTATCATTACAAAAATAGCGACAACAACTAAAAATTTATACCGCATTAAATGAGCCCTGCCAATATTAATGGATAAAAGTAAACAGGCATAAACTTATCACTATTGGAATCCCATAGGGTATCCCGTGCTTGATACGGTCAACTTTCTTCACACAGGGTATTTTGCATAATAAACAACGCCACAACACAGCCCATATACCGCCACTAAAGGCAATAAAGAGCATAACAGCACTGTAATAATCAGCTTTAGTGACCAACAAAGTCGTAAAAATAAGCTTTATATCGCCAAAGCCTACAATGTCATAATGTGACAGCGCTGCGCCAACGATTAAAATAACTCCCGGAAATACCAGGTATGACACGCTGGCTGGCTCAGTACCGTTAAGGCTCTGGCTAATAAATCCCACCAGTAATATCACATATTGTGAAATATTCGGTATCCGCCTTTCAGATATATCACTCCAGGCTATGTAAAGTGACAATACTACAATAGTTATATATAGCATAATCATCTTAGCCACTAAGAATAGTGGCTATATTTAGGATATTCAGGTTTTCTCACAGACTTGCTGTGATATCCTGAAAAAGTTATTTAATGATAGATTACTTAACCAGGATACCCTGTGCGCCGGTAATCTTAGTTGACATCGCAGTCCATGCACCTTGAAGTGACTTCAGGAAACCGCCTGTATCAAAGATAAAGAACAGTGCTGATGCCATAGCAACGCCAATGATGGCATATTCAATTGCAGTGATACCACGTTCGTCATTAGAAAAGCGGGATGCCTGAACTTCAGACCATAGTTTGATAATCATATTGTTAAACACTTCATACTCCTTGTTAATCCCAGATAGATGTGCCTGTGTAATATCGCACAACACACTATCACATGCTCCATTCAGAGATTAAGGTAAACCACCTTATTTCGAAATGCGCAGGCACCATTGCAATACCGCTAATGGCATATACGATTCGATAGTCGTTTTCCTTTACATGAGGAAACGTGAAAGAATCTCGCTCCGCTCAAGGGAACCATTATCACTCATGAGTTTGATGCAAGTCATATCAATTTTTCAATTTATATAAAAAACGAAAAATGGCACTACGGTTTTACATTTTTTTTGTCTGACCCATGACCCTTTATCACGTCGCAACTGCTGTTAAAGAAACTCAAGTTTTGATAGCACGTATCAAGGTATCCCTTCGACTCACACAATGGAACTATATGCTTTTCAGTGCAGTACAGTGGAATGTTCATCTCATTTTCTATGCTACTCCGGAACTCGATCATTTCTTTTTGCTTTACCCCAATATAGGCCAGCCAGCAAAGCAGCATGATAAAATATAAAATAACTAAAGAAAATAAAGAGACAATCAAATACTTAATCCCTATCCTTGTTTTTGTTTTTCCTGCGGGGGGGGTTATTTTATCTGAGTCATCATCACAGCATCCGGGCGGGTGCTCTTGCTTGTTGCCATCATTCAGATAATCCTCTTCATCATTGCCAGACGTGATTTTTATATTACTGCTATCCATCAAGTAGCCCTGCCGGGGTACGGTGATAATAATATTCTTGTCTACATCACCAATCTTCTTTCTTAGCTGATTAATTGTCTGGTTAATGGTGTAGTTCGTCACATACCTTCCCCCCCAGACTTCATCACACATCATATCCCGACTGACTGCCGAGTCAGCATGGTTCAATAACAGCTCCCAGATTCCTTTTTCTTTGGGACGGAGGATAACTTCACCGGCCTCCTTACCCTCAATGAAAAGGTTTTTTTATTGACATCATATAAAATCATTACAAATCCTTTTGCCCGACAATCTATCCTTTGATACGGAATAGCCTAAAGTCATTTCCTTCTCTGGTCAACTTTCTGTCAGCCGCACCTGAAATACACTTTATAAAAAAAATTTTTACCTCTTTCTTTAAAAAATAATAATAATAATAAATTAATTCTTTTTTTAATCCTCCCGACAACGGCAAGAAAGAGCGGATATAAATTTTTAAACATATATAACCTGAGGCACTTAGTTAAGTTTTATAAATAACGCACCTCTCTGATTTTTATATTTTTATACCAATGACCTCACTAAGATTTCACCGCCGGGTTATCGCCAGGTCTAATATCGCACTCGTCGCTAAAACGTCTCTGCTATCTTCTTCTTTCAATTAAAAGGAGAGTGTGAATTTCACTATATCGAATTTTTCCGGGATCCTGTCATGATGAAAAAGCACTGAAAAAACCAGATGTAATTAGCCTCTCGCCTGTCATCGTTGTGAATGAAATAATTAAAAATCTCATATTTCTCCCTAATACAAACGAAGTAATTCCGGGGGTATGTCTGAGTCTGGTAGCAACACAGATAAGGGCGCCCGGATCTCCCTGTCACATCGCTCTCTGTTAATGAAGCAATGAGGCTCTTCAGCGGCAGCTCAAGGTCATCTGATAACCAGATTGAACCCAATGGGTCATCCCGCCTTCACGGCCCAGCGCCCTTTTGTAAAGCACCTCATTCGCAGGAATAAAACTGAAAATTTCTGATACTGAGCAAGAAACCCGCGCTTGATCAAAATTCTAAAAAAATTCTCAACCCATTGACAATGACCCAGGGCCTTGAGAAACGTGGACTTAGGAAATTTGTAGCGCCTGCAACCCCAGTTTTCAATGAAAATCAAGCCTTGTTAAGCACGTGGAAATTACTAGAATACTCACCATATTGTTACTTAGGTTTCCCTCACCCCCTATATATAGTGTTTATCCACAGAGTTACTCACAATGAGAAATCTGTGTATAAGCGTGGGGATTATTTGTTAAGGACAGGTAAAACGCGACATGAATCAGAGTCTGCTTGTAACCAAACGCGATGGTCGCACCGAGCGTATTGATCTCGATAAAATCCACCGTGTTCTCGACTGGGCTGCGGAAGGTCTGCAAAACGTCTCCGTATCCCAGGTTGAACTGCGATCCCATATCCAGTTCTACGAAGGTATCCGCACTTCTGATATCCATGAAACAGTTATCAAGTCAGCCGCTGACCTGATCTCCCGTGATGCCCCTGACTATCAGTACATGGCCGCCCGCCTGGCCATTTTCCACCTGCGTAAAAAAGCCTATGGCCAGTTCGAACCGCCAAAGCTGATTGATCAGGTCACCCGCATGGTTGAGATGGGCAAATATGACCCTCACCTGCTGGAAGACTACAGCAAGGAAGAGTTCGAGCAGATGGACGGCTTTATCGACCACTGGCGCGATATGAACTTCTCCTACGCGGCGGTAAAGCAGTTAGAAGGTAAGTACCTGGTGCAGAACCGCGTCAGCGGCGACATTTATGAAAGTGCTCAGTTCCTTTATATTCTTGTCGCAGCCTGCCTGTTCTCCGGCTATCCGCGCGAGACGCGTCTGGATTACGTTAAGCGTTTCTATGATGCCATTTCGACCTTCAAAATCTCGCTACCTACGCCGATCATGTCCGGTGTTCGTACGCCAACCCGCCAGTTCAGCTCCTGTGTGCTGATCGAATGCGGTGACAGCCTGGATTCGATTAATGCCACCTCCAGCGCTATTGTGAAGTATGTTTCGCAACGTGCCGGTATCGGTATTAACGCGGGCCGCATCCGTGCCCTGGGCAGCCCTATCCGCGGCGGCGAAGCATTCCACACCGGCTGTATCCCGTTTTATAAGCACTTCCAGACGGCCGTTAAATCCTGCTCTCAGGGCGGCGTACGCGGCGGTGCAGCGACCCTGTTCTACCCGATGTGGCACCTGGAAGTTGAAAGCCTGCTGGTCCTCAAGAATAACCGTGGCGTGGAAGGCAACCGCGTGCGCCATATGGACTACGGCGTACAGATCAATAAGTTGATGTATCAACGCCTGCTGAAAGGCGAAGATATCACCCTGTTCAGCCCGTCTGACGTGCCTGGCCTGTACGATGCTTTCTTCGCTAACCAGGAAGAGTTCGAGCGTCTTTATACTAAGTATGAAAAAGACGACAGCATCCGTAAACAGCGTATCAAAGCCGTGGACCTGTTCTCACTGATGATGCAGGAGCGTGCCTCTACCGGCCGCATCTACATTCAGAACGTTGACCACTGCAACACCCACAGCCCGTTTGACCCGGCTATTGCCCCGGTGCGTCAGTCTAACCTGTGTCTGGAGATCGCGCTGCCAACCAAGCCGATGATGGACGTCAATGACGAAAACGGCGAAATAGCGCTCTGTACGCTGTCCGCGTTCAACCTGGGAGCGATTGAGAGCCTGGACGACCTGCAGGAGCTGGCCACGCTTGCTGTACGTGCGCTGGACGCCCTGCTCGACTATCAGGATTATCCAATCCCGGCCGCTAAACGTGGCGCGATGGGGCGTCGCACATTAGGTATTGGCGTCATTAACTACGCTTACTATCTGGCCAAGAACGGCGTACGCTACTCAGACGGTAGCGCAAATGAACTGACACATCAGACCTTTGAAGCCATTCAGTACTGGCTGCTGAAAGCGTCCAACGATCTGGCTATCGAACAGGGTGCCTGCCCGTGGTTCAATGAGACCACCTATGCACAGGGCATTATGCCTATCGATACTTACAAGAAAGATCTGGACGCGATCTGCAATACCCCGCTGTTGCTCGACTGGGAAGCACTGCGTGAGTCGGTGAAAACCCACGGCCTGCGTAACTCAACGCTGTCGGCCCTGATGCCGTCTGAAACCTCTTCGCAGATTTCAAACGCCACCAACGGGATTGAGCCTCCGCGCGGCCATATCAGTATTAAGGCATCGAAAGACGGTATCCTGCGCCAGGTGGTGCCGGAGTATGAGCGTCTGAAAGATAATTATGAGCTGCTGTGGGATATGCCAAATAACGATGGTTATCTGCAACTGGTTGGTCTGATGCAGAAATTTATCGACCAGGCAATTTCATCTAACACCAACTATGACCCGACGCGCTTTGCTAACGGTAAGGTGCCGATGAAACAGCTGCTGAAAGATCTGCTGACCGCCTATAAGTTTGGCGTGAAAACGCTCTACTACCAGAACACCCGTGACGGTGCGGAAGACACGCAGGAAGACCTGGCTCCATCAATTCAGGATGATGGCTGCGAAAGCGGTGCCTGCAAGATCTGACAACGGTGGGCCGGGCATGCCCGGCCCCTACGCGATACATTGACTCTGTCGGGGTCGGGCCTGCCTGCCCCTGAAGCATCTGGATTGAATCATGGCTTACACCACATTTTCGCAGAATAAAAATAATCAGCTGTTGGAACCGATGTTCTTCGGTCAGTCGGTGAACGTTGCCCGTTTCGATCAGCAGAAATACGACATCTTTGAAAAACTGATCGAAAAGCAGCTCTCTTTCTTCTGGCGTCCGGAAGAAGTTGACGTATCCCGTGACCGCATTGATTATCAGGCGCTGCCGGACCACGAGAAACACATCTTCATCAGCAACCTGAAATATCAGACGCTGCTGGACTCTATTCAGGGACGTAGCCCGAACGTGGCGCTGCTGCCGCTGATCTCGATCCCTGAACTGGAAACCTGGATTGAAACCTGGGCATTTTCAGAAACCATTCACTCGCGCTCTTACACCCACATCATCCGTAATATCGTCAACGATCCGGCACTGGTGTTTGACGATATCGTCACCAACGAGCAGATCCTGTCACGCGCCAAGGATATCTCTGGCTACTACGACGATCTGATTGAGATGACCAGCTACTGGCATCTGTTGGGTGAAGGCACACATCAGGTTAATGGTAAAACCGTCACCGTCAGTCTGCGTGCCCTGAAAAAACAGCTGTATATCTGCCTGATGAGCGTCAACGCGCTGGAAGCGATTCGCTTTTACGTTAGCTTTGCCTGCTCTTTCGCTTTCGCCGAGCGTGAACTGATGGAAGGCAATGCCAAAATCATCAAGCTGATTGCCCGTGACGAAGCCCTGCACCTGACCGGTACTCAGCACATGCTGAACCTGCTGCGCAGCGGTGAAGATGACCCGGAAATGGCAGTGATTGCTAAAGAGTGTCGTCAGGAATGCTACGATCTGTTTGTGCTGGCTGCCGAGCAGGAAAAAGAGTGGGCAGAATATCTGTTCAGCGGCGGCTCTATGATCGGCCTGAATAAAGATATCCTGTGGCAGTACATTGAGTACATTACCAATATCCGCATGAACGCAGTGGGCCTGGATTTGCCGTTTAAAACCCGCTCGAACCCTATCCCATGGATCAACTCGTGGCTGGTTTCCGATAACGTGCAGGTTGCACCACAGGAAGTGGAAGTCAGCTCTTATCTGGTCGGTCAGATTGACTCTGAAGTGAACGCTGACGACCTCAGCGATTTCGAGCTGTAAGATGGCGAGCATTACCCTGCGTACCTCCGGTGCGCAGCTTGAGTGTGATGATGAACACCCTTCTCTGCTGGCCGCGCTGGAGTCACACCGGGTCTGTGTGGAATATCAGTGTCGCGAGGGCTACTGCGGTTCGTGTCGCACCCGTCTGCTAAAAGGTGAAGTGAGCTACAGCGCTAAACCGCTGGCCTTTGTTCAGCCGGGTGAAATTTTGCCCTGCTGCTGCAAGGCCGATGGGGATATTGAGATCGAACTGTAGCCAGGCGGCACATCATCCCCCAGGGGCTGACCTTCTTTCTGGTCAGCCCTTTTTGACATTTATAACGTTTCTACCACATCAATCCAGCCGTGTCCGGTGGTAACTGACTGACCGTTAAGCCAGCGGCGCAGCATATTCATCGCCATCATCGCCACCATATCCTGCCGTGCTTTCAGGCCATGTTTGCTGACGTTGAACTTCACTTTTTGTGCAAAAGTCCCGTCCGGCGTATGCAGGGCGAAACCCAAACGATCGTCTTCCATTCCGCCAACCACCAGCGCCAGCCGGGCATGATTCTGTTTCGCCAGCTGCTGGCTGCGTGCCGCCAGTAACCCCAGCGATTCTGACTGATTGGGCAGCACGTTACCCGCGGCCAGCGCGGCCCCGGCCGAGATCAGCTGCCACTGCAGCAGCCCGGCGCTGAATTGCTCGCTGATAGCCAGAGTGAGTTTGTGCTCTTTCAGACGACGCGCCAGCTGCTCAGGTAACGTTTCAAATCCTTCAAAGATCACACTGTCGCCGGCAATCTCACGCACCTGCTGCCAGAACTGCTCCATCTCCGGTCTTTTAGACTCTGGTCCGTTCAGCTTCAGCTCAATAATGGGCATGGATGCGCGATAACCCATCACCACGCCTTCCGGCAGCGGCAGTGGCTCAATATCCGATGCCAGATCACTTTCACCGCGACCAAAAGTGGTCATTCGCAGACAGACTGGCGGCTCCGGCAGCTGGAAACGGGCTTTCAGGCGCGGCAGGATTTGATCCATCACCATCACCTTATATTCGGAAGGCACGCCGGGCGTGAAGAAAATCCAGCAACGGTTAAGCTGCATGGCAAAACCACAGGCCGTACCGACCGGGTTATCAATCATCTCCGCACCCTGCGGAATTTCAGCCTGTTTGCGGTTGCTGGCGGCCATCACTTTGCCACGGCTGGCAAAGAAGGCTTCCATTTTTTCCAGCCACTCGGGATGAGTTTGCAGTTCAACACCGGCCGCTTTCGCCGCCGCCAGCGCACTGAGATCGTCACTGGTCGGGCCAAGGCCACCGTTCACGATTAAGACATCAGCGACCTTGCTGCGTTCAGTCAGGACCGTCACCAGCTCCTGCAGGCTGTCACCTACCGTCTGACGGCTGGTCATCGGCAGGCCATGTTCAAACAGCACTCCGGCCAGCCAGGCTGCATTGGTATCGACGATCTGTCCGTGCAGTACCTCATCGCCGGTCGCGAGCATTTCCACTCTTATCATGTTGTTCTCCGGTGTTCTTATGTCATGACACTGTAGGAAGCCCTTTCGCTAAACACAATGTCATTTTTCACATCACCGGTTTATTTTTGCTGCTGTGCAACCCACTGTGTGAGCTGATGACGCGACAGTTTGATACCCCCGCTCGCAGTCGGCGGTAGCGCATACCACTGCACCGGGCGCTGCCAGGCAGCCAGTTCGGGGGCTACCCACGCGGCCAGTTGCTCTGGCGCGACGTCACCGGCCACCAGGGCTACCGGCCGTTCACCGTACTCATCATCCTCCAGCGGGACTACCACCGCCTGCATGACCTGCGGATGCAGCATCAGCAGGCGCTCGACGATTTCCGGCTGTACTGCTTCACCGCCGCAAAAAAACAGATTGTCACGACGCCCGATAATGCACAGTTCATCCTGCCGCCACGCACCAAGATCGCCAGTGTGCAGCCAGCCATCGGCGTCAGCCAGCGGCTGCACTATCCCGTTCAGCCAGTAACCCTGCGCCAACGTCGGCGATCGCAGCCAGATTTCACCGTCAACGATCTTTAATTCCTGTCCGGACAGCGGATTCCCGACGCCGGGACGATCGTCTGCGCGTTTTGCACACACCGTCGATGCGGTTTCAGTCATACCATAGCCGCAGAAACAGCGAATACCTGCCGCCTGCGCCTGCTGTACCAAATCAGGTGCGATTGTTGCCCCCCCCAGCAGTACCGTATGCAGCGCGGCGGGCAGCACTGGCTGACGCAGCAGACGCCAAAGTTGGGTAGGCACCAGCGAGGCATAACTGCTGTGCTCCAGTGCGGCAGTGACCCCCGCTGCGTCAGGCACGATCAGCGTGGCTCCGCTACTCAGCCAGCGCCAGAGAATGCCCAGGCCGGAGATATGGAACATCGGTAGCGACAGCAGCCAGCGGTCGCGCGCAGTGAACCCCGTCAGTTCAACCACCGCCGCAGCGCTGTGCAGATGAGCGCGAAAATCATGTGCTGCCAGTCTGGCTAAGCCAGTCGAGCCGGAGGTCAGCGTCAGGGTGGCCAGCTTATCCGGCTGCCAGGTCTGGATAACACGTCCTTCGGCCCGCAGATTCAGCAGTTGGGGAACAGACACGCCGGCATCACTGACCGCGCCGAGGATAAAATCAGCAGCTATCACTGGCAACAGCGCCATCAGCTGGCTGTCGGGCAGTTGCGGATTCAGCACCACGACGCGTGCGCCACAGGCCAGTAAGCTCAGCCAGCCGATCACCGCCTGCAGGCTGTTACCGCCGCGCAGTATGACCACGTTTTCTGACTGCACACCCTGATGGCGAAAGCCCTGAGCATACTGCACGATCTCCTGTTCCAGCTGCTGCCAGCTTAAGGTCACATCGCCTGCGTCTATCGCCAGCGCATGGGGGCAGCTGCGCTGCCACTGCCGCCACGGCCAGTCAGTTATTGCTGCCACAGACATAGCAAACTCTCCTTGTCCTCAACGGGTAAAATAGAGCCAGGCCAGGCGCGCAGCAGTTGATGCTGCATCAGTTGCAGCGTGTCGAGGCCTGGCAGTACACCCGGCGTCAGCCAGCGCGCCAGCCGCGCCAGCTGTGTCAGCCCCATGCTGGACTCCAGCGAACTGCCGATCACCGCCGTAAGCCCCTGCGCCTGCGCCCGCTCCACCTGCTGCCGGACGCACTCAATGCTGCCGGTCAGCGTCGGTTTAATCACTACGGCCACTACGCCAGGTGCCGCGCTGAGAGCCTCAGCGTCTTCGCGCAGGGTTTCATCCCATGCGATGCTAATCCCGGTTGCAGCGGCAAAAGCCAGGCTTTGCTGCTGGTCCCTGCACGGCTCTTCAATAAAGGCGATGCGCGAACGCAGCGCTGGAGAAATGTAGCGGGCAAAGCTCAGCGCTTTATCCAGCGTCCAGCTGCGGTTGGCATCCAGACGCAGTGTCAGATTCGGCAATGCTTCCAGCAGCAGGTTGACCTGCATACCGTCGCGCACCGCCTCAAACAGCCCCACCTTCATCTTTGCCAGGGGCTGTGGCAGCTGGCGCAGGCGCTGAAAAAGTTCGTCCGGGTCGCCACTGCACAGCTGCACCCGTCGGTACTCCCCCTCCACCGGCAGACGGTTTGCCAACTCGGCGAGCGCGCAGCTGATGCCAAAAGCGACCGAAGGCAATGCGCTCTCCGCAGGCTGTTCCCCTTCACACCAGCGGGTCAGCCAGTCAGTGGCCTGCTGCTGCGCCTGTTCCGGGGTTTCCTGGCTAAACAACGGCAGCGGGGCTATTTCACCCCAGCCTTCGTTCTGCCCGTCGCTCAGCTTCACCAGCAAACCCTGGCGCATTTTTAGCCGCTGATGGCGCAGTATCACCCCGGCATCCATCGCGACCTGATAACCATAAAGCGCGGCCCGGCGCATCAGGGGTTGCGCCGGAAGTGGCTGAAGTCGGGCTGTCGCTTCTGATTGAACGCATTGCGCCCTTCCTGCCCCTCTTCCGTCATATAGAACAGCATGGTGGCATTACCTGCCAGTTCCTGTAGCCCCGCCTGCCCGTCACAGTCCGCATTAAGCGCCGCTTTCAGACATCGCAGTGCCATCGGGCTGTTTTGCAGCATTTCGCGGCACCAGCGTATCGTCTCTTTTTCCAGCTCAGCCAGCGGGACCACCGTATTCACCAGCCCCATCTCCAGCGCCTGCTGCGCATCGTACATCCTGCACAGGAACCAGATTTCGCGCGCCTTTTTCTGACCGACAATACGCGCCATATAGGCTGCGCCCCAGCCGCCGTCAAAGGAGCCGACTTTTGGCCCGGTCTGGCCGAACTGCGCGTTATCGGCAGCGATCGTCAGGTCACACATCATGTGCAGGACATGCCCTCCGCCCACCGCGTAACCAGCAACCATCGCCACTACCGGTTTTGGGCAGGTGCGAATCTGCCGCTGTAAATCAAGAACATTGAGGTGATGGACCCCGTCATCATCCTGATAACCGCCGTAGTCGCCGCGCACTTTCTGATCGCCGCCGGAGCAGAATGCCAGGTCGCCCTCACCGGTCAGAACAATCACACCAACCGCCGGATCGCGCCGGGCATTATCCAGTGCCTGCTGGATCTCGCTGATGGTTAACGGGCGAAAGGCATTGCGCACCTGCGGACGATTAATGGTGATTCTGGCGATGCCATCGTCGGTTTTGTGATAGCGAATATCGCTGAACCCGGTGCCACAGTCGTGCCAGCAGACCGGGGCATTGAGCTGGCTTTCATCGGGATACAACATCAGAGCTCCTTAATTATGATCGAGTACGCGGGCAAGCTGGTGAGCAAATGCCAGAGGGTTAGCCAGGTGCGCATTGTGACCTGCGGCAGGGATCACCGCAGGTGGAAGGGCAGCCTGTTGAGCCAGCTGCAAAAATTTCTGGTCCCATTCACCGCACAGAAAACGGAACGGGAAGGTTTGATCCCGCAACTCCGGTAGCAGGTCGGGCTGGGCCGACAGCGAGGTGGCCTGCAGCATTGCGGCCAGATCCTCTCCACGATTATTCAGACGACGGGCGACCAGCCGCTGACGCTGGATAGCGGTCAGTTCGGCAAACACCGGCTGCTGATACCACAGGTTCAGCGCCTGTTCGAGCGGCTGCTGACGGAATCGCGCAGCCCAGCTAAGATCGTGTTCGCGGCGGGTACTGCGCTCACTGTCGCTGCTGAGGCCAAAATGCCCCGCCTCAACCAGCAGCCCCGCCAGTCCGTCCCCCGCATGGCGACAGGCATGGTAAAGCGCAAGTCGCCCGCCAAGGGAGTAGCCGATCAGCCAGTAGCGGTCGACCTGGTGATAGCTGAGCGTGGCATTAAGGCGCTGCGAAAGATCGTCAAAGCCCTTCACGCTTTGCGCCTGTGAACCGCCGTGGCCGGGCAGGTCCACACTGAGCAGCGGCCAGTGGCTGAAATAGCGCTGTACCGGCAGCCAGTCCAGCGCACTGCCGAGAAAGCCATGCAGCCATACCAGCACCGGCC
The DNA here is from genome assembly GCF_039675725.1 of Erwinia sp. Eh17-17. Classification (NCBI taxonomy): domain Bacteria; kingdom Pseudomonadati; phylum Pseudomonadota; class Gammaproteobacteria; order Enterobacterales; family Erwiniaceae; genus Erwinia; species Erwinia sp. Eh17-17. Next base: position 114,419 of record NZ_JBDFQT010000001.1, on the reverse strand, counting down.
GCGTGCTGTGATGGTGCCCCTGCCAGTGTGCATGTAGCATCATAAGTGGATCACCTCGCTGGCACAGCGAGCCAGCGTTTGTGCACCTTCATCTCCGTTCGTCACGACTTCAATCACTGTGACGCCCGCCGTAAAACCCCGGACGACTGCCTCCTGCAATGCCACCCAGCTGGCTGGCCGCGCAAATTGCAGGCCAAACAGCGCTGCCGCGTGGCGGAAATCCACCTGAGGCGGCATAGCGAAAAAGCGTTCCCGCTCAGAGGCGGGCGTGGGCAGAATAGAGAAAATCTGTCCGCCCTGATTGTTGACTATCACCACCACCACCGGGGCTGACGACTTCTGTAGCAGTGCCAGACTGTTGAGATCGTACAACGCCGACAGGTCGCCCAGCAGGATCAACAGCGGCCGACCGCTACCGCGCTGTACCCCTGCCGCCGTCGCCAGCAGACCGTCAATGCCGCTGGCCCCGCGATTGCAGTACAGCGGATAGCCAGCAGGAAGCTGGGCGAAGGCGTCTACCAGACGCACAGAGAGGCTGTTACCGATAAACAGCGCGCCGTTATCCGGCAGCAGCGCTGCCAGGCGGTGTGCCAGCTGCGCTTCACCAAACTGTTGCAGATGCTGCCGGAGATAGTGCGTGGTCTGCCTGGCCAGCTGGGCCAGCTGTGGGCACCAGGGGCGATGCGCCACAGCCGGATGGCTCAACAGCCAGTGCGAAATATCAGCGACAATTCGACGCCCACTTACGCTGCCGGGATGGCGCTGGCCGGGGAGTTCATCCACCAGCCAGTACATTTCTGCGCGGTTGTGGTTCTGATAGTCGAGCAAGTTTTTGCCGGTCAGGCTGCTGCCAAACTGCACCACGATCTCAGCGTCATCCAGTGCCTTACGGGCTGCAGGGTGCGCCAGCCACAAAGAGGCCGCAGGCAATGGCTGCCCGGTTTGCGACAGCACGTCGCCCAGCAGCGGCCAGCCGAGCGTATCGGCCCAGGCTGCCAGCTGCGATCCCTGCTGCGCGCTCACCCGACCGGCGATCACCACCCCGCGCTTTTCCCGCCATAGCGGCCAGTCCGCTTCACGGGGCACATCGCTGGGCTGCGGATAGCTGAGCCAGGGCTGATTGCCTTGCCACCAGCTACCGAGTTCCTCCTGCCACGCGCGGAAGTCATCACTTTCCGGGCCGTAAAGGGGTTCGGCAAACGGACAGTTAATGTGCACTCCACCGTGCTGCTGCTGAGCCAGTAACGTATCCACGGCTGATACCAGCCAGCGCGCCGGGACAGAGGGTGAAGGACGGGGAAGATTGAGAGAGGCTGACACATGGGGAGCAAAAATACCGATCTGGTCAATCGCCTGATTGGCACCGCAGCCGACCAGTTCCGGAGGCCGATCGGCACTGATCACCACCAGCTTTTCACCCGTGAGATGGGCTTCGACCAGCGCCGGATGAAGATTGGCCACTGCCGTCCCGGAAGTGACGATAATCGCGACAGCCTGACGGGTCGCTTTCGCCAGCCCCAGCGCCAGAAAGCCGAGACCCCGCTCGTCAAAATGGGTATGACACAGCCATTTTTCACTGGCTGCGGCGGCCAGCGTTAGCGGAGCGGAACGGGAACCTGGAGCAATGCAGATATGGCGAATACCGTGGCGCGTCAGCGTTTCCAGCAGTACACCAGCCCAGCGGCGATTGAACGTTGCGTGCGACTTCTCTTGCTGCATAGCCACTCCAGAGCAAAAATCCTCGCGCTATTATAGTCAGCCGTCTGCGCGCTCTTTTTGATTTGGGCCAGCTTTACGCCTGGTTTTCACGCGTCAGTAAACTGCCCAGCGTGGCCGCTTTGCGCTCGATCTCCTGCCACTCCAGCTCCGGTTCTGAACCGCTGACGATGCCAGCCCCGGCGTAAAGGCGCAGCTGTGGACCACAAATTTGAGCACAGCGTAATACGACGGAAAACTCACTCTGTGACCGGGACAAATAGCCCACCGATCCGCTGTACCAGTCGCGACTGAAGGGTTCATGCTGACGAATAAATGCCAGCGCCGCCGTGCGCGGTAACCCTGCCACGGCTGCCGTAGGCTGAAGCCGATCGACACACTGCGCATCGTCGGGGCGTAACAGCTGCGCGCTGATGCGTCGCCGTAAATGTTGCAGGTGCCTCAGAGGTAACAGCTCTGCCGGACTCACATTCAGCCGGGAAACGAAACCCGCCAGGCGCTGGCGAATATCATCCACCACCAGGCGGTTCTCCCACTGGTTTTTGCGATCCTGCAGCAGCCCATGCTCATCAGGCGCTGCGGTACCGGCCAGCGCCTCGCTTTGCAGCAGATCGCCGCGACGGGCATACAGCCTTTCCGGGCTGGATCCGATCAGCGCCTGCTGTTCACCGGTAGCCAGCATAAAGTGGTAGCAGAGCGGGTTAATCTGCTGGCTGGCCGCCAGCAGAGCCGCTGCAGAGACCGGGCCTGACAGCGTAAAATCGCTGGCGCGGGCCAGCACCACTTTGTCGAACTGGCCGTTGTTAATTGCCTCCAGCGCCTGATCCACCCGCTGAAACCAGCCCGGTTTGTCCGGAATATGACGCACGCCAACTGCGTGAGGGAGCGCAGCGGCTGCCTGCGTCGGGCGCAGCGTATCCAGCCAGCGTATGCTGCGCCGGGCTGCCTGCTGCAACGAATGGTCACTGACAAGATTAAGGATTAACTGCTGGCCCTCCCCGTCCTGCTGCCACTGCAGGTGTGGCAGAAACAGTTCACTGCCACCGGCAATATTGTTTGCCCCGTAAATCCGCCACCCTGGCGGCAGGGTTTGTAAGCGCCGGGAGGCCTGAATCACTGAAGGAAAGCGCTCAACGGCGCCACAGGCCGCCACACTCTCCTCCCCCGTGCGCGACTGCCAGTAAAATTGTGGCCAGCAGGTCTGGGAGGCCAGCCAGTTCAGCGCAGGGTCATGCGGTGCAAAAGGGACGCTGATTTGCAACGCTCCGGGCACGGACTGTGTGACACGTGCAAGCTGGTAGCGGATCTGATTAATCGCCTGAGCAACTGGCAAGCGGACCTCGGTAGATAAGGGGGGCGGAAGCGTAATATTAGCGGGGAATGAGAGCCGGAATATTGATCTGAAGATCGTACGGGGAGAAGAAAACAGACGCCGCCGGGGCGCCTGTAGGGTATCTGTTAGCGACGTGCCAGCAGCAGACCGATGACCAGGCCCAGAGTGGCACCGACGCCAATGCCCTGCCACGGTTTGTCGTGGACATATTCGTCAGCACGCGTGACCGCCTGACGTGCGCGAACGTAGTAGGTGTCTGAAGCATTGCTGAGACGGGATTTCACCTGGTTCAGTGACTTTTCCGCTTTCTCTTTTAATTCGATGTACTTCTGATCGGCCGGATCGCCCGACGATTTCAGTACTTCTTCAAGAGTTTCCGTCAGCAGCGCCAGATCATCATCAAGGCGAGTTTCATGTGGTTCAGTCGTTGTAGCCATTTCGTTCCTCCGTGGGCGAATAAAACGCGTGTGGAATAACTATAGACAGTTTTTGCCGCTCTGTTTGATTAAAACCGCCAGGAATCGACTGAGAATGATCGGTTTTCTGGCTGCCGGGTGGCCCATAGCGTGCTTCTTTTCCCGATATTTACGTTACTTCACATGCGAAATCACTGCGGCAGTTAGATTTATCTGATAAATTTCGCGTGAACTGAATCATTAAACCGGCCTGCTGTCGTAACTCCCTGTAACCGGACTCAAACCGGTAAAGCGAATGCGTGCAAACGCACGACAGTCACTACAAACTCCGTTCACCTGAGGAAATTATTTCCGGCATGAATCGAAGAATGTTTATGAAAGCGTCAATGGCATTCGCAACCCTCAGTGGGATGTCGGGTTTATCCACGTTGTTCTCCCAGGCTGCCTGGGCGGAAGACGGGATTGCCGATGGTTCCGCAAAGCGATTTGATTTTGATGTGCTAAAAAAAATGGCCGCCGATATGGCGAAACAGGCCTACGGTGGCGCTCCGGCTCCTTTGCCTGAAACACTGGCAACGCTGACGCCACAGGCCTATAACGAAATCCAGTACGACGCTAACCATTCGCTGTGGAACGGCATCGATAATCGTCAGCTTGACGTTCAGTTCTTCCACGTGGGGATGGGCTTTAAACGCCGTATTCGCATGTTCTCTGTTGATGGTGCCAGCCGCGAAGCGCGTGAAATTCACTTCCGCCCTGAGCTGTTTAACTACAACGACGCTAAGGTTGATACCAAACAGCTGGAAGGCAAAACCGATCTCGGTTTCGCCGGTTTCCGTGCGTTTAAAAAACCAGAACTGGCAAAACGCGATATCGTCTCCTTCCTGGGAGCCAGCTATTTCCGCGCGGTGGATGAGACCTTCCAGTATGGTCTGTCTGCACGCGGCGTGGCCATCGACACCTTCAGCAACGGTAAAGAAGAGTTCCCGGACTTCACGGCCTTCTGGTTCGAAACGCCAAAGGCTGATGACACCACCTTCGTGGTCTATACCCTGCTTGATGGTCCGAGCTGCACCGGTGCGTTTAAATTTATCATCCACTGTGAAGATAAACGTGTGGTGATGGAAGTGGAAAACCACATCTACGCCCGTAAGGATATCCAGCAGTTGGGTATCTCACCGATGACCACCATGTTCAGCTGCGGTAATAATGAACGCCGCATGTGTGACACCATCCACCCACAGATCCACGACTCCGATCGTCTGGCCATGTGGACCGGAACGGGTGAATGGATCTGTCGTCCCCTGAACAATCCGCAGCGTCTGACGTTCAATGCTTATCAGGATGAAAACCCTCGTGGTTTTGGCATGTTGCAGCTAAACCATGACTTCCAGAGCTATCAGGATGTGATTGGCTGGTACAACAAACGTCCCAGCCTGTGGGTAGAGCCCGTAGGCAAGTGGGGCAAAGGCGCCATTAACCTGATGGAGATCCCGACCACCGGGGAAACGCTGGATAACATCGTCTGCTTCTGGCAGCCTGCTGAGGCTATCAAAGCGGGAAGCGAGCACAGCTTCTCATACAAACTGTACTGGAGCGGTCTGCCGCCGGTACGCAGCGGTTTGTCGCGTGTGAATGCCACCCGCACCGGCATGGGCGGTTTCCCGGAAGGCTGGGCACCGGGTGAACATTATCCTAACGTCTGGGCGCGCCGCTTTGCGGTCGACTTTGTGGGCGGCGACCTGAAAGCCGCTGCGCCGAAGGGGATTGAACCGGTGATTAACGTCACTTCCGGTACGCTCAAGCAGGTCGAAATCCTCTACGTTGAACCGATTGACGGCTACCGTATTCTGTTCGACTGGTATCCGGACAGCGACTCGACCGAACCGGTCAATATGCGCCTGTTCCTGCGAACCAAAGATGAGACGCTGAGCGAAACCTGGCTTTATCAGTATTTCCCACCGCCGCCGGATAAGCGTAAATACGTTGATGACCGCGTAATGACGGCGGGTTAATCAACGCCTGACGCCAGTAAAGCATGCAGGGCGACCGCAAAAGTCGCCCTGCGGCTAAACAGAGTCAGGGACACAACGTACGTTCCATATCTATATGCGGAATACCGTCTTCCAGATACTCTCCGCTGACCGCCACAAAACCCTGTCGACCATAAAAATCCTGCAGATGAGCCTGCGCTGAGAGAAAAATCGGCACACTGTGCCAGTGCTTTTCACAGCTGTTAATTGCCTGTTCCATCAGGCGACTGCCCAGGTTCAGCCCGCGCGCCTCACCGGAAACAATCACGCGTCCGATTTTCACCGGTTTACTGTCATCGTCAGGTGCCAGAATACGGGCATACGCGACCAGCTTATCGTCAATTAACCCCAGCAGATGCCGGTTATCACCGGTCATGTCCGCGCCATCAATATCCAGATAGGGGCACTGCTGCTCGACGATAAACACCGCGTTACGCAGTGCCAGTAGCTGATAAAGCTGAGCAGCACTCAATTCGCTGTGGTGTAAATCCAACCAGGTGATTTCCATGACTTCATTCCTTAGATTGAAAGTAAAAAAAATCGGGCCTCTGTGGGCCCGATTATTACCTGTCTTAGGTGCAATTACATTAGCGGCTGAGCCAGATTGACCAGCGAAATCAGCGGCTGCGGGTAAATACCCAGTACCAGCACCAGAATCGCAGAGATCAGCACTACCACACCACCGACGGTAAACGCCCAGTTCGCCGGGGTATCACGCTGCAGCAGCTCCGGTGGCGACAGATACAGGCTGACGGTCATACGCAGATAGTAGTACAGGCCAATCGCACTGCCCAATACCACACCACCGGTCAGCCACCACAGGTGCGCGCTGACACCTAAGGCAATCACGTAGAACTTACCGATAAAGCCCAGCGTCATCGGAATACCCGCCAGCGACAGCATCATCACCGTCATTACTGAGGCGAGAATCGGACGGTGCCAGAACAGGCCGCGGTAAGAGTAGAGTGAATCCGCATCCGGGCCACGGTATGGGCTCGACATCAGGCTGACCACGCCAAAGGCACCAAGGCTGCTGAACAGGTAACCAGCCAGATAGACGCCAACGGTTTCCATCGACAGCTGATGCGTCTGAACGGCAATCAGCGCCACCAGCAGATAGCCCAGGTGAGCGATAGACGAGTAACCCAGCAGACGCTTGATGTTGCTCTGCGAGATAGCCATCAGGTTACCAAACAGCATCGACGCCACAGCGATAATACTGAGTACGGTACGAACCCCTTCGTTATCCGCCATTGGCGCATACATGAAGAGACGCATCAGTACGCCAAAGATGGCGATTTTGCTGGCTGTTGCCAGGAAGGTGGATACCGGAGCAGGTGCGCCCTGGTAAACGTCCGGCGTCCAGAGATGGAATGGGACTAGCGACAGCTTGAAGCCAAAGCCGACGATCATCATGCCCAGACCCGCCAGTAACAGCGGTTCGTTGATCACACCATCATTCAGGCTCTTACCCAGTGATGCAAAACCAAGGTTACCGGAGTCAGCATACACCAGCGCCATACCGAACAGCAGGAACGATGACGCGGCTGCCGACAGGATGGTGTATTTGATCGCCGCTTCCAGCGAGCGTTTTTGCTGGAAGGCATAGCCCACCAGACCAAACAGCGGCAGCGAGATCAGCTCAATACCAATGAACAACGACGCCAGGTGGTTGGCACTCGCCAGCACGACACCACCCAGAGCCGCTATCAGCACCAGCAGATAGAACTCTTCGCGGTTATCCGGGTAAGTGGCCAGCCACGGATAGGCAAAGGTGCAGGTTGCCAGGCTGGCAATGATCACCAGGCCGGTATACAGCATCGAATAGCCGTCCACCCGCATCAGCGGGGTAACATCCATTGGCCCTGCCTGGCCGACAAAGTACAGTGAAAACAGCGCCAGGTTCAGACCGATAACGGCCAGCGTCGCATTGACGAAGTGGTTGCGTCGCCACGCAATGGACAGCATCACAACTACCACCGTCAATCCGACGATCAGCAGCGGCAGAAGCGCGATCAATTGTTGAGGAGTTATTGTCATGGCGAATTACGGCCTTGTAGTTGAAATTGAAGCAGTAAACCACTGCTGAATATTGCTCATCGCAGCGTGCGAGGTATCCAGGATCGGCTGCGGATAAACGCCCAGCAACACCAACAGAACCAGCAACACCATGATCATCAGGAACTCACGCGCAGACATGCCACGCAGCGGTGTTTCTGACTTAGGCGCACCGTAGTATGCGCGTTGCATCATAATCAACGAGTACACCGAGGCGAATACCAGACCGAACGTCGCGATGATGATAATCATCGGCACCGACTGGAAACTGCCCGTCAGGATCATGAACTCACCCACGAAGTTACCGGTACCCGGCATTCCGAGGTTCGCCACGGCGAAGAACAGCGACAGACCCGGCAGCCATTTAATACGTGACCACAGGCCACCCATCTGACGCATATCACGGGTATGCAGACGCTCATACAGCTGACCACACAGAATAAACAGGGCGGAAGCTGAAAGACCATGAGCAATCATCTGGACAACTGCACCCTGGAACGCCAGCTGGCTGCCGGTGTAGATAGCAATCAGCACGAAGCCCATATGGGAAATCGAGGTGTAAGCAATCAGACGCTTAATATCGTACTGTGAGAACGCCATCCATGCGCCGTAGAAGATACCGATAATCCCCAGCCACATCGCAATCGGTGCAAATTCAGCAGAAGCATTCGGGAACAGCGGCAGCGCAAAGCGCAGCAGACCATAGGCAGCGGTTTTCAGCAGAATACCCGCCAGGTCAACAGAACCTGCCGTTGGAGCCTGACTGTGCGCATCGGGTAACCAGCCGTGTAATGGCACCACCGGCATTTTTACCGCGAAGGCGATAAAGAAACCGAGCATCAGCAGGTATTCCACGCCGTGCGTCATTGGCGTTTTCAGCAGCAGTTCGTAGTTAAACGTCCACACGCCGGTTGCGTTGTAATGCACGAATACCAGCGCAAGAATCGCAATCAGCATCACCAGACCGCTCGCCTGGGTGTAGATGAAGAACTTGGTCGCAGCAGAAATACGCGTCTTCCCGTCGGAGGCTTTATGGCCCCACAGCGCGATCAGGAAGTACATCGGCACCAGCATCATCTCCCAGAAGAAGAAGAACAGGAACATGTCCATGGCCAGGAACACGCCGATAACGCCACCGAGGATCCACAGCAGGTTAAGGTGGAAAAAGCCCTGCCATTTCTCAATTTCATTCCATGAGCAGAGGATCGCCATCAGACCCAACAGGCCAGTCAGCACTACCATCAGCAGGGAAAGACCATCCAGTGCCAGATGGAACTCAATGCCGAAGCGTGGGATCCACGGTACGGAGAACTCAGATTGCCACTGCGGAAGTCCCGCAGCCTGCGTCAGTGAGTAGTCTCCCTGCAGCCAAAGTTGCAGCGAGAGTACAAACGTCAGCCCCATTGCGATCAGTGCAATCCAGCGTGGCAGCTTAGGCCCGAAGCGCTCCAGCTGCCAGCACAGTAACCCACCGACAAACGGGATGAATATTAGCCAAGGTAATAACATGGCGGTTTTCCCTTTATTGCGATTTTTATTCTTTATAGGGTGTGGCTCTGCCTCACCCCACTCACAAACCTTTACATCACCATCAGCAGCGCCAGTACCACAACGGCACCGATGCTCATGGAGGCGAGATACCAGCGCAGGTAGCCGTTTTCGCTGACGACCAGGCCTTTGTTAGCGCCACGCGCCAGCAAAGCAGGAATATTCATCAGTGAATTTAACGGGTCACGCGACAGCAGCCAGGCCACACCGAGATAAGGCTTAACGAAGACTTTGTCATACAGCCAGTCGAAGCCCCAGGCGGCAAACCACCATGTGGTAAAGAAACGCCCCACTGCGCTATTCGCAATCGCGGTGACCAGGGTACGTTTACCCAGCCACAGCGCTGCCGCCAGCAGGATGCCCGCAATCGCCACCACGCCAGAAGCGATCTCCAGCGTCAGGACACTGCTGTGGGCCAGTTCACTGGTTTCCGGCAGTACGCCTTTCAGCGGTGGAACGATCAACGCGCCAATAAAGGTTGAGAGAATTAACAGCACAATCAGCGGCAGATGATGAGTAATCCCCTTGCCGGCATGAGCGTGAATTTTTTCTTCGCCATGGAAAGTGATGAAAATCATACGGAAGGTGTAGAGCGACGTCATAAACGCTCCGGCCAGACCCGCAATCATCAGATTGAGATGACCGTTAGCCAGCGCACCTGCCAGAATTTCATCCTTACTGAAGAAGCCTGAAGTGATCAGCGGCAGCGCGGAGAGTGCAGCGCCCCCGACCAGGAAGCAGACATACACCAGCGGAATACTTTTACGCAGACCGCCCATCTTGAAGATGTTCTGCTCGTGGTGGCAGGCAAGGATCACCGAACCCGAAGAGAGGAACAGCAGCGCTTTAAAGAACGCATGCGTCATCAGGTGGAAGATCGCCGCATCCCAGGCCTGCACACCCAGCGCCAGGAACATGTAACCAATCTGACTCATGGTGGAGTAAGCCAGTACACGTTTGATATCGGTCTGCACCAGCGCAGCAAAACCTGCCAGCACCAGAGTGACTGCACCAATAATACCGACCAGATGCAGCACTTCAGGCGTCAACAGGAACAGGCCGTGGGTACGGGCGATCAGGTAAACACCCGCCGTCACCATGGTCGCGGCGTGGATCAGTGCAGATACCGGTGTCGGGCCTGCCATCGCATCGGCGAGCCAGGTCTGCAACGGCAGCTGTGCAGATTTACCCACCGCGCCGCCTAACAGCATCAGGGTGGCCCACTGCAACATGTGGTTGTCAGCAGCGAAGTGCGCTGGCGCCAGTTCCATCATTTCGCGGAAGTTCAGCGTACCCAGCTCGTTGTAGAGGATGAACAACGCGAACGCCAGGAACACGTCCCCCACGCGGGTAATGATGAAAGCCTTCATCGCCGCCGCGCCGTTTTTCGGGTTAGTGTAGTAGAAACCGATCAGCAGATAAGAACAGAGGCCCACCCCTTCCCAACCGAGATACATCAGCATCAGGTTGTCGGCCAGAACCAGAACGACCATGCTGGCGATAAACAGGTTGGTATAGGCGAAGAAGCGTGAATAGCCCTCTTCTCCACGCATATACCAGGAGGCAAACATATGAATCAGGAAACCGACGCCAGTCACTACTGACAGCATGGTCAGCGACAGGCCGTCCAGCGTCAGGTTGACGTCAATTTTAAAGTTACCTACCTGCATCCAGGTCCACAGCGCCTGGTTAAACACCTGCTGCCCGTTATTGAAGAAGTCGATTCCCGCATAAGCAGCGACCAGCGCCGCCAGTCCGACAGAGCCCATCCCCACGGTAGCAGACAGATTTTCAGACCAGCGCCCACGTGAGAAGGCCAGCAGTAAGAAGCCAATCAGCGGAAACAGGATTGTTAAATAGAGAAGGTTCATCCGCGCATCTCGCTCACTTTATCAATGTTGAGGGTCTGGCTGCGACGATGGAGCTGCAACAGCAGCGCCAGGCCAATACTGGCCTCTGCCGCGGCCAGGCTGATTGCCAGGATGTACATCACCTGACCATCGGCCTGTCCCCAGTAGCTTCCCGCCACCACAAACGCCAGCGCTGCAGCGTTAATCATGATTTCGAGACCAATCAACATAAACAGCAGATTGCGGCGAATAACCACGCCCGTCAGTCCAAGGACAAACAGGATGGCCGCCAGAATAAGTCCATGCTGCAGAGGGATCATACCCGCTCCTCCTTATTACTTTTCGCCACATCAGCCGGACGGTTGCTCAGAACCTCACCGGAACGCTGTTCGCGCCCAACGTGGAATGCCACCACCAGACCGGCAAGAAGCAGCATTGAGGCCAGCTCAACGGCCAGAACATACGGGCCAAACAAACTGATACCCACGGCTTTTGCATCAATCATGTTGCCGTCAATACCCTGGTCATTAATGCCATGGATGGCGTAAACCAGCACCAGCAGCAACACCAGAGAGAGCACTGCCGGACCAATCCACACAGCCGGCTTCAGCCATTGACGTTCCTGCTCAACTTCCTGGCCGCCAAGATTCAGCATCATGACCACAAAGACGAACAGCACCATAATCGCACCGGCATAAACGATAATTTCCAGCGCACCGGCAAAATAGGCGCCGAGCGAAAAGAACACCCCGGCCACTGCCAGCAAAGAAATAATCAGGTACAACAACGCATGTACCGGGTTGGTATGAGTGATAACGCGCAACGTCGCCAGCACAGACACCAGACCACAAACGTAAAATGCAAATTCCATGCCTGGCTCCTTAAGGTAACAAGCCCTTGACGTCGATAGGTTTGGCTTCGTTTTCTGCGTCGCCTTTATCTTTACCATCGATCGCCATACCTGCCATCCGGTAGAAATTGTATTCCGGGTATTTACCCGGACCGGAAATCAGCAGATGTTCTTTTTCATAAACCAGATCCTGACGCTTAAACTCACCCATTTCGAAATCTGGGGTAAGCTGAATCGCAGTGGTCGGGCAAGCCTCTTCACACAGGCCACAGAAGATGCAGCGCGAGAAGTTAATGCGGAAGAATTCCGGATACCAGCGTCCGTCAGCCATCTCAGCTTTTTGCAGAGAGATACAGCCCACAGGGCAGGCAACGGCACACAGGTTACAGGCAACGCAGCGCTCCTGACCATCCGGGTCACGCGTCAACACGATACGGCCGCGATAACGCGGCGGCAGGTAGACAGGCTCCTCCGGGTACATCAGGGTTTCACGCTTGGCGAAAGCATTTAAACCAATCAGCCAGATACTGCGTACTGTAGTACCAAAACCAACGACAATATCTTTTAATGTCATGTCCTTAACCCCTTACTGTGCCGTGTACAGAATCACTGCGGCAGTTGCCAGCAGGTTCAACAGCGTCAACGGCAAACATACCTTCCAGCCGAACGACATCACCTGGTCATAGCGTGGGCGCGGTAACGCAGCACGGATCAGAATGAACATCACCATGAAGAATGCCGTTTTGATGGCAAACCAGACAAATGGGGGCAGCCACGGACCGTACCAGCCACCGAAAAAGAGCGTGACGATCAGTGAAGAGACGGTGACGATACCGATGTATTCCCCAACAAAGAACAGACCAAACTTCATGCCGGAGTATTCAATGTGGTAACCATCAGCCAGTTCCTGCTCTGCTTCTGGCTGGTCAAATGGATGGCGGTGACACACTGCAACACCCGCAATACAGAAGGTGAGGAAGCCCAGGAACTGCGGAATCACATTCCACAAATGCGCCTGGCTGTTCACAATGTCGACCATGTTAAATGAGCCAGCCTGTGCCACCACGCCCATCAGTGACAGGCCGAGGAACACTTCGTAGCTCAGGGTCTGAGCTGAGGCACGCATGGCACCGAGCAGTGAGAACTTGTTGTTACTCGACCAACCGGCAAACAGTACCGCATAGACCGCAAGGCCTGCCATCATCAGGAAGAACAGAATACCAATGTTCAGGTCGGCGCCCATCCAGGTCGAAGTGACCGGCACAATCGCCATCGCCAGCAGCAGCGAGGTAAAGGCAATCATTGGCGCAAGGGTGAAGATCACGCGATCGGAAAAGCGTGGGATCCAGTCCTCTTTAAAGAACATTTTAATCATGTCAGCGACCAGCTGCAGCGAACCGCCCCAGCCGACACGGTTAGGCCCGTATCGGTTCTGGAACAGACCGAGCAGACGACGCTCGCCAAAGCTCATAAATGCACCACAACCCACGACGACCAGTAGGATGATCAGCGCTTTACCGACGGCAATCAGCACGTCAATAACTTCTGGTGTCAGCCAGCTCATTGTACTGCCTCCCGCAGATTGTCAATGTCGCTACCGGCGAGGAACGGTGGTATGCCCGGCAGACCGAGCGGCAGACCCACCTGCCCTGCCTGCAGATTGCTTGAGAAGCGCACCGGCAAGCGCAGGGTTTCGCCCTGGCAAGTAAACTCAACCGCAGCCCCGGCATTAACGCCGAGGATCGACGCGTCCTCCGGATTCACCACAACGTAAGCCTCAGGCATACGCTGCTGAATTACCGGGGCGCGCTGCGTCATCTCTTCACTACCAAACAGGTGGAAGTAAGGCGCAACACGCCAGACACGTTCCTGTCCGGTAAAGGCAGCAGGCACATTCTCGAACCAGCCCAGCTGAGGTGTACCCGCTTCGATCAGGCGTACCCCAGGGTCACCGTTACGCAGCTTACCGCCCACTTCAGCCTGGAATTTGTTCCATGCCTGCGGTGAGTTCCAGCCCGGAGCCCAGGCAAACGGGATCTGCGAACGCGCTGCACCCGGCTGGTTGTTTCCTTCCATTGAGAAGGAGAACATGGTGTCTTTATCCTGTGGCTGACGCGGTTCATGCACGCTGATATTGGCGCGCATAGCCGTACGACCGCTTGAGCGATGCGGAGAACGCGACAGTTTCTGACCACGGATACGGAAGCTGGCATCAGGTGCTGCTTCTTTAATCCCGGCCAGCTGTGGAAGTTCTGCCACACAGGCGTCAATGACGTGATCAAGCTGACTCCAGTCCACTTCACGGCTGTTGATGGTGCTTTGCAGCGAGTGCAGCCAGCGCCAGCTCTCCAGCATCTGAACTTTTTCGTCGTAGTAGGCCGGGTCATATACCTGGAAGAAACGCTGCGCGCGACCTTCCTGATTCACCACGGTGCCATCGCTTTCTGCAAAGCTGGCGGTGGAAAGAATTAAGCCTGCTTTCTCGGTGGTTGCCGTACGCTGATGGTCCAGCACGATCACGTTTGGCGTATTGGCCAGCGCGGCATCCACTTTGGCTTTTGGCAGATGACGATAGAGATCGTTTTCCATGACGATTACCGCATCAGCCGCGCCGTTTTCCAGCTCAGCCAACACCACGTCCAGCGATTTGCCGCCGATGATACCCAGTCCGACGCTGTTAGCCGCATTTGCCAACAGCGTAATGCCGACATCAGCACCGCGCCCTTTCAGCGCTTTCGCCACGTTGGCGGCAGCCTGAATCATCGCTTCGCTACCGGAATTCGTTCCGGAAATAATCAGCGGTTTTTTCGCCCCGGCTAATGCCTGAACAACAACATCGATTTTACCGGCCAGCGCTTTATCAATATTGCTGACTGCCGGTGCGCTGGCGTCCAGTTCGTGAGCAATGGCGAAGCCTAAACGCGCCTGATCTTCTACCGGGGCGCGATAGCTCCACGCGGCAATATCATCAAGACGGGTTTCATCAACGTTGGTCACAAACAGCGGATGTTTAGCGTTCTGTCCGATATTCAGGATCGCCGCAATCTGCCAGTCAGCCACTTTCTGCGCCGCTGCCATTTCACGGGATTTACCCTTAACAGCCTGACGCACAGACAGCGCCACGCGCGCGCCAGTCTGGGTCAGATCTTCACCCAGCACCAGTACCGCATCGTAGCTTTCAATTTCACGCAGTGCAGGAGTATGGATCCCGCCGTCACGCAGCACTTTCAGCATCAGTTCCAGACGCGCCTGCTCACCCGCCGGGATCCCGGTGGAGAAGTTGTCAGCGCCCACCAGCTCACGCAGCGCAAAGTTACTCTCTACGCTGGCACGCGGGGAACCAATCCCGATCACTTTCTTCGCCTGGCGCAACACATCGGCAGCGCCCTGCATCGCCTGCTCAGCGTTAAGAGCAATCCAGTCGTCACCACGACGCTGCATTGGCTGGCGCGGACGATCTTTCAGGTTCACGTAGCCATAGCCGAAACGACCACGGTCACAGAGGAAATAGTGGTTTACGGTACCGTTGTAACGGTTTTCGATACGACGCAGTTCACCATAGCGCTCACCCGGACTGGTGTTACAGCCGATGCTGCACTGCTGGCAGATGCTTGGCGCAAACTGCATATCCCATTTACGGTTATAGCGTTCGGAGTGAGTTTTATCCGTGAAAACACCGGTCGGACAGATCTCGACCAGGTTACCAGAGAACTCACTTTCCAGCACGCCGTCTTCCGGGCGACCGAAGTAGACGTTGTCATGGGCACCGTAGACACCGAGATCGGTACCATCAGCGTAATCTTTGTAGTAACGCACACAGCGATAGCAGGCAATACAGCGGTTCATTTCATGAGAAATGAACGGGCCGAGATCCTGATTACGGTGAGTACGTTTGGTGAAGCGGTAACGACGGAAGCTATGTCCCGTCATCACGGTCATATCCTGCAGGTGACAGTTCCCACCTTCTTCACACACCGGGCAGTCGTGCGGATGGTTAGTCATTAACCACTCGACCACGCTTTCACGGAACTCTTTTGCTTCACCGTCGTCAATCGAGATAAAGGTGCCGTCAGACGCCGGGGTCATGCAGGACATAACCAGGCGACCACGGGTATCTTCGGCATTCTGAAATTGCTTTACCGCGCACTGGCGGCAGGCACCGACGCTACCGAGCGCCGGGTGCCAGCAGAAATAAGGAATATCTAAGCCGAGTGAGAGACACGCCTGCAACAGGTTGTCTGCTCCATCAACATCATATTCTTTACCGTCTACATGAATTGTAGCCATAGTGAACATGCTTCCGTAAGGCCCGTGCGAACACGGGCGTTAAACTTTGCTTACCAGCGCGCCTTTAACAGGTTTGGCTGGATGCCGCTAATCGCGTGTGCGTTGCTGAATACCTGAGGTGCCATACCCGCTTCAAACTCTTCGCGGAAATATTTAATGGCACTTTGCAGTGGCTCTACTGCACCAGGCGCATGCGCACAGAAGGTCTTGCCTGGGCCAAGCTGGCGACAGAGCTGCAGCAGGGTTTCGATATCCCCCGGCTGCCCCTGTTTATTTTCCAGCGCACGCAGAATTTTCACACTCCACGGCAGGCCATCACGGCATGGCGTACACCAGCCGCAGGATTCACGGGCGAAGAACTCTTCCAGATTGCGCACCAGCGACACCATGTTGATCTCATGGTCAACAGCCATCGCCAGCGCCGTGCCCAGACGGCTACCGGCTTTACCAATGCTGGCAAATTCCATCGGCAGGTCGAGATGGGATTCTGTCAGGAAGTCAGTTCCTGCCCCACCCGGCTGCCAGGCTTTAAACTTCAGACCGTCGCGCATACCACCGGCATACTCTTCAAGGATTTCTCGTGCGGTAGTCCCAAACGGCAGCTCCCAGACGCCTGGATTTTTCACCCGGCCAGAGAAGCCCATCATTTTGGTTCCGGTGTCTTCACTGGTAGAAATACCTTTGTACCAGTCAACACCATTAGCGATGATGGCCGGAACATTGGAGAGGGTTTCTACGTTGTTCACGCAGGTCGGCTTACCCCATGCACCCGCTGACGCCGGGAATGGCGGCTTGGAGCGTGGGTTCGCGCGACGGCCTTCCAGTGAGTTAATCAATGCGGTTTCTTCACCACAAATATAACGACCAGCGCCGGTATGGACGATCAGTTCAAAGTCGAAACCGGAACCGAGAATATTTTTGCCCAGCAGACCGGCTTCCGTGGCTTCAGCAATTGCCCGGCGCAGGTTCACCGCGGCTTCAATGTACTCGCCACGCAGGAAGATATAACCGCGATAGGTTTTCAGCGCAAAAGCAGCAATCAGCATGCCTTCCACCAGCTGGTGTGGCATCTGCTCCATCAGCAGGCGGTCTTTATAGGTCCCTGGCTCCATTTCATCGGCGTTACACAACAGGTAACGGATATTCATGGATTCATCTTTAGGCATCAGGCTCCATTTCAGCCCCGTGGAGAAACCTGCACCACCACGCCCCTTCAGACCTGAATCTTTTACCTGGGCAACAATTTCATCCGGCGCCATGGACTTCAGTGCTTTTTCCGCACCGGCGTAGCCATTCTTACTGCGGTATTCCTCAAGAAATACCGGCTGCTTGTCTTCACGCATGCGCCAGGTCAGCGGATGCATTTCGGCAGTACGCACGATCTGTCTCATTGATACTGCTCCAGTAAGTTGGCGATACCTTCCGGAGTGAGATGAACGTGAGTATCTTCATCCACCATCATCACCGGCCCTTTGTCGCAGTTGCCGAGGCAACAGGTTGGCAGCAGCGTAAAGCGACCATCAGCCGTGGTCTGCCCTGGCTTGATATTCAGATTGCTTTCCAGCGCTGCCTGAATCCCCTGGAAACCGGTGATGTGGCACACCACACTGTCACAGTATCGGATCACATGACGCCCCACCGGGGTACGGAAAATCTGGCTGTAAAATGTTGCCACACCTTCCACATCACTGGCAGGGATAGCCAGAACTTCTGCAATCGCGTTGATCGCGCCATCTGGCACCCAGCCGCGATGCTTCTGGACGATTTTAAGGGCTTCGATAGACGCCGCACGGGCGTCTTCATAGTGGTGTTTTTCATGCTCGATAGCGTCACGCTCGGCAGTACTCAGCACAAAAACCCCGGATTCATCGATCGTTTCAATCGCAATTCTTTGATCGTGCATAATTAGCGGTCCACGTCTGACATAACAAAATCGATACTACCGAGGTATACGATCAGGTCGGATACCAGGCTGCCATTGATCACCGAAGGGATCTGCTGCAAGTGTGGGAAGCTTGGCGTACGCACGCGAGTACGGTAACTCATGGTGCTGCCATCGCTGGTCAGGTAGTAACTGTTAATCCCTTTTGTCGCCTCAATCATCTGGAATGATTCATTGGCAGGCATGACTGGCCCCCAGGAAACCTGCAGGAAGTGAGTGATCAGGGTTTCGATATGCTGCAGCGTGCGCTCTTTTGGCGGTGGTGTTGTTAGCGGATGGTCAGCTTTGAACGGACCTTCCGGCATGTTCTTCAGACACTGCTCCAGGATACGCATACTCTGGCGCATCTCTTCCATTTTCAGCATCACACGGCTGTAAGCACAGCTGACGCCGTCACCGATCGGCACTTCAAAATCGAAGTTTTCATAACCGGAATAAGGGCGCCATTTACGAACGTCAAAATCAAGACCCGTCGCGCGCAGCCCCGCACCGGTGGTACCCCAGGCCAGAGCTTCTTCCATGTTGTAGGCAGAAACCCCTTTCGAGCGTCCAATCAGTACGGTATTTTTCAGCGCGGTCTGCTCATAGGATTTCAGGCGTTTTGGCAGCCAGTCCAGAAGCTCACGCAGCAGGCGATCCCAGCCTTTCGGCAGGTCATGCGCGACACCGCCGATGCGGAACCAGGCCGGGTGCATACGGAAACCAGTAATGGCTTCAACCACGTCATAAATTTTCTGGCGATCTGTGAAGGCAAAGAACACCGGGGACATAGCACCGACGTCCTGAATAAAGGTAGAGATGTAAAGCAGATGGCTGTTTATGCGGAACAGCTCTGATAGCATCACACGGATAACGTCAACGCGCTCAGGCACTTTGATACCTGCCAGCTTTTCAACAGCCAGCACGTAAGGCATTTCATTGACGCTACCGCCGACGTACTCGATGCGGTTGGTATAAGGGATGTAGCTGTGCCATGACTGGCGTTCACCCATCTTCTCTGCACCGCGGTGGTGGTAGCCGATATCAGGCACACAGTCGACGATCTCTTCACCGTCTAACTGCAGGACGAGACGGAATGCACCGTGCGCTGAGGGATGGTTCGGACCCAGGTTGAGGAACATGAAGTCCTCATTGTTAGTCGAACGCTTCATGCCCCAGTCTTCAGGCTTGAAGGTCAGCGACTCCATCTCCAGATCTTCTTTCTGCTTGGTCAGCTCGAACGGGTCGAATTCTGTTGCACGCGCAGGATAATCTTTACGCAGCGGATGCCCTTCCCAGCTCTGCGGCATCATGATGCGCGTCAGGTGCGGGTGGCCTTCGATATTGATGCCGAACATCTCCCACGTTTCACGCTCATACCAGTTGGCATTCGGGAAAATTTTGGTGATGGTTGGCACATTCAGATCGTTTTCAGACAACGCCACCTTGAGCATGATATCGCGATTGCGTTCAATGGAGATGAAGTGGTAGAAAACGGAAAAATCCGCCGCGGGTAAACCAGCACGGTGGGTACGCAGACGCTCATCCATACCATGCAGATCGAACAGCATGACATAAGGTTTTGGCAGCTTGCGCAGGAAATCGATAATCTCAAGCAATTGCTCACGTTTAACCCAAACCACCGGGATTCCGGTTCGGGTTGCTTGAACAGTAAAGGCATCAGGCCCAAAACGATTACGCAGCTCGCCGATCACCGGGTCATCCTGGTGATCACGGGTTTGCCATAATGGCTGAGCGAGATCTTGCGTGGTTAAATCTGTCATAAGTCGTTCACCATTCTGGCCTGATATTCAGGCGCTCAGTGTTGGCGTCAGGCGGGTCTGCGCACGTTACATTGTGTTTTTTTGCGCTTTTGCTGACCACATCCATAAACTGCTGTTTTAAATTTCGTCTGGCGTACGCAGATTAGTCACGGCGATACGCTCCGCGTTTTTCCTGTCGCGTTCAGACTGCATATTGGCGCGGTAAACACCCTGATCGTTCACCACCCACGACAGCGGACGGCGCTCTTTGCCGATCGATTCCTGCAACAGCAGCAGTGCCTGCATGTAGGCTTCAGGGCGCGGTGGACAGCCAGGGATATACACATCAACCGGCAGGAATTTATCCACACCCTGCACCACCGAGTAGATATCGTACATGCCGCCAGAGTTGGCACAGGCACCCATGGATATCACCCATTTTGGTTCCAGCATCTGGTCGTAAAGACGCTGAATAACTGGAGCCATTTTGGTGAAACAGGTTCCCGCTACCACCATAAAGTCAGCCTGGCGAGGGGAGGCACGAATGACTTCCGAACCAAATCGCGCTACGTCATGCACCGAGGTAAAGGACGTCGTCATTTCTACGTAGCAACAAGAAAGACCGAAGTTAAACGGCCATAGAGAGTTCTTACGTCCCCAGTTCACCATGTCGTGCAGGGCATGCTCTAGCTTACCCATGTAGACGTTCTGATGAACCTGCTGCTCCAGAGGATCGCTGACGGTCTCCTGTTTTTGCAGGGGGTAACGGTCATTCTCACCGTTCGGGTCTATGCGGGTGAGCGTATAGTCCATGTGTATTTGCCTCGCTGTTACTGCTTGTGACGGTTGGCGTGCGAGATGGTGGTAGGTTTGACGTCAAACTGACGACGGGCAGGAGCCCAATCCAGTGCGCCAATGCGAACCAGATAAAACAGACCAGCAAGCAGGACCAAAATGAAAATAGCGGCTTCCGCAAAGCCAACCCATCCGCTTTCGCGAATAGCCGTCGACCATGCGTAGAGATAGAGGGCTTCAACGTCGAAGATCACGAAGAACATGGCAACCAGATAGAACTTAGCGGACAGGCGCAGTTTTGCGCTGCCGAAAGACGCTATACCGGATTCAAAAGGTGTACTTGTATGCCTTCCACGGGCTCTTCCGCCCAAAAACCATGCTCCGGCCAACATCAGGCAGCAGAGACCAATCGAGACGATCAGGAAAACAGCGAATGCCCAATGATGGGCGACGACTTCTGTGGTTGTTGACATACTCTTGCTTACTCACCAAAAGTGGCGTTTCGCGTCCTGCTCTCATATTTGGCAGTTAACACACCACATCGATTCAAGGGAAGAATGAAAAACCGGATAAAATTTACTGTCTTTAGCGATTAGGCAGTAATTTTATGTGGTTTTTTACTCCTTTAACTAACCTTTTGTCAACTTTGACAAAACTATCCGCACATTAATTTACACACACTACACTTTTTTAACATATGATGCTTAAAAAGCGGGCTAAATCGAGTCAGTGGCATCATGTGATCAAAGTGTAGCGGTTAAAATCCTGATTGGATCGGGTATTTAACAAGGTCTATTTTGGCAGGAATCAACATCTTTTCCTGCCCCTTAATAGGGTTATTTTTTTGATCCAGGACACACTTTAGTGTTTTTTGAGAGAAAAATGGTCAGATTTATTTGTGCAAAATCAATTCACTGATCGGACCAGATGACAGATTGGAGAGAGAATATTTCGCTATTGCGCTATTGGTGAATTTTTGGCAACCACAGCACAAAAGGTGTTGAAAAAACGATTATTAACCTGAAGAAATGAATTAAAAAAAAGCCTTTCAGCTTTAAATATCTCTGAAAGGCTTTTTTTGCACAGTTAAACGCAAAACAATTAACTTTTAATGATAAAAGTAATCGTTTTCATTTAGCCGGTTACTCTTCTTCGTCTGCGAATGCCGCCCCATCCTGCGCCGCAACGGTCAGGTTGTAAGGATCATTACGCGACTCCATGGCATTGAAAATAGCCAGCGCCAGTTCGTTATCACTATCCGGGTTACGGCACAGCAGATACTCCGTGTCCGGCAGCATAGGCAATCCTTCAGCAGCTCCCATCACGCGCAGCTCCGGGCTCATCATCTCTACCGGACGAGCCGTCACACCCAGGCCCGCTTTCACCGCAGCACGAACCGCAGCCAGCGTTGAAGCCACATAAGAGATGCGCCATGGGATACCCGCTTCATTAAGATGGTCAATCGCCATATCACGGTACGGGCTTGGCTCATCCAGCAGCACCAGAGGGATCGCTTCCCCACGCTGGAAGATGTAGTCAGCCGCACAGTACCAGAGCGTGGGTGACGTACGCAGAACCTGCCAGGTGAAATTCATCGGGCTGGAGGTGGTCACCACCAGATCGACTTCACCCTGGTTGAGCATTTCCATCATGAAAGGGTTACGTTTAACACGAACATCTATAGCCAGCTTCGGATATACCGAGGTCACGCGGTTTAACAGGAACGGCAAAATAGTATCGGAGGTATCATCGGATGCACCGATGGTCAGAACCCCCTGAATGTTGCTGTACATCAGAGAAGTACAGGCTTCATCATTGAAGCGCAGTATCTTTCTGGCGTAGCCCAACAGCTGAATACCATGTTCCGTCAATAATTTGTTGCGTCCATGCCTGGCAAACAGCTCTTTGCCTACCAATTGCTCCAGACGCTGCATCTGCTGACTGACGGCTGACTGCGTTCTGCACACGGCAGCCGCAGCGGCGGCAAAGGTGTTCAGATCGGCAACAGCAACGAAAGTTCTCAGCAGATCGAGGTCAAGATTGAGTACTGGACGATTTGCACTAGTCATGTTTTTCTTCACTTTATAAGTTTTTTACAAACAGCTACCCTGGTGTTATTACCTGTTTTATCAATGGGATAAAACGATAACAATTGCGTAATGGTTACAGTGTTCAGCAATAAAAAATTACCTGATGCATTACTTTCATTGGCAGACGGTAAAGTCGTTTTTACTCTGGAAAGTACTTTCTACGGAGGGAAGCAGAAAGAGAGAGAAAAGGTGCTTACGTCTGATACATCACTAATGCACGCTGCGTTAACCCATAAGTTGCAGGAAGCCGCGTCGTTATAGTTAAGTAACGCCGACAGAACTCAAAACCAGACGAGTTGCGGTGTCGTTAGTCTAAAACAACCATTGAAAATTAAATTACCAGCACGCTGTAAGAACAGCGAAAAATGTTAAGCATCACTTATTGTTTAGGGTAATAAAAATCATTTTTTTATTACCCCGGAGACCTGCACACCCGGTGCAAAGTCTCCTGAAGGTTATCCTGACATACTGTCGTTTACTTTTTAAGCCCAAATCTTATTAATCTCATCACTAAAGTAAGATTTTATCGGCAGAAGCCCACGAGACGGGCTCTGTGAAGATAAAATTTATCTTTATCACCCTATCCCTGAGATCCATCACCTTCCGCCCCTGCCGGTAAGCCAGCGACGCCTTATCTCCCGGCAAAGACGCGACTGACTACAAAACATACAGCAAAATAAGAATTCCTTGACTGTTTCAATCATCATTAGTACATCTTTTTTTACTAAATAATTTAATCATTGCACGGGTAAACAATGGATACACGGTCTCACTTTAGGGATTTTAAAACGCCACCACAGTCAATAGCATCGGAATAGACCCAATAAGTAGCATGAAATAGCACTCAAAGGCTGACAACGCCTTCCCCCTGCCATCTGAAGGAAAAATCATCCTTTAACACTCCAAAGCCCCTTACCACCCTTCAAAAGAAACCGGGAGAGGAGTACATTGTGCAATGTTTAGTTTTCCACGGCAGGAACGCGCTTCTGCCAGTTAAGGCGACAGAGATGACCCCAATTGATAAATCCAGCAAACTGGATAATGTGTGTTACGACATTCGCGGCCCGGTGTTAAAGGAAGCAAAGCGCCTCGAAGAAGAAGGGAATAAGGTTCTCAAACTGAATATTGGCAACCCTGCCCCATTCGGTTTTGAAGCTCCGGACGAAATCCTGGTTGATGTGATCCGTAACCTGCCAAGTGCTCAGGGTTACTGTGATTCCAAGGGGCTCTATTCGGCTCGTAAAGCGATCATGCAGCACTACCAGGCTCGTGGTATGCGCGATATCACCGTAGAAGACATCTATATTGGTAACGGTGTCTCTGAATTGATCGTGCAGTCGATGCAGGCATTGCTTAACACGGGCGACGAAATGCTGGTCCCTGCCCCGGATTATCCGTTATGGACTGCGGCGGTCTCACTTTCCGGTGGTAAAGCGGTGCACTACCTGTGTGATGAATCCGCAGGCTGGTTCCCGGATCTCGACGATATTCGCAGTAAAATCACGCCACGCACCCGCGGTATCGTGATCATTAACCCGAATAACCCGACGGGTGCCGTCTACAGCAAAGAGCTGCTGATGGAAGTGGTTGAACTGGCCCGCCAGCACAACCTGATTATTTTTGCCGATGAAATTTACGACAAAATTCTCTACGATGCCGCGCAGCACCACTCTATTGCCGCACTGGCGCCGGACCTGCTGACCATCACCTTTAACGGCCTGTCTAAAACCTACCGCGTCGCGGGCTTCCGCCAGGGCTGGATGGTGCTGAACGGACCGAAGAAACACGCCAAAGGCTATATTGAAGGTCTGGAGATGCTGGCCTCAATGCGCCTTTGCGCAAATGTCCCGGCGCAGCATGCCATCCAGACCGCGCTGGGCGGCTATCAAAGTATCAGTGAATTTATCCAGCCAGGCGGCCGCCTTTATGAACAGCGTAACCGGGCCTGGGAGCTGATTAACGAGATCCCCGGCGTCAGCTGTGTCAAGCCGCAGGGTGCGCTGTATATGTTCCCAAAAATTGACGCGAAAAAGTTCAACATTCACGACGACCAGAAAATGGTACTGGATTTCCTGCTACAGGAAAAAGTGCTGCTGGTACAGGGCACCGCGTTTAACTGGCCGTGGCCGGATCACGTGCGTATCGTCACTCTGCCGCGTGTGGATGAACTGGAGATGGCCATTAATAAGTTTGGCCGTTTCCTCGGCGGTTACCGCCAGCTATAGCATTACATTTTGTTGTACTGAAGAGCGGCTAACCCCCGCTCTTTGTCATTTGTACTCAGGATATCCTCATGACCCAGAGCCACTTCTTTGCCCATCTCTCTCGTCTTAAACTGATCAACCGCTGGCCGCTGATGCGTAACGTGCGCACCGAAAACGTCTCTGAGCACAGTTTACAGGTGGCGATGGTCGCCCATGCGCTGGCAGTGATTAAGAATAAAAAATTTAACGGCAACCTCAATGCCGAACGAATCGCGATGATGGCGATTTACCACGATGCCAGTGAGGTGCTGACCGGCGATCTGCCCACGCCGGTAAAGTATTACAATGCGCAGATTGCCCACGAGTACAAGAAGATTGAAAAGATTGCTCAGCAAAAGCTGATTGAGATGCTGCCGGAAGAGCTGCGGTCAGCCTACGCCCCCCTGATTGATGAGCATCAGCACAGCGAGGCCGAGACGGCTATCGTCAAGCAGGCCGATGCCCTCTGCGCTTACCTGAAATGTCTGGAAGAGCTGTCAGCGGGTAACAATGAGTTCCTGCTGGCGAAAGCGCGCCTTGAAAAGACGCTGGCGCAGCGTCAAAGCCCGGAGATGGACTATTTCGTAGAGGTCTTTGTGCCAAGCTTCAGTCTGTCGCTAGACGAAATCAGCCAGGACTCACTGTAACCTCAGGCTCGCCGCCTTTCGATGCGGGAACTAAAAAACCCCGCCTGGGCGGGGTTGAAATCCGTTAGTGTCTGCGGTGAATATTCACGCTGCCGTCAGTATTTTTATGAATGACGATCTCATCCAGAGAGGTGAGCACCATATCAACATCTTCCAGACGTGGCGCATCTGACGGAACGTTTACAGCGATAACATGGCAACCTGCAGTCAGCCCGGACAGAATCCCGGCAGCGGCATCTTCGACGACCACACACTCTTCCGGCTCAAGATCCAACAGCTGAGCACCAAGCAGGTAGGCATCTGGTTCAGGTTTGCCATTTTCGACACGTTCAGCGGTGACAAACGCCTCAGGCGCGGGCAAACCTGCCGCTGCGTGACGCGCACTGGCGACGGGTACAGAACCGGAAGTGACAATAGCCCAGGGGATTTCCAGCTCGTCGAGGGTCGCCAGCAGTGCTAAGGCGCCCGGCAGGGCGACGATGCCATCGGTATCCTCTGCTTCCAGTTTTTCCAGTGCAATAAACTCCTGCTGGATAGCTTCTGCAGAGGCTCCCGCCATAAAATGGCGCAGTGAGGTAATAGCCTGCTTACCGTGGATGAAAGCCAGCACCTCTTCAGAATCAATCCCGTGGCGCTTACCCCAGTTTTTCCAGGCACGTTCGACGACCGCAAGGGAGTCTACTAACGTGCCATCCAGATCAAACAGAAAACCTTTACACTTCACTGCATCTTCCTTCTCAGGCGTTGATAACTTGCGCGATCTCATTCGCACTCAGATGGTACTGTCGGGGACAATTGTGCCACACAGCCAGCATGCGTTGATACTTTTCCCACATCGGCACCTGAGCATTAAACTCATGGCTACCCCCAGTGAAATGCCCGTAGCGCCCTTCCACATTCACCAGAAAGCGTACATAGCCGAGGTAGCGGCCTTCTGTTGCCGCATCAAAGCCGAGGAAAACCAGGCGGCGCTGCTCAACGCTCTGCGGCTCTTTCAGATTAGTCCAGGAAATATGCAGCGCGTGGTACATCTCCATCATGGCAATCAATGTACGGCACTCTGCCTCCGGTAACTGACCGAAGTCGCTATCCAGCTCGCGCAGCTGTA
Source organism: Erwinia sp. Eh17-17 (assembly GCF_039675725.1). Lineage (NCBI taxonomy): Bacteria > Pseudomonadati > Pseudomonadota > Gammaproteobacteria > Enterobacterales > Erwiniaceae > Erwinia > Erwinia sp. Eh17-17. The sequence goes on along the minus strand of NZ_JBDFQT010000001.1, from coordinate 87,761 downwards.
AACCGTAGCCGCGTTCAACAATCGTCTGGTGCCGGCGATGACGCGCAGCGTTATCCGGGTCAAGCAGGGTCATTAACTGGTATTGATTGGAAAGAATTAAACGCTGGGCATGTGTCATATCCATGAAAGGCTCCTCGGCCACGGGGCAGTCTGAAAGTGGCCCAAGGATCGCACAGCGCAGGGAAAAGCTTCTTTGACGCAAAGCGGGTTTATCATCGTTTCAGCGGTGAAAACCCGTCAGGCCGTCAGAGATCGTCGAGGAAGGTTTTGTCTAACTGCTTGAAGGCACGTTTCAGCACATCAGCCAGTGACTGATAGGTCGGCTTCCCCTCCACGGGAGCAATAGCCTGACCGGCGGCCTGAAGTTTACCGCGCACGTCGTGGAACCAGCCAAGCAATGCCGGGGGCAGCGGCGTGACGGAACGTTTACCCAGCCACCACAGCCCCTGCATCGGCAGACTACAGGCAAATAAAGCCGTGGCAACCGCCGGGCCAAGCTGCCCGCCAAGAGCGACCTGCCATGTCAGACTAAAGATAGCGACAGGAGGCATAATACGAATAGCAAATCGCGTGGCTCGCGTTACTCTGTTTTCGGGAAACATGGGCGCAAGGCGTTTATCGACAGGCCACGTTTTCATGTAATGCTGTCCATGCTGGAACAGTTTGAACCACCCGACACTGCCGGAGTCATTTGCCATGTCTGACCTCAACTTCAGAGATAAAGATTAAAAAAAAACTGTAACACACCAACTTTACCTAACATGATTCAAAATATTTTGTCTTTACGAGTGACACTGGTTTATCCTGAGCGCGTTTTAACCCTGACATTTTGGGTGAAGCACCTGGATTGCGAGCAACACGGGTCAACAATCAGTCAAGCCATGATGAAGCAGATAATATTTAAAAAAATCTCGTAAAATTTCCAATTTTTTTTGCTTTCGGACAAAACTTTCCGCAAGCCTGATGTTCATCATTAATGTACCAGCTTTCATGCGCTACGCTGATAGTCTGTTTGACTTTTATTTCGCCACTTTTAATAAATAGGACTTTCCATGTCGAGTAAGTTAGTACTGGTTCTGAACTGCGGTAGCTCTTCCCTGAAATTTGCCATTATCGACCCGGCAAACGGTGACGAATATCTGTCAGGTTTAGCGGAATGCTTCCATCTGCCGGAAGCCCGCATCAAGTGGAAACTGGATGGCGCTAAACAAGAAGCGGCTCTGGGTGCTGGCGCGGCACACAGCGAAGCACTGAACTTCATGGTTAAAACTATTCTGGCACAAAAACCAGAACTGTCGGCACAAATTGCTGCAATCGGTCATCGCATCGTTCACGGTGGCGAAAAGTTAACTCAGTCTGTCGTCATCGATGAATCGGTGATCCAGGGCATCAAAGACGCCTCTTCCTTTGCACCGCTGCACAACCCGGCGCACCTGATCGGCATTGATGAAGCGCTGAAAAACTTCCCACACCTGTCAGATAAGAATGTCGCTGTTTTCGACACCGCATTCCATCAGACAATGCCGGAAGAGTCTTATCTCTACGCCCTGCCTTACTCACTGTATAAAGAGCACGGCGTGCGCCGCTATGGTGCTCACGGCACCAGCCATTTCTATGTGACTCAGGAAGCCGCCAAAGCCCTGAACAAGCCCGTTTCAGAACTGAATATCATCACCTGCCACCTGGGCAACGGCGGTTCTGTTTCTGCCATTCGCAACGGCGAATGCGTCGATACCTCTATGGGCCTGACCCCACTGGAAGGCCTGGTGATGGGCACCCGCAGCGGTGACATCGACCCGGCCATCATCTTCTTCCTGCACGACACCCTGGGCATGAACGTTGATGCGATCAACAAAATGCTGACGAAAGAGTCCGGCCTGCTGGGCCTGACCGAAGTCACCAGCGACTGTCGTTACGTTGAAGACAACTACGCCACGCATGCCGATGCGAAACGCGCCATGGACGTGTTCTGCCACCGTCTGGCGAAATACATTGGTTCTTACACTGCGCTGATGGATGGCCGCCTGGATGCCGTGATCTTCACCGGTGGTATCGGTGAAAACGCCGCCATGGTGCGCGAACTGTCTCTGGCAAAACTGGCGCTGCTGGGCTTCGAGATCGATCACGATCGCAACCTGGCCGCGCGCTTCGGTAAATCAGGCTTCATTAACAAAGAAGGCACCCGCCCGGCGATTGTCATCCCAACCAACGAAGAGTTGGTCATCGCGCAGGACGCTAACCGCCTGACTGCATAACACCGTCACTCTCCGTCAGCTCAGGCTGGCGGAGTGGTTTCAGACACCATTTTATATAGCTCAATATTTCGCATCACAGGCTGCCAATCCGCCTGTTGCATGAAAAATAAGCTATCGGAGGTACAACGTGTCCCGTACTATCATGCTTATCCCTACCGGCACCAGCGTCGGCCTGACCAGCGTCAGCCTGGGCGTAATCCGTGCTATGGAACGTAAAGGCGTGCGTCTCAGCGTCTTCAAACCGATTGCCCAGCCACGCGCCGGCGGCGACAGCCCGGACCAGACCACCACCATCATCCGTAAAAACTCCAGCATTCCGGCCGCAGAACCCCTGCCGATGAGCCGGGTGGAATCGCTGCTGGGCTCCAATCAGCAGGACGTGCTGATGGAAGAGATTATCGCCCGCTACCATGAAAACACCAAAGATGCAGAAGTGGTGCTGGTAGAAGGCCTGGTGCCAACGCGTAAACATCAGTTTGCTAACTCGCTGAACTATGAAATTGCCAAAACGCTGAATGCCGAAATCGTCTTCGTGATGGCGCTGGGCAATGACTCTGCGGCACAGCTGAAAGAGCGTATCGAACTGACGCAGAGCAGCTTTGGCGGCAGCAAGAACAAAAACATTACCGGCGTAATCATCAACAAACTGAACGCCCCGGTGGACGATCAGGGCCGCACCCGCCCGGATCTGTCAGAGATCTTCGACGACTCGAACAAAGCCAGCGTCGCCAATATCGACCCTAAGCAGCTGTTCGCCAACAGCCCGCTGCCGGTACTGGGCTGCGTGCCGTGGAGCTTCGAGCTGATCGCCACTCGTGCCATTGATATGTGTCGCCACCTGAACGCGCGCGTCATTAACGAGGGTGATATCGCCACTCGCCGCGTGAAGTCAGTGACCTTCTGCGCCCGCAGCCTGCCACACATGCTGGAGCATTTCCGCCCTGGCTCACTGCTGGTGACCTCTGCTGACCGCCCTGACGTACTGGTTGCTGCCTGCCTGGCCGCGATGAACGGCATTGAAATTGGTGCCATTCTGCTGACTGGCGGCTACGCCATTGATGCGCCTATTCAGAAGCTGTGTGAACGTGCTTTCCAGACTGGCCTGCCGGTATTTGTGGTAGAAACCAACACCTGGCAGACTTCCCTCAGCCTGCAAAGCTTCAACCTGGAAGTGCCAAGCGACGATACTCAGCGTATTGAGCGCGTGCAGGAATATGTGGCCAGCCACATTGACGCCGACTGGATTGAGTCGCTGACGGCGGAATCTGAGCGTAGCCGCCGCCTGTCGCCACCGGCCTTCCGCTACCAGCTCACCGAGCTGGCACGCAAAGCGGGCAAACGTATCGTCCTGCCAGAAGGCGACGAACCACGTACCGTGAAAGCCGCCGCTATCTGTGCTGAACGCGGCATCGCCACCTGTATCCTGCTGGGTAACCCGGAAGAGATCCAGCGCGTCGCCGCCGCTCAGGGCGTTGAGCTGGGCAAAGGCATCGAGATTGTTGACCCGGTACTGGCACGCGAAAACTACGTGGCGCGTCTGGTTGAGCTGCGTAAAAGCAAAGGCATGACCGAAGTGGTTGCGCAGGAGCAGCTGGAAGACAACGTGATGCTCGGCACCATGATGCTGGAACGCGGCGAAGTTGACGGTCTGGTTTCCGGTGCCGTTCACACCACTGCCAATACCATTCGTCCACCGTTGCAGCTGATCAAAACGGCACCAAACAGTTCACTGGTCTCTTCAGTGTTCTTTATGCTGCTGCCTGAGCAGGTGCTGGTGTACGGTGACTGCGCGATCAACCCGGACCCGAACCCGGAGCAGCTGGCAGAGATTGCGATTCAGTCTGCCGACTCTGCGCTGGCGTTTGGCATCGAGCCGCGCGTCGCGATGATCTCCTACTCTACCGGTACTTCCGGCGCGGGTAGCGACGTTGAGAAAGTGCGTGAAGCCACGCGTATCGCCCAGGAAAAACGTCCTGACCTGGTGATCGACGGCCCACTGCAGTACGACGCCGCGATCATGGCCGACGTAGCCAAATCTAAGGCTCCGAACTCTCCGGTTGCCGGTCGCGCTACCGTGTTCATCTTCCCTGATCTGAACACCGGTAACACCACCTACAAAGCCGTACAGCGTTCTGCTGACCTGATCTCTATCGGGCCAATGCTGCAGGGGATGCGTAAGCCGGTCAACGACCTGTCACGCGGCGCACTGGTAGACGATATTGTTTATACCATCGCGCTGACAGCGATTCAGTCCAAACAGGCTGAAGGGTAATAACGGCTAAGGGCCAGGCGGCATGCCTGGCCCGCCAGGCAACAACAGATGTCGCTATATTTTCCAGGGGCAGATCGTGTTTTCCGATCTGCCCTTTTTACAGTTCCACCGGAAACGATGCGCAGCTGTTAAAAAAACTTTGCGGGATATAATTATTCATATTGTTATCATGACAATATTCAATCAGGCCACGTTTATTGCTGACGCCAATCTTGCTGTACATGTTCTGCACATAGTTCCCTACTGTGCGTTGGGATAATCCAAGGTGTATCGCGATCTCTTTTACCGAGTAAGTATGTAGAATATAAAATATTATTTCCCACTCACGATCGGTGAATATCTTTGAAGGTGGTGTAAAAACTAAGGAGGTAGGAACTTTTATTTTATTGAGTTTAGTCAGGATAATGTTATCCACTGGCCTGCCATGAAAAAATGTTCCCCTGACACTACCATCCTCAGCAATAAGTGGATATTTATCAAAGAACCACGGTGCCAGGTAAGGTCGGTTTTCCCACGGGTGGATTTCTATAGCCGTAACGCGATCTTTGACTTTTTCGACTTTACGATCGTGTGCCTGAAAACAGTCTTGATATTCACAAAAGTGCGACGGCAATTCAGCATCAACACGCCCCTCAAGTGTAAAATCATTCGGTAAGTACAGCATTTTTTTAAATACATCATTACCAAAAATAAATCTTGATTCCGTATCCTTAGCCCCCCATGGCTCACTGCTATGTTCCCAGAAACGAATTAACATATTGATAGTGCTGTTTAATGTATCACTCATAACCTTTCTCTCCTTGAATTTTCCACCCACGGTGAAACTATACGTTCATTCTTAAACCCTTAGTGTGATAAATTTTTCAATAATTAAAAAATGGACAAAGAACCACATCCAGAATAATTCCTAAAAAGAGAATAACTCCCGATATTATCTTTTTATCCTGAGACTAGATTTCCTCGTACTTTTTAGAGCGAAAACACTTCATTGCAGACAGATTATTTCAGGTAATGTCACATTTGTTGGTACGATAACTCTTTCATCCTTTGCTCGATGCTGGGAATAAAGATTGAGCCTTATGAAGATGATTACCTTTCCATTCAATAACAATCGGCTCAGTTTAAACAGGGTAATAATCACTCATGGCTGGATATAAAGGTCGTGACATTACGGTGCGTTGATATTAGCTATCCCATAGTGTGCTGACATCAAGGGGGCCGTTACGCGCCACCGCCAGCCTGATGACGGTAACGTCGTTGATTCGGTTGATGGTGATGGAAGTGCTGCGCCGACGCGCTGAGAAAATACACCCGTGGGGCAGGCATATTGAAAGGTGTTTAGCTGGGGAATAAGCGTGGCGCAGAATGACGGCGCCACGGGAGGGGATTAATCGTGGCGGCCTGATTCGTTATTACGCGTCAGCCACAGCGACAGCGCCTTCAGCGAGTCGTTGGTGAACTCATCACAGCGCGCGGTGATCTCTTCCGGTGTCATCCAGAAAATCTCATCCACTTCTTCTTCCTGCATGGCAAACGGACCGTGGGAAACGCAGCTGAACAGCCCACCCCACACCCGGCAGTGCTCATCTTCGTAATAGAACTGACCGTGCTCGGCAAACGGTACTGCAGCAATTCCCAGCTCCTCTTCGGCTTCACGGCGTGCAGAGGCCAGCATCTCTTCACCGGTCTGTACCACCCCACCAGCGGTGGCATCCAGCATACCCGGCATGAAATCTTTTGTTTCAGTGCGGCGCTGTACCAGAATTTTTCCCATGCCATCGTGAACCACGATGTAGGTTGCGCGATGGCGCAAACACTGTGCACGCATCTGTACACGGCTGGATTGTGCTATGACTTCGTTATCTTCACTAACGATATCCACCCACTCCGTGCCCTGATCTTGCTCCACCATCCGTAACCCTTTTTTGTTCTGGCGCCTGGCGCTCAGTTGAATCAAACGTTTTCGCGCACCGTTGTGCGATCCGCCCTAAATTAATGTGTAACGCCGTGCGACGCAATCATCAATTTGTGCTCAGACACTCTGCTTTTTCGACGACTCGGCCAGCCACAGCTGTACCGAGGCGCGCTGCCACTGAAAATGCGCATAATCAGCCAGACGCGCCGGCAGTGGATCGCCATGCACAGCCAGGCGGTTAAGCATCACTGCCAGGTCGGTATCGGCAATTGACCATTCGCCAAACAGATTGTGCCTGCCCTCTGGCAGCAGGCGTTCCACTGCAGCGATAAGTGTCGCTGCCGACTGCTGGGCAGCCTCATCCAGCGGTGCAAAACGCTGACCGGCAAACAGCACTTCTGTCGGGCGCTGCTGGCGGATCGGCATAAAATCACTGCGCAGCCAGGCCTGAATTTCACGCGCTTTTGCGCGTTTTTCGATATCACGCGGGTAGAGACGTTCATAGTCCGGGGCCGGGAAACGGTCTTCCAGATACTCCGTAATGGCGGAGGATTCAGAAAGCAGGAAACTGTCTACCTGTAACGTCGGCACGCGGCGCGTCAGTGACACCTCACCATAGGCTGGCTGATGATGCTCCTGGCTTGCCAGGTTCAGGCGCTTCAGCGAAAAAGGAATGCCTTTTTCACTCAGGGCAACATATACCGACATCACATACGGGCTGAAAAATCTGGAATCTGACCATAACTGAATCGCGGGATAACTCATCAGGACGTCCTCTGACGTTCACGGATAGGAACATCCTGTTTACCGATTTTTCAGGCTGAAGGCAATCTCCACGGTAGGGTTGTCTTACAAATAAGAACAACCAGTATCAGCTCCTGCCCGTGCGTATTGTCACACGCATTCCCGCCATCTTCACCTATGCTAAATGCAGCACCATGTACTGACTTATTTTAAGGAAAACCGCATGCATATTTTAATTACTGGCGGTACGGGGTTGATTGGCCGCGCGCTAACGATTCAATTGCTCAACGCCGGTCACCAGGTCAGCGTGGTCACACGCGATGTTGCGGCTGCGCGTCGCCAGCTCGGTGAGCAGGTCAGCCTGTGGTCGGGGCTGGATCAGCAGCAGGATCTGAACGGCACTGATGCGGTCATCAATCTCGCCGGAGCACCGATAGCGGATAAACGCTGGAGCGGGCAGCAGAAGCGTCTGCTGTGCGACAGCCGCTGGCAAATCACTCAACGGCTGGCTGAACTGATTCAGGCAAGCAGTACGCCCCCTGCGGTGCTGATTTCCGGTTCGGCGACCGGCTTCTATGGCAACACCGGTGAACTGGTGGTTACCGAAGATGACCCCGGCCACGCGGAGTTCACCCATGAGCTTTGTGCCCGCTGGGAAGAGCTGGCGCTGAAGGCGCAAAGCGAGCGCACCCGCGTCTGTCTGCTGCGCACCGGCGTGGTCCTGTCAAAAAAAGGGGGAGCGCTGGAGAAGATGAAGCTGCCGTTCAAATTAGGGGTTGGAGGGCCGCTCGGCAACGGCAAACAGTATCTGCCATGGATCCATCTTGAGGATGAAGTCAGGGCCATTATCTGGCTACTGGAGAACCCTGCGCTGAACGGTGCGTTTAATCTTGTCGCCCCTTATGCCGTACGTAACGAGCAGTTTGCCGCCGCACTGGGTGAGGCGATGCATCGCCCGTCGTTTATGCGCACGCCAGCCCCCGCTATCCGGTTGTTAATGGGTGAGTCGGCGGTATTGGTGCTGGGAGGGCAGCACGTGCTGCCACAGCGGCTGGAGGCGTCAGGGTTTCGATTTAAATGGTATGAGCTGGATAAGGCATTAGAAGATGTCCTCTGATGCGGTAGCGGGATTCACTGCGGGCGGTGCCAAATAACGGGCCGCCCCATGCCTGTTTCACCGCAGGGGCGACCCTTTTTCCGTTCGCCCCTCAGGGATTATTTCAGTGCACCGGACAAAAACTGTTGCAGGCGCGTGCTCTTCGGATGATTAAAGACCGCCTCCGGCGGGCCTTCCTCTTCAATTTTCCCCTGATGCAGGAAGATCACGTGGCTGGACACATGACGGGCGAACTCCATCTCGTGCGTCACTACCACCATGGTTTTCCCCTCTTCCGCCAGCTTCTGCATGATGCGCAGCACCTCCCCCACCAGCTCCGGGTCCAGCGCGGATGTAGGTTCATCAAACAGCAGAACTTCCGGCTCCATCGCCAGCGCACGGGCAATAGAGACGCGCTGCTGCTGGCCCCCCGACAGGTGAATCGGATATTTGGCGCGCGCGCGCTCGTCAATTCCCACCTTATCCAGGTAGCGAATGGCGCGCTCCCGCGCTTCGGTTTTGCTTAACCCCAGTACCTGCACCGGTGCCTCCATCACGTTCTCCAGAACTGTCATATGGCTCCAGAGGTTGAAGTGCTGGAATACCATAGTCAGGCGGGTGCGCAGCATCCGCAGCTGTTCTTTGTTGGAAACTTTCAGCTGACCGTCGGTATCACGTACCAGATGGACGTTCTCATTATTCACCGAAATAGTGCCTTCACTCGGCTTTTCGAGGAAGTTAATACAGCGCAGGAAGGTACTTTTCCCGGAACCCGATGAGCCAATAATACTGATCACATCTCCGGCGTTTGCCTGCAGCGAAACACCCTTCAGCACTTCATGCTCACCGTAACGTTTATGCAGCTCGGTGACGCTTAATTTATTTTCAGCCATGGTGTTTTACTCAGTGTGACGATGAAGGTTTAACGTGCGCCAGCCAGCGTTGTTCCGCTTTACGGAACAGACTAATCAACACATAGGAAATAATCAGATACAGCACGGCCGCAATGCCGAAGGCAATAAACGGCTGATAAGTGGCAGAGTTAATGTCGCGGGCCACTTTCAGCAGGTCCGGCACCGTGGCGGTAAAGGCCAGCGCCGTGGAGTGCAACATCAGAATGACTTCATTGCTGTAGGCCGGCAGCGCAGAGCGCAGCGCCGAAGGCATAATAATGCAGCGATACAGTTTGAAGGTGGAAAAGCCGTAGGCGCGCGCGGCTTCGATCTCACCGTGCGGCACGGAACGAATCGCCCCTGCGAAGATCTCCGTGGTGTAGGCACAGGTGTTGAGCGTCAGCGCCAGCAGCGTACAGTTCAACCCGCTGCGGAAGAACGCATTCAGCAGCTCAGTGCCCTTGACCACTTCCAGGGTATACATTCCGGAGTAGAACACCAGCAGCTGAACATACAGCGGCGTACCACGGAAAATATAGGTGAACAGCCACACCGGGAAACGCACCGCTTTGATCGGGGAAACGCGGGCAATCGACATCAGCACTGCCATACAGCCGCCCAGCACCACGGATACCACCAGCAGCCAGAGGGTGATTGCCACGCCGGAGAAGCGATAACCGTCGGTCCACAGCAGGGCTTTCCAGTACTCCTGAATAATCTCAATCATAAGTCAGCCCTTTTCACGCCCACCGTATAGCGGCGTTCCAGCCACCAAAGCACCCCGTTAGAGAGTGTGGTAAAAATCAGGTAGATCACCCCGGCAACGATGGCGAAATAGAACGGCTCCCAGGTCGATTTTCCGGCCAGCTGCGTGGCCTTGACCACATCTTCCAGGCCCAGAAGCGACACGAGTGCCGTGGCTTTCAGGATAACCTGCCAGTTATTACCGATACCCGGAAGGGCAAAGCGCATCATGCCGGGGAACAGCACACGACGGAAGGTTTGGGAACGGGTGAAGCCGAAAGCCGTAGCCGCTTCGATCTGCCCTTTTGGCACCGCCATATAAGCACCGCGAAACGTTTCAGTGAAGTAGGCTCCGTAGATAAAGCCCAGGGTGATAATCCCGGCGACCATCGGGTCAATATCAAACTGCGACAGGCCGAGGAAGTCCGTCACCTGGTTCAGCGCAATTTGCAGACCGTAGAAAATCAGCAGCATCAGGACCAGATCAGGTACGCCGCGGATCAGGGTGGTGTAACCTTCAAAAATAACCACCAGCGGGCGGCTGTTGGACAGTTTGGCCCCGGCGCCAATCAATCCAAGCACCACGGCAAACACCACCGAGCTGAGAGCCAGCTCCAGGGTGACCATCGCGCCTTTAAAAATGACTTCAGAGTAGCCATACAGCATAAGCACATCCTGTCTTGCTACCGTCATAATTCAGGCTGTCAGCCGAACTATTCAGGTATAAATAATCATTTGCTAAAGCAGCCTCACCGTGGTGTGCGGCGAGGCTTGCAGACAGGTTTTTACTTAGCCGCCGTAGACGTCAAAATCGAAATATTTTTTCGCTAATTTGTCGTAGGTACCATCTTTGCGCATTTCATCGAACGCTTTATCGATAGCAGCTTTCAGCTCAGGGTTATCCTTGCTCATGCCCATACCCGTACCCACGCCAAAGATTTTCTCATCTTTTACCGCCGGGCCGGCGAACGCATAGCCTTTACCCGCAGGCTGCTTGAGAAAACCTTCGCTGGCGGCCACTTCATCCTGGAACGCGGCGTCGATACGGCCCGCAGTCAGGTCCTGATACACCAGATCCTGGTTGGCATATGGCGTAACGGTCACGCCTTTTGGACGCCAGTTATCGTTAGCGTAGGTTTCCTGAGTGGTGCCCTGCAGCAGACCAATGGTTTTGCCTTTCAGAGACTCCAGCGTCGGCTGAATTTTAGAGCCTTTAGGCGCAATCAGACGTGAGTTCGCGGCATACAGTTTTTCAGAGAAGGCAATCTCCTGCTGACGCTTTTCAGTAATCGACAGAGAAGAGATAATCGCATCAATCTTCTTCGCTTTCAGTGAAGGGATCAGCGCGTCAAAGTCGCTTTCCACAAACGTACATTTGGTTTCCATACGCTTACAGATTTCGGTCGCCAGATCGATGTCAAACCCGACCAGCTGACCCTGAGCATTTTTCATTTCGAACGGTGCATACGTCGGGTCGGTGCCGATACGCAGTGTTTTTGGACCCGCAGCAAACGCGCTGCCTGCAGCTGTGATTGAGATTAACAGGGATAGAGCCAGGACCTGCTTTTTCATAAATAACCCTCAGTTTCCAATATTATTTTTTATGGTTCGTGATGTGTCTGCACAGTGACTTGCACAATATAATTAGCAGGTTCCGTGCCACATTTTGTGGCAAGGGGCAGTTTATATCGCGAAATACCTCAGGCACCGTGATTGCTCGGTTTGCAGGAAAATTTATAGCAGGTTTGTAGGCAGGAGGTAGCAACTATGTTTCATATTGGTGCATAACTTGCACGAAAAGCGATTCAGCACCAACATTTGCACTGCGATAGTGCGCTTTAACGGCGGTTATGCACCTTGCCAGCGCGTAAACAGATCCTTATCCAGTTCAATATCAAACTGGTCGAGAACGCGATTGACGGTCTGGTCAACGATGTCCATGACATTTTGCGGGCGGTGATAGAAAGCGGGTACGGGTGGCATAATGATGGCACCCAGTTCGGCGGCGGTGGTCATCATACGCAGATGCCCCAGATGCAGCGGCGTTTCACGTACGCAAAGCACCAGGCGACGGCGCTCTTTCAGCACCACATCGGCCGCGCGCGTCAGCAGACCATCGCTGTAGCTATGGACAATGCCGGAGAGGGTTTTCATCGAACAGGGGAGAATCGCCATGCCATCGGTCTTAAACGACCCGGATGAAATGCTGGCAGCAATATCACGCGCATCATGGACCACGTCGGCCAGCGCCTGCACCTGGCGTAACGTATAGTCACTCTCCAGCGCCATGGTCTGACGCGCGGCCTGGCTCATGATCAGATGAGTCTCTACCCCGCTGACCTGCTGCAAAATTTGCAGCGCGCGGATGCCGTAAATCACCCCGCTGGCGCCTGAAATGCCAACAATGAGTCGCTTCATAAAAATCCTTAAAAAAAATGGGCCGGAGTTACCCGGCCCATCTTAGCCCATTTCCCCATCTGCCCTAAACAATTCGGCGGGCGACGGTTATCAGCCTTCGTTATGCATTTCCAGATTTTCGACTTCATTCTGACGCTGCATCGCTTTCGCATCGTCATTGCGCAGAGACTGCAAATACTCCAGGTACTGCTGGTCAACGTCTTTGGTGACGTAGATACCATCAAACACCGAGCACTCGAACTGGGCAATATCCGGATTCTCTTCACGCACCGCTTCGATCAGGTCACTGAGATCCTGGAAGATCAGCGCATCAGCCCCGATCAGCTGGCGGATCTCTTCCACTTCGCGGCCGTGCGCGATCAGCTCAGTGGCGCTTGGCATATCAATGCCGTAAACGTTCGGGAAGCGGATTTCCGGTGCCGCTGAAGCGAGATAAACTTTCTTCGCCCCGGCTTCACGGGCCATTTCGATAATCTGTTCTGACGTGGTGCCGCGCACGATGGAATCATCCACCAGCAGCACGTTTTTACCCCGGAACTCAGCGCGGTTGGCGTTCAGCTTACGGCGAACCGCGCTACGGCGCAGGTGCTGGCCCGGCATGATAAAGGTACGCCCGACATAGCGGTTCTTCACAAAACCCTGACGGTATGGCTTGTCGAGAATACGGGCCATCTCCAGAGCGATATCGCAGGAGGTTTCAGGAATAGGAATGACCACATCAATATCCAGGTCTTCCCACTCGCGGGCGATCTTAGCGCCGAGTTTGGTGCCCATACGCACGCGTGCGCTGTACACCGAAATTTTATCCAGGAAGGAGTCCGGGCGCGCAAAGTAAACGTACTCGAACAGGCATGGATTGCACTTTGGATTTTCAGCACACTGGCGGGTAAACAGCTGGCCCTTCACGGTCACATAAACCGCTTCTCCCGGTGCCACGTCGCGCAGGAACTCAAAACCAAGGGTATCCAGCGCGACGCTTTCTGAAGCCACCATATACTCGATACGGCCATCGGCCATCGCACGCTTGCCGATCACCAGTGGGCGAATACCGTTAGGATCGCGGAATGCCACCAGGCCGTGGCCGATAATCATCGCGACGCAGGCATAAGCACCGCGCACGCGCTGGTGTACGGCGGCCACAGCGGAGAAGATGTTTTCAGCTTCCAGCGGGTCGTGCTGGAAACGATCCACTTCCTGCGCAAAGATATTCAGCAGGATTTCAGAATCGGAGGTGGTATTCACATGACGACGACCCGTTTCGAACAGCTCTTTGCGCAGTTCGTGGGCGTTGGTCAGATTGCCGTTATGGGCAAGGGTAATACCGTAAGGGGAGTTCACGTAGAAAGGCTGGGCTTCTGAAGCGCTGGAGCTTCCTGCCGTTGGGTAGCGCACGTGGCCAATACCCATGTTGCCCTGCATACGCTGCATGTGGCGGGCTTCAAATACATCGCTAACCAGACCGTTTGCTTTACGCAGACGGAAGCAATTCAATGCATCAATGGTAACGATGCCTGCGGCATCCTGCCCACGGTGCTGAAGCACCGTTAACGCGTCATAAATCGACTGGTTGACCGGCGCAAAACCGGCGATCCCGACAATACCGCACATATTGACATTTCCTCATAAGCCGCAACCCCGGTGCGATTACCGGGGCAAAAAACTCGACGTGCTTTTCAGGTAGTCAAAAAACCACCTGATGATTGAACTGAACTGAGGGATAAGCTGGGACTGCTGCCAGTCCGGGCTTTTGGAAAAGCCGGTGAATGTGTCGAGGAAAAACAGCATGGCTGAAACGATCAGCACACCGCGTAATGCCCCAAAACAGACGCCAAGCACTCTGTCGGTTCCCGACAGGCCGGTTTTTTCAACCAGCGAACCAATCACGTAGTTAACAATGGCCCCGACAATAAGGGTGGCAATGAATAACACGGCAACGGCGATTCCATTTCGAACCAGTTCGTCTTCAAACCCGGTGAACCAGACGGCAAGGAAGGAGTAGTAATGACTGGCGACAAAAAATGCGCAACCCCAGGTGACGAGAGAAAGAGCTTCCCGAACAAAACCTCGAATCAGGCTAACGAGAGCCGAAAAACCAATAACCGCAATAATGACGTAATCTATCCAGATCATGAACGCTTCCAGTGACCAAGCCCTGAATCAGCCTGCGTCCCCTTGTAGCACAGGTGCAAGGGGATACTGCCTCAGTTCGGGGCGAATTCTAACAGAAAAAGAAAACGTTTGCGTAGGGTTTTCCTGTGGCGATTTAAATTAACGATGACGTTAAAAAAAACCGCCGACAGACGCAGAATTCACTCTGCGGTCCCCTGACGCAATACCTTGATTTGCCAGTATCATCACGCACGACGCCCGGAACGACACTGTGTCGACTCCGGGCGCGGGGTGATAAAAACTCATCGCATCACCTGCCACGCAGAAAATCGGCAGGCTAAAAACAGTTAGCGAACGCTGTAGGGCTTCACCACACCGCCTAAGCCAGAAATCCCCTGCAACGCGCCTACCGCAGCCTGCATTTTCGCTTTCGAGGCATCCGGCCCCACGTAAATGCGGGTGATCTGTCCCTGCACCGGCGTCGCCGGAACGGTAAAGGCACGGTAGCCCGACAGACGAAGCTGCGCGACAATTTCATTCACTTTTGCCGCGTTCTTCAGCGCACCAAGCTGCACCACCCAGGCCTGACCTGACGGCGCCGTTTCGGCAGCCGCAGGCTTACTCTCGGCGGGGGTTTCCACTTTCGGTGCAGGCGCTTCAACCGGTTTTGGTTTCTCGACCGGCTTAGGCTTCTCAACCGGTTTTTCAACCGGCTTAGGCTGTGGTTTCGGTTTTTCCACGACTTTCTGCGGCTGTTGCTGGACAGGTTTCACCGGCGGCGGTGTCACCACCGTCGGCTGGTTGCGCGACTGCGGTGCGGTCGAGCCACTGTCTGCCTGCGAAGAGTTGTCGTTAAGATTGCTTCCGGCGCTGATCGCCGCCCCTGCCCCTTCCGGCGGCTGAGCAGGTAAAGACTGCGTTACCGGAGGCACCAAATCAGTTTCCTGCTGGTCTTCCGGTTTCGGCACCAGCGGAATGGCGGCAAACTCTTCTTTGTAGTGCTTCTTCTTACCATCGAGCAGGCCGGGCAGAACAATCACGCCCAGTGCCACAATGATGATGGTTCCGACTAAACGGTTTTGAAACTTACTGGCCACTGCCGTTCTCCGTTTCCATCCATTCCATTACCTGCGCTACGGTGTGGAAAGATCCACACACCAGCACAATATCCTGTTCCGCTGCCTGTTGCAGCGCCTGCTGATACGCCGCCGCCACCGAGCTGAACGCCTGCGCGCCGCTCAGGTGTGCCATCAGCTGTTCAGCGCTGGCTCCGCGCGGGCCGTCAAGCGGCGCGCAGTACCAGAGATCGACCTCAGGGCTGAGGCAGGCCAGCGTACCGGCGATATCTTTATCGTGCAGCATCCCGACCACCGCATGAACCTTACCGCTGCGGGGCACTTCCGCCAGGCGCCCGGCCAGGTAACCTGCCGCATGAGGGTTATGGGCCACATCGAGGATCACGCGCGGTGACTCACTCACCGTCTGAAAACGACCGGGCAGCATCGCCAGCGGCAGCGAACGACGAATTGTCGCTTCATCCACGCTCAGCGTTGAGGCTCGCAGTGCCGCCAGAGCGGTCGCGGCATTGGCCAGAGGCACCTGCGGCAGCGGTAGCTGCTCAATAGTGCCGTGCGCGTCGCGGAATGACCAGCCGTCACCGGTGACGTGATATGACCAGTCTCGATCGCGCTGTAACAGCTGTGCGCCCTTCTCTGCTGCCACCTCAGCGATGGTGTGCGGCATATCCGGCTCGCCCACCACAGCCGGTTTACCGGCGCGGAACACGCCGGCTTTTTCGCGGCCGATGCTGTCTCGATCCGGTCCGAGCCAGTCGGTATGATCCAGCGCAATGCTGGTTACCACAGCGACATCGGCATCGACGATATTGGTGGCGTCAAGACGACCGCCAAGACCGACTTCCAGGATCACCACGTCGGGTTTTGCCTGCGTAAACAGCCACAGCGCCGACAGCGTGCCGTATTCAAAATAGGTCAGCGAGGTCTCGCCGCGCCCGGCTTCGATGGCGGCAAATGAGGCCGTATGGGCCGACTCTGCCAGCTCCTCTCCCTGAATGCGCACCCGTTCAGTGTAGCGCACCAGATGCGGGGAACTGTAAACGCCCACGCGATAGCCCGCCGCCATCAGCAACGTTTCAAGGGTGCGGCAGGTTGTGCCTTTACCATTGGTTCCGGCGACGGTGAAAACCACAGGGGCAGGTGTCAGCAGGTCAAGCGAAGTGGCAACGCGCCGGATACGATCCAGCCCGAGTTCGATAGCCTGAGTATGCAGATGCTCAAGATAATAAAGCCACGTGGCAAGAGGCGACGTGGCTTGAGGAAGATTATCCATGTGTCCCGTTCACAGCGTTACGGTTCATTGGTAAAAGGGGCACGGGGCCCCTTTCTCATCATCGGTCAGGCCTCGTGGCTCTGAGGGGCGTCAGCAGGCGCGTCCGGGACTTCATCTTCCTTAGGTGCAGGCAGATTCATCATTTTCGCCAGCACGCTGGCCAGCTTAAAGCGCATTACCGGACGGCGAACGATCATATCAATCGCGCCTTTTTCAATCAGGAACTCACTGCGCTGGAAGCCCGGCGGCAGTTTTTCACGCACGGTCTGCTCAATAACGCGCGGGCCGGCAAAGCCGATCAGTGCTTTAGGTTCAGCAATGTTGAGATCGCCCAGCATCGCAAAGCTGGCAGAAACGCCGCCCATGGTCGGGTCAGTCAGCACGGAGATATACGGCAGGCCACGCGCCTGCATCTTCGCCAGTGCCGCACTGGTTTTCGCCATCTGCATCAGCGACATCAGCGCTTCCTGCATACGGGCACCGCCTGATGCAGAGAAACAGATCATCGGACAGTTATCTTCCAGCGCCTGCTCAACGGCACGCACAAAACGCGCGCCCACTACAGAACCCATTGATCCCCCCATGAAGGAGAATTCAAACGCTGCGGCAACGACCGGCATCCCGTGCAGGGTTCCTTTCATCACAATCAGCGCGTCGGTTTCGTTAGTCTCTTTCTGAGCCGCGACCAGACGATCTTTATATTTTTTTGAATCCCGGAACTTGAGCACATCTTTCGGTTCCAGCTCGCTACCCAGTTCAACCAGCGAACCTTCGTCCAGCACGCTGTGCAGACGATCGCGACCATGCATACGCATGTGGTGGTCGCATTTCGGGCAGACTTCCAGATTACGCTCCAGCTCGGCACGGTAGAGAACCTGCCCGCAGCTGTCACATTTTGTCCAGACCCCTTCAGGAATGCTTGCTTTGCGCGATGGGGTAATGGTGCTCTTATTGAGAATTCGTTCAATCCAGCTCATTGATGACCTTTCTGTTTGAACCTGGCGCTCCTGCTGGGGAGCGCCAGTTTTTCTTTTTCCACGCTGCTGCCTGACGCCGCAGCGCAAACCATAATTTATCGCTCATTAAACCATAACCGCCCGACACTGTGGATAAAAATCTGGTCGAAGGAGGCGGGCCTGACGATTTATTTCACTACTGTTTCTGCTGACGTGCCGCGCGACGATGGCGCAGAACTTCAATCACACCCGGCAGGATGGACACCAGGATAATGGCAACAATCAATAGCTTAAGGTTTTCCTGCACCACCGGGAAATTACCAAACAGATAACCGGCATAGGTAAACAGCAGAACCCACAGCAGGCCACCCGCGACATTATAAATGGCAAAATGGCGGTAAGACATCTTACCCATTCCCGCCACAAACGGCGCAAACGTACGCACAATGGGCACGAAGCGAGCCAGAATAATGGTTTTACCGCCGTGACGCTCATAAAATGCATGGGTCTTATCAAGATAGCTGCGACGGAAGATCTTCGAATCCGGGTTGCTGAACAGCTTATCGCCAAACAGACGGCCAATGGTGTAGTTCACGGCATCACCGAGAATGGCTGCCACCACCATCAGCGCGACCATGGTGTGCACATTCAGGTCATTACCCGGCAGTGCAGCCAGTGCTCCCGCCACAAACAGCAGAGAATCTCCCGGCAGGAATGGCGTCACCACCAGACCGGTTTCGCAGAACAGGATTAAAAACAGAATGGCATACACCCAGATACCATACTGAGCGACCAGCTCCGCAAGGTGGACGTCGATATGCAAAATGAAGTCGACAACAAAACGAATCAATTCCATACAGGCTTCCTTTAACACTCCAGGCCAGGTTAATCCCCGAGGAACAGCGGTCCCATCGGTGGACGAGGTAACTCATAGCGTGCGGGATAGTCGACCGAGACCAGATACAGACCTTCCGCCCGCCCTGTTGCCGCGGCCAGCTTGCGATCTTTGGCCGCCAGCAGTTCAGCTATCCAGCCTTCAGGCTGATTCCCGCAGCCCACTTCGATCAGGCTGCCAACGATATTGCGCACCATATGATGCACAAACGCATTGGCTTTAATATCCACCACCACGTAAGCACCGTGGCGGGTCACGTTCAGGTGCATTACGTTACGCATCGGGGTACGCGACTGGCACTGCACGGCGCGGAACGAGGTAAAGTCGTTCTCACCCAGCAGGCACTGTCCGGCGCGCTGCATTTTTTCCACATCCAGCGGATGATAAAAATGCGTGACGCCCCCGGCCAGAATCGCCGGGCGCAGCCGCTGGTTATAAATCACATAGCGGTAACGACGCGCGGTGGCGCTGAAACGGGCGTGGAAATCATCCGGCACCGCTTTCACCCAGCGAACGGCGATATCCCCCGGCAGATTGGTGTTGACACCCATCGTCCAGGCGGCATCTTTCCGCTGCGAGGTAGTTTCAAAATGCACCACCTGCCCGGTGCCGTGGACACCGGCGTCCGTCCGCCCTGCGCACAGCACTTCCACCGGATGGTTAGCCACTTTCGTCAGCGCCTTTTCCAGTTTTTCCTGCACGCTGCGCACTTCCTGCTGCCGCTGCCAGCCGTAGTAACGGCTACCGTCATATTCAATGCCCAGCGCCAGTTTCAGGGTTGGCTGTGGGACGGCGATGTCGGACATTAGTAAAAATACTCCTGCACCAGCTTCTCAGCCGTTTTCACTGCCATCAGCGCGCCGCCAAACCGCACGTTATCGGCAACTGACCAGAACTGTAACAGTTCAGGGATACCGTAATCATTGCGCACGCTGCCGATGCTCAGGTGCGCACTGCCGGAGGCATCGCCCACCTGCGTCGGGAAGTCATCCTCGGCGGTCAGGTTAATATCATCGACCTGAGCCAGCGCATCGCGGGCTTCTTCTGAAGACATCGGGCGCAGGTTTTCGATATAGACAATCTGCGCATTACCGTAGAACACCGGGGCCTGAATAGTGCTGACCGCTATCGGTAATCCATCATCCTGCAGCACTTTACGCACCTGCTCTACCAGCAGACGCTCCTGCGCCACGCTGCCCTCTTTATCTGCCAGCAGGGGTAACACGTTGAACGCCAGCTGGCGGCCAAAGTAGCCCTCTTCCGCTGGCAAACCGTTCAGCAGTCGCGCACTCTCACCGGCCAGCGAATCCACCGCCGCTTTACCGTGTGAGGATGCCGCCAGCAGGTTGGTTACCTGCAAACGCCCCAGACCGGCCTGATCGACCAGCGGTTTGATGGCGCACAGCAGCTGGCTGGTTAATGCATCGGCCACGCTGATGATATTCCGGTTGCGGTAGTCGGCCAGCACCTGTGGGTTCACATCCGGCACCACCAGCGGCACATCCGGCTCCAGTGCAAACAGATCGCTGCTGTCGATCACCAGACAGCCTGAGTTTGCCGCTTCATCAGCATAGCGCGCCGAGGCTTCGCGGCCGGCAACGAAGAACGCCAGCTGCACCTGCGACCAGTCAAACTCTGCGGCATCGCTCACGCGTACCGATTTACCTTCATAGCGCAGCACTTCGCCCGCGCTGCGCTCGCTTGACAGCGCATACAGCTCACCAACCGGGAACTGGCGTTCCGCCAGCAATTCCAGTAAAGCTCCCCCTACTGCGCCTGTCGCACCTAAGATTGCGATATTCCAGCCGTCAGACATGTTGGTTTACTCCAGACAATGACACAAAAATAGAAGGCGGTGGTTTAACCGCCTGAAGATTAGGAAAATACTTAAAGGCAGAGTGCGGTAAAGCCCAGCCTGTTCAGCAGCGCGGCGGTGTCGGCGTTATCACACTCAACCCGCAGCGAAGACCATTCGCGGCGCTCCTGATAATGCTTGCGCAGGCGGTCAAATTCGCCCGGAACAGCCGCCACGTGGCGCAGCGGCGCATCATCGCGGCGCACATCATACACCAGATGTACCAGACGTTTCAGCGTTGCCTGATCCAGCGCGCCGCGCAGCGTAATACGGCCGAATTCCGGGGCGGGCAGCAGCGTATCCAGCGCCACCTGCTGCGGCTGACCGATAAACTGCGTCCAGGCCTCAAATACCTGAGTGGTGCCGCGCGCTTTGCCCTCCAGGGTATAACCGGCAATGTGGGCCGTGGCGATATCCACTTTATCCAGCAGCGGCAGCGACAGCTCCGGCTCGGGTTCCCAGACGTCCAGCACCACGCTGAGATCGTCACGCTGGCCCAGCACTTTCAGCAGAGCGGCATTGTCCACCACCGGGCCACGGCAGGCGTTGATCAGAATGGTGTCGGGTTTCAGCGCCAGCAGCAGCGCCTCATCGGCCATATGCAGCGTCTGGTAAGGTCCCTGCCTGAACAGCGGCGTGTGGAAGGTGAGCACGTCCGCTTCGGCTACCAGCTGTGCCAGCGGCAGGAAATCTCCCTCATCACCCCGTTCGGCACGCGGCGGGTCGCACAGCAACGTGCGGATCCCCAGCGCTTCAAGCCGCGCCTGAAGGCGGCCACCGACGTTACCCACTCCGACGATACCCACGGTGCGCTCGGTTAACTGGAAACCGTCGCGCTCGGCCAGCAGCAGCAGCGCGGAAAAAACATACTCCACCACGGCAATAGCATTACAGCCGGGGGCGGCGGAGAACGCGATGTCCTGCTGCTTCAGCCATGCTTCATCGACATGATCAGTACCGGCGGTAGCCGTCCCGACAAATTTCACCGGTTTACCGTCAAGCAGCTGGGCATTCACTTTAGTGACCGATCGCACCATCAGCCCGTCGGCATCATCCAGCTCAGCCTGCGGGATGGGACGCCCCGGCACGGCCACGACGTCGCCGGTCCGGCTGAACAGTTCACGGGCATACGGCATATTTTCATCAACGAGGATTTTCACAATCGGTTTCCAGTCGGTTCGGTGGGGGGATATTCTGCCATAAAACGGGGTTCAGGGGGCATCCTCAGCGCACGGACGGAACAGGGGTGAAGGCAACATCAACAGACAGACCGCCGAGAGCTGCGCTCTGTGACAGAGACATCTGACCGCCATGCCAGCGAACAATATCCTTTACCAGAGCCAGCCCCAGCCCGGTTCCTGCTGAATGACGAGTATGTTCCAGCCGGTAAAACGGTTGCAGCACCTGCTGTCGTTCAGATTCAACGACCCCCGGCCCGCTGTCTTCAATATGCAGGCGCCCGTCGCGCACGCTGGCGGTAATCATGCCGCCCTCAGGCGTATATTTAATCGCGTTATCCAGCAGATTCGCACAAAGTTCGGCCAGCAACAGCGCATCACCACGGATGACCGAGCGCTCATCGCCTTCATAGCCCAGGTCAATCTGTCGGCTGCGGGCCTGCGGGTAGTGCAGCAGGCAGGCCTCGCGCACCAGCGCAACCAGGTCAACAGGGCTCCCCGGATGATTCTGCTGCATCGCCTTAATGCGCGACAGTTGCAGTAGCCGATCGGTGAGTATGATGGTGTCGTTCAGCGTGTGTCGCATCCCCTGCAGACTCTCCTGCCACACCCCCGGGTCATTGCTGTTCAGCGCCACGCTGACCTGGGTTTTCAGAATAGTCAGCGGTGTACGCAGCTGATGCGAGGCATCCGCGCTGAAGCGTTGCTGCCTTGCCACCATCGCTCTCAGACGCTCAATATAGCGGTTTACCGCCACCATCAGCGGCTGTATTTCTGACCAGGGTAACAGCGCGGGCAGCGGGGTCAAATCGCCGGGGTCGCGTCGCAATATCACCCCGGAGAGGTGCCGCAGCGGACGCAGCACCTTGTGCAGTACCCAGCTGGCCAGCAGCAGCGTGATCAGCACCAGCGCGCCCTGGCTGAGAATGGCGGTATACAACAGGCTGCCAGCAAAATCGCGACGCGACGTCAGGGTTTCAGCGACGATCACCAGCGCCATCCCCTGCACCTTATCTTCGTTGACCGGCTGCCACAGGGCCGCCAGGCGAATAGGCAGGCCATTGTAGCGGGCATCATAAAAATGGACTAACGCCGGATAATTGCGCGACAGCGGGGTCTTTTCCGGCAGCGGCGGCAGGTCATCATAGCCGGAAAGGGTTTTGCCCTCCGGGGAGATCACCTGGTAAAAAAGCTGATCGTTCATGTTGCGCTCGAAACTGTCGAGGACCACCCACGGCACATCGACCTCAAGATGCCCCTGATGCACGCGTATCCGCTCCGCGACGGTGCGCGCAGAAGCCAGTAACGAGCGGTCATAGGCCTGGTTAGCCGCCTGGAGCGCGCTGGCATAGTGGGTATAGACCGACAGCGCCCAGAGGATCAGCAGCGGCAGGCCCAGCCACAGCAGCAGATGTGCGCGCAATGACGCCATCTTCATGGCTGCCGCTCAAGGCTGTATCCCAGCCCACGCAGGGTGATAATCGACACATTGCTGCCCGACAGCTTTTTCCGCACCCGGTGAACATACAGTTCGATACTTTCCAGGCTGGCTTCATCCGCCAGCGTGAAGGTCTGCTCGTAGAGCTGCTGGCGGGAAACCGGTCGACCGCGCCGCTGCATCAGCGTCATTAACACGCTGGACTCGCGGGGGGTCAGCGCCAGCGGTTTCTGCTGCAGTTCGAAATAGCCCTCATGAAAAAACACCAGTTCCCCAAAGGCTTGTGCCTCCTGTACCTGACCCTGACTGCGGCGCAGCAGCGCCCGGATACGCGCCTCCAGCTCTTCAAGCTCAAACGGCTTACTGAGGTAATCATCCGCCCCCTGATTCAGTCCGCGCACCCTGTCCGTCAGCTCATTGCGTGCGGTCAGCAGCAGGACCGGCACCGTCTGGCCGCGTTTTCTCATGCGGGCCAGCAGATCCAGGCCGTTCAGTCGCGGCAGGGAAATATCCAGCAGCACCAGTTCATAATGCTCGCTTTGCAGTACATGGTCGGCAGCTATCCCATCGGCAATCCAGTCCACGGCAAACCCCGCCTGCGTTAACGCTTTCTGAAGCCAGCAGGCCAGCTCCGCCGTATCTTCCACCAGTAAGAGACGCATATCACATCCTGTTATTTTTCCCGATGGCTGAAAGGTAAATGAAAGGTTGCCGGGTTAACAATTCCATAACCTCATTTTTGGGGAAAGCTCACAAACTCAATGATAAAAACGGAGCCGTGATGAAAACGACAATCCGCACCACCCTGGCCAGCGCCCTGCTGCTGCTCGCCGCACCGGCCACCTTTGCCGCCGAAGCCCCTTCCCGCACCGAGTGCATCGCCCCGGCTAAACCTGGCGGTGGCTTTGATTTGACCTGCAAGCTGTTACAGGTTTCGTTGCAGGACACTCAACAGATCAAGACGCCTATGCGTGTGACCTACATGCCCGGTGGCGTAGGTGCAGTCGCCTATAACGCCATTGTGGCGCAGCGCCCGGCAGAAGCAGGGACGGTAGTCGCCTTCTCCGGCGGTTCCCTGTTGAACCTGTCGCAGGGGAAATTTGGCCGTTACTCCGTGGAAGATGTGAAGTGGCTGGCAGCCGTAGGGACGGACTACGGCATGGTGGCCGTGCGCAGCGACTCACCCTACAAAAATCTGACTGAATTACTGGCGGCAATGAAAAGCGATCCCAACAAGGTGGTGATCGGGGCCGGAGCCTCGATTGGCAGCCAGGACTGGATGAAAACCGCCCTGCTGGCACGCGATGCGGGTATTGATCCCCGCAAGATGCGCTATGTGGCTTTTGAAGGCGGAGGCGAGCCGGTCACCGCGCTGTTAGGCAACCATATTCAGGTGGTGTCCGGCGATATCAGCGAAATGGTGCCGCACATACAGGCAGGCAAGCTGCGCGTGCTGGCCGTGATGTCCGATAAACGCCTGCCCGGCGTGCTGGCCGACGTTCCCACCGCTAAAGAGCAGGGCGTAGATATTGTCTGGCCAGTGATTCGCGGTTTCTACCTTGGCCCTAAAGTCACTGACGCCGAATACCAGTGGTGGGAAGACGCGTTTAAAAAGATGGTACAGACCGACGAATTTAAGCATCAGCGCGATCTGCGCGGCCTGTTTGAATTCAATATGTTCGGTAAAGAGCTGGACAGCTACGTCAAACAGCAGGTGATCGATTACCGCGAGAAGGCGAAATCCTTCGGCCTGGCAAAATAAGGGAGGCCGTCATGAGCGATCGTATTTTTGCCAGCGTCTGGCTACTGCTGTGCATCATCGGCCTGTTTATCGCCTGGAATATTCAGAGTGAATACAGCTATGAACCGGTAGGGCCTCGCCCATTTCCGATGATCATCCTCGGGCTGATGGCGCTGTGTGCCTTTTTCCTGCTGATACGTCAACCTGACGCGATTCAGTGGCCGGCACGCGGCACGCTGCAACGCCTGTTGCTGCTGATGGTCAGCCTGGGTCTGTATGGAGCGGTGTTTGAAAGTCTCGGCTTTCCCCTTGCCACCACATTACTGACCTTCGTCATCGGGCTGCTGTTCGGCGCAGCCTGGTGGGCAGCCGCATTGTCCGGCGTGGTGATGGGTGCCGTGTTGTATTACGCCTTTGACCGCCTGCTCGAAGTGACCTTACCGCTCGGCACCTGGTTGAGCTAACGGAGAAATACATGGATACCTGGTCCTTTCTGATGCAGGGGTTTGCCGTCGCAATGACGCCAGAGAACCTGCTGATCGCCTTAATTGGCTGCTTTATTGGCACCATTGTCGGCCTGCTGCCGGGGCTTGGCCCCATCAATGGCGTGGCCATTCTGATGCCGTTGGCGTTTGCTCTGCATCTTCCGGCAGAGTCGGCGCTGATCCTGCTGGCGACCGTCTACATCGGCTGCGAGTATGGTGGACGAATCTCTTCAATCCTGCTTAACGTACCGGGAGATGCCGGGGCGATTATGACCGCGTTAGACGGTTATCCAATGGCACAGCAGGGCCGTGCGGGCGTGGCGCTGTCGATCTCAGCGGTCAGTTCATTTATCGGTTCCACCATCGCCATTATCGGTATCATTCTGTTTGCTCCGATCCTCGCCAACTGGTCGCTGGCATTCGGCCCGGCGGAATATTTCGCGCTGATGGTGTTCGCCATTGCCTGCCTCGGCAGTATGATGAGCCAGAATCCGCTGAAGTCCTTCCTCTCTGCGCTGATTGGCCTGAGCATGGCCACGGTCGGCGTCGATGCCAACACCGGGGTTTACCGCTTTACTTTTGACAGTGTGCATCTCTCTGACGGTATTCAGTTTGTGGTCGTGGTGATCGGCCTGTTCTCGGTTAGTGAAATTCTGCTGATGCTGGAGTCCACCAGCAGCGGGCAGAAAGTAGTGCGCGCCAGCGGACGCATGCTGTTCAACATGAAAGAAGCCGCGCAGTGTACCGGGGCAACGCTGCGGTCATCGCTGATTGGTTTCTTTGTTGGCGTACTGCCCGGTGCCGGGGCGACCATCGCCAGCGCTATTGCCTATATGAGTGAAAAGAAAATCAGCGGGGGTGAAACCTTTGGTAAAGGGGATATTCGCGGCGTCGCGGCGCCGGAGGCAGCGAACAACGCTTCCGCCTGCGGTTCGTTTATTCCGATGCTGACGCTGGGTATCCCCGGTTCCGGCACCACGGCGGTGATGGTTGGCGCGCTGACGCTGTACAACATTACCCCCGGCCCGGCCATGTTTACCGAGCAGCCGGATATTGTCTGGGGGCTGATTGCCGCCCTGCTGATCGGCAACGTGATGCTGCTGATTATGAATATCCCGATGATCAATATCTTTGCCCGTATGCTGACCATCCCGCTGTGGTTCCTCGTTCCCGCGATTGCCGCGATCTCGGCGGTTGGCGTCTATGCGGTTCACAGCACCACCTTTGACCTGCTGCTGATGGTAGGCCTTGGGATCTTCGGCTATATCCTGCGCAAAATGGACTTCCCGATGTCGCCGCTGATCCTCGGATTTGTGCTCGGCGGGATGCTGGAGCAGAACCTGCGCCGTGCGCTGTCCATCAGCAATGGCAACCTGCCGATTCTGTGGGAAAGCCTGATCTGTAAGCTGCTGCTGGTTCTTGCGGTCAGCGTACTGGTGGTGCCGCCGGTCTGGAAACGCTGGCGCCGTAAACATAAGCAGGCTGCGGCGTCCAACTAACTCAGGGGCAGGCATCGCTATCCCACCCGACTGATTTTCCCGGAGGAGTGAGGCCCGCCTCACTCCTGTTCATCAGGCCCGATTTCGATAGCGTTCCGGCGTTGTCCCCGACTGCTGCTGGAACATGGCAATCAGCGCCGAGGCCGAGCTGTAGCCCAGCTCCTGCGCCATATCCTGAACACTTTTCCCCTGTTCCAGCAGTGAAATCGCATGCAGAAACCGCAGGCGCTGCCGCCATTCGCTGAACGACATCCCCAGCTGCGACTGACAGCGCCGTGACAGGGTGCGTTCAGTGGTGTAGACGCGCTGCGCCCACTGCGCCAGCGTAGTGTTATCCGCCGGGTTCTGCTCCAGCGCCAGCAGCACCGGGGCCAGCATCCTGTCAGGGGTTGAAGGCAGATAGCTTTGCTGGCTCTCCGCCATCAACAGCTGGTCGAGCAGCACCTCACACAGACGTATGTCCTGCACGCTCTGCGGTATCAGCAGCTGGCGTGCCGCACAGTCTTCGATAATCGCGTGGACCACCGGACTGACGCGCAGCAAACAGGCGCGCTCAGGTAATCCCTCACAGGCGTCGGCCGCAATATTGAGCGTGCGAAAGTGCGCCTGCTTGTGGTTGTAGCTGGCGTGCTGATGGCCGGGCGGCACCCAGATAGGGAGATTCGGTGGCGTCAGCAGACGCTCCCCTTCTACCTGCATCTCCAGCACGTTGCATTTTACAAAGATCACCTGCCCCCAGCGATGCTGGTGAGGAAGGTACTCCGTGCGGGCATTGGCCTGCTCGTAGCGGAAGAAAAGCCTAAGTTGTTCTGCATCCGCCGGGGCGCTATAGGTGAGTTGCTGGATCATCTTGTCCGGTTCCATGGTACTTTTGTCTTATTATCGTTATCTGTATTAAATGCGACAAGCTTACACTGCATCACCCATGCCTACCTGAAGAGAAGACAAATGAGTTTTATGTTTCCCCTGCTGGCCGTACTGATCTGGTCAGTCAACGCGATTGTCAGCAAGATGTCGGCCAGTGCGATCGATCCTGCCGCTATCTCCTTTTATCGCTGGCTGCTGGCGCTGCTGGTGCTGGCTCCCTTTGCCCTGCCCGGCGTCTGGCGTCATCGCCAGCAGGTCAGGCAGTCGTGGTGGAAACTGCTGATCCTCGGCCTGCTGGGTATGGTGTTGTATCAGAGCCTGGCCTATTACGCCGCACACAGCGTCAGCGCGCTGTTTATGGGTATTCTGAATGCAATGATCCCACTGCTGACCGTTCTGTTAAGCGTGGTGGTCATGCGGCTGGCCCCAACGGTCGGCATCCTGCTGGGCAGCCTGCTCTCGTTTTGCGGTCTGGTCTGGCTGGTCAGCGCCGGGGATCCGGCACAGCTGTGGTCACACGGTTTAGGCAAAGGCGAAATGATGATGTTTGCCGCCTCGACGTCGTATGCACTGTATGGCGTGCTGACGAAACGCTGGGCGATCCCGCTGCCAAACTGGCAGAGTCTGTGGATACAGATTTTTTTCGGTGTACTGCTGCTGACTCCTAACTTTCTGATGGCAACCGATGTATCGCTGAATATGCACAATATTCCGCTGGTACTGTTTGCCGGCATTCCGGCCTCGATCGTTGCCCCTTTTCTGTGGATCCAGGGGGTAATGCGTCTGGGGGCCAGTACTGCCAGTATTTTTATGAATCTGGTGCCAATATTTACCGCAATTATCGCTGTCAGTTTTTTACATGAATCATTACACAGCTATCATTTTATTGGGGGCGGGATCACCCTTGCGGGTGTCATTCTGGCACAAAGATTACGTAATCCCTTGATAAGGAAATAGAATAACAAGCCCTTGCAGATGGATGTTTTTAAAACCTCACCCAAAGTGGCTAAATTCCCTGGCCACTAAGATCATTCTAATTTCAAAACAAATGTCGCTCTGAACCCTCTTAATATATATTTAAAAAACGCCCCTTTAAAAATAAATTTAGACCTGTCCCTGTTTATTTTGGACACTTTACTATTTACCAATTTTTATCAAAGACTACTCTTCACATTATTAAAAAAACAATATTACTGGCGTAGAATTAATAAAACACTCACTAAAATTATTATAACCAAACGGAACTAGTTATCAGGATTTATCAATATGTTAGAGAAAATATTTTCCAGTCGCTGTATTTACTTATCAGCCCAGGTTGTTATCTGACATAAACCCCAGATTTAGCTGCCTGCGGACAGCTAAATATTCCGCTTGAAATAAACCGGAAGATAATAGCGAAAAAAAACCGCATTAAGACGTTTATCTCAGATAATCGAAAATATTAATAAAAGGATGTTTATATGAAAAAAGTATTACTGGTATCATCACTCATGACGGTCATTGCCCTGCCCATTCCAGCAGCAATGTCCGCAGACGGAACGATCACGTTTACAGGAGAAATTAACAACACCACCTGCAATATTAGCGTTAATGGTCGTAACAGCAGCACTGAGATAACTTTTGATCCAATTTCTGCATCAGCACTTTCTAAAGCAGGGGAAGTCGCCAACGAACAGCCTGTCACTCTGTCATTAACCAACTGTCAGAACGCGACAGAAAATGTTCGGGCAATGTTTGAAAGTAACGAAACGGATAACAGCACAGGGAATCTGAAAAATAAGGGCACTGCATCTAATGTCCAGGTGCAGCTGCTGGATAACAGCCATAGCCCTATCAGGTTGGGTGATGGCTCTCAAAGCAACGGCCCGTCATTCAAAATTGAGAATGACATGGCAACGCTGAACTACTTCGCGCGCTATTACGCCACGGATAAAGTAGATGGTGGTGATGTTAACACCATGGTTAACTACTCTTTGAGCTATTTCTAAATTCCCCTGAGTGCAGGAGTTATCTCTTGCACTTCTTTATTTTTAATCAGAGCTGTTGCTATGTTAGTTTTACGATATCTTCATCAGGCAGTCTGGAAACATTTTTCTTTCATCCTTATTCTGGCTCTACTGCCCCACCAGGGAAAAGCCAACGTTATTATCAACGGAACACGGATTATTTATCCACAGCAAAAGCGTGAGGTAAACATCCAGTTGAGTAACGATGATAATAAGCCCTCTCTTATTCAGGCCTGGATTGACAAGGGGGATGCTGACAGCCATGCCTCGTTTAATAACATCGCCGTTCCTTTTATCCTGACACCTCCCATTATTCGTGTAGAACCGAATACCGGACAGACGCTGCGAATAACATGGACAGGTTCACCTTTGCCGCAGGACAGGGAGTCTCTCTTTTGGCTCAACATCCTGGATATTCCGCCAAAAAACACCGCCACCCCGGAGAGTAATATATTGCAAATGGCGATCCGCAGTCGGATGAAAATTTTCTTCCGGCCGCCAGCATTAACAGCAGACGGCGCCGTCAAAGCATACCATCAATTACGCTGGCAGCGGCCGCCCTCTGCAGCCGAAAAAACCTTGCGGGTCAACAATCCTTCCGCCTATTTCATCAGTGTATCCAGCATAAAAATCATCACTAATGGAAAGGAAACTAAGAGTCTTAAAAGCCAGATGATCGCCCCGAAAAGCTTCGCAGATTTTCGCTTTACCTCGCTTCCTGAAAAGATAGCGGAGGGTTCGCTCAGTTATGAAATGATTAATGATTACGGCAGTGTCACGACGATCAAATAACCGCCAATAA
Organism: Erwinia sp. Eh17-17; assembly: GCF_039675725.1. NCBI lineage: Bacteria > Pseudomonadati > Pseudomonadota > Gammaproteobacteria > Enterobacterales > Erwiniaceae > Erwinia > Erwinia sp. Eh17-17. Next base: position 57,244 of record NZ_JBDFQT010000001.1, on the reverse strand, counting down.
AATAAAAGAGTGACGATTGACAATAGTCATATAATGCATGGAGAACTGATATGACCGGGGTTTTATTCCCTTTTTTTCCTGCACGCTGCGGCAATTATTCCTTTTCTACTGCGCGCAGCCTGATGGCCGCGCTATTTCTGGCAGGACTGCTGGGCTACGCCCTGCAGCGCAGCGCGATGGCTTCCGCAGATGAGGATGCTGCCATTTTTGATGCTAATTTTTTGCACCATACTTCGGATGAAATCATTGATATCAACCAGTTCAGCCACCGTAATGCTCTCCCTGCCGGTTATTATGATGTCAGGGTGATGCTGAACGAGAAATATGCCGGGGATATGCGGCTGCGGGTGAAAAAAGTCCATCACCGGTCGGTGATTTGCACGACCCGTGCGCTGATCGATCTGATCCCGCTGAAGGACGGGGAAATTGCTGCCGCGAAAATGGCAAACCTCACTGATAGCGGTAACTGCCTCGGCCTGGAATACTGGATCCCAGATGCCAGTGGGTATATCGATATCACCACGCTAAAGATGAATATCACTGTCCCGCAGGCACGACTGCGGCATCGCGCACAGAACGAGGTTGACCCTTCGCAGTGGGATCGAGGCATCAACGCGCTCATCCTGGGATATGACGCTAACTATTATCAGTCTCAGCAACAGGACAGCGCATACCGCTCTTTCTATAACGGCGACAATATTGGACTGAACTTATGGGGTTTTATGCTGCGCCATCAGGGGTCAATGAGCTGGCAGAAAGACAGCGGAAGCCACTATGTTAGTTTGCGTAACTACCTTGAGCATGACATACGTGCATGGCGATCGCGCATGGTCATTGGCGATACGGATACCAGCGGTAACCTGTTTGACAGTTTTTCCCTGCGCGGCGTGATGCTGTACAGCGACGATAATATGCTGCCAGACTCGAGGCGCGGCTATGCCCCGATGATCAGAGGGGTGGCCGATACCAATGCGCGTGTCAGCGTACGGCAGAATAATGTGCTGCTCTACGAAACGACCGTTTCCCCCGGCCCTTTCAGCATTGACGATCTCTACCCCACCGGCTACGGCGGCGATCTGACCGTGACGGTCCGGGAGTCCGACGGCAGGGTGAATCAGTTCAGAGTGCCCTACGCGGCTCTTCCACAGCGGGTCAGGCCCGGAATTACCCGCTACAGCATCAGTGCAGGCACCCTGCGCAATATGAACCTGTCAAAGCATGATGCGGTGGCACAGATGACGCTACAACGGGGTATCAGTAATTTACTGACCGGTTATGGCGGCGTATTAAGCACCCGCCACTATCATGCTTTCCTGTTGGGCGGAGCCATTGGCAGTGAATGGGGAGCACTGGCGCTGGATGCCACACAGGCACAAACCGTCACTCCCCATCACCACCTTTCCGGACAGAGCTATCGCGCCACGTACAGCAAGGAGTTTAACGCCGGCAACAGCACGGTCTCCGTGGCCGCCTGGCGATTTTCCTCTGCGGGCTACCTCGGTCTCAATGACGCCATGGTCACCCTCGATCGTGCCAGGCACCCCAGGCCTGGATCGTCTGACTATCGCGTACAGACACCTCGCAGCCGTTTATCAGCCAGCCTGTCGCAGGCCTTTCCCGACCACTGGGGGCAGCTTTATCTGACCCTCATCCGCCAGAGTTACCGGGTACAACGTAGCAAGAATAATCAGCTACAGCTGGGTTACAGCAATGCCTTCCGTAGTCTGAGCTGGTCGCTTTCCGTGAACCGTGTTCATTCACGCGATAACGAAGAAACGCAGTACACTCTGGGCCTGTCCGTCCCGCTGGGGGGAAGTTCGCCCAGAACTCATCTGAACATCAATATGAGCCACGACGCGGAGGGCATGGCCAGCCAGGCCAATATCAACAGCTCCTTTGGTGACGATCGGCAGCTGGATTATTCACTGGGCGTGCGCCATGACCGCCAGGAGCGCACCAGCGCGAACCTTGCCGCTAACTGGCACACGCCCTATACCTCACTGCAGGGCAGCGTTGAAAAAGGCCATCACAGCCACGCGTGGTCAGGTGGCTTAAATGGCTCGCTGGTGGCGCTGGCAGATGGCGTCGTCTCCAGCCCGTGGTACAGCGAAACCATGGCGCTGGTGGAGGCACCTTATGCGTCAGGGGCGAAAGTGGAAGGCCACTCAGGCCTGACGCTCAACCATCAGGGGCGGGCGCTGGTGCCTTACCTGCTCCCTTATCGCCTGAATGAAATCACGCTCGACCCGCAGCAGCTTCCGCAGGATGTTGAACTGAAAAGTACCCGTCAGCAGACCGCTCCCCTCACCGGTGCGCTGGTCCGGGTCCATTACGCAACCTCGCGCGGACGCGCGGTGCTGATTCATTCAACCCTGCCCGGCGGCAGGAGCCTGCCCTTCGGCGCAGCGGTACAGGATGCTCAGGGTAACAATCTCGGGCTGGTCGCCCAGGGCGATATGATTTACGTACGCCTGCCGACGGGCCGCTCCAGCCTGAGCGTTAAATCAGGTGACAACACGGTCTGTACGCTGTCACTGCAACTCACCCCTGAGGCGGCGCTGAAAAACGGATTTGAGCGTTTTGACCAACCCTGCCTGCCAACATCTTCCCATTGATAATGAGCCTGTCATGATGAATAACCGTCTGCTTTTACCGCTATCATGCTTCATTCTGGCGCTGTCACTGTTCAGCCCGAAAGTCGATGCCGGTTCGCTGAAATGCGCGACCGAAGTCAAAGGCGCCTTTCCTCTGATCGCGTTTACCGGCAGCAACGGCATCAAGCTGTCCTCCTCGCTGCCGGTTGGCCGGACGGTTTTCAATCAGAATTATGTCGTGAATGTCTGGTGCAGCATCAGCGATCCCCTTCAGCAGGGTGCTGAAATGGCGTTTTTCACCCGCACCACCACGCAGAAAACACTGGGCAATGGCTTAACGCTGTTCACCACGCTGAACGGCAATCGCGACAGTGAGCGCAGCGTCGTCAGTACCGGAGTGATGATTGATAATCATAATGCCGCGGCTCATAAGCCCTCCCGCACCTGGCAGCGCTTTCCGCTCAATGTCACCGTGGAAATCGTCAAAACGGCAAAAACCCCTGAGCGCCCTGAACAGGTCACCCCCATTAATTCACGCGTTCAGCTCTTCCATGTCGGGGGGGAAAGCGGGATCAGAAATGCGAAATATATGATGCTTGATGCCGCGACCGGACTGACATTCATTGCGCAGAGCTGCCATATTCAGGGGCCATCCTCGTTTAATGTCGCGCTGGGTCCGGTCAGGTTAAGGCAGCAGAAAGAACTGGGGTCCGGCATCGGTTCGACCAGCGCGGGTAAAACCTTCCTGATGGATTTTCTCTGTGATACCGCCGTTTCCGGTGAGTTCAGTGTGTTTCTGCAACTCAATGGCGTGGCCCCCGCAGGCAGAGCAACACCGGGGTTGATTGCGCTGAGCAACGACAGCAATCGCGCCACCGGGGTGGCACTGCAAATCTTGCATGCCGCCAGCGGGAGTGCCGTTGACATCGGGCAGCGCTGGCCTGTTGCTCGCTACCCGCTGAGCGGAAGCGCCATCTCCGTCCCGCTGCGGGTGCGCTACTATCAGACAGAGGAGCGCATCACGGCCGGAAAGGCCAACGGGACAATGACCTGGGTCCTGAGCTATTTTTAACGCCGCTGAATGAAAAAAAGCCGTCAGGCTGCGCGATTGTCTCCCACTTTCTCTACCTATCGCCGGGCGGGATTGTTATCATAGCGGATGACCATTCTTCTCCGGCGCTCCCCGGACGTTGACTCTGACTGAAGGACTTCGCCATGCAACCTATAAGCGGCCCCGGCGCGCCGTTACCCGGCGATCGCCCGGCGATTGACGCCCCTCCCGGCACTGTGCGCCCCGCCACCCTTTCGGCTGCGGGAACCGGCGAACAGCCGTTAACGCCAGCCCAGCGCACCACGCTGGAACGGCTGATCGTCAAAATTATGTCACTCAGTTCGCTGAAATCCGCTGAACTGTGGGCAGGCCTGCGCCATGAAGTGGGGGTCAAAAACGATGCGGGGTTACAGGCGCGTCATTTCCCGCCTGCGGAACAGTTCCTCAATACCCGCCTGTCGCAGGTGCAGAATACCCACGCCACGCGCCAGCTGCTGCAACAGCTGACCGACCTGCTGCCAACCGGCAATAACCGCCAGGCGGTGAGTGACTTTATTCGCCAGCAGTTCGGCCATACCGTGCTCAGTTCGCTCAACCCGGACCAGCTGCATCAGGTTCTGACCATGCTGCAAAATGGTCAGATGGCCATCCCGCAGCCGCAGCAGAACCGCGTTACTGACCGCTCCCTGCTGCCTGCCGAACACCAGACGCTGAATCAGCAGATTTCACGTCTGGCGGCGGCCACCGGTGAACAACCGGCTAAAATCTGGGCGTCCCTGCTGAAGGTGGTGAACCTGCACAGCGGCGACCCGATTCCGTCACGTTTCTTCCCGCTGATGAATCAGTATCTTCACGCCAGCCAGACGCTAAGCCAGCATACTGCGCCGACGCTGACGCTGCTGACCACCACGCTGAAGCAGCCGCCGGATGCCGGTGAACAGCGTATGCTTGAGGATTACAGCCAGCAGCGCTTTAACGCCACACCACAAACCCTGCTGACGCCGACCCAGACGCAGGACCTGCTGAATCAGCTGTTCAGCCGCCGCGCTGAGCGCCTGCTGGAACAGCCGCTGGCTGACAGCGAACTGAACCCGCGTCCGGTGGCTGTGCCACTGTGGGGAGCACTGCCGCCGGTGCTGCAGCCGCTGGCTAATCGCCCGGTGTTCACCGCCTTTGCGGTACTGTTCCTGCTGGTCCTGTTCCTCTGGATACTGCTTTAACTCACGCAGTCTGGCTGGCTCAGAATAGGGTTTTCTGAGCCACCAGCCTTACGCGGGCTGTTGAGTCACGCTCTTTTCACCAAATTTATCGCGCATGTGCTGCTCGATTTCCTCCAGGCTTTTTCCCCGTGTTTCAGGCAGCATAAAGGCGACAAAGGCCAGAGAACCCACGTTGATAATAGCGAAGATAAAGAAGACGTTGCTGCCGGCAAAGGCCATCAGCGGCGGGAAAGTGAACGCCACGATCGCATTGAAAATCCACTGCATCGATACCGCCGTTCCGGTGAGCGCGCCGCGTAACTGCATGGGGAAAAGCTCTGACATCAGCAGCCAGTAAACGGGGGAGATACACATTTGCATAAAGAACAGAAACAACAGAATCAGCCCCAGCGCCATGTAGCTTTGGGTTAAGCCAACCGGTACCAGCGTCATCACCAGCCCCAGCAAGACCTGAGCAGTCACGACAAAAAACAGACCGGTTATCAGCATTTTTCGGCGTGGAAAACGGCTAACCGCCCATATCCCGACAAACGTCGCCACGACCGAAACCACGCCATTCCCAATCGTCGCCGCAATAGCCGCACTGGTTCCCAGCCCGGTGGATTTGAGAATGATCGGGGTGTAATACATAAATCCGTTGACGCCGGTAAACTGAATAACGAACCCTAAACCCGTGCCAATCAACAGCAGACGTAATACCCATTTCTCCCGGATCAGGGTGCGCACGTCTGGCCCGCGCTGCGCTTTACGCGCCTGCTTTTTCATTTCACTCATTTCTTTACGGACTTCACGCGGCGTTTCACGCAGGTATTTCAGTATCTTTTTCGCCTCATGCAGTCGCCCTTCGGCCACCAGCCAGTGGGGGGAAGCAGGAACAAAAAAGGTGCCAATAAACAGCAGCAGACCGGGGATCATGGCAATCGCCAGCATGTAGCGCCAGAGATGCTGATCGTGAAGCAGGTAGCTGAGTAAGGTACTGGCGACATAAGCCACCAGCTGCCCGGTGACAATCATCAGTTCATTACGACTGACCAGCGGCGCCCTTAATTTAGGCCCGGCGATTTCGGCAATAAAGACCGGAACGGTAGCTGACCCACCGCCAACGGCAATACCGAGCAGAAAACGCATGGCGACCATCACAGGAACAGAAGGTGCGAGAGCCGTGCCGAGGGAACCCAGCACAAACAGGACGGCCAGACTGCGCAGTGTGATGCGGCGGCCAAACTTATCGGAGAAAAATCCGCTCAGGAAAGAACCCAGCGCAGCCCCGAACACCAGTGACGAAGCCACCAGCCCTTCGGTAAAGGAGGTTAACCCCAGCCCGCCCTGTGCGGCAGGCGCAGACATATAGGGTAAAGCACCGGAAATAATCCCGGTGTCGTAACCAAAGGCCAGCGCGCCCATTGTGGCCACCAGCACGACAAAGAAAATACGTTGCCGGACGGTCACCGCGCGCTGAGACTCATCGCCTGATGAGTCAGAAGAGGTTGTGTTCATAATTTCCCTGAATAATAGAAAAGTCTGTGACGCTCACTGTTGTCGTGAAGCAGCGCTAAAGGGTGAGTCGCGCTGAAAGTGTAGACTCCGTCACAGTTTTCGCCAGATTCAGGGAAAACTTAACATTTGCAGGTGCCCGGCTCAGCCGTCTGAGCTGTTGACGGCGGTACGGGAAAAGCGAAAGGTGACGGCAATCCCCACCAGCGCGCAGACAGCCCCCGCCACAAATACCGAACCATAACCCAGCGTCATGGCGAGGATCCCGGTCAGCGGCCCGCTGGCACCGTAGGCAATATCCTGAAATGCAGCAAACCCGCCAAGAGCCGTACCGCGCACCTGCGGCGCCACGCGTCTGAGCACTTCAACCCCCAGCGCCGGGAATACCAGCGAACAGCCGCAGCCGGTCAGTGCCGCACCCGCCAGCGCCATCCAGCCGTTCGATGCCGCACCCAGCAGCAGCAGTCCGCAGGCTTCCACCACCAGGGAAATCAGCGCTACGCGAATGCCTCCCAGACGATCCGGCAGCCCGCCAAACAGCACCCGCACCAGCACAAAAGCCAGCCCGAAGGCCGTCAGCGCAAATCCGGCATTACCCCACTGCTGGTCAGCAAAATAGAGCGAGGTAAAGGTTCCGATCACCGCAAATCCGGCGCCCTGCAGGGCCAGCGCCAGGCCCGGCCAGGCGATCTGCCCCACCACTTTCCACAGCGACGGTCGCTCCCCGCCGTGGACCGCCACCGCCGGCACGCCGACGTTGAATAACAGCGCCACCAGCGGCAACCCTATCGTTGCCGCGCCGAGGGCGAGAAAACCCCACTGGCTGTGCAGCCACAGGCCGATCGGTGCCCCGGCGGCCAGCGCACCGTAAATCGCCATGCCATTCCACGACATCACCTGTCCACCGCGCTTCGGTCCCACCAGCCCCATACCCCAGGTGAGATTGCCGGTCAGCAGCTGGCTTTCACCGAAGCCCAGCAGCAGCCTGCCCGCGACCAGCAGGGCAAATTTCCCCATCACCGGCAGCGGCAGCAGCGCCGCCGCCAGGTAAGCGACGCCCACCAGCGCCAGCGCCAGCATCCCCTGCAGCGTGGAACGTTTTGCGCCGCGCTGATCGGCCAGCCGCCCGGCATAGCCGCGCGTCAGCAGGGTAGCAAAAAACTGCACCCCAACCGCCAGGCCAACCATCACGTTATTCAGCCCCAGCTCGTGATGGACATACAGCGGGATCACCGGCAGCGCGAGCCCCGCCGTCAGATAGGTGATAAATACCGCTAATGAAATACGCGCAAGGGCCTGCGTTCCCTGCTGCGGGCTCCTGGTGACAGGGGTGGACATCGTCAACTTCTCCTTAGCAACCGACAGCGCAGCCTGTTCCGGTCAGCTGGCCTGAGTGAAATTTAATTTTCAAAGAAATTCAGACTGGCCAAAATATTTCACGCCGTCAATTTTTCGCGCGTGAGTATGTGAGACAGCCCGCAGTCAGGTATTATCAGGCAATATTGACTGACGGGGAACAAGGCATTGAAAAAACGGATATTCCCATTAACACTTAGCGCACTGCTGGCCAGCACTCACGCGTTTGCCGCCGAAGACGATAGCTGCCGCAACGGCTTTTTTCCAGGCTATCAGGGCGAATATCACCAGGCGGAAATCCGCGCCGGGGCGGGCCAGGTGCATTTCTATGACGACATGGACGGCTGCCCGGAAAAAGGCGAAAGCTGTGCACGGAAGGCCTATCTGGTGCCGGGCAACACGGTGCTGGTCGCGCAGACCAAACCCGGCTGGAGCTGCGTCTGGTATTTTGCCAAAAAACGCGATTTTACCAGCTGGATCCCCTCTGCCAGCCTGACCGCCATCCCGACCCGCGCCGTACGGGAAGAGGACTGGCTGGGGCAGTGGCTACCGGTGGAAGGCAACAATGCAATCGTCATTTCCCATCATGGCGACAAACTGCACGTCAGCGGCAGTGCAGACTGGCACGGCGGCACCAACAGCTACGGTGAAGAAGTGGTGCATATTGGTGAGATCGATGATGACGCCACGGTAAAGGCTAACCGCCTGACCTTTGGCATTCCTGACTCGACAAAGTATGAGTGTGGCGGCGAAATGCTGCTGATCAACGGCAATCTGGTGGTGCGCGATAACAGTAACTGCGGCGGAATGAACGTGCGTTTTGACAGCGTTTATCGCAAAGTCAGCCAGACAAAACAGACCCATTGATAAACTGACCGCCTGCGGGCGGTTTTTCCTCAGCCACTCTCCCCCCGCCTCCTGCCGTGTAATAAAATTACGTTCCCTTCTTTCCCCTCAACTGTCAGAAGATACCGACGCTGGCGCTAAAATCGTGAGTCCGATCCCATCCCGGACATATCAGCAGCAGCCAATTGCCCTTAAATCGGCATTACCGGCAGGTTACTTGCTGCATTTAGCCTCACAAATGTTAATTAATTGTTACCAATCAATTTAATTAACAAAAAAATAACTAATTACTGCTGTTTTAATCCGACAAAAAAATTAAATTTAACAAAAAATATACACAATAAATCTAATAATTTAACATTAAAAGTTATCGATCACATTTCATCACTCTGCTCAACTCTTCGCCAAAATCTTCTTGCTATCTTGAGCCGGTGGTTAATGCCACCTCTTACCTGACAAAAACAACGATTCGGATAACAAGGTACCGCTATGAAATTCAATCTCACGTTACTCAATGCATGTGTTGTTTCCGCCTGCATGTTGTTCGCTACCCCGCTGCTGGCCGCAGAAAAACATGACATTGCTCTGGTGGCCAAAGTGACCGGCATTCCATGGTTTACCCGTATGGCGGTCGGCGTGGATGAAGCCGCCAAAAAACTGGATGTGAATGCCTACCAGGTCGGTGGTTCCACCGCTGACCCGGCGCAGCAGGTGAAAGTGATTGAAGACCTGATTGCCAAAAAAGTTGACGCAATTATCGTGGTGCCCAACGACGCCAAAGTGCTTGAGCCAGTGCTGAAGAAAGCGCGCGATCAGGGCATCGTGGTGCTGACTCATGAATCGCCTGACCAGCCTATCGGCCAGTGGGATATTGAGACCATCGACAGCGTAAAATATGCTGAAAAGAACATGGATGAACTGGCCAGCAGCATGGGCGGTAAAGGGGGCTATGCCATCTACGTCGGTTCACTGACCGTGCCGCTGCATAATGCCTGGGCCGATGCGGCGATTAAGTATCAGAAAGAAAAATATCCTGAGATGCATGAGGTAACCTCGCGTCTGCCGGTAGCAGAAAGTATCGATAAGTCCTACGCCACCACGCTCGATCTGATGCGTACCTATCCTGACCTGAAGGGCATTATCGGCTTCGGCTCACTCGGGCCAATCGGTGCCGGACAGGCGGTGAAAAGCAAGCGGGCGAAAAATAAAATTGCCGTCGTCGGCATCGCCATGCCTGCCCAGGCCGCCCCGTATCTGGCCAGCGGTGATATTAAAAAAGCCCTGCTGTGGGACCCGAAAGATGCCGGATTTGCCCTGGTAAGCCTGGCTGACCAGCTGCTGGACGGCAAGCAGGTCACCCCGGACCTGACGATTGACGGTCTGGGTAAAGCCGATGTGGATATGGAACACCATGTGATTCGCTTTAACCGCATCCTTGAAGTGACCAAAGATAACGCGAAATCCCTCGGCTTCTGATCGTATTGGGCCAGTCTCTGCTGGCCCTTATCCACTCCAGGATACTGAATTATGTCCACGCAAATACCGTTTATCTCACTGGAAAACATCAGCAAATCGTTTCCGGGCGTCCGCGCGCTGGATAACGTATCGCTGACGCTCAACCGTGGTGAAGTGCACTGCCTGGCCGGACAGAACGGCTGCGGTAAAAGCACGCTGATCAAAGTGATCTCCGGGGTCTATCAGCCGGATAAAGGCTCGCATATCAGCATTGACGGTAAGCTGCTGAGCCATCTCACGCCGTCACTTTCGGCTTACTACGGTATTCAGGTCATCTACCAGGATCTGTCGCTGTTCCCCAACCTGTCTGTGATGGAAAACATCGCCGCCCATCGCTATCTGCCAGGCGGCAACTTCTGGGTTAACCGCCGGGCGATGCGCCAGCTGGCGCAGGAAACGATGGCACGCATTGGCGTACAGCTGGATCCGGCGCGCAAGGTTGAAAAACTGTCGATTGCCGACCGCCAGCTGGTCGCCATCTGTCGGGCGCTGGCGGCTGATGCCAGCCTGGTGATCATGGATGAACCCACGGCCTCACTGACCCGTCACGAAGTGAACGGCCTGCTGCGGGTGGTCAGTGAACTGAAAGCCGCCGGGATCTGCGTGGTGTTCGTCAGCCATAAGCTGGATGAGGTGATGGAGGTCTCCGACCGCATCAGTGTGATCCGCGATGGCAAACTGGTGGACACCTTTGCCGCCAGCAAGCTGGATAGCGACGATCTGGCATACCTGATGACCGGGCAGCGCTTCAGCTTCAGCCACCTGCCGGAACGCGCTGATGTCAGCGAAACCCCGCTGCTGGAAGTGCGCCAACTTTCCCGACGCAATCAGTATCAGCAGATCAATTTGCAGCTGAGAAGCGGCGAGATCACCTCGATTGTTGGCCTGTTGGGCGCCGGACGCACTGAACTCTGTCTGTCGCTGTTTGGCATTACGCGGCCCGACAGCGGCGAGATCATCATCGACGGCAAACCGGTAACGCTGCGCAGCAACCGCGATGCCATCCGCCACGGTATTGCCTACGTGTCGGAAGACCGGCAGACCGAAGGGCTGATTATGTCACAGTCGATCTTCGACAATCTGCTGGTACCGATTTTCTCCCGACTGCGCAACCGGTTAGGGCTGATGGACCGCGATGAAGCGCGTCAGCAGGCTTCGAAGCTGATCCGCGAGCTGAACATCAAAGTGTCTGACAGTCAGCTGGCCGTACAGACGCTGTCCGGCGGCAACGCACAGCGTGTGGCGATTGGTAAATGGGTCGCTACCCGACCGAAAGTGCTGATCCTCGACTCCCCTACCGTGGGCGTTGATATCGCCAATAAAGAGGGGATCTATCGCATTGCCCGCGAGCTGGCCGAGTCCGGTATGGCGGTGCTGATGATCTGCGATGAGATCCCGGAAGCTTATTACAACAGCCACCGCGTGCTGGTGATGCGTAAAGGTAAACTGGTCGCCAGTTTCGCCCCTCATCAGTGCCGCGAAGAGGAGATTGCCGGGGTGGTCAATGAATAACAAATTACGTCACCTCGTCAGCCAGCACGAGTTCTGGCTGGGTATGCTGATTGTGTTACTGGCGCTGGGCCTCAGCCTGCGCACTAACGAGTTTCTCACCCTGGGCAACCTGACCGACGTTGCCACCAGCTATGCCATCCTCGGCATTCTGGCCTGCGGGCTGTTTGTGGTGCTGATTGCCGGAGGCATTGATATCTCGTTCCCGGCCATGACGGCGATTGCACAGTATGTGATGGCCAGTACCATGCTGGCGCACGGCGGCAACCTGTTCAGCGCCTTTGCCATTGCTATCGGCTGCGGGCTGCTGCTGGGTATGCTCAACGGCCTGCTGGTTTATCTGCTGCGGGTGCCGGCGATCATAATCACCATCGCCACGCTGAACCTGTTTTACGGCCTGCTGGTCTGGGTCACCAACGGCACATGGCTGTACGGTTTCCCTGACTGGTTTATGAACGGGATTAACTGGTTTTCCTTCACCGCCGCCGACGGCTACGAATATGGTCTGACGCTGCCGCTGTTCTGTCTGCTGGCGGTGTTTATCCTGACCGGGGTGCTGATGAACTTTACCCGCATCGGGCGGCAGATTTATGCGATGGGCGGCAGCCGCGAGTCGGCTTCGCGTCTGGGCATTAACCTGCGCAGTCTGCATCTGACGGTTTACGGTTACATGGGGGTACTGGCCGGTGTGGCCGCGGTGGTGCAGGCGCAAACCACGCAGTCCGTCGCGCCCAACTCACTGGTTGGCTACGAGCTGACGGTGCTGGCAGCGGTGGTGCTGGGCGGGGCCAGTATGAGCGGCGGTCGCGGGACGCTGACGGGAACGCTGCTGGGCGTGCTGCTGCTCGCCTTCCTGCAAAACGGCCTGACGCTGCTGGCGGTGTCGTCTTACTGGCATATGGTGTTTAGCGGCATCATTATTCTGGTCAGCGTCAGCGCCACGGCCTGGAATGAAAAACACCAGCGGGCAAAGGGGAACTGAGATGCAAACATTACTGAATAAACTGCCGGGCGACCGCATTATCCGGCTCCAGGTGCTGATGCTGGTGGCGGTGCTGGTGCTGTTTTCCCTGACGCTGGGTGGGCGCTTTTTCAGCGCCGGTAATTTCCAGTCGATTGCCAGCCAGCTGCCGGTGCTGGGGCTGCTGGCGCTGGGGATGGGCGTGACCATGCTGACGGGCGGAATTAATCTGTCGATTATTGCCAGCGCCAACGCCTGCTCGCTGCTGATGGCGGCGCTGATTGTTGCGCACCCTGACCAGCCGCAGTGGATTGCTCTGGCTCTGCTGGCCGGGCTGGCCCTGGCAGTGGTGATTGGCGTGGTCAATGGCGTGCTGATAGCCGTGATTGGCGTCTCGCCGATCCTCGCGACGCTGGGCACCATGACGCTGATTGCCGGGCTGAATATTCTGCTGTCGAACGGCGCAGTGATCTCCGGCTTCCCACCGCTGATACAGATGCTGGGCAACGGCGATATCGCCGGAGTGCCGCTCTCCCTGCTGTTGTTCCTGGGCGTCGCCGCGCTGATGTGGCTGCTGCTGGAACGCACCACGCTGGGACGCACCATTCTGCTGCTGGGCAGTAACGAAAAGGCCACGCGCTTCAGCGGGGTCAATACCACCCGCGTCACTATCGTGGTGTATGTGCTGTCGGCACTGATGAGCTGGGGTGCTGCCCTGCTGATGATGTCGATGTTCAACTCTGCCAAGGCAGGCTACGGCGAGTCCTGGCTGCTGGTGACCATCCTTGCCTCCGTGCTGGGTGGCATCAACCCGGACGGGGGGTTCGGGCGCATTCCCGGCCTGATTCTGGCGCTGATTGTGCTACAGATGCTGGAGAGTGGACTGAATCTGCTGGGAGTGAGCAGCTACCTCACTATGGCCCTTTGGGGTGGTGTACTGATCCTGTTTATTGCGTTGCAACATCGCAGAACCTGAGACTGAGGATAAAAATGGCGAGCTATTACATTGGTGTGGATGTGGGAACCGGCAGCGCACGCGCAGGCATTTTTGATGTAACCGGGCGCATGATGGGCCAGGCGAGCCGTGAGATCGCACTGTTTCGCCCGCAGGCCAATTTTGTCGAGCAGTCCTCTGACAATATCTGGCAGGCGGTATGCCAGGCGGTACGTGATGCGATTAATCAGACCAATATCAATCCGGTGCAGATAAAAGGCCTGGGATTTGATGCCACCTGCTCGCTGGTGGTGCTGGATAAAGAAGGCCAGCCGCTGACGGTCAGCCCGTCCGGACGCAGCGAGCAGAATATTATTGTGTGGATGGATCACCGCGCGATTGTGCAGGCGGAACGCATCAACGCCTTAAAACACCCGGTGCTGGACTACGTAGGCGGGGTGATCTCCCCGGAGATGCAGACGCCCAAACTGCTGTGGCTGAAACAGCATATGCCGTCCAGCTGGCAGAACGTCGGTCACCTGTTTGACCTGCCCGACTTTCTGACCTGGCGTGCCACCGGCGATGTCACCCGATCCGTCTGCTCGCTGGTGTGTAAGTGGACCTGGCTGGCGCATCAGGACGGCTGGGATGCCAGCTACTTTAACCAGATCGGACTTGAGGATCTGCTGGAGCACGACGCGGCAAAAATTGGCAGCGATGTAAAAAGCATGGGTCAACCGCTGGGGCGCGGACTGACTCAGCGCGCCGCCAGCGAGCTGGGCCTGCTACCCGGCACACCGGTCAGCGCTTCAATTATTGATGCCCATGCCGGGAGCCTGGGAACGCTGGGTGCCGCCGGGCCTTCCGGCGAACTGGCCGACTTTGACCGCCGCATTGCGCTCATTGGCGGCACTTCGACCGGGCATATGGCTATCTCACGCGAGCCGCGCTTTATTAAAGGTGTGTGGGGGCCATACTATTCGGCGGTACTGCCCGACTTCTGGCTGAACGAGGGCGGCCAGTCGGCCACCGGGGCGCTGATCGATCATGTGATCCAGTCACACCCCTGCTATATCCAGCTGCGCGATCAGGGGAAAAGCCAGGGTAAAACCATTTACGAAGTGCTGAACGACCTGCTACGTACTATGGCAGGTGAAGCGGATAAAATCGCCTTTCTGACGCGTGATATCCATATGCTGCCTTACTTCCACGGCAACCGGTCTCCGCGCGCCAATCCGAATCTGACCGGGATCCTGACCGGGCTGACGCTGTCGCGCACCCCGGAAGATATGGCCCTGCATTACCTGGCGACCATTCAGGCGATTGCCCTGGGCACCCGGCATATTATTGAAACGATGAATCAGACCGGCTACAGCATCGACACGATTATGGCCAGCGGCGGCGGCACTAAAAATCCTGTCTTCGTACAGGAACACGCTAACGCCTCAGGCTGCACCATGCTGCTGGCCGAGGAGAGCGAGTCGATGCTGCTGGGTAGCGCGATGATGGGCACCGTGGCGGCAGGGGTTTATGACTCGCTGCCGGAAGCCATGAACGCGATGAGCCGCATCGGGAAAACCGTGACGCCGCAGACCAACGAGATTAAACGCTATTACGATCGTAAGTACCGCGTGTTCCGCGAGCTGTATCACGACCACATGAAATATCAGCAGATGATGCAGGAGGCCTGATGACGCCGGAACAGAGCTGGCAACAGGCCAGCGCAGGCTGGGACACCTACCGCCAGGCGCTGGCCGCGCTGGAAACGCAGCTTGACCGTCAGCAGTGGCTGGGGGTGCTGAATGCCCTGGCCACCTGTCGCGGTAAAATTGCCGTGACCGGCATCGGCACCTCCGGCATTGCGGCGCGTAAAATCGCCCACATGCTGGCCTGCATTGAACACCCCGCCATCTGGTTAAGCGCCGCCGATGCTGCCCACGGCGATATCGGTTTTCTGCGCGACGGCGACGTGCTCATTATGCTGTCGCGCGGCGGTAACTCCGATGAGCTGACGCGGCTGCTGCCGACGGTGAAAGCCAGAGGCTGCACCCTGGTAAGCGTGACCGAGAACGCGGAGTCGGCTATTGCTGGCGCCGCCGATCTGCCGCTGTTGATGCCGAAATCACAGGAGATCGACCCGCTGAATATGCTGGCGACAACCTCGATTATCAGCGTACTGGCCGTATTCGATGCGATGGTCGCCGTGCTGATGACCCGCAGCGGTTACAGCAAAGAGACGCTGCTGGCGGTCCACCCTGGAGGAAATGTCGGGAAAGTGCTGCGCGAGGAGTAGCAAGGATGCTTAGCGCCGTCACGCAAACCTGATGCTGCTACGCCTCGAACAGGCTCCGGATTGATTAAAAATCGCCCGGGCCTTTTCTCTCATCCCGCACTTAACATCCGCCCCTCTCTCGTCCTTTCCCTTACCCTGTCAAAGATTTTAATCTGCAGGGACAACCATCATGTTAAGGAAAACACGCCTCACTCTCGCCATGCTACTGCTTAGCGGCTGTGCCACTATCACCAGCCACACCGTCGGCGAAAACCCTAAAAACTCTTTCTACGCGGGGACGCAGCTCGACTTCAACATGCTGCATGACTGCTTCTGGTGCTGGCTCGATCTCCCGGTTTCTGTCGTGGCGGATACGCTGATGCTGCCGTTTGATACCTGGCACTATTACCACACGCCGGAAACCTCAGAACAGACGAAGAATTCACCGCCGCCGGTGAAGTAAACGCCCCCTTTGTGCTAGCCTGCGGGATATAGAAATATCCTTAAGGAGAGTGACAGTGGACGGACAGCAGATACAGAATATCGCCAGAAAAGTCGCGCAGGAGCAACCTGAAGCAGAGCTTTGTTATCCGTTTGGTCCGGAGTATGAAGTGTTTAAAGTGCGCGGAAAAATGTTTGTCTTGATGTCGCAGGTGCGCGGTGAACCGATTGTGAACCTCAAGTGTCGCCCGGAAGAAGGCGAGCTGCACCGGGCGATCTACGACAGCATTCACGCCGGCTATCACATGAATAAACGCCACTGGATTTCACTTTACGCGGGTGAACAGATAACGGAAGGATTAGTGAAGCAGCTGGTCGAAGAGTCTTACGATCGGGTGGTGGCCGCCATGCCGAAACGGCAGCGTCCGCTGGCGCTGAGGCAGGAATAGCGCACAAAACAAAGGGGCGACAGATGTCGCCCCTTTGCAGCACTGCGCGATGGCAAATTATGCCAGCTTGCGCATGACCAGCGTGGCGTTGGTGCCGCCGAAGCCGAAGCTGTTAGACATCACGGTGGTCAGCTTACGTTCAGTTGGCGTGGTCACGATATCCAGGCCTTCTGCTGCCGGGTCCAGCTCGTCAATGTTGATGCTTGGCGCAACAAAGCCGTGCTCCAGCATCAGCAGGGAATAGATCGCTTCCTGCACGCCAGCGGCACCGAGTGAGTGACCCGTCATCGCTTTTGTTGCCGACATGGCCGGAGTTTTGTCCGGGAAAACAGCACGGATAGCGCCCAGCTCTTTCACATCGCCGACTGGCGTTGACGTACCGTGGGTGTTCAGGTAATCGATAGGCGTATCCACGCCTTCCATTGCCATACGCATGCAGCGCATTGCGCCTTCACCTGATGGCGCCACCATATCCGCGCCGTCAGAGGTCGCGCCGTAGCCGACGATCTCTGCGTAGATATGGGCGCCACGCGCCAGGGCGTGTTCCAGTTCTTCAACCACTACCATGCCGCCGCCGCCTGCGATGACGAAGCCGTCACGGCTGGTGTCATAGGTACGGGAGGCTTTTTCCGGGGTTTCGTTGTATTTGGTGGACAGTGCGCCCATCGCGTCGAACTCACAGGACATTTCCCAGCACAGCTCTTCGCCGCCGCCAGCAAACACGATATCCTGTTTGCCCAGCTGGATCTGCTCAACCGCGTTACCGATGCAGTGTGCAGATGTCGCACAGGCTGAACTGATGGAGTAGTTCACGCCGTGAATTTTAAACGGTGTCGCCAGGCAGGCAGACACGCCGGATGCCATCGCTTTGGTAACCATATAAGGGCCAACGCCGCGCAGACCTTTGGCACGCATGCCGTCAACGCTGGCAGCCTGATAGAACGGTGAACCACCGCCAGAACCGGCAACCAGGCCCACGCGTGGGTTGTTCTGGTATTGCTCATCGGTCAGGCCAGCATCTTTCACCGCATCCTGCATTGAAAGGAAAGCATAAATTGACGCATCGCTCATGAAACGCAGCATTTTGCGGTCGATACGGGCTGAAATATCGTCTTTCGTTAACTTAACGTTACCCCAGACGTGACTACGCATACCGGAATCTTTCAGTTCCTGCGAGAAGGTAATACCAGAGCGACCTTCACGTAATGATGCCAGAACTTCCTCTTGGTTATTACCAATACTGGAAACGATCCCTAGGCCAGTAATCACAGCACGTTTCATTCAATACCTCTTTCACTTCTAATTAGGATTCGAGTGGCACTCTAGCGTACAGTTGTACGCCGAACAAGTCCGATCAGCATATTCCTTGTGTAAATTTGCGTAGGGTCAAGCACATCGTTAAAATTGCGCCACTGCCTGAGCAACGAGCCTTTGCCGTGAAAACCGCACCAATAGAGTACGCAGAGCTAAGCTGGAACGATCAGGGTACACCTGTATCCCGAGTATTTGATGACGTCTACTTCTCGAACCAGAATGGTCTTAAAGAGACCGGTTACGTCTTTCTTGGCGGCAATCATCTTCCCGAACGCTTTATCACCCACCCGCGCGATCTGTTTATTGTGGCTGAAACCGGATTCGGTACCGGCCTTAACTTTCTGACGCTGTGGCAGGCGTTTGATGCCTTCACAGCCAGCGCCCCGGATGCGACATTACAACGCCTGCATTTTATAAGCTGTGAGAAGTTTCCGTTATCCGCCAGCGATCTTGAAGCCGCTCATGCCAGCTGGCCTCAGCTGGCCGCGTATGCCAGCCAGCTGCGTGAACAGTGGCCACTGGCCCTGCCGGGCTGCCATCGCCTGCTGCTGGACGGCGGGCGGATTACGCTCGACCTGTGGTTTGGCGATATTAATCAGCTTATCCATACTTTTGATGACACGCTGAACCAGCAGGTTGATGCCTGGTTCCTCGATGGTTTCGCCCCGGCGAAAAATCCGGATATGTGGACGCCAGAACTGTTTGACTGCATGGCCCGCCTGGCCCGCCCTGGCGCCACGCTGGCAACCTTTACCGCCGCCGGCTTTGTCCGGCGCGGGCTGCAACAGGCCGGATTTATGGTCAGCAAACGCAAAGGCTTCGGGGAAAAGCGCGAGATGCTGACGGGCCACCTGCCCGCTGCGGTCACGGCACCGGCAAAAGCCCCGTGGTATGCACGTCCGGCCGCTGAGGGTGAGGATATTGCGCTGGCAGGCGGTGGTATTGCCAGCGCGCTGCTGGCACTGGCGCTGCTGCGGCGCGGCAAGCAGGTCACCCTCTATTGCGCCGATGCGCAGCCAGCGCAGGGGGCCTCCGGTAATCGTCAGGGGGCACTTTACCCGCTTCTTAATCACCACGATCCCGCGCTGGCGCAGTTTTTCCCCGCTGCTTTTACCTTCGCCCGACGCGTCTACGATCGACTCACCCTGCCCTTTGAGCACGACTGGTGTGGTGTGACGCAGCTGGCCTGGGATGAAAAGAGTGCGGATAAAATCAACAAAATGCTGCAGATGGCGCTGCCGCCGACGCTGGCCGCAGGCGTGGATAGTGCAGAGGCTGAAGCGCTGTGTGGCGTCACAACCGGCTGCGGTGGCATTACCTATCCACTGGGCGGCTGGCTCTCACCTGCTGAACTGACTGCCGGCCTGTGGCAGCTGGCGGAGCAGCAGGGGGCGACCCTGCGCTGGCAGCATGAAATCACTCAGCTGACCCCCCATCAGGCAGGCTGGCAGCTGAGTTTCAGCACCCAGACTGACTGTACGCACCAGAATCTGGTGCTGGCGACCGGGCATCGCCTGACGGCATTCAGTCAGAGCGAGAAGCTGCCAGTCTATGCGGTCGCCGGTCAGGTCAGCCACGTACCGACCACTGAGGCCCTGTCCGCGCTTAAACAGGTGTTGTGCTACGACGGCTACCTGACCCCGGTCAGCCCGCAGTTCCACCAGCACTGCATCGGCGCCAGCTATCACCGGGGCGAAACCGCCACGGAGTACCGTGGCGATGACCAGCAGGAAAACCGGGAACGGCTGATCCGCTGCCTGCCGGATGCCGGATGGCCGCAGGATATTGATGTCAGTGGCGGGGAAGCGCGCTGCGGCGTGCGCGCCGCCACGCGCGATCATCTGCCAATGATGGGGGCACTGCCGGACTACGATGCCACCCTGCAACAGTATGAAACGCTGGCGCAGCAGGAACACGCCGTTACCGCGCCGGTACATGCAGGATTATTTGTTCTCGGCGCCCTTGGATCGCGGGGACTGTGCAGCGGGCCGCTGGCGGCAGAAGTGCTGGCGGCACAGCTTTGCGGCGAACCGATCCCCCTCGACCGTGACACCCTGGCTGCCACCAGCCCAAACCGCTTCTGGGTGCGTAAGCTGCTAAAAGGAAAAGCACTGAAGTAAGTATTATCTTTGTTGAAAAATGCTTATTCCGCTGAATAACGTTACCAAAAGGCACTAAATAGCATAATATTTCAATTGTGCCCCTGAACGCTTCAGGGGCATTTTTGTCTCTGTCCCAACAGACGACATACGGAAAGGACGGCATTCAATGGATGATTTGCTATGGAATTTATGCTTAACGGCCAGCGCGTCACAATCGACGATGCGCATTCAGATACCTCAATTCTTTATATCTTACGTAACGACTTTCAGTTAAATGGTCCCAAATATGGCTGCGGCGTTGGTGAATGTGGTGCCTGCACCATTCATATTGACGGTGTCGCCGCGCGCTCCTGTAGCGTCCCGGCTCACGCCGTGGCAGGTAAACAGGTCACCACCCTTGAAGGACTGGCACAAGGCGGCCAGCTCCACCCGGTCCAGCAGGGCTTTATCGACGAACAGGCGGCGCAGTGCGGTTACTGCACCAACGGCATGATCATGACGCTGGTCGCGCTGTTCAGGCGCGCTCCGCAGGCTACCGAACAACAGATCAAAGATGAACTGGCGTTCAATCTGTGTCGCTGTGGCACTCATCTGGAGATATTACGTGCGGCTCAGAAAGCGCGCGAAATTATCGCCGGGGGTCCGCAATCATGAAGCTGTTTAATCTGACACGCCGCCGCCTGTTGCAGGCCGGGGGCTTTATCAGCGTCAGCACCCTGCTCCCCGGAGTTTCACTGGCCCGACCCGCTCCCGCCAGTGGCCGCCCGGCCGACTGCCTGGACAGTTTTATTGCGCTGGCCGCCGATGGCAAGGTGACCGCCTTTAACGGCCATGTTGACCTCGGCACCGGTGTACGAACCGCGCTGGCACAATATGTTGCCGATGCCCTTGATGTGCCCTTCAGTGCGATTACCATGATTCTGGGCGATACCGCGTTAACGCCGGACCAGGGGCCGACCATCGCCAGCGCCACCTTACAGGTGACGGCGGTACCTTTACGTCAGGCCGCCAGCCAGCTGCGCCAGCTGCTGGTGCAGCTGGCCGCCAGGGTTATGAATGTGCCCGTCAGTCAGCTGGATACGGATGCAGGCTGGGTGATTGACCGTCAGCACCCTGAGCGGCGTCTGAGCTACGGTCAGCTGGCACAGGATAAAGATACCCATTTGCCACTGAACACTGCCGTTACGCTGAATGCCGCGCGCCGCTATGTCGGAAAATCGATAGCGCGAGTGGATATTCCCGCCAAAGTCAGCGGTGAACTGACCTGGGTTCATGACATGCGCGTACCGGACATGCTTCACGGGCGCGTGATACGCCCTCCTTATGGCGGTGCCGACAGTAGCGCTCCGCTGGGTTACAGCCTGGTAGCGGTGGATAAAAGTTCCATTGCCCACCTTCCCGGTATTGTCAAAGTGGTGGTGGTCAATGACTTTGTCGGTGTTGTCGCCGGGCGTGAAGAACAGGCGATTGCCGCCATGTATGCCCTGAAGGTCAGCTGGAAACCCTGGTCAGGATTACCCGCTCTGGGTCTGGACCAGCTGCATGACACGCTGGCCAGCTGCGAAAAAACACCGCGCGTACTGCGCGACGATCGTGGCACCGACATCGCGCTGAAAAAACGGCATGTTGCCGTTGATGCCGATTACGTCTGGCCTTACCAACTGCACGCCTCCATCGGCCCCTCCTGTGCCCTGGCCGACGTGCGTGACGGGCAGGCAACAATCTGGTCGGGGACGCAAAACCCACACGATCTGCGCAAAGATATCGCGCTGCTGCTGGATCTCAACGCCGCCGTGGTCGATGTGAAGCGTATGGAAGCGTCAGGCTGTTACGGGCGTAACTGCGCAGATGATGTCGCGGCAGACGCGGCACTGCTGTCGCAGGCGACCGGCAGGCCGGTTCGCGTCCAGCTGATGCGCGAACAGGAAGCCGCCTGGGAACCGAAAGGCAGCGGTCAGCTAATTCGTGTTAGCGGTGGGCTGGACCGCCTGATGAACATCTCCTGCTACGAACTGCGCACCTGCTATCCCTCCAACAATGCCACCACCCTGCCACTTATCCTGACGCGCAAAGTCGCGAATAAGCCGGTGGTGCAGTCAATGGGCGATCGCACTGCGATTCCTCTGTACCGCTTCCCGCATATCCGCACCATCTGTGAAGATGCCGCTCCACTGGTTCGCGCCTCCTGGATGCGCGGCGTCTCTGCCCTGCCCAATGTTTTTGCTCATGAAAGCTGGATGGATGAAATCGCCTGGCATGCCGGCCGTGATCCTGTCGATATGCGCATGGATTATCTGGACGATCCGCGCGCTATTACCATGATTAATCATCTGAAAAACATGTCGCAGTGGAAGAAAGGCCCGTCACATCATCACCCCCGGCAGGAAGGAGACTGGCTGCACGGCCGTGGCTTTGCCTGGGCACGCTATATCCACAGCCAGTTCCCCGGATTTGGTGCGGCCTGGGCGGCCTGGGTGTGTGATTTACGCGTTAACCGTAAGACCGGTGAGATCCGCCTGGATAAAATCTTCGTCTGCCATGACTGCGGCCAGATGGTCAATCCCGACGGCGTTCGCCATCAGGTACACGGCAATATCATTCAGTGTGCCAGCCGGGTGCTGAAAGAGTTTGTCACTTTTGATGCCAGTGGCACGACCTCACTCGAATGGGGTAGCTATCCGCTGTTACGCTTTGATGAACTGCCAGACGTTGAAATCGCGCTGCTGGACTATCCGGATGAGCCCGCGATGGGCGCTGGCGAGTCGGCCTCTGTTCCGGGAGCCGCCGCCATTGCCAATGCGCTGTTTGATGCCACCGGTCTGCGGTTCCGCGCACCGCCTTTCACACCGGAACGAGTACTACGTGCTTTACAGGGAGGTAAAGTATGACCCGCAGAAATCAATGGCTGGGCCTGTCAGGCGCCATCGTGCTAGCCGTAGCGGTCACGGTCGGGCTGCTCTGCCTGCAGCCGGAAATTGCCCCGATTGTCCCCCCTGCCGCTACGCAATTTTCGGCTGACAGTATCGCCAGGGGAAAAACGCTGGCGGCACTGGGCGACTGCAGCGCGTGCCACACGCGGTCGGGTGGCGTGCCGAACAGCGGGGGGCTGGCGATGAAAACCCCCTTTGGCACCATTTATACCAGCAATATCACTCCGGACGCCGTCAACGGTATTGGCAGCTGGTCGTATCCGGCCTTTCTGCGCGCCATGCGCTACGGTATCGATCGCCGGGGCAATTATCTCTATCCGGCCTTTCCCTATACGGCGTTTACGCACTCCAGCAATGAAGACCTGCAGGATCTTTACGCGTTCCTGATGAGTCAGCCCGCCGTCAGCTATCAGGTGCCGCAAACCCGGATGACCTTTCCCTTCAATATTCGCCTGGGACTGGCCGCCTGGAACTGGATGTTCCTGCATCCGGGGGAACGCGAACCGGACCCGGAGCATGACGCAATGTGGAACCGGGGGGCCTATCTGGCCGAAGGGCTCGGCCACTGTGGTGCCTGCCACTCCCCGCGCAACCTGGCCGCTGCGGAAAAAGAGGGAAATGATGCGCTGGCAGGCGGCATCGCTGAAGGCTGGACCGCGCCTGCACTCAACGCGCTTTCTCCAGCCCCCGTCAGCTGGAATGAAGCACAGCTAAAGCGCTATTTCCGCACCGGCTACTCTCCTGAACACGGCGTGGCGGCAGGTCCGATGGG
The DNA here is from genome assembly GCF_039675725.1 of Erwinia sp. Eh17-17. Classification (NCBI taxonomy): domain Bacteria; kingdom Pseudomonadati; phylum Pseudomonadota; class Gammaproteobacteria; order Enterobacterales; family Erwiniaceae; genus Erwinia; species Erwinia sp. Eh17-17. The sequence goes on along the minus strand of NZ_JBDFQT010000001.1, from coordinate 33,484 downwards.
GCCGGTGATTAGCGTAGGGCTGTCACGGCAGTCGGACAGGGATCTCAAAGCGCTGGCCCATTGGCTGGTCAGCTTTCAGCACCCTGCCCCCACGCAGCCCGCTGCGTTGGAGAGCGATGCTGAGCAGCAGTCCCTGAATCTGGGGTCGGCAGGCGCACGGCAGTTCTCCGGATCCTGCATGGCCTGTCACTCCAGTCAGAAAGGCCCCCGGATGGTGGGCGTACGTCCGTCGCTGGTGCTCAACAGCAACCTGTATAGCGACACGCCTGACAATCTGATCCGTATCGTGCTGGATGGCATTACCCACCCAGCGAACCCGGACCTGGGAAGCATGCCGGGGTTCCGGCATCAGCTTAACGATCGGCAGATCGCCACGCTGCTGAACTGGCTGCGTACCGAGCTGGCCAGACAACGCCCCTGGGGCAATCTGGAACATAAAGTGGCAGACATGCGTCAGCAGAGCCACGAGGCAGGGTAGATAAATGAACGTCGGGGTGTTAGTGATGGCGGCGGGTTCCAGCAGCCGCTATCGTGAGCGGGACGGGCAGCATAAATTGCTGGTGCGACATCCGGTGTGTGGCAATCTGCCACTGCTGGCGAACACGCTGCAACTGGCAACGGCTGCCTGCAACAAACGGGTCAACGTGATACTGCGCCCTGAGGACCTGCCGCTGATCGAGATGGCCCACCGTTACCGCTGTGGAGTAACGCTGCTGCAAAGCCGCTGTCTGGGTGACTCAATTGCCGCAGGGGTAGCGGCGCAGCCCGACTGGGCTGGCTGGCTGGTCATGCTGGCCGATATGCCCTGGCTGCAGCTCAGTACCGTCAGGCGGGTGTGCCAGGCGTTGAACTTTGCCGATATTGTCCGTCCGCTGTGGCAGCAGCGGCCGGGGCACCCGGTAGGATTCAGTGCTGACGTACGCGAAGCCTTACTGGACCTGAAAGGCCAGCCTGGGGCGCGTTGCATTCTGGAAGGCGCGCCACCGCTCCTGTTACAGGTGAACGACCCCGGCTGCGTGCGTGATGTGGATGTCCCGGACGACTGGGGGCCGGACCAATGACGTTAAGTTCTCTGGATATTACGGTAGTGGAAAGCGCACTCGGCTGGCTGGGAAAACAGCATCACGTCTGGCTGTGTACCGTGGTGCAGACGTGGGGGTCGGCACCGCGTGCGCCCGGTGCACTGCTGGCGGTCAGTGAGGTGGGTGACGTGTGTGGTTCGCTTTCCGGCGGCTGTGTTGAACAGGATTTTTTGCGGCGTCTGGCAAACGGTGACTACCGCCAGCCCAGCCAGCAGGTGCGTTACGGCGCGGGTGGCCTGGCACCTGATGTGGCCCTGCCCTGCGGCGGCAGTCTGGAAGTGCTGATTGAATATTTATCCCCTTCAGCGCTCACTGAAGACTACCTGCGGGAGATGCTGCGGGCACTGCGCGGCGAACTGACGCTGGAAAAACAGGTCACTCCGGGGCAACCCGCCCGGTTAAGCGCCAGCGAAACCGGGCCATCTCAGCGGCAGGTCACGCAGCAGGCAGGCAGCCTGCGCCTGACCCTGGGGCCGGCCATCTCATTGCTGATTGCCGGATTATCTCCGGTAGCGGATTACTGTATTCACTTCGCGCGCATGCTTGGGTTTCATATTCTGGTGTGCGAGCACCGCGAAAACTATCTCACCGAGTTTGCCGCCCGTCCGGTGCTCAATGACGGCGTGGAGCTGGTGCGTCGTTTTCCCGCACGTTACCTTGAGCTGCACGGCTGTCAGGCGCACACGGCGGTGCTGAGCCTGACGCACGATGCTCGCATTGACGACCTGACCCTGATGGAGGCCTGCCGCACCCCGGCCTTTTACATCGGGGCTCTCGGTTCACGGCGCAACAGCGAAAACAGGCGGAGGCGTCTGGCCGCAACAGGCGATCTGACGGCGCAGCAGCTGGGACGCATCAGCGCACCGGTCGGCCTGGCGCTGGGCAGCAAAACGCCAGCGGAAATTGCGCTGGCGATCATGGCGGATATTGTGCGGGTAAAAAACGGTGCCTGAGAACAGGACAGAAACGTTTTCTGCCCGGCCAGGTTTCACGGCGCTGACTGCGCCTGCTGGAACAGTTTGTCCCACATGCCCATCACCAGCACCTGGTCACGCGGGGAGAGTTCACCGGCGGTGATGGCTTTATCCAGGCTGTGCTGAACCTGAACCTGTAGCGCTTCCTGAGTATGTACGCCGGCCTGTTCGATTTCCGCTACGGCCAGCGTCAGGTGGCCACGCAGATATCCCCCGGCAAACAGCTCGTCATCACTGGCGTGTTCTACCATGTCGTCAATCAGGCCCAGAATACGCGCCTCAAATTCATCGATCATAAAATCCTCTGTAAACTATTTGCTCCCCGTTCAGCACAGGTCTTCCGGCCAGGGAAAATGTGCTGCCGTCAGCGGTGGAGTGGAGTAAAACGAGCGTAGTTCTGCAATCAGCCTTGCCGGACGGGCGGGTATGCCCTGCTCCAGATATGCCATCACCTGTGCATGCACCTTCCGCTGAAACGCTATGCGATCCGGTTCACAATCGCCTTCAAGATTGTCACAACTTACATTGAACGGAAAGCCTGCCGCAACACTAAACAGCCACTCCAGCGCCTGCGGTTTTATCTCAACCGATTCAAACTGTCCCTGGGTTTCCGCATCACGCCCGTCCGGGCAGTACCAGTAGCCAAAATCCACCTGCTTGCGGCGTTCGGCACCGGCAATACACCAGTGGGAAATTTCATGCATTCCGCTGGCATAGAAACCGTGGGCAAACACCACCCGGTTCCACGGTGACGTGTCGTCAGCAGGAAGATAGATCGGTTCGTCGTCGCCTTTAATCAGGCGGGTCTGAAAATCATCCATAAAGCAGCGATCGAAGATGTCGATCAGGTCCTGATAGTGGTGTTGCTGGCTCATAGCTGTTTGTCGTCAAAGTAAAAAACGCGCAATTTTGACATTTTGTCCGCCAGGATTCGAGAACTATTCATCATTTTGTCACGCCGAATGCCTCGGCGACCCTGGTCAGAGATGGCGTCAAAGAGCCGAGAGGTGAAAATGCCGCGCATTTGAATAGTGAATAAAATTTACCTCAGAATGGTTTACTCACCGGCGGAGAAATGAACAGCAGGCGTATAAAGTTATCGCCTGAACGGCCGATAATCTCTTCTGGAATTTTAAAATTAAGCACAGCAAAAATTTAACTTCCATTAATGAAAAATTTTTAACACGACGCTTCAGCCATGACCCCTCTCACAGTATCTCATTGAATAATCTGATGAGATAAATTGACCGACCGTGAGGAAACGACTTACCGCCTGCTTAGCATCAGGGAATTAAAAAATAAGTGACCGGGATGCCCTGAACCCCGGTTAGCACTCTCATTCCTCCAGGCAAATATTAATGAAACAAAAAAAAGATCAAACAAGAATCATTATTAACAGAGAGATGGGCGGCCTGGTTAAACAGCCGATGATCGTCATGCTGCTGTTGCTGGGAATATTATTTCTTTGCGCTATTGCGGCACTTTTCTATATTGCTGACAGACAAAATTCCCATGAAGATCATCATAGTGAGTTGCTGATAGGGAAAGCGTTTAAAAACCGTCAGGAGCTCATGCAGTCACATTTATCGGATAATGCCGAATGGGGTGAGGCCTACGAAAATCTGCATCTGACTGTTAACCCCGTCTGGGCGTGGGATAACCAGAACTTCGGTGAGTCCCTTTATCAGACCTTTCACTACGAAGGTATTTTCGTCGTGTCCCCGGACGGCCAGACGCGCTACAGCGTGCTCAACGGCCAGCTCCGGTTAGAGCTGATTGAGACATGGCTGGGTAAAGACCCGGTTCCCTGGCTTAAACAACAGCTTGCGGTCTCTAAAGGCAAAGCCATTTCCAGCCTGGTAGTGATTAACGGGCAGGCCACGATCCTCAGCGCGGCCTGGATCACCCCCGGTGGTGACTCCAGCGTGGTTTCCGACGACGGGCCGCACTCAATCATGATCTTTGCTGACCAGCTCACGCCTGAGAAACTGGCGAACATGGCCCTTGAATACGGCATTCATGGCGCGCGTATTGTGCATCCCACGGCAGACGATGACAAAATGCGCACCAACATGACCCGACTGTCAGCGCAGGAAGACAACATTACCGTCGAATGGCAGAGTGATAATCCGGGTCAGGCGCTGGTCATTGGTATATTACCGGCACTGGTATTACTGATGTTTGCCACACTGCTGATGACACTGATGCTGATGAAGAATGCCCTGCGCAAGGCACGCCTTAGCGATGAAAGTCACTTCCTGCTCGCCCAGAGTCAGCAGGCGCTGTACAGCAGCGAATGTCGCTTCAGAGACGTAGCGGAAACCACCACTGACTGGATCTGGGAAGCCGATGAAAATTTACACTTCACCTGGATTTCAGAGCGTTTCCCGGTGATAACCGGATACCGCATCTCTGACTGGATTGGCCGCCCGGTGGCCGCCTTCCTGCTGGAAGAGCCCCATGCCGTGGAGCAGCTCTCCTCCCTGAGCCTGTCTGGCGGCAGGCTCAGCCTGCCGAACAGTCGCTATCTCTCGGCCCAGAACCATCAGCGCTATTGCAATATGATCGTTAAGCGCGTCTGGCTTGCCGGTAATAAAACGGGTTTTCGCGGCACCGCAACCGATGTCACCCAGGAAGTCGAAGCTCAGGAACGCGTGCGCTATTTATCCCACTTCGATGATTTAACCGGACTGCCTAACCGCGTACAGATGAAAGAGTTCCTCGAAGGCAAACTCAACGCCGGGCCGACGCCGGAGCGTCAGCTGGCGATTATCATGGTGGACCTGGACAAATTTAAACCCGTCAACGATATCTACGGACATGCCGCCGGTGACAGGGTATTGCATGAGGTGTCATCAAGGCTGAAAGCGTGCCTGAAAGAGAGCGGTCTGGTGACCCGTCACGGCGGTGACGAGTTTATTATTATTCTGCCTGACGTGCAGAGCCAGGCGCATATCGAAGCGCTCTGCCGCCAGATAGTTCTGGACATCAGCCAGCCATTCCTTAGCGGGGAAAGTGAGGTCTTTATCGGGGCCAGCCTGGGGATTGCGCTTGCGCCTCAGGATGCGCAAACCGCCAGCGATCTGCTGCGCTATGCTGATATCGCGCTGTATAAAGCGAAAAATGAAGGGCGCAATCAGTGGGCCTTCTTCCAGCGCGATATGGGCGAAAAAATTGTCCAGCGCCGGGAAATGGAGCAGGAGCTGAGAGAAGGGATCCGCGACGGTGAGCTGCGGATGGTTTATCAGCCGCGCTATGATACCCATTCAGGTACAATTACCGCCGCAGAGGCGCTGGTGAGATGGCAACATCCGCGCCACGGGCTGCTGATGCCCGACCAGTTTATCCCGCTGGCAGAAGAGACCGGCCTGATCAATGCGCTCAGTGACTGGGTGCTGCACACCGCCTGCCACGACGCTCAGTCTCAGCTGCAGGGGATGTCGGTATCCGTTAATCTCTCTGCCGCAGAATTCCAGGATCCTGGCCTGTACAACAGAGTCAAGAATGCTCTGGAAAGTACCGGCCTGCACAGCTCACGCCTGGAAATTGAAGTGACTGAAAATGTCACGTTGCAGGATCCGGTAAAAACGCAGATGGCGATGGAGCAGATCAAAGCGCTGGGCGTGAAGTTCCTTATCGATGATTTTGGCACCGGCTTTGCCTCACTCAGCTACCTGAGAGCCTTCCCGTTTGACGGCATTAAGCTGGATAAATCGTTCATTTTACCGATGAATCAGTCGCGGATGGCGCTGCAAATCGTTGAGAATATGATTGGTCTGGGCAAAGCCTACTCGCTGAATGTCACTGCCGAAGGCGTGGAAACCCGGCAGCAAATGGAGCAGCTCAGCCAGTTACACTGCGACAGCCTGCAGGGCTACTACATCGGTAAACCGATGCCCGTTCAACAACTACAAGCCCTCGTCTTCGGCCGTGATTAACGCCAGCGCCTGCTGGCGAAAAGCCAGCGGCGCAAGTCCGTACTGTTCTTTGAACAGGCGGGAAAAATGGAACGGTGAAACAAATCCGCACTGTTCGGCAATCAGCGCGACCGGCAGACGGCTGTGTGTCAGCAGCCTCTCCGCATGACGCAGACGCACATCGCGCAGGTAGCGGGCGGGCGTCTGGCGCAGATGACGACGAAAAAGCGCGATCAGATGATTGACCGAACAGTGGGCGCGCGCGGCGATGTCCTCCAGCACCAGCGGATGCTGATAGCGCATGGCAATAAAACGGCAGGCCTCACGTACCCCCTTCGGCATAGGTTGCCGCTCTCCACTGCGCGGCTGACCACTGCGCGAGGTGTAATAATAAAGCAGGGTTTCGGCCAGCGAGATCAGCGCACGCGCGGCGCCTTCAGGCTGGGAGGTTAAGCTGATGCCCAGCTCCATCAGCTGCTCAGCCTGGTGATCAAACGTTATCACCGGCGGCAGCTGCATCAGTTCAAGGTTAAAATCCGCCGGCAGTGCAGCAAAATCCAGCTGGCACCAGATATGTTCACTCGGCTGTAGCGGGTCAAAACGAAACAGCTCGCGCTGCCCCGGCAGCAGCAGCGCCAGCATTCCGGGTAGTAACAGCAGGGAACGCTGCTCCGTCTCAATCGTGACGCTGCCGCTCAACAGCGCCATAAACTGAATACCGCGCTGAATTCGCGGCCCGTAAATCTCCCCTGCTCCATAGCGTGACAGCCCAAAATACCCCTCAACCACCGGTACCGTTAGTGTGATTTCAGACATTTTTTTCACAACTCTGGTCATGTACCCCCCTACCCTGAACGGGCTATCTTCTTTCCACTCTTCAGCCTGATAGCGATTAATACAACCGCAAACAGCTGACAGAGAGCAAATCTGCGACCCGGATCAAACTTTGATTTCAGACAGGAGAAAACCATGGCAAATGCCAACGTGCGCCTCGGCGTCAGTCCGCTGGCCTGGACCAATGATGTCCTGGAGGACCTGGGGGATGACGTCAGCGCGTTGCAGTGTATGCAGCAAGCCGCCGCCGTCGGCTATCAGGGCATTGAGCTGGGCCGTAAGTTTCCGCGCGAACCGGCGGCATTAAACCCGCTGTTACAGGAAACCGGGCTGTCGCTGGCGTCAGGCTGGTTCTCCGGCACGCTGGCTGACATCAGCGTGCAGCAGGAGCTGCAAAACGTCGCCGGCCACGCTCGCCTGCTGCAGGCACTGGGCTGTTCCGTGATGGTGTACGGCGAGTGTGGCGCTATGCCGGGCGAGACGCCGCTGGATATCGGGATTTCTCATTCACCCAAACTCAGCGCGATAGATTTCGATGCTTATGCCCGCCGCATGAGTCAGTTTGCCAGCGCACTCCATCAGGAATATGGGCTGACCCTGGCCTACCACCACCATCTGATGATGCTGGTCGAACGGCAGGATGAGATCGAGCGTTTCTTTGCGGCCACCAGCGACAGCGTTGGCATGTTGCTGGACACCGGGCACGCCGTGGCAGCAGGCGCCGATCTCCGGGCGCTGATACAGCAGTTTGGCAGCCGCATCTGCCACATTCACCTGAAAGATATTCGCCGCGCACGGCTGGATCAGGTGTACCACCAGGATGAAAGTTTCAATCAGGGTGTGCGTGGCGGGATGTTTACCGTGCCGGGCGATGGCTGCATCGATTATCAGCCGGTGGTGGACTACGTCAGCCGCAGCGGCTACCGCGGCTGGCTAATTGTAGAAGCGGAACAGGACCCGCTTAACGCTCCGCCGGTGCCGACGGTCACCCGCGCGTTTAACCATGTTAACCACCTTTTTTCGCTGTAAGGGAACCCTATGTCTGACACTCTGAATATTGGTCTGATCGGCTCCGGTTTTATGGGCCAGGCCCACGCTGACGCCATTCGCCGTGCGGCCCTGCTCTACCCCAACTTGCCAAAAACGCCGGTACTGTACGCCATTGCCGACCAGAATCAGCTTCTGGCACAGCAGGCAGCACAGCGCTTCGGCGCACTGCATGCCTTTGGCGACTGGCGCGAGATGTTGCAGGATCCGAATATTGACGTGATTGATATCACTTCACCCAACCATCTGCACCACCAGATGGCGCTGGAGGCAATAGCCGCCGGGAAGCACGTATACTGCGAGAAACCGCTGGCGGTGACAGAACCTCAGGCACGTGAAATGGCTGAAGCGGCGCAGCGGGCCGGCGTCAAAACTATGGTGGCGTTTAACAACATCAAAACCCCGGCGGCACAGCTGGCCAGACAGCTGATCGCGCGCGGTGAAATCGGCACGCCGGTGCGTTTTCGCGGTACCTTCGACCAGGGGTTTTACAACGATCCTGAGCTGCCGTGGTCATGGCGCTGTTCAAAAGAGCTGGCAGGTTCAGGTTCACTGGGCGATCTCGGTGCCCACACCCTGTCTGTGGCGCAGTATCTGATGGGCGAGGTGTCTGAGGTGTGCGCCAGCGGACAGACGTATCTGAAAACCCGTCCGGTTCCCGGCGTTGACAGCGGCTATGCCAGCAAGGTAGAAGCCAATGCAGAACGCCGTGCGGTGGAAAATGACGACCAGATGCAGTGTCTGGTGAGCTTTAACAGCGGTGCTGCCGGGGTGATTGAGTCGTCACGCATTGCCGCCGGACGCATTTTCGGCGTTTACTGGGAGGTTTCCGGCACTGAGGGCACGCTGTACATGGATGGCGAGCGCTTTAACGAGCTTCAGGTATTTCGATTTAATGATGACAAGCGCGATCGGGGCTTTAAGACGCTGTATGCCGGTAGCCAGATCCCGTCCTATTCGGCGTTCTTTGGCTTTGATTTTGGCGGCGGCGGGCTGGGTTACTTTGATGTCAAAGTGCTGGAAGTCCACGATCTGGTGCAGGGGATCTGCAGCGATGAAGACTGTTACCCTAACTTCTCTTTCGGCTGGGAGAATCAGCGGATATTGCAGGCGATAGAGGATTCAATGGAACAGCGTCGCTGGATTGATGTGAAGAGAGGTTAACGCACGCACGGGCTGACCCTGATTTTCGGCCAGCCCGGCGCTAAACGCTACAACTGATGCAACCACGCGGCGATTTCCGCACCGTGGCTGTCGTAGAGCAGTTTGGCACTCATCACCGCAGAAACAATCACGATCATCGGACGGATCAGTTTCTGTCCTTTGGTCAGTACCATGCGCGCCCCGAGGCGGGCACCGCACACCTGACCTGCCAGCATCACCAGCCCGACCAGCCACACCACTTTCCCTCCGAGCATAAACAGCAGCAGGCCGCCGAGGTTAGAGGTGAAATTTAACACTTTGGCATGGGCGGTAGACTTCGCCAGGTTATAACCACACAGCGTCACGAACGCCAGCGCATAAAATGACCCCGCGCCCGGACCGAAGAACCCGTCATAGAAGCCGACACATCCCCCCGCCACCAGCGCAAAAGGCAGGCCATGCAGGCGACGCTGGCGATCGTCTTCGCCAATCTTTGGCATCAGCAAAAAATAGAGGCCGATAGCGATCACCAGCAGCGGTAACAGCTGACGCAGAATATCGCCCTTGACGTGCTGAACCAGCAGCGCCCCGCTGATGGAGCCGAGAAAGGTCAGCGCAATATTCAGCTTTTGTTCGCGTAAATCCACTGCTTTGCGGCGAATAAAGTAGAGGCTGGCAGAAAAAGAGCCGCCCACCGACTGCAGCTTATTAGTCGCCAGCGCCTGCGCCGGGGAAAGCCCCGCCGCCAGCAGCGCAGGCACCGTCAGTAACCCTCCGCCCCCCGCAATAGCGTCGATAAAACCCGCCAGTAACGCCACCAGAAACAGGACGCCGAGCAGCCAGGGAGCAACGTTAATCCATTCCATTTATGTTAACGCCTTACAGTAGATGTTTATCCAGCAGGGCCTGGCAGGATGGCGGTAACGGCGGCGGCTCACGCTTAACCGGCGGTGTGCTGCCGGGCTTCGGCGGGGCAAACCAGCTTTGCAGCTCCGCACCACAGCCGTCACCCGCCGGGGGGACGGGCTGATCCTGGCACTCCAGGCTCCCTGCCGGGCAGCGCAGGCGCACGTGCATATGTGCCCGATGCTGGAACCACGGCCGCACCTTGCGTAACCAGTCACGATCGGCACCGGCATCTGCGCACAGCTGCTTTTTAATCGCCGGGTTAACGAAAATGCGCGTCACGTCGTCATCCTTCGCCGCCAGCTTGATCAGGCTGTCAATTTCTGGCTGCCAGTGGCGCGCCACCACGTTTTTACCATCGGCGGCGACCAGGTCGAGCGGCTGAGGCTTCAGCAGCATCTGCTGTGACCAGCGTTGTTTCGGTAACTGAAGCCAGATATCAACGTCCAGACCAGACTGATGGCTGGCGTGACCGCTGCTGAAGCGCCCCCCTGCCGCCATGCCCATATCGCCAACCAGCACTTCGCCCAGCCCCAGCTGATGGGTCTGGGTGCTGAGACGCTGGATAAACGCGATCAGATCCGGGTGACCAAAAAAGCGACGCTGATCGGTGCGCATCACCTGATAACCGGATGCCTCCAGCGGCAGCGGCTGCGCGCCAATAATGCAGCCGTTAGAAAAGGCCCCAATCGACTGCGGCGCACCGCTTATCGGCTGGTGAATAGTCTGCCACGGCGTGGCCGCATGGCTCATCGTGGCGATCAGCAGCGCGCACAGCGCTGTCAGCGTCTTTTTCATGGGTTACCAGCGTGGGTAAGTAGTTTCAACATCGGCGTTTTGCGCCCGGTGGCGCAGCAGGTGATCCATCAGCACAATGGCCATCATCGCTTCGGCGATCGGCACGGCGCGGATCCCCACACACGGATCGTGGCGACCTTTAGTGATCATCTCGACTTCCTCACCGCTGCGGGTCAGGGTTTTCCCCGGCACGGTAATGCTTGAAGTCGGTTTCATTGCCAGGTGAGCAGTAATACTCTGGCCGCTGCTGATGCCGCCGAGAATACCGCCGGCATGGTTGCTCTGGAAACCGCTGGCGCGGATTTCATCACGATGTTCGCTGCCGCGCTGGCTGACCACGGCAAAGCCGTCGCCAATCTCAATGCCTTTCACGGCATTAATGCTCATCAGCGCATGCGCCAGGTCGGCATCAAGGCGGTCAAACACCGGCTCACCGAGGCCAGCCGGGACATTTTCAGCCATCACCGTCACTTTAGCACCGATGGAATCGCCCTCTTTTTTCAGGGCGCGCATCAGTTCATCCAGCGCCTCGATTTTGTCAGGATCCGGGCAGAAGAAGGGGTTCTGTTCGACCTGATCCCAGTCTTTCAGCTCACAGGCTACGTCACCAATCTGCGCCAGATAACCACGTACGATGATGCCGTGTTTCATCTGAAGATATTTTTTCGCAATCGCACCGGCCGCTACGCGCATCGCCGTTTCACGCGCCGAAGAGCGCCCGCCGCCGCGGTAATCGCGGAAGCCGTATTTCTGGTCGTAGGTGTAGTCCGCATGGCCGGGACGGTAGAGATCTTTGATTGTGCCGTAATCCTGGGAACGCTGATCGGTATTTTCGATCAGCAGACCGATACTGGTCCCGGTGGTTTTCCCTTCGAATACGCCGGACAGAATTTTCACCTGGTCCGGTTCGCGGCGCTGAGTGGTATAGCGGGAAGTGCCGGGGCGGCGGCGATCGAGATCGTGCTGTAAATCAGCTTCAGTCAGCGGAATGCCCGGTGGCACACCATCTACGATGCAGCCGAGGGCGATGCCGTGCGATTCGCCAAATGTTGTGACCCGAAATACTTGTCCAATGGTGTTACCCGCCATGACTTACTTCCTCGCTAAAATTTATCATCAGTCTTTATAGATTTTAAAATGATGTTGCGCATCGATAATCTGCTGTTTCGTCAGCATAAATACGCCGTCGCCACCGTTATCGAACTCCAGCCAGGTGAAAGGCACATCCGGGTACTGATCCATCATGTGCACCATGCTGTTACCCACTTCGCAAATCAGCACACCCTGCTCGCTGAGATAGTCAGGGGCGCAGGCCAGGATGCGGCGCACCAGCTTAAGGCCATCGCGGCCTGCTGCCAGGCCGAGTTCCGGCTCATGGCGATACTCGTTAGGCAGATCGTCCATGTCATCCGCATCCACATAAGGCGGATTAGTGACAATCAGGTCGTACTGGGTTTTCGGCAGCTCGCGGAACAGGTCGGCACGGATTGGCGTTACGTGGTGATCCAGACCGTGTGCGCCGATGTTCTGCTCGGTCACTGCCAGCGCGTCAACAGAGATGTCAACCGCATCGACTTCCGCCTCCGGGAAGGCGTACGCACAGGCGATAGCGATACAGCCGCTGCCGGTACACATATCCAGAATGTGCTGCGGATCGTGACTGATGATGCCGTCAAAGTGACTGTTAATCAGCTCACCGATCGGCGAGCGCGGCACCAGCACGCGCTCATCAACATAGAACTCATGGCCGCAGAACCAGGCTTTGTTAGTGAGGTAAGCGACCGGGATACGTTCATTGATGCGGCGGATGACGCGCTCAACGATGCGATGACGCTCGCTGGAGGTCAGACGCGCGTTTCGCATATCTTCCGGAATATCCAGCGGCAGATAGAGGGTCGGTAGCACCAGTTGAACGGCTTCGTCCCAGGGGTTGTCGGTGCCGTGGCCATACCAGATATCAGCAGCAGAAAAGCGGCTGACCGACCAGCGCAACATATCCTGAATAGTGTGCAGTTCATTGACTGCTTCATCGACGAAAATTTTGTCCAAAGTGCCCTCCGCAGGCCGTTCTGTTATACCCGGCCGTTAGTTTGCCACGAAGCTTGAGATAATTCAGCGCGAGGGGGTGAAAAAGCTGAGATTTGTTTCAGCCGCCGCCGTGGAACAGGTAGACTGACGGCTAAAATTTGATGGAGTGACCTTTTGCCTGGTCACCATCGCCTAACCGCAAACATAGCGATCGCAGATAATGAGTAAAAAAGAGAATCTGAATGCGGAAGACAAGGCGCTGTTTCGCGGGCTGATGACCGGTACGCGCAAGCTGACGCAGGACACCATTGTCCACAAGCCGCCACGTAAAAAAATCAGTGAAGTGCCGCAGAAACGCCTGCTGTCAGAGCAGATGGACAACAGCCACTATTTTTCGGATGAATTTCAGCCGCTGCTGGCGACGGAAGGTGCGGTGCGCTACGTCCGCGCAGATGTTGACCATTATGAATTGAAAAAACTGCGGCGCGGCGATTACAGTCCGGAAATTTTTCTCGACCTGCACGGATTAACCCAGAAACAGGCGAAAGAAGAGCTCGGTGCACTGATTGCCGCCTGCCGTCGTGAACATATCTTCTGCGCCAGCGTGATGCACGGCCACGGTAAACATATTCTTAAACAGCAGACCCCGCTGTGGCTCGCCCAGCACCCGCAGGTGATGGCTTTTCATCAGGCACCCAAATTGTTCGGCGGAGACGCGGCTCTGCTGGTGCTGATTGAGATTGAAGAGTGGTTACCGCCGGATATTTAAGGCAGAGTTTCAATATTTGCCGGGGCGGACCCGTTATTTCGGTCCGCCCGCAGGGCATTGCACATCATCCGGACGAGCCAACCAAAAAAGAGGGTCGGCACGGCGGTGATAAATCACATGGCTTTGGCGAGTTTGGCCGGGGAAACCTGCCATTCCAGCTTGCCCGCTGCGTTCTCGGCATCGAAGTCCACACAGGCAATCGCAGAGGTGGCAAACATCGGCGGCGCTTCCTGCGGACACAGTTCGGCCACCAGATAGCCCACCAGCGGCAGGTGAGAAATCACCAGCGCGGATTTCACCCCTTCGTTCGCCAGCACCTGCAGGTAGCAGGCTACTAAACCAGGGTCGCCGCCGGGTGTCAGCTCCGGCAGAACGTCCTCGCCGTCGGGCAGGGGCAGCACTTCACGAACCGTGTTCAGTGTTTGCCGCGCCCGCAGATAAGGGCTAACCAGAACCCGCTCAATATCCACTGACTGGCTGTTAAGCCATGTCGCCATCTGGCGAGACTCATCACAGCCGCAATGCGTCAGAGGTCTGACAGAATCGCTTGCTGCATCTAACGCTGCATCGCCGTGACGCATAATGAAAACTTGCATATAACACCGCTGTTGTTAAACAAAAACGCCGGGGGACAACGCCATCCGACTCTTCATCCAGAGAATGAACGCTGTGTTGTACCCCAATGCCTTGAGTATAGTCAACCGATTGTTTACTTAGTGAGCGCCCTGCAGATTATCCTGCAAAAAGCATTCACTCCCCCGCCAGACTAACCCGCTGAATCAGTGCGACTATTCAGCTTAACTTCCGGTGTGTAGAAGGTTTCCCCGGTATCAGCCATTTTTCTCAGACGTTCACAGGGGCTAAATCGCGGCCCGTGGCTCTGCATGAGCTGCTCTAAACTTTTCACCACCTCTGCAATGCCGTACCGATCCATATAGCGGAACGGCCCCCCCAGGAACGGAGGGAAACCAATACCAAAGACGGCACCGATATCACCATCACGAGCGCTGCCGATCACCTGCTCATCCAGCGTGCGCGCAGCCTCATTTAGCAACATCATCACACAGCGCTGAGAGACATTCTGTGCGCTCAGGTGGTGTTTCGCGCTGATATTAAGCAGACGGTAGATGGAACTGTCGACCTGCTTTTTGCGCCCCTCCTGCGGGTAGAGATAGAAGCCCCGGCCATTTTTACGCCCCTTACGATCGTCTTTGAGCACCGCATCCAGCGCGGCGGGCAGCGCAAAGCGTTCCCCCCAGGCCTTTTGCAGAACCGGCATGATATGGGTGCCGACATCAATGCCGACCTCGTCCAGCAGCTGCACCGGGCCAACCGGGAAACCAAACTGCACCAGCGCCCGGTCGATTAACTCCACCGGCTCTCCTTCCAGCAGGCAGTGCATCGCCTCAATCATATACGGAGCCAGAATACGGTTAACATAGAATCCTGCCCGGTCAGCCACCACAATCGGGGTTTTTCCCTGTTTTTTTGCCAGGGCAACCGCCGTTGCCACCGTTTCCGCCGCCGTTCCCGCATGCGGGATCACCTCGACCAGCGGCATTTTCTCCGGCGGGCTGAAGTAGTGCAGACCAATAATATTTTCAGGTCGCTGCGCCCCGGCGGCAATATCCGCAATCGGCAGCGAGGAAGTATTGGAGGCAAACAGGGTATGCGGGGAACAGTGCGCCTCAATTTCTGCCACCATTTTTTGTTTCAGCGCCAGGTCTTCAAACACCGCTTCAATGACCATATCGCGCTGCCGGAAGCCCTGATAATCGGTGCTGCCGCTGATTAATGCCATCTGCTGCTGACGCTCTGCGCGGCTCAGACGACGGCGTTTCACCCCACGGCTCAGCAGCTGCCAGCTGGTTTTCAGCGCCCGGTTGATCCCCTCCGGGTTCACGTCTTTGATGCGCACCGGGAGTCCGGCACGGGTGGCAGTGACACAGGCGATACCGCCCCCCATCAGCCCGCCACCCAGTACGCCGATACGTTTAAGTTCGCGCGGTGTCGCACTGGCACCGGGATCTTTCTTCAGCGCCGTGGTGGCAAAGAACAGACTTCGCAGGGCAGCAGACTGCGGCGTCATTGCCAGTTCACCAAATGCCTGCGCTTCGGCGACATAGCCGCTGCCGCTGCCCTGCTCCAGCCCGCAGCGTACCACATGAATGATTTTTGCCGTCGCCGGGTAGTTGCCGTGCGTTTTCGCCTGCGTCTGGCGCTTTGCCAGCGCAAACAAAATCGCCCGCCCTGCCGGTCCGGTTAACAGCCGTTCACGCAGAGGCAGCGGTTTTTTCGCGCTGCGCGGTTTCAGCGCCAGGCGTACCGCTGTCTCCAGCAGAATACTGTGCGGCACGGCGTCGTCCACCAGCCCGCATTTCAGGGCCGCACGCGCACGCAGCGTTTTCCCCGTCAGGATCATATCCAGCGCCGTAGACGCACCCGTCAGGCGCGGCAGGCGCTGCGTACCTCCCGACCCCGGCAACAGCCCAAGCTGCACCTCAGGCAAGCCAAGGCGGGTTTTATCATCCAGCGTACACACCCGACGGTGGCAGGCCAGCGCCAGCTCCAGCCCGCCGCCCAGACAGGCACCGTGAATGGCAGCGACCACCGTCACAGGCAGCGCCTCGATCTCGTCCATGACGGACTGCCCCGCCAGCGCCAGCGCTTCTGCCTGCGCGGCGGTGTCACAGGCCGCGATCATGCTGATATCGGCCCCGGCGATAAAGGAGTCCGGCTTACCCGAAATGATCACCAGCCCGGCAAGCTGCGGATTGGCCCGCGCCTGTTTCAGCACCGCACGGATTTGCCCGGCAAACGCCTCTTTCAGGGTATTCATTTTCTCATCCGGGACATCGATAGTGATGACGCCGACGTTATCCAGACGCATGGTGAGCGTAAATGCGGTTTGCAAATCCATTATTCAGCCTCCAGAACCATTGCTGCACCCAGGCCACCGGCCGCACAGGCCGTGACCAGCCCAAGACCGCCGCCGCGCCGCCGCAGTTCGTTCAGCGTCTGGGTAATCATCCGCGCCCCGGTGGCTGCAAACGGGTGACCATAGGCGATGGAACCGCCCAGCACGTTGAACTGCTCCTGATTCACCTCGCCCAGGGCATGTGGCCGGTTCAGCACGTCGCGGGCGAAACGTTCATCGGCAAACATCTTCAGGTTTGCCAGCGTCTGTGCCGCAAAGGCTTCATGCATATCAATCAGGGTGAGGTCGCCCAGGGTGATGCCGGCGCGGTCCAGCGCCAGCGGCGAAGCATAGGCCGGGCCGAGCAGCATGTCCTGACGCACATCAATCGCGGTGAAGGCGTAGCTGCGCAGATAGCCCAGCGGCACCATACCCAGTTCTCTGGCGCGGGATTCAGTCATCAGAACAACGGCGGCAGCACCGTCCGTCAGTGGCGTACTGTTTGCCGCCGTGACCGTACCGTGCCTGCGGTCAAATGCCGGGCGCAGGCGGGCATAATCCTCCAGCCGCGAATCAGTACGAACGCTGTTATCCTGTATGAAGGGTTTTTTCCACGGTGGGGTATAGGCCGTCATCACTTCATCATTCAGCAGGCCCTGCTGCCAGGCTCTGGCCGCATGCTGATGTGAACGATGTGCCAGCGCATCCTGCTGTTCGCGCGTAATGCCGTGACTTTTTGCCATCTGCTCGGCGGTGTCGCCCATGCGCAGCCCGGTCGAATATTCTGCCACGGCGGGAGGTACCGGCAACAGGTCGCGTGGGCGCAGCTGGCTGAACAGCCTGAGCTTTTGCGGCAGGGTTCGCGCTTTACTCAGGTCGACCAGCATGCGCGCCAGCGTTTTACTGACGCCAATCGGCAGCACCGACGAGGAGTCCGCGCCTCCGGCAATCCCGGCCTGAATCGTCCCTGCCAGCAGGCTCTCGGTGACATTGGCCACCGCCTGAAAACTGGTGGCGCAGGCGCGGCTGACGCTGTAGGCGTCGGTGTTAACGCTCAGTCCGCTGGCCAGCACGATTTCACGGGCAATATTAGGCGCTTCCGGCATCTGCACGACCTGGCCAAACACCAGCTGTTGAATCATTTCAACGGGAATATCGCTGCGGGCCAGCAGTTCGCTGACCACCATACGGCCGAGTTCCAATGCAGGAACGCCGTGAAATGCGGTTGCCTGACGGGCAAACGGAGTGCGCAGCCCGTGGGTAATCGCGATGCGGTCACCCTGACGAGTCAGCAACGGTAACGCCTTGCTCATTATTCTCACCTTTCTACCCGCCTGGCTTTACCAGGCGAAGAGGTCAGCCACGGTAAAAATCAGGTCGAATATCGTTTGTTAGACGGCATCATTGCCAAGAGGTCTGACCTGATCAGTGTTAACCAGAATAACGGTGGGCGCTACAGCAGGAAGATAAAAATGCGAGAAGAAACACGATTCTGGTGGAGGGTAACCCCTCCACGGAGAGATTAACGCAGGCCGAGCTGGAAGATCATGGTTTCCGCCTGACAGGTAAAGGTGAAGTCACACTCCAGCTGTACCCCCTGGGATGTTTCAGTGAAACGACTTTCGATAACGCAAGGTTCGGACTCCACCGCACGCGCTTTATCGCTTAACGTACGCAACATCGCTTCGGCCAGATCGCGGCGCTCAAACGTGTGGCTGTAGCTGGCAGTACAGTCCGTGTTATCCAGCACGGTCCCCACATCAACACAGCAGCAGGCTGCGGTTTCACTGGCATTACAGCGGTTAATCGCGTCGGTCATAGTTCCTCCGGGTTGCTCCCTTTTCGGGTGGCAGATTAATTTAGACTGGCGTCAGTTTACGCCCGACCTTATTTCAGCTCCAGCCATGACCGGGAAACAGCGCGTTGAGTGATGAAAATCACACTATTATTTGATCCAAAACAATTCCGCTGCTGACATAAAAATCACGACTGTCAGGTTTTTGTTAGCCAGATCTCTTTTTCGTCATCATTTTAGAAATATTTAAAAAACATTATTGCAACATATACACAGGTCGGACCTATACTTGCGCCACTGGTCTGATTTGTTCGTTGTCTGTCAGTCACTAGAATCCGCGATCCCTTGTTACGTTAAGTAACAGAGCTTAAATAAAAAATCAGATAATGAGGTTGTGGTTATGAACCATAAAAACCTGTTTGCTAAGTCTGCACTCGCAGCAGCAGTGGCGCTTGTTTCTTCTAATGCTTTCTCGGCTGGCTTTCAACTGAACGAATTTTCTACCATTGGTCTGGGCCGTGCCTATGCCGGTGAAGGCGCCATGGGTGATTCCGCGGCATCCGCCAGCCGCAACCCGGCAACGATGGCATTAATGGACCGTCCGATGTTTTCCATTGGCGCGGTATTTATCGATCCCGACGTGAATATTGAGGGACGCTCTGGCGCAGGCAACAGTCTTAATGCTGATAATATTGCCCCGGCGCAGTGGGTGCCGAATATTCATTACGTTCAGCCACTGAACGATCAGTGGTGGATTGGTGCTTCCGCCACCAGTAATTACGGTCTGGCGACAGAATTTAACGACGGCTATGCCGGTGGCCCGTTTGCCGGTAAAACCGACCTGATGACGGTGAACCTGAACCTGAGCACGGCCTACCGTCTCAACCAGCACTTCAGCTTTGGTGTCGGCTTCGACGCCGTCTATGCGAAAGCGAAAATCGAACGTACGATTGGTGAGCTGGGTTCCTTTTTACCCGCAGCGGGCCTGCCTGCTGCACCCGCCAACACTCAGATTGCCCATCTGAAAGGCGATGAATGGGGCTACGGCTGGAATGCAGGTATTCTGTATGAAGTGGATGACAAGAACCGCTTTGGTCTGACCTACCGCTCCGAAGTGAAGATCGATTTCGACGGTGACTACCGCAGCAATATTCCGGTCGCGTTTAACCCCATTGGCAGCCAGTTCGGCCTGCCGGTCGGCACCAGCGGCAACACTATCCCTGGCTCGCTGTCACTGAACCTGCCAGAAATGTGGGAAATTTCCGGCTTCCACAAAGTCGCACCGCAGTGGGCGGTCCACTACAGCATGGCCTACACCAGCTGGAGCCAGTTCCAGGAGCTGAAAGCCACTGGCAGCAACGGTCAGGAGCTGTTCTATAAAGATGAAAGCTTCCGTGATGCTTACCGCATCGCGCTGGGTACCAGCTACTACTACGATGATAACTGGACCTTCCGTACCGGTATTGCCTTCGATGACAGCCCGGTCCCGGCAGATAAACGTTCTATCTCGATTCCCGATCAGGATCGTTTATGGCTGAGTGCCGGTACTTCGTACGCCTTTAATAAGGACGCCTCCATCGATCTGGGCATCTCATATATGCACGGGAAGAAAGTTACCGTTAAAGAAGGCAACGATCCGATCGCCACTGCGCGAAACGGGCAGGCGACGCCTTATACCTTCAATTCTGAAGGCAAGGCCTGGCTGTATGGCGCGAGCTTCAACTATAAGTTCTGAGTTTTATGCTGGCATAAAAAAAACCCCACTCCGGTGGGGTTTTTTATTTTCTGGAAAATATCGCAACGCATATAACAAGTCTAATGAACGTGGTGCGTATTATTCGGAATCAATATCGCCCAGGTCATTTTTAATCGCTGCGGCGTTAGGGTTTTCCTGCGGAATCAATTTACCGTCACTCGCAAGGAAATCATGATGCTGGAAATAAGCCGCACGCACAAAGGCGTAAGGATCGTTTGAATTTTTCAGTATCGCATCGGAATCCAGCAGCTGAGCACGGGTTTCAATCCCTTCCAGCGCCCATTTACCCGCCGACATCCACCAGGTCAGCCATAGCAGCGGTGGATAGACATCATCAACCAGGCCACCCAGATCTTCACGCGGCGTAAAGCCACCGTAAGCCGGGACTTCCACGTAGGTACCGTAACCCACACCGTAGTGTCCTAGCGTACTGCCGAAAGCACGGGGCTCTTCTTTCGCCAGCTTCGGGTTGGCCATCGACGCCACGTCAATCAGCCCCCCCATACCCAGCAGGGTGTTCAGGAAGAAGCGGTTAAAATGCACCATCGCCTTGTACGGGTTCCCTTCAATAAAGTAGTTCACCATTGAAGAGGGTTCATTCAGGTTACTGAAGAAGTTACCCATTCCGTTACGCGCGGGCTGCGGAACATAGTCACGCCAGGCCACGGCCACCGGACGCAGCACATACGGGTCCAGTACGTTGTAGTTAAAGTTAAACATGGAACGGTTGAAGCCTTCCAGAGGATCGGCATGCCCCTGGGGCTTATCAGCCGTCTCAGAACTGGCACATCCCACCATCAGTACGCTCGCCAGTACTAAGCCCGTCAGACGGTAATTCATAGTTTTCTCCCTGTACTGTTTTAAAGATTATCGCCCGCTAATGTCGATTAATTTCAACGGCAAGCTGCTGTTGACCGGCAAATGGCGTTATCTCACTCAACCCGTACCAGTCACCGGGAGAAGGATATGCGCTGCCGTCGCGTGATATTCGCACGCGAACCTGCACCTGATGTTGCGCGGATAAAAGCCGGTCAGGCATCATAGCAGTGCTGTCATCCAGCGTGATCGATAAAGGAAAATGGCTCAACGGGATCTTTTTCACGGCTACAGGAACCTGTGAAATACCGTCAGACACAGAAATATACAACACTCCGTCCTTGGGTAACATTTTTTCTGCCTCAGAAGAGAGGGTAATCGTTAACGCCAGATGGCTGTTGTCTCTACCTGACTCACTTTTCGCCTGCTCAATGCTGCGCTGTATCATCGTCACACGATGGTCCCCGGCAGGGAGCAGCGATAACATCTTATTCCATGATTCAATCGCCTGCGCATAATCCTGCTGATTATAAGCATTGAAAGCTAACAGCCCGAGCACCTGCAAATTGGTGGCATACTGCACCGCCATCGGCTTCAGCATCAGCAACGCTTCACGGTTATCCTGCGGGTCGTTAGAGCGGGTCAGCACGTCAGCGTAACTGATTTTCGCATCCAGATCGCCCGGTGCCAGCTGTAGCGCATGGCGGAATGCCTGGCTGGCCATCGCCGCATTGTTCAGCACCATGCCAAGACGCCCGAGCATTTTCCAGTTATCAAGACGGGCGGGGTCAGTTTGTAATTGACTGCGAATACCCAGCGCCAGGCGCGCCAGCTGTTCCATACTGAGCGGCCGCGCTTGCGGATCCATCACCTGCGCCCGCAGCGCGGGCAGCTCATTCTGGACACGCTGCCAGCCCATCACCTGCTGCAACCCGCCGGTCTTAAGATAAAAACCAAGACTCACCAGCACCAGTATCATCACGCCAGGCAGTAACACCCAGCGGCTGGAGTGGCGCACGGGGCGCGGCGGCACTTGCGGAATATCCAGCAGCAGCGTTTCCTGAAGCTCACGCACCATCTCAGGACGATCGGCCACCACGCCCTGCCCTTCATCCTCTTCCAGCTCACGCAGGCGCTGATGATAGAAGGTCTGATTCAGCTGGTCGCGGTCAGTTGTGCTGTCGCCACTGCGGCGGCGACCCGCCAGCAGCAGCAGCGTACAGGTTGCTCCCAGCAGCAGCAGGATCGTCAGAAAAAGTGTGCTCATGGTTGCTTCCCGTCATCTTTCAATAGTGCATCCAGCCGCTGCTGCTGTTCAGCATCCAGCTCGACGCGCCCGCTCCGTTTGCGGCTGCGCAGAATAATGACCGCCGCACCGATAATGACAAACAGCGCCGGACCGGCCCAGAGGATCAGCGTTGACGGCGTGACCGGCGGCTGATAGGAGACAAAATTACCGTAGCGCGCCACCATGTAGGCTTTCACCTGCTCCGGCGTCTGCCCGGCCTGCAGCAGTTGATAGACTTTCAGTCGCATATCGCCGGCAATCATCGCGTTAGAATCAGCAATGCTGTTGTTCTGACATTTAGGGCAACGCAACGAGGCGGTAAGCTGGCGGTACTGCTGCTCCTGGTCCACCGAGGCGAACGCGTACGTATCGATATTGTCAGCCTGCACGCCCGCGCTGAACAGCATCAGCGCCAGCAGCATCAGATAAGCTTTCACGATCCCGCCTCCTGACTGTATTTTTGCCACAGCGGTTTCACTTCCTCATTCCACACCCGATCGTTCATATCCCCGGCATGGCGATAGCGGATAATGCCGTGGCCGTCGATCAGGAAGGTTTCCGGGGCACCATATACGCCCAGATCCAGCCCCAGCATGCCATCACCGTCATACAGGCTCAGGGCGTACGGGTTACCCAGGCTGTTC
The DNA here is from genome assembly GCF_039675725.1 of Erwinia sp. Eh17-17. NCBI lineage: Bacteria > Pseudomonadati > Pseudomonadota > Gammaproteobacteria > Enterobacterales > Erwiniaceae > Erwinia > Erwinia sp. Eh17-17. The sequence goes on along the minus strand of NZ_JBDFQT010000001.1, from coordinate 10,770 downwards.
AGCCAGGCGATGGCTTTCTGACGATCGTCTTTGTAATTAAGCCCGACCACGCGCACACCCTGCGCGGCCAGCGTATTCAGATACTGGTGTTCGGCGCGGCAGGTCGGGCACCAGGTAGCCCAGACGTTCAGCAGAATCGGTTTACCGTCGTTAAGTACCGACTGATTGAAGGTTTTACCCGGCTGGTCCAGCGACTCCAGCGTAAAGATCGGCACCGGCTTGCCCACCAGGGCAGATTCCAGCCGGGTCGGATCGTCACCGTTTGCATTACGGCTCAGCTGCCACAGCAGGGCCGCAGCCAGCAGCAAGAACAGAATCAACGGAATATAAAGGATTTTCTTATTCATGCTGGCACCTTTTGCGCTTTTTTGCGTGAACGGTAGCGGGGATCCAGCAGGCACAGTACCCCGCCGAGTGCCATAAACACGCCGCCAAACCAGATCCAGCGCACAAAGGGTTTGTAATAGAGGCGAACTGCCCAGGATTTTCCTTCCAGCTCTTCACCCAGCGCCGCGTACAGATCGCGTGAGAAACCGCCGTCAATCGCCGCTTCGGTCATCATAGTCCGTGCTGCGCTGTAAAAACGTTTCTCTGCTGACAGCGTCGCCTCATGCTGACCATTGCGGGTGACATCAATCACCCCGGAGCTACCGGAATAGTTCGGGCCGACCAGGTTTACCACGCCCCGCAGGGTAAAGTGGTAGCCCGCCACGTCCACGCTGTCGCCTTCTTTCATGCGCACATCACGTTCGACACTGTAGTTCTGGCTGAAGGCAATGCCGATCACCGTCACCGCGACGCCCAGATGGCCGAGCACCATTCCCCAGTGGCTGCGCGACAGGTGGCGCAGACCGCGCAGGAAACGGTGGCGATGCGTGGCGCGCTCGTGCAGTTCCATTAAGGTCAGCAGGATCACCCAGACCGCCATCAGCAGGCCCACCACCGTCATCGCTTCTATGCGGTCCTGCATCAGCCACGGCAGCACGATAGACAGCGCCAGGGTCACAACAAGTGCCAGCCCCAGCCGCTTCCACAGCTTCTGCGGCTCATCGCGTCGCCAGCGAACCAGCGGCCCGATGCCCATCAGCAGCGCCATTGGTGCCATCAGCCAGGTAAATAAGGTATTGAAGAACGGCTCACCAATCGAGATGGTGCCGAGGCCGAGTTGTTTATGCACCAGCGGCAGCAGTGTGCCGAGCAGCACCACCAGCATCGCGGCGATCAGCAGCACGTTATTGCCCAGCAGGAAGGATTCGCGCGACCAGGCCTCATTCTGCACCCGGCTGCGCACTTTACCGCCTTTAATCGCGTACAGCAGCAGCGACCCGCCAATGACAATGATCAGGAAAGCGAGAATAAACATGCCGCGCGCGGGATCGGAGGCAAAAGAGTGCACCGACACCAGCACCCCGGAACGCACCAGGAACGTCCCCAGCAGGCTGAGAGAGAAAGCGGTTATCGCCAGCAGCACCGTCCAGGCCTTAAAGGTTCCGCGTTTTTCCGTCACCGCCAGCGAGTGGATCAGCGCGGTTCCGGCCAGCCACGGCATAAAGGACGCGTTTTCTACCGGATCCCAGAACCACCAGCCCCCCCAGCCCAGTTCGTAATAGGCCCAGGCCGATCCGAGCACAATGCCGATGGTGAGAAACACCCAGGCTGCCGTGGTCCACGGACGCGACCAGCGCGCCCAGGCGGTATCGAGACGCCCGGCCATCAGTGAGGCAATGGCAAATGCAAATGCTACAGAGAAGCCGACGTAGCCCATATACAGCAGCGGCGGATGGAAAATCAGCCCGATATCCTGCAGCATCGGGTTCAGATCGCTGCCCTCGATGGGGAAGTCCGGCAGCGTGCGGGTAAACGGGTTTGAAGTCAGGGTAATAAACAGCAGAAACCCTAGGTTGATCATCCCCATCACGGCCAGCACGCGGGCAATGGCATCCTGCGGCATTGCACGGCTGAGCAGCGCCACCGCCAGCGTCCAGCCGCTGAGCAACAGCACCCACAGCAGCAGCGATCCTTCGTGTGCCCCCCAGGTAGCCGCAATACGGTAATAAACCGGCAGCAGCGTATTGGAGTTGGTGGCTACGTAGGCAACGCTGAAATCATTGACCACAAAGGCGTGAACGAGGATAAGAAACGCCCCGGCGATACAGGCAAACAGCCCGTACGTCAGCGGACGAGCCAGCCCCATCAGCCGCTGATCCTGGCGCGCAGCCCCCCACAGAGGATAAACGCTGAGCAGCAGCGACAGCGCCAGCGCGAGGCACAGCAGGAAACTGCCAACTTCCGGCATCATGACTGGCCTCCGGTTGCGGCGGTCGCCGCCGGAGAGGTGTGATTTTTCTTCATCGCATCTTCAATTTCAGGCGGCGTGTATTTCTCATCGTGTTTTGCCAGCACTTCTTTCGCCAGTACGTGATTGCCGTCCTGTAAAACGCCCTGCGCCACCACGCCCTGCCCTTCACGGAACAGGTCCGGCAGGATACCTTCATAGCTGACGCTGATGGTGCCGACCGCATCATACAGTTTGAATGAAACCTGCAAGGTATTCGGGTCACGCTTCACGCTGCCCGGCAGTACCATACCGCCGACGCGCAGACGCTGGCCCGGCTCCGGTTTGACGCGCTGGTCGCCCTTACCATTGATGACCTCACCCGGCGTATAAAACAGGTCGATGTTGGAGCGCAGCGCGTACATCACCAGCGCCGTTGCCAGCCCCAGTCCGACCAGCACCAGCGTCACCAGGATCAGGCGATTTTTACGACGGGGGTTCACGATTTATCTCCTGCCGCACGGATCGCGGCGTTTTTCATTTTGACCGCACGAATACGCTGCTCGCGCGCCTGTCGCTGGCGGATATCGGCCAGCAGACGGCGGCGCAGCCACAGCGTGTGCAGCACCAGCATACTCAACGGGATCAGGGTACTGGCGACGGCCAGCCAGACGTAAAAGGCATAGTGGCCCATGGCAAAAAAATCATGCCAGGAAGCGAAAGCGGGAGTCATAGGCTGCGCCCTCCTTTTGCCGCAATCGCCGCCACCCAAGGACGATGGCGTTCGCTGTGTAGCAGCAGGTTGCGCAAGCGCATCAGCGTCAGCGTGATAAACAGCAGCCACACCCCCAGCACGGACCACAGCAGCGGCGTCCGCATCGTCGGATAAACCGCCTCCAGCAGCACGCCGGACGACCCCTGGTGCAGGGTATTCCACCACTTGACTGAATAATGAATAATCGGCAGGTTAATCACCCCGACGAGGATCATAATCCCGGAGGCGCGTCCGGCCATGCGGCGATCCTCAAAAGCGTGATACAGCGCAATCGCCCCGATATACAGGAACAAAAGCACCAGCTCGGAGGTCAGGCGCGCATCCCACTTCCACCAGGCCCCCCACATCGGCTTGCCCCAGGCCGCCCCGGTGACCAGCGCAATAAAGGTGTAGACCGCGCCGATGGGAGCCATCGCCATCGCGGCGAGGTCGGCAGTTTTCCACTGCCACACCAGCCCGACGAAGGCCGCCACCGCCATTGAGGCGTAGATACCCATCGACCACATTGCCATCGGTACATGGATATAGATGATACGGAAACCATCACCCTGCTCAGATGCCGGGGGGGCAAAACCAAAGCCCCAGGTCCAGCCCAGCAGCAGCGCCGCCGCGCAGGGCACAGCAAACCACGGCACAAAACGTCCGCATAGCCGGTACAGCCGCTCAGGCTGGCCCAGTTGATGTATCCATTTCCACATTATTATTTTGCTCACAATAAAAGAATCATCGTTCTGGTGTTAATTCATCGACAGCGTGCGTACACCGGCCTGTTTATCTTTTTTATCAGTGCGTTAGTGCATGCTTACCCGCAGTGCGGCCGCTGTAGCAAAAGGTGCCAGCGTTGCACTGCCTGCCAGCAGTGCGCCGAGAATGGCCAGATAGCCATCAATTGGCAGCCCCTGCCCGGCAGCGTCAATGGCGGCGCTGGCAAAAATCAGTATCGGTACCGCTAACGGCAGCACCAGCAAACTCAGTAATACCCCACCGCGACGCAGCCCCACCGTCAGCCCGACGCCAATCGCCCCAAGGAAACTGAGCGTTGGCGTACCCAACAGCAGCGTCAGCGCCATCGCCCGCCAGGTGGCAAAGTCCAGCGACAGCAGCAGCGCCACCAGCGGAGAGAGGATCAGCAGCGGCAGGCCGGTGACCATCCAGTGGGCGGCTATCTTGCCCAGCACCGTCAGCGGCAGCGGCGCGGGCAGCAGCAGCAGTTGTTCCAGTGAACCGTCGAGAAAATCGTCACGGAACAGCCTTTCCAGCGCCAGCAGGGATGAAAGCAGCGCTGCCACCCAGACAATGCCGGGAGCAACTCGCGCCAGCAGCAGTGGATCCGGCCCAATCCCCAAGGGAAACAGGGTGATGACAATCAAAAAGAACCACAGGGGGTTGATGATTTCCGTGCCGCTGCGAAACGCGATATGCAGCTCCCGTTTCAGTACCCGCCACAGCATCAGAGGACCTCGCCGGAGGTCAGACGGATGCGGTTCAGGTTGCGGACAGAATCAGGCAGGTCCTGATGAGTGGTGAGGATCACCGCCCCTCCCCGGCTGGCATGTTCAACACAGCGCGCCATCAGCTTTTCCACCCCGGACTTATCAATGGCGGTTAGCGGCTCGTCAAGGATCCACAGCGGTGCGGAGGAGAGCCACAGCCGGGCCAGCGCCACGCGTCGCTGCTGCCCGGCTGACAGCTGGGCAACCGCAACATCCTCATAACCCGTCAGGTCAACCTGCTCAAGCGCCTGCCAGATCGCCTGTTCCGGGCGATCGACATACCAGAAGCGAAGATTTTCAAAAGGCGTTAATACCGCTTTGATTCCCGGCAGATGGCCGAGCCAGAGCAGGCTGGCGTAGTAATGTTCCCGCTGCTGGCGAATGTTGCGCTGCTGCCAGTGGACCTCGCCCTGCTCCGGCTGACTGAGCCCGGCCAGAATGCGCAGCAGTGAGGTTTTTCCCGCGCCGTTTTCCCCTTCAACCTGCACGATATCACCGGCATTTACGGTAAAACTGAGATCGCTAAAGAGCGTTCGCTCGTCGCGAACACATGTCAGATTTTGGGCTGCCAGCATGAGAGGTAAATCACATAGTGTTAAATTTGATGGGCGGATAGTACCACAAACTGTGGGTCTGCCTAAGCTGACCACCCCTTGTCCGGGCCACGTCCTGCCCTGCATAGAGCGCATTATGGTTAATTTCCGCGCAATTCTGCTCTCTGGTTAAAGCTTTGTTACTCTTCTTCTTAAACAGAGTTACATTTTCATCGCGCCAGATAATACCCGCTACGCTTAATTGAAACATCATCACTTTTGGGAAAATCAATGAACAGCACACAAAACGATAATAACGAGGTTGAAAGCGAGGAAAGCGAACAGGGAAAGGAAATTGAGGTTGATGAGGAGGCCCTGCCCTCCCGCGCGGCTGCCGTCCATGAACAGATCCGCCAGGAAGGTGAAAAAGAGCTGGAGCGTGATGCCCTCGCACTGCTGTTTTCCGCCATCGCCGCCGGCCTGTCGATGGGAGCATCGCTGATGGCAAAAGGGATTTTCCAGGTGAACCTGCACGATGTCCCCGGCGGGTTTCTGCTGGAAAACCTGGGCTATACCTTTGGCTTTATTATTGTGATTATGGCGCGCCAGCAGCTGTTTACTGAAAACACCGTCACCGCCGTCCTGCCGGTGATGCACAAACCCAGCGGCAGTAATCTGCTGCTGTTAATGCGGCTGTGGGGCCTGGTACTGTGCGGTAACCTGATGGGAACAGCGCTGGCCGCACTGGCCTTTGATCATATGCCGATTTTTGACGAGGCCGTGCGCGGTGCGTTTGTCAGCATCAGCCAGAAAGTGATGGAAAACAGCCCCGGCGAGATGTTTGCCAACGCGGTGGTCTCCGGCTGGATTATTGCCACTATGGTCTGGATGTTTCCGTCCGCGGGCGCAGCCAAGATCTGGATAATTATCCTGATGACCTGGCTGGTCGCGCTGGGCGACCTGGCCCATATCGTGGTGGGTTCAGTCGAAGTGTTCTACCTGGTGTTTAACGGCGATATCCCGTGGCAGCAGTTTATCTGGCCGTTCGCCCTGCCAACGCTGGCGGGCAATATCATCGGCGGCACCTTTATTTTTGCTCTTATCAGTCACGCGCAGATCCGTAACGATATGAGCAATAAGGCGAAAGCGAAAGCGGCTGCCGAGGCGAAGCGCCAGCAGAAAAAAGAGACCTCAGAACGGGAAGACTGAGGGTAAAACGCACGGTCAGTAAGGTAAGTGGTTAAGCTGCGGCAAGAATGCGTTACTCTTCGCGCCGCAGTTCACTTGGTTAAATGGGTACAGAATAAACAATAACTGAAGAAAGACAGAAACTACCTGGTGCCGGGGCTTGTGTTGATTGCCGCTGGGTTTGTAAATGCCGTGATGGGATTAAGCCTGGCCTGAACGTTAAATGCAGATGGCGTTGTCATGGGCCAGCGGCTTCCGCTTCGGCGCCCGGATGCATCTAACCGGACCTGGCCGGTGGATTTTGTCATAGAAGCAGCGGTGGCAGATCACTCGATGTGCAGACAATGGCAGGTGAACGATGCGACCACAAGGCGGAACAACAGGGAACAGGGCGAGGCAATCAGGAACGTAATCCTTGAAAAAAACTGAAGAAATACGGTAAGATAGAAGCACTGGCGAACGTTTCAAGCGTAGCCGCTCTAAGTCTCCTTAGTTAAATGGATATAACGAGCCCCTCCTAAGGGCTAGTTGCAGGTTCGATTCCTGCAGGGGACACCAAATGTTAGCCCGCCTAAGTATCTCAAAGTCTAGTCAACTCTTTAACTTCAAACACTTACCTCAAGTTAATAGCCCATTAACGTTCACCACTGTATTTCAAAATCTACTCTGTTTAGTTGGTACATATGTTGGTATGTTAAGTTCGATATTGCAGATACCATCATCTGAGGGTTTTTAGTATGGCGCTCACAGAGTTAAAAATAAGAAATACAAAGCCTTCTGATAAGCCAGTCAAAATGACCGACGGTAATGGTATGCACCTGCTGATCACCACAAGTGGTTCCAAGTACTGGCGTTTTCAGTATCGCTTCGCTGGTAAACAGAAAATTCTCGCGCTGGGTGTTTATCCAGAGGTTTCATTGTCAGAAGCCAGACGAAGAAGAGATGAAGCCCGTCAGCTCGTTGCAAACCATGTTGACCCAAGTGAAAAGCGCAAAGCCGAAAAGATTGAGAGCAAAGGCTTGCTAACATTTGAGCAAGTTGCACAACAATGGCATACCAGTAACAGAACCTGGTCAGACAGTCATAGAACAACTGTTTTGAACAGCCTTGTTTCCCATGTGTTCCCAGTCATCGGCAAACGTAATGTCAGCGAGCTAAAAACTCGTGATTTATTGGTTCCTTTGAAAAAAGCAGAAGCTTCAGGACACAATGAATTAGCTTCCCGATTACAACAACGCATTACGGCGGTGATGAGGTATGCCGTTCACAATGCGTTGATTGAACAGAATCCTGCAAACGACCTCGCTGGTGCTGTTGTTTCCACTAAAAGTGTTCATCGCCCTGCCCTTTCTTTGGAGCGATTGCCAGAACTGATGAATAGACTGGAAGCATATAAAGGAAAAGGTATTACTCAAATTGCAGTGCAGTTAACACTCCTGACCTTTGTCCGTTCGAGTGAATTACGATTTGCCCGCTGGTCAGAAGTTGATCTCAAGAACTCATTGTGGACTATTCCCGGAAAGCGAAAACCTATGAACGGGGTAAAATATTCTGCAAGAGGGGCAAAGATGAAAACCCCACATCTGGTTCCACTAAGCACACAAGCTAAAGCACTCTTGGAAGAGCTTCACTCGATCAGTGGTGACAAAGAACTTATGTTTATCAGTTTTACTGGGGACGACAAACCTATCAGTGAAAACACTGTCAACAAAGCACTCAGGACGATGGGCTACGATACGAAAGCAGAAGTCTGTGGGCATGGTTTCAGGACTATGGCATGTAGTGCCTTAATCGAATCGGGATTATGGTCCAGAGATGCTGTGGAAAGACAAATGAGCCATCAGGAGCGCAACAGTGTCCGGGCTGCATACATACATAAAGCGGAGCATTTGGAAGAACGGAAACTTATGCTGCAATGGTGGGCTGACTATCTGGAAGCTTGTAAAGAAAGAGCGCTGAGGCCCTATAATTTTTATAAAAATTCATGAAATTATTTTAGTAAAGGGCATAAGTGTAGCAGTAGGCACATCACATGTAAAAGAAACGCTCGCTAAATCACTCACTCTTTTTTATTGGCAATAACAAAATTTTGTTTTTCTGATTTTGCTTTGAATCTTTTACTCGCACTTTTAAAGGCCTGAACTGGCTCATTCGAAAAATAATTGTCAACGGTCCTTACAAGACCTTTACTGATAGCAACATTTAAGGCATTTGAAGATATTACTTTACTCATAGTTCCTCCGGTAGGATGACCTTTAAGATCCGCAAAGGTCACCATTATAAATCATCGGAATTTCAGGATTCAAAAAATTAAATCTTGTACCCATTGGCATCATGGAAGACCAATTGATTACCAAGCATTGCCATTCCGATTAAATTAACATACGTATTTACTATTATAACAAAATCTTGGTCAATGTCAAATTGTCCATTTTGAGCATTATAGTTAAGCCAATTACAAATTGACTTATTACAAGCAACTGATAAACACAACACACCTAAAATTGGATTATATTTTGTCTGATGAATATCGCCCTCCTTAATATTTTTTTTTGAAATCGGAAAACAAACTCTAACCTTATTATTATCAAACTTAAATTCAATACTTTTATTCTTCCAAGCCTCAACACAATCAATTCCTTGCTGACTTAAAGAATATTGATAATGAGGTGGATCAAAATCGCTGTTTGACCCTACCGAAAAAGATATTATTTCCTTAGGCTCAGAATTGATACATGTGTAAAGCCAAGTATTTACTGTTAGGTTTTGAAATGAAATCCTGTCAGCTAAGTCAGCTAATATCTCGTCGTAAACACCATATATTAAAGCTCCTACTTTGTGAGAATCATTAGCCTCTTTAGATAGCTCTGTTAAATCGTGATTTTCAAAAAAATTTTTTGCACTCTCCTTTCCAGATTCAAAGAGAGAGTTAATTTGCTCGCTATTTAGATTGAAATCTAAAGTGTTTATTCCTATCGGAATTTTTACAGGTACAACTATACAACCAACTTCTTCGGAAATAATTTCCGTACTGGCATCTAATAATGAAGTTATAATATTCCAAGTATAAGTTATAATATTATTAAATTTCTTTTTAGGTGCAGAATCCACAACTAAATCAAATGCATATATAGGTAATCTTTTGTGAACTTCATTTGCAAACAAAAAACTTGGCAGATTACACGAAACTCCGCCATCGATCAGGTAAGACTCGCCTTCAATTGTTGGTTCATAAAAGAATGGGAATGACGATGATGCTGCGACAGCCTTAAACACACAATGGTTTGGCGTGTCGATATGTGAAAATCTCTCAGCTCTTCTGGAATTCAAGTTTGTAGCAACTAGCCTTAAATCCTTACCAGTAATGTGAAAAAAATCTTTAAATGATATTGTTTCTACACCATCTTTCTTAATTAAATACTCAGTAGAAATTTTTTCCTTGGCATATTTTATTAGTATTTTTATCATCTCATCTTTAGAATGAACACCATATCTGCTTTTCAGTTTTCCTATTATTTTGAGACAAGAAGTTATTACATCAAGCCTGAAAGAATTTTTTATCACTTTCAATTTTGAAGTTATCGATCCTCGAATACCACTTCCTACCGAATCATTAATGATTTTTTTATTTTGACTTATTACTTCATGAATAATGTTAGTTTCGTTAACTATCCCCTGATCTAAAAACTCCGATAGATCCAGTGATTTGATTCTTAACTCTAATTCACTTGAAGTAAAACCGAGACAAGAAAGAAATGCAATTATACTACCAACTGAAGCACCTCCGTATCCAACGAAATTAATCTCAGCATTTTCAGCAGACACCAATGCGCCAGCAAAGGCTGAACCTTTTACACCGCCCCCTTCAAACACTGCATAGCACTCTAACTTTGACATTAATCCTCCTTTTTCCGAAAAAAATATAAAACCTTTCTATGTGGTAAGCAAGGGCTAACTGAGCGATGCTCAGTTGCCTTGCTTTTTCTGTCCTTCGGTTGAAAAAGAAAGATCAAAGCAAAGACCTCAATCCCAACCCGTTGACATGATTGAACTTTATGGTATTCATTACAGATAGCATATGGATATGCTATTAATAAAAATATCAAAAGGAGTTGATATGAAAAAAATAAATATTATTTTCGATGATGATTTTCCTTCTTCGTTTACCAATAATCCTGCCGCAAAAAAGTTACCCCCGAATCGTCTTCGTAGATACTCAGTGACTGTAAGATTAAACGAGGTTGAGCTGAATAAAGTAAACCAGTCCAGAGGACAGCTAAGCAGGAGCTGTTGGCTGAGATCCTCAGCGCTTCAGCAACTTCCTCCAACAGTTCCAGAACCCAACAAAGAAGCCTGGCACCAACTAACAGCTTCATTACTGACCCGCTCCCCGTATGTGATCCATTCATAATCAGGAATAACCGGCTTCTGACCCGCTCCCCGTATGTGATCCATTCATAATCAGGAATAACCGGCTTCATTCTGGCTGCATATTCTGGCAACCGG